>NZ_JAAAMH010000005.1 GCF_024105655.1 Aliihoeflea sp. 40Bstr573
TATGTTCGCTCGCCTTAAGGACTGGCGGCGCATCCACACAAGGTACGAACGATGCGCTCACACCTTCTTGTCAGCAATCGCTTTCGCGGCAGTCTTCATCTTCTGGATCAATGAGTCCTGACCCTAGCCGAATTGCCAGACGGTGGTGCGTTTGACTTCGGCATCCTCCAGTATTCGCGTCACCGGCACCTCATAGCGGGCAAGTGCCGCCAGACGCTCGCGCGGCAGGTAGGCGCGGCCAGGATCCCCGACCAGAACGGTCACGCCCGCCATGGTCAACTCGCGCAGCCAGGGCACGAGCCGGTCGGCAAAGGAGCGGTCGTAAAAGACGTCGCCGGCCAGAAGCACGTCGCAGTCGAGCTTCTCGCCGACGAGGTCGCGGTCGCTGGTCTCGACGACAATATTGTTCGCCGCCGCATTGAGCGCAACGGCCGCCGCGCAGAAAGGATCGATGTCGCTGGCAAGGACGTGCAGCGCGCCCGCTTTCATCGCGGCGATGGCGACGAGGCCGGAGCCGGTCGCGAAATCGACGACGCGCCTGCCCGCCACGGTTTCGGGGTGATCGAGCACGTAGCGCGCCAGGCCTTGCCCGCCTGCCCAGGCGAACGCCCAAAAGGGCGGCTCGAGGCCGATGGCTTCGAGCTCGGCCTCGGTGCGGTGCCACAGGTCATGGGCCTCGTCGGCCAGGTGAAGCTCGATCTCGGGCACGTGCGGCGGCGCGATCAGCCCCGTGTTGGCGCGGATGAAGGCGCGCCTGTCTTTCACGGCGTTTTCTTGAAACCGGCCATTTGGCACACTTCCGCCCATTCGTCGGGCGTCACCGGCTGGACGGACAGGCGCATCGAGGTGACGAGCGACATCTTTGCGAGCTTCGGATTGGCCTTGACCTCGGCGAGCGTCACCGGTGTCGGCACCTTCTGCAGTGCCCGCACGTCGACGCATTCCCAGCGCGGATCATCGGTCGTGGAATCGGGATGGATCTCGCCGCAGACTTCGACGATGCCGACGACCTCGAGGCCGATATTGGAATGGTAGAAGAACCCGCGGTCGCCGACCTTCATCGCCCGCATGTTGTTGCGGGCCTGATAGTTGCGCACGCCGTCCCATTCCTGCCCCTTCTTCCCCTTAGCTTTCAGGTCGTCGAAGGAAAAGACGTCGGGCTCCGACTTGAACAGCCAGTATTGCATCAGGCTGCATCCGGCTTCTTGAAGACCCAGTTCCACGGGCGCACGTCGACATTCTCGAAAAGACCGGCCTTGGCATAGGGGTCGGCATCGGCGATGGCGCGCGCGGATTTTTCGTCCTCGGCCTCGATGGCGACCATCGAGCCGTTCGGCTTTCCCTGGGCGTCGAGGAAGGGGCCGGCAAAGCGCAGCACGCCCCTCGTGTCGAGCCCGTTCAGGTAGTCGACATGGGCCGGGCGATTGTCGAGCCGGGTCTGCAAATGTCCCGCCTTGTCCTTGCACAGTAGAATGTAGATCACGCGCGCACCCCTTCTCGTTCAACCGGATCGGTTCCGAGATAGTCCGGCGGCCGCCCCAAAAGCAAGACGGCCCCGCATCCATTGGACACGTGGCCGTCTTCAATCGCGTATGTCGCCCTGGACCTACGCCGCGCCGGCGACCTTGGCGGACTTTTCGAAGCGCTTGCGCTCATGCGGGTCGAGATAGAGCTTGCGCAGACGGATCGTCTTCGGGGTGACCTCGACGAGCTCGTCATCCTGAATCCAGGCGAGCGCGCGCTCCAGCGTCATGCGGATCGGCGGGGTGAGGCGGACGGCCTCGTCCTTGCCGGCAGCGCGGATGTTGGTGAGCTTCTTGCCCTTGAGGACGTTCACTTCCAAATCGTTGTCGCGCGAATGGATGCCGATGATCATGCCGGCATAGACCTTGACGCCGGCGTCGATGACCATCGGGCCGCGATCCTCGAGATTCCACATGGCGAAGGCGACCGACTCGCCCTGGTCGTTCGAGATCAGGACGCCGTTGGTTCGGCCCGCCAGCTCGCCCTTGTAGGGCTGGTAAGAGTGGAACAGCCGGTTCATGACGGCGGTGCCGCGCGTGTCGGTTAAAAGCTCCGACTGGTAGCCGATGAGGCCGCGCGTCGGGGCGTGGAAGACGAGGCGCTGGCGGTCGCCGCCGGAGGGACGCAGCTCGACCATGTCGGCCTTGCGCTCGGACATCTTCTGCACGACGACGCCCGAATGCTCCTCGTCGACGTCGATGACGACCTCTTCGATCGGCTCCAGCAACTCGCCGTTCTCGTCCTTCTGCATGACAACGCGCGGACGCGAGACGGCGAGCTCGAAGCCCTCGCGGCGCATGGTCTCGATCAGGACCGCGAGCTGCAATTCACCGCGACCCGAGACGTAGAATGAATCCTTGTCGGCCGATTCCTCGATCTTGAGCGCGACATTGCCCTCGGCTTCCTTCAGCAGGCGGTCGCGGATGACGCGGCTCGTCACCTTGTCGCCCTCGGTTCCGGCCAGCGGCGAATCGTTGACGATGAAGGACATGGTGACGGTCGGCGGGTCGATCGGCTGCGCCTGCATCGGCTCGGTCACCGACGGGTCGCAGAACGTGTCGGCGACGGTGCCCTTGGAAAGGCCCGCGATCGCGACGATGTCGCCTGCCTGCGCTTCCTCGATCGGCTGGCGCTCGAGGCCGCGGAAGGCGAGAATCTTGGAGACGCGGCCGTTTTCGAGCAGCGAGCCGTCATGGTGCAGGACCTTGACCGACTGGTTCGGCTTCAACGTGCCCGATGCGATGCGGCCGGTGATGATGCGACCGAGGAACGGGTTGGCCTCCAGGATCGTGCCGATCATGCGGAACGGGCCAGGCTCGACGGTCGGCTCGGGCACGTGCTTCAGGACGAGGTCGAAGAGCGGCGCGAGCTTTTCGTCCTTCGGTCCTTCCGGGTTCTCGGAGACCCAGCCATCGCGGCCGGAACCGTAGAGGATCGGGAAGTCGAGCTGCTCGTCGGTGGCGTCGAGGGCGGCGAACAGGTCGAACACCTCGTTGACGACCTCGACGTGACGGGCGTCGGGACGGTCGATCTTGTTGATGACGACGATGGGCCGCAGGCCGACCTTCAGCGCCTTGCCGACGACGAACTTGGTCTGCGGCATCGGGCCTTCGGCAGCGTCGACGAGGACGATCGCGCCATCGACCATCGACAGGATGCGCTCGACCTCGCCGCCGAAATCGGCGTGGCCCGGCGTATCGACGATGTTGATGCGCGTGTCCTGCCAGTCGACCGAGGTCGCCTTGGCGAGGATCGTGATGCCGCGCTCCTTTTCCAGATCGTTCGAATCCATCGCGCGTTCGGCCACGCGCTGGTTCTCGCGGAACGAGCCCGACTGCTTGAGGAGTTCGTCGACGAGCGTCGTCTTGCCATGGTCGACGTGCGCGATGATCGCGATGTTGCGGAGCTTCATAAGGTGTACCCGGGGGGTTTTGGGGCCAGCACCTCTAGGCGCGGCGATTTCGTTGGCGCGCTCATACAGGTTTTTCCGCAAATGCGAAAGGGGGCGCGGTGCGCCTCACATGGGGCTGGCCGCGTCCGATATCAATCCGCGCGGCCCATCTTTCCCAAACGTCAGATGAGCGCCGGCGCGACCGTGGTCAAAATGAACTGGCGCAGGAAGAAGATGAGAAGCAGAAGTATGATGGGCGAGATGTCGATGCCGCCCAGATCGGGCAGCAAGCGGCGGATCGGCCGCAATGCCGGCTCGGTGACCTTGTAAAGGAAACTGCCGATCGTGCCGACAAACTGGTTGCGCGGATTGACGACGTTGAAGGCATAGAGCCAGGAGAAGATCGCCGACAGGATGATCAGCCACCAGTAGATGTCCAGCGCCAGGATGATGGTCTGAATGAGGGCGATCATGCAGGTCTCCGTAGGTCGCGACCGGCCGCGACCGATGCTCTTTCGTATGTTGCCGACATTTAGACGCTGGGTTCGTGCGCGGCAAGCCCCGGCTCCGCGGCGGGGCCGCGCCGATGCAAAGATCACCTTGACAGAAAACAGGTGGCCTCCCTAAATGCGCGGCACTGGTCATGGGGCTGTAGCTCAGTTGGGAGAGCGCGTCGTTCGCAATGACGAGGTCAGCGGTTCGATCCCGCTCAGCTCCACCAGTGTTTTCCCGCAAACACCAGTCCACAACACCGTCTGCGAAAAGTGCCGCAAGTTCCGTAGGTTGCGCGAGCGGGTCCAACGAACTTTCATGCGGGAAACGCTACTTGCTTCAGAGTTGACCTGATATGGGCGCGCCATCTGCAGCCCGTTCTGCGGGGATCGCGCGGTCGGTTTGAGGCGCCTATTGCAGCGCTGCAGCTTGCTCGGACCAGAGCATCGGAAGATCGGCTCGCGCCAGCCGGCGAGCCGACAGACCGCAGGCCTGAGAGCCATTGAGCAGCTTATCTGTGAGCTTTGGTGCCAGGAATGCGAGCGGCAGAATGCGTCCGACATCGACGCGATGCACGCCGAAGCCTGGCTACATCTGAGACGGTCGTGTGTGGTGCCCGTGTCAGATGCTGGAGATAAAGATGCGCCTTTGCCAAAAGGTTGACGAGGGCTGCATTGGACGAGCGCGAGCGTTCATCCTTCTGGATGATCAGGCGCATCTCATTGCCGGTGCGGGCACCGACCTCAATTCGAGATAGCGAGACAAAGAGGGTGCGGACGAAGCTTGACCTGCCACTGAGTTTTTCCTCCACCTGGAGTTGGAGTCCGGCCTCGATTGAAGGACGGACAGATGAAGCGGAAGCGGTTTACGGAAGAGCAGATCATGGCGATTCTGCGCGAGCACGAGGCGGGTGCGAAGGCGGCCGATCTGGCCCGCAATCAGGGAGTGGTGCGAAAGCGGGCGTTTTCGCGTCCAGAAACACAGCCCCGCAATTTTATCGCAACGCGCCGATTTGGGTCAGGATCGCGGCGCCGGTTCGCACTCCATCGATGAAACGGACGATCTCCAGATTTTCGTTGGGGGCGTGGTTCGCCTCGTCGGCATTGGCATACGGTATGACGAATGCCGGCAGGCCCAGGATCTTGGTGAACACATAATCCGGAAGGCTGCCGCCAATGGTGGGATATAGCAGCGGCTCGACGCCGCGTGCGGCCACGACGGCTTGGCGGAGCGGCTCGGCGAAGCGGGAGTCCATCGGCGTCTTGGACGGAAGCATGCCGTTGAGCGGTACGAATTCGACATCCGGCGCATGGATGGCAACGTGTGCGGCAACCTTCTCGAAGACGTATTCGGGCGTCAGCGGCTCGACAAGGCGCACATCGCATTTGACGAACGCCTCGCAGGGAAGGACCGTTTTCATTCCAGGCCCGCCATAGCCCCCATGCAGACCGTTGATTGTCAGCGTCGGGTGAAACATCACCCGGTCGTAATACGCACGATCCTTCGGTTCATCCAGTTCGGCCAGGCCAAGTTGCGCCTTCACCTGGTCGACATCCAGAGGCAGTCTCGATACCGCCTCACGTTCGTAGTTGGTGGGCGCAATGACCGGTTCGGTAAGACCCTCGATCGTGATCTCACCGGTCGGGCTCTTCATCGTCGCAAGAAGATGGACGAGCTTCCAGATCGCGTTCGGCACGATTCCGCCGAAATTGCCTGAATGCACGTCGCGCGAGGCCGTCTTGGCGCGCAACTCGAAGGCGGCGACACCGCGAACGCCGAACATGATGACCGGCAGGCCGGTGTCGTGCAGCGGCCCGTCCGATGTCACGACCAGATCGGCGTCAAGGCGCGCCGCGTGCTCGCGCACGAACTCGGCGATATGCGGACTGCCGATCTCTTCCTCGCCCTCCAGCAGGAACACGACATTGCACGGCAACTCGCCGTGCACGGCCAGATGCGATTCGATCGCAAGGAGCTGGGCGAAGTGCTGCCCCTTGTTGTCTCCAATGCCGCGCGCGTAGATCCGCCCGTCGCGGATGGTGGGCTCGAAAGGCGGGCTCACCCACAATTCCAGCGGATCGGGCGGCTGAACGTCATAGTGGCCGTACAGGAGGATCGTGGGCTTGTCCGGCGAAACTTCGCGCCGTCCCAGGACCATCGGGTGGTTTTTGGTCGGAACGGCTTCCGCTTCGAAACCGAGGCGCGTCAGGGTCTCGACCAGAATGGACGCGACCTCGCGGATACCGACATTCTGCGCGCTGATCGACGGATGGCGGACATAGTCCATCACGCGCTGGACGAAACTTTCCTCGTTGGCCGCAATATGATCGAAGACTGCCTGAAGAGCCTGGCTCGGTTCGCTCACTGAATCGTCCCTTCGCGTCGGGTGAGAATGATCGTGCCCGTCTTGTGGACTTCCCCCGACCAGTCAGGCAGGACGAGCGTGGTGGTGTCGAGCTGGGTCAGGATCATCGGACCATCGAATGTCGTGCCGGCGCCGAGCGAACCGCGATCGACCACCGGCACGTCCATCTCGCCGGCAGGAAAGCTTACTTTCGTGTGGGCATATGGTTCGAAAGCCCCGGCATCGTCGACTTCGGTGACCGGCGGGCTCGATGTCATGCCCATCGCTTCCACCCGGAGCGTTACCAGTTCAACGGCCGACTTCAGGGTAAAGCCGTAGAGAGACTGGTGCTCGCCAGCAAAGGCGGCTTCAAGTTTCTCCCGCTCCCCTTCCCATCCGATCGCGAGTTCCCCGCCTTGACCATGATAGCGCAGGAGCGCGACCCATTTGATGCTGCGCTTTTCCGGCGCCACGCGTTCCTCGTCGAGCCACGCCGTCGCGTCGCTCTCAAGCTCCAGGAAGACCTGCGTTGCCGCATCGATGTCGATGGCGCCGGCACGCGGCAGGGTGCGGGTGAATTCGGCTTTCAGGTCGGCCGCCAGGAGCCCGTCCGCGCAGAGAACGCCCGGTGCGGGCGCGATCATGACACGTTCGATCCCAAGGAGATCCGCCAGCGAGCAGCCGTGGAGGGGGCCGGCACCGCCGAACGGCATCAAGGTGAACTTGCGCGGATCGTGACCGCGCTCGACCGACACGACGCGGACGGCACCCATCATGTGGTTGTCCGCAATGGCGAGAATGCCGCGCGCAGCATCCTGTACCTCAAGCCCAAGCGGATCGGCGATCTTGGAGACGACGTCCCTGGCCGCCTCCTGGTCGAGCGCCATGCGGCCGCCGAGCAGCGACGAGGGCAGATGGCCAAGGACGACATGGGCGTCGGTGACGGTGGCCTGCTGCCCGCCATGGCCATAGGCCGCCGGACCTGGCCGGGCGCCCGCGCTGCGCGGGCCGACCGAGAGTGTGTGATCGGTCACGGCTGCGATCGATCCTCCTCCCGCGCCGATGGTGACCATGTCAACCATCGGAAGGGGCAAAGGCCACTCGCCGACCCTGCCGTTCTGGGTCAGTCCGATGCTGCCGCCCTTGATCAGGCAGATGTCCGCGCTCGTGCCGCCAATGTCGACGGTGATGATGTCCTCGATGCCGCAAGCCGCTGCCACCGCGCGCGCGCCGACCACGCCAGCGGCAGGGCCGGACAGCGCCGTCAGGGCCGGGGCCTGACGTATGGCGGCGGCGCCAGCGACGCCTCCGTTGGACTGCATCAAAAGCAGGGGCGCTCCGATGGCCTCGTCTTCAAGGCGCTTCTCAAGCCGGCCGACATAGGTCGTCACGCCAGGCATGACGGTGGCGTTGAGCACGGTCGTCAGCGAGCGCTCATATTCCCGCACGACAGGAAGGACATCGACCGAGGTGGTGATGGCGAGATCCGGCAACTTTTCGCGCAGGATTTCCGCCACGCGCCGCTCGTGGGCGGGATTTGCGAAGGCGTGAAGCAGGCAGACGCCGACAGCTTCGACATCCATCTCTGCGATCAGGCTCGCCGCCTCGCGTACGCTCTCCTCGTCGAGTTCCTCAAGGACCGCGCCGCCGGGCGCCAGACGTTCGTCGACTTCGAAGATGCGGGACGCGGGGACGGGGCGCGCCGGCTTCTCCCAGGTATAGAGATTGGCGTTGCGCGGAATATCCTGACGACCGATCTCCAGCACGTGGCGGAAGCCACGGGTGGTAATCAGGGCGGTGGGCGCGCCCTTTCCTTCAAGGATCATGTTGGTGGCGACAGTGGTGCCGTGGAGCACGCGCGCCAGCGCGGAAGCCGGCACGCCCGCATCCGCGAGCGCCAGCCTGATGCCGTTCAGGAAGGCTTCGGACGGATCGCTCGGTATGCTTGGCGTCTTGGCACGCCAGACATTGCCGCTCGACCGGTCAAAGAGCGAGATATCGGTGAACGTGCCGCCGATATCGACGGCGATTGAGAGCGTGTCCTCAGACGAGCGCATCAACATACTCCTGACGGTGAAAACGGGCAGTTGCGGGACGGGCGGCGCGTAGACGCTGCGTGGCGACCTCGTCGACCCGCACGTCGACGATCACGACGCCGTAGATCTCGCGCGCGGCCTCGCGGCTTACAAAGCCGCCCAGAAAATCCTCGAGTATCTTTGCCGGGGCGCGGTCAAAGGGGTGACCATGGCCGCCGCCGCCGCCGGTCTCAATGCGCAATATGTCCCCCTTGTAGAGCAGATTGCCATCTGAGAGCGGTGCGAGAACGCGTTCGCGGTCGGTACCGGGATTGACCACCGCGCGCCCGGAGCCGCCGGACCTGCCGCCGTCTATGCCCCAAGGCGGGTTCTTGACGCTGTCAATGCGGATCGCGATCATCGCGTCCTCGGCCAGGATTTCGTATTCGCGAACGATGCCGCAGCCGCCGCGATGGCGGCCGGCACCACCGGAATCCGTGAGGATGCCGTATGTCCGCAGCTTTATCGGGTAGGCGAGTTCGAGGAACTCGACGGGGTAGTTCTCCTGGGCGACGAAGTAGACGGCATCAATGCCATCGGCATTGGGCCGCGCGCCGTAGCCGACGCCGACGCCATCGGCCAGCAGAAACCGCTCCAGGTCGCCGTTGGCCGTGCGAAAGTTGCCGCGCATGATCGAGATGACATAGGCGGAGTTCGCCGCCGGAGCGCCGCCATTGGCGACGTTGACAAGGCCGTTGATGGCCGAAATCACGCGCATGGTCGTCAACCCGCGCATGCCCAGCGGGGCCGGGAAGCGAGGTGCCAATAGCGAGCCTTCGCGCAGGATCACTTCGTCCAGCGCGTTGGGACCGCCGGCGTTGCACACTTGCGAACTGTCGCCGCCAAGATAGTAGAGGCCGAGAGCCATGCCCGGGACGCCGCGGTTCATCAGGTAATTGACTGGCCCAAGCGCCTGATCGTCGGTCTCGCTGGCATCAAACACGAAATGGTCTTCGCCATCCTCGCCGCGTGCGCGGGTCAACGAGAAGCGGAGCTTGAAGGGGCCGTTGCCGTGGCCGTCTCCGTCGATCGCGTCGGTGAAGGAGTGGGTGCCGTAGTCGAAGGAAAGCGCGAGGCGCTCGCGGACAAGTCGCCGGGTCCGGTCCAGGAGTTGGGAAAACGCATCGGCCACAACATCGGCGCCGAAGCAGTCGAGTATGCCGGAGACCCGCTTTACGCCAAGCTCGACGCTGGCCATGAGGGCCCGCATGTCACCGTCGCTCTGTTCGGGAAAACGGGAGTTGCGGTGGAAGATCGCCAGAGCGGCATCGTTGATCTGGCCCTCGCTGACAAGCTTCGTGATCGGGATGATGATGCCTTCCTGGAAGATATCAGTGGCGTCCGGGCTGATCGATCCGGGGCGCAACCCGCCTACATCGGCGAAATGTGCCCAGCTCATCACGAAGCCGCAACGGCGTCCGTCCTGGAAGACAGGGGCAAGCAAGACCTGGTCGTTGGAATGGGAGACCGCACCTCGCGAGCCGTAGCAGTCATTGTACCAGTACAGATCGCCAGGTTTCATGGTTTCGGGTGGAAAGTGCTCGAAGACCGGTGTCGTCATGTCGCCAAAGATCGGCACCATCGAGCCAACCGCCATGACGCCGTTCTCGTCGAACAATGCCGTGTAGAAATCCTTCTTCTCACGAATGAAGGCGGAGATCGCAGTGCGCTCCAGCAGCGCCTCCATCTCGGCCTGGGCGGCGGCGATCGCACCACGGATAATCTCCAGTGAAATCGGATCGCAAACGCGCTCGCCATCGCTGCGCGGCGTCGTGACTGCGGCGGCGGAATTCGCGCCGAGCCCGTAACTGGGGGATTCAAGCATCTGTAGGATTCCTATTCAGCGTGCGATTTCAGGGAGCAGTTCGGGAGTTCTGGCTGTCTGCTGTGCTATCGCCTCGAGGCGGATGCAGGCGGCCTGTTGCCCCGTGCGAACTTCCCGCAATTCCGGTTCGATCTGGGAGCAACGCTCATCGGCATAGGGGCAGCGCGTATGGAAGGCGCAACCGGAAGGCTTGCGAGCGGGATTGGGCGGATCCCCCGCCAGTGCCTCGATCTCCTCGAGCTGGCCGGGGCGCAGGCGAGGTGCCGCGTTGAGCAGTGCCTGCGTGTAGGGGTGGCGCGGGTTGGTGAATATCTGCTCGGCGCTACCGACCTCGACGATGCGGCCGAGATACATGATGGCGATGCGGTCGCACATGCGCTTCACCACGGAAAGGTCGTGGCTGATGAAGAGATAGGTCAGGCCAAACTGATTGCGCAGATCGCGAATGAGGCGCAGCACCGTCGCCTGCACGGAAAGGTCCAGGCCGGACGTGGGTTCGTCGAGGATGACGATACGCGGATGGAGGCCAAGTATTCGCGCCAGCCCGATGCGCCGCTGCTGGCCGCCCGAAAGCTCATGCGGGTAGCGCGACCGGAATCCTGCATTGAGGCCGACGGCATTCAGCATCCTGTCAATTCGCTCTGCTCGTTCGACCGGGTCGGCAACGCCGCCCACCTTCAGCGACTCGTCAAGCGATGCGCCGACGCGCCACCAGGGATCAAGCGCCGCTCCCGGGTCCTGATGGACATACTGAATGTCGCGCCTTGCCTTGCGGCTGTGTCTGGCGGGAAGGCCGGAGACGATATTGCCATCCAGCACGATCTGGCCGGCCGTCTCGGTTTGGAGCCCGAGGATTGTCCGCGCCAGTGTCGACTTTCCACATCCCGATTCGCCGATGACACCGAGTATTTCGCCTTCCATGAGGGTCAGCGAAACACGCTCGACGGCGCGGATCGGGGGAAGCTTGTCCTGGAAGAGCTTCCGGCGAGGTTTGAACGTCGTGCTGACATCCTGGAGTTCAACGAGAACTTTTGGCATCAGGAAACGATCTCCGAATAGAGAACGCACGCGACTGCCTGCCTGTCCGCTTCTCCGTACAAGAGCGGTGGCCGCGCGGCGCTGCAGATGTCGAGCGCCGCGGGGCAGCGGGGATGAAAGCGGCAACCGGAAGGTGGCGATACGGGCACAGGAACCTGGCCGGGGATGCCAATGAGTTCGTCCGACCTGTCGGGATGGCATCTGATGAGCATTTGCGTGTAGGGATGGCGCGGGTCGTTGATGATCTCGCCCGTGGGCCCGTACTCGGCGGTCTGTCCGGCATACATTATGGTGACGCGGTCGCTGAGCTGACCGATGACGCCAAAATCATGTGTCACAAGCAACATGGAGACGTCGAAGCGAGCCGCGAGTTCCTTGAGCAGCTTGAGGATCTGCAACTGCGTGGTCACATCGAGTGCCGTTGTCGGCTCGTCGGCAAGAATGATCTGTGGCTGGCAGGCGATCGCACCGGCGATAAGCAGGCGCTGGCGCTGTCCGCCGGAGAACTCATGCGGGTAGCGATCGAGGGCGTTGCGCGCGTCGGGGACTTGGACGGCGTCCAGCAATTCGATGATGCGTTCGCGATGACGGGCGCGAACAGAGCGCGTATAGCGCCGGTCCGAACTCTCGCCCGGCATGCCATGCCAGCGCAGGATTTCCAGGAGCTGATCGCCGACGGTGAAAACCGGATTCAGGGCGAGATAGGGATCTTGTGGGATGAAGCCGATGGCAGCGCCTCGGATTTCACGCTCGAGCCGTCGCTGCGGCATCGACAAGAGATTCTCGCCACAGAACTGGATTTCGCCGGTTACCGAGTGTGCGCCGTGCGGCAGGATACCGAGGATGGAGCGGATCAGGGTCGACTTGCCGCAACCGGATTCCCCCGCCACGCCCATGATTTCGCCGCGCCTGAGCTCAAGGTTGACGTGGTCGAGGATCTTTGCAGGCCCATCGTCGGAATGGACGGTCACGCTGAGGTCCCGGACAGACAGGACGAGATCATCCCTCATCGCGACCTCCGCAGGCGCGGATCGACCAGATCACGCAGCCCATCACCGAGAAAACTGAAGCCGAGCACGACGATAAAGATGGCGAGGCCGGGGAAGGTGGCATACCACCAGCTCTGCGGCAGGTATTGTCGGCTCTCGGCGATGGTGAGGCCCCAATCGGGATCGGGCGGTGCCGCGCCCACTCCGAGGAAGCCGAGCACCGCGAGCGTCAGAATCGTGAACCCCATGCCGGCCGTGGCGCGGACGATGACCGGGGCGGCGACATTGGGCATGACGTGCAGGGTCAGGATGCGGAGCCGGCTTGCACCGAGGCTCTCGAGCGCATCGATGAACAGGGCGCTTCGCACACGCCGGGTCTCGGAGTAGACGGTGCGGGTGAAGAATGGCCAGTAGGTCAGTGCCAGGGCAAGGATCGCGCTCCATATGCCGCCCGAAAGAATCTGCGCCATGGCAAGGGCGAGGACAAGCTGGGGCACCGCGAGGAAGACGTCGGTGACGCGCATGATCGTCTCGGATACCCATCCGTCGCGATAGCCGGCGATGAGGCCGAGCGGAATGCCGATCACCATGGCTCCCAACACCACAATCAGGCTGGCGGCAAGAGCGGGGCGGGTGCCGAGGATGACACGCGAGAGGATGTCGCGACCCAGACCGTCCGTTCCGAAGGGATAGTCCGCACTCGGCGGCTTGAGCCGCATCATGAGGTTGGAATCAAAGGCTTCGGCCAGGCGCGGCGCGATATATGGTGCGAAGATCGCGACGATCACCAGTGTCAGGACGATGAGCGCGCCGATTACGGCCGGGACGTCGCGGAGGAATCTGCGAAGGATCAGCATTGTCGTCAGCCCTTCTGCGAAATCCTGGGGTCGACCAGACCGTGAATGACGTCGACCACAATGTTCACGAAGGCGTAGATGACGCCGATCACCAGCGTAACGGCCAGAATAGCCTTGTAGTCAGAGGAGAGGATGGCCTGGACGAGGTAGAAGCCAAGGCCTGGCCAGTCGAAGATCGCTTCGATTGCGACCGCGCCCGAAATGAGGCTTCCGAACATCAGGCCGACCTGGGTGATCGGCGTGATAAGCGAACTGCGCAGCACGTATGGCATGATGATCCTGCGCTGCGGATAGCCGACGGCGCGTTCGTAGGCCACAAAGTCGTTTTGCATCGTCTCGACCACGGATGAGCGGGTGAAGCGGACGATCGCTGCCAGCCCGGCAAGTGATAGGGTGAACGCCGGCAGGACGATGTGGCTGAGCGAAGCGACGAAAATGTCGAGGCGCCCTACCAAGAGCGAGTCCACCAAATACAGGCCAGTGAAATGCGGCGGGGCGGGAAGGCTGGCTGGCAGCCGGCCGCGCAGGGGCAACCAGCCCAGATGCATGGACAGCAACAGCTGCAGCATGATGGCGATCCAGAAGCTGGCGAGCGCCAGGCCACCTACCGATATGAAGCGCAGTACGTAGTCGATCAATGAATTCCGGCGGACGGCGGCCAGGACGCCGAGCACCATGCCGACTGCGGTCGCGAAGACCAGGGAGACCAGCGTCAGTTCGATCGTGGCGCCAAGGCGAAGAGCGATATCGGCTCCAATCGGTCGGCTCGAATACAAAGACGTCCCGAAATCGCCCTGTAGGACCTGCGTCAGATACAACCAGAACTGTTCGTACAGCGGCCGGTCAAGTCCAAGGGTCTGCCTGATCTGTTCGATCTGCGCGACGGTCGCATTGTCGCCGGCGAGCACGGCGGCCGGATCGGCGGGCACAATGCGTACCAGCAGGAACATGACGACCAGAAGCCCGAACAGGGCTGGCACCACCATAACCAGTCGACGCAGCAGGAAGCCAATCATGTCTCACCCACGGTTGCGGGAGCAGGCGGACCTCGCCTGCCCCCCGCCTTCATCAATTTTTCAGTGAGAGGTAACGGAAATCGGCGCCCGATCCGATCGGCGAGAACTTGTAGCCCTCGATCTGATCACTGAGGCCGCGAAGCTGGACGGTGTTGTAAACCCACACGTCAACCGCTTCATCCACGACGATGCGCGAGGCCTCTTCGTAAACTTCGCGCCTCTTGTCCTGGTCCAATTCGACACGCGCCGAGCGTAGCATTTCATCAAGCTGCGGGTTCGTGTACCAGGAAGATCCCCTCCAGCTCCCCTGAAATGCGCTGTCATAGGTTTGGCCGATCCAGTTTTCGGGATCCACGAAGTAGGTGGAGACCCAGTGGACCCACATG
Organism: Aliihoeflea sp. 40Bstr573; assembly: GCF_024105655.1. Classification (GTDB taxonomy): domain Bacteria; phylum Pseudomonadota; class Alphaproteobacteria; order Rhizobiales; family Rhizobiaceae; genus Aliihoeflea. Next base: position 14,438 of record NZ_JAAAMH010000005.1, read on the forward strand.
TCCGGGCTGCTTTCGGCGGTACCCATCATGGCGACGAGGTTGAAGAAGTTCGCCGGTATGACCTTCATCGTGACGCCGACCTTGCGCAACTCGGCCTGGAGAACCTGGGCAACCTGGTTGGTCTGCTCAAGCTGGGCCTGCGTGTAGATCTCGATTTCGCGATCGACGGGTGCGCCTTCTTCCCGCGCCTTGTCACAGTACTCCTGCGCCAGGTCGATATCGTATGTATAGCCGACGAGATCGTCGGGGCTGCCCCAGAGATTGCGCGGGATGGGGCCGGGATTGCGAACGGCATAGTCTTCGAGAATGCCGGTGATGAAGCCTTCATAGTTCATCGCGTGGCTGACGCACTTGCGGAAGTTGATGTTGTCGAAAGGCGGCTTGGAATTGTTCATTCGCAAGAACATGACGCGCATGGATTCATCCTGCGCGAGATGGACGCCTTCGGTCGACGACACCCGGCGAACCTGGTCGGTCGGAAGGTAGGAATCCGTGGCATGAATGTCGCCACTCATCAGCGCCATGACCCGTGTCGTCGTCTCCTGGATAGGCTGGGCGCGAACCACCTCGATCGGATCGGGATTGTCGTCCCAGCCGAAGAAGTGATCCTCGAACCGGATGAAGGTCAGGTTTTCCTGGGGACGGTAGGTGTCGGGATCGATGGTGTAGGCGCCGGAACCGGCGGAGTGGGACGCCAGCCATTCAGCGCCCCAGTCGCCATCCTTTTCGTGCTCCTGGACCAGGTCCTTGTTGACGATCGAGACCAGCGGCAAGGCGGCAAGAAAGGGTGCATAGGCGCTGTCGAGCACGAACCGGACCGTCAGATCGTCGACCGCCGTGATGTTCTCCGGCTTGAGGATCGGCGTGAACGTGCCGGCCGCGCCTTTGTTCAGCCCAAGAACACGATGAAAGCTGTAGACCACGTCCTCGGCCGTCATGACGGAACCGTCGTGGAACTTCACATCCGGCTTCAGCGTGAATTCCCAGGTCAGCCCGTCCTCGCTGCCGGTGTAGTCCTCGACAAGCCATGGCTGGAGGTCCGGTGGATTGCCGATATAGCGGAAGAGGCCGTCATAGACGTTCAGCATGACCATCTGGCTCGGCTGATCGAGCGCGACATGATTGTCGAGCGCGGCCGGAAGCAGGTCACCCCATACGATCTCATTGGCGGATTGTGCCGCCACTGGCGAGGCCAGTATGGACAGCATTGCCAGCGCACTCGCGCCGTTCAAGACAAGCTTTCTCACCCTTCCAACTCCTTTTTGCTCGGCTGTGGACATGAAGTCAGGCACTCAGTGTTCGGCGAGGCTGCGCGCGCCGCTTGACGCCGGCGCAACGGGCTGAACCTCATCGCGGTACTTGGGCGGTGTCGCGAAGGCGCGCTTGCTGTGGGAAAGGCCAAGTGAAACCGTGCTTTCGGCAGCCTTCAGAGCAGCCTGCGCGGCGTTGATGACCGGCACGCCAAGCGCGCTCGACAGCTTTGGCGCGACGCCCAGGAACGACATGGTCATGCAACCGAAGACCAGCGCCTCGGCACCGTCTTCCTCGATGGCGCGACGGCCGACCTCAACGATGCGGTCGAATGTGGCATCGGAGTCGCTCATGAGTTCGAGGACCGGAACGTCTATGCCGCGCACGCTGGCCAACTTGTCGAGCACTCCGGCCTTGTAAGCCTGGTTGCGGTGGGTGGCCTCCAGGGTCTGAAAGACCGAGATCACCGACATGCGATGACACAGATGAGCCGCCAGGAGCAGCGAGGCCTCGCCGGGGCCGATTACCGGCATGGTGACCAGTTCGCGCGCAGCTTCCATGCCCGGGTCGCCGAAGCAGCCGATGATGACCGCATCGACTCCCTCTTTTTCGAGCCTGCGTATCGTCTCGATCGATGCGGCGGCCGCGAGCAGTTCCTCGTAGGCAGACTCGATAGAGCTCACGCTCTCCGGAACGTCGACAACGGTCACGCTCGTTCCGTCGAATGCCCAATTTTGAAGAAGGGACTCACGCCGACGCAGTTCCTTTTCTCCGAGCGGGCCTTTCGCCATGGCCCCCGGCACGAGATAGACAATTTGCATATTGACTCTCTGTGTTTCGCTGAGTGAACCGCTGTTTCTTTATTTCTCGAAATTGATAGCTGCGATAGATTTTGTTGGCAAGACCAATCTGCACAGCTGGGCCGCATTTCTATGAGTGCTCATATTTTGAGCGATACACTGCATTTTTCGTGCATTTCAGGTGCGAGAACTGTGCAGCAATGCTTTTGGCTTCCCCAAATGTCGCTCCTCAAACAGCCGCGCCCCACGGCGCGAAACGCTTGAAGCCAAAAGCGCGTGTGTTGTCGTTTTCCTTCTTTTCGTCCGCAGCTTCGCAATCTATTATGAACTGTCGTTTCGAACACAGAAACATTTAAAGGATCAGGGCATGCGCGCTGCATGGTATGAACGGCCGGGTCCGGCCGCCGAGGTGCTGGTGGTGGGGGAGGTCGAAAAGCCGGCCCCAGGCGAGGGCGAGGTGGTGGTGCGAATGCACGCTTCCGGGGTCAACCCCGCCGATATTCGTCGTCGTGCCGGCTGGGTGCCTTCAGGCTACACCGGTGTCAGCAAGAGGGTGAGGCCGCATACAGACGGTGCGGGTGTCGTGGAAGAGCTGGGCCACGGGGTCGACCCCAGCTGGCTCGGCCGCAAAGTCTGGGTGTGGAACGCCGGCGGCGCCAGTTTTTACGGCTTTCCGGAGTTCGGCGTCGATGTCGGCACGGCGGCGGAATATGTGGCGCTTCCGGTCCGCCACGTCGCGCCGCTTCCTGATGGCGTTGCATTCGATGTCGGCGCCTGTCTAGGAGGGCCGGCCTGCACGGCGCACTACATGGTCTTCTCGGACGGAGACGTGGATGGGGCGACCGTCCTGGTGCAGGGCGGGACAGGAGCGGTTGGCGAACTCTCGGTCCAGTTTGCCGCTGCGGCCGGCGCAAACGTGATCGCGGTGGTCAGTTCCGACGAAAAGGGAGAGATGGCCAGGGCGGCCGGAGCGGCGCACGTCGTCAACCGTTCCCGTGACGATGTGGCAGAGGCCGTGCTTGCACTGTCTCCTGAAGGAGTGGATCGGATTATCGAGGTGGAGTTCGGTCTGAACGTCAACACCGATGCGCGTCTGATCAAGCCCAACGGCAAAATAGCAAGCTACTCCTCGCCTTCGATGCCAGAGCCGACGCTGCCCTATTATGCTTTGCAGCGAAAGGGCGTTTTGCTGAGGTTTGTGCAGGCCTATATCCTGCCAGCTGATGCTCGCAGCGCCGCCATCGAAGGCATCAACCGCTGGCTTGCAGACAACAAGCTGGCGCCGACGATCGCCGCGCGATATCCGCTGGAGGAAATTGCGGCCGCCCACCAGAAACTCGAAGGCAAAAATGTTGCAGGCAACGTCATTGTCACGATTTGAGGGGCAATTCTTGAGAAGTGGAAAAAGTAATATGCGAGTATTTTTCTTACATCGTAAAAATGTCGGAGGAATGACTGAATGCCCAGAACAGTAGCGGGAGCGAAGGCGGGGTCGGAAGAGCGCAGCGGATATGTCATCGAAGCTGTCGATCGGGCGCTTAACCTGCTGGAACTGCTTGCCGCCAATCCGGATCTTGGAGTGACGGAAATCGCCAAGCAGATGCAGGTCAGCAAGACCCTGGCCTTTCGTCTCCTGCATACGCTGGAGCGGCGGGGATACATCGTGCGGGACGAGGCAAGGCGCGCCAATTCACTCGGCTACCGGGTTCTGTATCTGGCTGGCAACGTGAACCGCCACAATCTGCTGGTCGCAACCACCAAGCCACTGTTGGACGAACTGGCGAAGCTTTGCGACGAAGATGTCAATCTCTTCGTCCGCATCGGGTTGAACGCAGTCTGCATGGCTGCCCGATCGTCGGTGCATCAGGTTCGCATTTTCCCCGAAGTCGGCCTGCGGCTGTCGATGCACGCCGGCGCAGCTTCACCCCTGCTGCTCGCCTATGCTCCGGAGGAGGTCCAGGAGGCGGTGCTGAGCCGCCCGTTGGAGGCGTTCACGTCGGCGACCGTGGTCGATCCAGCCAAGATCCGCCAGCGGCTGCGCCGGATGCGAAAGCAGGGCTTCCATATTTCGCGCGGCGACGTGGACGTTGCGGCCTTCTCGATCGCAGCTCCGATCTTTGGCCATGACGGAAAGATCGCCGCCTCGATCTGCATTTCGGGCGCGATCAATCGACTGACACCTGAAATAGCTGAGCGGCATCGGCTGATGGTGGTCGACTATGCCGGGCGGATGTCGGAACGACTCGGTGCGATCGCGGCCAATTAAAAAGTCGCTTGATGGCCCGCGATTGTCCGAATAACATCTATAAAACAGTGTTTTAACTATCGAAACAGCGCGTTTCGATTGTCTCCGCGGCGGGCGCTGCGGCGCTGACCGCACGCGCACAGCCGTGTCCCGCCTCCCGGGACGCCGATTGGAGAGATGATGAGCTACTCCCTGACGTGCACCGGTGACCTGATCATGACCGGCCCCTTCCTCGGGCCGGAAGGCCCCCGCAAGGCGGTCTACGGGCTGATGGGTGCGGCCGACCACTGCTTCGTCAATCTCGAAATGCCGCTGACGCTTTCCAGCGCGGACACCGACAAGACGATCTGTCTCAAGGCGCCGCCGTCGCTGGCTCATGACCTGCGCGCGCTTGGCGTGGATGTGGTCAACTTCGCCAACAATCACGCGATGGACTACGCGGCCAGCGGCCTGGCCGACACATTGGCAGCGCTCAAGGAAGCCGGCATCTCCCAGGTCGGCGCCGGGTTGACGCTGGCCGAGAGCCTCGCGCCGGTGTCCAAGACAGCAGGCAGGACGAAAGTCGCCTTCATGGGGCTGACGACCACGTTGCCGAATGGAAGCGGGGCGGGCCCAAATCGGCCCGGCGTTGCCCCTATCCGGGTGCTGACGCGCTATGTCATCGATCCGGTGGCCATCCAGGAAACGCCGGGAATGTCACCATTTGCGGAGACGTTCGTTTTCGAGGGCGATCAGCAGACGGCGCTTAACGCGGTGCGTGCCGCGGCGGCCGACAACGATATCGTCATCGTCGCCATCCATTGGGGCGTGCCCTTCGGTTGGGTGGCTGCCAGCCAGGACGAACTGGCCGACTACCAGAGGCCGCTTGGCAGGGCGCTGATCGATGCAGGCGCGTCGGCAGTGATCGGTCACCACCCGCACTATCTTCAGGGGGTGGAGTTCCATTCCGGCAAGCCGATCATCTACAGCCTGGGCAATTTTACCGTTCACAACGTCATTCCGGACGGGCCCGGTGACCACAGGTCCTATCCTGCCTACAGTTTTGAAAGCCTGCAGAGCGAGTTGACCCGGATCGGCGCGGTAGCCCGGCTGACCTGGGCCGATTCCGCCGGTCTTCCGAACCTCGAACTCATCCCGGTCTATCTCAATTCTGATGGAGAGGGCGAAATCGCCTCGCGCGAAGTGGCGGAGCGGGCACGGGCTCAGGTGGCGAAGTCGTCGCGCAAGCTGAACAGCGATGCGAAACTCCGCTTTGATGGCGACGTGCCTTTGATCGACATCGTGCCGCGCTAATCTCGCCGGGCTCAAGTTCGCTCATTCGCGGTGCGCCGATCGTGCCGTATCGGGTTACACAAGGGCGAACGCTGCATTGGTTCGAAGCGGGCTTTCCGGCCCATCCGGTAACCTTCGCAGATCGTTCGTCCTTGCATTTCTCGTCGTCGCGCGGCGGCCCGATTTCAGTCCTGCGGGGTAAGGCCGGGATTCGACGTCATGCACTTTTTCAGTTCCTGGATGAGACTGCCGGCGAAACTGGAGATCGACGTGTCGCGCCGCGTGGCGAAGTACGTCTGAAAGCTGGTTTCCTCCTGGATCGGGATCACGGCAAGCCGCCTGCTGCTGATGTCGGCCACCGAGAACGTGTCGATGACGGCGACGCCGGCATTGCGTTCGACGAGCGACATCACCGTCGTGCCGAAGCGTGCCCGGATCGGGATGTTGTAGTCAAAACCGTGCCGATCGAAGAGCGAGACCATGATGCGGCCGTAAGGGTCGTTCGGGTCGATGCCGATGAGCGGATAGCGAGCGATCTGGGCGACGGAGATGCTGGGCATTCGCGCCGCCTCGTGATCGGGGGCGGTGATGAAGACGAGCTTGCCGGTCGCCAGCGGCTCGAAGACGAGTGAGGGGTGGTCGAGGCGATAGCTCATCAGCGCGACTTCTCCGCGGGCGAGCATCAGGTAGTCGACGGCTTCCTCGATCTTGATGATGTCGATGTTGAGCCGCAGGTCGGGGTAGCGCCTTTGCATTGCGACCACGGCGCGCGGGACCATGACATTGGCAATCGAGGGGACCGAACCGAACTGCAACCCGACGTCCTTGCCTCGCGCGAGCCGGTCGATGGCCAGTTGCAGATCGTCGATCTTGCGATGCACGTCGTTGATCTGCTCGAAGACGGCGCGCGCTTCCTCGGCCGGTACATAGCGGCCACCCCGGCGGATGAAGAGCCTGATGCCGAGCGAGGTCTCCAGATGCTTCATGAGGCGACTGATGCCTGGTTGCGACACGTTGAGATGGCGCGCAGCCCCGGCGACGGAGCCCGACACCATGATCGCGCGGACAACCTCGACTTGTCGCAGCGTCAACATGGTGGCGTACCTTAACCTTATGTTATGTCATCCGACGATCTTGGTAATTGTGTTTGCAAGCGCGCTGCTTGTAAATGGCAGAACGCATGCGGCCGGCGGGAGGCAAAACCGCGCCTGCGTTGAATGCCGGTTGCCGCATGGTGTCTGGTTTCGATTTGGGAGGATGAAATGATACGTAGCATCGTAGTGGCTGCCGGCCTGGCGGCCTCGGTCAGCATGGCCGTTGCGCAGGAATATCCGGAGCGCGAGCTTCTGGGCGTCATCATGTGGGGCGCCGGCGGTGCCACCGACGTCGTCGCGCGCGCCGTGACGCCGGCTGCTGAGGAAGCGCTCGGCCAGAAGATCGTCATGCTCAACAAGGCCGGCGCTGCCGGCGCGATCTCCACCACCTACGTCGCCTCGGCCCCGTCCGACGGGTACACGATCCTCTTCGGCGCGGAAAACCCGCAGCTGCACGGCGTGATGGGGCTCGGCGAGATCGACTACAACCAGTTCTATCCGGTGAACATTCTGGGTCGCGGCGTCGGCGTCATCGTCACGAGCCCGGATTCGCCATGGGAAAGCTTTGCCGACGTCGTTGCCGACGCGCAGAGCCGGCCGGGCGAGATCAAGATGGGGTCGACCGGCCCGGGCGGCATTCCCTATGTCATCGGTGCGATGCTCTCCACCGTCGCGGACTATGAGGTCACCGCCGTTCCCTTCGACGGTGAAGGTCCGGGCCTGACGGCGCTTCAGGGTGGCCACGTCGACTTCATGCCGGTCGGCGCTTCGGCCGCGGCCGAACTCATCAAGGCCGGCACGGTCAAGCCGCTTGCGGTCTTCAATGCCGAGGAGATCGACGCATTGCCGGGCGTCCCGCCCATCACCGAGGACTATCCGGAGCTCTCCTCGCTGCTTCCGTGGGGGCCGTTTTACGGCGTCTTCGTCAAGGCGGACACGCCGGACGACGTCAAGGCGAAGCTCACGGAAGCCTTCAAGACCGCGGCCGATACGGAAGCATTCAAGACGCTGATGGCCGACCGCACCAACATCACGATGAACATTTCGGGTGAAGAGGCGGACGCCTTCCTCAAGCAATGGCAGTCGGCCACGGCCTGGACGCTGGCCGATGCAGGCGCCGTCGAGCGCTCGCCCGAAGAACTGAACATCCCGCGTCCCTGAAAAGGACGCGACGGCCTGTCCCGCGCCTTTGGGCCGGGCAGGTCGGCTGTTCGCCAGGCAGGGCGACGGCCACATGAAGTCCAGTAAACATCACAGCGCCGGATGACGCTTTCCGGCGCTCGCGAGGCGGATGGCCGCTGCGGGAGGATCCCATGAACGAGCCGGACCAGACTGGCGGCGCCGCGGACGTGCGCGTGCCCGAGGGCGCACCGCCCGGCAGCTTGATCTTCAACGGTTTCCTTGCCCTTGCCAGCCTCGTCCTGGCCTATCAGGCGTGGACGATCTCCGGCTTCCAGTCGCTGTCCTCGGCAGGCGTCTTCCCGATGCTTGCGACCGGAGCGATGGTTGTGAGCATGATCGTGATCATTGCCGGATCGAACCGCCGTGACAGCAGCGGTACCGGTCGGCGGTTCTTCGGCGATGTGATCTCACTGCGCATCGTCGCCTTCGCGACGCTCATCATCGGCTACATGCTCGCCCTCCAGCCACTCGGCTTCATCGTCGCCTCCTACCTGTTCCTGACGGCTGCGATGTTCCTGCTCCACCGCAAGCGGTTCTTGCTGACGCTCGTGATCAGCGCCGTCTCGGTCGCCGTGATCTACGGCCTTTTCCGCTACGTCTTCGTCGTGGTTCTGCCCAGGGGAGTGTTCTTCTGATGGAGAATTTCGGCTATTTCTTCATGGGATGGCTCGATCCCAGCCTGCTCGCCTGGACAGCGATCGGCACGTTCGCAGGCATCTATATCGGCGCCATACCCGGTCTGTCGGTGACCATGGCGGCCTCGATCCTGATCTCCTTTACCTTCACGTGGGACGTCAATGACGCGCTGGCCCTGATCGCGGGCGTCTACATGGGCGGTGTCTATGGCGGCTCGCGCACGGCCATCCTGCTCAACATCCCCGGCGCGCCGAGCGCGGTCGCGACTGCACTCGACGGCTATCCGCTCGCCCAGCGCGGCGAGGCCGGCCCGGCCATCGGCCTTTCCACCGTCATGTCGGTCATTGGCGGCTTCGTGGGCATCCTGGCGCTGGCGGTGGCCGCGCCGGTGATTTCGCAGTTCGCCCTCATGTTCGCGCCGCGCGACTACCTGCTGATCGCGATCATCGGCATTCTGCTCGTGGGCAGCCTGGCTTCGAACTCGCTGGCCAAGGGCATCTTCGCCGCTTCGCTCGGCATCGTCATCGGCCTCGTCGGCATGGACCCGATGACGGCGCAGGCGCGCTTCACCTTCGGCGAATTCAGCTTGATGGGCGGCATCTCCTACGTCGCCGCGATGATAGGCTTCTTCGGCGTGGCCGAAGTCCTCTACCAGTTGCGGACCTTCGACCTGCCCGCCATCAAGCAGAAGGTCGGCAACATCATTCCCAAATGGTCGTTGATCCGCAAATATCTTCCGCTCTCGCTCCAGTCGTCCGCGATCGGCGTGACCATCGGCGCTCTGCCGGGCACCGGCGGGGACATCGCGGCTCTGCTGGCCTACGACCAGGCGAAGCGAACGGTCAAGAACCCCTCCCGGCCTTTCGGCGAGGGCGCCTATGAAGGGCTCGTGGCTCCCGAATCCGCCAACAACGCCGCTGTCGGCGGCGCCTATGTCCCGATGCTGACGCTCGGCATCCCCGGTGACGCGGTAACCGCGATCATCATCGGCGCGCTCTACATCCATGGACTGAAGCCCGGCCCGCTGCTGATGGTCGAGACGCCGCATCTGTTCTGGTTCATCGTCGGCAATCTCGTGCTGGCCAACATTTTCCTGCTGATCTTCGGCCTCAGCGGCATCAAGCTCTTCTCCAAGATCGTGGAGATGCCAAAGGGCATCATCCTGCCGCTCATCGTCGTGCTGTCGGTCGTCGGCACGTTCGCGGTCCAGAACAGCGTGACCGACGTCTACTGGATGCTGGCTTTCGGGATTCTGGGCTACTTCCTGAAGGTTTACGGCTTTCCCGTCGCCCCGGTCATCCTGGGCATCATCCTGGGGCCGCTGATGGACGTGTCCTACAGGCGCGCAATGATCTCCGCGCGCGACGACGTGATGATCTTCGCCGGCGAGTTCTTCACCAGTCCGCTGTCGCTGATCCTGACCTTGTCGCTGATTGCGATCGTCGTCGGCCAGACGCCGCTATGGGCGCGCCTGCGCGGGCGTAAGGCGGCCGCGACTTCGTGAAGTGCGTATCGGCCGCGGTGGATGCCGCACATCTTCGGCCAGCGCTGCCTAGTGGCGGCCCCAGCGCTCTTGTGCGGGTGGGCGCCTCAGGCTTGCCGCGGCGTCGCGCGCGATGCGGTTGATCTTGCGGCGGTTGACCGAGGCGAACCAGCGGTGGATCGGGATGAACACACGTTCCCCGAACCCGTCCACGGAGACGCATTCGGGCCGACCGGAGCGCTCTTCGGTGTAGACGATGTTGTTGGCGTGAATGTCGCTGAGGACGATATGCAACCCGCGGCAGCGCTCGAACATGGCCTCGAGCGCGGCTTGGTGCTTGTCCGTCAGCCGGCCCTCGGCGTGAAGGTGTCCTATGGTTGGCGCCAGCTCGCCATCCTCGCCGACAATCTTTTCCATGACGAGGCCGGTGCCCATGTCTGTCTGGACCAATCCGTATATGTGGGCGAACGGCAGCAAAAAGCCGGGCTGGGTGTGAAGGCGGCGTGACTGGATCAGGTATTCGGCCAGTTCGCGCGCAAAGCCCTGATAGCAGCCCGCCATGCGCAGGCGCTTCATGCCGTTCTTGCCGACGAGATGGCCAAACGCATCGACCCGCTCTGGACGGATCGTTCTGACGAGGCTGCCAGGATAGTCCGACACCTCGTAGATCTGGCGCGTATCACCGAAACAAACCGGCGTACGATCGCTCAATTCGAGAAATGGCCTGCCCATTTCAGCAAGCTCCGTTTTAGAAAATTATATATTAGCAAAATCTATCACTCAGATATTCTTCCGAAAGGATCGAATTATCCGGGGTCAAGTCAGTCGACTAACATCGAATGAACGCGCGTCGGCAACGTTTAATCCGGTATCGACATCGATTTGTATTTATTCTGTTGCAAGGACGCCGCAATTGCCGTCAGCGCACACGATGCAGAACCGGGATCGCCATCATGACGACAGCCGCCGCGGCGAGAATGCCGACATGCGCCTTGCCCCGCGTTGGCTCGCCATTCAGGTGCTTGTCCGGCGCGTGTGTTTCGGCCGGCTTTCCGAGCGTGTCGGCCATCGTCGCGCCGCGACCTCCCATCGGCAGGTCCGCGCCCGTCGTCGTGTCGCGGGCGGTCTGGTGCTCCATCTCGGCATTGACCTCGGCGCCGACGATGACGATCATCGCCGAAATCCAGGTCCACATCATGAAGCCGATGACCGCGCCGAGCGAGCCGTAGGTCGCGTTGTAGTCGGCGAAATTCTGCAGGTAGAACGAAAAGCCGAGCGAGGTCACGATCCAGACCACCGAGGCGATGGACGCGCCCCAGGACAGCCAGCGCCATTTGGCCCGCTCGCGGCTCGGACCGAACCGGTAGAGCAGCGAGATGCCGGTGACGATGACCAGGAGCATGGCCGGCCAGCGCAGGGCCGCGATCAGCATCGGCCCGAAATCGTCGAGGCGCAGCAGAGCGAGGATCGCAGGCACCACGCCGACGGTGAAGATGAAGGCGATGGCGAGGAACATCGCGCCGAGCGTAAAGCAGAACGAGACGAGGTTCAGGCGGATGAAGGAACGCTTCTCGCTTTCCTCGTTGGCCACGTTCATCGCCTCGAACATCGACTTGATGCCGTTGTTCGCGCTCCACAGCGCGATGAGGAAACCGAGGACGAAGCCGAAGCTGAGCGCCTCGGGCCGCTGTTTGGCAAGCGCCTCGAGCTGAGCGTTGATCAGGTCGAGCGAGGCTGAGGGCAGGAACCCGCCGAGGAACGAGATGTGGTCGCCGACCGTCACCGGATCGGCCACGAATCCGTAGAGCGAGACGAAGGCGGCGAGGGCGGGAAAGAGCGCCAGCAGCAGATAGAAGGTAACGCCGGCGGCGATCAGCATCACGCGATGCTCGTTGATGTTCGTCCAGACCCGCCAGGCGATGTCCTTCCAGCCTTTCGCAGGTATGGCCGACGGCCACTCCGCATTGCGCCCGCGCCCCGTCAGCCTCGCCGTCTCGTTCATGCCATGTGCCCCTTCACGTTCCATGAGCGAAACCTTGAAGACGCCGATAGGTTGCATGGCGCAATAGGACGGTAAGCGGTGGTCCAGCCGCGCGCGGCACGCGCGCTGCGGCTCGAAAGGGTCTATCAGGAGATGCAGCCGCTTCGGACCCGCCCATGACCGAACCAGAGACTTCGCATCCCGACGACCGCTACGCGGCGTTTCGCCATTCCTCCTATCTGCGGTTCTGGGTTGCGCGGTTCTTGATGACCTTCGCGACGCAGATCGTGTCGGTCGCGGTCGGCTGGCAAGTCTACGACCTGACGCGCGATCCGTTCGATCTCGGCCTCGTCGGGCTCGTCCAGTTCGCGCCGGCGCTCTTGCTTGTGCTGGTCACGGGAGCGGTGGCGGACCGGTTCGGGCGGCGCCTCGTCATGGGCCTCGCATCACTGCTGGAGATGGGCTGCGCGGCGGCGCTGCTTTATCTGTCCGTTCGCGGGCTTGGCTCGGCCGCTCCCATCTTCGCGGTGCTGCTCGTCTTCGGCGTCGCGCGCGCCTTCTTCGGCCCGGCTTCCGCCTCGCTCGTCGCCAATCTGGTTCCGGCGAAGGATTTCGCCAATGCGGTGGCGTGGAACTCGTCGGCCTGGCAGACGGCGACGATCGTCGGACCGGTCGCGGGCGGCCTCCTCTACGGGCTCGCGAGCGAAGCCGCCTACGGCACGGCGGCGGCCATGATGTTCATCGCTTCGCTGCTGATCTTCTCGATCCCGAAGCCGAAGCAGCATACCGAGACCGAACGGCCATCGCTGGAGACGATCTTTGCCGGCTTCCGCTACATCCGGTCGGAAAAGGTTGTGCTCGGTGCGATCTCGCTCGACCTCTTCGCCGTGCTTCTTGGCGGCGCGGTCGCTCTCCTGCCGGTCTACGCGCGCGACATCCTCGAACTCGGACCCTGGGGCCTCGGCCTCCTGCGCGCGGCGCCCGGCATCGGCGCGATCGGCGTCGCCATCTGGCTTGCCGGTCACCCGATCCGCGACCATGCCGGCATCGTCATGTTCGTTTTCGTCGGGCTCTTCGGCGTCTTCACCGCGCTCTTCGGCCTGTCGACGATCCCATGGTTGTCGATCCTCGCGCTGGCGCTTCTTGGCGCGGCCGACATGATCTCGGTCTATATCCGCGAGACGCTGATCCAGCTGTGGACGCCCGACCGGGTGCGCGGCCGGGTCAACGCCGTAAACATGGTGTTCGTCGGCGCGTCGAACGAGCTTGGCGAATTCCGCGCGGGCACAATGGCGGCGCTCATCGGCACGGTTCCGGCGGTGGTGCTGGGGGGCGTCGGTGCGATCGGCGTCGCTGGGCTCTGGGCCTGGCTATTTCCCGAGCTCAGAAAGGCGCGACGTCTGGACGGACGCATGTGAGGCCACGAAGGCCTCGCGGTCGAAGATCAGCTTCAAGAAGCCGTCGAGCCACGATTTGAGCGTCTGGTCCCACAGCAGGCGGCCGTGAAGATGGTCCCGGCCCTGCTGCGCGCCGGGCAGCACGAAGCGGTGAGCGCCTTTGACGACCCATTTGTGCATCATGACACGCGTCAGCTCGGCATGGAACTGGATGCCCCAGGCATTGTGCCCGTATCGGAAGGCCTGATTGGGATAGGATTCCGCGGTCGCCAGAAGTTTCGCGCCCGAAGGGAGCGAAAAGCCCTCGCGATGGAACTGGTAAACCATCGACGGCCAGTCGAGTGGCAGGGCGCGCGCCTCTTCTGTCGCCTCGATCGGATACCAGCCGATCTCGACATGCCCATCCTCGCGCCCGTTGACCGTTCCGCCGAGATGATTGACCAGCATCTGCGCGCCGAGACAGATGCCCAAAAACGGCTTTTCCTCGCGCAGCGGCACGGAAATCCAGTCGGTTTCGCGCTTGACGAATTCGTCCGGATCATTAGCGCTCATCGGCCCGCCGAAGATCACGACACCTTCATGGTCCGCGAGCGTGGCAGGCAGTGCGTCGCCTAGGGGAGGGCGGCGGATGTCGAGGTGGTAGCCGTCCGCGGCGAGCAACTGCCCGACGCGGCCGGGGCTCGAATGCTCCTGATGCAAGACGATCAGGATCTGCTTTCCGTGATGGGTAGCGGCTTTCGAGATCGGTCCGTGGAGCATCCGTCTATCCGTGTTTTTCGTCCCTGGCCTGCAAACGCTCGGCGATACGCTGGCGCAGCGCAACGCGATCTGGCCCATCGATGCCGACGAGCTCGGAAACCCGCCAGACGAGATTGTCTTCCAGTTCGTGGCGCTCGCCATCGGCATAGACCATTTCCCACAAGAGCAGGATCAGTTCCTGGCGCGCGGGCTGGTCGAGATGGCGGTTGATGACGCTCGTGAACGCATAGAGGTCGACGGCATCGCGTTCCGCAGTCTCGCCGGCGACGAGGATGCGGTCGAGTTCCACACCGGAAAGCCGGTACGCTTCCGCGATGGTCCGTCGTAGCGCTTCGGCTTCGTCCGCACCGCGCACGCCGTCGGCGTCGATTATGTGGTACATCAAGGCCGCGACCGCAACCCGGGGATCGTCGGAGCGGTCCGAGTCCGATCGCCCGGCGGGAACGTCACGGAAAAGCGAAATAAGGCGGTCGAGCATGAGGTGGCGTTGGATCCTTTGCGGCACGACCAGCGAATCGTGGCCAACTGCCTTTATTTAACGCAAGGATGGTGAAAAGGCCACGATGCGGGCAATCACCAGTGTATCTGCCTTGGCGCGCGGAACGAAAGCTGGAGCGGCGTAGGCCTCAAAACAGCCTGAACCGGCTCTCCGTGACGGGCTTCTCGCCTTCCTGGACGCCCGGATCGTCGGGGATCGGCATCCTAGCCGGCCGGTCGGTGTCGTCCTCGATCAGTTCGGCGTCGAGCGGAGCGGAAGCTGCCGGCTCTGCAACGCCTGGAACCGGCTTCGGGCCGAGGGGGGCGATGGGGGCCGGGGCCTTGGCGTCGTTCGCGGCGACCGGGCGGGTCGGTTCCGGTCTGGGTGCCGGTTTTTCGGAGAGCTTTTCGGAGGGCTTGGATTCGACGATCGGCTCGGCTTCGACTTTGGCGACGGGTTCGGCGGCGGGGGCTGCCACAACGGCCTCAGCCTGGGCCGGCTTCTTTTCGGGCTCCTTTTCCGGCCGGGGTGCGGGCTTCATCGGCTCGTCGACAATGATGTCCTCGACCGGCTCCGGTGCAGGGCCGGCGGCCGGCTTTGACGCCTGATGCTCGTGCTCGATCGGTGCGGGTAGGGTGGGAGTGATCGCCAGCGCTTCGTCGCCGGCCTCGATGACCTGTCCGAGGCGTTCGACCGGAGCGCGCCATTCGAACGCGTCGAGGCGGCCGGTCACTGGCGACAGCGGGGCCCAGCGGTCCGAGACGTAGCCATCGGCGACCCACACCGGATCGCGCGGCGCGCGCACGGCCTTGCCGAGCCACTGGCGCACACGGCCCTGGTCGCCGGTCTCGGCTTCCTCGATGTCGGCCAAAAGCAGGTACGCGCCTTCGCGCGGCTCCTGCCGGATCGCGGCCTCGGCCTGCGCGCGGGCCAGCTTGTAGTCGCCAGCGGCGAGCGCCGCGCGGGCGACGGTGAGCGCGGATTCGGGATTGTTCTGCTTCAGCGCCTGCAGCTTCTTCGCCCGCGTGAGGCGGTCGAGCGTGGAATCGCCGAGGCGCGCATTGACGTATGCGTCCGCGATTTCAGGATGCGCGTTGCGCTTCCAGCCGGCCTCGAGGATTTTCGCGCCCTTGCGAAGATCGTCGAGGCGGAACAGAGCCTTGGCGGCGATGACGGCGGCCGGGACCAGATTGGGCGCGAGGCGGTGGGCCTCGAGCGCTGCGTTCTTTGCCTGTACGGGCTCGGCATCGAGCAGTTCCATCGCCTTGGCGGTCAGGAGCACGGCCTTGCGGCGTTCCGCCGTCTCGCGGTCGATTTGCTGCGTCGATTTCTGCGTGTCGACGAGGCGCAGGGCGGCATCCCAATCGCCGGCCTCCGACTTTTCCTCCAGCGCGGCTCCGGATGCCCAGGCAAGCTGCGGCGCAGCTTCGACCGCGCGCTCGGCATAGTGCCGCGCGGCCTGCCGGTCGCCGACGCGCTCGGCCTCGAGATAAAGGCCGCGCAAGCCGAGAAGCTTCATCTCGGGCTTGTCGAGCATGGCTTCGAATTTTTGCCGCGCGCCGGGATGGTCACCTTCCAGCAGGGATGCCTGCGCGTCGAGGAGATGGACCAGCGGTTCGCGGTCCGACGAAAGAAGCTTCAGCGCCTCCTTCTTCTTGCGTCGCGCGAGCGCCGGATCGCCGGCGCCGGCCGCGATCATGCCCATGGAAAGCGCCTCGTAGCCGCGGTCGCGACGGCGCGTGCGGAAGTGGCGGGAGATCGTGTGCGGGCTGGTGACGATCGATTTTACCAGCCACCAGAGGATCATCACGGCGGCGACGACACCCGTGATCAGGATGGCCGCGACCAGCAGGCTGACCTGCATCTGGTAGCCGCCGAATGTGAGCGTCAGGTCACCGGGGCGGTCGGCGAGCCAGGCGAAGGCAAAGCCGAGAACGAAGACGGGAACGAGGAAGAACAGGATGCGGATCATGATGTTTCGTTCCCTCAGGCGCCCTGGAGCGCGGTGGTCAGAGCGCGGTCGATCAACTGATCGGCGGCGTGGCGGGCGCGCACCTTGGCCATGAAGTCCGCGCCGGCGGCCTGAACGTTCTCGGGCAGGCTGTCGTATTCAGCGATGGCCCGCTCGTAGTCGTCGGCGCGCACCGAGGCCTCGAGCCGCGCGACCTTCGCACCGACATCTTCGCCTTCGGCCATGCCCACGGGCCGGACCTGGACGAGCGAGCGGGCGCTGGCCGACAGGCGGTCCATGATGCCGGCATTCTCGTCGACCCCGCTGGAGGCGGCGACCATCGCCTGCGCGGCCGCTCCCGCCTCTGCGGCGATCTCCGCCCGCGTCGCAACGCCGTCGGCCGCGAAGTCCCGCAATTCGCCGACCTCCGCCGCCTCGGCGTCGAGGCCGGCATAGGTTTCGAGTTCCGTCATGAAGGGCTGGCCGCGATCGATCGCGGATTTGAGCGCAGACGCCGCGATGACACGTTCCGCGCCGCTGTTCTCCAGTTCCGCGAGGCGTGCCTCGATGTCGTCGAGCCGCGCGGCATTGGCGCTCGATGCCTCGCCGGCGCTCGCCAGCTGCTGCTCGACTTCGGCAAGCGCGGCTTCTGCGTCGGGCGCGTCATTGATGGCGGCGATCGCCTGTTCAAGTGCGGCGAGCCGCTGCTCGGTCGCCGCGCTGTCGCCCGACGCCGCGCGCAGCTCCTCGATCTGGGAGCGCAGCGCGGCTACGTCTTCGGACGGGCCGGCATTTGCGATTTCGCCGCGGAGCGTCTCGATTTGGGCCTGAAGCGCTGCCACCTGCTCGTCATTGCCCGGCTGCGAGCCGGGCCAGATGCCGGCCGCCTGCAGGCCCGCGCCGAGCGCGAGCACGATCAAGCCGCCGATGATGCCGCCCATCAAGGCGCTGCCACCGCGCTTTGCCGTCGCCTGAGCCGTGACGGGACGCGGTGAAGTCGCCTGCGGGCCGGCGAAGGCCGACGGCGTCGCGGGCTTGGATTCGGATTTGGAAGATGACTTGGCGTTGTCATCCGTCTT
Source organism: Aliihoeflea sp. 40Bstr573 (assembly GCF_024105655.1). Classification (GTDB taxonomy): domain Bacteria; phylum Pseudomonadota; class Alphaproteobacteria; order Rhizobiales; family Rhizobiaceae; genus Aliihoeflea. Next base: position 32,046 of record NZ_JAAAMH010000005.1, read on the forward strand.
GGCGGCGAGGCCGGGCTTGTCACTGGCCTTCGTCTCACGGGCCGTCGCCGTCGATGAGGCGGCGGGCTTGGCGGGTTCGACCGTGGAGGCAGGGGCCTTCATGTCCTTGGCCGGCTCCGTCTTGGCCTCGACGGCGGCGGCGGCCGCCTTGTCGGGGCTGATCGCCGCGGGGTCGGTGATGTCGCTGACATTCTCCTCCGACGTGCCGGGCTTTGAGGTTTCATCGAGACGCGTCACGTCCTTCGGGTCGATATCGACGGTCGATCCGGCCTTCTTCGGCTGCGAATAGCGTGATTTCGGCGTCTTCGACATGCCACTCCCCTTCAATTACCCAGATGCGGCCGGGCCGCGCTTTGATCAAGTTCGGCGAGCTTTGCCAGCATGCCCGCTTCGTCGGGCATTGCCGCGACGGCGATCTGCCGATCCTTCAGCCCTGCTGCCGCCTCGGCGGAAATGCACACGAAGACCGTAGTCTGGAAGCTGGATTGCGCCTCTGCAGCGATCCTATCCAGAATTTCGCCCCCGCGCTGCGAATAGACCAATGCGACCCACAACGGTTCGGGCCCCAGTTTGGTTCCGGTTTCGTCCGGCGCAAGTTCGACGGCGCGGGCGTCGTAGAGCTCGATTTCGGTCACCCGATGGCCCTGCGCTTGAAGGGCAAGCTTCAGTTCGGGACGGCGCACGCGGCCGGTCAGGTGCACGACATGCGATCTTGCAGCAAGGCGGCCGGCAAGCGCCTGAGACAGCGCCCTCGCATCGGGCGCGACGAGCGCCACGTCGCGCCCCGCGGCCTTTGCAGTTCTCGCGCCGACGACATGGAGCGGCAGGTCGCGCAGCTTTTCCATGAATGCTGCAGGCGCGTGGCGGAAGGCATTGGCGCTCGTGGCCACGATGGCGTCGATGCCGTCGGGCAGTTCGGCCGGCCGAAGCGGCACGATCTCGGTCAAGGGCAGGATGACCGGCTCGAAGCCGCGCTCGATCAGCCGCGCGGCGGTGGCGGAGGCGCCGGGCTCGGGCCGGGTCACCAGCACGCGCCGCGCCATCGTCAGCTCCAGCTTTCGAAGAAGGCGGGACCGGCACGGTCGCGAATGTCCGCACCTGCTTTGGCGCCGATCGATGCGGCGTCGCCGGCACGGCCCTCGGCCCGGATTTCGTGCACCTGCCTTCCGTCCGGAGACAGGATCATGCCGAAGAAGGAGAGGGCGTCGCCGTCGATCCGCGCATGGCCGGCCAGCGGCGTGCGGCAGGACCCGTCGAGCGTTGCCAGAAAGGCGCGCTCGCAGGTCAGCGCTTCGGTCGTTGCGCGATGCCCGATTGGGGCGAGCAGATCGCCGATGCGCGCGTCACCGACGCGGCTTTCGATGCAGATCGCGCCCTGGCCCGGCGCGGGCGGGAAGGTTTCGACCGGCAGGAGTTCGGTGATGACATGGGCGAGCCCGAGCCGTTTCAGCCCGGCATTGGCGAGCAGCGTCGCATCGACCACGCCTTCTTCCAGCTTGCGCAGCCGCGTCTGCACGTTGCCGCGATAGAGCACCACGTCGATATCTGGGCGCAGGCGACGGATCAGCGCCTGTCGGCGAAGGGAGGAGGAGCCGATGACGGCGTTTTCGGGCAGGTCGAGCAGCCTCTTCGCCGCGCGGCCGATATAGGCGTCGCGCACGTCCTCGCGTTGCAGAAAGCAGGAGAGCTCCAGCCCGTCCGGCAGCACTGTCGGCATGTCCTTCGACGAGTGAACGGCGATGTCGATCGCGCCCGACAGGAGCGATTCCTCGATCTCCTTGGTGAAGAGGCCCTTGCCGCCGGCCTCGGACAGCGGACGGTCCTGGATGCGGTCGCCGGAAGTGGAGATGACGACGATTTCAAACGCGTCTTGCGGCAGGGCGTGGGCGGCCATCAGGCGCGCCCGAGTCTCTTCAGCCTGCGCCAGCGCAAGGGCGCTGCCGCGCGTTCCGATCCTCAACAGGTCTGTTTGCATCAAGTGGCGTCCGTGATAGGTCGCCCCTACCTAGCGGCGATGGCCGGCAACGGCAACCGAACGACCCGTTCCGAAAAGGTGTAGCGACGAAATGCGCGTGCTTGGCATCGAGACGAGCTGCGACGAGACGGCGGCGGCGGTGGTCGAGCGCACGGCAGAGGGCGCGCCGCGCATCTTGTCGAACGTGGTGCTGAGCCAGATCGCGGATCATGCCGCCTTCGGCGGAGTCGTGCCGGAGATCGCCGCACGCGCGCATGTCGAGGCCGTCGATGGCGTCATCGAGGCGGCGCTGGCCGAGGCGGACGTGCGGCTTTGCGATCTCGACGCCATCGCCGTTACCGCCGGGCCGGGCCTGATCGGGGGGCTCATCGTCGGGCTGATGACGGCGAAGGCGCTTTCGGCCGCATCCGGCGTGCCGCTCGTCGCGATCAACCATCTCGAAGGCCATGCGCTGACGGCGCGGCTCGTCGAGGACGTGGCCTTCCCCTATCTGCTGCTGCTCGTCTCCGGCGGGCACACGCAGATCGTCGAGGTGAGCGGCATCGGTGACTATCGCCGGCTCGGTTCCACCATCGACGATGCGCTCGGCGAAGCCTTCGACAAGACCGCGAAGCTTCTCGGCCTGCCCTATCCGGGCGGCCCGAGCGTTGAGGAATGGGGGGCGCGGGGCGATGCGAAGCGTTTTGCCTTCCCGCGCCCGCTGCGCGGGGAGGCGCGTCCCGACTTTTCCTTTTCCGGCCTCAAGACGGCGGTTCGGCAGGCGGCGAACTCCATCGCGCCGCTTTCCGACCAGGACGTCGCGGACATCTGCGCCTCCTTCCAGCGAGCCATCGTCGAGACGCTGCAGGAACGGCTCGGCAAGGCGCTGTCCGCCTTTCCTGCCGTTGAGGATCGCGTGCTGGTGGTCGCCGGCGGCGTTGCCGCCAACAAGGCGATCCGCGCCGCGCTCGAAGCGTCCTGCGCGCAGGCCGGCTTCCGGCTGATCGCGCCGCCGCTGGCGCTGTGCACCGACAATGCGGCGATGATCGCTTGGGCGGGCCTCGAGCGTCTTGCCGCAGGCATCGAGGGCGAGAACGCGATGGCGCTCAGCCCGCGCTCGCGATGGCCGCTCGATGAGGGCGCCGCGCCGGTCATCGGTTCGGGCAAGCGGGGAGCGAAGGCATGAGCGCGACGATCGCGATCCTCGGCGGCGGGGCCTGGGGCACGGCGCTGGCCGTGACGATGGTCCGCGCCGGGCACGCGGCGCGGCTTTGGGCGCGCGACGCGCAGACGGTCGCCGCCATCAACGAACGCCGCGAAAACCCGCGCTACCTGCCGGGCATCGAGCTTGATGCAGGACTCGTCGCCTCGACCGACCTCGCCGCGACGCTTCAAGGCGTGACTGCAATCCTGAGCGTCATCCCGACACAGGCCACGCGCGCGGTACTGACCGACGCCGCGCCTGCCATCGCCGCCGGCGTGCCGCTGGTGCTTGCCGCAAAGGGCATCGAGCGCGCGACCGGTCGCCTCGTGTCCGAGATCGCCGCCGAAATCCTGCCGGGCTCGCTCATCGGCGCGCTGTCGGGCCCAAGCTTCGCCACCGACGTCGTACGCGGGCTGCCGACGGCGGTCACCATCGCCTGCGAGGACGGGGACCGCGCCTTCGCGCTCGCGGAGCTTTTCTCCGCGCCGGCCTTCCGCTGCTATTCTACCGACGATCTCGTCGGCGTCGAAATCGGCGGGGCGTTGAAGAACGTCCTTGCCATCGCCGCCGGAGCCGTATCGGGCGCGGGGCTCGGCGCCAGCGCGCAGGCTGCCACCATCACCCGCGGCTTCGTGGAACTGCGCCGCATCGGCGCGGCCTTCGGTGCGCGGCCGGAAACGCTGATGGGCCTGTCGGGTCTCGGCGACCTTCTCCTCACCTGCGGCTCGGCGCAGTCGCGAAACTTCGCCTATGGCATGGCGCTCGGCGCGGGCAAGTCCCGCGAAGGGCTGGCGCTCGCCGAAGGCGCGGCGACGGCCGGCATTGCGCTCAAGATCGCCCGCGAGCGCGGCGTCGAGGCGCCGATCATCGAGGCGACCGCCGAACTGATCGACGGGCACATCACGATGAAGGATGCCGCGACGCGGCTGTTGGCCCGGCCGCTGAAGACCGAGACGGAGTAGGCTTTTCCTTCTCTCGCAGGGAAAGAAGGAAGGGCCGCGCTCTTACCGCGCCATCGCGTGGTACTCATCGTTCGGGCGCATATCGATCGCCGCGGCTACCCGGTTCGACATGTTGTAGAAGCCCACCGTCGAGGCGATGTCGAAGATGTCGCGATCCGAAAAGCCCGCGTCGCGCAGGCCCTGCCGGTCGGCTTCCTCGATCTTGTCGGGGCTCTCGGTGAGCTTGACGGCAAAATCGAGCATCGCCTTCTGCTTTTGCGAGAGGTCCGCCGCCCGGTAGTTCATTGCCATCATCTCGCCGAGCTTAGGGTCGCCAGAAAGCTGACGCACCGCCGCGCCATGCGCGGTCAGGCAGTAGTAGCAGTGGTTCACCGACGAGACGGCGACGGCGATCATCTCGCGCTCGAGCTTGGAAAGACCTGAATCGCCGAGCATCAGATCGTTGTACATGTCGGTGAAGGCGCGCAGCTTCTTTTCGTCGAAGGCATAGGCGCGCAGCACGTTCGGCACGAGGCCGAGCTTCTCCTCGCATTTGGCGAAATAGGCCTTTGTGCCGTCCGACAATTCGGGCTGTTCGATGTTCAGTGCCGTGACCCGTTCGCTCATGCCGTCATCTCCCTTTCAAACTTGTCTGTAACTGACGCAGCGTCGCTCATTCTCGTGAAACCGGTGCCACTTTCGTGCCGGATGTTCTAGTCTCGAAAGAAAAACAGGATGAAATCGGGAGTTCGCCGTCCATGGCTGTGCGCAAGACCGCAACCGCATCGAAGGTCAAGACCGAAGCGGGGGCCGAGAAGCTCGCAAGCTTCTTCCAGGCGCGCGCGCCCGAGGAGGATCGCGAGGCATATGCGGCGCAGGCCTTCGCCACCGCGGGCGCACTCGCCTACCGGGCGCTGAAGGACCACAAGCGCGGCGACAGCCTCATCGTCGTCGACAATGAGGGCGAGATCGAGCGGCAGGGCCGCTCCATGACCGCCATCACCGTCATCAACGACAACATGCCCTTCCTGTTCGATTCGGTGCTTGCTGAAATCACCGAACAGGTGGGCGAGGCAGCGCTCGTCCTTCATCCGGTCGTCCTCGTGCGGCACGAGAAGAAGGGCGTCGCAGAACTTCTGGGCGAGGCGGGCAGCGCCAAGGGCGACGAGGCGACCGACCGCGTCTCGATCATCCACGTCCATGTGCCGAAGCTGACGCCAGAGGAATGCGAAGCGCTGAAGCACGGGCTCGAACGCGTCCTCGACCAGGTGAAGCTTTCGGTCTCGAACTGGAAGCCGATGCTCGCCCGTCTCGACCAGGCGATCAGCGAATTCCGCTACCAGCCGGTACCGATCGACAAGGATCAGGTGGCAGAAGCGATCGCGTTTCTCGAATGGCTGCGTGACGACAACTTCACCTTCCTTGGCATGCGCGAGCTTCGCTATTCGGGCGGCGCGGAAACCGGAACGCTGGAGCGGTCGCCCAAGGGCGGGCTCGGCATCCTCGCCAGCGATGACGTGCGCGTGCTGCGCCGCGGCGGCGAGCCGGTCACGACGACGCCGGAAATTCGCGCCTTCCTGCATGGACCCGAGGCGCTGCTCGTGACCAAGGCGAACGCCAAGTCGGTTGTCCACCGGCGCATTTATCTTGACTATATCGGCGTCAAGACCTTCGACCAGAAGGGCAAGCTTTTCGGCGAGTTGCGCATCGTCGGCCTCTTCACCTCCACGGCCTATACGCGCTCGGTCATGAAGATCCCCTATCTGCGCTCCAAGGCGAGTGCGGTGCTCGAGAAGTCCGGCTTCGATCCGTCCGACCATTCGGGTAAGGCGCTGATCAACGTCCTTGAATCCTATCCGCGCGACGAACTGTTCCAGATCTCCGTGCCGGTCCTGCGCAAGCACGCGGAAGCCATCCTGGCGCTGGGCGAGCGGCCGCGTGTGCGCGCGCTCTACCGCGTCGACCAGTTCGACCGCTTCGTCTCGGCCATCGTCTACGTGCCGCGCGACCGCTACGATTCGGAGGTGCGCGAGCGGATCGGACAGTACCTGGTCAAGGCGTTCGACGGGCGGCTGTCTGCCTATTACCCCGCCTTTCCGGAAGGCTCGCTCGCTCGCGTCCATTTCATTATCGGCCGGTCCGGCGGCAAGACGCCGAAGGTTGAGCAGGCCGATCTGGAAGCGGACATCCGCGACATCGTGCGGACCTGGGACGACGCGCTGCGCGAGGAGGTGAGCGAGAATCGGGCCGACCCCAGGCTCGCCGCGCTCGCCGCCGGTTTCGACCAGACCTACCGCAACAGTTTCTCCGCCGCAGTCGCGATGCGCGACGCGGCGGTCATTTCCGGCATCGGCCGCGACCGGCCGATCGCCATCGACTTCTACCGCGAGCGGCCGGAGGCAGCCTCCCATGCCGGGCTGAAGATCTATCACCAGGGAGAGCCGGTCGCGCTTTCGAAGCGTGTGCCGCTCCTGGAAAACATGGGCTTCCGGGTGATCTCGGAGCGCACCTTTGAAATCGCGCGAGCCGGCGCGGAGCCGGTCTTCCTGCACGACATGGAACTCGAAAGTGCCTCGGGCGGAAAGATCGACCTGACCGATGGCGGCGCGCTTCTGGCCGATGTCTTCATGTCGGTCTGGAACGGGCAAAGCGACAATGATTCCTATGCCGCGCTCGTCCAGACGGCAGGGCTGACGGCGAGGAAGATCGGGCTGCTGCGGGCCTATGGCCGCTATCTTCAGCAGGCGGGGATTCCGCAGAACCAGGAGTTCATCGCCTCGGTCCTGAACCGGTATCCCCCGATTGCCGACCATCTGATTGAGCTTTTTTCAGCTCGTTTCGACCCGAAATTCGCTGAAAGCAGCGATGTTTCAGCTCAAAAAGCGGTCGATTCGATCGAAACGGCTTTGGAATCGGTGCCGCAGATCGATGATGACGCCGTCATCCGGCGCTATCTCAATCTCATCCAGTCGACGCTTCGCACCAATTTCTATGGGCCCGAAAAGGCCGGCGTGTCGCTGGCGCTGAAGCTCGATTCGCGCGCGGTGCGGGGTCTGCCCGCGCCGCGGCCTTGGCGCGAGATCTTCGTTTACGGGCCCGAGGTCGAAGGCGTCCATCTGCGCTTCGGCGCGGTGGCGCGGGGCGGGCTTCGCTGGTCGGACCGGGCACAGGACTACCGCACCGAAGTGCTCGGCCTTGTCAAGGCGCAGCAGGTCAAGAACGCGGTGATCGTGCCGGTCGGCGCCAAGGGCGGGTTCTTTCCGAAGCAGTTGCCGGTGGGCGGTTCGAGGGGCGAAATCTTCGAGGCGGGCAAGAAGGCCTACATCAACTTCATCACCTCGCTTCTCTCGATCACCGACAATATCGAGGACGATCATGTGGTGCCGCCGGCGGACGTCGTGCGGCATGACAGGGACGACCCGTATTTCGTGGTCGCAGCCGACAAGGGTACCGCGACCTTCTCCGACACGGCGAACGCGATCAGCCAGGCGCATGGCTTCTGGCTGGACGACGCCTTCGCCTCGGGCGGTTCGGCGGGCTACGACCACAAGAAGATGGGCATCACCGCGCGCGGCGCGTGGGAGGCGGTGAAGCGGCATTTCCGCGAGATGAACCGCGATATCCAGACCACGCCTTTCACCGTCGTCGGCGTCGGCGACATGTCCGGCGACGTCTTCGGCAACGGAATGCTCTTGTCGCGGGCAACGAAGCTGATCGCCGCCTTCGACCATCGCGACATCTTCATCGATCCCAACCCGGACATGGCCGCCTCCTTCGAGGAGCGGCAGCGGCTCTTCGACAAGGGCCAGTCGAGCTGGCAGGACTATGACCGCGAAAAGCTGTCGGAGGGCGGCATAATCGTCTCGCGCAGCCAGAAATCGATCGAGCTGTCCAGGCAGGCCGCCGATGCGATTGGCCTGTCCTCGACCACGGCGACGCCGGTCGAGATCATGCGCGCAATCTTGATGGCGAAGGTCGACCTCCTATGGTTCGGCGGGATTGGCACCTATGTGCGGGGCGAAGCCGAGAGCAATGCGGATGTCGGAGACAAGGCGAACGACACACTGCGGATCACGGCAAAGCAGGTCGGCGCCAAGGTCATCGGCGAGGGCGCCAATCTCGGCGTGACCCAGCGCGCGCGCATTGAATACGGGATGAATGGCGGGCGCTGCAATTCGGACGCGATCGACAATTCGGCAGGCGTCAATTCGTCCGACGTCGAGGTCAACATCAAGATCGCGCTCGCTTCGGCGATGCGCGCGGGCGACCTGACGCGGCCGAACCGCGACAAGCTGCTTGCCGACATGACGGACGAGGTGGCGCATCTGGTGCTCGCCAACAACTACCGGCAGTCGCTGGCGATCTCGCTGACCGCGCTGCGCGGGGTGGCCGATCTCAGCTACCAGGAACGGTTCATGGAGGCGCTGGAAGGACGGGGCCTCCTCGACCGCGAAGTGGAGGTGCTGCCATCCACCGCCGCGATGGCCGAGCGCGAAGCGCGCGGCGTGCCGCTCACGCGCGCCGAAATCGGCGTGCTGCTCGCCTATGCCAAGATCGTGCTCTTCGACGACATCGTGGCAAGCGGCGTGCCGGACGATCCGCACCTTGAAGCCGACCTCTTCGACTATTTCCCGCAAAAGATGGTCAAGAAGTTCCCCGGCCCGATCAAGACGCATCGGCTGCGCCGCGAGATCATCGCGACGCAGCTTGCCAACGAGGCGATCAATCGCGGGGGACCGTCCTTCGTCAGCCGCCTCCAGGACCTGACGGGCCGCTCTGCCGCGGAAATCGTCGCCGCCTTCACCATCGTGCGCGACGGGTTCGAATTGCCCGTGCTCTACGCCGAAATCGACGCGCTCGACGCGAAGATCGACGGGGCGACGCAACTCGAGCTTTACCAGCAGGTCGGCCGGCTGGTGCATTCGGCAAGTGCGTGGTTCCTGAAGAACGACCTGACGACTGCGACGATCGGAGCCGAGATCGAGGGGTTGCGGAGCGCCCGCAAGGCGCTGGAGCCGAAGCTGACCCGGATGCTGCCGCCCTTCACGCAGGAACGGCAGGAAGAACGGATCGCGGTCCTGCTCAAGGGCGGGGTGTCGCAGAGGCTCGCCGAGCGCATCACCCAGCTTCACGTCGCCGAACTCATTCCCGACATTGCGCTGGTCGCGGAAACGGCGAAGGCGGAACTGGAGACAGCTGCGCGCGCGTTCTTCGCGGTCACCGATGCGTTCCGGATCGGACGCATCGCCGATGCCGCGCGCTCGATCGCGCCGTCCGACTATTATGACGGGCTGGCGCTGGCGCGCGCGACGGACCAGATCAACGCGGCACGGCGCGGCATCGCCGCCGCCGCGCTCAGTGCCTTCCCGAAGGACAAGGCGCCGGTGGAGACCTGGATCGAGGCGGGCGGCATGCGGATTTCGCGCACGCGCGACAGGCTGCAAAGCCTGACGGAAGGCGGCGACATCACCGTTTCGCGGCTTACCGTCGCGGCAGGGCTGATGTCGGATCTGACAGACGTCAGTGCGGCTTAGGGAACGATACCGGCCGCGCCCTTGGGGGCAGGAATTGGGGGGCGGAATGGACGGGACTGTCGAGGCGCGCGCGCCGAAACGCGCGATCTGGGGCTGGATGCTCTTCGACTGGGCACAGCAGCCCTTTCACACGCTGATCATCACCTTCGTCTTCGCGCCGTACTTCGCCGCCGCGGTTGCGCCGGACGCGGCGCGGGGACAGGAATTGTGGGGCTATGCGACGGGGATCGGCGGGCTTCTGATCGCGTTTTCCTCGCCCGTCCTCGGCGCGATCGCCGATGCAAGCGGGCCGCGCAAGCCGTGGATCGCTGTCTTTTCCGTCATCGGCATCGTCGGCTGCTGGATGCTCTGGTTCGCCACACCGGGCATGGAAGACCTGACGTGGATACTGGTCATCATCGCGGTCGCGGTGTTCGGGATGGAATATGCCGCCGTCTTCAACAATGCGATGATGCCAACGCTCGTCCCGCGATCCGAACTCGGGCGGCTTTCGGGCTCGGCCTGGGGGCTCGGCTATGTCGGCGGGCTAATCTCGCTGATCATGGTGCTCGGCTTCATGTCGGCCTCACCGGAGACCGGGCGCACGCTGATCGGGCTGGAGCCGATCCTCGGGCTGGACCCCGCGATGCGCGAGGGGGACCGGGCGGCCGGGCCGCTGACCGCACTCTGGTATCTGGTCTTCATCATCCCGATGTTCCTCTTCACCCCTGACGTCAAGCGCAAGCCGGCGATCAAGGGCGCGGTGCGCGACGGGCTTGCCAAGCTCAAGCAGACATTGAGACGCCTGCCATCCGAGCGCAGCTACTTCTCCTTCCTGATCTCGTCGATGTTCTACCGCGACGGGCTCAATGCGCTCTATGCCTTCGGCGGCATCTATGCGGCGGGCGTCCTGGGCCTCACGATCATCCAGATCGGCATTTTCGGCATCCTCTCCAACATCACGGGCGCGATCGGCGCCTATGCGGGCGGGCGCATGGACCAGCGCTTCGGGCCGAAGATCGTCGTAGCGTGGTCGGCCGTGATCCTCGCGCTGTGCTGCGCGCTCATCATCTCGACGACCCAGACACAGGTTCTGTTCATGCCGGTGGCCGAGGGCAGCGGACTGCCGGTGCTGGTGTTCTATTTCGCCGGTTGCCTGATCGGGGCGGCGGGCGGTTCGATCCAGGCGGCCTCGCGCACGCTCCTCGTCGATCAGGTCGACACGGACCGGGTGACGGAGGCGTTCGGACTCTATGCTCTGTCGGGCAAGGCGACCACCTTCATCGGGCCGCTCTCGATCGCGCTCGTGACCGGCATCGTCGCCTCGGAAGGATTCGGGCTGTCGCCGGTCGACGCCCAACGTGTCGGCGTGACGCCGATCATCGTCCTCTTCATCATCGGGCTGGTGCTGCTGCCCTTCGTGAAAAGCCGGCATCGCGAAGCCAAATCCTGACCCCTTGCCATCATGGACGAGGGGTCCCACATTGGGTTCGTGTTCAACGAACTGAAAGGAGGTGATCCGATGTCGAGTGTTATCGTTAGCCGTAGCGTGGCCCGAGCGGATTGCCCTTTCGGGAAGCAGCCTTCCTGATGGGGTTGATGCGTGGCCGGGTCTGACCCGAATGCCGCGCTGCGGATATCAGACACGGAAGGGCCGGTCGGCGAGACCGGCCCTTTTTCGTTGCCCGTATCGCTACATGGTCAGGAAAAGCCGCTCGGTGTTGCTGATGATTTCCTGAAAGGCGGCATCGAGTTCGGGGCCGGTCGAGGCTTCGAAATAGTGCTTGATGGCGCCCGTATCGTCGCTGGCGCAGGCGCTCAGTACGGCTTTCGCGTCGCGTCGGTCCTGCGCCGGGATCGAACGGTTGTCGAGATCGAAGCCGATGGTGAAGATTTCGACGCCATCGGCCTTCATCCGGTCGCACAGCGCTTCGGCAGTTGTGCGGGCCGCGCGGCCCTGCGCGTTGACGCCCTGGCGCGGATCGCCACCGGCGAAGACGGTGTTGAACTGGCCGTCCGTCATCAGGATCGCGATCTTGCCGACATCGCGCGGGTCGGCATCTGCCGGACCGGCACCGAGGCGCGCGTTACGGATCGTGTCGCGCCATTCGGGCGACAGCATGTATTGCGTCCACTGGATGCCGATTGAGCCGGCGGTGTAGCCGACCGCGTTGAAAGCATTGATGGAGCGCTTGAGCGCGCTGGCGTCGGCGGTCAGGGGCACGACCGTCGCCTTGGGGCAGTCTTTGGTGGCAAGGCGGTCGTCGCGGTTAATGCGTGCGTAAAATTTCTTGCTCGGGTCGCCGGGATATTCACGCAGCGTCATGGGGCTGGCGTCCGAATAGTCGGGGGAGAGGTCGGGCAGCTTGCGCTCGGTCGCGCAGTTGTCGGTGAAGCTGCCGGTGTTGTCGGATATGTAGCGCGCGCTTGCACCGACATGGGGCGGCAGGTCGCTCCCGCCCTTGCGTTCCTGGAAGACCACCGACGAGGAGGCGAGCGTACCGACATTGACAGCCTCCGCATAGGGCACGATCGATACCCGGACGCGCGGGTCGCGGGGGTCCTGACCGCCGAGCAACGCGTCGACGGCATTGGTGGCGGCACTCTTCAAATCCCTGATCTTCTGGCCGGCCATCGAGCCGGTGACGTCGAGCATCATCGCAACTTCGATCTTGCGGTCGGAATAGAGCGCGGCGGTGGTGGCGGCGACGTTGCGCGTCTTCTCGGCGCCGAAGAGGGGGAAGGCGAGGTCGATATTGGTGCGGGCGGTCGCCTCGACGGTGCGGGCGGTGCGGTTGACGGTCAACGTCTCCAGCGTGATGGCGCCCTCACGGGCAAAGGCGCCGCCGCCATTGGCGGTCAGGAACGCCTCAACCGAGGCGCGGGCATCGTTCTCCGCGATCACCCCGGTGGTGAGGTCGCGGGCGGTGGAAGCGACGGCGGCGTCGAGGGCGTTCTGCAGCGCCGACTTCGTGTTCATGAGCTGCGTCGCGTTAACCCCGAAGCCGGCGCCGACCGCCAGCATGGACAGGGTCGCGCCCGTCAGAAGCGCAAAATTGCCGCGCCGGTCGGACATGAACCGCGCCAAGATGTTGGAAAACCGTGCCATTCGTCTCTCCTCGTCGGCCGCCGCGGCCGGTTGTGCGAGGAGGTGCAGAATCGAGGCCAAAGAGCGCCATCCTGGCGATGGCCCCGGCTAAGAATTTGTAATCACTATCGTTTACTGGCGGTTAGGGTTAGCGTCAGGTTAATTTTCTCGGTCTGATCAGATGGCGAGGTTGAGGGCGTTTCAATCCGGGCTCGGGGTCGTCCCGTTTCGGGACATCAGCCGCACCAGGGGGCGCGGGCCTTGCCGTCGTAGGGGCGCGCGAGACCGGCGGCCAGCAGATGGTCAACGATCGCTTGGCCGTCCGGCGTTTCGATATCGGCCACGACGCGGCCGAAGAACTTGTCGCCATCGATGTTGCGGACGTGAAATGCACCGGAGGCGAGCAATCCGGCGAGGGCGTCGTGAGCGTTACGCGCGGCGGTCTTTTCCGCTGCGCAGCGAGACCGCAGTTCGGGAGCGTCGATGCCGCGCAGACGGACGGAAACGCGCACCGTGTGGCCCGGCCATAAATGGACGTCCGCCTCAACGGTGTCGCCGTCGATCACCCGCACGAGGCGCGCACTGACCGGGCCGCCGATTTCGGCGCCATGGGCGGGCGAGGCGAGCAGCAATAGAAGCAGAATAGGAATAAATGCCATAAGGCATTTATTCCTATTCAATCAGTTTTGCAAGGGGCTCAGGCGGAAAGGCTGATGGGGGCGTCGGCGGCACGGGGGGCACGGCGCAGCTCGGTCCCCATGGGCTCCGATTTCTGCTCGTAGGTCCAGATCTCGAATTTGGTCAGTTGATGGGCGCCGAAAGTGTGGACGATCGGGACGTCCGTCGCATGCGACCGCGCGCGACCACGACGCGGCCGGTGTGAGGCACATTGTGGCGCGCGTCGAACGTGTACCAGCCGCCTTCGAGGTAGACCTCGAACCAGGCGGAGAAGTCCATGGGCGCTGGATCGACCGGTACGTTGATGTCGCCGAGATAGCCGGTCGCGTAGCGGGCGGGGATGTTCATTGCGCGGCACAGCGTGACCGCGAGATGCGCGAAGTCGCGGCAGACGCCGACGCGCTCGTCATAGGCCTGGCCGGCGGTGCGGCTGGCGCGGGCGTAGCCGTAGCTGAACGATATGCGATTGTGGACGAAGTCGCAGATCGCCTGGACGCGCTGCCAGCCTGGCTTGACGTTGCCGAACAACTGCCAGGCGATCGGCGTCATCAGGTCGGTCTCGCAATAGCGGCTACCGAGGAGGTAGATCAGCGTGTCGGCAGGGAGCTGGTCGACCGGAATTTCGCCCGCATGCTCGGCGATCACGTCGGGACGGCCGCTGTCCTCGACCACGGCGTCGTAGCGCACGGTGAAGTCTCCCGCAGGCGCGACGAGGCGGCGGCAGCGATTGCCGAACTGGTCGACATAGGTGCGCATCGGCACCATGGGGTGCGACGTGACGCCGCTTTGCCAGCGGATGTCTGCCCGGCGATCCGGATGGAGGTCGAGCGAGAGGATCACGGGGGTCGGCTGCGCGCACGTCACCCCGATTTCATAACCCAAACGGATCAGCATGGCACAACCCTTCGTGGTAGAAGTAATAGTGCCAAACGCCGGGGCGGGCAGCGCTGTTCCCTTTGCCGTGCGGGAAATCGTGCAGGCCGGATCACATTAGAAGTCGCTTGCGCGACCCTTCACTTCCCAATCCCCGTAGCGGGCCGGGTCACGCCCGCCGCGGCCGCCTTTTTCAACCGGCAGGTGCGCCTCTGCGTCGTCATATCGCTGGCGCCGGGCCTCGGCTTCGGCGAGCGCGCGGCGGGCAGCGTCCGTGAGGGTGCGGGGCGGTTCGACAGGGGAGAGGTCGTCGGTTTGGTCGGACATGGGGCTTCAAGGACTGCGATATTGAAACAAGGGCTTGATCTTCCCATCATATAGGCCGCATTCACGCGCTTTGCGACCGTCGCGAAACGAGGACAGGACAACGAGATGAACATCATGCGCACCGCCATGCTTCTGGCGTTCATGACGGCGCTCTTCATGGGTGTCGGCTACCTGATCGGCGGGTCGGGCGGCATGATGATCGCCTTCTTCGTCGCAGCGGCAATGAACCTCTTTTCCTATTGGAACTCCGACAAGATGGTCTTGCGGATGCACAATGCCGTTGAGGTCGACGAGCGCTCGGCGCCCGAATATTACGGCATGGTGCGCGATCTGGCAGCGCGGGCTCAGCTTCCGATGCCGAAGGTCTATCTCATCCGCGAGGACCAGCCGAATGCGTTCGCGACAGGGCGCAATCCGCAAAACGCCGCCGTCGCGGCGACGACAGGGCTTCTCGACCGGCTGTCCTACGACGAGGTGGCGGGCGTGATGGCGCATGAACTGGCGCATGTTCAGAACCGCGACACGCTGACCATGACGATCACCGCGACGATTGCCGGCGCGATCTCGATGCTGGCCAATTTCGCGTTCTTCTTTCGTGGCAACAACAACAATCCGCTGGGCTTTATCGGCGTTCTGGTGGCGATGATCGTGGCGCCGCTGGCGGCGATGATGGTGCAGATGGCGATCAGCCGCACCCGCGAATACGCCGCCGACCGGCGCGGCGCGGAAATCAGCGGCAGCCCGCAGTCGCTGGCCTCCGCGCTGAACAAGATCGCGGCCTCCGCCGGACGGCTGCGCAACGACAATGCGGAGCGCAACCCGGCCACGGCGCACATGTTCATCATCAATCCGCTCTCCGGCGAGAAGATGGACAACCTATTCTCCACCCACCCCGACACTCAGAACCGCATTGCCGCGCTCATGAAGATGCAGGGCGAGTTCGCGCCGCAGGCACGCGCGACTCCCTCTCGCAGTGGCCCGTGGGGCGGCAACACACCCTCGGGTCCGCGGGGTCCGTGGTCGTGAGCGCAGTGAAGAGCGCACGCAGGCAGCCGCCAACCGCCGAAATCCATGACGACACGCCGGGGCTTGCCGCCCGGCGCGTTGCCGTTCGCCTGCTTTCCGCGGTGATCGACACGAAAACGCCGCTCGACGGCCTGACGGATGGCGAGCACGGCCATCCGCAATATCGTGCGCTCGATGCGCGCGACCGGGGGCTGGTGCGCGCGATCCTGACGACGGCACTCAGACATCGCATGTCGATCCAGGCGCTGATCGACGCGCGGCTCGACCGGAAGCTGCCGTCCAACGCGGCGGCGCTCAACCACATCCTCCATGTCGGAGCGGCGCAATTGCTGTTCCTCGACATTCCCGACAGCGCGGCAGTGGACCTTGCCGTGACCCACGCCAAACTCGATCCGCGCACGCGGCGCTTCGCCAACCTCGTCAACGCCGTTTTGCGCGAGATCGGGCGACGCAAGGAGCGCGCGCTGCCGGCCGTGCTGGCGAAGACCGTGGAAGCGCCGGAGTGGTTCGCCGAGCGCCTGGATGCTGCCTATGGCAAGGATCATGCGCGGGCGATCCTCGACATGCACCGTCACGAGGCGGCGATCGACCTGACGGTGAAATCGAATCCGCAGGAGTGGGCGCACAAGCTCGGCGGCTTCGTTCTGCCGACCGGCTCGGTGCGACTGACTTCCGTCGATGGTGCGGTGTCTGAGCTTCCCAGCTTTGGCGATGGCGAGTGGTGGGTACAGGACGCGGCGGCGGCTTTGCCGGCGCGGTTGATGGGAAATATCGAGGGAAAGCGGGTTGCCGACATCTGCGCGGCGCCAGGCGGCAAGACGGCGCAGCTTGCGCTCAGCGGCGCGCATGTGACCGCGATCGAGAAGGTGGCGAACCGCGCGAAACGCCTTGCCGGCAATCTGGAACGGCTGAAGCTCGATGTGGAAATCGTCGTTGCCGACCTCTTCGAACATCGGCCGGACCAACTTTATGACGCCGTGCTGCTCGACGCGCCGTGCTCCTCGACCGGGACGATCCGGCGGCACCCCGACGTGCTCTGGACGAAGACGCCGGACGATATTTCGCGGCTCGCCGCCCTCCAGCGGCGGATGCTCGACCATGCCGCGACGCTGGTGAAGCCGGGCGGGACGATCCTCTTTTGCAACTGCTCGCTGGAACCCGAAGAGGGCGAGGCGATGATCGCAACGGCGCTTGCGGAAAACAAGGCGCTGGAGCGCGTGCCGTTTGCGGCTGGGGAATTTCCTTTCGTCGACGGTTTCCTCGATGCAGATGGCGCGGTTCGCACTACGCCCGCCGGCCTGCCCGATGCCGTACACAAGCGCGCCGGGCTCGATGGTTTCTATACGGTGCGGTTACGGGTCAAAGGATGAAGCGTTCCAATTTGAAACGCATTTGATCTTCGCACAAACTCTTGAATCAGCTATGATTCCTCGATTACGAGCATCGCAAATTACCCGGACGCGTATTTTTTCGCCGGAGGTGATGCCTTGGGGGCTGCATCGCGGAGCGGCGATGAGGAGGTCGGGGTCTTGGCAATGGCGTTGAACTACGATCCCCAATTGTGGGGTTTCGTGGCGAGCGAGGCATGGCGCCGCGCGCGCCGGCGCCTGCGTTCGGGCCCGCTTTATCGCTGGCGCTTTTCCGGCCGCACGCCGCAGCGGATCTTGATCGCGCCGCCGGACCTGCGGTTGGCGGACGGAGCGCTGGCGCAGGAATTCTATCGCGGCCGCTTTCCGCTCGCCGGCTCGGTGATCGCGACCGGCGGGACGTCGCCCTTCCGTGCCGAGCGCGCGCCTGCAGCGTGGCTCGAGGCGATGCACGCCTTTCGGTGGCTGCGCCACATGCGCGCGGCGGAAACCAATCTTGCCGCCGGCAATGCCCGCGCGCTCGTTTCAGACTGGATCGCGATCCATGGACGGCGGATCAACGGGCCGGCCTGGGCGCCGGCGACCGTCGCCAAGCGGCTGATCGCATGGCTGCAGCATTCCTCGATCGTGCTGGCGGGCGCCGACATCCAGTTCTATCGCGTGTTCCTCAAATCGCTCGCCGTGCAGATGCGCTATTTGCGCGCGGTCGCCGGCGAGATGCCGGACGGCGAGGAGCGCCTGCGCGCACGCATCGCCATCGCTTTCGCAACGCTCTCGCTGCCGTCCTCGCCGGCACGGCTTCACGCGGCGTCCAGGGCGTTGGCACTCGAACTCGACCGGCAGATCCTGCCCGATGGCGTCCACATCTCGCGCAATCCCGGCGCCGTGCTCGAGCTTCTGGCCGACCTGCTGCCGCTGCGCCAGACCTATTTCAACCAGGCCGAGGCACCGCCGGACGCGTTGATCAACGCCATCGAGAGGATGCTGCCGGCCCTGCGCTTCTTCCGCCATCAGGACGGGGTTCTGGCGCGTTTCAACGGCATGGGCGCGACGAGCCACGACCGCGTGGCGGCGATCCTCCACCACGACGACACCGGCGGCGCGCCGATCCTGCACGCCTCGCATGGCGGCTACGACCGGCTGTCGATGGGTGGCACGACGATCATCGCAGATACCGGCGCACCGCCCGCGCCCGACGTGAGCCACGAGGCGCAGGCGGGTTGCCTCTCGTTCGAGATGTCGTCGGGGCGGCACCATTTCATCGTCAATTGCGGCGTCGACAGCTTTGGCGCGGAGGACTTCCGACTCCTGTCACGCTCCACGGCGGCGCATTCGACCGCGACCGTCAACGAGACGTCTTCGGCGCGCTTCAACCTGCCGAGCCGGCTGCGCGCCATGGTCGGCTCGCCGCTGATCGGGCCGATCCGCAAGGTGCGCGCCAAGCGCTTCGACAGTCCAGGCATCCAGGGGGTTTCGGCCAGCCATGACGGCTATGTCCAGCGCTTCGGGATCGTCCACGAACGCGAACTGCTGCTGGCGGCGGGCGGGGACATCTTCGAGGGGACCGACAGGTTCTTCAACGACCGTAACGGTCTCGCCCGGCCCGGGCCGGGCATGACGGTGCAGATCCGCTTCCATCTCCATCCCGATATCGGTGTCTTCCGCAACGAGCGGGGGCAGCTCGTTCTCAAGGGGAACGAGACGGATATCTGGACCGTGGACGTGGAGGGCGTGGCGCCGGTGGTCGAAGAATCCATGTTCTTCGCCTCGATCGGCGGTCCCCGACGCTCGCGCCAGCTCGTCGTCGAGATCGACCCCTCCGTGCTGCCGGAAGTCGCCTGGCGTTTCACTCGCGTGGAAAAGATGTCTTCCTGACGCTCGGCGGTTGATTCTGAGGGCCGGTGTGGGTAGGCGGTGCGCACCTCCCGCTTTCCCGAAGGACACCCATCATGGCCGTCGCGTCGAAGAACATTCCCGCACCCGACCGCGTGCGCGTTTCACGCGCGCTTCTTTCCGTCTCCGACAAGACCGGCCTGGTCGACCTGGCGCGCCAGCTCTCCGCGCTCGGTATCGAACTCGTCTCCACGGGCGGGACGGCGAAGGCGATCGCCGAAGCGGGGCTGTCGGTCAAGGACGTTTCCGATCTGACCGGCTTTCCCGAGATCATGGACGGGCGCGTCAAGACGCTGCATCCGTCCGTCCATGGTGGGCTGCTGGCCATGCGCGACGACGCCGAACACAGGGAAGCGATGGAAGCGCACGGCATCGGTCCGATCGACCTTGCGGTCATCAATCTCTACCCCTTCGAGGAGGTACGGCGCGCGGGCGGCGACTATGCGGCGACGGTGGAGAACATCGACATAGGCGGGCCGGCCATGGTGCGCGCCTCGGCCAAGAACCACGCCTATGTGGCGATCGTCACCGACCCTGCCGACTATGGCCGGCTCGTCGAGACGCTGAAGGAAAATGGGGGCGAGACGGAATATCGCTTCCGGCAGGAATTGGCGGCGAAGGCCTATGCGCGCACGGCTTCCTACGATGCGGCGATCTCGGGCTGGTTCGCCGAGGCGCTGGCGCTCGACGCGCCGGCCGCGCGCGCGTTTGGCGGGCGGCTGCAGGCAGAGATGCGCTATGGCGAGAACCCGCACCAGAAGGCGGCCTTCTACGTCAATGGAGACGGGCGGCCGGGCGTCGCGACGGCGCGGCAGCTGCAGGGCAAGCAGCTTTCCTACAACAACATCAACGACACCGATGCGGCTTTCGAACTCGTCGGCGAGTTCGCGCCGGAGGCGGGCGCGGCGGTCGCGATCATCAAGCACGCCAATCCGTGCGGGGTCGGCACTGGGGGTACACTGAAGGACGCGTATCTGAAGGCGCTCGAATGCGATCCGGTCTCCGCCTTCGGCGGCATCGTCGCGTTGAACGGACTGCTCGACGCCGACGCCGCCGAGGAGATCGTCAAGACGTTCACCGAAGTCATCATCGCGCCGGAAGCCTCCGAAGAGGCGGTGGCGCTGGTCGCGGCGAAGAAGAATCTGCGCCTGCTGGTGACGGGCGGGCTGCCCGATCCGCGCGCGGCGGGGCTGGCGTTCAAGTCGGTCGCGGGCGGGATGCTTGTGCAGGGCAGGGACAATGGCGTCGTCGACGATCTCGACCTGAAAGTGGTGACAAGCCGAGCGCCGTCAGCGGCGGAGATGGCCGATCTGCGCTTTGCCTTCATGGTCGCCAAACATGTGAAGTCGAACGCCATCGTCTATGCGCGGGACGGCGCGACGGTCGGCATCGGCGCGGGGCAGATGAGCCGGGTCGATTCCTCGCGCATTGCGGTGCGCAAGGCGCTGGATGCGGCGGAGGCGGCCGGCTGGGCGGAGCCGAAGACCAAGGGCTCGGTTGTGGCGTCGGATGCGTTCTTCCCGTTCGCCGACGGGCTGATCGCGGCGATCGAGGCGGGTGCGACGGCGGTCATCCAGCCGGGCGGCTCGATGCGCGACGACGAGGTGATCGCGGCGGCCAACGCGCATGGCATCGCCATGGTGTTCACCGGGATGCGTCATTTCCGGCACTGAGTTCTGCGATATTCGACCCTGAGTGGCCTGCAAACGGCAGTCTCCTGCGCTTCCGGAGCTCACGTACCTAAGTACGCTCCGCTCCGGTTCTCGAAGCCTGCCGTTTTCGGCGCACCCAAGGCCGAATCTCGTCAGACCTCACTTCGCGCGGATGACCGCCGCCTCGGACAAGGCGGCGAATGATTGCTACTTCTTCTTGTTCTGGCGGTTCGAAACCAGGTCGTCGACGACGGCGGGTTCCGCCAGCGTCGAGGTGTCGCCGAGCGCGCCGAAATCGTCCTCGGCGATCTTGCGCAGGATGCGGCGCATGATCTTGCCGGAGCGGGTCTTCGGCAGGCCAGGCGCGAACTGGATCTTGTCGGGCGAGGCGATCGGGCCGATCTCCTTGCGGACATGGGCGACGAGTTCCTTCTTCAGATCCTCGCTGCCCTCCTCGCCGGCCATCAGCGTGACGTAGCAATAGATGCCCTGGCCCTTGAGATCGTGCGGATAGCCGACGACGGCGGCCTCCGAAACCTTGTCGTGGCTGACGAGTGCGGATTCGACCTCGGCCGTTCCCATGCGGTGGCCGGAGACGTTGAGGACATCGTCGACGCGGCCGGTGATCCAGTAATAGCCGTCCTCGTCGCGCCGGCAGCCGTCGCCGGTGAAGTATTTGCCCTTGTAGGTCGAGAAGTAGGTCTGAACGAAGCGCTCGTGGTCGCCATAGACCGTGCGCATCTGGCCGGGCCAGGAATCGGTGATGCACAGATTGCCGTCGGCCGCGCCCTCGATGACCGCGCCTTCATTATCGACGAGCTGGGGCTGGATGCCGAAGAAGGGCTTGGTCGCCGAGCCGGCCTTCAGATCGATGGCGCCGGGGAGCGGCGTGATCAAAATGCCGCCCGTCTCGGTCTGCCACCAGGTGTCGACGATGGGCGAGCGCTTCTCGCCGACGACGTTGTAGTACCATTCCCAGGCTTCCGGATTGATCGGCTCGCCGACCGAGCCGAGCAGGCGCAGCGACTTGCGCGAGGAGCGCTTCACGTGATCGTCGCCCGCGCCCATCAGGGCGCGGATGGCGGTGGGGGCGGTGTAGAAGATGTTGACCTGGTGCTTGTCGACGACATCCCAGAGGCGGCCGGCGTCGGGATAGTTCGGCACGCCTTCGAACATCAGCGTCGTCGCGCCGTTCGCGAGCGGGCCGTAGACGATGTAGGAGTGGCCGGTGACCCAGCCCACATCGGCGGTGCACCAGTAGACGTCCCCCTCGTGGTAGTCGAAGACGTATTCATGCGTCATCGAGGCATAGACGAGATAGCCGCCGGTGGTGTGGAGGACGCCTTTCGGCTTTCCCGTCGAGCCGGAGGTGTAAAGGATGAAGAGCGGGTCCTCGGCCTTCATCTTTTCCGGCTTGCAGTCCGGCTTAGCAGTGCGCACCTCGTCGTGGTACCAGAGGTCGCGGCCCTCGGCCCAGCCGACCTTGCCGCCGGTACGGCGAACGACCAGCACGTTCTTGACCATCACGTGGTTCTCGGCCGCGATGTCGATTGCCTTGTCGGTGTTCTCCTTGAGCGGGATCGTCTTGCCGCCGCGCAGGCCCTCGTCCGCCGTGATGACGAAGGTCGATTCGCAGTCGACGATGCGGCCGGCGAGCGCGTCGGGCGAAAAGCCGCCGAAGACGACAGAATGGATCGCGCCGATGCGCCCACAGGCGAGCATCGCATAGGCGGCCTCGGGGATCATCGGCATGTAGATGGTGACGCGGTCGCCCTTCTTGACGCCGCGCGCCTTCAGGACATTGGCGAGCCGGCAGACATGTTCGTAGAGCTCGTTGTATGTGATCTTCTTGTCGTCATACGGGTTGTCGCCTTCCCAGATGATGGCAACCTGATCGCCGCGCTTTTCCAGGTGGCGGTCGATGCAGTTGTAGGAGACGTTGGTACGGCCGTCCTCATACCACTTGATCGAGACCTTGCCGTCGAAAGAGGTGTTCTTGACCTTGGTATAGGGTCTGAACCAGTCGATCCGCTTGCCGTGCCTGTCCCAGAACTTCTCGGGATTCTTGATCGAATCCTTGTACCACTTCTCGTAGGTGTCCCTGTCGATCAGGGCGCGCTTTTTCCATTCCGGCTTGACGCGATGGACTTTCACCTCGGACATTCAGTTCCTCCCGGTCGGATTCAATACGGCACGGCCGCTCAAGATGCGGGCATTATTAGCATTTGGGCCGCTGGCACAACATTAGACGATGGATGTTGCGGGGATCCGCATGGCGCCATTGGCAGCACTTTGTCAGGAAGGCTGCCAAGGCGCTGATTCAACGAGATAAAATTCTCTTGATCGGCGCTTCTGGAAGTAGACGGTTAACGGATTGCACCGCACAATATTCATGCTTCATAAGCGAATGCGGGGTGCGAGCCATGCAACGTGCAAGTGAAATGGAGCTGATGCTCCAGGGCTATGGAATGACGACGGCGCAGATCCTTTACCGGATGCCTGATCATCCCGGCCTGCTGCAGACATTCATCTGGCAACACTATGATCTGGCGCCGAAATTTCCCGAGCTGGTGCGCTTTCTCGACTTCTGGCGCGAAAAGCTCGACGGGCCGCTTCATTCGGTGAGCTATACGCACAAAAGGCTCATCTCACCGAACGAATGGCGAAACGTGAGCGGGGAACTGGTGGTTCACTAGGCGCTAGCGGCTCCCGAATATCGCCGAGCCGACGCGCACCGAGGTGGCGCCGAACTGGATTGCGGTCTCGTAGTCGCCGGACATGCCCATGGAGAGCTTTTCGACGCCCGCTTCTCTTGCAAGCTTTTCGAGGAGGGCGAAGTGCGGGCCGGGGTTTTCGTCAAAGGGCGGGATCGCCATCAGGCCTTCGATGGGCAGGCCGTGGATTTCGCGGCAGCGCGCGACGAAGGCGACGGTATCGCGCGGGTCGATGCCGGCCTTCTGGTCTTCAAGACCGGTATTGACCTGGACATAGAGGCGGGGGCGCTTGCCCTGCCGCTCGACTTCCTTCGTCAGTTCGGCAGCGATCTTCTCGCGGTCGACCGTTTCGATGACATCGAACAGGGCGACGGCTTCCTTCGCCTTGTTGGATTGCAGCGGGCCGATCAGATGGAGCTCGAGATCGGGAAAGGCTTCGCGCAGGGCGGGCCATTTTCCTTGCGCCTCCTGCACGCGGTTCTCGCCGAAGACGCGCTGGCCGGCGTCGAGGACGGGACGGATCGCGTCGGCCTCGAAGGTCTTCGACACGGCGACGAGCGTGACCGAATCCCCGCGGCCTGCGTCGAGCGTTGCCCGCGCGATTTTCGCCCGCACTTCTTCCCGTCGTTCCACCGCATCCGTCATTCGTCCGGCCATCCCCGCGAGTGTTGACGCTTGTGCCAAACCATGGTGAAGGTCCGGCACGATTTTTCAGTCCCACTTAAGCAAAAAAGCGGTCATGGCAACCGAACGATACAATCCGCGCGCAAGCGAACCGAAATGGCAGAAGGCGTGGGACGAGGCCAAGCTCTTCGCGACCCCGAACGACGACCTCCGCGAGAAATACTACGTCCTGGAGATGTTCCCCTATCCTTCGGGGCGCATCCATATGGGCCATGTGCGCAACTATGCGATGGGCGACGTGGTCGCGCGCTACAAACGGGCGGCCGGATACAACGTGCTGCACCCGATGGGCTGGGACGCGTTCGGCCTGCCGGCCGAGAACGCCGCGCGCGACAACAAGGTCAGTCCGCGCGACTGGACCTATGCCAACATCGAGACGATGAAGGGCCAACTGAAGACGATGGGCCTGTCGCTCGACTGGGCGCGCGAATTCGCGACCTGCGATCCGAGCTACTACAAGCACCAGCAGAAGATGTTCCTCGACTTCTGGCAGGCCGGGCTCGTCGAGCGCCGCAACGCCAAGGTCAACTGGGACCCCGAGGACATGACCGTGCTCGCCAACGAGCAGGTGATCGACGGGCGCGGCTGGCGCTCCGGCGCGCTGGTCGAACAGCGCGACCTGACGCAGTGGTTCTTCAAGATCACGTCGATGGCGCAGGACCTGCTCGACGGGCTCGAAACGCTCGATCGCTGGCCCGAGAAGGTCAAGCTGATGCAGTCGAACTGGATCGGGCGATCGGAAGGCCTGCAGCTTCGCTGGAAGCTGGACCCAGCGACGGCCCCCCAGGGCGAGAGCGAGCTGGAAGTCTATACGACGCGGCCCGACACGATCTTCGGCGCATCCTTCATGGCGATCGCGGCCGACCATCCGCTGGCCAAGAAGGCGGCCAAGGACAATCCGGCGCTGGCGGCCTTCATCGAGGAGATCAAGCGCGGCGGCACGTCCGCGGCCGAGATCGAGACCGCCGAGAAGAAAGGCTTCGATACCGGTATCCGCGTCGTTCACCCGTTCGATGAGAGCTGGACGCTGCCGGTCCATGTCGCCAACTTCGTGCTGATGGATTACGGCACCGGCGCGGTCTTCGGCTGCCCGTCGGGCGACCAGCGCGACCTCGACTTCGCCAACAAGTACGACCTGCCGGTCGTGCCGGTGGTGATGCCGAAGGATGGCGACGCGGCGACGTTCCAGATCATAGACGAGGCCTATGTCGAGGACGGGGTGATGATCAATTCACGCTTCCTTGACGGCATGACGCCGAAGGAGGCGTTCGAGGAGGTCGCTTCACGGCTGGAAGCGACGACGATTGGCAATCGCCCGCAGGCGCAGCGCAAGGTGCAGTTCCGCCTGCGCGACTGGCTGATCTCGCGCCAGCGCTACTGGGGTTGCCCGATCCCGGTCATCCATTGCGACGATTGCGGCGCGGTGCCGGTGCCGGCTGAGCAATTGCCGGTGCGGCTGCCCGACGAGGTGTCGTTCGACAAGCCGGGCAACCCGCTCGACCATCATCCCACCTGGAAGCATGTCGCCTGCCCGAATTGCGGCAAGGACGCCCGTCGCGATACCGACACGATGGACACGTTCGTCGATTCCTCCTGGTATTTCGCGCGCTTCACCGACCCGTGGAACACTGAGCGACCGACCGATCTCGCCCATGTCGATGGGCCGAATGGCTGGCTGCCGGTCAACCAGTATATCGGCGGCATCGAGCACGCGATCCTGCACCTTCTCTATTCCCGCTTCTTCGCCCGGGCGATGAAAGCGACGGGGCATCTGAACAGCGTCGAGGAACCGTTCGAGGGCCTGTTCACGCAGGGCATGGTCGTCCACGAGACCTACCGTGGCGCGAAGGGCTGGGTGACGCCGGCCGAAGTGAAGCTGGAAGAAGTCGATGGAAAGCGGCGGGCCAGCCTGATCGCGACCGGCGAGGACATCACCATCGGCTCGATCGAGAAGATGTCGAAGTCGAAGAAGAACGTGGTCGACCCGGACGACATCATCGCCTCCTATGGCGCGGATACCGCGCGCTGGTTCATGCTGTCGGATTCCCCGCCTGACCGCGACGTGATCTGGACGGAAGCGGGCGTTGAAGGCGCGCATCGCTTCGTGCAGCGCGTGTGGCGCCTCGTGTCGGAAGCTTCGGAGACGCTGAAAGGCGTTCCGGGCGAACCGGCGCGAGACGGGGAGGCGGTGTCCATCTCCAAGCTCGCGCACAAGACGGTGAAGGCGGTCGGCACGGATATCGAACGTCTCGGCTTCAACAAGGCGGTCGCGCGGCTTTACGAGCTGGTCAATGCGCTGGCGCCGCGCGTGCAGGCGCTGGGCACCGCGAGCGATGCCGACAAGGCCGCACTGCGCGACGCCTTCGACAAGCTGCTCGTGATGGTGGCGCCCATGATGCCGCACCTGGCAGAGGAGTGCTGGGCGGCGCTGGGCGGCGAAGGGCTGATCGCGAATCAGGCCTGGCCGAAGTTCGACCCGAGCCTGACCGTCGACGACGAAATCACGCTGCCCGTGCAGGTCAACGGCAAGAAGCGCGGCGATTTGACAATCGCGCGCGACGCGGACCAATCTGCCGTCGAAGCGGCGGCGCTCGCGCTCGACGCCGTGCAACGGGCGCTCGAAGGCAAGGCGCCGCGCAAGATCATCGTCGTGCCGCAGAGGATCGTGAATGTCGTTGTTTGATCAAGGCCGGCTGCGGCTGATGGGGATCGGCCTGGCGTTCTCGCTCGCGGCTGTGGCCGGCTGCACGGTGCAGCCGCTTTACGGCACGGGCGGGACGACCGCGGGCGGAGCGCCGATGAGTGCCGAGCTTGCCTCAGTCGCGGTGGCGCCGGTCAGCGACCGCGTCAGCCAAGAGGTGCGCAACCATCTGATCTTCCTGTTGTCCGGCGGCGTGGGCGAGCCGTCCGCGGCTCGCTACACGGCGCAGCTTGGCGTCTCTGCGGCAGATGCCGCGGCCGCCTCGGTGCAGGTCGGTCGCGACGAGGAGCCGACCGCTTCACTGGTTACGGTCACTGCGCGCTATACGCTGATCGACGCCAATGGTACGCAGGTCGGTTCCGGTGCGCGCTCGGCACAGGCACCCTATGACGTTTCGCGGCAGCAATTCGCGGCGTTGCGCGCCAGCCGAGATGCACAGAACAGGGCAGCGCGGGAAGCGGCGGAACTCGTTCGACTTGCGATTGCAGCAGATATTTCCCGGCTATCTACACGTTAGCTAATATTCAGGAACTTTTTGTTACCAAAGACATTCTTGCAAGAATGTCATGGCCGCGTCATCCCGTTCAGCGATGAAGGCGCGTGACGGAGTACGCAGAATGAATCTTCGGCAGGCGCCGTACAGTCTCACATCGATCATCAGTTACCTGATGCCTGCCGGGAAAGCGCGCGACCATGTTGTCGACCAGCTCATCGCCGAGCGCGCGACGCATCTGTCTCGCAATCCGGCGTGGCCGGTGCTGCGACCGCTGATCTATCGCTATTTCGACTACGATCTCGCCGTGTCGATGGCCAACGACATCGCACCCCTTTCCGGCGTCGAGGCGTTTGATTACCTGTCGAAGCTGCTCGCACTCGACGTGACGGTGACGGGGCTGGATAACATCCCGAAGACGGGGGGCTTCGTGCTGGCTCCGAGCCATCCGACGGGGATTGCCGACGGCGTTGCCGTCTACGACCTGATGAAGCCGGTGCGCACCGACCTTTCGATCTTCGCCAACCGGGACGCGTTGCGCGTTGCGGCAGGTTTCCGCGACCTCATCATCCCGGTCGAATGGCGGCAGGGGGAGAAGAGCCATTCGAAGAGCCGCGATACGCTGGAAATGACCGCCAAGGCATTTTCCAACGGGCGGGCTGTGGTTCTCTTCCCGTCGGGCCGCATCGCCTATTGGAACAAGAACAAACTGACGGAGCGTCCGTGGCAGCCTTCCTTTGTTGCGCTCGCGCGGCGCTACAACGTACCCGTTGTCCCCGCGCATATCACCGCGCGCAATTCGGGGCTGTTCTATTTCCTGTCGAAGTACTCGACTGAAATGCGCGACATGACCGTCTTCCACGAACTCCTGAACAAGAAGAACCGGCCATTCGAGATCACCGTGGGCAAGCCGATTGCGCCGGATCTCCTGCAGGGAGATGGGGCCGAAGTGGCGGCGCTCCTGCAAAAGCACACGGTCGAGGACCTGGCCCGCGATCCGGGCGCCGAGTTCCGGCGTTAGATTAAAAAACCCCGCTCGAAGCGGGGTTTTCTTTTCGCGGACTTGAACAGATCAGCCGATCTTCTGGCCGGTCTTTGCCCAATCTGCCAGGAAGGTCTCGAGGCCCTTGTCGGTGAGCGGATGTTTGACCAGCGCCTTGAGCGTTGCCGGCGGCACGGTCGCGACGTCGGCGCCGATCAGCGCGGCGAGCTTGACGTGGTTCACCGTGCGGATCGAGGCGGCGAGGATTTCGGTCTTGAAATCGTAATTGTCGTAGATGGTGCGGATCTCGGAAATCAGCTCCATGCCGTCGATGCCCATGTCGTCGATGCGGCCGATGAAGGGCGAAATGAACGTCGCGCCTGCCTTGGCGGCCAGCAGCGCCTGATTGGCCGCGAAGCACAGCGTGACGTTGACGAGGCGGCCATCGCCGGTGATCGCCTTGCAGGCCTTGAGACCATCGAGCGTCAGCGGCAGCTTGATGCAGATGTTGTCGGCGATCTTCGACAGAACGTCGGCCTCGCGCATCATCTCGGCGTATTCGGTCGCGGCAACCTCGGCCGACACCGGGCCGTCAACGATGTCGCAGATTTCCTTGGTGACTTCCTTGATGTCGCGGCCGGACTTCAGGATCAGTGACGGGTTGGTCGTCACGCCATCGAGCAGGCCGTATTCGTTGAGTTCGCGGATTTCGGCGACGTCGGCCGTATCGACGAAGAATTTCATGTGTGTCTCCTTCAGGCTCCGGGCGCAGGCGGCGGACTGGAAGTCGGCCGGTCGGCGGTTGGGACTTGCACTAGCGCAAGATCGGGGCAAGGTCACGTCCGATGAGCCAAGATTCGCCGACGCTATTCCCGCCAAGCCAGGTCGTACCCGTTCTCGTGCCGATGCCGGCCGAGCGGGCCTATTCCTATGCCGTGCCGGACGGAATGAGTGTGGTGCCAGGCTCGATCGTGCGCGTGCCGCTCGGGCCACGGCTGGTGGCGGGCGTCGTGTGGGACGGCGACGGAGGCTCAGTCGACCCAAGCAAGCTGCGGCCGATCGACCACGTCTTCGACTGTCCGCCCATCGGCGGGCAGCTGCGCCGCTTCGTCGATTGGGTGGCGAGCTACACGCTGTCGCCGCCCGGCATGGTGGCGCGGATGCTCCTGCGCGCGCCCGCGGCCTTCGATCCCGAACCGATGATCGACGGGCTGGTGTTGTCGGGCACTGAACCCGACCGGATGACCGACGCACGCAGGCGCGTTCTCGAAATGGCGTCGGACGGACTCGCCTGGACGCGCTCGGGCCTGGCGCGCGCGGCCGGAACATCGCTGACGGTGGTCGACGGGCTGAAGGCGCAGGGCGTTTTCGAGGATGCGCTGATCGCGCCGCGGCCGGTGGTCGCCGCACCTGATCCGGATTACGCGCAAGCAGAACTCATGCCCGAGCAGGCCGAGGCTGCGCAGCATCTGCGCGAGAAGGTCGCGGGCGGCGGGTTTTCGACCACGCTGATCGACGGCGTGACGGGCTCGGGCAAGACGGAGGTCTATTTCGAGGCGATCGCGGAGGCGGTGCGGGCGGGCCGGCAAGTGCTCGTACTGGTGCCGGAGATCGCGCTGACGGCGGCGTTCCTGGAGCGCTTCCAGGATCGGTTCGGCGCCAAGCCGGCGGAGTGGCATTCGGACCTTGCGCCGCGGACGCGCGAGCGTGTCTGGCGGCAGGTGGCCGAGGGACGCGTGCGCGTCGTCGCCGGGGCGCGCTCGGCGCTGTTCCTGCCCTTCAAGGAACTCGGGCTGATCGTCGTCGACGAGGAGCACGACCCCGCCTACAAGCAGGAAGACCGCGTCTTCTACAATGCGCGCGACATGGCGGTCGTGCGCGGCCATATCGGGCAGTTTCCGGTCGTGCTCGCCTCGGCGACGCCGTCGGTCGAAAGCCGCGTCAATGCCGGGCAGGGGCGCTATGCGCGCGAGATCCTGTCGGGGCGCTATGCGGAAGCTGCGCTGCCCGACATCCGGGCGATCGACATGCGCCGTCACCCGCCGGCACGCGGGGGGTTCATCTCGCCGGTGCTTGTCTCGGCGGCGCGCGCGACCGTGGAGCGCGGCGAACAGGCGCTGTTCTTCCTGAACCGGCGCGGCTACGCGCCGCTAACGCTCTGCCGGGTCTGCGGGCATCGCTTCCAGTGCCCGTCCTGCTCGAGCTGGCTGGTGGAGCACCGCTTTCGCGGGCAACTGATGTGCCATCATTGCGGGCACTCGGAGCCGAGGCCGGAAGCCTGCCCGTCCTGCGGGACGCTCGACCATCTCGTGCCGTGCGGGCCGGGCGTGGAGCGGATCGCCGAGGAGATCGTCTCGCATTTTCCCGACCAACGCGTCATCGTCCTCTCCTCCGACATGTTGGGCGGCGTGAAGCGGTTGCGGCTCGAACTCGAAGCCATCGCAAAGGGCGAGGCCGACATCGTGATCGGCACGCAGCTCGTCGCCAAGGGGCATAATTTTCCGAATATGACGCTGGTCGGCGTGGTGGATGCGGATCTCGGCCTCGCGAATGGCGACCCGCGCGCGGCCGAGCGCACCTTCCAGCTTCTCAGCCAGGTGACGGGCCGGGCGGGGCGGACCGGCAAGAAGAGCGTCGGCCTTTTGCAGACCTATCAGCCGGATCATCCGGTGATGCGCGCGCTCGTTTCCGGCGATGCGGAGGCCTTCTACGACCGTGAAGTCGCCGAGCGCGAGCGCGGACGTCTGCCACCCTTCGGTCGGCTGGCCGGCGTGATCGTCAGCGCCGCGACCCGCGCCGAGGCCGAAGGTCATGCGCGCGGGCTGCGGCAGGCCGCCGCTCGCTCGAACGAGATCATGGTTCTCGGTCCGGCCGAAGCGCCGCTCTCGCTCGTCGCCGGCCGTCACCGCTTCCGCCTGCTCGTCCATGCCGAGCGCAAGGCGGACATTCAAGGATACATCCGGGCGATGCTGAGCGCCGGGCCGAAGGAGCGGGGGTCGGTGCGGGTCAATGTCGACATCGACCCGCAGAGCTTTCTGTAGACAGATCGCCCGCCGCCCGCGTAAGCGGATGTCCACAATCTCGAGGGGAATTCACAAATGGAACTCGCATTTCCGTGGCCGTATTCGCAGGGGGAGTGGTTGGCGTGGACGTCTGCGGCCATTACCGTGCTTTTCGGACTGGTCACACTGTTCGCGCCGCGGCTGTCGCTGAAGGCGCTGCGGTTGCAGACGGCGCCGAACCATCCAGAGGCACTGGCGGAATCGCGCGCGACGATGTCGGGATTTTATCTTGGCGTAGGGCTTTGCTGTATTCTCCTTGCCCAGCCGCTTCTATATCTGACGCTCGGCGCCTCCTGGGCGCTGACGGCGTTCGGGCGGATCGTTTCGATGCTCTCCGACCGAGGGAACACGGCGTATAACTGGTTCGTCCTCGCAATCGAGATCGTACTTGCCGGACTGCCGCTGGCCTTCGCTCTCGGCTTCGTGGGCTGATCTTCCGGAACTGCGACAAAACGGCCAAAAACCGCCGGGAAAGGCGTGTTGCGAGTCCCGAAAGCGTGTGCTAGACGGCAATCGACTTTTGACCGGGGGAGGCGGCTCGCTCGCTCGTTCCGGGGAAATTTTCAACGAGGTCGGGGATTTAGCCGGTGATTCGTCCCGGCGTGCGAATTCGCTGCCTTCCAGATGAAGAGAAAATACACCTCGTGGCACAATCCGGCTCGATGATCTCAGGTGTCTCGCAGCGCTACGCGCGCTCGCTGTTCGAACTGGCGAAGGAAGAGAACTCCATTGCCGAAACCGAGAAAGAGCTCGGCCGTTTCGCCGCCATGCTCGAAGAGAGCGACGACCTGAAGCGCCTCGTCTCGAGCCCGGTCTTCTCCGCCGAAGACCAGCTTCGCGCGATCTCGGTGATCCTGGACAAGGCCGGCATCAAGGGCCTCGTCGGCAATTTCCTGCGCGTCGTCGCGCAGAACCGTCGGCTTTTCGCCGTGCTTGGCATGATCCGCGCCTTCCGCCAGATCGCGGCCGAGGCGCGCGGCGAGGTTTCGGCCGACGTGATTTCGGCGCACGCGCTTTCCGCAGCGCAGGAAAATGAACTCAAGGCGGCGCTCAAGAGCGTTGCCGGCAAGGACGTGACCGTCAATCTCACGGTCGACCCATCGATCCTCGGCGGTCTCGTCGTCAAGATGGGCTCGCGCCAGATCGACACGTCGCTCAAGACTAAACTCAATTCGCTCAAGCTTGCACTGAAAGAGGTCGGCTGATGGACATCCGCGCCGCGGAAATTTCCGCAATTCTCAAGGACCAGATCAAGAATTTCGGCCGTGAGGCCGAGGTCTCCGAGGTCGGTCAGGTTCTCTCCGTCGGCGACGGCATCGCGCGCGTCTACGGTCTCGACAACGTCCAGGCGGGCGAGATGGTCGAGTTCCCGGGCGGCATCCGCGGCATGGCGCTGAACCTCGAAGCCGACAATGTCGGCGTCGTCATCTTCGGCAACGACCGCGACATCAAGGAAGGCGACACCGTCAAGCGCACCGGCGCGATCGTGGACGTTCCGGTCGGCCCGGGACTGCTCGGCCGCGTCGTCGACGCGCTCGGCAACCCGATCGACGGCAAGGGCCCGATCGAGGGCATCGAGCGCAAGCGCGTCGACGTCAAGGCGCCCGGCATCATTCCGCGCAAGTCGGTTCACGAGCCGATGTCGACCGGCCTCAAGGCCATCGACGCCCTGATCCCGGTCGGCCGCGGCCAGCGCGAGCTGATCATCGGCGATCGCCAGACCGGCAAGACCGCCATCATCCTCGACACCATCCTCAACCAGAAGCCGCTGAACCAGGGCGACGACGAGAGCCAGAAGCTCTACTGCGTCTACGTCGCCATCGGCCAGAAGCGCTCGACCGTCGCCCAGCTCGTCAAGGTTCTGGAAGAGCGCGGCGCGCTCGAATACTCGATCATCGTCGCAGCAACCGCGTCTGACCCGGCGCCGATGCAGTATCTGGCGCCGTTCGCCGGCTGCACCATGGCCGAGTATTTCCGCGACAACGGCAAGCATGCGCTGATCGCCTATGACGATCTGTCCAAGCAGGCCGTCGCCTACCGCCAGATGTCGCTGCTGCTGCGCCGTCCGCCCGGCCGCGAAGCCTATCCGGGCGACGTCTTCTACCTGCACTCACGCCTGCTCGAGCGCGCGGCGAAGATGAACGACGAACTCGGCGCCGGTTCGCTGACCGCGCTGCCGGTCATCGAGACGCAGGCGAACGACGTGTCCGCCTACATCCCGACCAACGTGATCTCGATCACCGACGGCCAGATCTTCCTCGAGACCAACCTCTTCTTCCAGGGCATCCGTCCGGCCGTGAACGTCGGCCTGTCGGTGTCACGCGTCGGCTCGGCAGCGCAGATCAAGGCGATGAAGCAGGTGGCCGGCTCGATCAAGGGCGAGCTCGCCCAGTATCGCGAGATGGCCGCGTTCGCGCAGTTCGGCTCGGATCTCGACGCCTCCACGCAGCGCCTCCTCAACCGCGGCGCACGCCTGACCGAACTCCTGAAGCAGCCGCAGTTCTCGCCGCTGAAGACGGAAGAGCAGGTTGCGGTGATCTTCGCCGGCGTCCAGGGCTACCTCGACAAGATCGCGCTCGGCGATGTCGGCAAGTTCGAACAGGGCCTGCTGTCGCACATGCGCTCGGAAGGCAAGGACGTGCTCGACCAGATCCGCAAGGAGAAGGCGCTGTCCGACGACCTGCGCGGCAAGCTCAAGGCGGAAATCGACAAGTTCGCCAAGTCGTTCGCCTGAGGCCTTTGACGAGAAAGCAGAGATTGCCGCATGGCTTCACTGAAAGACCTTCGTAACCGCATCGCCTCGGT
This sequence comes from Aliihoeflea sp. 40Bstr573, assembly GCF_024105655.1. Lineage (GTDB taxonomy): Bacteria > Pseudomonadota > Alphaproteobacteria > Rhizobiales > Rhizobiaceae > Aliihoeflea. Next base: position 66,003 of record NZ_JAAAMH010000005.1, read on the forward strand.
CAAGGCGACGCAGAAAATCACCAAGGCGATGCAGATGGTCGCCGCGGCGAAGCTGCGTCGCGCCCAAGAGGCCGCCGAGGCCGCACGCCCCTACTCGGAGCGCATGGCGACGGTTCTGGCGAACATCTCGGCTGCGGTCGACAGCGCGGATGCGCCGACGCTGATGGCGGGCACCGGCAAGGATGACGTGCATCTGCTCGTCGTCGCGACCGCCGAACGCGGGCTTTGCGGCGGCTTCAACAGCCAGATCGCCCGCCTTGCCCGCGAGCATGTCCGCCGGCTTCTCTCCGAAGGCAAGACGGTCAAGATCATCACCGTCGGCAAGAAGGGCTACGACATCCTTCGCCGCGACTATGCCAACCTGATCATCGAGCGCATCGAACTGCGCGACGTGAAGCAGGTCGGCTTCGCGAATGCCGACCAGATCGCGCGCAAGGTCATCCATCTCTTCAATCAGGGCGAGTTCGACGTCGCGACACTGTTCTACTCGCAGTTCAAGTCGGTGATCAGCCAGATTCCGACCGCGCAGCAGATCATCCCGGCTTCGGCTCCGGTGGCGCCCGAAGCTTCGGCCGACCAGGCCGGCGGCAACGCGGTGTACGAGTACGAGCCAGATGCGAGCGAAATCCTCGGCGACCTCATCCCGCGCAACATCTCGGTGCAGATCTTCCGGGCGCTGCTCGAGAACGCTGCCGGCGAGATGGGCGCCAAGATGACCGCGATGGACAACGCCACGCGCAACGCCGGCGACATGATCAACAAGCTTTCGATCACGTATAACCGTCAGCGCCAGGCGCAGATCACCAAGGAACTGATCGAAATCATTTCCGGCGCGGAAGCGCTGTAATCGACCGGGCGCCTTTCAGGCGCCGTGAAGAAAGAGGCTCACTACGATGGCTAAAGCAGCTACCAACACTACGGCGGCCACGCCTGCCGCATCGGGCGCGACCGGTACGGTCCGCCAGGTCATCGGCGCCGTCGTCGACGTTGCCTTCGACGATCACCTGCCGGCGATCCTGAACGCGCTCGAGACCGACAACAATGGTCAGCGCCTGGTTCTCGAAGTTGCGCAGCACCTTGGCGAGAACACCGTCCGCACCATCGCGATGGACTCGACCGAAGGTCTCGTTCGCGGTCAGTCGGTCACGGATACCGGAGCGCCGATCTCGGTGCCGGTCGGACCGGAAATGCTCGGGCGCATCATCAACGTGATCGGCGAGGCGATCGACGAGGAAGGCCCGCTCGGCGCCTCCGAGACCCGGCCGATCCATGCCGCCGCACCGGCCTATATCGAACAGTCCACCGAGTCCGAAATCCTCGTCACCGGCATCAAGGTGATCGACCTTCTCGCGCCCTACGCCAAGGGCGGCAAGATCGGCCTGTTCGGCGGCGCCGGCGTCGGCAAGACGGTTCTCATCCAGGAACTGATCAACAACGTCGCCAAGGCGCATGGCGGTTACTCGGTGTTCGCCGGCGTCGGCGAGCGTACCCGCGAGGGCAACGACCTCTATCACGAGTTCATCGAATCGGGCGTCAACAAGAAGGGCGGCGGCGAAGGCTCCAAGGCCGCGCTTGTTTACGGCCAGATGAACGAGCCGCCCGGCGCCCGCGCCCGCGTCGGCCTGACCGGCCTCACCGTCGCCGAGTATTTCCGTGACCAGGGCCAGGACGTCCTGTTCTTCGTCGACAACATCTTCCGCTTCACGCAGGCGGGTTCGGAAGTTTCGGCGCTTCTCGGTCGCATTCCTTCGGCCGTGGGCTACCAGCCGACGCTTGCGACCGACATGGGCGCCCTGCAGGAACGCATCACGACGACGACCAAGGGTTCGATCACCTCGGTTCAAGCCATCTACGTGCCGGCCGACGACTTGACCGACCCGGCGCCGGCGACCTCGTTCGCGCACCTTGACGCGACGACGACGCTGAACCGCTCGATCGCCGAGAAGGGCATCTACCCGGCCGTCGATCCGCTGGACTCGACCTCGCGCATGCTCGACCCGCAGATTGTCGGCGAAGAGCACTATGAGGTCGCCCGTTCGGTGCAGCAGACGCTGCAGCGCTACAAGTCGCTTCAGGACATCATCGCGATCCTGGGCATGGACGAGCTTTCCGAAGAGGACAAGCTGACCGTCGCCCGCGCCCGCAAGATCGAGCGCTTCCTGTCGCAGCCCTTCTTCGTCGCCGAAGTCTTCACCGGCGCGCCGGGCAAGCTGGTCGACCTTGCCGACACCATCAAGAGCTTCAAGGGCCTCGTCGCCGGGGAATACGACTACCTCCCGGAAGCCGCCTTCTACATGGTCGGCTCCATCGAGGAAGCCGTCGAAAAGGGCAAGAAGCTCGCCGCCGAAGCTGCCTGATCGCAGGTCCGGGGCGCGTCGCGACGGCGCGCCTCCCACTTTCCGCATCCTTTCCGTGAGTTACCATGGCTGACCGCTTCAAGTTCGAACTCGTCTCGCCGGAGCGTCTGCTCGTCTCCGAAGAGGTCGAGGCTGTCGTCATCCCCGGCACTGAGGGTGAACTGACCGTCATGGCCAACCATGCGCCCTTGATGACGACCATCAAGCCGGGCGTCGTGCGCGTCCAATTGGGTGGCGGCCGCGAGGATCGCTATGTCGTGTTCGGCGGTTTCGCCGACATCCTGCCGGAAGGCTGCACGCTGCTCGCCGAATCCGCGATTGCGGTGGCGGATGTCAACAAGGACGACATTGCCCAGCGCATCAAGGACGCGCGGGAGGACCTCGACGATGCCAAGGACGACGACCAGCGGTCCAAGGCCGAGCAACTCATCGCTCAGCTTTCGACGCTGCAGGACGCAGTCTGACATCAAGTCTTCCTTAACGCGAAATTGACCACCGCGGGCGAAAGTCCGCCGTTTTCGCATCTGTCGCCTGCAGTTCAGTGTTCCTTAAGGCATCGCTGGCTTGCTGCGTTCGATGTCCGCTCGCGAAAAAGCGGCACGACTGCTCATGCCAGCTGGGGCGCTGGATGGAGAGACGACATGGCAATGGTTTCCGCTCACCTCCCTCAGCGTTCGGGAACGGCACGCCCGCATCGGCTCAACGTCGCCTACGCGATGCTCGCCGTACTCGCAATCATCAACCTCATGAACTTCATGGACCGGGTGCTGTTCTCGGTCATGCTCGAGGCGATCAAGGTTGATCTTGCCCTGTCTGATTCACAGATGGGGATCATCAGCGGCGTTGCCTTCGCAGTGCTTTACGGGGCGTGCGGGCTGGTGATGGGGCGCCTTGCCGATACGCGCAATCGCGTGAAGCTGATTTCAGGGGCGCTCGCCGTCTGGAGTACCGCGTCGGCGCTATGCGGGTCGGCCGCGGGTTTCGGACAGATGTTCGCCGCGCGCGCCTTGGTCGGCGTCGGGGTGGCGGGCTGTGCGCCGTGCGGGCAATCGATCATTGCGGACTATTTTCCTCCCGAGCGCCGGGCGCTTGCGCTTTCGGTCTTTGCGGGCGTCGGTACGCTCGGCACGTTCATCGGCCTTGTCGCGGGTGGTCATCTCGCCGAGGCCTATGGCTGGCGAATGACTTTCGCGTATTTCGCCATCCCCGGACTTATCATCGCGCCGCTGGTCTTCTTTCTGGGGCGCGAGCCGAAACGGGGCGCCTTCGACAAGGTGATGTCGACACAGGTTCCCTGGGCGCAAGCGATCCGGCATCTTCTAGGCATGCGCACGGCGCGCAACCTCCTGATCGGGACACCGCTCGTTCTCGTCACCGTGGGCGTCGCCAACTGGGTGCCTGCCTTCCTGCAGCGCGCGCACGGCGCGAGCGTTGCCGAGGTTGGCACGTATGGCGGCGCAAGCCTCGGCGTCGGCCTTGTCATCGGAACGCTCGCCGGCGGCCTGATCGTCACCGCCCTGCGCAGGCGCAACCGGCTCTGGGAGTTCTGGTGGCCAGCGATCGCGACCGCGGTCTCGGTGCCGCTCCTTGCTGCATTCTATCTCGTCGGCAGCGCGTCGGCGGCCTACACGATCCTGTTCTTCGCCTTCCTTGCCGCTGGAACCAGTCTTGGTCCGTCGCTCGCCTGCATCATGGTCGTCGCGGATGCGTCGCTGCGCGGGACGATGGTTGCGCTGGCCGTCCTTGTATCGTCGCTCATCGCCTATGGCCTTGCGCCGGCGCTGGTCGGCCTCATCAGCGATACGCTGATCGCGCACGGATTTGGCGAAGCCAACGGCGAATCGCTGCGCTATGCGCTGATGATGGCGCTGGTTTTCCCCCTCGTCGGGGCGTTTTTCTTCCACCGCGCGGCATCGAGCGCGGCGGCGGACGCCGTCGACTGATCAGCCCAGGGTGGAAGCCGGCGGGGTCGTGTGCGGGGAATCCGGCGGCACGGCCTCGGCGACCGGTTCCGTCCGCTCCAGTTCGCGCACCCATTCGCGCCAGATGGCGACCAGCAGCGCCATCAGCACCGGGCCGATGAAGAGGCCGACGAAGCCCATCGTCTTCACGCCGCCGATGAGGCCGAAGAAGGTCGGAAGGAAAGGCAGCTTGATGGGGCCCCCGACGAGCTTGGGACGCAGCGTCTTGTCGACGATGAAGAGCTCGACCGACCCCCAGATCCATAGCGCAATGCCTGCAATGGGCGAGCCGGAGGCGATCAGGTAGATCGAGACCAGGCTGAACGAGAGCGGAGCGCCACCGGGGATAAGCGCCATGACGCCGGTGATGACACCGAGCGTAACGGGCGAGGGTGCGCCGGCGATCCAGTAGGCGATGCCGAGCACGATGCCTTCGCCGATGGCGATCAGCGTCATGCCCGTGACGGTGGAGGATATCGTCGCCGGTACGACGCGCGAGATGCGGCCCCAGCGCGTGGGAAGAATACGGTCGCCGATCCTGTCGACCTGGCCGACGAAGCGCTCGCCGTCCTTGTAGATGAAGAACAGCGCGATCAGCATGAAGAGGAGGTTGAGGAACAGCTCGAACAGACCGCCGCCGGCCGCGAGCACCGCCCGGTAGATGTTGCCGATATTGGCGCCGGAGACGATCTGGACAAGTTCGCCGATCGCGCCGGGATGGCCGATATAGCGCACCCACTGCTCGTCGATCCAGCCGCCGACGGCAGGAAGCGCCGCCATCCAGTCCGGCGTCGGGCTGCCCGTTCGGTTGGTCTCGACCGCCCAAAAGAACCACTCGCGCATCTCGTTGGCCGCATAGCTGACGGCCATGATGATCGGCACGACGAGAAACGTGACGATGAGCAGGATGGCGAGCGATGCCGCAAGGATGTTGGAGCCGCCGATGCGACTGCGCAGGCGGCTGTAGAGCGGCCAGCTCGCAAAGCCGATGACGAGCGCCGCCAGGACCGGCACCAGGAAGCCGTGGAAGAAATAGATGCCGGCGGCGACCACGAGCACCAGCAGCCAGCGCGCCGCAGACAAAGGCGGCACGAGCGCGATGCGGCCGGAGGCCGATGGCCCGAGCCAACTCTGTTCCTTCGCAGGGCGTTGCGGGTGATGTTCGTTCAATGGACTGCCGTCGGCCTGCCGGGCGTCCCGGTAGAGACACCTTCTTCACTGCCAGCAAGGCATTGTTTTGCCGGCATGGTCAAGGTTCGCTTTCGTCGCGGGCGCACGGTGAAAGGCGGATGACCGCACCGGAGGCCGGGATGATCTCGGAAAGCTGGCGGCACCGGCCGTCCGGCTCGCACAGCGTCCAGTCGGCGCCGCGTCCGGCATCCGAGAGAACCAGTTCGGGAAGGGGCGGCAGACCAGGGCGATAGTGCCAGGCGCCATCCCGAAGGACGGAACCTTCAGGGATTTCCATGCCGGCGCCGGTGCCCTCGACGGACGCCTCTTGAAGAACCAGTCCCGCATCGCTCACGGCCCAGCTTTCCGACCACTCGATCTTCTCGACGGAATGCTGCCAGGAGAGCGTGAAGGTTTGCAGCGCCAAGGCGACGATCGCTCCCGCCGCCTCGATGCACAGATTCATGCGGCCGGCGCCGTGTTGCGCGCGGCCCGTGCGCGCCACCAGAGATAACCGATCAGAGCAAAGCCGAGCGCGAAGCCGACCTCGTCGGTCACCGGCAAGGCGAGCACGACGGTGAAGGCGGCGACCATCGCGACGATACGCTCGACCCAGTTGAGTGGGGCAAACAGGAAGCCGATGGCAGCCGCTCCCCACAGCGTGATCGAGAACACGGTCTTGAAGGTCACATAAAGGACAGCGGGCCAGAACCCGATCGCCGCCTCAAGCGGACCTCCAGGCTGCATCATCAATGCGGGTGTATAGACGGCCATGTAGGGGATGACGAAGCCGGCGAGTGCGATCTTGACCGCCTGCATGCCGATCTTCATGCCCGATTCCTTGGCGATCGGCGCGGCGGCGAAAGCCGCCAGCGCGACCGGCGGCGTCAGGTCCGCGAGGATGCCGAAATAGAAAACGAACATGTGGCTGACGAGGAGCGGTACGCCCAGTTCGAGCAGCGCCGGCCCAGCGATCGACGAGGTGATGATGTAGTTCGGGATGGTCGGAATGCCCATGCCCAAGACAAGGCAGGTGAGCATGGTGAGGACCAGCGACAGGAACAGGCTCTGCTCGCCGATGCGTACGATGAACGAAGCGAAGGTGGAGGCGGAGCCGGTGAGGCTGAGGATGCCGATGATGACGCCGACCATCGCGCAGGCGATGGCGACGGGCAGCGCGTTCTTGGCACCTTCGGCCAGAGCGTCGCGCGCGGTGGCAAGCGTCTCGCGGCCGCCTTTGACGAACAGATTGACCAGAACGAGCGCCGCGATCGTCCAGATGATGACGGTGACGCCGTACTGGAAGAACGAGGCGCAGACGAGGCCCAGCAGCACCCAGTAGAGATAGCGCAGCGTCTGGCTCGGCAGACCGCGCGCAATGGCGCCGCCCAGAATGAGGACGGCGGTGAGCGCGAGGCCCATCGTGCCGGCGAAGAGCGGCGTGAAACCGGTAAAGAGCAGGTAGACGAGGACGCCGAGGGGGATCAGCAGATACCAGCCGACCCGCAATGCGCCGAGGGCGCTCGGGGTTTCTTCCTTGCGCATGCCGAGCAGGCCGCGCTTGCCGGCTTCCAGATGCACCATCCAGAAGGCGGAGAAGAAGTAGAGGCACGCCGGGATGATCGCCGCGATCACGACCTGCGAATAGGGGATGTTGAGCGTTTCGGCCATGATGAACGCGACCGCGCCCATGACCGGAGGCATGATCTGGCCGCCCATAGAGGACACCGCCTCGACGCCGCCCGCAAAGGCGGGCTTGTAGCCGAAGCGCTTCATCAGCGGGATGGTGAACTGACCGGTGGTGACGACATTGGCGACGCCCGATCCGGAGATCGTGCCCATGAAGGCGGACGAGACTACCGCGACCTTGGCCGGGCCGCCCCTGGTGTGGCCGACCATGCCGAGCGAGACGTCCGTGAAGAGCTTGATCATGCCGGCGCGCTCGAGGAAGGAGCCGAACAGGATGAACAGGAAAATGTAGCTCGACGACACATAGACGGGCGTGCCGTAGATGCCTTCGGTGCCGAAGCCGAGCTGGCCGATGACCTGATCCCAGTCATAGCCGCGATGCGCAAGGACGCCCGGGGCGTATTCGCCGAAGAGACCGTAGAGCAGGAAGATGCCGGCGATGATCGGCAGCGCAGGGCCCATCAGGCGACGGGTCGCTTCGAAGACGAGAACGATGAGCAGTCCGCCGACGATCAGGTCCTGCGTCAGAAGGAAGCCGCCCTCGCGCAGGATGAGGTCGTTGTAGAACACCCAGTAATAACAGCCGATGCCGAAGCCGATGATGCCCATCGCCCACAGGATCGTCTTCTTGACCAGACCGCCGCCGGTCAGGTTGGCGATCAGCGTGAAGCCGAGGAGAAGCACGAAGCCGACATGCATGGAACGCACGACCTGACTCGGAATGGAGTGAAACGCCGCGACCCAGAGCTGGAAGACCGAGAACGCGATAGCGATGCCGAAGACGACCTTGCCGGCCAGTCCGATGCCGAAGCCGGACGGCAGGCCGTGCTCGGGATCCACGGGAGCCGTCGATTGGGTTTCGGCGGCTGCGGCCATGGGTGCGTCGCCAACTCGCTTTTCCGCTTCCGCCCCGCCCAATTCGGTGTTCTTCGTCATGTCGGGTGACCTCTCCCCAGTGCGGGTGCACCCCCCGCTTCATCGAAAAATCCGCCGGCGGGGCATATCCCCGCCAACGGATGCGTCAAGTCCGGCAGTCTGTCGCTCTCGAGCGATCCTTACTGGATCAGGCCCTGTTCGCGGTAGTAGCGCTCGGCGCCCGGATGCAGCGGCACCGGGTTCTCGTCGACGGCGTTTTCCAGTGCGATGGCCGATGCGGCCGCGTGCGAGGAGACCATGCGATCGAGGTTTTCAAAGAGCAGCTTCGTCATCTGGTAGGCGGTCTCTTCTGAGACGTCCTCATGCGTGACGAGGTAGTTGACGACGGTCGCGGTCTGCACATCCGCCTCCTGACCCTGATACGTGCCGGCCGGAATGACGCCCGGTGCGTAGGGAGCCCCGATGGACTCAACGAGATCCGCCGGGATCTCCACCACGGTCGTCGGATTGGTCGTCGCCAGATCCTGGATCGAGGCAACGCCGAGGCCGGCGGACTGGAGGGTCGCGTTGAGCTGGCGATTCTTCATCAGTTCGACCGACTCGGCGAAGGGCAGGTACTGGACCTGGCCAAGATCCTCATAGGTCATACCGGCTGCTTCGAGGATGGCGCGGGTGTTGAGTTCGGTGCCGGACGCCGGAGCGCCGACCGACAGGGTCTTGCCGCGCAGATCCTCCAGCGTCGTGATGCCGCTGTCGGCGGTCGAGACGAGCTGGATGTAGTTCGGGTAAATGGCGGCGATGCGGCGCAGCTTGGTCAGCGGCTCGCGGAAGCCTGCTTGCTCGTCACCTTCCCAGCCCATGACGAGCGAGTCACCCAGCGAGAAGCCGATCTCGCCGCGGCCCTGCTGCAGCAGGTTGAGGTTTTCCACGGACGCCTTGGTCGCCTGGACCTGGGTGCGCGAGCCTTCGATGCCCTCGCCGTAGATTTCGGACAGAGCGACGCCGAGCGGATAATAGACGCCGGACGTGCCGCCGGTGAGGACGTTGATGAATTCCTGCGCCTTGGCGCCGGTCATGGCAACGCCGATGACGAGCGAAGCGCCTACGAGACGCGCGAGGGTCTTGGACGGACGATTGAGCATGGGCATTCCTCCCTGGAAGGTGTCTGTTCTTGTCGACCTGGTATCTCAAGTAACGAGACCTGTTCGATAAACCCCCAGCAGGACAAGTCAAGCAGGAAGGGCGCCCATCTCGCGCGGCGGATGCCGCGGCAGGACATTTTGCAACTGTCGCGCGTGACCGAGACACTTGCCAAAAGCGGTGCCGACTGGAAGTAAGTACGGCGATGACAGATGCCGCCCCGACCGCCCGGCGCGCCCGCGCCACGCTGCTTGCGCCCTTCTCCGGCGAGCCGCCGCCCGCACCCGACTGGTTCGCCGACGCGCTCGCGCAGGCGCCGGAACGCCGTGTCGTGACGGTCGATGGAGCGGCGATCGAGACGCTTTCGTGGGGCCAACGCGGCCGGCGCGGGCTGGTTTTCCTGCACGGCAACGGAGCCCATGCCGACTGGTGGGATTTCATCGCTCCCTTTTTCGCGGACCGCTTCCGCGTCGGGGCGCTCTCCTGGTCCGGGATGGGGCGTTCGGACTGGCGCGATGCGTATTCGATCGACCAGCATGTCGACGAGGCTGTGGGGGCGGCCGAGGACACAGGCGCGTTCGAGCCCGCGCTCAAGCCGATCATCGTCGCACATTCATTCGGTTCCCTGCCGGCGCTGCGCCTCGCCAACCGGATGCCCGAGCGATTTGGGGGCATGGTGATTGTCGACCCGCCGCTCTTTGCCGAGGCGACCCGGGCGGCGCGCAAGCCGGCCGATCCCGATGCCTATCGCCTCCACCGGGTCTATCCGAGCCTTGCCGAAGCGCTTTCGCGCTTTCGCTTCGCACCCGAGCAGCCTTGCGAAAATCTCTTCATCGCCGACCACATCGCCCGGCACGGCCTCAAGCAGGTCGATGGCGGCTGGACGTGGCGGTTTGATCCGCGCCATTGGCGCCGCGGCAACCGCAAGCATGATTTCGATGCGATGTTCGCGGGATCGAAGGTCAAGCTGGCGCTGGTTCTCGGGGCCAATTCGGCGCTCTACAATTTGGACGACCTGGCGCATCTCGACGCGCTTTGCGCCTTGGCCGGGGCGCCGAAGACCGTTGTCGCGAACGCGGCGCATCACGTCATGGTCGACCACCCGCTTGGCTTCATCGATGTGCTGCGCCGGCAACTCGAGGCGTTCATCGCTGCGCCATAGTGCCGCCCGCCCTTTCGCGCGCGGTCCCAATCGCGTATTGGCCGCGCTCCAGCGCGCGCGAGGTTTTCCCCGGAATGATACGACTCGAAAATATCAGCAAGCAGAATGGCAAGCAGATTGTCTTCATCGAGGCATCGGCGGCGCTGCAAAAAGGCGAGAGGATCGGCCTCGTCGGCCCGAATGGCGCCGGCAAGACCACGCTCTTTCGCATGATCACCGGCGAGGAGCAGCCCGATGAGGGCCAGGTCGCGATCGATCGCGGCGTGACGATCGGCTATTTCAGCCAGGATGTCGGCGACATGGCCGGCAAGAGCGCGGTGTCGGAAGTGATCGACGGCGTCGGCCCGGTGAGCGCGCTTGCCGCCGAGATGGCCGAGCTCGAAGCTGCGATGGGCGATCCGGACCGGGCCGACGAGATGGACGAAATCATCACCCGTTATGGCGATGTGCAGGGTAGGTTCGACGAACTCGACGGCTATGCGCTCGACGGCCGCGCGCGCGAAGTCCTGGCCGGGCTCGGCTTTTCCCAGGAGATGATGGACGGCGATGTCGGCAAGCTTTCGGGCGGCTGGAAGATGCGCGTCGCGCTCGCCAAAATCCTGCTGATGCGGCCCGACGTGATGCTGCTCGACGAGCCGAGCAACCATCTCGACCTAGAAAGCCTGATCTGGCTCGAAGCCTTCCTGCAAGGGTTTGACGGCGCGCTCTTGATGACGTCGCATGACCGCGAGTTCATGAACCGCATCGTCAACAAGATCGTCGAGATCGATGCCGGCTCGCTTACTTCCTATTCGGGCGACTACGCCTTCTACCAGGAGCAGCGCGCGCTGGCCGACGCGCAGCAGCAGGCGCAGTTCGAGCGGCAGCAGGCAATGCTCGCCAAGGAGATTGCCTTCATCGAGCGGTTCAAGGCGCGCGCGTCGCATGCCGCGCAGGTGCAGAGCCGCGTGAAGAAGCTCGACAAGATCGACAAGGTCGAGCCGCCGAAGCGGCGCCAGACGGTGCGCTTCGAGTTCCAGCCGGCCCCGCGCTCGGGCGAGGACGTCGCGACCTTGAAGAACGTCTCCAAGAGCTATGGCAGCCGGACCATCTATGACGGGCTCGACTTCCAGGTACGCCGGCGCGAGCGCTGGTGCGTGATGGGGATCAACGGCGCCGGCAAGTCGACGCTTCTGAAGCTCGTCACCGGCACGGCCGATCCCGACGACGGTTCGGTCTCGCGCGGGCCCAGCGTGAAGATGGGCTATTTCGCGCAGCACGCGATGGAGGTGCTCGAGGGCGAACGCACGGTGCTGCAATCGCTCGAAGATTCGTTTCCTCAGGCGGGGCAGGCGCCGCTTCGCGCGCTTGCCGGCTGCTTCGGCTTTTCAGGCGACGAGATCGAGAAAAAGTGCCGCGTGCTTTCCGGCGGAGAGAAGGCGCGGCTGGTGATGGCGAAGATGCTGTTCGATCCGCCGAACTTCCTCGTTCTCGACGAGCCGACCAACCATCTCGACATCGCGACAAAGGAGATGCTGATCGCCGCGCTCCAGCAATATGAGGGCACGATGCTGTTCGTCAGTCACGACCGGCATTTCCTCGCCGCGCTGTCGAACCGGGTCCTGGAACTGACCGAGGACGGCATCCGCACCTATGGCGGCGGCTATTCCGAATATGTAGCCAGCACGGGGCAGGAAGCGCCGGGCCTGAGAAGCTAGAGTTTCTGGGCAGCGGCGCGCAGCGCGCCGAGCAATTCGGCCTGAAGGGTGGTGGGCATCCAGCCCTGCCGGGTCGCGATGCCGATGGGTCGCGCCGTTGCGGGCAGGGGAAGGTTCAGCGGCACGAGAAGGCCGGCTTCTTCCTCATAGGCGATCTGGCGCCGCGACATCAGCGTCAGCCGATCGGAATTGACGAGGAGGCCACGCAGCGCGACCAGCGAGCCGGTCTCGACAAGACCGCTGTCGCATTGCGCCAAGCCGTACCGCATCGACAGGTCGTCGAAGATCGCACGGGTGGGCGTGCCCTTGCGCGGCAGTATCCACGGATATGCGCGAAGATCGTCGAAGGTGACCGCAGCGCGCGCGGCAAGCGGATGGCCCGCGCGCACCACCACCGACAACGGGTCCTCGAAAAGCGCTTCCTGGGCGATGCCCTTCGCCTCGGAAGCGGGGCGCAGCGCGCCGACCAGCAGGTCGATCTCACCGATGGCAAGCGCATGGGCGAGCGTGTCGTAGGAGCCGTCGACGATTTCCACCGATGCCGCCGGGCGCCGGCCGGTCCAAGCGACGATGGCTTCCGGCACGATACGCGTGCGGGCGAAAGGCAGGGTGCCGATGACGACGCGGCCGGTGAAGCGTCCGTCGAGCTCGCGTGTATCCTCCAGCGCGTTCTCGAGTTCGCGCAGAACGAGGCTGGCGGCGCGGGCGAGCATGGTGCCGGTTGCCGTCAACCGGATCGAGTTCTGCCGGCCTTCGAAGAGCGGGACCGTGCCGATGCGCTCCAGTTCGCGCGCGGCGCGCTGGACAGAGGGCTCAGCCTGTTCGAGACGGCGGGCGGCCGCGGTGAAGCTGCTGGTCGAGGCGAAGGCGGCAATGGCGCGCAAGTGTGCGATGGTGGCGTGGGTTTCCAGAAGGTCGATCGCCAGGGCGCGGCCGATGGAAGCGTGGCGCGCCAGACGCTCATTGGCCTCACGCAGGAGCGACAGCGCGCGTGCGGCGCGCTCGGCGAGAAGCCGGCCGCGCTCGGTGACGAAGACCCCCGAGCCGCGCCGCTCGAAAAGCGCGCCGCCGAACTGCGTTTCCAGCTTGGCGATTGCCTGCGAGGCGGCGGGCTGGGACACGCGCACGGCTTCGGCGGCGCGGGTCAGCGAATTGGTTTCGGCGGCAAACTGGAAGAGCCGGACATGGCGCAGGTTCGGGTAGGACGACATGGCGCGGATTTAGGCATCCAACATGTCGTTTGGGAAGTGGCTCAGTCGTAGACGAGCCCATCAAAGAGCTTGCGGGCCGTTCGCAGAACGCCCGCCTCGTTCAGACCGCCGGCCGCGTCGAGGCTTGCCGTGACGGTGAACTCGCCCGTCGGATGCTCGATCGAGATCAGCATGTCGCGCGCGCGCTGCAGGCGCGCGATCTTCGCCGCCGGGCCGTCTTCGAGAAGGCAGGCGGTGGCGACGCTGACGGCGCCGAGGACGCCGATCGCCTGGTGGCAGACATGGGGGATGAAGGTACGGGTGGAGATCGCGCCGCCCGCTTGCGGCGCGCTGACGAGCGTCATCTTCGGCACGGATTTTTCCGCGACGTCGCCGAGATTCATCAATGGCCCTGCCTTGAGGCGGATAGCCTCGATGCGCGCCTTCAGGTCGGTGTTCGCGTTGAGCTCGGCCGGGCTTTCCGTGCCGGTGAGGCCGAAATCGGCAGCGGCCATGACGACGCACGGCATGCCGTTGTCGATCATGGTTACGTCCACGCCCTCGATCTCGTCGACGTCGTTGCCGGTCGGCAGCAGCGCGCCGCAGGAGGAGCCGGCCGTGTCCTTGAATATGATGGGGATGGGTGCGGCCGTGCCGGGCACGCCGTCGATGCGCGCGTTTCCGGCATAGACCACGTGGCCGTCCGGCGTCTGGATCGTGGCGACGGCGATCTGGCCGGTGTTCTCCATGAAGATGCGCACGCGCGTCTCGCCGTCATTGGCTGGAACGAGGCCGCGCTCGATGGCGAAGGGGCCGATGCCGGCCAGGATGTTGCCGCAGTTCTGCGCGTCCGTGACGATGGCCTTGTCGACGAACACCTGCAGGAAAAGATAGTCGACGTCGACATCCAGCCGGACTGATTTCGAGACGATGGCGACCTTGGAGGTGAGCGGGTCAGCTCCGCCGAGCCCATCGATCTGGCGCGGATCGGGGGAGCCCATGACGCGCAGGAGAAGCGCATCGCGCGCAGCCGGGTCGTCGGGCAGGTCACTCGCAAGAAAATAGCCGCCCTTCGACGTGCCGCCGCGCATCCACATGGCGCGGACGCCATTGTGGTGGTCGGCGCTCGGCATCACAGCGCGTCCACCGTGCGCGGGAAGATAGACTGGAAGCCTTCGGCGTATTTCGCCTCGCGCCCGCCGGCCTGGCCACCGGAATTGCGCCGGAACTGATTGGCGCGGTTTTCGGCGACGTTGGTGTAGTAGTCCCAAAGGTGCTGCTGGCCTTCCATGCACTCGATGGCGGCCTTCTTCTTCTCCCAGACCGGCGTGATGTCGAGGATCGTGTCGGGCTTCCAGGCGCATTGCTCGGTCTGGTGCGGCTCGAACAGATAGAGTTGCGGCGCGCCCAGCACCTTCTCGCCGGGATTGTGACCCCAGGCCTGCGCGATCATCCGGCATTCGAGCGCGACGCGCGTCGCATAGGGATGGTCGGTATTGTAGGGGTCCTCCATCGAGTGCGACAGCATGAATTCCGGCTGGACCTTGCGGATGACGTCGACGAGGCGGAATTTCGCGTCGCGGTCGAGCTCAAGCGGATAGTCGCCGCAGTCGAAGAACTGAATGTCGGCGACGCCGAGCGTCGTCGCGGCAGCTTCGGCCTCCTTGCGCCGCGCGGCCTTGACGCCTTCGAGCGTGGCGCCGGCATTCTTCCACAGCTTGGCGCTCTCGCCGCGCTCGCCATAGGAGAGGCACACAACCGTCACGTCGATGCGCTTTTCGGCGTGCAGCGCGATGGCGCCGCCGCACCGCCAGACGAAATCGGCCGAGTGCGCGCTGATGACGAGAGCCGTGCTCATGATTTGGTGCCTCCTTTGGGAACGGGCGGCGTGCCGTGAGTGTGGAAGGATTCGATCGTCTTCAGGCCCCAGGCCTGGCCCTTCCTGCGCTCGGCTTCTGTCCATACGATCGTCTGCCAGTCGGGATCGAGGACGAGGCGCGCACCGGCATTGGCAATCTCGATGCGGTTGCCTGCCGGCTCGTAGACGTAGAGGAAGAAGGTGCCCTGGATGGCATGGCGGTGCGGGCCGGTCTCGATGAAGACGCCGTTTTCAAGGAAGATGTCGGCGGCGCGCAGGATGTCGTCGCGGTGGTCGGCCGCATAGGTCAGATGATGGAAACGGCCGCGCGTGCCCGAATGGTCCTCGGTGCAGGCCATGTCGTAGCCCTTGTTGTTGACCGTGAACCAGCAGCCGCCGATGCGGCCATTGTCGAGCCGGATCATCTCGGTCACGCGGCTTCCCAGCGCCTCGACCATGAAGTCGCGGATCTTCGACACGTCGGTCGCCAGAAGGTTGAAGTGGTCGATGCGGCGTGGTGCCGCGCCGCGCCCGTGAAAGCGCTGGGCGACGTTCTTGAGCGCGGGCCTTTCAGCCTCGGGCGGCTGGTATTTGTGCGTGTCCCAATAAAGTTCGAACACGTGACCGTCCGGGCTGTTGAAGCGGTAGGAGCGGCCATGGCCGAGATCGCCGTCGGTCCAGCCGATGCCGAGACCCATCTTCTCGATGACCGCGACACGCCGGTCGAGCGCGGCTTGCGATGACGTGCGGTAGGCGCAGTGCGCCATGCCGGTCGTATCCGACGCGGTCAGTTTCAGGGAGTGGAATTCATAGTCGTCCCACGCGCGCAGGTAGACCGAATCGCCCTCGCGGCCGGCCTCCGTCAGCCCGTAGACGTTGACGAAGAAATCGAGGCTTTCCTCGAACTTGTCCGTCAGGAGTTCGACATGGCCGAGATGGGCGACGTCGAAGCAGGGTTCACTCATGATCATGCCTTTCCGGATGCCGGCTCATCGACATCGAGATTCATGCCGACGTAGCGGTCGAGCGTCGCGCGGTCTTCGACAAGCGCCTGCGATTTCGCCCGGTGCGCGACCGTGCCGCGCTCGATGACCAGCGCGTCCTCGGTCAGCGCGAGCGCGACATCGGCGTGCTGCTCGACGAGGACGAGCGCCATGCCTTCGTTGCGGGCCATGCTGCGGATCGCGGCGGTCAGTTCCTCGACGATGATCGGCGCAAGGCCCTCAAGCGGTTCGTCGAGGAGGAGGACGGCGGGATTGGTCATCAGCGTGCGGCCGATGGTCAGCATCTGCTGCTCGCCGCCGGAGAGCTGGTTGCCCATGTTGGCGCGCCGCTCCTTGAGGCGCGGGAAGAGCTCCCAGATGGCGTCGAGCGTCCAGCGGCCGGAGCGGGCAGCGACCGTCAGATTTTCCTCGACCGAGAGCGAGGGGAAGATGTCGCGTTCCTGCGGAACCCAGCCAAGGCCAAGCCGGGCGCGCCTGTGGGACGGCAGGCGCGAGACGTCCTGTCCGCGAAAATGGACGCTGCCGCCGCTGAGCGGCAGGAAGCCCATGGCCGTCAGAATGATCGTCGTCTTGCCGACGCCGTTGCGGCCGAGAAGGGCGAGGCTGCGGCCTTCAGGCAAGGCGAAGGAGACGTGATCGAGCACGATGCCGGACCCGTAGCCGGCGCTGACGTCCCGGAATTCGAGGATCGGCTCAGCCATGGGCGCCGTGCCCCAGATAGACGTCGCGCACGCGCGCATCGGTGCGGATGTTCGCCGTCGTGTCCTCGACCAGCACGCCGCCGCTGACCAGCACGATGATGCGGGTGGCGAAGCGGAAGACGATGTTCATGTCATGCTCGATAAAGAGGACCGAAATGTCCTCCGGCAGGCCGGCGATGACCGAAAAGAGCATCGCGCTCTCGTCCTTCGGGACGCCGGCGGCGGGCTCGTCGAGGAGCAGGACCTTGGGGCGCGTGGCGAGCGCCAGCGCGATCTCGAGCAGGCGCTGCTGGCCATAGGCCAGGGTGCGGGTCGGCCTGGTCGCGACGTCCGCGAGGCGAAGGCGTGTCAGGATTTCGAACGCCTCGTCGATCGCCTCGGTTTGTGTCGACAGGCGGCGCCAGAACTGGCCGGCGACAGCTTCGCGCTCGCTGACCACGAGCGTCACCGCCTCGATCGGCGTCAACTCGGGAAAGAGGGTGTTGATTTGAAAGGTGCGGGCGAGGCCCTTGCGCACGCGGGCCGCGGCAGGCGTGGCCGTGATGTCCTCGCCGTCGAGCTCGATGGTTCCCGAATCCGGCTTGAGCTGGCCGGTGATCAGGTTGATCAGCGTCGTCTTGCCGGCGCCGTTGGGGCCGATCAGCGCGTAGCGGCAACCGCGCGGCAGGGCCAGCGAAACGTCGCGCGAGACCTGAAGCGCGCCGAAACTTTTCCGCAGCGCATTTGTCTTGAGCATGATCGGCTGCGTCTGCCCCATCAGCCGCGCCTTTCCACGAACCTGGCGAAGAAGCCCAAAATGCCTTTCGGCATGAAGAGCACGACGAGCATGAGGAGAAGGCCGATCCAGAAGTACCAATATTGCGGGTTGACGCCGGCGAGCTGGTCGCGGGCGACGAGGAAGATGATGGCGCCGACGATCGCGCCGTAGAGCCTGCCGGTGCCGCCGAGGATGAGCATGACCACCACGTCGGCGGAGCGCTGGAAGCTCAGGACGTCGAGCCCGACCGTGTTGGTGGTCTGCGTCAGAAGCCCGCCCGCTATGCCCGCCAGCGCAGCGGAGATCGTGTAGATCTTGCGCAGGTGCCAGGAATGGTCCGAGCCGATGGCCGGCATGCGTTTGACGTTTTCGCGGATGCCGCGCAGCGCAAGGCCGAAGGACGAGTTGACGATGGTCCGGCTGACAAGGAGGCCGAGGAACAGCACGACCAGCGAATAGGTGTAGGCGGTGTAGCCCCACAGGTCGAAACGGAACGTGCCGAAGATCTGCCAGGTGCTGACGCCGCGCAGGCCGTCCGTTCCCCCGGTCAGCCATGTCATCGCATTGGCGAGTTCATAGCCGAGGAAGCCAAGGCCGAGCGTGACCATGATGAGGGCGAGATGCTGGACGCGCACGATCAGGTAGCTCGCCACGAAGCCGACGAGACCAGCCACGAGGCCGGCGAAGGCGAGGCTGGAAATCGGCTCGCCCCATCCGAGCCGCGCGCTCAGGAGCCCGACGGAATAGGCTCCGAGGCCGAAGAACAGCGCATGGCCGAGCGTGACGATGCCGGCATAGCCGAGGATCAGGTCGACTGAGATGGCGAAGAGGGCGGCGATGGCGATCTGGCTCGCCAGGGTCAGGTAGGTCGGGAACAGGAAGAAGGGCAGGAGCGTCGCCATCCAGAAGGCGACCTCGAACCAGGACCAGCGGCTCTGGCGGGCAAGCCAGGTGTGGGGGGCAGTTGTGCGGTTGAGGGTCGTCATGGGCATCTCCCTCACCGCCTTCCGAACAAGCCGAGTGGCCGCCACAAGAGGACGGCGACGAGGATCAGATAGATCAGGAAGGAGCCGATTTCGGGCACGAAATACTTGCCCGCGACGTCGCCGATGCCGAGGAGCGCGGCCCCGACAAAGGAGCCGGTGATGGAGCCGAGGCCTCCGACGGAAACCACGATCAGCACGTAGACGAGGTAGTGGAAGGCGAAGGAAGGGTCGAGACCGACGATCTCGATCGCGAGCGCGCCGCCGAGGCCGGCGAGTCCGCTGCCGAGCGCGAAGGTGATGCCGAAGATCTGCTCGACATTGAGGCCGAGTCCCTGCGCGACGCGCTGATTGTCGACGGCGGCCCGGATCTGCGCGCCGAGACGCGTGCGCTCGATTCCGAAGACGAGGAGCGCGGTGATGGCAAGGGCGATGGCGATGAGGAAGAGCCGGTAGGTGCCGAAGCGGATGCCGCCGATCTCGACCGTGCCGCGCAGCCATGCAGGCAGGCGGATCGGCTGCTGAACCGTGCCGAAGAAATAGGTCGCCGCCGCCGTCGCGACGAAAACCATGCCGATCGTGAAGAGGACCTGGTTGAGTTCGCCGGCCCGGTAGAGCCGGCGAAACAGGGTGCGTTCGATAACGATGCTGGCGAGCGCGGCGGCGAGGAATGCCACCGGCAGCGCCAGAATGAAGGGGAGACCGAACTGGCGCATGACGAGCACGGTGACGTAGCCGCCAAGCATGCCAAAGGCGCCGTGCGCGAGGTTGATGAAGTTCATCATGCCCAGCGTCACCGACAGGCCCACGGACAGGACGAACAGAAGCATCCCGAAGGCGAACCCGTCGAACAGAACGATGACGATGTTGGTCATCTAGGCGCGGCCCGGTCGATTGCAGTCACTGCTTGCCGTGGAGCGGGTCCTTGACCTCGGGGATTTCGTCGATGATGACATTCTGCAATTCGCCGTCGACCTCCTGCACCTCGCGAATGTAGACGGTCTGGACGACGTCACGCGTTTCCGGGTCGATCGACATCGGCCCGCGCGGGCTGTCCCAGGCCATGCCCTTCGCGGCCTCGACCAGCGCATCGCCGGAAGTGTCGCCTTCGGTCTTCTTCAGCGCCTCGTAGATCAGGTGCATGCCGTCATAGCCGCCGATCGAGAACAGGTCGGGCGAGCGGCCGCCATTGGCCTCGCGATAGGCTTCGCGGAACTCGTTGTTGAGCGGGTCGTCGCGCTCGAGCGAGTAGTGGTAGGTCGTGATGATGCCGCGCGCGGTGTCACCCATGCTTTCGAGCGCTTCTGGGTGGGTGAGTTCGCCTTGCGCGAAGATCTTGGTGTCCGGCGGGGCGAGGCCGCGATCGACCAGTGCCTTGCCGATGGCGGCGGGCTGCGCGCCACCTGGCACGAAGATGTAGACGGCCTCGGGATTGGCGTCGCGCACGCGCTGGACGAAGGCGGAGAAATCGGGATTGGCGACCGGCGTGCGGTCGGCGCCGATGATCTTGCCGCCCGCCTCAGTGAAGCCTGCGGCGAACGCCTTCTCGGCATCATGGCCCGGGCCGTAGTCGGCGACGAGCGTATAGGCTTCCTTGACGCCGGATTCGAACGCCCACTGGCCCAGGACGGTGTTGAGCTGCGGAATCGTCACGCCGGTGCGCACGATGTAGTCGGACTGCTCGGTGACGATCGAGGTCGCCGCATTCATGACGACCATCAGCTTTTGCGCCTCGGTCGCGATCGGGGCTGCGCCGAGGGCTTCGGGCGTGAGCGCGAAGCCGGCGATGATGTCGACTCCGTCACGCACGACGAGTTCCTGTGCAAGGCGCTGGGCGACATCCGGGGCCGGGCCGCCAGTGTCCTTCTTGACCAGCTCGATCGTTTTTCCGGCGACCTCGTTTCCATGCTCGGCGATGTAGAGGTCGATGCCGGCCTGCAACTGGTTGGCGGCGTCCGCGAACGGGCCCGAATAGGGCAGGATGACGCCGATCTTGACGGTTTCCTGCGCATGCGAGTGCACCGACCACGACAGGCCGGCGGCCAGAATCGTGGCAAACATCATCTTCGTCTTCATTCTTTTTCCTCCCTTGGGCCGGCCGCCAGGCGCGGCCACCGGACCCCAGTCTCGGCGTATCGGGGACGCTCCGCAACCACCAATCGAAAGGCGGACCGGCGGCATAAGCTTTGCCTACTGTGCGTGTGAGACGGGTTCAGCTCGAGCGCGTGCGCCAGCTGTCCACGTAGTTCTCGCGCGCCTCGCGGGCATAGGGGACGGGCGAGACGCGGACGCGGATTTCCGCCTGTTTGTGGCGCTCGGTCGAGGTCTTGCCGGAGCCGCCATCGGGCTCGCCCCAAACGAGGGTCAGCACGTCGCCGACATTCACATCCTGATCGACAATGCCGAGCGAAAGCATCGCGCGCTCATTGAAGGAATAGCCGTTGAACATGGAAAGGCCCACGAGCTTGCCGTCCCTTTGGACCCGGTCGAAGGACGAAGAGGCATAGTTCGGCTGGGGCAGGTCGATCCACTTGTAGTTTTCCTCGCCGTTGCGGAAACTCGAATGGATGATCTTCATCACATCCTCGTCGTTCCACTCGAAGGTGACCTTCTTGCGCTGCGTCTTCGGGTCCATTTTCTCCAGCGCCTGGCGGCCGACGAAGTCGTGGTCGAACTTCACGTAGAAGCCGTAACCGAGTTCATAGGGCGTCGTGTAGTAGTCCTCGATATTGCCGGAGACGTAGGAGCCGCCGATCGAACCGGTCGCCTCGTAGCCGTTGGCCGGCAGCCATTCGCGATAGGCGCGCATCTCCTCGCCGGAATAGATCGCGGGCAGGGGGGAGGGGATCCAGCCGGATTCGAGCGTGTTGGTCGAATAGGCGCGGCTGCCGACCTGGTAGAGGTCGTGCCCCCTGCCGGCCTCGATGATGGCGGCCTGGATCTCGTCCTTCTCTTCGTAGGGTCCCCAGATCTCCAGGCCGGGCGCGCCGGCCATGCCGTGGCGCAGCGCGCGCACCTTGCGGCCGGCGATGTTGATCCGGTCCATGTTGAAGAACTTGATCTCGGGGATAGGCCCGCCATTCAGCTTCTCGAGGATCGAGGTGGCATTTGGCCCCTGGATCTGGAAGCGGTAGTGGCGCCGGTCGACCTTCTTGCCGTCGGGACGGGAGGGAGAGCGGTCGTCGCGGGTGACCTTGACGTCATGCTTGCCGAGCGAGGCATTGTACTCGACCCAGTTGACGGTCGGCGCGCGGCCGACGAGCAGATACTGGTTCTCGTCGAGATGAAAGAGGATCACATCGCCGATGACATGACCCGATGGACCAACCGGTACATAATGCTTGGCCTTGTCGACGGTGAACCCCTTGAAAGAGTTGATCGACAAGCCCTCGAGAAACGGACCGGCATCGGGGCCTTCAACCATCAGCTCGGCCATATGGTGCGACTGGTCGAAGAGCACGGCGGAATCGCGCCAGGCGCGCTGTTCGTCGCGCCAGTTGGTGAACTCGGCGGCGACGACCGGATAGACATACATGCCGATCCTGGAATTGCGCAGAAGGCCGACCGTGTCGCCGCTCTGCCGCAGCACCTCCTCGAGATTGCGTGCGCCCATTGGTCTTTCCTCCCTAACCAAAACGTCGGAGAGGTATCCCTTGCGAGAGTCCGGCTGTCACATTCGAAACGGGCCTGCCGGCATAACGCGCCTCGTGCTCTAGACGAGGGCGCCCTGCTCGGCGAGGCGCGCCTGAACGCTGCGTGCGTCGTTGCGGTGGTCCGCGTCGACATGATCGGCGGCCGCGACGCCGGCAGCCTGGCCGGTGGCAAACGCCGTGCCCATGACGCGTATCGAGCCGTAGGCATGCGGATCGGCGCCGATGACGCGACCGCCATACCACAGATTGTCGAGGCCCTTGGCGCGGATCGAATCGTAGGGAACGTGGCAGTAGCCCGCGCCGCCGATCGACGTGTAGCTCGGCTTGCCGGCCTCGCCATGGAGCTCTATCGGCCAGGCGGCGCGGGCGATGCCGTCCTCGCGCAGGCGGCCGGAGACGACGTCCTCGCCGGTCATCTCGTAGCGCGCGGCGGGATGGCGCGTCTCGCGCACGCCGATCTGCGGCCCCGTGGCGACGAGATAGGCGCGCTCGAAACCCGGCATGTCGCGCTTGAGCATGGCGACATAGTCGTTGGCACGGGCGCGAGCTTCCATCTCGGCCACCGTGAAGCTTTCGGAGGAAAGGTCCGGCAGGCCGACATCGACGGTCATCCACCACATGTCGTGCGAGAGCGGGAGGCGGATGATGATGCCGCCATCGGTGCGCTGGATGGGATGCGCGCCGTTCTGGTTGTAGCGCGCGATGGCCGCCTGCAGCGCCTTGCGGTCGATGTCGAGATCGGGCGCAATGCCGCCGACCCGGATCGGCATCGTCAGTGCCTGCAACTTGCCTTCGGCATCGCCGGTGCGAAACGAAACGCCGGCGAGCATGGCGAGATTGGCATCGCCCGACGCATCCACGAAGGCTTCGGCGACGACACGGCTGCGCCCGCCCATGCCGGCGAGCGTGACGGCTTCGAGCCGGTCCGCCGTGCGGGCGACGGAGGCGACGCGGGTGTGGAGCCTGACGTCGATGCCGTAGCGGCGGACGAGATTGTCGAGTGCGAATTTCAGGACTTCCCCGTCGAGGAGGACGATCCAGTTGCCGGTCGTTTCCGAACGGAAGGCTTCGCCGTCGAGGCCGTGTTTGCGAAGTTCGCCGACGACCTCCTCGCCGACGCCGCCGACGGCTTTCACCGGCTCGCGGCCCTGCTGGAAGAGGCCGCAATAGGCATAGACCTGCGAGGTCGTCGCCGCGCCGCCAAGGAACCCGTATTTTTCGACGAGGCAGACCTTCGCGCCTGCCTTCGCCGCGCCGATGGCCGCGGCAACGCCGGCCGCCCCGCCGCCGCACACGACGACGTCGTAATCGGCTTCCACTCGCTTGGTCATGTCAGGTCCGTCAGGTGCGCCAGTTGAGGAAATACTGCTCGGCCTTACCGATCAGCCAGCCGATGGTGAGGCCGAGGATGGAGAGCATCGCGACGCCGGCGATGAGCTGGTCGGTCGCGAAGATCGCGCCGGCCATGAGGATGTAGGCGCCGATGCCGTATTGCGCGCCGATCATCTCTGCCGCGACGAGCAGCACGATCGCGATCGAGGCGGAGATGCGGAAGCCCGACAGGATCGCCGGCAGCGCGCCGGGGATGATGATCTTGCGCACGATCGACAGCCACGACAGACCGAAGGACTGGCCCATGCGGATCAGGTTGCGGTCGACATTGTCGACGCCGCCATAGGTGGCGATGACGGTTGGGAAGAAGGTGCCGAACAGGATCGTCGCGACCTTCGAGCCTTCGCCGATGCCGAACCAGACGATGAAGAGCGGCAGGAGCGCGATCTTCGGAATTGGGAAAAGCGCCGAGACGATGGGCGAGATGCCGGCGCGGGCGACCGAGAAGAGGCCGATCGCAAGCCCCACCGTCACGCCCAGCATCGAGCCGAAGAACCAGCCGACCGAGAGGCGGTAAAGGCTCGCCTGAAGATGGGTCCATAGCTGGCCGGTGCGCACAAGGTCCTGGATCGCGCCGAAGGCCTCCGACGGGGCGGGCAGCGCGATCGGGCTGATGATGCCGGACTGCGAGCCGAACTCCCAGATCGCGATGATGACGATGAAGACGAGCGGCCCGACATAGCCGAATTTGCGCGTCTTGAAGCCGCCGCCGCGGAACGGCACAGGCTTGGCGCCGGAAGGCGCAATGACACGCTTTTGCGGGACTTCGGCGGGGTGGGTCGAGTTCATGGTGTCAAGCGACATCGGCCAACTCCATGTCGGCGGCGCGCGCTTCGTCGCGCATCAGATTCCACAGGTGACGCTGGGTTTCTTCCAGCTCGGCGAGGCGGCCGGCACGCTCGGCCAGCGGCATGTTGATCTCGACGACCTGCCGGATGCGGCCGGGACGGCGCGACAGGACGATGATCTTATGGCCAAGCCGGACGGCCTCGGCCAGGTTGTGGGTGACGTAGCAGGCGGAGAACTTCTCGCGCGACCACAGCTCGACCAGATCGTCGAGCAGAAGCTCGCGGGTCTGGCTGTCGAGCGCGGAGAGCGGCTCGTCCATCAGCATGACGGCGGGGTTGACCGAAAGCGCGCGGGCGATCGCCACGCGCTGTTTCATGCCGCCGGAGAGCTGGCGCGGCAGGGCCTTGCGGAAATCCGACAGCTTGGTGCGGCGAAGCACATCCTCAATGACGGCCTCGGCCTTGTCGCCGCGGATGCCGTGATCTTCGAGGACGAGACTGACATTGCCCTCCACCGTGCGCCACGGAAGCAGCGCGAAATCCTGGAAGATGTAGGTGAGCGGGTTGAGCGAGCCCGCAGGCGGCTCGCCGGCGATCAGGACGCGGCCGGAGGTCGGCCGCTCCAGCCCGCCGATGAAGCGAAGGAGCGTGGACTTGCCGCAGCCCGACGGGCCGATGATGCAGACGATCTCACCGCTCTTCAGCTCGAAATTGATGTTCTCGAGCACGTCGGTCTGGCCGTAGCGATGCGTGATGTTATCGATCACAAGATCCATGATCGGCTCCTCGGGTTGCGCAGAATGGCTCTTCGGGTCGAGCCGGCCCCGAGCGCAACGCTCAGGACCGGCAGCCTTGGGAGATCAGAAGGTCTCGACGAAGCTCGTGTCGACCAGATTCTCGATCGAGGCGTCCTGGGGAACGAGGTTTTCGGACTTGAACCATTCGAGCTGGTCCTCGATGCTCGCCACGTTCAGCTTCGCATTCTCGTTGATGCGCATCGCGCCGGCGCGGATCGCCGGGTCGGCCTCGGCCAGCGGCCGGTCGGTGTAGACCCATTCATGGATCATCGCGACGATCTCGGCGCTTTCCTCTTCAGACATCGTCTTGTCGACGAAGGCGGCGTTGTAGTCATCGGCGCCCTTGGAGAACGCGGCGAGGAATTCTTCGACGAGTTCGCCATTGTTCTCGGCGATCTCGGTCGAGGTGAAGATCGTCGTCACCTGATAGTCCTCGACATAAACGGCGATGGAGCCGATCTCGAACACGTCTCCGCTCTTGACGAGGCCCGAGGCGATGTTGGGCACGATCGACCACGCGTCGATCTGGCCCGAGCGAAGCGAGGCGATGACAGCCGGCACGCCGTTGAGCGGCACGAGTTCCATCGTCGAGCGCTCGAAGCCTTCCTTGTCGGCGATCTTGTGCGCCATGTAGTGGAATGAGGAGCCCGCCGTCGTGATGCCGAAGCGCTTGCCTTCGAGGTCTGCCGGGGTGGTAAGGCCCGCTTCATGCGCGGCCTTGGATACGAGGATCTTCTGGCCCTCGATCTGGGCGGTTTCCTGCAGCGCGCCGCCGATGATCTTGACTGCGCCGCGCTCGGAAAGGCTGACGAGGCCGGCGGTCATGGCGGTCAGGCCGAAATCGACGTCGCCCGACGCAATCGCGACGGCCATGGGCTGGGCAGCCTGGAACGGAACGAACTCGACCTCGAGGCCGGCTTCGTCGAAATAGCCCTTGCCTTCGGCAATGATCGACGGCGAGTGCGAGGTCAACGACAGGATGCCGACCTTGATCGGCTCGGCGCTGGCAGCGCCCGCGCCCATCAGCATCGTGGCGGCGGCAAGGGCGCCGAAGGTTCTGCGTGTGATCGAAAGCATGGATATTCCTCCCTGAGACTGGTGCTTTCCTTGATTGGCCGAGATGGCCGGTCTCAGCGCTCGAGAACGCTGAGAATGTGTTGCGAGAGCGCAGCGCTCGCTGCGCCCGCGTCGCGCGCGATGGATGCTTCGACGACGTTGCGCAGCGCATGCGTCTCGGCGGAAAGATCGATCCGGCCCTCGACCAGCGCGGCGTAGCGGAAGCGGCGGCTTTGCGCATGGAGCCGGTCCTGAAATTCGATCAGGCGCGGCGAGCGACAGGCGGAAACGAGCGTGCCGTGGAACTGGCGACCGGCCTCGTCCCACTCGATGGCAAGCGCGGACCGATCCGTATCGGCCTGCGCGCACAGGCGTGCGTAGGTGTGGAAAGCGGCGAGCACCTCGCTCTCCCACCGCAGGTCGCCATGCTTGATCGACCAGCCGAGGCCAAGCGTCTCGATCTCTGCGCGCAGGCGGGTTATGTCCTCCAGATCGGTCTGGGTGGCCGAGGCCACGCGAAAGCCGCGCTGCGCGCTCGCCTCGACCAGGCCCTCGCTGGCAAGCTGGGTCAGCGCCTCGCGGAAGGAATGGGCCGAGCCGCCATAGCGCTGGCGCAACTCGTCGATTTTCAGCTTCGCGTCGGGCGCAAGCAGACCAACCGAGATGTCGCGGCGGACCTGCGCGGCGAGCAGGCGCACGACCGTATCGGAATCAGAGGTTTTCCGCCCGAACACGCATTCTCCTCCAACGCGCAGAAAAATCTTCAATATTTCGCCTGTTATGGATTATGGCTGTCGGCGTCAAGCAGGAGGAGGACAATTTCGCCATGAACCAAGGCATCGTTACGGCAGCCACGCGCGTCGTCTTCATGATCGGAACGCCGATCGCGCAGGTACGTTCGCCGACGCTGTTCAACAGATACTTCGCCGAGCGGCGCATCGACCGCATCATGGTGCCGCTTGAGGTCAGCGTCGATACGCTTGCCGGTTTCGTGGCGATGGTGCGCGAGGCGGAGAACTGTGACGGCTTCGTCGCTACGCTGCCGCACAAGCGTGCGCTCTTGACGATGGTCGATGAAGCCGGGCCGACGGCGCGAGCTCTGGAGAGCGTCAATGCCGTTCGCCGCAATCCGGACGGGCGCCTTTTCGGCGACATGGCGGACGGCGCGGGATTCTGGAACGGCGCGCGGGCCGCCGGCTTCGAACCGTTCGGCAAGTCCGCCGTCCTGGCCGGCGCGGGCGCGGCGGGAACCGCGATCGCCTTCGAGTTTGCACAGCGCGGCGGTCGGCGACTGGCGATCTGGTCGCGATCAGATGACGAGGTCGGTGCGCTGGCGCGCCGTCTGGCGGGCACAGGAATCGAGGTGGTGACGGGTCTGCCCGAAAGCCTCGACAGCTATGACATCGCGATCAATGCGACACCGCTGGGCATGGACTATGCGCCCGGCAGCGCGTTTTCGCCGGAGCTCGTCGCGACGCTGCCAACCGGCGCGTTCGCCGCCGATGCCATAACAGAGCCCACGGTGACACAGTTTCTTGCCGCCGCGCGGGCGTGCGGCCTGCGAACTATAGACGGGCGAGCCATGGCGTGCGGGCAGTTTGAATTGCTGAGGGCCTTCGTGGCGCCTGACGACTGAATCAGGACAAGGCGTTTCGGATCAGGTCGGCGAAGGCGCGCCCGGCGTCTTCGAGACGCCCGCCATTGTCGATGACGATGGTGCCGGGGAAGGGCTCAATCACCACCTTGCGGCCAAGGCGGATTGCGATTTCCGCTTCACTTTCGCGCCCGCGCGCAGCGATGCGGCGGGCAAGGATCTGAGGCGCAGCGGTAATCTCGACGACAAGCGGGCGGCGGTAGCGGCCGGGAAGATCGGCAAGCACCGTGCGCGAGAGATTGGCGATCACAGCGTGGCCCATTGCCACCATCGCGTCGGCTTCGGCGGGAATGCCGTAGCTGTTGCCGTGCGCCTGCCAGTGCAGCGCAAAGCCGCCCGCCTCTCGCATCGCCTCGAACGTCGCCTCGTCGGCGGGCTGGTGGTCCTCGCCGACCGCGTCATAAGGACGTGTGATGACCCGGCGGATGAAATGGACGCGAGGATTGGCTGCCAGCGCCTCGCTCGCAACGCGCATGACGGAATCCTTGCCAGCGCCGCTCGGGCCGACGACGGCAATGAAGCAACCGCCCTCGATTGGGTCTGCGGGCATCATGCGACGCGCCTGCCCTCGCGCCAGACGGAGCGGACGACCGGCAGGCCGGCCATGTTGTCGACGCGGATGAGATCGGCGCGGCGGCCGGCCTCGATCTGGCCGCGATCCTCCATGCCGACGGTGCGGGCGGGGGTGGCGGAGACCAGCGCGACCGCCTGCGGCAACGAAATCTTGTCGACCTCCTCGGCCAGCCGGAACGCCGCCTGCAGCAAGCTTGACGGCACGTAGTCAGACGACAGCACGTCGAGGATGCCGGCCTCGGCGAGATCGCGCGCGGCGATGTTGCCGGAGTGCGAGCCGCCGCGCACGACGTTGGGCGCGCCCATCAGGACACTCATGCCGGCCTCGTGCGAGGCGCGGGCGGCTTCGACGGAGGTCGGGAACTCGGCCAGCCGCACGCCGTCCCCGACAGCCTCGTCGACATGGGCAAGCGTCGCATCGTCATGGCTGGCGAGCGTGACGCCAGCGGCGCGGCAATGCTCGCCGATGGCGCGTCGGTGCGGCGCCGAATAACGTGCGGACTGCTCCTGCCTTTGCGTCACGAAGCGCTCGAACTGGTCGTCGGTGAGGCCGCGCTTGGTCTTGTAGTAGAGCGTGTACTGACCCATCGTCTGGAACTGGCGCTGGCCCGGCGCGTGGTCCATCAGCGAGGCGATACGGACGCGCGGGTCGTCGCGGAAGCCCTCGAACGAAGCGAGCACGTCCGGCGAGGAGACCTCGCAGCGCAGATGCAGGAAATGGTCGGCGCGCAGGCGGCCGTCGGCCTGCGCGGTTTCGATGGCGTCGGCCAGAAGCCGCATCTCGCCGGGCGCGAAGCCGCCATCCTCGTCGGAGCCCATGCGCAGGCAATCGAAGACGGTGGTGATGCCCGAGGTGGCGATCTGCGCGTCATGCGCCTGGACGGCGGCGACGGCGTTCCAGCGCACGCCGGGACGGGGCGCGAAATGGCCTTCGAGATGGTCGGTGTGAAGTTCGACCAGGCCAGGCAGGAGGTAGTCCCCGCCAAAATCCTCGCCAGTGCGGCTAGCGCCGGCGTCGATGTCGGCGATGCGTCCGTCGACGATGCGCACCGAGCCTTCGACGATCCTGTCGGCAAGGACGATGCGGGCATTGGAGAAGTTGGTTTCGGTGGGCATGTCAGGCAGTCTTTCGTGCAAGGTTTCGGCCGAGCGGGCGGAAGGCCCGGACCGTGAAGGGAGCGCCCGGCTCCGGTTCGACGAAAAGCGCGAGCGAGGCAAATGCGACGGGCGCATCGAGAAGGAAGCCGAAATGCGCGTCGAGGCGCCGGCGAAGGCGTAGCGCTTCCTCTCCGGCGACGCGGCCGGTCAGCGTCATGTGGAAGCCGAAATCCTCCATCACGTAGGGATAGCCCCACTCATGCAGATGACGGACCTGACGGGTGGTCAGGTTTTCGGGATTGCGCCGCGCGATCTCCGCCTCGCTGGGGGATGCGCGAAAGGCGTCGAAATCGACGGTCAGGTCCCGGGCGAGCGCTTCGATATCGGTGCTGCGGACTTCCGGCACGAGCGCGAAGAAGCCGTCGATCTGGCCGATGACGAGGCGCGGGCCGACGAAGGGATCGCGCGCAGCGGTCCAGCGGTCGAACGCGTCGATGAGCTCGGGCTCGCTGCGGTGGGGGGGCAGGCGGAAAGGGGCCTTCATCGTCGCGTGGAAGCCATAGCGGCGCGCCGAGGCGGTGTGAAAGGCGAGGTCGGCGTCGAGCGGCGCGTGCCCCGCATCGGAAAAGGCGCTGCGGCCGATCCAGCGCTCGGCTGCGCGTGTCAGCGGGTCGGTTTCACCGGGGGTGAAGTAGATTGCGTAGCGCATAGGTCCAATCTCATCGCGAAGAGGCGTCGGGCTAGACGATTCTCATGACAACAATACGAAAGACGGTGGCGCTTCGCGACCTGCCGTTCAGTGCGCCGCTTCGCCAATGAAGCGCGCGTTCCAGAGATCGGCGCGCTCCTTCGTGCGACGGGGTCGATATCGAAGTCGGTCGAAGCGGTCGGTATGGGAGATTACGTCCGCGCTTCGATGCGGATCACCGCGCGGCGAGCGTCGTCGCGCGATGCGGAGGCGCTGCGACTTGCCGAAGGCGCGCCGGTGCTGATGGTCGAGGCGGTGAACGCACAGGGTGGACGCCCGATCCAGGTCTCGCGCAGCCGGTTCGCCGCTGATCGCATCGCGCTGATGATCGGCTCCATCGACGGCGCATAGGCGTCGCTTATGCGGATCGGCCGATTATTTCATTGAGCGCTGGTGCTGCGCGGCGCATCTCTAGGCCCGGATCGAACGGGACGGGTGTGATGGGCGTCGTCGTACAGACTATCGAGCGGGCCAAGGACAGCGTCATCGAGCGGCTGGCCGCCTGCGGCGTCGCGACGGTGCACGAGGCGCAGGGCCGGACGGGGCTTCTCGCCAGCCATATGCGGCCGATCTATTGCGGCGCGCGGATCGCTGGGAGCGCGGTGACGATCTCGGCGCCGCCCGGCGACAATTGGATGATCCATGTGGCGATCGAGCAGTTGCAGGCTGGCGACATCCTGCTGCTCGCGCCCACCAGCCCCTGCGAGGACGGCTATTTCGGAGATCTTCTCGCCACGTCGGCGATGGCGCGCGGCTGCAAGGGGCTCGTGATCGATGCCGGCGTGCGGGACGTCGCGGACCTGACGCAGATGCGGTTCCCCGTCTGGTCGAAGGCGATTTTCGCGCAAGGGACGGTCAAGGAAACGCTTGGTTCGGTCAACGTGCCGGTGGTGTGCGCGGGCGCGTCGGTCAATCCGGGGGACGTGATCGTCGCCGACGATGACGGGGTTTGCGTCGTGCGGCGGGAGGCTGCCGGGGAGATCGCCGACAAGGCAGAGGCGCGCGTCGCGGCGGAAGACGAGAAGCGCACCCGCATGGCTGCAGGCGAACTTGGGCTCGACATCTACAAGATGCGTGAGAGGCTGGCCGCCAAGGGTCTCAAATACATCTGACGGCGGCTAGCCGTCGATTTCCCACGGCTCGCGATTTCGCTTTCGCAAATCTTTTGCATAGGGCACACCTATTTGTCGTGACCAACAATCGGGCGTAATCCTTCGCTGCCTATTTGATGAGCGAGGAACCCCATCATGAACATGCCCTTCAAGGCCAAGAACATTCTCGGCAGCGCAATCGCCGCCGCTTTTCTGTCCACCGCGCCGGTGCACGCCGCCGATGTCGAAATCCGTCTCGGCCACGTGCTTGCCGAAAGCCATAGCTGGCATCAGGCCGCGCTCGGCTTCGCCGAGCAGGTCGCCGCCGAAACCGACGGCCGGGTCGAGATCAGCATCTTCCCGTCCGGCCAGCTCGGCACCGAAACCGAAGTGATCGAAGGATTGCAGTTTGGCTCGGTTCAGGCCGCCATCATCGGCAGCGGATCCTTCCAGTCGATCGAGCCCAAGCTGGGCATCATCGAGATGCCCTATGCCTGGTCCTCGCGCGAAATCGCCTTCGAGGCGCTCGACGGCGAATTCGGAGACCAGCTTGCCGCGCTTTTGGCGGATAAGGGCATCGTCAACCTCGCCTGGTGGGAAAACGGCTACCGCAATATCACCAACAATCGCGGTCCGATCGAGACGCCGGCCGATCTCGCCGGCCTCAAGATCCGCGTGACGCCCGATCCGATTCGTCTCGCGACTTTCCAGGCGTTCGGCGCCGAGCCCGCGCCGCTCGCCTTCGGCGAACTCTATTCCGCGCTCCAGCAGGGTGTGTTCGATGCGCAGGAAAACCCTGTCTCGATCATCCTCGGCTCGTCCTTCTACGAAGTGCAGGACTACCTGTCCCTTTCCGAGCACGTGTGGGGCGCAGCTTCCCTCGTGATCTCGCAGTCGGTCTGGGACCAGATTTCGGCTGAGGACCAGCCGATCGTGCAGGCGGCCGCCGAGGCCTGGCGCGACAAGCAGCGCGAGATGGTCGGCTCGGCAAGCGCCGAAGTGATCGCAGAGCTCGAGGAAAAGGGCATGCAGGTCAACGAGGTCGACAAGGCCACCTTCATCAAGGCCGCGCAGCCGATCTGGGAAGCGCAGGCCGAGACCTTCGGTCCCGAGCTGATGTCGGCCATCGAGGCTTACCGCCAGTGAGCGATCTGGTTTGCGAAATCATCGAACTGGACGGGATCGAACCCGTCCAGCTCTTCGATTTCCAGCAGAAGGTGCTGTTCTCGCCGAAGGAACGCGGCGAGGGCTTCATCAAGTTCGCCGTCACGACCGGAAAGCGCGGCGCGAAGAGCATTGCGCATTCCCATCCGCGCGACGAGGTGACGCTGACGCTCAAGGGCGAAGCGATCCTTCGGGCGGGCGGCAGGGAGTATCACCTGCGCGAAGGCTCCGCCGTGCGCCTGGCGCCA
This sequence comes from Aliihoeflea sp. 40Bstr573, assembly GCF_024105655.1. Classification (GTDB taxonomy): domain Bacteria; phylum Pseudomonadota; class Alphaproteobacteria; order Rhizobiales; family Rhizobiaceae; genus Aliihoeflea. The sequence continues at coordinate 98,810 of NZ_JAAAMH010000005.1, forward strand.
GGGCTCGACCATACGGTCGAGGTGATCTCGGAGGAGTGGGTCGTGGTCGCCGCCTATTGCGACGAATGCTCGCTTTGCCGCGCCGACATCAAGATACCTCCAACCGCCAGGACGGGACGCGAGGATGGTGGAAAAGTCTGAAACGAAATCCGGCGTTTCGCGCGCGGTAGGACTGCTCGACAGCGCGGCGCTCTTTGCCGGATCGGTGGGCGTCGTCGCATTCACCGTGATCGTCATATATGTCGTCGGCGCGCGGTACGTCCTCGGACAGACGCCGTTCTGGGCCGAAGAACTGCCACGCCTTCTCCTGATCTGGGTGACCTTCATCGGCGCGATCGCCGCCTTTGCGCGCGGCACGCATTTCGAAGCGGGAATCCTGCCGCTGATCGTGAAGAGCGAAGGCGCGCGAAGGGTCGCGCGGCTGGTCGCTGCGCTCGCTTCGGTCGCCTTCCTGGTGATCCTCGCCAAGACCGGCTTCGACATCACCCGCCACACCTGGGGCAACATGACGACGGCACTGCGCTGGCCGGTCGGGCTGGCCTATCTCGCGCTGCCGATCTGCTGCTCGCTTTCCGCACTCGCCGTTCTCGGCCGCATCCTGGCCAGGGATTGACGACATGACATTCGAACTCTTGCTCCTTCTCGGCGTCTTCGTGGCGCTCGTCCTGATCGACGCACCCATCGCGGTCGCGCTCGGCCTTGCCTCGGTCGTCTACATTCTCGTCGCCGATCTCGCGCCGATGATCGTCGTTGCGCAGCGCGCGGTCGCAGGCATCGATTCCTTTACGCTTCTCGCGATTCCTCTCTTTCTGCTCGCGGGCCTCTTGATGGTCCATGGAGGGCTGGCGCCGCGCATCGTGCGGCTGTGCTCGGCGATTGTGGGACGCACGACCGGCGGCCTTGCCATCGTCATGGTCGCGGCGTGCATGCTTTTCGGCTCGCTCTCGGGCTCCGGCGTCGCCGACGTCGTCGCGATCGGCACGATGATGCTGCCGGCGATGAAGGCGCGCGGCTATAACGAGGGCTTCTCCGCCTCGCTGCTCGGCACCGCCGGCTCGCTCGGAACGGTCATCCCGCCCTCGATCGTTCTGATCGTCTACGGAACGGCGACCAATTCCTCGATCGGGCAGCTCTTCATCGCCTCGATCATTCCCGGCATCCTGCTCGGCGCCGGACTGATGGTCGTCGCCTATGTTATCTCGCGCAAGAATGGCTGGAAAGGCGGCGACGCCTTCTCCTGGCAGGAGTTCTGGAGCGCGCTGCGCGGGTCCTTCCTGGCATTGCTGGCGCCCATCATCATCGTCGGCGGCATTCGCGGCGGGTTCTTCACGCCGACGGAAGCGGCGGGCATCGGCGTTCTCTACGCGATCATCGTCGGCGGCCTGATCTATCGCGAGTTGACCTTCCCCCTGATCGGCAATCTGCTGCGCCAGACGACTGAGATGACGGGAGCGATCCTGATTGTCATCGCCAGTGCCTCGATCTTCGGCTGGATCCTCGCGGCCGAACAGGTGCCGCAGATCGCCGTCGATGCGATCTCGGGCTTCACGGACAGCGCAACGATCGCGCTTTTGCTGATGATGGCGGTGGTTCTGGTGCTCGGCACCTTCATGGAATCGATCGCGATCATCCTCGTGCTTGCGCCGGTGTTCCTGCCGATCCTGCGGCTCTACGGCATCGATCCGGTCTATTTCGGCATCCTCCTCACGATCAACCTTGCGATCGGCGCCAACACGCCGCCGCTCGGCATCGACCTGATGGCGGCCTGCCGGGTCGGCGGCATCCCGATGTCGCGTGCCTTCGGCTATCTGATGCCGTTCCTTGGCGTGATGATCGGGGTGCTCGTCTTTCTGGTGTTCTTTCCCTGGTTCGTCACGGACCTGCCGCACCTGATCTTCTGACGGTCCAGCCGTTTCCCATTCCAAGTTTTTCCAAGAGGATGAAGATGAGCTTCACGCCTGATGCATGCATGTCCCTCGAGCGCTTCTGGGCCACGATCGAACGTTCGGCCGAAATCGGTGTCGGCCGGCCCGGCGGGCTGGCGCGGCTGACGTTGTCGGACGCCGACCGCCAGATGCGCGACCAGTTCGTCGCCTGGTGCAAGGAGACGGGACTTGCCGTGACGGTCGACGAGGTCGGCTCGATCTTCGCGCGGCGCGAGGGGACCGATCCGACCGCTGACCCGATCCTCATCGGCAGCCATCTCGACACACAGATCAATGGCGGCCGCTATGACGGCATCGCCGGCGTACTCGCCGGGCTCGAGCTTTGCCGCACGCTCAACGATCTCGGCCACGTGACACGTCGGCCGATCGAGATCGTCGACTGGACGAATGAGGAAGGCTGCCGGTATTCGCCGCCCATGGTCGCGTCGGGCTGCTTTGTCGGCGCCTATGCGCCAGACTGGGTGCGTGACCGTATCGGCGACGATGGCTCGCGCTTCGGCGACGAACTGGAGAAGATCGGCTATCGCGGCGAAGCGGCATGCGGCCCCCGCCCGGTCGATGCCTATTTCGAGCTGCATATCGAGCAGGGACCCATCCTCGATGCGGAAGGCTACGAGGTCGGCGTCGTCACCAGCGGTTTCCCGAGCCACGGAATGCTGGCGCGCTTTTCCGGCGAGACGGCGCATACCGGACCCTGGCCGATGGAACTCAGGCGCAATGCGCTCGCGGCCGGCGCGCGGTGGCTCGTGGCGGTCGACGACCTTGGCATGGACTATGCGGGGACCGGCGGGAAGGCGACGGCGGCCCGGCTCGCCGCCTGGCCGAACAAGCCGGGTATCTTGTCCGACACGGCCGATGCCGTGTGCGACGTGCGGCACGAAAACCAGGCCACGGCGAAGGTGATGGCCGAGCGCATGCGCCGCTCGCTCCACGAAGCGGCGGCGCGCAATGGCTGCGACGTGGAAATCGTCGACGAGTGGCTGTGGGGCGGTGATATTTTCGACGCGGGCCTCGTCGCTTCCGTGCGCGAACATGCCGGCCGCCTTGGCTACCGCTGGCGCGACATCGCCAGCCAGGCAGGGCACGACGCCTACTTCATGGCCCGTCACTGCCCGACCGCAATGGTGTTCACGCCGTGCCGCGGCGGCATCACCCACAACAATGGCGAGCATTGCGAACCGTCCGATTTCCGCGCGGGGCTTGACGTGCTTCTCCATGCCGTCGTTGAACGTGCGGACCGGAACTGAGGGAAAAAGGCATGCAGATGATTGGCGAACACGAGCTTGCGGAGCGGCTTGGCTGGCCGGAACTGATCGATGCGATCGAGGCCGAGCTCAAGGCGGGGCGCGTGACGTCACCCGAACGCTCCAGCATCGCGATCCCGATGCCGGGTGGGGGCACATCGAATCTTCTCGTCATGCCGGCCTGGGTGGAAGGCGAATCGCTTGGCGTGAAGCTGGTCACCTTCTTCCCCGAAAACGGCGCGAAGGGTCTGTCGACGATCAACGCAAGCTATGCGCTCTTCTCGGGCGCGGATGGCCGGTTGCAAGCCATCATCGAAGGCGATGAACTGACGGCGCGCCGAACGGCGGCCGCTTCGGCACTCGCCGCACGCTTCCTCGCAAGGCCAGATGCCAGGCGGCTTCTCGTCGTCGGCACTGGCCAGCTTTCCGCCAAGGTCGCCGCTGCTCATGCGAGCGTGCGGTCCTATGAGAGGATCGAAATCTATGGGCGCAATACCGCAAAGGCCGAGGCTGTCGTGGCCGCGCTCGCTGCGGAGGGCATTGACGCACATGCCACCGACGATCTCGACGGGGCCGTTGCCGCTGCCGACGTGATCTCTTCGGTGACGAGTTCCACAGCGCCGCTGATCCGCGGCGCGCATGTGAAGCCGGGAACGCATGTCGACCTGATCGGTGCATTCAAGGACGACATGCGTGAGAGTGACGATGCGCTCGTGACGACGGCAAGCCTTTTCGTCGATTTTCGGCCCGGCGCGATGAAGGCCGGCGATCTGGCGCAGCCTTTGTCGGCGGGGCTCATTTCCGAAGCCGACATCAGGGCCGACCTTGCCGAACTCGTCGCCGGAAAGCATTCCGGGCGGGCCTCCGACGAAGAGATCACCTTCTTCAAGTCTGCCGGCTTCTCGTTGCTCGACCTTGCCGCCGCGCGGCTGGCGGTCCGTCAGGGCTGATCGGCGAGCGCCAGCAATTCATCGACGATGCCGAGATAAACGCGCTCGACCGGGCGCAGCTCGACATTCGGATTGGTCACCATGTAGACGTCCGCGCCGATCATGCCCTCCAGCGTCGGCAGGGGGTAGATCGTGCCGGAGGCGACGTCCTGCTCGACGGCGGCGACAGGCAGGACGCCGATGCCGAGTCCGGACATGATCATGCGCCGGACCTCCTCGAGGTTGGAACTGGAACCGACGACGCGCTGGCCGAGGCCGGAGCCGCTGCGCAGCATGGCCATCGGCTCGAAGCCGCCGCCATCGGTCGCGCAGGTGAAGGCGACGAAGGGTTCCTGCTGGAGGGAGCCGACCGATATGTCGGTGCTGCCGAACAGGCGGTGCTCCCGGCCGCAGAAAATAGCGAAATCCTCACGGCACAAGAGGCGGCAATCGAGCCCGACGACCGGTTTCATCAAGAGGCAGATTCCGATCGGCAGCACTTCCTGAGCCACCTGCCGGACGATGTCGCTGCTGTTGGCGACGTCGATGCGCCAGGTCACGGACGGGTGCCTCTCATGGGCAAGACGGATGGATTCGTCGACGAGAGCCGACTGCAGATGGCTGACGATCGATAGCCGCAGCAGGCCGATGGTGACGTCCTCGTCTGCCGCGATCTGGTCGCTCAACCGCGTGACGCTCTGGAATATCTCGGCGCAATGCTTGGCGACGAGCTCGCCATTCGTGGTCAGCAGGAAATTGCGGCTGTTGCGCTCGACGAGCTGGACGCCCAGCGTTTCCTCCAGCCGCTGCAGCGAGAGCGACACGGAGGGCTGACGAAGCGCGAGGCGCTGCGCAGCGCGCGTGATGCTCTTCTCCTCGGCGATGACGTGAAACGTCCGCAGAAGATTCCAATTCATGCTGGCGACCAGCGAGGGAAGTCCGTTCATGCCTGCCTCCGGAATGGAGCGCCATTAGCATGAATGGAGCCGCGTGCGACAGCAACGCGCGAAACGAGAAAAGCCACCGGGCGGTCCTCGGGACAGCCGGGTGGCTCCATGATTGGCGCTGGCTCGGGTTCAGGCCCTGAGGCTTGCTCTCACCGGTCCGGACTCCGCACGCCCATCGGCCATGGGCGGAACGCCGGCGGCAATTTCACAAAGCTCGACATGCCTTGCGAGCGCCTCGGTGGAGAGCATCGCGCTGACGGTGGTGATGTCCCGCTTCACGTGCGGGGGCATCTGTTGCAGCGTCTTCAGCCGTTCGAGGAGTTTCAGTCGGGTCACTTGTAGTCCCTCCTTTCCATCAGGGCGCGGCCTATCCGCATTTCAGGCGGCCGGTCAGGCCGCCTTTTTCTTCTTCTTTGCGGCGTCGAACGGGATTTCGACGTCAACGGCGAGCGTGGAGACCTGGGCTCCCCGTTCCATCTTGACGCTGACCTTGTCGCTGTCGATCTGCATGTGCTTGGCGATGACGGTCATGATCTCGTCGCGCAGAATCTTGACCAGATCGGAGTCGCCGGTCGAGGCGCGCTCGTGGGCGAGAAGCACCTGCAATCGCTCGCGCGCCGCAGGGGCCGAATCGGACTTGGCGAAGAAACGGAAGATGTTCATGCGGCCTTCCTCCCGAAGATCTTGCCGAAGAAGCCGCGCTTTTCGCCAGGGATCGTGACCGGGATCGACTCGCCGTTCAGCCGGCGCGCGGCATCGAAATAGGCCAGCGCCGGAGCGCTGCGGTCGTCGGAAAGCGTGACCGGCGCGCCGACGTTTGAGGCGCGCAGCACGTCCATGCTCTCGGGGATGATGCCGAGGAGCGGGATCGACAGGATTTCCAGAACATCGTCGACCTTGAGCATGTCGCCGCGCTCGGCGCGGTTGGCGTCGTAGCGCGTCAGGAGCAGATGCTTTTCCATCTGCTCGCCGCGCTCGGCCTTGAGGGTCTTGGAGTCCAGAAGGCCGATGATGCGGTCGGAATCGCGGACCGACGAGACTTCCGGGTTGGTCACCACGATGGCGACGTCGGCATGGCGCATCGCGAGCGTGGCGCCACGCTCGATGCCGGCCGGGCTGTCGCAGATGACCCAGTCGAAATTCTTGCGCAGCGCTGTGATGACCTTCTCGACGCCTTCGGCGGTCAGATTGTCCTTGTCGCGCGTCTGCGAGGCGGGGAGCAGGTAGAGCGTCTGCAGCCGCTTGTCGCGGATCAGCGCCTGCGTCAGCTTCGCATCGCCCTGGATCACGTTGACCAGATCGTAGACGACGCGCCGCTCGGCGCCCATCACCAGATCCAGATTGCGCAGGCCGACGTCGAAATCGACCACCACGACCTTGGCGCCGCCCTGCGCAAGAGCCGCGCCGAGGGCTGCGGTCGACGTGGTCTTGCCAACGCCTCCCTTGCCCGATGTCACCACGATTACCTTGCCCATAGACCTCTCCTGTTCCATCGCCTCAGCCCAACGTTCCCGTCACGATCTTGTCCCCTTCAAGCCAGATCTGAACGGCTCGTCCGCGCAGGCCCGGCTCCATGTCTTCCGCCGTCTTGTAGAAGCCGTCGATCGCGATCAGCTCGGCTTCCAGCTTGCGGCAGAAAATGCGCGCCGCCGAGTTGCCCATCGTGCCGGCGAGCGCCCTGCCGCGCAGGGTTCCGTAGACGTGGATCGAACCTCCGGCGACGACTTCCGATCCCGAGGCGACCGATCCGACGATCGTCACGTCGCCCTCGGGGAATATGATCGACTGGCCCGAACGCACGGGCTGCGTGACCATCAGCGAGGGCGCCGCCTTGATGGCGTGCGTCGCATGTTCGAGGGGCGCGTCGTCGTCCGCCTCACCCCCGGCGGGTGCCGGCTCGGCCTCGGCAACGGGCGCCTCGATGTCGGATGTGGGGCGGCCATCGGACAAGGCCGGCGGCATTGCCGAATCGAGCCAGGACGGCCGGGCACCCTCGATGCCCATGATTCGCACGTTGCGGGCGGCGAGCATCTCGACCATCTCGCGCAGTTGCGCGCGGTCGATCGCAAGGCCATCGACGTCGAGGACGATCGGGCGACGAAGGAAGAAACCCGCCGAACGCGCGGCCAGATCGTCCAGCCGCGCGACCCAGTCCTCGAAGGGAAGCTCCGGGGTCAATACCAGCGCAAGGAAGGAGCGACCCTTGAGACGGATCGGCCGGGCTTGGGTTAACACGTTGGTCATCTTGGTTAATTTTCGGTTGTTTCGGTGTAGGCCAGAATGGTTAACAACTGGTTAATTTCATGGCCAGCGACATGCCGGATGGCCGCAGTTGCAAGCATTCTTCGCCTCGAAGCTGGTGCGAGGCATACCATCCCTTCCCGCGCCGAAACGTGCGGGTTCGCAGCGGCGAGGTGGCCGCGCCTGTCATCGACAATCAGGCATGGTGGCCGAATCAGCGCAGCCGACGGCGTCGGGAATTCCCCCGGCCGTCGGCTGCTCCATGTCGCCTTAATCAGGCGGCGGTCTGCGTCACGAACTTGGTGACGAGATAGGCGTCGATGGCGTCGGAACCGCCTTCGGTGCCGTGGCCGGAATCCTTGATGCCGCCGAAGGGCACTTCGGGGAGGGCAAGGCCGATATGGTTGATCGTGGTCATGCCCGCCTCGATCTCCATGCCAAGACGCGCCGCGGTCTGCGTCGAGCCGGTGAACGCGTAGCTCGCAAGGCCGAAGGGCAGGCGGTTCGCCTCCTCGATCACCTCGTCGACCGAGCCGAAGCGGGCAAAGGCGGCGACCGGGCCAAAGGGCTCCTCGTTCATGATGCGCGCGTCGGACGGCACCCGGGACAGGACCGTCGGCTCGAAGAAGTTGCCCTTGTTGCCAATGCGTCGGCCGCCTGTCTTCAGCTCCGCGCCGCGCTCGACCGCGTCCTGAATCAACGGCTCGAGCGAGGGAATGCGGCGCTCATTGGCGAGCGGGCCCATCTGCACGCCCTCTTCGAAGCCATTGCCGACCTTGATCGCGGCGGCAGCTTCGGTGAAACGCTCGACGACGCGGTCGTAGACGCCGTCCTGCACGAGGAAGCGGGTCGGCGAGATGCAGACCTGGCCGGCATTGCGGAACTTCGACGCGGCAAGCAGTTTCACCGCCTTGTCGACATCGGCATCCTCGAAAATGATTGCCGGGGCATGGCCGCCGAGTTCCATCGTCGCCAGCTTCATGTGCTCGCCGGCGAGGGCTGCGAGCTTCTTGCCGACCGGCGTCGAGCCCGTGAAGGAGATCTTGCGGATAGTGGGGTGCGGGATGAGGTACTCGGAAATCTCGGACGGCACGCCGTAGACGAGATTGACGACGCCGGCCGGCACGCCGGCATCGACGAAGGCGCGGATCAGTTCGGCCGGTGAGGCGGGCGTTTCCTCCGGCGCCTTGACGATGATCGAGCAGCCGGCGGCAAGCGCCGCGGACAGCTTGCGCACGACCTGGTTGATCGGGAAGTTCCATGGCGTGAAGGCAGCGACCGGCCCGACCGGCAGCTTGACCGCCATCTGCATCACGCCCGGCGCGCGCGCCGGAATGATCTGGCCGTAGGTACGGCGCGCTTCCTCGGCGAACCAGTCGATGACGTCGGCGCCGGCAAGGACCTCGCCCTTGGCCTCGGCTAGCGGCTTGCCCTGTTCGCGCGTCATCATCGGCGCGATCGAGCCGGCGCGTTCGCGCAGGAGTTCGGCCGCCTTGCGCATGATCTTCGAACGCTCGAAAGCCGACATCGCGCTCCATACCTTGAAGCCGCGCGCAACAGCATCGAGGGCGGCGTCGAGATCGGTGCGCGTGGCATGGGCGACCTTGCCGATGACGTCACCCGTCGCCGGATCAATGATCTCGAGCCACTTGCCCTCGGCCCCGGCGCGCCATTCGCCGTCAATGAGAAGCTTGGTGTCGGGATAGGCGGCGCGGTCGGTCATGGCTATCGATCTCTCTTTGGATTCGGACGTTGCGGCCCGGCGCGGGGCCGGGGACTGAAGGCGACACCATGCACGGGATGGCCCGATTGGCAACCGGCCTGTCCGACGAAGGATGAGCGGCTGGCGAGCGGGCGGGCCAATCGAAGGCTCACGATGCGGGATTTGCCTTGGCTCGCACGCGTTCGCGCCAGAGCGTGAACAGCCCGGCGCCTGCGACTATGGCGACGCCTACCAGCACATTGACGCCGAGCGTTTCCCCGAACACCAAAAGGCCGACGGCCGATACGAACGGAAACTGAAGGTAGGAAAAGGGCTGGATGCTCGATGCATCCGCTGCCTCGTACGCCTTGATCAACAGCCAGTTGCCGGTAATCGCCAACAGGCACAGGACAGCGATCCAGCCCGCGTCGGCGAGCGCGATCGGCTGCCAGTGCAAGAGGCCGAGCGGCGTTATGATGACCGCACCGCAAAATCCCGTCCAGAAGAAGCTGACATTGGCGCTGTCCTTGCGCGCCACATAGCGGGTCAGGAGGCTGTAGCTGGCGAAGAGGGTTGCACAGGCCAGCGGCACGAGTGTCCAGGGGGTCAAGATTGCGGAGCCGGGATTGATGATCACCATGACCCCGACGAAGCCCACGACAATGGCCAGCCAGCGGCGCCAGCCGACCGTCTCGCCCAGAAAGGGCATGGACAGAGCGGCAATGATCAGCGGATAGCAGATGAAGACGGCATGGGTGGCAATCAGGCCGATTCTGACGAAGGAAAACATGATCAGGCATATCTCGCTGATCAGAAGGAGTGCACGCAGCGCCTGCAGCAAGGGAAACGCGGTCCTGACCGCCGCCCGGAACCCGCCATTCGAACGCGCCGCCCACATGCCGGCGAGAAGAGCGAAGAACCAGAAGCGCAGCATGACGATCATGTAGACGCTGACAGTCTCGGCCGCGTGCCGCGACACGCCGTCCTGAATCGCGAAGACAGCGCACGTCGCGATCATGTAGAACATGCCGCGCCGGATGTCGGAGGTCTCGCTCATTGGAATGCTCTCGGCGGCAATTGACGCGCATCGGTGGGAAGGCAGAAGCGGGCGCCGCACGCCGCCTTATCCCTGGAGCCTAATGCAGCGGGGCACGCATCTTGGAAAGGGCCAGTATCCATATCCCTTCGGTCAGGCGGCTGCTTCGTCCCTGCCGGCAATTGTCAGGCCCTCCCTGCAGATGTGCCGGCTCGAGTTCCAGGCCGACAGACATGATTCTTTACCGGCGGCGGTTCATGACCCACGGCTGGCCGGACGGGTTCCGCAATATGTACGTCCCCGCGGGGGCGGGCCGTTCCCATTTTGGAGTTCAGCTCACGCCGGTTATCAATGGAGCGCTGTGTCGAGCGACTGGGCCCGGGCGACGCGGGCTGCGATGTCGACGACGAGCTCGACTGCCAGCGTGTCCGGCGATTCGAGCCAGCTTGCGCAAAATGACAGCTGCGGCATCCGGACGTCCGACTGGATCAGTTCCAATCTGCCCGAACGAAGCTCTTCCTTGACGAGCTGATCGGGGATGACGGCGACGCCGATGCCTTCCAGTGCGAGATGAACGACCGTCGCCATCGAGGCGCTGGCGTGCAGCTTGATTGCCGGCAAGTCGGGACGGTTGAAGAGCGACTTCACCAGCTCATAGGGTTGCGTCTTGCGCGCGAAGGTGATGATGGGGAAGCTCGCGAGCTGACGAATGTCTGCAGGGTTGGGCACCTTCATCGCCGGGCTGGCGATGAAGCCCACGGCATATTCGCACAACAGACGGTTGCGCAGGAGCGGCGCGGTGAGAGGACCCAGCAGGAATGCGATGTCGACCTCCTGCGCCAGCAGACGCGCACGCAGCGAGGGCGAGATGTCGACCTCGATCTCGACCGACAGATGCGGATAGCAGCGGTTCACTTCCTTGATGAAATCCGGCAGCCAGGTATGGACGATCGTCTCGGCGACGCCCAGCCTGATGATGCCGCGGATCGCTGTCGTGTCCCGAAGGGCGGCCAGCATCTCGGCGCGCATCCCGATCATCTTCTCGGCGTAGCCGAGCACTTGCCGGCCGCGCGCCGTCGGCGTGATGTTGCGCGCTTCGCGCGTCAGAAGCTTGAAGCCAAGCTCGTCTTCGAGCTGGGCGATCCGGTGGGAGATGGCGGGCTGGGTGGTGTTGAGCTTTTGCGCCGCGCCGCGAAAGCTGCCGAGCGCCACGACCCACACGAAGGTTTCGAGCCCCTTGAAATCAACCATCCACCCTTAGCCCTGCAATATGCTCAACCGTACGTACCATGCTCATTGGCAACGCCTGAGCGCAATCAATTCATCACGTGCGCCGACTTTGAGCGATAACGGTCAAGGCGATGGTTGTCCCAAAGGATGCCAGAAGAGCAGCGCCGTAGCCCTGCCATTGGCCGATCGGCACACTCGTCACCGCCAGCGCAAGGCAAAAGCCCACGAGACTGACGACGCCGACGAGGCCGGCATGGGCGGTCTGGCTGGCGATTTCGGCGCCGTGGTCGAGCCGCAGCGACAAGAGGATGACGCAAAAGCCGATGGGGAAAGCCAGCAGCGTTCCGGCGAGCGACGCGCCGAGACGCGATGCGCCGAATGTCACGCACCCCACGAGAACTCCTGCCGCGACACCGCGCAGGATCAAGAGGTTCCAGCGTGTGGGTGAGGGCGTGCGCCTGTCGGGATCGACGAAACGGCGGCCGACCGAGCGTGCAATCAAGGTTGTGAACGCGAACAGGGCCGCGCCAACCAGAGGGTCGTGCGGCACGAAGGCCAGAGGAATGGCGAACACGCACCAGGCCGCAATGGCGGCGGCTGTGGCGCCCAGTGCTCCAAGACGTGCCGAAGCGATGACGAATGCGCCGAGGAATATCTGCGTGGCGGCGAGCGAATAGATTGCTCCCGAAGCGCTGGCGGCGACGAAGTCGGCCGAATGTTCGCGCAGCATGAAGAAGAAACCGGGCGCGAGCACGATGGGCAGACCGATGACGACACCGCCGATGGCGGGGCCGAGCCGAGCTGCGATCCAGGCAACGAAAACAACGACGAAGGCCGTGGACGCGGCCCTGATCGCGAACTCCGTCCACTGGCCGACATCACTCATGCGTCGAGGATGGCTTGCGCCTGCTCCGCCAGGTTCAGCACGCGCCAGTCGGCTCCGCCGGGCGCAAAGAGCATCAACCCCGTCGCAAGGGTTTGTTCGCCTTGCATGGGCAACGTCGCCGCACAGCCATCGAGGAAGTTCACGGCGGACGGATTACGCAGCATCGACGCATTGAGCCTGTCGAAATCGGCCTCGACATCTGCGATCGACGGCGCGACGGTTGGCAGGGTCGGCGCGACGAAACCGTCGAAATCCTGACCCAGTAACTCGAACGCGGCGACGGCGACCTTGCGTTTGGCGCGGGCGTCCGCGACATCGGATGGGCCAAATCCTTCGGCTGCCCGAATCCGGCTGAGGACCCGCGCATCGCCGACCGTTGCCAACGCGTCGAGTCTGTCCTCGTGGATCGCGTATGCCTCGGTCGCGACGAGGATGCGGTTCACGCTGCCGAAGCCTTCGAGCATCGGCAGGTCCACATCGACGAGTTCGAATCCCGCAGCCGCAAGACGCTTGAGCGCCGCGTCGAAATCGCGCGCAACCTGTTCGTCGAGCCCGTCGGTCAGGAGGCCGCGGGCTACGCCGATTCGGGGATTGCGAGTGGTGCCGGTTTCGGGGCGCTGGGTTTGCGACAGCACGGCGTAGACGGCCGCACATTGTGCAATCGTGCGGGCGAGCGGTCCGATGCTGTCATAAGTCTGGGACAGCGGAAACGCGCCGTCGAGCGGCACCGACGCCTGCGTCGGCTTAAATCCGGACAAGCCGTTCAGGGCCGCCGGAATGCGCACCGAGCCACCCGTATCCGAACCCAGAGCCACGTCGGCCAGACCGAGCGCCACAGTGACGGCGCCGCCCGAGGTCGATCCGCCCGTAATCCGCGTGGGGTCGAGCGCGTTCGACGGATTGCCGAAATGCGGGTTCAGCCCGACGCCCGAATATGCGAATTCGGACATGGTCGTGCGCCCGAAGGCAACCGCGCCTGCAGCCTTCAGCCGCCGAACGGCCTCAGCGTCCCGCGTCGCCGCCGGTTCGCTCGCAAGAATGGTCGAGCCGGCGGTCGTGGTGATGCCGGCCTCGTCGAACAGATCCTTGATCGACACAAGAAGGCCGGCCAGAGGTTTGCCGCTGCGTACCGCATCGGCATCGAGCGCGCGGGCATCATCGACGATGCGCGCGGCATCGAAGCTGGTGAAGATCGACGCCCGCACGTCTGGCGACAGCGCCATCGTGCGTTCGATGGCGGTGCGCGCGCGATCCTCGGCGCGAGGGAGCGGACTATCGGTCATGCTGGTCCTCAGGAAATGACGGGCAGGGGGGTCATCTCGTAGCAGTGCTCGATCGTCCGGCCCAGCCTTTCATCGATCATTTCCATGCGGAAAAAGCGTGCCGGGCGCACGCCGCCCGACAAGACGGCAAAGGTACCGCACATCATTGCCGTGCCGGCTTCAAGGCGCAGCGCGCCGGATGCGGCGGGCGAGGATGCGACGAGTTCGCCCAGCGGACGGATCGAGGCGAGCTTGCCATCCTGATAGGGCGTCCATTCGGCATTCGCGTCGTCGCGAACGAAGGAGCGGATGCGGATTTCGTCGAGATGGCCTTCGACCTCCTCGAATGGCCACAGGACTGGTGCGACCGGCTTGGCGCAGATCTGCTTCGACAGCGCAACGGAATGCGTTTCAAGCGCGCGGTCCGTATGGTCGGAGCCGAGGCCCAGATAGAGCCGCGCGCCGTCATCGACCAGAACCGGCTCTGCTTCTCCCGACGACGTGCCGTCGACGGTCTCGATCGCAGCCTGGGTGGTCAGCAGGCTGGCCGAGACGCGGTAGAAGAGCGGCACGGTGCTCGGCGGCGGAACGCCAATCTCCTCCAGTTCAGCGATGTGATGGTTGACTGCATCGGCATTGCGTCCCGTCCAGCCGGCGATGATACCCCGGTTTATATCGATGGATGCCTTGCCGTGGCCGACAATCTCGAATTCCAGTTTGTTGGTCATGCGTTTTCCGTGACTTCTCGAATGTGTGTGGTCAGGCGGGTGCAAAGAACAGGGCAATGCTCGGGAAGGCCACGAGCAGAACCACCATCAGCAGCATCACGAAGACGTAGGGGATGACGCCGATCATGACCTCGCTCAATCGGCCACTCTTGCGCGCGCCCTGAACCACATAAAGGTTCAGACCGACCGGCGGCGTGATGAGCGCCATTTCAACCAGGACGATCAGCAGGATGCCGAACCAGACCTTGTCGAAGCCGAGGCCGGCGATGATCGGGACGACGATGGGGATCGTCGCGATCATCAGCGCGAGCGTCTCGATGAAGAAGCCAAGCACGATGTACATCAAGATGATGACGAGCAGCATGCCGTAGGGCCCGAGACCGAGATCGTTGAGGAACGTCGTCAACTGACGGCCGAGCCCCGTCGCGCCGAGTGCGTAGTTGAGGAAGTAGGCGCCGACGATGACGAACATCACCATCGACGTGGTGCGAATCGTGCCGAGAAGGGCTGCGCGGATGTTGGGGAGCGTGACCGCGCCGTGGAAGGCAGCGATGACGAGCGCCATCGCGACACCGATGGCAGCCGCTTCGGTGGGCGTCGCCCAGCCGCGATAGATCGAGCCGATGATCACCGCGAAGACGAGGAAGACCGGGATCAGATGCGGCAACCCGGCGAGCCTCTCTCGCCAGGTGAAGGAGCGGCTGGGGCCACCGAGTTCCGGCTTGATCTTGCAGATGATGGCCGTGACCAGCATGAAGCCGAGAGCCATCAAAAGACCGGGCAGAATGCCCGCCATGAAGAGCTGCGGCACCGAGGTCTGGGTCAGGAAGCCGTAGACGATCAGGTTGATCGAGGGCGGCAGCATGATGCCGAGCGTGCCGCCGGCAGCGATCGCACCGGCAAACAGCTTGGGATCGTAACCCTGCTTTTCGGCCTGCGGCATCGCGACGGTCGCAACCGTCGCAGCCGTTGCGACCGACGAGCCGGATGTCGCCGAAAACATCGTCGCCGTGCCGATATTGGCGTGGACCAGCCCGCCCGGCAGCCATGAGAACCAGGTGTCGAGCGTCGTATAGGTCCGCTCGGCGATGCCCGCCCGCACAAGGATTTCGCCTAGAAGCACGAAGAGCGGAATGGCGATCAAGAGAAAGCTGTCCGACGACGAATAGACCATCTGACCCAAGCCGCGCATCAGCGGCAGGGGCGAGAAAAATGCGTCGAGGCCAAATCCGAGGATAAAAAGTGCGGCACCCACGGGGATGGAAAGCGCCAGCAGGACGGCAAGTCCGATCGCGACATAGGTGATCATGAGACTTCTCCCGTTTCCAACGGAATGCCGGAGAGATCGGTGACGAGATTCCACTGCCGCGAGAAGGCGAGGATCACGGTACAGGCCAGCATGGCGGACGCCGTCAACGTCATCCACGCCCATCCGGCAAACCAGATCACCTGTGGTATCCATAGCTGGATCGCCATCGGGGTGTTGGATCGCGAGCCGCGCTCGACCGATTTGGCGAGAACGTCATAGGCATAGTAGGCGACGAGCACCGCCACGCAGAGCACGCTCGCAAGCGCGATCATGTCGAACAGCGCGCGTCCGGGGGCGGGCAGTTTCGCGTGGACGAGGTCGATGCGCACATGGGCACGCTCCACCAGCGCATATGAAAAGCCCCAGGTCGCGATGCCGGCCATGACGTAGCCGGCAAGCTCATCGGCGCCGCCGACGCGAAAGAACGGAATGCGGCGGCCGACGACCTCGGAAAGGATGAGGGCGACGGTGATCATCAGAACCACGCCGCAAATGAGCGCGATCCATCGGTTGAGTGTTTTCACGAGGTCGGCGATATGCATCGCCGACCCCGCAAGTGACCTTGTCCCAGTCATCGCGTCGCCCTCGGTTTTTAGGCTTACTGGGCGATCGTTACGTCGAATTCAGCGCCGATGCTCTCGTTCCAGCGCGTGGCCCAGTCGCCGCCGGCCCGTTCCGCCCAATCGGGGAGGATCGTCTCTTCGAGAACCGAGACGGCGCGCGCCTTGTCCTCGTCGGACAGTTCGACCAGGGTCATGGAAGCTGCTGCGCCCGCCGCGCATTCACCGCCGGTCAGGCAGGCGATGTCACGCTCCAGCGCGCCGCCGGCATCCGCCCACGCCTTCGCCTCGAACTCGGTCGCAACCTGCTCGGTGAGGAAGGTCTGGACCGCGGGATCGAGGCCTTCCCAGACGTCGAGATTGACGGCAGTGATGACGGGGTCCCAGCCGCCGAGCGGCAGGTTGACGAGGTGGGTCGAGGATTCGAACCAGCCCGAAGCATAGCCCGAGCCAGCGCCCGTAACCGCACAGTCGATGACGCCGCGCTCAAGCGCGCCGGGCACTTCCGAGAACGCCATGGTCACGCCTTCGGCGCCGAGCGCTTCGAGGAAGAGCGAGGTCATGCGGCCCGAACCGCGAATCTTTTTTCCTTCCAGGTCGGCAAGGCTGGCAACTTCCGCGTTGCAGAAGACGATCTGCGGCGGATAGGGCGCGATGGCGAGCGCGTGGGCGTTGAAGCGGTCGCGCATGATGTCAGCGACCATCGGTTTGGCGGCTTCCGTCATGCGCTTGGCGGCATCGGCGTCGGTGGCGATCAGCGGCACATCGAGGCCTTCGAGTTCGGGCGCATCGCCGACCGTGTAGTCGCCGACCGTCATTCCGATGTCGAACACGCCGTCACCGAGCATGCGGAAGACGTCGCCACCGGTAACGCCCATCTGGTCGAAGGTGGTCATGTTGACCGTGATCTTGCCGTTGGAGGCGGTCGGAACGGTCTCTTCCCAGAAGCCGCGCTCGAATTCCTGATAGAGCGGAAGGTTGCTCCAGCTTCCCACGACGTTGAGCATCGTCTCGGGCAGGTCCTGCGCGGATGCGGCGAAGGCGAGCGGAGCCAAAGCGGCACCGGCAAGAAGCGTGCGAATGATGGTTTTCATATTCTCAGTTCCCCTTGGTTTTGTTGACGATGATTATCGACCGGCGCCTGGCGCCGGTTTGCGGCTACGCGATTTCCGCTCGAAGGTCGGTCACCAGCATATGACCCGGCGCATGCGTGATCGCGATTTCCGGCCTGGCGTGCCGGATGGCGGATTGCGGCGTGACACCGCAGGCCCAGAAGACGGGAACGTCGCCGGGGCGAATGTCTGGCGCATCGCCGAAATCCGGCTTTGCGAGATCAACGCCGATCAACGCAGGATCGCCGATATGAACCGGCGCGCCATGCGCCTGCGGCAAGTGCGAGGACAGGATGATCGCGCGGATGGCGTCCTGCGGGTTGAAAGAGCGCATCGAGACCACCAGAGGACCGGCGAACGGGCCTGCCGCGACGGTCGGGATGTTGGTCTCGTACATTGCGACGTTGCGGCCCGCCTCGATATGGCGCACCGGGATGTCGGCGCGCAGCAATGCCGTTTCGAAAGAGAACGAACAGCCTATCACGAAGGTCACGAAATCCTCGCGCCAGAATGCTTCGATGTCCGTTACCGTGTCCGTTGCCTCGCCATTCCGGAAGACGCGATAGGCCGGCGCGTCATAGCGGATGTCGAGATCAGCGCCGAGCGAGGGCAACCGCGGATCGCCGACTTCGGACACGCCCAGTATCGGCGCGGGCTTGGGGTTGCGAACGCAAAAGCGCAGGAAATCGTCGGCATAGGCCGCTGGCAAGATCACCACATTGCCTTGCTGAAATCCTTGGGCGAGTCCGCTCGTCGGTGCGGCGAGCTGACCGGTACGGCACGCCTTGCGTACCTGTTCGGCTGTATCGAAACGAACGCTATCCATTCTGACTGGTCTCGTATCTGGTCTGGCGTCGGGCACCGAAGATCACTTCGCGCCGGCAACTTCTCGCAATTAAGTCGCGAGAATGGCGATGAGTCGAATTTTTAGTTTTCATCGCCTTCGATTAATTTCATTCATCGCGCGGCGGGGTATTAGAAGATGTTGGACCGCTCATATTGGACCGGCCAGGACACATCGGCAGCGCGCAGCGAATTTGCGGCACGGAGCGGCCAGTGGGGATCGGCCATCAGGCCTCGACCCAGCAGGACGAGGTCGGCCGAGCCGTTGGCGACGATGGATTCGGCCAGGTCCGGCGCGTTGAGCAGACCGACCGCCGCCGTCGCCATGCCTGTTGCCTCGCGCACTTTTTGGGCGAGGGGCACCTGATAGCCGGGATGGATCGGAATCGACTGGCGCGGATCGTTGCCGCCCGACGAGCAGTCGACGAGATCGACGTCGCCGCGCTCCTTCAAGATTCGAACGAGCCGAATCGTGTCGTCCATGCTCCATCCGCCTTCCACCCAATCCGTCACCGACAGGCGCAGGAACAGGGGCAGGTCGTCGGGCCATTCGCGACGTACGGCGTCCAGCGATTCCAGCAGGAAGCGGATGCGGTTTTCGAAGCTGCCGCCATACAGATCGTCGCGGCTGTTGCTCAGCGGCGAATAGAACTGATGGATCAGATAGCCGTGGGCCGCATGGATCTCGAGTATCCGGAAACCGGCTTCCCGGGCGCGGCGTGTTGCCTGCGCAAGGGCCTCGATCTCGGCGCGGATGCCATCGATGTCGAGTGGCTGCGGCGCAGGCCATGCGGCTGCATAGGGCAGGCCGGAGCACGACACCGTTTCCCAGCCGCCATCTAGTGGCGTCACCGGCCCGCTTCCTTCCCACGGCCTTCCAACCGACGCCTTGCGCCCGGCATGGCCAAGCTGGATGGCCGGCACGGCGCCCTGCGCGGAGACGAACCGGACGATGCGCGCCAGCGCGTCGCGCTGGTCGTCGTTCCAAAGGCCCAGATCGTGCTGCGTGATGCGGCCATGCGGCGCGACATGCACCGCTTCCGTGCAGACGATGCCTGCACCGCCGACGGCGCGCGCGCCCAGATGAACGAGGTGCCAGTCATTGGGCATGCCGTCGACGGCAGAATATTGGCACATCGGCGACAGCATGATGCGATTGCGCGTTTCGACGGAGCGGAAGCTGATCGGCCGGAACAGGTGAGGCCGAGGATCGCGACGCAGGATGCGGCGGCCATCTTCGCCCGAAACCCTCGAATCCGTGCTCGACTTTTGGCTGTCGGGTTTCGTCATGCGCTTCTCCTGTCTGCCGTTCCCATGGGGTTGGTTCCCATCCATTTGCCGCAAATAGGTGCATGGCGAATGAGCCGAGTCGAATGGTCAGTTTTGATCGCCGCCGATCAATCCCGCTTATCGCGCCAGGACGAGTGAGATAGGGTGAAACGCGCTTTCGACGAGCGCGCTGCCCGTGTTGAGATGATGGGCAAGATCCAGCGTCGTGGAACGGCGCGTCAGCATTGCACAGGTGACTTCGTCGCGCTCGATTCTTGTGGCGTGCCAGCATCCGGGCCGCATGCAGATACCCTGTCCGCTTAGGATAAGGAACGCGCGAGCGCTGACTTCATCCAGCGAGCCGTCCGGATGGCTCAGTCCGACGACATGGATGATCGGGCCGGTCAGCGGTATGATGGCCTGCTGTGTCAGGAGATGGGTTTCCTGCCGGGCGATCGCGACATCGCGGCTGCGATAGACGACCCAAAGCACTTCGGTCTCCCCGCCGGCCGTGTCGAAGACATGTTCGCTCCAGAAATCGCTCGCCGGGCTGACGAAGCTCGCCGCGTCCAACGGATCGCAGGGCTTGCCCAGCATCCAGCCGTAAGGCGCGATGGTCTCGGCCGTCAGCGGTTCGACTGCGAGTGCTCGTGCCATGCCGGTTTCCTGTGGGCCACGCTCCTGCATTGGGCATTTCCACGCCGAATGTCGAATTGTCGCTATTGATCATCACCGATCCAGCCCGTCTATCAGATGTCGATTTATTTATCGATTTTGATCCAAAACGATAATTCGACTTATCGGACGGGATCGACAAGATTGCCGCCATCTTCAAAACCGGGATGGCGAAGCTATGGCACAGTGGGATTTCTGGATTGATCGTGGTGGTACGTTCACCGACGTGATCGGGCGCGACCCAGACGGCACGTTCCATCCGATCAAAGTCCTGTCGGAAAATCCATCCGCCTATCGCGACGCGGCCGTCCACGGCATTCGCAAGCTGCTCGGCCTGCAGCCGGCCGATCCCGTACCCGCCGGCCTGATCGGCGAAGTGCGGATGGGCACGACCGTTGCCACCAATGCGCTTCTGGAGCGCAAGGGCGAACGGCTTGCGCTGGTGACGACGCGCGGTTTCCGCGACGCTCTGAAGATCGGCTATCAGGAACGCAAGCACATCTTCGCTACCGAGATCATCAAGCCCGATGCGCTCTACGACAGTGTGGTAGAGGTCGGCGAGCGCGTGCTGGCCGATGGGACGGTGGAGACACCGCTCGATCCGGACGCGCTTCGCACGGAGCTTCTGGCCCTGCGCCAAGAAGGGCATGACGCGGTGGCAATCGTGTTCATGCACGCCTACAAGTTTCCAGCCCACGAGATCGAGGCGGCGCGGATCGCGCGTGAGATCGGCTTCGGCCAGGTTTCCGTCAGCCACGAGGTTTCGCCGCTGATCAAGCTGGTCGGGCGTGGCGACACGACTGTCGTCGATGCCTATCTCTCGCCCGTCCTTCGCCGGTATGTCGCGCAGGTTTCCGAAGAACTTGACGTCGCGCGCACCGGCGCGCGGGTCATGTTCATGATGTCGTCGGGCGGCTTGACCGCCGCCGATCTCTTCCAGGGCAAGGATGCGATCTTGTCGGGTCCTGCGGGCGGCGTGGTCGGGCTTGCCCGCACCGGCGATGCCGCCGGTTTCGACAAGGTCATCGGCTTCGACATGGGCGGCACCTCCACCGACGTCGCGCATTTCGACGGGGAGTTCGAACGTGCCTTCGAAACCGAGGTGGCAGGCGTGCGCGTTCGCGCGCCGATGATGCTCATTCACACCGTTGCGGCCGGCGGCGGATCGATCCTGCACTACGATGCGGGGCGGTTTCGCGTCGGGCCGGATTCGGCCGGCGCGAATCCCGGCCCGGCCTGCTACCGCAATGGCGGGCCGCTGACCGTTACCGATGCCAATGTGATGCTCGGCAAGCTCCTGCCGGAACGCTTTCCGGCGATCTTCGGCCCTCGCCAGGACCAGCCGCTTGACGTCGCGATCGTGCGCGAGAAATTCGAAGAGATGGCTCGGTGGATCGGCGATGGCCGCAGCGCCGAGGATGTCGCCGACGGCTTCATCCGCATCGCGGTTGCCAACATGGTGGAGGCGATCAAGAAGATTTCGGTCCAGCGCGGCTATGACGTGACGCGCTATGCACTGAACTGCTTCGGCGGCGCGGGTGGGCAACATGCCTGCCTGGTGGCGGATGCGCTGGGCATGAAAAGCGTGCTCCTGCACCCGATGTCGGGCCTGCTCTCGGCCTATGGCATGGGGCTGGCGGACATTCGCGCCACGCGCCAAAAGGCACTGGGCGTCCCGCTCGACGACCAGGCGCCGGCCGCGCTTGCGCGGCTGGGGCGCGAGCTTGATGCCGAATGCACCGGTGAACTCACCGCGCAGGGCATCGGCGAAGGATCGATCACGCGCCACCTGCGCGCCCATATCCGCTATGCCGGAACCGACACGCTGCTAGCCGTCGAGGCGAACTATCCGCAGATGGACGACGCCGCGCGGCTGCGCGCCGGCTTCGAGGACGTCCACCGCCGCCGGTTCGGCTTCATCGCCGAAAACAAGGCGCTCGTGATCGAGGCGGTCGAGGTGGAGGCGGTCGGCGGCGGCGCGATCGAGGCGGAGCCTTCAGGCGGGGCTGAAAAGCCATCGCCGGCAGTACCAACGGCGCAGACGCGCTTTCATTCGCAGGGCGCCGATCATGCGGCCGGCATCGTGCTGCGCACGGACATGACGGCGGGCCAGTTCGTAACGGGGCCGGCGATCATCATCGAGGCCAACCAGACCATCGTGGTCGAAGAGGGCTGGCAGGGCCGCCTGACCGCGCGCGACCACATCATCCTCGAGCGCGTGAAGCCACTCCCCGCGCGACTGGCGATCGGGTCGCAGGCCGATCCCGTCATGCTGGAGATTTTCAACAATCTCTTCATGTCGATCGCCGAACAGATGGGCGTGACGCTTCAGAACACCGCCTATTCGGTCAACATCAAGGAACGGCTCGACTTTTCCTGCGCCGTCTTCGACGCTGCGGGAAATCTGGTCGCCAATGCTCCGCACATGCCGGTCCATCTGGGCTCGATGGACGCATCCGTGGCGACCGCGATCCGCGAGAATCCCGTCGTCAATCCGGGCGACGTGTTCCTCCTCAACGCGCCCTATAATGGCGGGACGCATTTGCCGGACCTGACCGTCTGCACGCCGGTCTTCGACGCGGATGGGCGCACCATCCGCTTCTGGGTGGCGAGCCGAGGACATCATGCTGATATCGGCGGCCTCGCGCCGGGCTCGATGTCGCCGCTTGCCTCCACGATCGACGAGGAAGGGGTCTATATCGACAACTTCAAGCTCGTCGACAAAGGTCGGTTCCGCGAGGACGAGTTGACCCAGCTCCTGACCGGTGCGCGCTATCCGGTGCGCAATCTCGTCCAGAACGTCAACGACCTGAAGGCGCAGATCGCGGCCAACGAAAAGGGCGTCGCGGAACTCTCGCGAATGATCGGCCTGTTCGGCCAGGATGTCGTCGAGGCCTATATGGGCCATGTTCAGGACAATGCCGAGGAAAGCGTACGGCGTGTCCTCGACCAGCTTCCCGATGGCGAATTTACCTATCCGATGGATCAGGGATGCCAGATAAAGGTGCGCGTCACGGTCGACCGCGCCAAGCGGGAGGCGACGGTGGACTTCACCGGCACATCTCCTCAGCGACCCGACAATTTCAACGCGCCGGCGCCGGTCACGCGTGCCGCCGTCCTCTACGTCTTCCGCCTTCTCGTGCAGGGCGATATCCCGATGAATGCAGGATGCCTGCGGCCGATCCGCATTGTCGTGCCTGAAAACTCGATGTTGTCGCCGCGCTATCCAGCCGCCGTCGTTGCCGGAAATGTCGAGGTCAGCCAGGCGGTGACGAACTGCCTGTTCGGCGCCACCGGCGCCATGTCGGCAGCGCAGGGAACGATGAACAATCTGACCTTCGGCAACGAAGAGTACCAGTATTACGAAACCATCTGTTCTGGAGCGCCCGCGGGGCCGGGCTTCCATGGCGCGGACGCGATCCACACCCATATGACCAATTCGCGCCTCACCGATCCGGAAATTCTCGAGACGCGCTTTCCTGTCGTGCTCGAAGATTTCCATATCCGGCAGGGGTCGGGTGGCCGTGGCAAGTGGAATGCCGGCGACGGTACGCGTCGCACCATCCGGGCGCTCGATAAGCTGGAATTTGCCATCCTCTCCGGACACAGAAAGGTCCGGCCTTTCGGCCTGGAAGGGGGGCAACCCGGTGAAGTGGGAGCCAATCACGTCCGCCGCGCATCGGGCACCATCGAGACGCTGGGCGGCTGTGACCAGACAGTGCTCCAGCCGGGAGATGCCTTCATTCTCACTACCCCGACGGGTGGCGGATACGGATCGTTGGAAAGCTGAACCGCGGCGGCGACTGCGCTGCCACCGAGTTTTCCGATCCTCGGCGCGCTGCGCGAGCAGGAGGCGGACCAAATGCCGGGCGGCGGCCGTGCCGTCCGGTATCCGATCCGCAGGCTTGCCCCTAATCGCGATGGGCGTCGACATTTGCCGACGCCCCCGACCAGCCTTTCGGTCAGCGCTCTGTCGAAGATTGCCAGCCTACTCGTCGTGCCAGGGTGTCTGCATCCCCATGAGCGGCGTACTGCGCTTCGCGCGTCAATCGGATGGCGGGCTTCATCAAGAATAGGGCCGATCCGACGATGAACAGATACGTTCCCAGCGTCTTCGTCGCGTCCGACAGAAACAAGATGCTGCCCGCGAGAAATGAGAGGGCCGCGCCAACATCGACTACGGTGTACCAAAGCTCATAGGCCGCATAGATTTCCTTGCGGCGCGCCGATTGGCCGGGATCATGGTAGGTCCACAGGTGGCGGATGCGCGTCATGGTCGTGCTCGCTACTCGGAGCGGTCTTCGATGAAGTCACGGGGCTGCTCGCGCCCGTCATTGGGCCGCGCCTTGTCTCCCTTCGCGTCCACGGTGGAGGTTGTTTTCGCGTCCTTGCCCTGGCCGAGATGGGTGCCGCCGAGGTGTCCGCCAGTGCTCATCTTGCGCGTTTGATCGTCGGCATTGTGGTGCTTGGTCAATTCGTTTCTCCTTTTGGTGGCAGAACTCCAGCTTCCAGCCTGAGTTCCAACAGTCGAAACACTCCCTGTCATGAGGCTAAAGGGGCCGCCCTGACGGTCCCCAATGTGCAGATTGCAGGAGCATCAGGCCCGCTGCGTCCAGAGTTCGTCGGTGGCGCGACGTTCGTCCATCATCGTCTCGGGATGACGGAACCGTTCCGGGTCAACTGCCGGAGCTGCACGGCTCCCAGATTGTTCCGAAGAGATTTCTATCGTGAATAGAGGGCCATCTGCCGGAACGGATTGTGTTTCGGGTCGTTCGGCCTTCAGAAAATTGACCACAAGAGGCCCGATGGAACAGCCAATCTTCTTCGATACCTGGACAAGTCTTGGCCGCGTGTTTCTCGTCGGCACCTTGGCTTACGTGACACTTGTTCTGATGCTTCGCATATCGGGTAAGCGAACGCTCTCGAAGATGAACGCGTTCGACCTCATCGTGACGGTCGCTTTGGGATCGACCCTCGCTACCGTGCTGCTCAGCCGCTCGGTGCCTCTGGTCGAGGGGATCGCGGCACTGGCGCTCCTGATCGCGCTACAGTTCGTCATCACATGGGTTTCGGTCCGTTCTGATGCGTTCCAAGGACTGATCAAAGCTGAACCGACCATCCTTCTGAATCGCGGCGATGTCCTGGACAGCGCGCTGCTGCGCGAACGTCTCACCTTCGACGAGATCGAGGCCGCCGTACGCCAGGCAGGCCACTCTGCGATCGACGAAACGATCACGGTCGTTCTCGAAACGGACGGCTCTTTAAGTGTCTTGCAATCTCGCCCGGCAAACGGAGCATCGGCGCACAAGACTGGTGGAGAGCCGGTCCGACTCTCGACCATTTCCAGCCAAAAGGAAATGTCATGAACGCGTGTCTCAGATTCGCGCTCATGATTGCGACGTCGACCCTCGTCATGTTCGGCCTCAAGTACCATGGGCAGGGCGGCCTTACTCGTAACAGTTAAGCGCCCTCCAGGCTCTTCACCGCCTCATACTGGCTGAGGAAAATCCGGCCTGTCAGGTCGGCGAGGAAGTGGGTGCGCTTTAGGCGGTCCATGACCGGGCCCTTGACCTCCGACAGGTGCAGCTTGATGCCGGCATCGTTCAGGCGGTGGCTGATCTCCTCGAGGCTTTCGAGCGCGGAGGCGTCGATCATGTTGACGGCCGAGCACATCAGGACGACGTGCCTGAGTTCCGGCCGCTCGGCGACGAGGGCGGAGATGCGGTCTTCGAGATAGCGGGTGTTGGCGAAGTAAAGGCTTTCGTCGACCCGCACCGACAGGATGTGCGGCGAGGTTTCCACCTGATGGCGATCCACGTTGCGGAAGTGCTCCGTGCCGGGCACTTGGCCGACAACGGCCATGTGCGGGCGCGACGTTCGGTGGAGGTGGAGGAGCAGCGACAGCGCCACGCCCATGACAACGCCGATCTCGACGCCGAGGAAGAGCGTGCCGAGGATGGTGGCCGCCATGGCCGAAAAATCGACCTTGGAGTAGCTCCAGACGCGGCGGATGACTTCAATATTCACGAGCGACAAGACGGCGACGATGATGGTTGCCGCGAGCGTTGCCTGCGGCAGATTGGCGAGGAGCGGCGTCAGGAACAGCGTGGCGAGCGCGATGCCGATGGCGGTGTAGATGCCGGCTGCGGGCGTCTCGGCTCCGGCGTCGAAATTGACGACCGAGCGGGCAAAGCCGCCGGTGACGGGATAGCCCGACGAGATCGCCGAAGCGATGTTGGCCGCGCCGAGGCCGATCAGTTCCTGGTCCGGGATGATGCGCTGACGCCGCTTGGCGGCGAGCGTCTGGGCGACCGAGACCGATTCCACGAAGCCGATCAGCGAAATCAGCAGCGCGGGCACGGCCAGCATACGGATGAAGTCGAGATCGAAGATCGGCAGGGCGGGCACGGGCAAGCCCTGCGGAATGGCGCCGACGAGGGCGACGCCTTTGTCGCCGAGATCGAGCATCGTGGCGGCAAGGATCGTCGCGACGACCGCCGCGACCGGCCCGGCCTTGGTGGCGACGTCGGCCATGCGCGGCGAAAGGCCGAGCGCAACGAGCACGCGCTTCAGGCGCAGCCGCACGAAATAGAGGAAAGCCACTACCGAAGCGCCGATGGCGAGCGTCGGCACGTTGGTCGAGCCGACATTTTCGACGAGGCCGATTGCGATCTGCGTCAGCGTGTGGCCGCCGGCCTCGATGCCGAGAATATATTTGAGCTGGCCGGCTGCGATCAGCAGGCCAGAGGCGGTGATGAAGCCGGAAATGACCGGGTGACTCAAGAAGTTCGCGACGAAGCCGAGCCGGAAGAGGCCCATGGCGATCAGCATCGCGCCCGACAAGAAAGCGAGCAGCATGGCGGCGGCGAGATAGGCGGGCGTGCCCTGCGCGGCGATCTCGCCGATGGCCGAGGCGGTCATCAGCGAGACCACTGCGACGGGACCGATGGCGAGCGTCCGGCTGGTGCCGAACACCGCGTAGGCGACCAGCGGCAGGATCGAGGCGTAGAGTCCGATCTCTGCCGGCAGGTCTGCCAGCATCGCATAGGCGAGCGATTGCGGGATCAGCATGATGGTGACGATGATCGCCGCGACCATGTCGTTGATCAGGGTCGCGCGGGAATAGCGCCGACCCCATTGGAGGATCGGCAGGTAGTCTGCCAGCCGGTTCATTCTGTTAGACTTTCGGTCGTGCCCGCGTCAGGCGGCGCGTGGTGCGGCGGTTCCCTCGGCGAGCAGCCTCGCGGCCCACATGCCGAGGATCATGGCGGGGATGAAGGTAAGGGTGCCGGTGGCGCCAAGGCCAAGCGCGGTCAGCGCCGGGCCGGGGCAAAAGCCGCCAAGCCCCCAGCCGATGCCGAAGATGGCGGGACCGGCGACCACGCGCGCATCGATGTCGCTGCGCGTCGGCAGATGGAAGCGGGTGCCGACGATCGGCTCGCCGCGTGCCAGGACGAGACGATAGCCGGCGAAGGTCACCAGCACCGCCCCGCCCATGACGAAGGCGAGCGAGGGGTCCCAGGTACCGAACAGGTCGAGGAAGTTCAGGACCTTTGCCGGGTCCGACATGCCGGAGACGACGAGGCCCGCGCCGAAGAGGAGGCCGAACGCGAGATTGACGAGGAAGGACATGCGCTCAAGCTCCGATAACGTGGCGGACGAGGAAGACGGTGACGAAGGCTGTCGCCATGAAGACGCCGGTGGCGACGAAGGAGCGGGTCGACAGCCGCGACAGGCCGCACACGCCATGGCCCGACGTGCAGCCATTGCCCCAGACCGAGCCGAAGCCGACGAGAAGGCCGGCGGCGATCATCAGCGGAATGTTGGACGAGACCGTCTGGCTGACCTCAGCGCCGAGCGCGATCATGGCGAGCGGTGCCGCGACGAGCCCGATGACAAAGCCGAAGCGCGAGAAGAAAGCGCCGTCGCGATAGGGCGGCAGCAGGCGGCCGGCGATGCCGGAAATGCCGGCGATACGGCCTTCCCAGAGCATCAGGAGGACGGCCGACAGGCCGATCATCATGCCGCCGATCAGTGAGGCGAGGGGAGTGAATTCGGTCATGGGTTCGATCCTTTGGCCGGCGTCGCGCAGAACATGGCGTGCATCATCGTAATGAACTCGGACACGCGGCCGTCTTCGAGCCGGTAGTACATGTGCTTGGATTCCTTGCGGCCGGTAATGAAGCCGGCCTCGCGCAGTTCGGCGATCTGTTGCGACAGGCCCGGCTGGCGGATGCCGAGCGTGTCTTCCAGGTCGCGCACCGAGCGCTCGCCGTCGACGAGCGCGCAGACGATCATCAGCCGCGAGGGGTGGGCGAGCTTCTTCAGAAATTCCGCCGCCTCGCTGGCATTGTCCACCATCTCGGCGGTCTCTTGCGACAATTCGCGGGTCATGACGGTCAGTCCCATGCGGCGCCCTCCAGAACGTCGAGGGGGAATTTGAGGTAGCGCTGGCCATTGGCCTCCGGCGCGGGCAGGCGGCCGCCATTGATGTTGACCTGCAACGCGTGCAGGATCAGCTTGGGCATCGGCAAGGTCGCGTCGCGCTTCTCGCGGACGGTGACGAACTCATCCTTCGTGCGGCACTTCGACATGTGCGTGTTCGCCGCCTTCTGTTCGCCGACCGTCGATTCCCAGCGCGGCTCGCGCCCGTTTGGCTGATAATCGTGGCCGACGAAGATTCGGGTTTCGTCCGGCAGTGCGAGGATTTCCTGGATCGAATCCCACAGCCGCGATGCGCTGCCGCCGGGAAAGTCGGCCCGCGCGGTCCCCGAATCCGGCATGAACAGCGTGTCGTGGACGAAGGCCGCATCGCCGATCACGTAGGTGATCGAGGCCAGCGTGTGGCCGGGCGAGAACAGCACCCTGGCGTCGATCTCACCGACCTTGAATGCCTCGCCTTCGGCAAAGAGCTTGTCCCACTGCGAGCCGTCGGCAGGAAAGTCGGGCCAGTGATAGAATCCCTTCCACAGCTTCTGCACCTCGACCACCTTCTCGCCGATGGCGGTTGGCGCGCCGGTCTTCTCCTTAAAGTATCGCGCAGCGGAGAAATGGTCGGCATGGGGATGGGTATCGAGGATCCACTCGACCTCAAGTCCTTTCGACCTGATGTAGTCGAGGATCGCATCGGCATTGATCGTCGCCGTCGCCCCGGACTTTTCGTCGAAGTCCAGTACGGGGTCGATGATGGCGCACTTGTTCGTGGCGGGATCGGAGACGACGTACTGCACCGAAAAGGTGCGCTTGTCGAAAAATGCCTTCACGTCGGGTCTGTTGCTCATCATGGCTCTCGTTTGAACGGAATGGGGGTAATCGTGACCGATCCTATCGGCCGTTGGCGTCGAGCCATTTGACCGCGCCGGACAGATCGACGCCGAGGCGCTGGCCGAGCGGCACGACCTCAGACTTCGCCACGCGTCCGTCGAGCACTTCCCCGATCGCATGAAGCGTGGCGGAGCGCGTGCCGGTCTTGCAGTGGGCAAGCACGGGGCCGTCGGCTTCCACCACCGCGCGTTGGAACGCGCGCACCTTGTCCTCGGTAATCTGACCCGCTGAGATCGGGATGTGCGTGTAGGAGAGCCCTTCCGCTCCCGCCACTGCCCTGTTCTCGTTCGCTGTCGGCTGGCCCGCTTCCTCGCCATCCGGGCGGTTGTTGACGATGGCGGCGATGCCCGCGGCCCTGGCCGAGCGAATGTCGTCGGCCGTCAGTTGCGGGGCGATAAAAAGCTTGTGCGTGACCTGTTTCATGCGTCTTTCCCGTCAGGTGGTTCGCTGTGAGTTCGAACGATGACGAGCATATAAAAACGATTGCGAAAAAACGCAATAAACAAATTTCAGATGATTGTTGCAGATTTTCCGATCGTCATGACGGACGTATCAATCGTTCGTCGCGCGCGGCTCGCCGCGGATGCAACTGACTGGCGAGCCCGTTTCATGGCTGCAGGGCACGCCGGCGCACCCGCTTGCGGCGCTCGGGCCGTTTCCAGATTGACTATGTGCGAGATCTCCAACGCGATGACGGTGGTCTCGCAGAGGTTGCAACTGAAGGTCCGGGACCTTTACTCCAGCGGCAAACGCGAATCGCCTGCCCATTCGTGGAATGATGCGTCGTAGTTCCGAGCCTTGCTGAATCCGGCTTCGCGAAGAGCGAGTGCAAGATGAGCGGAACGTATGCCCGCGGTGCAGTAGGCTATAATCTCATCGTCCCTGCCGATGCCTGCCTCTTCCATTCTTGCGCGGAGATCCGCGGCCTCGAGCAACTGGCCCTGTTCGTCGAAGACGCGTGTCCACGGTATATTGATGGCACCTGGCAAATGGCCGCCTCGCGCTTCGCCGAGATTCTGCGCGCCCGCATATTCTTCCGGAGTCCGCGCGTCGATGATCTTGGCTGAGCCGATCGCAGCCTGCACGTCGTCCTTGTTCGCGGTCAAAGAAAGATCGGCGCTTGCGATTTCAAAGGTCACCGGTTGTGGCGGGACTGCGCTCGTCGAGAGCTCGCCGCCCGATGCGGTCCAGGCGTCGATGCCGCCGTCGAGTATGGCCAGGTTTGAAACCCCCGCCTGCATCAGCGTCCAGGCCACGCGCCCGTCCTCTCCCCATCCGGACGGCGAGGCCGAATAGACGACAACGCGGCTATCGTTCGCTATACCGAGCCTTCCGATGGCTTGCGCCAACTGTTCGGGTGCAAGCACGACGCCCCAGTTTGGATCGCCGGGCTTGCCGGACATGTCCGAGAGCGATTGCCACGGCGCATTCACGGCGCCGGGAATATGTCCGGCGACGTAGTCTTGCTGGCGCCGCGCGTCGACGATGACTGCGTCCGTGGATGCTCGTAGTTCATCGACATCTATCCATGTGCCAGCTTTCGCGAAGGTCGCGAACGAAAGTGCCATGAATGCGGCTGTGACGAGTGTGTACAGTCCTTGTCTCATGCGAATCTCCTCCGTGAATGCCAGGCCTTGAGCGGGATGGTGAGCGCTCCAACAAGGAGCATGAACAGAATGCCTCCCAGCAGCATTCCGCGATCGACGGCGAGGAAGTCGCCCGCCATCGAGTAGACAATGGTGGCTGGCAGTTGCCCCAGTCCAGTCGCCAGCAGGAACGGCCAGAAGCGCACCCGCAGTAGGCCGGCCGCATAGGACACCGCGTCGAACGAGATGAAAGGCATGAGGCGCGCGAGGAAAACGGCCCAGACGCCGTATCGGACCGACGCGCGATCGAGGTTCTCGACGATGCTGGCCGGTGCATAGCGCTCAACGAGACTGCGACCCAATCCTACGGCGAGCCAGTAGCAGATTGCCGCGCCGAGCATTGCGCCGGTCCAGGAGATGACTGCACCCCACGCCCATCCAAAGATCGCGGCATTGGCGAATGTCACGATGACTGCGGGCAATGGTGCAAGAACCGCCTGAAACACCATGATGAGCATGGAGATCGCGGGAGCCCAAGCTCCCGCAGATTCGACCCATCCCCGCACGGCATGGATATCGGCCATCGACAGCACGAAGATGAGCCGGTTTATCTCATGACGGACAGTTGGGACCCAAAGATAGACAGCGATACCGGCTGCGACGACCAGGCAGGCGATCAGAAAGGGCGCCAGCGAACCACGTCGCGCAGCACCGTCATCGTTTGCGTTGCCATCTACTCGTGCAATCTGGCTGAAAGGTGCGGCAGACCGCCGACCCGGAACATGGGTCAAGGACCGCCGAGTTCCGGTCGAAGAAAGCCGACAACATGGAAGCACAAGCGCGTCATCGCATATTGTTATTTGGCAGCACGCGACGGTGTCAATGGGCCTGGCGATGCGCGGCGTCGCGGCGGGGCTGACCGATCCGGAAATATATGAGGGCGGCACAGATTGGCACTGTGAGTGCGGCCCATGGCAAACGAGGCAAGCCATATCCCGACAGGGCCTGCGTGCCCGTTAAAATTCGTTACGATATTGATGTGCTGAGATGGCGGGCCGAGAACGACGAAACGGAGAACTACGTCTACGCTATAACCCTCCGAAGCGGCCCCTGAAAATCGATTGGAAGCTGCGGAAACTGCAAGGGGATACCCGACCCCGATTTGACCACTTTTCGCCGCCACCATAGATGGCTTAAAGTCGATCGATTGGGCCACGATGAAAAACCTGCCTCTGATACCGATGATGTTGTGGCTAGGTTTCCTGCCTTCGATGGTTACGGCCCAGGATATGACTGAAGACGCCTCAGATCTCTTCGAAGCATTCCTGTCGGAGCATGGCGAGGATCTCGATGGATGTTTCGATGAACTGGTCGAAATGCGATCGGGTCCTGAGGGTCCTGACTTGGATTCGGATAAGCCGCCGGTTCCAAAACGACTTCTCGTCGCGGTCGATGCGTCGGGATCAATGGCGGGACGTGTTGGCGGTGTCTCGAAGATGGAAGCCGCGAAATCGGCGGTGGATCGCTTTCTTGGAACGCTGCCTGACACGATCGACGTTGGGTTGGTTGCGTTCGGACATACGGGCAATAATGAAGAGAGCGGAAAGGCACTGTCCTGCGAGGGCGTCGAGGTGCTTGCTCCGGCTGGCTCCGTACCCGGCATGATCAGCACGCAGATCGACGGGTTGACCGCAACCGGATGGACGCCGCTTGCCGATGCAATTGTCGCAGCGGGAACAGAACTGCAGACGTCCGACATCGAGGGCGAGCAGATCGTTTACGTCGTCTCGGACGGGGAAGAGACCTGCGGCGGCGATCCAGTCGCCGCTGCACGGGCGTTGAACCAGAGTGATATCAAAGCAGTCGTCAACATAATCGGCCTCGATTTGCCGGCGGCCGACCGTCAAGCTCTTCAGGCTGTGGCAAGCGCAGGTGGCGGCGTCTTCGAAGGTGTGTCTGATGCGGAACAGCTCTTCGACGCTCTGAGCGTGCGGGCGCGCAACATTGGTGAAATGACGCGCGTCCGGGCTATGAGCGGACATGCCATCGCGGCAAACAACAGCGCCGTCGGCGGCGCCATGCTGCGGGTCAATACCTGTACCGCCGGCATCATCACTCGCGAAAACCGAGCCTTCGGGGAGTGGCAGCGGGCGCAGCGCGCCGCCGAGACGGCGCCAGAAATCATCGACGCTGTGAGTGACATGAAAACGGAGCGTCATAACGCGTCCCGCGACCGCGCTCGTGAACTCTACGAAGACCTGAGCACTGCAAACGACGGCGCGAATGCAACCATCCGCGATGCGGCTGACGCTGCCGAGGAAGAGTTCGATCTGCTTGAGAAAGAAACTGACAAGTGACCCGCGCTCTCTTCCTGGCTGCAAGTTTATCATGCAGCACGTGTTTCGCGTTCGCACAGGAATTGTCGGATGCGGATCGAGCGGCGATCGGCGCTGCCGTCGATGCGTTCGGGGAAGCCATGGAGGCGGAAGATCACAATGTCATCGCACAGACCGTGCCGCCGCGCATGCTGGCCCATATGGCCGCGCGAGCCGGCGTGGAGGTGGAGGCCGTTCGAGCAGCACTCATCGCAGAAATGGAAAAGCTGTCCGGACAGGCCGTGATCGCTGAGTATCGGATTGATGAGGATGGGATGACCGTCGGTCAGTTCGAAGATGGCTTGCCTTACGCCCTCCTGCCTACCGAAACGATCGTGCAGATGGACGGCAAGCAGGTCCAGGTCAGATCAGAGACATTAGCGCTTCAGGACGCAGACGCATGGTATCTGGTTCGCGTGAGCGATCCGCAGCAAGTCACGATGCTGCGCGAGGTCTATCCCGGCTTTACCGATGTCGAATTTGCTCCGTCAGCAACGGAGGTGATCTACTGATCAGGAAGAGGTGACGACTTGTCCTGTTGCGGGAACTTCGCGAAAGCAGTGACAAGATGGCGCTTCGCGCGCCAAACGCCGGAATGCATATCGATGAGGGTTGCTTCTCTATTTGCCAGGTTCAATTCAAGCGCTTGTCGAGCTTCCCGCTTGTCCGGTGGGTGAGGTCTTTCGCGGGTTCAAGCTTCTCGACGGAATCGGCGCTCGGCGGTCCCCTTAATGGAGGGGTCAGAAGAATGAGGCGGAAAGAGTCTCGGGAGCGTCCTGAGCGTTTTGAGCTTTGAACCGGTGGAAATCGCCGGATCCTATCGATCAAAGACACATAGAACTTCGTCAATGCCCCGATATCGCCGAATTGACTTGAATGCATGCGAGGGTCTTGAACCTGGAGGAATAGTCCATGCACCATCTCGCCGTCGCCAGCCTCGTCCTGATCACGTCGACGGCATCCGTGCTTGGCCAGACGCAGGAAATGCCGCGAGTGACGCCTGAGAACAGCGCGAGCGAGGCGACGCTGATCATCAACGAGCTGAATACGGACGACTACCCCGAGGTGCTCGTGCTCGCGACGGTTCTACGGGACGGTGTGCCACTGACGGGCCTTTCTGCGGATGACTTTCGGGTGCGGGAAGATGAAGTCGATCAAGAGCCGCTTACCGTCGAGCCACAACTGCCACCGCTCTCCGTCGTGGTTGCGCTTGATACCAGCGGCTCCATGAGCCGCCGGATAGACGCAACGAAAGAAGCCGCGAAGACCTTCGTGACGTCGCTTGGGGACAATGACAGCGTCCAGCTTGTCGCATTCGAGCGGACAATCGAGACAATGACGCCGATGACATCGACAACGTCTTCAGTCACGTCGGCCATCGATGGTCTCGTGGCGCGGGGCGATACGGCCCTCTACGACGCGCTGACACGCTCGG
Organism: Aliihoeflea sp. 40Bstr573; assembly: GCF_024105655.1. GTDB lineage: Bacteria > Pseudomonadota > Alphaproteobacteria > Rhizobiales > Rhizobiaceae > Aliihoeflea. The sequence continues at coordinate 133,449 of NZ_JAAAMH010000005.1, forward strand.
TTGAGTTGCTCGAAGAACGGCGCGGGCGCAAGGCCGTGGTGGTGTTGAGCGACGGCGTCGATGACGATGGGACCGGGCAACCGCTCAGCGAAGCCACCGTCGGCGAAGTGCTCGAGCGCGCGGGAGCGGTCAGTGTGCCGATCTTCACGATTGGCCTGGGCACCGAGATGGATGAGGCCGTCCTTGCCGATATTGCCCGAAACACCGGCGCGCAGTATCTCAATGCACCCGATGCAGGCGAGCTTTCCGCCGTTTATGGGCAGATCAGCGAACAGCTGAGCGGCCAGTATGCGATCCGCTATACCTCAAGCCTTCCGGCTGACGGAACCGAGCGCCGGGTCGATCTCGCGGCACTTGGCGTGCAGGACAGCAAGACCTACGCCCCAACTGATGACGGAACCGGCGCAGCATCCGCAACACCCATAGGCACAGCGCCCGGCTGCACGACGGCCGAAGCGATCGAAGCGGAGCGCGCCGGTTTGCAGCAGGCCGCCGACCGTTATGACCAGGACCTTTATAGCATCACAGATCGCAATGCGGTGCGCGGCGACGCGCTGCGGCGCATGAAGGAAGGACTGGCGGCTGCCGCTCCCGATCTTGCTTGCGTGCGAGAGGCACTGGTCTCGGCGAAATCACTCTATGGCGATGATCTGATCGACATTTCTGCAAGGAACGACCTGCGCGGCGACTTGATTGGGAAGATTTCCGGGCTTTGCATGACGCGCAGTGATGATGCCGGTCATGTCGAATGCCTGACTTTCTATCGCGACGCGTACGAGGACGAGATCATCGACATCACCGCCCGAAATCAGCTGCGCAATGAGACGGTGGACGCGCTTACCGGGCATTTTTTTGAAGCCTTGACTGTCGATGAGGCGCTCGCCCGCTTTGCGGAACTTTACGATGAAGACCTTATCGACATCACGGCGCGCAACAATGGACGTGACGAAATGCTGCGACAGGAAAACTGAGCCTCGTCAATTGGGCCGCGATCCATGGGCTGGGGGCTCATTGTCCGGATCGCGACCCTCCCCCGCTTCAGTGGGGATGATTGGAAGGATAAGCGATCAGACTTCCCTGGACAACACTCGGGGTGAGGATCATTGCGCTCCGACGCATTGATCGCAACTTGCTCTAGCGTTAGAAGCGAACATGCCTGATCAGTTCAGTGACCAAATCCAGCGTGCGCTGAGCATGCTCGAAACCGACCGGAAGGGTCTGGCACGCATGCTCGAAGTCCCCATGGCCACGTTACGTTCGTGGGAAGGGCGTTCACCGCCTGCCTATGCGTGGCTTGCGGTTGCTGCGCTCCTCGCGGGCCTTAAGGCAAAACGGCAGGCGGAACCCGGCCGCCAAAACGCGCGGCCCGCATCAGATCGATAGTCCCACGGCGGTGGTATTGACAAGAGGCGGTTCCCATAATGGCTTCATCTTCTCCGCAAAGTGGGGATCAAAAGAACCGCTCGCCAAGGCGAACGAGGGGGTGCGATCCGATCGACGTGGCGGTCGGTCGAAGGCTTAAAGTCCGCCGGATTGCAGTCGGCATGAGCCAGGAACGACTTGCCGAGCATCTGGGTGTGACGTTTCAGCAGGTCCAGAAGTACGAAAAGGGCGCCAACCGCCTCGCAGCCTCAACACTCTGCCGGGCAGGCCGTGCCTTGTCAGTCCCCGTCGAACATTTCTTTGAAGGGGTCGATGACGTCGATGTCGAAACGGAGATTGCCGATCTCAACGCTGCCGCTTATCGGCAGGCCAGTGCGTTCATGAAAATCGAAGATCCCAAGGTGCGCGCTGCGATCAGCGCCCTGGTCAATGTGCTGGCTTGCGACGATCGAGAGAGATGAAAGCGTGGCGAAGCCAGCGAATGGCAAGTTGGCTTAATGGACCGCTCGCAGAAACGTGTCTGCGAGCGGCAACGTATCATGTCAGTCTTGGTTGGTCAGAGGTGGCCAATCGGTTCCCAAGGGTCTTTCCTCTGACGTGAAGGTTCAGCGCGAAAAAACGGTCACGCTGCCGTCCGCATTCGTCTCGACCGCGACGACGGACGAAACATCGACATCCTGCGCGGCGAGGGCCGCCGAAAGCTCGGCATCGGCTTCGATCGCCGCCTGAAGCGCTGCGATGTCATCCTCGTTGTCAGCGACTGCGTTGTCGAGAGCGACGGCATTCTCGCCTTGAACCTCCGCTTCCACGTCAACAACCGTGACTGACGAAGCGCTGGCAACGGCGTCGATATCGTATTCGGAGGTGCGGATCGCGGAGATGGCGCGACCGAAATTGGTCTCAGTGCTCACGTCTGAATTGCCTCCGGCCTCGCCGCCTGCAGCCCCGCTTGCTCCCATTCCACCAGCATTGCCGCTTCCGCCGACTGATGCCCCACCGGACGCGCCAGCGCCGATCCCGCCACCAGCGGCACCGGCACCAGCGTCACCAGAAGCTCCTGCGCCAGCACTGCCACCGACACCACCGGATGCTCCGCCGCCGACGCCACCACCGGCATTGCCAGAAGCACCGCCACCGACCTGGGCAAAGGCAGACCCTGCTACGATCGCCGTCACGGCCAGTGTCGAAAGCGTTATCTTTTTGATGTTTGTCATTTTCCTATCCTCGATTTCATTCGCCGATTGAATCGACGTCGTGTCCCGACGAGTTGGACTTATGAACCCGCTGTGCGGGGAATGTGACTGCGGCGGTCAACTCGGTCGCGCTTCTGAAACCTGCCGTGAACGTCGCGGGTCTGTTTGACCATGTGTCTTCGCGCCGATTCTCCTCGCGCTCGTCTGATGCAGGTGTTGCACTTTGGACATCCCAAACGCTCTGTGCGCGGCATTCCACTATGGCAATCAGGCCGCGTTTGCGGTTTTTGGCCGGGGTTTTAAGTCCAGAAATGTGACCGTCATTAGGATTGTATTAAGCACAATTGCGCATGTTTGCCGCGCGGGGCTCGGGTATTGCGTTCCCGCCTCTCCGACGCTTCAATATCTTTATAGTTCGCGCTGATTTGCGGCGCGCAACATTTGCTGGATGCGCGCCATGACCTGCGCTTCATCGTAGGGTTTGGCCATCAGCGGTCCGTCCTCGCACAGATCGCCGGCTTTTTCCGCCGCGTTGGCCATTCCGGAATTGAGGATGACATGGATATCGGGCCTATGCTGGCGGATCCAACGGGCAAGGCCAAAGCCGTCGAGTTTGCCAGGCATCTGAACATCGGAAAAGACAACGTGAATTGTCCGGCCAGATTCGATGACTGCCTTTGCATCGTCGCCGGTCGCGGCTTCAACGACATGGAAGCCGCAATCCCGGTGATAGTCGGCGATATTGATCCGGATGAACAACTCGTCCTCGACGACGAGGACCGTTTTGCGATCATTGCTTTGTGCGAAGCCATTGGTGTTCGACTGGGCTGAGGTCATCGCCCAAAACGTCGGCGCCTTGAAATGGTTCCCGTTTCGCCATGTTTGCCCAAAACAGTTTTTGAGATGCGACTCTGCTGAGTTTCGCTCATTAGCGGGAGCGGCGGTGCGTGACGGCCGAGGCTGATCCGCTCCAATCCAGATCACGAAGCGTCGCGCAGGCCTCGAGCACCTTGCGGATCTTGTATTTTTCGAGATCGACGACGGGTGTTTGCCTTGCAACCGCGCGCAGGTCGATAATCAGGCGGATGAGTTCTTCGTCGGTGATCGTCGTGTCGTCGGCCAGAGTGGCAGCGATGTTATCGATATCAACAGTCATGCAAAAACGTCTCCATGCGCCCCCGCCACTCCAAACCTGCGGGTTCTAACGAGACGATCAATAGGATTGTAGTTTCTCCACAGAACGACGGTTACCGGATCGTGACATCTGATCCGTCTCTTTGAGGCAAAGTTTCATAAAATCCGAAGACTGCCGCATCTACACTTGATCCGCAAAAGTGCTCGGCCCTCCGGAGGCAAGCGGAGCAATGATGCTCGTGAGATCGACTGCAATCCGAACTGGCGCACATCAGCCGTCTGCTGCGGCCGGATTGTGAATGAGCGCCGCTCAAGTATGTTCTCTTAACTGGAACCTAGTTTAGGAACCAAAGGCCGGCTCTGGTCATCGTCAGCACGACGATGAGCGTATTGAACGCGAGCCGTGGAATAGTTCCGCAACCTCCGTCCTACCTGCCATACGCAGTCGAGTCGCTGACAGCACCGCCTGCCAACGTGGACATCTGACGTCCGGAGCTACCAGTTCCGAGATTCGAAGGCGCTGCGGCGTCCGGCCGGTTCTCTATCAGTGCATGTCGTCTTTGCAGCGGCCAATGGCTTCTTCGGCCTCATGGTGAGCTTTGCCCTGCTTCGACTGCATCGCGCGATGGTGCGCGAGTTCAGCCTCGACACGTGCGATGCTCGACTGGAGCCGATCGTGCAACAGCGTCAGATCGGCGACCATCTGGTCCGACGTTTCGTTTATGGACAGATCCAGGGCCTCTGTGATGACCTCATCGAGAGGACGGCCCTTCAGCCGGTCGTCGCCGAACATCTGATCGAGGAGGTCTTCTGCGAGGCCTGAGGAAGGACACGGAAGAAGCATGCCGGTCGCTTCGCCCATGATCGTGAAGCCGATGTCGGCGAACACGACGCATTGAACGTCCTCGGCTGTAAGGGTCAATGGATCGCCTTGAAATTCGCCCGCCTCATCGACGAGGCCGACACGATACGAGATCGGCCCATCCGGCCCGACCTCGGCCTCGATTAAGGCTATGCGCTTTTCGTTTGGTCGATCAATCATTCGTTTGCAGGCGCTTCTCATCGTCATCGGCCGATTTCGCATCCAAGTTATGCCTTGATCGCATGCCTAAAACCACACCTTTCGGTTGATCGGATCTGAATGTCGATCAAAGGTTTAACATTTCTGGAGCGATCCTGTTCCTCTCCGGAGACGTGAAGGAAAGAAGGTCGTCGGGATATGAACGACTTCGAAACATTGAGGGCGGAAGTGGTGTCAGATACGGGCAAGCCCGGTGACATCATTCAGGACGCACTGGTGGCGATCCGCGATCACCTCGGTATGGAGGTCGGCTATTTCTCGGAATTCGTCGATGGTTATTCCGTATTCCGACGCGTCGATGCACCGGGTCTCGATCATCTGATAAAGGTCGGCGACACCCATCCTCTCGACAACGTCTACTGCAACCACATCCTCGAAGGCCGTCTGCCGGAATTGATACCCGACACCAGCCTGGAACCAATCGCTCAAGCGATGCCGATCACCGCTGAAATCCCGATCGGGTCGCATGTCAGCGTGCCCATCCGCATGGCCGATGGTTCACCCTTCGGCATGTTCTGCTGTCTGAGCCAGTCGGCAAAACCGTCACTGAATGAACGGGATCTGGCGACCATGCGCGTCTTTGCCGACATCGTCGCACGTCAGGTCAACACCGATACTGCCGTTCAGCGATCGCGTGATGGATGCCGGACAGCAATCGAGGGTGTCCTGCGCGATCGGGCCTACAATGTTCTCTATCAGCCCGTTGTGGACCTGCGATCCAAGCAAACGGTCGCCTATGAGGCGCTCTGTCGCTTCGCGCCGCAGCCTTATCGCGCTCCCGATCAATGGTTCCGGGATGCCGTCGAGGTCGGTCTGGGGATAGATCTGGAGGTCGCCGTTCTCGCCAAGGCGTGCGAAGCGCTTGGTCACTTGCCGCCCTTGGTTCGGCTGTCGGTAAACGTCTCGCCGGACGCGATCCTAAGCGAACATCTGGAAAGCACACTGGCCACCGTGGCACTCGACCGCATCATTCTGGAAGTCACCGAGCACACCCGCATTTCGGACTACGAACGCATTAACGATCGTCTCGCGGCCTTCAGGGATCGCGGCGCGCAGATTGCTGTCGACGACGCCGGTGCCGGCTATGCCGGCCTCCAGCAGATCGTCCGGCTCGCGCCAGAGATCATCAAGATGGATATGAGCCTGACCCGCGGCATAGACGATGATCCGGCTCTCAGGGCATTGGCACGCGCGATCGTCTCTTATGCCGATGAGACCCGGTCGACGGTCTTGGCGGAAGGCATCGAAACGGAAAGCGAACTGGCAACGCTTTTGGAGCTCGGGGTCGCCCTGGGTCAGGGCTATTATCTCGGCAGGCCTTTGCCTTTGCCCGATTTCCACTGACCCGCTACCAGGCGCAGGGTTCAATCCGCTGGTCACGCGCAGCGCGATAAATGGCTCTGCTGCCGGAAGACGGGGTGCGCGTAGATCGCCTCTATCTCGGCACTGAACAGCGAGCGATCGGCGGTCCGAATCAGCGCGCGGGAACGCTTGCCGGCCGGCAGTTCTTCCATCGCGAAACGGATCGCATGATCCAGTCTGCATTCTTGGACGACCGTTCGGATGCCCGCTTCGCGCGGCTTCGTCGGCAAAACCAACACGGTGGCCTGTTTGTCGAAATCGATACCGATCATCGCTGTTTCCTCTGCCAATGGGTGAGGGGTTGATACCGCACAACCATGACAGAATCGGGACGGCGGCGGACGGTCGCTGATCAAAGTGTAGCTCATCAATCGGACCTACCTCACGCTCGTGCGTCGAGATTCAAATGCCCCCTTACCCTCGCCGGCCCAGAGCCCACGGGCCTTTTCGCCGTCCTCGCTGTTGAGTTTCTCAGCCACCCAGAGCAACGCACCGTAGATCACGGCGCGATCGTCGCCGGTCAAGTCCACGATGCCCGCCTTCACGACGAGGCCGCCGAGTTCGATCAGGTGCCGTGTCCGCTTGCGGCGCTCAACCTGCCAGCTTCGCATGTCATGCCGCGTCCGCGCCGCCTGATGCCGGTTGCGCGCCGCCCGTTTGCGCCGAAGCGCCGCCAGCGTCGCGGTTAGTTTCTTTTGCAGATCGCCGCGACCGCCCTTGAAAGAACGCCGCGCCACGTTTCGCCCATGCCTCCCTCTTTCCGGGATCTTTGGTTTCGGCGAGCGCGACCAGCGCGCCGGCGAGTTCCTCGACGCTGAACCCATCGGCCCCAGTGGCGATGACCAGTTCGCCGAGCTGCTGCACCTTGCGGGTTCTGAGTTCCCTGGCCTTGTCCTCCAGCGCCTTCAATTCTGCGTCGTAGTCGCGTGGCTTGCGCATCATCGTCTCCATAAGCTGTTGATGCATAGAGGATAGTTGCGCAGGCTGCTGAACGCAGTATTGTTGCCGGGACGGTCTGGCACGGGCCGGTCCATCCCGAGATTTTTTCGAGGGAGGGCGCGCTTATACGTCGTTCCGACGTCGGCTTTCCCGTGCGCATCATCGCCGTGCGATGGCGATCTATCATCTCCATGTCAAAGTCATTGGCCGCAAGGCCGGGTCGAGTGCGGTGGCGTCCGCCGCCTACCGTTCGGCCTCGCGGCTGCGGGATCACCGCATCGACCGGAGCCATGACTTTTCCGCCAAGCGCGGCGTCGTCCATTCCGAAGTCATGCTGCCGGATGGAGCGCCGGACGCATGGTCCGACCGCGAACGGCTGTGGAACGATGTCGAGGCCTTCGAGGTGCGCAAGGACGCGCAGCTTGCCCGCGAGGTGGAATTCGCGATCCCGCGCGAGATGACGGAGCGCCAGGGCATCGAGCTTGCCCGCGACTTCGTGCAGTCGGAATTTGTCGATCGGGGCATGGTCGCCGACCTCAATGTGCATTGGGACATTGGCGAGGACGGAATGCCCAAGCCCCATGCCCATGTCATGCTCACCATGCGCGAAGTCGATGACGACGGCTTCGGGAAGAAGGTTCGCGACTGGAATGCTACCCAGATGGTCGAGCGATGGCGCGAACGCTGGGCCGAACTTGCCAATGAGCGCCTGGCTGAACTCGACATCGACGCGCGCATCGATCACCGCAGCCTTGAAGCGCAGGGCATCGGGCTGGAGCCGCAAAGCCAGATCGGCGCGCCCGCACATCGTATCGAGACACATAGTGTCGAGGGCGACGGGCTCGAAGCAGCCGACCGCGCCGACATGCACCGCGAGATCGCGCGCAACAATGGCGACCGGATCATCGCCGATCCGTCTGTCGCGCTGGACGCGATCACCCATCAACAATCGACCTTCACGCGGCGCGACATGGCGAAGTTCGCGCATCGGCACAGCGACGGCATCGACCAGTTCAACGAGGTCATGGGGGCGATCCGCGATGCACCGGATCTGGTCGAACTCGGTGAGGACGGATGCGGCGCGGAGCGCTTCACCACGCGCGACATGATCGAGGCCGAACAGCGCCTGCACCGCGCCGCCGAGGTGATGGCGGAACGGGAACGCCATGAAGTGCGGGACGTGGATCGTGAGGCGGCATTGGCGCGCGCCGAACAGCGTGGTCTTGTCCTGTCCGGCGAGCAGGTCGATGCGCTGGCACATGTCATGGACGGTCGCGATCTCGGCATCGTCGTCGGCTATGCCGGGACGGGAAAGAGCGCCATGCTGGGCGTGGCGCGTGAGGCATGGGAGGCTGCAGGCTTCGAGGTTCGCGGCGTCGCTCTTTCCGGCATCGCCGCCGAGAATCTCGAAAGCGGATCGGGCATCGCGTCACGCACCATCGCCAGCATGGAACATGGCTGGGGACAGGGCCGTGATATGCTGGCCGCGCGCGATGTTCTCGTGATCGACGAGGCCGGCATGGTCGGCACGCGCCAGTTGGAGCGCGTGCTCTCCCATGCCGCCGAGACTGGCGCAAAAGTCATCCTGGTCGGCGATCCACAGCAGTTGCAATCGATCGAGGCCGGTGCAGCGTTTCGCTCGATCCATGAGCGGCATGGCGGCGTCGAGATCGAAACCGTGCGTCGCCAGAGAGAAGACTGGCAGCGCGATGCCACGCGCGACCTGGCCACCGGCAGGATCGATGCTGCAATCCGTGCCTATGACGGCCACGACATGGTGTATCAGGCGCCATCGCGCGAACAGGCGCGCGCCGATCTGATCGACCGTTGGGATCGCGAACGGCAGGTGGCTCCGGAAGCGAGCCGCATCATCCTCACCCACACCAATATAGAGGTGCGCGAACTCAACGAACAAGCGCGCGAGCGCATGCGGGAGGCCGGCGATCTGGGCGAGGATGCGCGCATCAGGGTCGAGCGCGGTGATCGAACCTTCGCCGCCGGGGATCGCGTCATGTTCCTGCAGAACGAGCGCGGGCTTGGCGTGAAGAACGGCACGCTCGGCACCATCGAAGAGGTCAGCACCCAGAGCATGACCGTGCGCACCGATGATGGCCGGTCCGTTCAGTTCGACCTGAAGGATTACGACCGGATCGACCACGGCTATGCTGCGACCATCCACAAGGCGCAGGGCATGACGGTGGACCGCACCCATGTGCTGGCGACACCGGGCCTCGACGCCCATGGCAGCTATGTCGCCCTGTCGCGCCACCGCGACGGCATGGACCTGCATTACGGCCGCGATGACTTCGCCGGTCAGGACAAACTCATCCGCGCCCTGTCGCGCGACCGCGCCAAGGACATGGCGTCGGATTACCAGCAGCTTGATCCGGCACGGGACTATGCCGAGCGGCGCGGGATCACCTTCAAACGGCGTGTCGTCGAGATCGTAAGGAAGCTCGTTCCGGAAACGGTGCGCGACAGGATCGATGAATTGATGGAGGGTCTGCGCTTTCCCGGAGAGGATGTGCCTGGTCATCAAATCGGAAAGGGGCCGGAAAGGGGAATGGAGCGGGCGGCAACCGCACGGCCCGCGCCGGCAATGCCGGAGCGGGTTGAGGCGGAGCCGCAGGCGCAGCGCGACGCTGCCGACGACATCGACGAGGCGCTGCGCAAGGCCCGCACCAGGGCGCTCATCCGACACGCGCGCGCCATCGATACGATCCTTGCCACCGGAGACACAGACGGCAAGGGCAGTCGTGAACAGATGCGCGAACTGACCGACGCCCGCAAAGCCTTCGAGGATGTGCGCCCCCATGGCTGGCGCGATGCCGAAGCCGCCTATGTCAAGAACCCGGAGCTTGTCCGCGAGACGGCGACGGGTCAGGTCAACCGCGCCATCCGTGCCCTTCAGCTCGAAACCGAAATCCGCATCGAGCCGCAGCGCCGCGCGGATCGGTTCGTGGAGCGCTGGCAAAAGCTCGACCGGACCAGCCAGCGGCAATATCAGGCGGGCGACATGTCGGGCTTCAACACGACGCGGTCGGCGATGGGCGACATGGCGAAAAGCCTCGAACGCGATCCGCAGATGGAATCCTTGCTCGCCAATCGCAGGCGAGAACTCGGCATCGGGATCGAATCAGGCCGCAGCCTTGGCCGAGAACTTGCCTTCACCCACGGCATCGACCTCGGCAGGGGGCGGGGGCTGGGATTGTAGAGTCATCCTATTTGCCGCCGTCGAAAGCGGCCTGAGCCGACTTCTATGCGCCCATCTAAGGCCATTCGGTCCATTGCAAACCTATTAAATTGACGCCGGAGCCGGTTTAACCTGTGTGTCTGGAGAGAGATCCGGATCGTAAGCGTATTTCGGGCTCGCATCCAAAAAATCGTGTGTGTGGACGACCACTTGGTCTGGCTGGATAAACGCGATTGCATACGCTGGGGGCTCCAGGCTGCACGGTATGGCGTCCAAGACTTCGAAATCCAACCAGACTTGATGGTTTGTCCCGCGCAGGCATGAGAATGGAATACCTCGCCAGTTCCCTGAGATTGGCCGATGGACGTGGCCCAAGAAGATGTGGCGAACTTGCCCATGTCGGGTCAGAATCTCATCGAAAGCATTGGCGTCCTTCAGCATGATGGCGTCCATAGGCGCGAGATGCAGGGGCAAGGGTGGATGGTGCATGAACAGAAACGCCGGTTCCGGATGTTCCGCAAGCGCCTCGTCGAGCCACGCCAGACGTTGAGAGCAGAGACGGCCCGCATGGGTCCCGATCTCGTTGGTATCGAGAAAGATGAAGATGCCTGCTTCAGTCTTGAAACTTGATTGCACGAAACCCGCCTCATCGACAGGGGCTTCTGGAAAAACCTGACGAAACATTGCGCGGTTGTCGTGGTTGCCGATCAGTAGGCGATACGGCGTCTTTAATTTCTGCAGCCGCATCTTCAAAGCGCTGTAGGCGACTTCTTCGCCATTGTGCGCAAGGTCTCCGGTAAAGACCACGAGGTCTGCATCGGCGTGGTGCCGGTTGACATCCGTCAGGCAGGCATCGAGCCGTTCCCAGGGATCGAGACCGAACACGCGCTGACCGGGTGGCGCTAGATGCAGGTCGGTGATTTGAACGATTTTCATTGAGGAAAGCCCAGTTCTATCCAGCAGGTTCGCACCTCAGGATGAGGCGTGAACGTTACAGCGTGATGGCACCACGCTGAGATAAGCTCAATAAATTTTAGCCGGTCAATGAGACATACACATGACTGTCATCTGACGCTGCTAAAGCGTTGCCTGCAATTGGTCGCCGCGAATAGGTCGCAGGAGGTAATGCAGGATGACGGGCATCAGCCTGAACGCAGTCAGCAAGCGATTTGGCGCCACCGACGTGGTTCGCGACGTTTCGCTGGACGTGGCGGGCGGCGAGTTTGTCAGCCTGCTTGGGCCGTCGGGTTGCGGGAAAACCACCTTGCTTAGGATGATTGCTGGCCTCGAAACCGTCACGGCCGGCGAAATATGTATGGGCGGAGAGACCATCCAGCATCTTTCCCCAAGCGCGCGAAACATTGCGATGGTTTTCCAAAGCTATGCGCTGTATCCGCACAAGACCGTCTTCGAGAATGTCGCCTTCCCACTTTTGATGCAGCAGTCGATGGTCCTGCGTCTGCCGTGGCTGAGACATCTAGTCCCCAATCGGCACCGAGTGGACGCTGAGATCGCCGCACGCGTCGATCCCGTGTGCCATTTGCTTGGAATCGACCATCTGACAGCGCGTAAGCCAGCACAGCTTTCCGGGGGGCAACGCCAGCGCGTTGCCCTGGCGCGGGCGATGGTTCGCGAACCAAAGCTGTTTCTCATGGACGAGCCCTTGTCCAACCTAGACGCCAAGCTGCGGGCGGCGACACGCGCCGAGATTATCGATTTGCACCGTCGGCTCGGCGTCACGTTTCTCTATGTGACGCATGACCAGGGCGAGGCCATGACCATGTCAAGCCGGATCGTTCTTCTCAACGAAGGTCGAATTCAGCAGGTCGGCACGCCGCTCGATCTCTACAACGATCCGGCCAATCTCTTTGTGGCAGAGTTTATCGGTCTGCCGAAGATCAACGTCCTGGATCTGCACGCGGACGGAAAGGAGGGCCGCATTGACGGTATCGTGCTCCGGGAGATGCCGAGCGAGATTGACGGCGTACCGACGCCGCGCGGCGCACAGCTACACGTCGGATTGCGTCCAGAGGCATTGCAACTGTGTTCTGAGGATCATCCGCATGCAATGAGCGGACCCGTCCATATCATTGAGCATTTAGGAAACGAGGCGATCCTTCGTGTTTCGAAGGATGCCAAAGACATCTGCATTCGGGTGCAGCCGGAGCAAGCGATCGGTCTTTCGCCGGGTCGCACAGTTTCGTTCCGTCCGGCATGGGAGCGGGCGCTTCTCTTCGACGCCAACGGCTCGCGCCTGCGTGCCACGCGTCTGAGGGCAGCGGCATGAGCTCGATCGAAAATATCAGCTCGCCCCCACGCGGCCATTCGGTTGCTGCAGAAAGTTCGGATCGCGCGCCGATCCTTGCAAATGCAGCCTATCTGATCCCGGCGATCGTAGCTCTTCTGGCCTTCTTTATTCTGCCAACCTTCGTCACCATTGGCCTTTCTTTCACCGATTGGAGATTGGGTGCCCGGTCCCTATCCTTCGTCGGGCTGGACAATTATCGGGATCTGCTGGCTTCAGGCGCTTTCAACGACACACTTTGGAATACCCTCAAGCTCAACCTTTTTGTTATTCCCACCTCTTTTCTGACCGCGCTCCTCCTTGCGCTCGCTATCCATTCGCAGACGCGCCTGGCCGCGTTCTGGCAAACGGTTTTCTTCCTTCCCGTCACCTCCACTTTGGTCGCCATGGCGATCGTCTGGCAGTGGGTGCTTCATCCGCAGGTCGGCATGGCCGCATGGGTGTTGCGGCAACTCGGGCTCAATCCCATCAACTGGCTGAACGACCCGGATCTGGTTCTCTACACGATCGGTTTCATCTCCATGTGGCAGCTTGTCGGCTACTACATGGTCTTGTTCCTGGCTGGTCTGCTTGCCATCCCCCGTCACCTCTACGAGGCAGCTCAGATGGATGGGGCGAGAAGTGGTCTCGACCGATTCGTGCATGTGACCTGGCCGATGCTCGGGCCAACGGCGCTGTTCGTGCTTATCATCACGATCATCAAGTCTCTCCAGATCTTCGACGTGGTGCGCGTCCTGACCAAGGGCGGCCCCAATGGTGCCAGCGAGATCATCCTGCACACGCTGTATCAGGAAGGGTTCATCTATTTTCGGACTGGCATCGCAGCAGCAATCGCGACGTTGTTCTTCCTCGTGATGCTCGCTCTCACTCTCTACCAGATGCGCGTGTTCGACCGCCGCGTCCACTACAGCTAAGGGGGTGTGATGCGACTGCGAAATATTCTCGTTAATCTTGCCCTCGCCGCCGGCGGCATTGTCATGTTGCTGCCATTTGTCTGGATGCTCAGCCTTTCGCTGAAGCCCGAGAACGAGATTTTCACGCCCGACATCGCGTTTTTGCCTCGAGAATGGGATTTCGCCAACTACGTGGAAGCTTGGACCGTCGGCTATGCCGGAACGTTCGTGATCAACGGGATCGTCGTCACGTTGGGCATCCTGGTCCTACAGTATCTGACGATCGTGCCTGCCGCATACGTTCTTGCGCGCAAACGCTTCCAACTGCGTGGCCTGATCATGTCGACTGTGTTGGCCGTGCTGCTCATTCCGCCGCAGGTTACTGCGATTCCGGTCTACATGATGCTGGCCGAGGCCCGTCTTCTCGACACCTATGCCGCCTTGATCATTCCGTTCGCGACAAGCGCCTTCGGCATTTTCCTCCTGCGGCAAAGCTTCAAAACCGTTCCACAGGATCTGATCGACGCGGCTCGCATGGACGGCGCATCGGAAGTCTACACATTATGGTTCGTCGTGGTCCCGCAGGTTTTTCCCGCCCTGGCCGCGTTCGGAATCTTTTCCGTCGTTACGCACTGGAACGACTTTTTCTGGCCGCTGCTCGTCGTCACGTCGATCGAGCGGGCCACCCCGCCACTTGGCATTTCGATCTTCGCCTCGAGCGAGGGAGGGACGGAGGTTGGCGCCATGATGGCGACCGCCACCCTCATCGTGATGCCGCTCGTAATCGCCTTTTTGATCGCGCGAAGGCGCTTTGTCGAAGGCGTCACGCTTTCGGGCATCAAAGGTTGATGCCTTCCATTCGTTTAACAAGGGAGCACGGTAAATGAAACATCTGATTGGAATTCTTGCAGCAACTGCCATTGCGTTTAGCACCTCGACAACTTCGTCCGCGGCCGAGGAGGTGGAGATCACCCTCGCCTACCCCTACGGCGCGATCTTTCGACCGATCCACGAAGAGATCATCACCGAATTCAACAAAGAGTTTCCAGACGTCACGGTGACACTCGAAGCGCCGCAGCCGGATTACGAGCAACTCGTCCAGCGGACGCTCATCGGTATACCGCAGGGCAATGCTCCGACTCTTTCCTTCCAGGGCGTCAACCAGATCAGGCAATTCGTCGACGCCGAGCACGCTTATGACCTCAGCGACTTCGTCGCCGAGGACCCACGTTGGCAGGAAGAAGGCGGTTACTACTCGGAGATGATGGACCTTGGTCGCTTCGGCGACAGGCAGATGGCCATCCCCTTCGCCATCTCCACGCCGATCATGTATTTCAACGCCGACCTCTTCGAACAAGCCGGCCTCGATCCGTCACAGCCTCCAGCGACGTGGCCAGAGGTGATTGAGGCAGCCAAAGCGATCGAAGCGGCTGTGCCTGGTACGACCGGCCTTTTTTATGACTATCTCATCACCGGCAATTGGGGCTTCCAGGTTCTCGTCTATTCGGAGGGCGGAGCCATGATGGACGAGGCCGAAACCCGGGTGACCTTCGCTGACGAACCAGGTGAGCGGGCCGTCACCCTGATCCGCTCATTCGTCGATGAGGGAATAATGGAGGATTGGACGCGCCAGCAGGGAGAGCAGTCGTTTATCGCGGGACAAGTCGGCTTCTACTTCTCGTCCACTTCGTGGCTGGCCGGCGTCCAGGACAAAGCGAACTTCGACATGCGAACGGCATTCTGGCCTGAAAGCTCGACGGGCGAGCGTCATCTGCCGTCGGGTGGCAATGCCGCAATGATCATCGCGGATGATCCCGCAGCGGCCAAGGCCGCTTATGAATATGCCATGTTTGCGGCAGGCCCGGTCGGTACCGCGATCATGGTCGAGGGCTCCGGCTACATGCCGATGCATGCAGAAGGTACAGAAAGGCTTGAGCCCTTTTACGATGCGAACCCGAACTTCAAGACCTCTGTGGAGCAGATCCCCTTCATCTTCAAATGGTACGCCTTTCCTGGTCAAAACACATTGAGGATCATCGATGTCATTCGCGACGGCTTGCAAGCTGTTGTCGCCGGACAAGTCAATCCGAAGGAAGGCATAACGCAGGTGGCCCAGGAAGTCGAAACGCTCGTCGAGATCGACTGAACAGCTGCTATCCTCGCAAACCCTGAGATAAAGGCAGCAGGGTTCTCCCTACTGCCTTTATCGTGCATTCACGTGATGAATCTGCCAAGCAGGCATTATGTCAAAATCAGATCGGCCGTCGTCTTCTGCACCTCCTAAACCTGTTCAGAACGGAATGCTCGCGCGCATCCGGCATCTGCGGGAAGACTTTCCACCGACTGCACGGCGGATCGCTGACTTCATCGAGACCAATGCCGAGGAGGTGATCCGCATGTCCATCACCGAGCTCGCAGAGCAGACTGGCGCGAGCGAGGGTAGCGTGGTTGGTCTTTGCCGTCGCGTCGGAGCCGGCGGTTTCCAGGACCTGAAGATCCTGCTCGCAGGCGATCTGGTCGAGCCGGTTCGCTTCATCCAGGAAGACCTCCAGGAGACGGATGATTTTACACGTGTCGGCGAGCGCATCTTCAGTGCACATGCGGCTTCTCTTGCAGAAACACGCAAACTCTTGTCCTTTGAGGCGCTGGAACGTGCCGTCGCGATTGTGCAAAACGCCCGACGTATCGAGGTGTACGGCATTGGCTCTTCAGCTCCGATCGCTCAGGACCTTGCATACCGTCTTCTTCAACTTGGCCTCGACGCCAAGGCAGTAGTGGATTCACACGTGCAGGCCGTGTCCGCGGCAATGGCTTCGGCTGAAGTCGCTGCGATCACCGTTTCTCACTCCGGCAGTACAGTGGAAACGGTGCTGGCCACTCGATTGGCGAAGGAGGCAGGGGCCATGACCGTCGGTATCACACGGCTGGGAAAATCGCCCCTCGCGCGTCATTGCGACGTTGTCCTTCACACCGTCGCAAACGAGACCCGCTATCGTCCGGAAGCGATGTCCAGTCGCGTTGCACAGCTCGCGATCATCGATACTCTGGTGTCCTGCTGTGCCTTGGGACGTCCTGAACATTCGGCTGAAAAATTACAGCTCAGCGCGCGTGTTCTTTCCGAAAAACGCTTTTGACCGCAACGCGAGCACATGTCGTCACGGGTACGAAGGCAGCACCAATGGCATCGGCGAGAGCGCCATCGGTTGCCAAATTGTCGCCCACAACGACGGAGCGGGCGGCTGAATAGCCAAGAACCCTGAGCGCATGCTCGGCTAGGTGTGGTGTCGGCTTACCGATGACCGTAACGGATTGGGGTCCGGCCGCAGCAAGCACGGCGGCAACCAATGCGCCTGTCTCGGGGACAACGCTGCCCGCTGCTCCAGGATGTCTGTCGTCGAGATTCGATGCTACAAGTTTCGCACCACGTCGAACAGAATTTGCAGCTCGCGTAAGCGCAGAGTAGTCAAAGCTCGTGTCCCGGCCTATCGCGACGATTTCCGCTTCATCCTCAACGAACGTTACGCCGCGCGCGAGAGCATGAGCGCGTAACTCCGGCGAGAGGAAAACGAGACTGGATGCGTCGTTCTCGGCGAGGTGCTCGATCATGGCCATACCTGCGGTAAAAATCAGTGACGGCGGAACCGCGAGCCCATATCGATAGAGGCGTCGGGAGATCGTTTCAGGCAGGTCGCTCGAATTATTTGTGATCACTGCATAGCGTCCGCTGAACCGATCAAGCAGGAACTTTGCACCGCAAACTGAGCCGTCCCCCACTGTTAGAGTGCCATCGAGATCGAGCAGTAATGCGTCCGCACCTGTGTCAAGGATGGCTTCAATATCGAGCGAAGGGCTCGAGTTAGCGATTGGCTTCATGCGGACGTTTCGCCCCCTGCTGGATTTCGAGTACGCAATTCAGGTTCCGGATAGTTCGGCATTTGGTGACTGCGACTCACTCATTAAATGAGATGATTAGACTGAGAACATTTCATTACCATGTCATCAAAGAGGGGGTAACCTCGGTCTCGGCACATTCGATTTTGCTTAGCCAGGAATGAGGAATCTCACCATGCAGCGCAGCACTGACAGAATTCTGACAACCCATACGGGAAGTTTGCCCCGTCCCGAATGGCTTGCCGACGCACTCGCTCGCCAGGATCGAGGAGAAACTCAGGGAGTTGATGAGAGTTTTGCCGCATTGGTTCGCGAAGCTGTCATCGACGTTGTTCGCAGGCAGTCGGAGGTTGGCATCGACATTGTCAGCGACGGAGAGACAAACAAGATTGGCTACGCGACCTACGTCAAGGATCGCTTGAGTGGCTTCGACGGCGTCGGCTCTGGCATCGCGATCGCTGATCTGACCGATGTTCCCGAGTTCGCCGCCCACGCCTTGAAGGGCCTCGATGTCGCAATGCCAGCCTGCACAGCGACGATCAGCTACAAGGGAGAAGAAGCTGTCAGGGAAGATATCGGCAATCTCCGTGCAGCCACAGAGAACGTTTCCGTCACCGACGCCTTCATCAGCGCGGCTTCACCCGGGGTCATCTCGATCTTTCTTGAAAATCAATTCTACCCCGACGACGACGCCTACATTGAGGCGCTCGCGGAGGGGATGCGCCCCGAGTTCGAAGCCGTTCACGAGGCTGGCTTCCTGCTTCAGATCGATTCGCCCGATCTCGCTATGGGAAGGCATGTCGGACACAAGGTGCTCGACATCGCGGATTTCCGGAAACGGGTCGCCCTGCGCGTTGAGACGATCAATCACGCCACCCGCAACATTCCCTCCGACCGGCTTCGTGTGCACCTCTGTTGGGGCAATTATGAAGGACCGCACAATCATGACGTGCCGCTGGCCGACATCATCGATCTGATCTTCGGTCTGCATGCCGAGGCTTTGCTGTTTGAAGCAGCAAATCCTCGCCACGCGCATGAATGGCGCATCTTCGACGAGGTCGCCGTGCCAGAAGACAAACTGCTCATCCCTGGCGTCATCGACACCTGCACAAACTATGTAGAGCATCCGGAACTCGTTGCCGAACGGATCGTCCGCTTCGCAAACATTGTCGGCCGAAATAGGGTGATAGCGGGGACCGATTGCGGATTCGCAACCTTTGCCAACTTCCTGCCCGTCGATCCGAAAATCGCTTGGCTGAAACTCGCGTCTCTATCGGAGGGGGCGGCACTTGCGAGTCAGAAACTTTGGGCTGGAAGTTGAGATATCCGACGCGGAGCGGTGATGGGCGACATGACAAAGAGCCGCCAACGCGATCCGCAAATGGAGTCCCTCCTCGCCGATCGCAAGCCCCAACTCGGCATCGACATCCAATAAAGTCATAAGGAACGCCTCACGCGGAACCGGTTCGAAGATACGCTCGAGGCGGTCATCGAAAAATTCCCGCCGTCTTCGACGCTCTGCACGGGAGATCCCGCTTTGGCACGTTGTTTGTGCCTCACCGGAAAGCCCGATTTGGTCGTGCCAATTCGTATCGCATGGCGACGCTGGCTAGCCGCGTATCCGATCCGCAGCTTGGATCAATCGTCCCAGGTCTCAGGAAACCTTCCCGTTGGGAGCGAATCAGGTCGCAACTTTGGGCGTGAACTCGCTTTGACGCACGGAATCGACTTCGGCAGAGGGCGAAGGCTGGGATCATAAGCCATCCTATTTGCCGCCGTCTCTACGCCGTTGTACGCCAACGAGAAAATCTCCCTTGCGCCTCTGCATATGCGCGTCCTGTCTGGTCTCGACGACCGCCAGAAACGACCAGCAGGAGGCAGCACGACCATGCGCCAACCAGACCGTATCATCCGCCTCAATACCGTTCTTTCCCGCACCGGCCTGTCCCGATCGACCATCTACCGCAAGATCGCCGAGGGCACGTTCCCCACCCAGATCAGGATCAGCGTTAACGGCGCGGGCTGGCATGAATCTGAAATCGATCGCTGGGTAGCCGATCCAGTCGGATGGCGACCGGGATGTGAAGCCAATGAAGTCCGCTGACGCTAGTGGGTCTGCCGGTTCGGAGCATCATGGGGCGGACGATGCCTCCCTTTCCCCGAGCACCAAGACGCGGCCCACAGCATCGGCGCAGCTTGAGGAATTGCTGGGCTATCCATGGCCGTTCCCTGGCAGGCCGCCCAGGCACGACCTCAGCACATGGACCGTCACCGACGACTGGCCGAACCCCGTTATGGTGACAGACGCCGAGATCGAGGTATTCGAGCGCTGGTTTGGCGACCTGTTCGATGAATTATCTAGCTAATCCGATCCTTGATTAATCCGGCAATATGCCGTACATAATGTTGGAAAGGAGTTCAACCATGCCCAGACCTGCAAGCGACGTCGAAACCGCCCGCCTTGAGGCGCGCGTGCCTGTCCATGTCTACGAGCAGATGCAGCGTGCTGCACGGCTGCGCGGCATGACGCTGACCGGCTATCTTGTTGCGACGGCGGGTGAGGATGCCCGCCGCACGGTCGAAGATTCCGACGTGCTGCGTCTGGCTGTGGAGGATCAGGTGCGTTTTGCCAAGGCGCTGATCGATCCGCCCGCGCCAAACGCCCGCCTTGCCCGCGCCGCCAAACGCCATGCTGACCTGATCGCGCCCCGGTGAATGCAAAATTTGCGATAGAGGCGCTTTCCAAGGCTCACCAGCGCAAGACGTTCTCGTGCGGCAACGAGCGGATCGATCGCTATTTCCGCGAGGCTGTCACGCAGGACATCAAGCGCCGATACGCGACCTGCTTTGTCGCCCGCGACCTTGAGACCGATCGGATCGCGGGTTTCTACACGCTGTCATCGAGCAATGTCCCGCTGACCGCCGTGCCCGAGCCGCTGGCAAGCCGGTTGCCGCGCTACCCGACCGTCCCGGCTGTGCTGATCGGCTGGCTTGGCCGCGACCAGTCCTATGCCGGGCTTGGACTCGGCGAGGCGTTGCTGTTCGACTCGATCAAGACGGTCACTGAGGCGCCGATAGGCGCTCATGCTATATTCGCCGACGCCATCGACGAAAAAGCTGCAGCTTTCTACGCGGCCTTCGGGTTCGTGGCGCTGACCGATCGGCCCAATACTCTCTATCTGCCTGTTGCGACGGCGCAGCGCCTCTTGTCGGGAGAAACGCCATGAAACCCGAGTCAGTATCAAGTTGCGGCAGATCTCAGCCTCGTGTGATGCTGCGCGCCGCGCTTTATCTTCGCGTCTCGACGGCGCGGCAGGCCGAACATGATGTCTCCATTCCCGACCAGAAACGGCAGGGCGAGGCCTACTGCGAGGCCCGCGGGCTACAACTGGTCGAGACCTTCGTTGAGCCCGGCGCGTCGGCGACCAACGATCGCCGCCCCGAGTTCCAGCGCATGATCGAGGCGGGCACGTCGAAGCCCGCACCCTTCAATGTGGTGGTGGTCCACTCGTTCAGCCGGTTCTTCCGCGACCATTTTGAGCTGGAGTTCTATGTCAGGAAGCTGGCGAAGAACGGCGTGAAGCTGGTTTCGATCACACAGGAAATGGGCGACGATCCCATGCATGTGATGATGCGGCAGATCATGGCGCTGTTCGATGAATACCAGTCCAAGGAAAACGCCAAGCATGTGATGCGGGCGTTGAAGGAGAACGCCCGGCAAGGCTTCTGGAACGGCTCGCTGCCTCCTATCGGCTATCGCACCGTCGCGGCCGAACAGCGCGGCGCGAAGGTCAAGAAGAAGCTGGAGATCGACCCACTCCATGCCGACACGGTGCGGCTGATCTATCGTCTCGCACTGGAGGGTGATGGCAACACCGGCCAGATGGGCGTGAAGAACATCGTCTCGTACCTCAACAGCCGCCGCATCTTCACCCGCGACGGCGGGCGATGGGGCATCGGGCAGGTTCACCGCATCCTGACGCGCCGCACCTATATGGGCGAGCACGAGTTCAACAAACGCAGCAAGACCAAGGAACTGAAGCCGGCGAGCGAGATCGTCACGGTTCCCGTTCCGCCGATCATCGACCGCGACACGTTCGATGCCGTGCAGAAGCTGCTCAAGGCCCGCAATCCCAAGGTCATGCCCGCCCGTGTCGTCAGCGGCCCGACCATGCTGACCGGCCTGATCCACTGCGCCAAGTGCGGCGGAGCAATGACCATCCGCACCGGCAAGGGCGGGCGCTACCGCTACTATGCCTGTTCCATGAAGGCGCGGCAGGGGCCGACCGCCTGCGAGGGCATGGCCGTGCCGATGGAGAAGCTGGACAACCTGGTGGTCAATCACCTTGAGACGCAGTTGCTCCAGGCCGAGCGGCTGGAGGTCATCCTTGCCGCCGTCCTCGACCGCAGGGAGGAACATGCCGAACGCCGCCGCGAACATATCGCGGAACTGAACAAGCGGGCGGCGGAATCAGAACTGCGGCTCAAGCGTCTGTACGACGCCATAGAGGCGGGCGTCGCCGACCTGGATGACCCGGCGCTGAAAGACCGTATCGACGGCCTCAAGGCCATCCGCGATCAGGCCATGGTCGATGCCGACCGGGCACGGGCCATGCTCCAGAACTCGGGCCAGAAAGCCGTGACGGCGCAGATGCTGCGAAAGTTCGCCAGGACCGCGCGTCAACGCATTCGACTGGACGGTGGCGGCTATCGCCGCGATCATCTTCGCGCACTCGCCCAGCGCGTCGAGGTCGCCGAGGGTGAGGTCCGCATCATGGGATCGAAGCCCCGGCTACTCCAGGCGCTGATGGCGGGCAATGGCGTAAACGCAGTGCCCACTCAAGGACTGAAGTGGCGGAGAGGGAGGGATTCGAACCCCCGATGGGCTTGCACCCATGCCGCATTTCGAGTGCGGTGCATTCAACCACTCTGCCACCTCTCCGCGGGGCGTGGTTCGCTCTTTCGAGCGCGGCGCACACATACCCATTGTGATGGATCGGCACAAGTGGTTTTGTCGACGAACTGGTCGCCGCTGCGAAAGCGCGGCAGAGGGCGGATTGCGTTGACTTCAGTGCCGGGCTGACGTATGAGCACCCACGAAAATCCGGTGTGGCGTCTCGCCGCGCCGGTTCTTTGCTGGAAAAATCGCCCGCAGGGACAGTATCAACCGACTGAACAAGAAGCCGGCCGGGTGTTCGCGCATTCAGAGCCGGAACCGAACAGAAAGGACAAAAAATGTTCGCAGTCATCAAGACCGGTGGCAAGCAGTATCGCGTCGCCGCCGACCAGGTTCTGGAAATCGGTCGCGTCGAAGGCGAGATCGGTGACATCGTCGAGATCGGCCACGTGCTCGCGCACGGCAGTGGCGACGACGTGACGATCGGTGCGCCGCTCGTGTCGGGCGCTTCGGTTTCCGCCGAGATCATCGACCAGAACCGCGCCGAGAAGGTCATCGCCTTCAAGAAGCGCCGCCGCCAGAATTCGCGCCGCAAGCGCGGCCACCGTCAGCTCCTGACGACGGTCCGCATCTCGGAAATTCTGCTCGACGGCGCCAAGCCCTCGAAGAAGGCTTCCGAGAAGAAGGCCGCGAAGGCAGAGGCTGGCGACGAACAGCCGAAAGCCGCCAAGAAGGCGGCGCCGAAGAAGGCCGCCAAGACCGAAGCTGCCGAAGCCGGCGAATAAGAACAAGGCATAAAGGAGAACTCCCATGGCACATAAGAAAGCTGGCGGTTCCTCGCGCAACGGTCGCGATTCGGAGTCCAAGCGCCTTGGCGTGAAGAAGTTCGGTGGCGAGACCGTCATTGCGGGCAACATCATCATTCGCCAGCGCGGCACCAAGTGGCACCCGGGTACCAATGTCGGCCTCGGCAAGGACCACACGATTTTTGCGATGCAAGAAGGCGTCGTGTCGTTTGCGCGCAAAGCCAACGGCCGAACCTACGTATCCGTGGATACGCTCAAGGACGCAGCGGAGTAGCCGGTTCCGCACCATAACACCGGCGCCCCATCTCGGGTCCGGTGTCTGGCTCAGCCAGAACAAAACATCAGGGGAGATGGGTCGCCATCTCCCCTTTTGCCGTTTTGATCTGGAGGAAGACCCATGGTTGTGGAAAAGGAAGACCTCGAGGAGGAATGTTGGCGGCTCGACTGCCCCGTCCTCGTCACCGAAAGGCTGGTCCTGCGCCCGCCGCATGAAGACGACCTGGATGAACTGGCCGAACTCGCCAACAACCGCCGCGTCGCCGAGATGCTCGCCCGCATGCCGCATCCCTACGGCCCCGTCGAGGCGCGCCAATTCCTCGACTTCACGCGTTCCGAGCGCGATGCAGGCTGCACCTATGCGATCGCGCTCGGCGCCAATGGCGCTTTCATCGGCTGCGCAGGGCTCAATGCCACTGCGCGCGGGCTCGAGCTCGGCTACTGGATCGGCGAGCCCTATTGGGGCCGTGGCTATGCGACCGAAGCCGCCCACGCGCTGGTGGACCTTGCCTTCCGGGCGACGCCGGTGGACGTGCTGCACGTTTCGTGCCGTGTGATCAATGCCGGCTCGCGCGGCGTCATCCACAAGTGCGGCTTCCAATATTCCGGCCAGGGCATGCTGGATTCGCAGGTCGCCGGCCGGGTTCCGGTCGAGCGCTACCGGCTCGATCGCAAGACGTGGGTGAGCCTGCGAAGCTGGGGCATGGCTTGATCGCGTTTCAAAGCGCCAGTTCCCAGTCTTCGCCGACGAGGTCGCGGCCGAACGAGCGATGGGCATTGCGCGCGGTGCATTGGAAGCCAGCGGCTTCATAGATGTGCCGGGCGGATGCCAGGATGTCGTTTGTCCACAGGACCATGCGCCGGTAGCCCGCGGCGCGGGCTCGGTCGACGCACGCCTCGACGAGACGGCGCCCGACGCCTTGACCGCGCAAGGCGGGCTCGACGTAAAGCAGGCGCAGGCGGCCGACATCTTCGCTTTCGCGCATGAGAAAGACGGAGCCAACGATGGCGCCGCCGCGCTCGGCGATCCAGCCGCGTTCGCCCTGTGAGGGTGCGCGCCGGGCAAAGGCGACCAGTATTTCGGCGACCAGTGCCTCGAAGCCGAGATCAAAGTCGTATTCGTCGTGATAGAGAAAGGCCCTGGCGATGGGCTATCCAGCCCAAATCGCCCACCGCGAATTCACGAAAGTCCACGGGCCGGCGATCGGCGGGGTCGATGAGCATCCGCGCCTCGGACAAGGCCCGGATGAGCTGGCGGCGGTTCGAAATGCCGAGCGTGCCGACGAGTTCGCCCGCCTGTGCCTGCGACGCGCGATCCAGCCGCGCGTAGGCGCTTCGCCCGGCCTCGGTCAGCCGAAGAATGGAGCGGCGGCCGTCGCTTTTCGACGGGAACGCCTCCAGAAGGCCGTCCTGACGGAAGCGCGACAGAATCCGGCTCAGATAGCCGGGATCGAGCCCCAGATCCTGGGCGATCGTGCTGGCGCAAAGATCGTCCCGTGTCGCCAGTTCATAGAGAACGCGCGCCTGGGTAAGTGTGAACCGGCTGTCGAGAAAGCCAGGTTCGAGAAGGCCCATGCGCCGTGTGTAAAACCGGCTGAAATCCCGGATTGCATGTTCGGGCGCTTGGAGGTCGTGCGTTGCCGTCTCGTCCATGGCGCGTTTTCCTTTCGGACCTGACGGTCCATGAAATAGTTGACGCAGTCAAGGATTCTGGCAGAGGTTCACCCAAACCGGCCGGTGGTCGGAGCCGACCGCGCTCGTGTCGACATGGCAGGATTTCACCCGATCGGCGAGATTGGCGGTCACGAAGGCGTAGTCGATACGCTTGTGGCGGAATCGGTCGTCCGGATCGTCGGCGTTGACGCAGGTGTCGGTTTCGGTGCCGACATGCGCGGCGACGTCGACGAATTTGTCGGCAACGAGAGGCAAGCCGAACTCATGATCGACCATGCCGGTCACTTCCAGATATTCCGGCGAGCCGGGCAGCATGTTGAAGTCGCCGAGAAGAACCGCGCTTTCGGGGCGGGGCGGTTCGGGGAAACCCATCTCGGCAACGCCGGTGAGCCCGCCACCTTCATGGGGGTAAGCAAGAACGCGTTCCCTCAAGTGCCGGACCTGCATCAGCCGCTCGTCGGGCGAGCGGTGGTCGAGATGGATCGAATAGAAACGGATGGGACCGAGCGTCGTCTCGACCAGCACCTCGAGCGCGCTGCGCTGGAAGTTCATCTTCGCGATCGAGCGGCGGCGCGGCAGGAGAAGGTTGCGCGAGACGAGAATCGGCATTCTGGACAGGATCATGTTGCCGAACTGGAAGCGCAGGTCGACTGCTTTTCCATCCTTCACATGCGAGCCCATGTCGATCTCGAAGGAAGGGCCGTAGACGGAAAAGAGGTCCGGCATGAGGGCCCGGATTTCGGCCGGCATGTCACGGCCCTGATTGCTGGGATTGTTGCGCGAGACTTCCTGCAGCGCAATCAGGTCGGCGCCCCGCACAGCATCGACGATGCGCGCGATGTCATATTTCTTGTCGAGGCCTATGCCGTACTGGATATTGTAGGATACGCATTTCATCGCTTTCGCCCTCCCGCCCCTCGCGCTCGGGCCGCCGATGCGATAGATGACCGCCCAAAGACCAAATCCCCTCAACGATTGTCAATCAGATGAAATTTCTCGACCAGGCCAAGGTGTATATTCGATCCGGTGACGGCGGTTCCGGCTCCGTCTCGTTTCGGCGCGAGAAGTTCATCGAGTTCGGCGGGCCGGACGGCGGCGACGGGGGACGCGGCGGCGACGTATGGGCGGAAGCCGTCGACGGGCTCAACACGCTGATCGACTATCGCTACCAGCAGCATTTCAAGGCCAAGACCGGCGTTCATGGTATGGGGCGCAATCGAACCGGCGCGGGCGGGGCGGACGTCGTGTTGAAGGTGCCGGTCGGTACGCAAATCTACGAGGACGACAACGAGACGCTGATCTGCGACCTGACGCATATCGGCGAGCGCTTCCTGCTCGCCAAGGGCGGCAATGGCGGGTTCGGCAACCAGCATTTCAAGACCTCGACCAACCAGGCACCGCGCCGCGCGAATCCTGGTCTGCCGGGCGAGGAGCGTACGATCTGGCTGCGGCTGAAACTGATCGCCGATGCCGGGCTGGTCGGATTGCCCAATGCCGGCAAGTCGACCTTTCTCGCCACGGTGACGGCCGCCAAGCCCAAGATCGCCGATTATCCGTTCACCACCCTGCACCCGGGCCTTGGCGTTGCACGCATCGATACGCGCGAGTTCGTCATCGCGGACATTCCGGGCCTGATCGAGGGCGCGCATGAAGGTGTCGGCATCGGCGACCGCTTTCTCGGTCATGTGGAGCGCACGCGCGTCCTTCTTCATCTCGTCTCGGCGCGCGAGGAAGACGTGGCGTTTGCCTACGAGACAGTGCGCGGCGAGCTTGAAGCCTATGGCAACGGCCTCGACGAGAAGCCGGAAATCCTGGCGCTGAGCCAGGCCGACACGGTCGATGCCGAGACGCTGGCCGAAAAGGCCGCCGAACTCGAAGCGGCTGCCGGGCTTGCACCGATGATCCTGTCGGCCGCGACGGGGCAGGGGGTGCAGGATGTGCTGCGCGCGCTGATCGCAAACGTCGAAACCGCGCGTGCCGTCGAAGCGCCGCCGACGGACGATCCGCGGTGGCAGACGGAGTAGGCGCGATGAAGGCGCTTTCCTCCCACCGCCGCATCACGGTCAAGATCGGCTCGGCGCTGCTCGTCGACCGCGAAAGCGGATTGAAGCGGCCGTGGCTCGCCTCGCTGGCAGAGGATATCGGCAAACTGGCGGCAAAAGGCAGCGAAGTCCTCGTCGTCTCGTCCGGTGCGATCGCGCTCGGCCGCAACATTCTCGGCCTTGGCCGCCGCGCGCTTCGGCTGGAGGAAAGCCAGGCGGCGGCCGCTGCCGGGCAGATCGCGCTTGCAGGCGCCTGGGCCGAGGAACTGGGACGCGTCGGGCTGAAATCCGGCCAGGTGCTCGTCACGCTCGGAGACACCGAGGAGCGGCGGCGCTATCTCAACGCCCGCGCGACGATCTCGACGTTGCTGAAGCTGAATGCCGTTCCGGTCATTAACGAGAACGACACGGTCGCGACGTCCGAAATCCGTTACGGCGACAATGACCGGCTCGCCGCGCGCGTCGCCACGATGATGGGCGCCGACCTGCTCGTCCTCCTTTCCGACATCGACGGGCTCTACACGGCGCCGCCGCAGCTCGATCCGGACGCAGCCTTCATCCCGCATGTCGAGGCGATCACGCCGCAGATCGAGGCAATGGCGGGGGCGGCCGCGTCGGAGCTCTCGCGCGGCGGCATGCGCACCAAGATCGATGCCGGCAAGATCGCGACGGCTGCGGGAACCGCCATGATCATCACGTCCGGCGCGCGTCAGAACCCGCTTGCCGCGATCGATGCTGGCGAGCGCGCGACCTATTTCGAGGCGAGCGCTCATCCCGTGCGCGGCTACAAGACGTGGATCGCGGGCCAGCTCGAACCGGCCGGCCGCATCTCGGTCGACGCCGGTGCGGTGCGGGCGCTTCAGGCAGGAAAGTCGCTGCTGCCGGCAGGTGTCACGCTTGTCTCCGGCCAGTTCTCACGCGGCGACACGGTCGCGATCCTCAGGCCGGACGGGATCGAGGTCGCGCGCGGGCTTGTTGCCTATGACGCAACGGATGCCGTAAAGATCGCGGGACTGAAGACGGCCGAGATCGAGACGGTGCTCGGCTATGAAGCGCGCGCGGCGATGGTCCACCGGGACGATCTCGTCATGTCGCGCGCGGTGATTGCAGGCTGAGGGAGAGCGTCATGCTCCAGACGCACGAAGGATTGCAGAACGACGTCGCAGCGCTGATGGCCGATATCGGCCGCCGCGCCCGGGCGGCGGCGCGACCGCTGGCGCTGGCATCGGCAGAGCGCAAGCACGCCGCGCTGGTCGGCATGGCGCAAGCCGTTGGCCGGCAGGAGCAGGCGATACTCGCCGCCAATGCACTCGACATGGCGAATGGCGAAGAGGCCGGCCTGTCGCCCGCAATGCTCGACCGGCTGAAGCTCGATTCCAGCCGCATCCGGGCCATTGCGGACGGCATCCGAGCGATTGCCGAACTGAAGGACCCGATCGGCGAGATCATCGCGCAGTGGGATCGGCCGAACGGCCTGCACATCGAGCGCGTTCGCACGCCGCTTGGCGTTATCGGCGTCATCTATGAGAGCCGCCCGAACGTGACGGCGGATGCCGGCGCGTTGTGCCTCAAGGCCGGCAATGCCGTCATCCTGCGCGGCGGTTCGGATTCGCTCAATTCCTCGCAGGCGATCCATGCCTGCCTCGTCGAAGGCCTGAAAGCGGCCGGTCTGCCGGCCGATGCGATCC
The DNA here is from genome assembly GCF_024105655.1 of Aliihoeflea sp. 40Bstr573. Lineage (GTDB taxonomy): Bacteria > Pseudomonadota > Alphaproteobacteria > Rhizobiales > Rhizobiaceae > Aliihoeflea. The sequence continues at coordinate 162,206 of NZ_JAAAMH010000005.1, forward strand.
AGCTCGTCCCCACCACGGACCGCACCGCTGTGGGCGAGATGCTGACCGGGCTTTCGGGCAATCTCGACGTGATCGTGCCGCGCGGTGGCAAGAGCCTCGTCGGGCGCGTGCAGGCGGAAGCGCGCGTACCGGTCTTCGCGCATCTCGAAGGCATCTGCCATCTTTATGTCGATCGCAGCGCAAATCTCGACATGGCGGTGAAGATCGCCGTCAACGCGAAGATGCGGCGAACCGGCATTTGCGGGTCGGCCGAGACCCTGCTCGTCGACCGCGCCGGGAAGGACACGCATCTGGTGCCCATTCTCGAAGCGCTCGATGCGGCGGGTTGTGAAATCCGCGCCGAGGACGAGGTGCGTTCGGTCTTTGGCAAGGCCGTGCCGGCCAAGGACGAGGACTGGTCGACCGAATATCTCGACGCCATCATCTCGGTGAAGCTCGTCGACGGCGTTTCCGGGGCGATCGACCATGTCGAGCACTATTCCTCGCACCACACCGAGGCGATCGTTGCAGAGGATGCGGCGACGGCGGAGCGGTTCTTCAACGAGATCGATTCGGCGATCCTGCTGCACAATGCCTCGACGCAGTTCGCGGATGGCGGCGAGTTCGGTATGGGCGCGGAAATCGGCATCGCGACGGGGCGGATGCATGCGCGCGGTCCGGTGGGCGTCGAGCAACTGACGTCGTTCAAGTATCGCGTGCGCGGGACCGGACAGGTGCGGCCATAGGCGCCGCAGCGGTCAAGTCGCGGTATCTGCGCATGCCGCATGTCGAAAAGGGCATGTCGGTCGGACTTTTCGGGGGATCGTTCAATCCGCCGCATGCCGGCCACGCGCTCGTAGCCGAGATCGCGTTGCGCGCCTTGCGTCTCGACCAGATCTGGTGGGTCATTACGCCTGGCAATCCCTTGAAGGCGGGGCGCGCGCAGCTTTCGCTGTCCGAGCGCATCGCGCTTTCCGAAAAACTCACCGAGAACCCGCGCGTCAGGATCACCGCCTTCGAAGCCGGATCGTCGATCCGCTACACCGCCGACATGATCGACCACGTCACGACGCGAAATCCCGGTGTCGATTTCGTCTGGATCATGGGAGCGGACAATCTGCGGGACTTTCACCTGTGGCAGCGCTGGCGCGAGATCGCACAGACCGTGCCGATCGCGGTGGTCGACCGACCGGGTGCAACGCTCTCGTTCCTGTCGTCCAAGATGGCGCAGACCTTCAGCCGGTCACGGATAGACGAAAGCGATGCGGGGCGGCTCGCGCGTATCCGGCCGCCGGCCTGGACTTTCATCCACGGCCCGCGATCCTCGCTTTCCTCCACCGCCATCCGGTCCGGGGAACGATCGTGATCGGATGGTGTCTTCCAGTGTCTTGAAACCTTAACGGGACTCTGCCTATCTATAGTGCGGGCAAGATCATCGGGTTCGAATTCACGGACCCGACATTAGATCGCTCCACTGTTGTTCTTGATCGAAAGGAAAAACGCTGAGAACAGCACTCCAAGGGAAGGCCGAACACGCGCCTTCGTCGTCCGGGATGAGCCGCATGGCCGAGCCGTCCCAGATCCTGAACTCGGTCCTTGCCAGTCTGGAAGACTCCAAGGCCGAAAACATCGTCCCCATCGACATACAGGGCAAGTCCAGCCTCGGCGACTACATGGTCGTCGCGTCCGGCCGTTCCCATCGCCATGTATCCGCCGTCGCCGATCATCTGATCCGTGCCGTCAAGGAAGCAGGGTTCGGAGCGCCGCGCGTCGAAGGCCTTGCCAGCGCCGACTGGGTACTCGTCGATACGGGCGACATCATCGTGCACATCTTCCGGCCCGAGGTGCGTGAGTTCTACAACATCGAAAAGATGTGGCAGGCTCCCGATCTGGACGACGAGACGGTGCACTAGGAAATACGGGGACGTGATCCGTCCGGTCGTGGCGCCCGCAAGCTGCGGGCGGCGATGAGTTTGGCCTGAAACCGGAGCGCCTGTTTGCGTCTCTCCATCCATGCCGTCGGCCGTATGAAAGCCGGGCCCGAACGCGACCTCGTCGCGCGTTATCTGGACCGTCTTGCCAAGACGGGCTCGGCGGTCGGCATGGAGTTTTCCGGCGTTGCCGAAATCGCTGAAAGTCAGGCGCGCAGCGCCGAGCAGCGCATGCGCGAGGAGGCTGACAAGCTCGAGGCCTCGCTGGGCGACGCTGCCCTCGTGCTTCTGGACGAGCGCGGCAAGAACATGACCTCGCCTGCCTTTGCCGACTATCTGTCTCGCCATATCGACGGCGGGCGCAAATCCATGGTCGTCGCGATCGGCGGTGCCGACGGGCACGATCCGGGCTTGCGTGGCAAGGCGGACCTGCTCCTCTCCTTCGGGGCGTTGACCTGGCCGCACCAGCTCGTGCGCGTGCTTCTTGCAGAACAGCTCTACCGCGCCTCCACCATTCTTTCGAACCATCCGTATCATCGGATCTGACATGGTTGATCGTTCCTTAACGATCGCGCCGCAGGATCGCCCTCAACGATTCGGGTTGGACGCAAGACGGTGCGGTATTTATCCAGGACAGGCAGGGCAGGGCGAGCCGCATTGGCATTGCTGATGCTCGCCGCGAGCGCGCCGGCCTCGCTGGCGAGCCCTGAAGCGGACGACATCGCCGCGATGGAGCTGCGCCACGCGCAATCGACGGAGGAATACCAGAAAGTCCAGTCGCAGATCGCGCTGACGAGCGAACGGCTGGCCGAACTCGAAGCCGAGATCGACGCGGTGCGTAAGGACCATGCGGCGCTTTCGGCCGCGCTGGTCCAGGCGGCGAAGACGGAACGCAAGCTTCAGCAGGAGATCGAGGACATCGCTGCGCGGCTTGAAGGAATGCGCTTCCAGGAAGACCGTCTGCGAACGTCGCTGGGGGAGCGGCGCGAACTGCTGGGCGAGGTTCTGGCCGCGCTGCAGCGCATGGGCCTCAACCCGCCACCCGCCATTCTCGTCCAGCCGGAAGATGCGCTCGCCTCGGTGCGCAGCGCGATCCTGCTGGGATCGGTCGTGCCGGAAATGCGAAGCGAGACCGCCGAGCTCTTCGCCGACCTCAAGGAACTGTCGGCGCTGAAGGCGTCGATCGAGGACGAGCGCAGCCGCCTCTTCCACACCGTCGCCGATCAGGCGGCGGAGAAGCATCGGCTGAGTGGATTGATAGCTGAGAAGCAGAAGCTGGAAGAGCAATCGGCGGCGAGCCTCGCCGAGGAGCAGGCGCGCTCGGAAGAGATGGCCGGCCGTGCCGGAACGCTGCAGGACCTGATCGCTTCACTCGAAAGTGACATTTCCGGCGCGCGCGAAGCGGCCGAGGAAGCAGCCTGGGCGACCGACGAGGCACGCCGCCGGGCGCCGCCGGCGCGCGAGCCCAGCCTTGCGGCGACCCTGCCCTTCGAGGCGCTGAAAAAACAGGTCGCTTTGCCCGTTTTCGGCCGGATCGGGCCGAGTTTTGGCGAGGCCGATGCCGCCGGACGCCCGCTGATGGGCGACATGGTTAAAACACATTCGGGCGCAATCGTCACCGCACCGGCGGCAGGGGCCGTTCTCTATGCAGGACCGTTCAGATCCTATGGACAACTCTTGATCCTCGATGTTGGCGAGGGCTATCATGTCGTTCTGGCGGGATTGGGCAAGGTCAGCGTGGCGCTAGGCCAGACCCTGATGGCGGGCGAACCAGTCGGAGCCATGGGAGAGGCGAGGGTGGCGAGCACTGCCGCCTTCGGGAGTACGAACAACGGCCCGGAGCTCTATGTCGAGTTCCGCCGCCAGGGAAAACCCGTCGATCCCTCACCATGGTGGGCGGAACGCAGTTCTGGAAGGACAGGAAATGATACGTAGAATGTCTCTTCTGCTTGCCGGAGCGTTGATGGGCGCGTCCGCGATGAGCCTCGTCCACGGCAGCGCCGGGACGGCGGCGAACGCGGCAGGGTCCGAGACGTACCGGCAACTGGCGATATTCGGAGACATCTTCGAGCGCGTGCGCGCACAATATGTGACCGAGCCCGAGGACGCCAAGCTGATCGAAAGCGCGATCAACGGCATGCTGACGTCGCTCGATCCGCATTCCTCCTACCTGACGCCTGACGCTGCGCAGGATATGCGTGTGCAAACGCGCGGCGAATTCGGCGGCCTCGGCATCGAGGTGACGATGGAGAACGACCTCGTGAAGGTCATCTCGCCGATCGAGGACACGCCCGCCGCGCGCGCTGGCGTCCTTGCAGGCGACTTCATCACCGCCATCGACGGCGACGAGGTGCGCGGCCTGACGCTTGCCGGCGCGGTCGACAAGATGCGCGGCAAGGTCGACACTTCGATCGAGTTGACCATCTTGCGCGAAGGCGCTGCGGAGCCGATCAAGATCGAGATCGTGCGCGATATCATCAAGGTGCGCGCCGTGCGCCACCGCGTTGAGGACGACATCGGCTACATCAAGATCAACTCCTTCACCGAGAAGACGCAGGACGACCTCAACGCCGCGATCGAGGCCATCAAGGCCGAGATTCCGGACGAGGAACTCAAGGGCTACGTGCTCGACCTTCGCCTCAATCCGGGCGGCCTTCTCGACCAGTCGGTGAGCGTGACGGACACCTTCCTCGACCGTGGCGAGATCGTCTCGACGCGCGGCCGCGAAGCCTCGAACGTCACCCGCTTCGATTCCCGACCGGGCGATGCGATCGACGGCAAGCCCCTGATCGTGCTCGTCAATGGCGGTTCTGCGAGCGCTTCGGAGATCGTCGCCGGCGCGTTGCAGGACCATCGCCGCGCAACCGTCGTTGGCTCGCAGTCCTTCGGCAAGGGCTCGGTCCAGACGATCATCCCGCTCGGCGAGAGCGGGGCGCTGCGCTTGACCACGGCGCTCTACTACACGCCGGCCGGAACCTCGATCCAGGGCAAGGGCATCACGCCCGACATCAAGGTTGACCAGCCGCTGCCCGAGGAATTGGCGAGTGCAGCAGCAGAGGCCGCACGTGGCGAATCCGCTCTTCCGGGCCATATCCGCGGCGCCGAGGAAAGCGAAGAAGGTTCGGGCTCGTCGGCCTATGTGCCGCCGGAGCCGGAAGACGACATCCAGCTCAATTACGCCTACGACCTGATCCGCGGCGAGAGGACGGACCCTGCCTTCCCGCCCAATCCTGATCGGGCCGTTCTCCAGCAGTAGTCGCGATCTGCAAAGCTTTGGCCGGCGAAGGCGACTTCGCCGGCCTTTTGCTTATTCAGGGGGAATGCACGATCCTCACATTGTGATTCGGGGCACGAGGGCGCGCGGTGCTGGACTTTGGCGACAGGGAGATTGATCGGCCGATCGGAAAGGGCCCCCGCGAGCGTTTGCCCCGCGACGGTGCCGGCAAGCGGCGGCTGCTCGCGACCGCCATAGGGTTCATGGCGCTGCTCGGCATTTCCGTTCTTGCGACGCTTCACGACGACGGCCTGCGTTCGCCGCCGCCCATCGTCGTTGCCACGCCCGAACCCGAACCCCCGGCATCGGCGACAGACGCATCGAGCCGAAATGGCCCGTCGATCACACGCGTCCAGCCCCGCGAAGAGACGGGCAGCCCGAGCGTCGTCACCATCCACGATCCTTCCGGCCTGTCGCGCAATGCCGCGACGGCGCATCTGCCGGACCCCGACCTTGTCGAGCGATCCGATTACGGTCCGCTGCCCCAGCGCTCCGCCGACGGTCGCCGCCCCTTCGACGCCTACGCTCGCCCCTGGTCCGGCGCGCGCGGAGCGCGCATCGCAATCGTCGTTGGCGGGCTCGGCCTGTCGCAGACCGGCACGCAGCGCGCGATCGAGGTGTTGCCCGCCGAAGTGACGCTAGCCTTCGCGCCGGCCGGCAACAGCCTCGACCGCTGGATGCAAACGGCGCGCCGCAAGGGGCACGAGTTGCTCATGCAAATCCCGCTGGAACCGTTCGACTATCCCAATGTCGATCCCGGACGCGGCACGCTGACGGTCGCGGCCGATCCGATGGTTCTGCGCGAAGACCTCTACTGGTCGCTCGGGCGCATGACCAACTACACCGGCATCATGAACTACATGGGCGGCCGCTTCACTGCCGACGCGAACGCGATGCAGGCGCTGATGACCGAGCTTGGTGATCGTGGTCTGGGCTATCTCGACGACGGCTCCTCGGCGCGCAGCGTCGCCGATGTCCAGGCGGCCGCGGCGGGCGTTCCCTTCGCCGCCGCATCGGTCACCATCGACACGGTGCGCGAGCGCGGCGATATCCTGAAGAAGCTCGACGAGGCCGAGCGCGTTGCGCGGGCGACCGGCTTGGCCATCGCTGTCGGCGCCGGCTTCGACGTGACCGTGGATGCGGTAAGCGCATGGATCGCGGAGGCGCGGTTGCGCGGCGTCGAGATCGTGGGCTATTCCTCTCTCGCCAACGATCCCGAACGCAGATAGGCAACAACGCATGATTGAGCGACTTCCATACCGGCCCTGCGTCGGCATCATGGTGCTGAACCGCGACGGGCTCGTCTGGGTGGGCCGGCGGATCGCCGAGACCGATGGCGAGATGGCAGGCGCGGCGCAGCTGTGGCAGATGCCGCAGGGAGGCATAGACGCGGGTGAGGACCCACTCGAAGCCGCACGACGGGAACTTTACGAAGAAACCGGCATGAAAACGGTGTCGCTGATCGAAGCTGCGCCCGACTGGATCAACTACGACCTGCCGCCGCATCTCGTGGGAATCGCGTTCAAGGGCAAGTTTTGCGGCCAGACGCAGCGCTGGTTCGCCTTCCGCTTCGAAGGCGACGACAGCGAAATCGCCATCGACCCGCCGCCGGGCGGACACAAGGCCGAGTTCGATGCCTGGGACTGGAAGCCGATGGCCGACCTGCCGGACCTGATCGTGCCGTTCAAGCGCGGCGTCTATCAGGCCGTCGTCGATGCCTTTGGTCATCTGGCCGGTGGGCGGCCGACCGCATGACCTTCTCAATCATCGCGCGCTGCGCGCGTACCGGCCAGTTCGGCATCGGCGCCGTAACCGCCATGCCAGCGGTGGGCAAATTGCTGACTTATGCCTGGCCGGGCAAGGGAGCGGTTGCCACACAGGCACTCGTCAACCCGTATCTGGGCATCGACGGAATCAAGCTTTTGCGCGAGGGAAAGAGTTCCGACGAGGTTCTCGAGATCCTCAAGAAGGACGATCCGGAGATCGAAAACCGGCAATTCGCCGTCATGGACGCGACCGGCCACGGCGCGGTGTGGACGGGCAGCAAGTGCATTGACTGGCGGGGTCATGCGGTTTTTCCCAACCTGACCATCGAGGGCAATCGGCTGGAAGGCCCGCAGGTGATCGCGGCCATCCGCGATGCTTTCGAGGCGCATGCGGACCTGCCGCTGGCGGGGCGTCTCGTCGAGGCGATTGCAGCCGGCGACGCGCAGGGCGGCGACCGCAAGGAGGAGCTGTCCTCCACCATCTACGTGGTCGACACGGAGGAGTATCCGCTCTGGGACGTGCGGGTGGACCACCACCACCACCCCCTATCCGAATTGCGCCGCGTCTACTCCGTCTTTTCCCGTGACCTCTACCCGCACATCAAGCGAATGTCGACGCGAGCTGATCCGAAGGGACAGATCGATGACCGGGCTGTGTGAGACCGGTACTTGAGGAATTATTCAGCATTGGCGTTCAAGCTCGCGCCGCGCGTTTGGAGCGTCTATAGCGCCGTTACAAATATTGATGCTCCACCGAAGCTCGACCATGGCAAGAGTTCGCCAAACCGGACAACAGGAAGAATCGGATGACGAGACGGTATTTCGGAACCGACGGGATTCGCGGCCGCGCCAATAAATTCCCGATGACCGCCGAGACCGCCATGCGCGTCGGCATGGCAACCGGCATGTCGTTCCATCGCGGCAACCACCGACACCGGGTCGTGATCGGCAAGGACACGCGCCTTTCCGGCTACATGATCGAGAACGCCATGGTTGCCGGCTTCTGCGCGGCGGGCATGGACGTCTTTCTCCTCGGCCCGATCCCGACGCCGGCCGTCGCCATGCTGGCACGCTCGCTGCGCGCCGATATCGGCGTGATGATCTCGGCCTCGCACAACCCGTTCTACGACAACGGCATCAAGCTCTTCGGTCCGGACGGCTACAAGCTTTCCGACGCGATCGAGCAGGAGATCGAGGAGATGATCGACGGAGACCTCGACCAGGCGCTGGCGACTTCGGACGGCCTCGGTCGGGCCAAGCGCATCGATGGCGTGCAGGACCGCTACATCGAATTCGCCAAGCGCACGCTGCCGCGCGCCATGTCGCTGACGGGATTGCGCGTCGTCGTCGACTGCGCAAACGGAGCCGCCTACAAAGTCGCGCCCAACGCGCTGTGGGAACTGGGCGCGGAGGTCATCACCATCAATGACGAGCCGAACGGCTTCAACATCAACGAAGATTGCGGCTCGACGCATCCGCTGGCCCTTTCCAGGAAGGTTCACGAAGTGCGCGCCGATATCGGCATCGCGCTCGACGGGGACGCCGACCGCGTGGTCATCGTCGACGAGAACGGCACGGTGATCGACGGGGACCAGATCATGGCGCTGATCGCCGAGACCTGGCACCAAGCGGGCCGCCTCAATGGCGGCGGGCTGGTCGCCACGATCATGTCCAATCTCGGCCTCGAACGCTTCATCAAGGACAAGGGCCTCGATCTCCACCGCACCAAGGTGGGCGACCGCTACGTCGTCGAGCACATGCGCGCGCACGGCTTCAATGTCGGCGGCGAGCAATCGGGCCATGTCGTGCTGACCGACTTCTCGACCACTGGCGACGGTCTCGTGTGCGCGCTTCAGGTTCTCGCCTGCGTCAAGCGCGCCGGTAAGCCCGTCAGCGAAGTTTGCCGCAAGTTCGAACCGGTGCCGCAAATCCTGAAGAACGTGCGCTTTTCCGGTGGTTCGCCGCTCGAGACGGACATCGTCAAGGAAGCAATCCGGGATGCGCAGTCGACCCTCGGCGCTTCTGGCCGTGTCGTCATTCGCCCGTCGGGTACCGAGCCGCTGATCCGCGTGATGGCCGAAGCAGATGACCGCACCATGGTCGAGAAAGTCGTCGACGAGCTCGTGGGTGTGATCGGAGAAACGCGCAGCGCCGCCTGACACAGTTTCCAGTTATGCCCTAACGAATGCCTTCCGGAGAACCGGGAGGCTTTCGTCGTTTTCGGGCAGGCTTTAAGAAATGTAACGCATCGTTAGGGTTAAAAATAAAGGTTAACTGCCATTTAACCTTTCTGCGCGATCTTCCTCTAGGTGCAATTCCCCGGGGGTAACCAGACGAGCCCGGCGTCTGTGAGGAATAAGATCATGAAACTCAGCATTGTCGCGGCCCTGGCGACCGGTTCAGTTCTCGCCTTGCCGGTCGTGCCGTCGATCGCCGCAGACATCTACGTGCCGCCGGTCTACGAGGCGCCGGTTCCGGTTCCGCAGTTCGGCGGATGGTATCTGCGCGGCCATGTCGGCATGAGCAATCAGCGCTTCGACGGGCTAGACTACGAATATTTCGAGGTGCCGGGCTTCACGCAGACTTGGCTCGACGAGGGCGGTTTCGACTCCGCGCCGCTCGTGGGCGCAGGTTTCGGCTATGCCTTCAACGAATGGCTGCGCGCCGACGTGACGGCCGAATATCGCGGCAAGGCGAGCTTCTATGCGCTCGACACCTTCACCAATGAGGCCACCGGCGCGCTTGCCGGTACCAACTCCTACACGGCGACCAAATCGGAACTGCTGCTTCTTGCCAACGCCTATGCGGATCTGGGCAACTTCGGCGGCGTCTCGCCCTATGTCGGCGCCGGCATCGGCGCGTCGCGCAACACGATCGCGCATTTCAACGACACCAACGTGTTCTCGAATGCCGGCGGCTACGCGTCGAAGAACTCGCAGTGGGAACTCGCTTGGGCGCTGCATGCGGGCCTTGGCTATGCCGTAACCGATCAGCTCACCATGGACCTCGGCTACAGCTACGTTCATCTCGGCGACGGCCAGACCGGCGTCGCTCAGAACTACGATCCGGCTTTCTCGCGCCCGAATGCCGGTTTCACGTTCAACGACCTGTCCTCGCACGACCTGAAGCTCGGCTTCCGCTACAAATTCAACTGATCAGCGACACTTCAACAAAAAAGGCCCGGCCATGTGCCGGGCCTTTTCGTTTGCGGCACATGCTCCGGTTTATGCTTAACCGTGAATTAACCGGCATGGTTAATGATCGTTCGCATCAGGGGTTCGGCACTGTTAGCCGCCGTCATTGGGAGTTCACGCTGATGCCATCGATTCTGCGCCTTGCCGCCTCCGTCGCGCTGCTTGCGGCGCTCGCCGGCCCGTCGCTCGCGGCCGACTACGATCCGCCGATCTTCATCGAACAGGCGCCGGAATATTTGCCGGTCGAGGTGGGGTCGGGCTGGTATCTGCGCGGCGACGTCGGTTACAATTTTGACAGCCGGTTCGAAAATTATCGCGTCGCCGTCGTTCCGGGACTCAGCTTAGCCGAGAACAACACCTCGATCTTTGGTGGCGTGGGTGTTGGCTATCACGTCAACGATCTTTTCCGACTTGAAACGAACCTTTCTTTCTTGGGCAAGGAAAAGGCTCTGCTTCGATTTGTGGACCCAACAGGAACACTCCCAAGCGGCGAAGCAGAGATTGATTCTCAGCTTTGGTCTGGTCTGGTTCACGGCTATTTTGATTTGGGCACAATCGCAGGGTTCACGCCCTATGTTGGTGCGGGTGCCGGCGTCGCCTACGTTCGTTCCGGCGTCGATGGCGCTGTAAGCGTTCCAGGTGTTGGTTCTTTTGCCGGGCAAGCACGTGAAAATCATTTCTCGTTCGCCTACGCACTGGGCGCTGGCGTCAACTATCAAGTCAGCGAAAATCTCTCCGTTGATCTGGGCTACCAGTATTTCAATGCTCCTGACGCCCACTATGTCTCGATCAATGAGCCCTTCATTGCGGGCGAAGGCATTGACACGCACCAGGTCAAGGTCGGCCTGCGCTACGATCTCTGGTAGGTGACGCCTCATCGGCTTTCAAAGGGCGGGCTTCGGTCCGCCCTTTGCGTTTTCGTGCTTCAAAAGCGACGCCAACAATCCTCTTGACGCCGCCGAAGGGAAAGAATATCGCCGTCAGTGGGCCACCCCTCCCCAACGAGGGGCCAGCTATCTGGAAGGATAGAACCATGACGACGACTATTTCCACGCCCGCAATGCGTGCGGCGTCCAAGCCGGAAGTGCGTCCGGCAAATCCCAATTTCTCCTCAGGTCCCTGCTCCAAGCGTCCCGGCTGGTCGCTCGATGCGCTCGCTGACGCTCCGCTCGGCCGCTCGCATCGCGCCAAGGTGGGCAAGGCGAAGCTGCAGCACGCGATCGACCTCACCCGCGAAATCCTGCAGGTGCCGGCCGACTATCGCATCGGCATCGTGCCGGCCTCCGACACCGGCGCCGTCGAGATGGCGCTCTGGTCGCTGCTCGGCGAACGCGGTGTCGACATGGTCGCATGGGAATCCTTCGGCTCGGGCTGGGTCACCGATGTCGTCAAGCAGCTGAAGCTCGACGATGCGCGCAAGATCGAAGCGCCCTATGGCGAACTGCCGGACCTCGCGCAGATCGACTTCGACCGCGACGTGGTCTTCACCTGGAACGGCACGACCTCCGGCGTGCGCGTGCCGAATGGCGATTTCATCCCGGCCGACCGCAAGGGCCTGACGATCTGCGACGCGACGTCCGCCGCTTTCGCGCAACCGCTCGACTTCGAAAAGCTCGATGTCGTCACCTTCTCCTGGCAAAAGGTGCTCGGCGGCGAGGCGGCGCATGGCATACTGATCCTGTCGCCGCGCGCCGTCGAACGTCTTGAAAGCTACAAGCCGGCCTGGCCGCTGCCGAAGATTTTCCGCCTCACCTCGGGCGGCAAGCTGATCGAAGGCATCTTCAAGGGCGAGACGATCAACACGCCGTCCATGCTTTGCGTCGAGGATTATATCGACGCGCTGCAATGGGCGAAGTCGATCGGCGGGCTCGACGGGCTCGTCGCCCGCGCAGATGCCAATTTCAAGGTGCTCGACGATTTCGTCGCCAACTCCGACTGGGCCGGGCATCTGGCGGTCGTGCCCGAGACGCGCTCGAACACGTCGGTCTGCCTGTCGATCGTCGACCCGGAATTCACTGCACTTTCCGACGACGCGCAGCAGGCCTTCGCCAAGGCCATGGTTTCCGCGCTCGACAAGGAAGGCGTCGCCTTCGACATCGGCGCGTATCGCGATGCGCCCGCAGGTCTTCGAATCTGGGCCGGTGCGACCGTCGAAACGGCTGATCTCAAGGCCCTGATGCCGTGGCTCGACTGGGCATTCGCCAAGGAAAAGGCCGCGCTCAAGGCTGCCGCCTGACATTTTTCCGGAAGCCGCCGAGCGGCTTCCGCTTTCCCCATTTCGCCGCTTTCAAGGAGGCCAGCCATGGCGCCCCGCGTACTCGTATCCGACAAACTCTCCCCCACTGCCGTCCAGATCTTCAAGGATCGCGGCGTCGAGGTCGACTATCTTCCGGACCTCGGCAAGGACAAGGAAAAGCTCCTCGAAGTCATCGGCCAGTATGACGGCCTTGCCATCCGCTCCGCCACCAAGGTCACCGAAAAGCTGATTGCCGCCGCGCCCAATCTCAAGGTCATCGGCCGCGCCGGCATCGGCGTCGACAATGTCGACATCCCGGCCGCCTCGCGGCGCGGCATCATCGTGATGAACACGCCCTTCGGAAACTCGATCACAACGGCCGAGCACGCCATCGCCCTGATGTTCGCAATCGCCCGCCAGCTTCCTGAGGCGAATGCCTCGACACACGCCGGCAAGTGGGAAAAGAACCGCTTCATGGGCGTCGAGATCACCGGCAAGACGCTCGGCGTCATCGGTTGCGGCAACATCGGCTCAATCGTCGCGATGCGCGGTGTTGGCCTCAAGATGCACGTCATCGCCTATGACCCGTTCCTCTCGGAAGGCCGGGCGCAGGAGTTGGGCGTCGAGAAGGTCGAACTGGAAGACATCTTCGCACGTGCGGACTTCATTACGCTCCACACGCCGATGACCGACAAGACGCGCGGCATCATCAACAAGGATGCCTTCGCCAAAATGAAGGACGGCGTGCGCATCATCAATTGCGCGCGCGGCGGCCTCATCGTCGAGGCGGACCTCATCGAGGCGCTGAAATCCGGCAAGGTCGCAGGCGCGGGCATCGACGTGTTCGAAGTTGAGCCAGCAACCGACAGCCCTCTCTTCGGCATGGAAAACGTCGTGGCGACGCCGCATCTGGGTGCCTCGACCTCGGAAGCTCAGGAAAACGTCGCACTTCAGGTCGCCGAGCAGATGGGGGACTATCTCGTCAAGGGCGCCGTTTCCAACGCCATCAACATGCCCTCGATCACGGCTGAAGAGGCGCCGCGCCTCAAGCCGTTCATCAAGCTTGCCGAGGTGCTGGGCGCCTTCGTTGGACAGGTGACCGAGGAGCCGATCCAGGAAGTCGAGATCCTCTTCGACGGCAATACCGCCACCATGAACACCCGTGCGCTTGTTTCCGCCGCGCTTGCCGGCCTGATCCGCCCGCAGGTCGCCGACGTCAACATGGTCTCCGCGCCGATCATGGCGAAGGAGCGCGGCGTCGTTCTTTCCGAGATTCGCCGCGACAAGTCCGGCGTCTTCGACGGCTATATCCGCCTCAACGTGAAGACCAAGACCAAGACGCGCTCGATCGCCGGCACCTGTTTCTCGGACGGCAAGCCGCGCTTCATCCAGATCAAGGGCATAAATCTCGACGCGGAAGTCGGCGAGCACATGCTCTATACCACCAATGCCGACGCGCCGGGCATCATCGGCCTGCTCGGCACGGTCTGCGGTGCCAACGGCGTCAACATCGCCAACTTCCAGCTCGGCCGCAACCGGCCGGGCGGCGATGCGATCGCGCTTCTCTATCTCGACGCGCCGTTCCCCGAAAAGGTGCTGGAAGAGGTACGTGCGCATCCTTCGATCGTATCGGCCAAGCCCTTGCAGTTCGACGTCGCAGGCTGATCGTATTTCACGTGCCAAGGCAAAAGGCGCGGGAGTGACCCCGCGCCTTTTTCATGTCTTGTTGCGGTCTTCCAGATGCGTCTGGAGTAGCCGCAGATTGCGGGTCGACGCCTTGTAGAAAAGGTCGAAGACAGAGCCGAGGATCGGCACCGAGCCGACGACGGTATCGACCGCCACATTGCCCGCCATCTTCACGAGCATCGACTTTGGCACGCCAAGGCGATGCGCCTTGACGATGACATAGGTCGAGATTGCGCCAGCCACGAGGTCGCCGGCGCCAGGAATAAGACCGAGAACCGGATCAATGCCGAAGCGCACGCCGATGCCGGGAATCTTCCAGCGCGTGTCGAGAAGCTTGGCCAGACGCCGGACCTCGTCGAGCTCCCTGGCATGGTCGGGCGCTGGCTTTTCAATCCGGTTCGCAGCCGCGGCGATCATTTGCGCAGGACGACCCAGATGGCGTGGATGATGCCGGGAATATAGCCCAGCAGCGTCAACAGGATGTTGAGCCAGAAGTGAAGGCCGAAGCCGACCTGCAGGAAGACGCCGAGCGGCGGCAGGATGATCGCGGCGATGATGCGGATGAGGTCCATTTTTTCTCACGCGTTGGAAGTGTTGCCCCTCAACGCGCGAACGGTGCTTTGTTTCCCTCAGATGCGCGCCGCTGCACGGCGGCCGCTGATCTCGGCCATGGCAATGCCGCCCATGACGAGGACCATGGCGACGCCGTGGAAATGTTCGAACGCCTCGCCCAGAATGATGATCGACAGGCCAGTACCGAGGATCGGCACGAGATTGATGAAGAGGCCTGCCCGGTTGGCGCCGATCAGTTCGACGCCGCGCATGAAGAAGATCTGCGAGAGGAGCGAAGGAAAGAGCGCGGTGTAAGCCACGATCGCCCAGCCTTGCATGTCCGGCAGAACCAGCCGGTCGGTTGCCGCTTCCCAGGCGACGAAGGGCAGGGAAGCGACCATCGCACCGAACACCATGACGATCATGATGCTTTGCCAATGGATCGCCGGCTTGAAGCGCAGAGCGACCGTATAGAAGCTGTAGAGCAGCACCGCGACGACCATCAGCGCGTCACCCCGGTTGACGTCGAGTTCGACCAGCCGCGCCAGGTCGCCATGGCTGGCGACGATCGCCACGCCGACAATGGACAGCACGAAGCCGGCGATCTGCGCCCAGGTCACGCGCATGGCGAAGAGCAGGAAATTCGTTGCCATGATGACCATGGGCATCGCCGCCTGCTCAATCGAGACGTTGATCGCGGAGGTATGGACAAGCGCGCTGTAGAGCGCCGCATTGAACCAGGCAAAGCCCGATGCGCCGAGGATGAAGAGCAGCGCCAGCTTGCCGCGCGCCGCCTTCCAGTCCCGCAGCAGCTGTTTCCAGCCGATCAGGCCGATGACGATGAGGCCGACAGCCCAGCGGCTGAAGGTCAGCATCATCGGTGAGATGTGGCCGATTGCCAGTTTGCCGGCGATGGCATTGCCCGCCCACATCAGGGCCGTCAGGAAGAGAAGAATATAGGCAGTGCGAACCATGGCGGCCTTCGTCGGCGATTGGCCCTCTGTCTATTCATCGGCCGCCGCAGGGTAAACCGGCCCGCAAACAAATAATGATTGACCCAGAGCCCGAGCTTTCGCACGCGAAGGGGTCGCGCATGCCATGATTGCCCGCTATAGAGGCTCTCGTTTTTGAAGGGACCGCGCGTCCCGGTCATAGATGAGGATGGGATTTCATGGCCAATGTGGTGGTCGTCGGTTCGCAGTGGGGCGACGAGGGCAAGGGCAAGATCGTCGACTGGCTGTCCGAACGGGCCGACGTCGTCGTGCGCTTCCAGGGCGGTCACAATGCCGGTCACACGCTGGTCGTCGACGGCAAGGTCTACAAGCTGTCGCTGCTTCCTTCGGGCGTCGTGCGGCCGGGCAAGATGTCGATCATCGGCAATGGCGTCGTCTTCGATCCACATGCGTTCGTCGCCGAGATGAATCGCCTGAAGGAGCAGGGCGTCGATATCGGGCCGGACCGGCTGAAGATCGCGGAGAACACCGCGCTCATCCTGTCGCTGCATCGCGAACTTGACGGCTTCCGCGAGGACGCGGCATCGAATTCGGGCACCAAGATCGGCACCACGCGCCGGGGCATCGGCCCGGCCTATGAGGACAAGGTGGGCCGCCGCGCCGTGCGCGTCATGGACCTCGCAGACCTCGAGACGCTGCCGGCCAAGGTCGACCGTCTCCTGACGCACCACAATGCGCTGCGCCGCGGACTTGGCCATGGCGAGGTCGCGCACGAGACGATCATGCAGGAACTGACGTCGATCGCCGACCAGATCCTGCCTTACATGGACCGCGTCTGGAAGGTGCTCGACGATGCGCGCCGGGCCGGAGACCGCATCCTTTTCGAGGGCGCGCAGGGTACGCTTCTCGACATCGACCACGGCACCTATCCGTTCGTGACCTCGTCGAACACCGTGGCTGGCCAGGCTGCGACGGGCTCGGGCGTCGGTCCCGGCGCCATTGGCTACGTACTCGGCATCACCAAGGCCTATACGACGCGTGTCGGCGAAGGCCCGTTTCCAAGCGAGCAGGACAACGAAGTCGGTAACTTCCTGGGCACGCGCGGTCACGAATTCGGGACCGTAACCGGCCGCAAGCGCCGCTGCGGCTGGTTCGATGCCGTTCTGGTGCGCCAGGCGGTGGCCGTCAACGGCATTGACGGCATCGCCCTGACCAAGCTCGACGTGCTCGATGGGCTGGACGAGATCAAGGTGTGCACCGGCTATCGCCTCGACGGCGAGGTGATCGACTACCTGCCGGCGAGCCAAGGCGCGCAGGCGCGCGTCGAGCCGATCTACGAGACGCTTGAAGGCTGGGAGGGCACGACCGCCAATGCGCGCTCGTGGAACGACCTGCCGGCGCAAGCGGTCAAGTATGTGCGCTATATCGAGGAACTGATCGGTGCGCCCGTGGCGTTGCTTTCGACCAGCCCCGAGCGCGAAGACACCATACTTGTGACTGATCCCTTTCAAGACTAGTTTCGGGTCCGCATAGGGACCCTGACTTCCGGCGGCGGAAGCCAGACAAGGCATAGTTTCGCATGGCAGATTTCGTAGCGGTTCTGAAGAAGACGATCGACGGGCTGAAGGACAATTCTCCGCAGATGCGCGAGAAGGTCTATGACAAGGCGCGGGCGACGATCGAGGCCAAACTCGCCGCACTCAACCCGCCACCCCCGGCAGGGGTCGTCGAGCGTCAGCGCCAGGCGCTCGAAACGGCGATCGTGCAGGTGCGCGAGGAGTATGCCGCCCCGCCCCCGCCCGCCGCCGATCCGGATTTCGAACAGGATTTCTCGAACTTCTTCGGCGAAGCGCAGGACGAGGCCCGCGTGCAGGCCCACGAAGAGCCGGCGGGCTATGCCGACGAGCCCTACCAGCCGGTGCCTTCGCGTCCCGCCGATGAAATCTACGACGAGCCCGTGGCAGGCGACGCGCACAGTGGCGGCGCCGGCGATGCGGGCTATGACGACGATTATGCAGAGCGGCCTTATTCCGACGCCTATTCCGACGATGCACAGTGGCAGGACGACGCCCAGCGCGACGTTTTCCTTGACGAGGGACATGCCGACCGTCCGGCGCTTCATTCACAAGAGTACGAGGACGATGCCGCCGCGGGCCAGCCGCTCTATGCGCCGCGCGTGCCCTCGCGCAAGAAACGCCGTTCTGCGACCGGCCTGATCGCCGCGCTTCTGGTGCTGGTCGTGGTTGCGGGCGCTGGTTACGGCATCTGGCTCAACCGTGACGATTTTGCCTCGATGTTCGGATCCGCGCCGCAAGAGGTCGCGACGGAGCCGGCCGAACCGACCGAGGGCGAAGATGTCGCGTCAGCCCCCGCCGAGACCGCGGCGCCCGACGAGGCCGAGGCGCCCGTCCCGGAGACGGAGAAGTTCACTCAGCGCCTCTTGCCCGACGGCACAGAGGTCGATGAAGGCGTCGCGGGCGAAGAGCCGACGATCGGCGAGGGCACGTCCGTTGCCGCAGTCACCCCGCCCGGAGAAGCGCAGGGCGCGACCGCCGCACCGGCCACGGGCGACGATCAGGCCAACGACCAGCCGCAGCTTGCGGTCGGCCAGCGCGCGATCTTCTACGAGGAGCGCACGGCCGATGCGGAAGGCTCGGCCGAATCGGGCACGATCTTGTGGTCCCTCGTGCAGGAATCGCCCGGGGGCGACCTCCCGCCCGAGGCCGCGATCCGCGCCGAGGTCACGATACCCGCGCGCGACCTGCAGCTTCGCATGACGATCCGCCGCAACGGCGACCAGTCGCTGCCGGCGAGCCACATCATCGAGATGATCTTCCTGACCCCCGACAATTTCGCCGGCGGCACAATCGACAACGTCCTGCGTGTGGCGATGAAGGACACAGAGCAGGCGGCCGGCAATCCGCTGATCGGCATTCCGGCAAAGATAGCGGATGGGTTCTTCCTGGTGGCGCTTTCCGATTCATCGGCGGAGGTCGAAGCCAACACGACTCTCATGCGCCGGCAAAACTGGATCGACATTCCGATCACCTACGGATCGGGACGCCGCGCCCTGATGACGATGGAAAAGGGCATTCCCGGCGACCGCGTCTTCCAGGAAGCGCTTCGCGCATGGGCCGAGCTTGCGCCAATTGCCGAAAAGGGCGAAGGGCAGGCCCAGTAGATGCGAAAACGCCGGCGCGAAGCCGGCGTTTTCCGTTTCAGACGATAGCCTCGACCTGACTTAGCGGGCGTCCGCCTCGATCGTACGCAGCGACTGCGCCTGCCGGCGGGCCGCTGCCTTGACCGCGTCCTGCACCTTCTCGAAGGCGCGGACCTCGATCTGGCGCACGCGCTCGCGGCTGATGTCGAATTCGCCAGAGAGCTCCTCCAGCGTCATCGGATCCTCCGAAAGGCGGCGCGCTTCGAAGATGCGCCGTTCGCGCTCGTTGAGGACGTCCATGGCACCGGTCAGCAGCGCGCGACGGCTTTCGAGTTCGTCCTGCTGGACGAGCATCTCTTCCTGGCTTTCGTGCTCATCGACCAGCCAGTCCTGCCATTCGCCCGATTCACCCTCGGTCGCGCGAATGGGCGCGTTGAGCGATGCGTCGCCAGACAGGCGCCGGTTCATCGACACGACCTCTTCTTCCGATACGTTCAGGCGGGTCGCGATCTCGGTGATGTGTTCAGGTTTCAGGTCGCCTTCGTCGAGCGCCTGAATCTTGCCCTTCACCTTGCGCAGGTTGAAGAACAGGCGCTTCTGGTTGGCGGTGGTGCCCATCTTCACGAGGCTCCACGAACGCAGGATATATTCCTGGATCGAGGCCTTGATCCACCACATCGCATAGGTCGCCAGGCGGAATCCGCGTTCGGGCTCGAACTTCTTGACCGCCTGCATCAAACCTACATTGCCCTCGGAAATCACTTCGCCGATCGGCAGGCCGTAGCCGCGATAGCCCATCGCGATCTTCGCGACGAGACGCAAATGGCTTGTGACGAGCTTGTGGGCAGCGGCGGTATCCTCATGCTCGAGATACCGCTTGGCGAGCATGTACTCTTCCTGCGGCTGGAGCATGGGAAAGCGGCGGATTTCCTCAAGGTACCGGGAGAGTCCTCCCTCTCCGCTCGCAATGCTTGGTAGTGTCTGGGCCATAAAGCACCCTCTCTCTCGAAACGGCCTGCCCCCGCTGGCGGCGGGCAAGTGGCGCAGCGCCGTGGGCCTGTTGCGCCATGTGTCCAATATAGGGATCGCGCGAACGAATTGCACGGCGCATTTCGTTCTGAAACATTGCGTCGCCCCGAAGTGAACAATATCACTCAGGATTCGGTCATTCCGATGGCAAACGACGCATTGCCTCGAGAAGTTCCATGAAGTCGGCCGGGTAAGGCGCCTCGAAACGCAGGATGTCATCGGTGCGCGGGTGGCGAAATTGCAAGAGACGCGCGTGCAGGGCCTGGCGCGGAAAATCGCCGACGAGGTTCTTCATGTCGTCAGGCAGCTTGTTCGCCTTGGTACGGAAGGCGCGCCCGTAGGTCTGGTCGCCGACCAGCGGGTGTCCGACATGGGCCATGTGGACGCGGATCTGGTGCGTGCGTCCTGTTTCGAGCCGGCATTCGACCAGCGAGGCGAAGGCGGTCGCGTCGGACCTTGCGCCGAATTTTTCGACGACGCCGTAATGCGTGACGGCATGGCGAGCGTCGGAGCGGCCCGCGGGCACGACCGCGCGCTTGGTCCGGTCCGTGCCGGAACGGCCGAGCGGCGCGTCGATGATGCCCGCCGGGCGCGGCGGAACGCCCCATACGATTGCGTGGTAGGCGCGTTCGAGGTCGCCCGTCTGGCCATGATCGGCGAAGGCGTCGGACAGCGCGCGATGTGCCATGTCGTTCTTGGCAACGACGAGGACGCCGCTGGTGTCCTTGTCGAGGCGGTGGACGATGCCGGGCCGGCGCACGCCGCCTATGCCCGACAGCGACGCGCCGCAATGGTGGATCAATGCGTTGACAAGCGTGCCCGTCCAATTGCCTGCGCCCGGATGGACGACGAGGCCGGCAGGCTTGTCGATGACGATCAGGTCATCGTCTTCGAAGAGGATCGACAGATCGATCGCCTCGGCCTCGGGCTCTGCCGGCTCGGGCTCGGGCATGCCCAGCGTGACGAGGGTGCCGGCGACGAGCTTTGCCTTCGGCTCCCCAACGACCTTCCCGTCGATCCTGACGTCGCCGCTGCGGATCAGCGCCTGCACACGATTTCGCGACAGGTTCGGCGCAGTTCGTGCGGCCAGCCACTGGTCGAGGCGCATGCCTGCGGCATCCTCGCCGACAGCGAAGGCTTTCAAACCGGCAGTGGCTTCGGTATCAGGGGCGCTCATCTTAGCAATGACCAATGGACTTCCTGTTATGACCGAGCGCGTACCGCAGCAACTGGACCAGGACGAGCCGCTCGATCCGGCCGTCGAAAAGGTGCGCGCCAAGCTGATGCGCTTCGTCGTCATCAATCTGGGAATTCTGTTCCTGGCCCTTATGGCGGTGGTGGGCGCGCTTGTCTACCGCTCGCTCTCGACCGGATCTTCGCCCGAAGAAGCGTCGTCGTCCGCCTTGCCGCTGCCGCCCGAAGGCAGCACGATCACTGGCGAGATCGCCCTTCCGGATGGCGCGAATGTTCTGTCGCAGTCGCTCGCCGACGGGCGGCTGACGCTGCTCGTCGAGACGGGCGGCGCGCGCGAGATCGTTGTCTACGACATTGGTTCGGCCCGCATCATCGCGCGCTTCGCTCTGGTCGGCGAGTGATGGCGCAGCGCCTTGCCACCGTGACGCTTGTCGTCGACGACTACGACAAGGCCATCGCGCATTATGTGGAAACGATCGGGTTCGCGCTTGTCGATGACGTCTCGCTCGCAGACGGCAAGCGCTGGGTGCGTGTCGGGCCGGCGGGCGGCGGATGCGCGTTCCTGCTGGCGCAGGCTGAGGATGAATCACAAATGGCCGCGATCGGCAACCAGGCAGGCGGCCGGGTCAGTTTCTTCATCGAGACGGACGATTTCGACGCCCATCACGCGGCGATGAAGGCGCGCGGCGTCGCGTTTCGCGAGGAGCCACGCACGGAAGCCTACGGCAAGGTCGCGGTCTTCGCCGATCGCTACGGCAATCTCTTCGACCTCATCGAACCTGCCCGACGCTAGGTCAGCAAAAAGTCGTCCCGAGCCCGGTTGCCTTCGCGCGGATTCGCTTCTATATGGGCGGCTTGGACGCTCCCATCGTCTAGCGGTCAGGACGTCGCCCTCTCACGGCGAAAACAGGGGTTCGATTCCCCTTGGGAGTACCATTCTTTCCTCAGATCAGTCGTTCTTCGTTCGAAGCGCAGGCGTTTCGGCGTGGTCGTGCCGCTTGCTCGCACCTTTGCGCCGCATGAGACAGCCGGTCCGCGGCAACCAACTGGTCTTCCGTCAGATTCTCAAGATCGCTTGGATTTCGCCATTCTTGCGAACGAAAAGCCGGCGCTGGAACGCTGTCGCAAGGCAAGCGCGCGGCTGATTTCTGCCGAAACCGATCAGCCCGAAGCGCTTGCGGAGAAGATTTCCGCGTGGCTCGCTCATCAGCCGGCTCACCAAATCAGCGCAAATCGATGGGGTATGGCGTGATCGCACCATATGCTCGAACGTGTCGCCATTGAAAGACTACGTGATCGGAGGTTTCGTACTCCGAGTTTTCCGGACGGGAAGTGCCGCCGCCGACGTTGGACTGGTCTGTCTGTGCCCCAACTAAGGATCGTTCCCTGCAAGACTTGCAGGCGTCGGTAGCGTTTCGGCTTCTAAGGCATGGCCTTTCCGTCCGGCTTTTTCGTGGCCTTGCAAGGCGGAGTTGCGCACGGCGCAGCCCCGGGTTCCGGTTCATCGAGACGCGTCTTCAAGCCGACATCAAACTGTCATCCAACTGTTACATAGGCCCGCTATTGCCACTCCCGTCGCCGACCGCGGCGACAGCAGAAGAGATTTCTGAACAGGAGTGGGCTCCATGAAGACCTTCATTCTCGCGGCTTCCGCCGCAGCACTCGCCATCGCCGCTTCGGCCGGCATTGCTTCCGCGCAGTCGCGCGACACGATCCAGATCGCCGGCTCTTCCACGGTTCTCCCCTTCGCGTCGATCGTCGCCGAGGAATTCGGCAACGCATTTCCCGAGTTCAACACCCCAGTCGTCGGATCGGGTGGTTCGGGCGGTGGCCTGCGCCAGTTTTGCGAAGGCACGGGCGAGAACACCATCGACATCGCCAATTCCTCGCGCCGCATCCGCGCCGGCGAAATCGAGGCCTGCAACGGCAACGGCGTGAACGACATCCTCGAAGTCCAGATCGGCTATGACGGCATCGTCTTCGCCGTTTCCGCGGACAGGGAGGACTTCGCGCTCGAGCCGGTCCACGTCTTCAAGGCGATCGCCGCGGAAGTCCCGGTCGACGGCGAAATGGTCGCCAACACTTACACCAACTGGAACGAGATCGACCCGTCGCTGCCCGACCAGCCGATCGCCATGGCGATTCCCGCTTCCAACCACGGCACCCGCGAAGTGTTCGAGGAACGCGTCCTCGCTGCAGGCTGCGAGGCCGCCGAGCTGCCGGAGATGGAAGAAGAGGCGATGGAAGCCGCCTGCACGGCGCTGCGTCAGGACGTCGTCATCGAGATCGCCGGAGACTATACCGAGACGCTCGCACGCCTTCAGTCGAACCGGGATACGGTTGGCGTCTTTGGCCTGTCCTTCTATGACCAGAACCGCGACACGCTGAAGGTCGCGACGATTTCGGGCGTCACCCCGTCGCTCGAAACCATCGCATCGGGCGAGTATCCCGTTTCGCGTCCGCTCTACTTCTACGTCAAGGGCGAGCATATCGGCGTCATTCCGGGTCTCGAAGAGTATGTCGCCTTCTTCCTGTCCGACCAGATGGCCGGCGCAGGCGGCGCGCTCGAGGCCGCCGGCATGATCCCGGCGCCCGCGGAAGAGACGGCCGAGGTCCAGAGCCGCTTCGACGGCAGGGAAGTACTCACCGCCGACCAGCTCTAAGCTGCGCGCCTCAATCTGGAAGAGGCCCGTTTGCGGGCCTCTTCCTCGCATTTTTCGACACTGCTCATGATGAGCGGAGATGCATGATGAACTCGCTCACCATTGCCGCATTGCTGCTGGTGTTTTTGGGGTTGGCCTATCAGCAGGGTTGGTCGCTGAGCCGCCGGCTGGCAACGCCGCAGGGCAGCCTGCATTCGCGCCCGGTCTATCACGGCTCGTTGGTTGCCATCTGGACGCTCGCCCCGGCACTTCTGGTCCTGGCGCTCTGGGCACTGTTCGGCAGCACGGCCTCGCGCGCGTTCATCATTGCCAACCTGCCGGCAGAAATTGTCGATCAGGGCGGGCCGGCGCTCCAGTCGGCTATCCAGCGTGTTCGCCAGATCGCATCCGGCTTCGGCGTCGCTGGCGACGCTCAGCCGTACGAAGCGGCTGCGGGGCAGGCGCTGCGCCAGTTTCAGGTGATCACCTCCGCAACCGTCCTGGCCGCCATCACGGCCTTTGCCGCGGTGTCGCTCTATTTCGCCCGCCGGCGCGTGGCGCCAGAGCTGCGCGCGCGCAACGAGGTCGAGCGACTGGTCAGCTACCTGCTCCTCGCCTGCTCGGCCGTCGCCGTCCTGACCACGCTCGGCATCGTCCTTTCGCTGGTCTTCGAGGCCGCGCGATTCTTCACCTTCGTCAGTCCGGTCGACTTCTTCTTCGGCACGGTCTGGAACCCGCGCTTTTCGACCACCGGCTCCGGCAGCGGCGAGTACGGCCTGCTCCCTCTCTTGTGGGGCACCGTCATGGTCGCGGCGATTGCCATGTTCGTCGCGCTGCCGATCGGCCTGATGACCGCGATCTATCTGTCGCAATATGCAAGGCCGCGCGTGCGCAACGTCGTCAAGCCGGTGATCGAGATTCTCGCGGGAATCCCGACCATCGTCTACGGCTTCTTCGCGCTGGTCACTGTGGGCCCGTTCCTCGCCTCGGCCGGCGCTGCGGTCGGCATCGACATCCGCGCCACCTCGGCGCTGACGGCGGGCATCGTGATGGGGATCATGATCATTCCCTTCATCTCCTCGCTTTCCGACGACATTCTTCGCCAGGTTCCGCGCGCCATGATCGACGGCTCGATCGGGCTCGGCGCGACGCGGTCGGAGACCATCAAGCGCGTCGTCCTGCCCGCCGCGCTGCCCGGCATCGTCGGCGCGTTCCTGCTGGCGGTCAGCCGCGCGATCGGCGAGACGATGATCGTGGTCCTCGCGGCCGGCAACAGCCCGTTCCTGCGCGCCAATCCGGGCGAGCCGATCTCGACGGTAACGGTGACGATCGTCAATCAGCTTACCGGCGACCAGGATTTCGCCTCGCCGCAGTCGCTCGTCGCCTTCGCGCTCGGTCTGACGCTTTTCGTCATGACCCTCTTCCTCAACATGGCCGCGCTCTACATCGTCCGCCGCTTCCGGGAGCAGTACGAATAGCCATGAACGACTTGTTCTCGACCAAGCCCGACGTCCCGCAGGAAAGCGAAGCGCGACTGGATCGCATCCGCGCCGGGCTTAGCCGGCGCCACGCACGCGAAAAGCGCTTCCGCCTCTACGGCGTCCTCGCGATCGCCGCCGCACTCGCTTTCGTCGCGATCCTGTTCACGATGATCCTGTCGAAAGGGTTGCCGGCCTTCCAGCAGGCGACGCTGTCGCTGCCGGTCACCTTCAGCGAGGAACTGATCGATGTCGACCCTCAGCCGGTGCGCGAGGCCGGACAGTCGGCGGCCGATTTCCAGGCCGCGTCGCTGCGCTGGCAGCGCGATGTGACACTCATCAATTGGAACCGTGTGCTCGAAAACGCCGTGCGCCAGATCGCGCCCGATGTCGAGATCGAGACACGCGACCTGCAGTCGATCATCGACAATGGCGAGCGCTTCAAGCTGCGCGACGCCTTCGTCGCCGACCCCTCGATCCTCGGCAGGACGATCCAGATGGACGTTCTCGCCTCGGCCAATGTCGACAACTGGCTTAAGGGCAATATCGATCGCGACCTGCCCGACGCGCAGCAGCAGCTTTCGGCCGATGCGCGGGCTCTGGCGGACCGTCTCTACGAGGAGGGCCATATACGCATGGCCTTCGCGTGGCACATCTTCACGAATGTGGACTCCCGTTCCGCTCCGGCGAGCGCTGGTCTTGCCGGTGCCTTCATGGGCTCGCTCTACATGATGCTGGTGGTGATCGTTCTCGCCGTGCCGATCGGCGTCGCAAGCGCGATCTATCTGGAAGAGTTCGCGCCGAAGAACCGCCTGACCGACCTGATCGAGGTCAATATCAACAACCTCGCCGCCGTGCCCTCGATCGTGTTTGGTCTTCTGGGAGCGGCGGTGTTCATCAACTATTTCCGCCTGCCGCTCTCCGCGCCGATCGTCGGCGGCCTCGTCCTCACGCTGATGACGCTGCCGACTATCATCATCGCGACCCGCTCTGCGCTGCGCGCGGTGCCGCCCTCGCTTCGCCAGGCCGCGCTCGGCCTTGGTGCATCGAAGACGCAGACCGTCTTCCACCATGTTTTGCCGGTCACCTATCCGGGCATCCTGACGGCGACCATCATCGGCGTCGCACAGGCGCTCGGCGAAACGGCGCCGCTGCTTCTGATCGGCATGAACGCGTTCGTCGCGGCGGTTCCCGGTTCGCCCTTCGAGCAATCCACCGCCCTGCCGGTCCAGATTTTCCTGTGGCAGGGAAACGAGAACCGCAACTTCTTTGAGGCGCGCACCTCGGCCGCAATTATCGTTCTCCTCGGCCTCATGATAAGCCTGAACGCGATCGCCATCTTCCTTCGCAGCCGATTGGAGCGCCGTCGATGACCCACAACCAGGAAACGGAGACCGCTGCCATGAACATGTCGTCCAGCCAATTCGTTCAAGACCAGCTCAACGCTTCTGAACCCCGTTCCAATGAGATGAAGACGCGCGTCATCGCCAAGGACGTCAACGTCTTCTACGGCGCAAAGCAGGCGCTCTTCGACGTCTCCGTGAACGTGCCGGATAAGGCGGTCATCGCCTTCATCGGTCCGTCGGGCTGCGGCAAGTCGACCTTCCTGCGCTGTCTCAACCGCATGAACGACACGATCGAGGGCTGCCGCGTCGAAGGCGAGATCCGCCTCGACGGCCAGGACGTTTACGACCCGAAGATCGACGTCGTGGAGCTTCGCGCCCGCGTCGGAATGGTGTTCCAGAAGCCGAACCCATTCCCGAAGTCGATCTTCGAGAACGTCGCCTACGGGCCGAAGATCCACGGTCTGGCGAGCAACAAGACCGAGCTGGAAGAGATCGTCGTCACCAGCTTGAAGAAGGCGGGCCTGTTCGAGGAGGTGAAGGACCGCCTGCGCGAGCCGGGCACCGGACTTTCCGGCGGCCAGCAGCAGCGGCTTTGCATCGCGCGTGCGATAGCCGTCTCTCCCGAGGTGATCCTGATGGATGAACCCTGTTCGGCGCTCGACCCGATCGCGACGGCGAAGATCGAGGAGCTGATCGACGAGCTGCGCGCGAACTTCACCATCGCGATCGTGACGCACTCGATGCAGCAGGCGGCGCGCGTTTCGCAGCGCACGGCCTTCTTCCATCTGGGGGTCCTCGTCGAGGAAGGACCGACGGAGCAGATATTCACCGCGCCGTCGGACAAGCGCACGCAGGACTACGTCACTGGCCGCTTCGGCTGACCGGCACAGGAAGAGGGGCAGGGACAATGGCGGGACAACATATCGTAGCGTCCTTCGACGAGGAACTCGGCCGGATCGACCGGCTGATCCGCGACATGGGCGACCTCGCGCAGGCGATGCTCACGGCGGCGACGCAGTCACTGCTCGACAACGACGTGCCGCTCGCCCAGCGCGTCATTTCCGACGATGTCGTGATGGATGCGCGCCAGCGCGAGCTCGACGAGCGGGCCATCGCACTGATCGCCAAGCGCCAGCCGATGGCGCAGGATTTGCGTGCCGTCGTCGGCGCGATCCGGATGGCCAGCGACCTCGAACGCATCGGCGACCTCGCCAAGAACATCTCAAAGCGCGTCAGCGCGGTTGGCTCGGGCACCATGCAGCGCAAGCTGTCGCACTCGATCGACACGATGGCGCAAATGGTAGGCAAGCAGCTTGCGGGGGTCATCGACAACTATGTCGCTCGAAACCCGAACGAACTGGTGACGCTGAGGGCCGACGACGAGAACATCGACGTGCAGTACACCGCCGTCTTCCGCGAGCTCCTGACCTACATGATGGAAGACCCGCGCAACATCACCGCCTGCACCCATCTTCTGTTCTGCGCCAAGAACCTCGAGCGGATCGGCGACCACGCGACCAACATCGCCGAGAACGCCTACTACGTGATGGTGGGCCAGCAATTGCCGCTCCACCGGCCGAAGCTCGACGAGACGTCGATCTCCGGCGGACAGGCGTAGGGGCCGGCCCATGATCGCGCCGAAGATCATTGTGGTCGAGGACGAGGAGCCGCTGGGCGTCCTCATCAAGTACAATCTGGAAGCCGAGGGCTACAAGGTCGAGGTGATCGCGCGCGGCGACGAAGCGGAAATCCGCCTGCAGGAAACCGTGCCGGACCTGCTCGTGCTCGACTGGATGGTGCCTGCCGTGTCCGGCATCGAGCTTTGCCGCCGGCTGCGCATGCGTGCCGAGACCGAACGCCTGCCGATCATCATGTTGACCGCCCGCGGCGAGGAGAGCGATCGGGTGAGGGGGCTTTCGACGGGCGCGGACGACTATCTCGTCAAGCCGTTCTCGACGCCCGAATTCGTCGCCCGCGTGCGCGCCCTCCTGCGCAGGGCGAAGCCTGAAGTTCTCTCGAGCGTGCTCAAGGTTGGCGACATCGTGCTCGATCGGGAATCGCACCGGGTCTATCGGGGACCCACCGAGGTCCATCTCGGTCCCACCGAGTTCCGGCTGCTGGAATTCTTGATGCAGCATCCTGGGCGGGTCTTCTCACGCGGGCAGTTGCTCGACAATGTCTGGGGCGAGACGATCTATATCGACGAGCGCACGGTCGACGTTCACGTCGGGCGATTGCGCAAGGCGGTCAATCCAGGAAATGCGCCGGATGTGATCCGCACCATTCGCGGCGCAGGCTACTCGATCAACGAAAGCTGACGGTCACGACGTCGCCTGCATGGTGGCGATGTAGCCCGGCGCAAAGAGTTCGTTGTCGACGGCCTCCAGCGCGCGCCGCGCAGAGCCTTCGAGGATCAGCGGCATCTCGTCCGTCTCCAGGTCGAACGAGATTGCCGCATCGTGCTGTCCGCCGGCAGTCTGTGCGATGGCGTCGCGAATGGACGGCTCCATCATGTCGAAGGCGAGCGTCCCCGGACCGACGATCGCCACCGGCGCTGGGTCGATCAGCGCGAAGAGCGATCCGAGCCCGTATCCGATCGCCTCGCCCGCCCGCCGGAACGCGTCGCGGGCAGGGCCTTCCCCGGCGCGCGCATCGTTTGCCAGTTCGAGC
This sequence comes from Aliihoeflea sp. 40Bstr573, assembly GCF_024105655.1. Classification (GTDB taxonomy): domain Bacteria; phylum Pseudomonadota; class Alphaproteobacteria; order Rhizobiales; family Rhizobiaceae; genus Aliihoeflea. Next base: position 191,296 of record NZ_JAAAMH010000005.1, read on the forward strand.
ATGGTTTGCGGATCGACGTCGGCATCAGCCGCCGTCTGGTCGCTGCGTCCGGCTGCCTCGCGCAAGATTGCATAATTGCCGGCATAGGCCTCGATGCAGCCACGGCGCCCGCAGCGACACAGCGCACCGCCCGGCCGATGGACCATGTGTCCGAACTCGCCGCCCGAGGAATAGGCGCCGGTGAAAAGCTCGCCGCGCAGCACCAGCCCCATGCCGATGCCGTTGGACAGGAGCAGGGTGACGAAATTGTCGCGATAGCGCTCCGGATCGCGTGCGCGCAGTGCGACCGCGATCATGTTGCAGTCGTTTTGCACCGTGACCGGGAAGGCGAAGTGCTTTTCAAGAATATCGGCGAAGGGAATGTCGCTTTCGGGCGTGATCGGCGTCCACAACATCGTGCGGGCGTCTGAATCCGTAATGCCCTGCACGGCCATCGTCATGCGCATGATGTCTTTTGGCACCCGTCCGGCATCCCCGAGTACAGCTGCGATCATGCGCATCACGCTGCCGACGAGATCGTCGCGTGTGGCGCCAAGTGTCGCGAGCCGCTCGCGCCGCTGCGCCACGATCTGGCCGGCGTAGTCGAAGACGGTCGCTGAGAGGGTGTTGAGAAGAAGCACTACGGTCAGGACGGTGGCGGCCTTGGGCTCGAGGCCGAGCGAGACCTGCGGCCGACCGCGCCGCACGATCTCGTTTTCCCCGGTCTTGACCGGGCGCAGCACGCCTTCTGCGATCAAGTCAGAAGAGATGGCCGAGATCGTCGAATGGCTGAGGCCGGTGCGGCTGACGAGATCGGTGCGCGAGGGCTGTCCTTCGCGCCGGATGGCAGCGATGACCATGGCGCGATTGCGCCTGCGCAAATCGTCGTGGCGCACGCCCAAAGTCATCGTACGATCCTCCCAAGGTGCCTTGAAGCACCTTTGAAAGGATATTGACACACGGAATTTCCCGAGTCATTATTTTTTTCGAGGCTCGAAAAAAAAGAGCTTCCCGCTGCCGAGAGGCAATCTGAGGAGGCGCCGCGCGCGGCGCAGGGAGGAACATCATGAAGAATTTCGCAACCGCCTTGCTGGCGGGTGTCGCGCTTTCGCTCACGTTGTCGGCCGCCGCGAAGGCCGAAGGCAAGATCATTGGCGTTTCCTGGTCGAATTTCCAGGAGGAGCGCTGGAAGACCGACGAGGCCGCGATGAAGGCCGCGATCGAGGCCGCCGGCAACAGCTACATTTCCGCGGACGCGACGTCGTCCGCCGCCAAGCAGCTCACCGACGTCGAGTCGCTGATCAGCCAGGGCGCGGACGCCCTGATCATTCTCGCGCAGGACTCCTCGGCCATCGGGCCTGCCGTGGAGAATGCTGTTGCCGAAGGCATTCCGGTCGTCGGCTATGACCGCCTGATCGAGAATCCCAACTCCTTCTACCTGACCTTCGACAACAAGGAAGTCGGCCGCTTGCAGGCGCAGGCCGTGATGGAGGTGCAGCCGGAAGGCAACTACGTCTTCATCAAGGGCTCTTCGGCTGATCCGAACGCGGACTTCCTGTTCTCCGGCCAGATGGAAGTGCTGCAGGAGGCGATTGACGCCGGCACGATCAAGAATGTCGGCGAGGCCTATACGGATGGCTGGCTGCCCGCCAATGCGCAGCGCAACATGGAACAGATCCTGACCCAGAACAACAACGAGGTCGACGCGGTCGTCGCCTCGAACGACGGCACGGCGGGTGGCGCGATCGCGGCGCTCGATGCGCAGGGTCTTGCGGGTTCGGTTCCGGTTTCCGGCCAGGACGCCGACCACGCCGCGCTCAATCGCATCGCGCTCGGCACGCAGACCGTCTCCGTCTGGAAGGATTCGCGCGAACTCGGCAAGACGGCGGCGGAGATTGCCAACGAACTCGCCGAAGGCACCGCGATGACCGAGATCGAGGGCGTTACCCAGTGGTCCGACGGCCCGAACGGCACCGAGATGAACGCCGTGTTCCTCGAGCCGCTGGCGATTACCAAAGACAATCTCGACGTCGTGATCGACGCCGGCTGGGTCACCAAGGACGTTGTTTGCCAGGGTGTCGCCGCCGGTTCCACGCCCGCCTGCGACTAAGGCGCGGCCACTCGAGCCATCGTGCGCCGCGGTTTGACGAAAGCCGCGGCGCATTCATAAGATGAACGGCGGTTCGCGGGCCCATGCCCTTTCGCGTCCGCGATGGAGGAGACGATGTCGGACACGACGTCCCCCGCTGCGGCGGACACCGCCCGCGCATCCCAGCAGAGCGCGCTCGCACGCTTCATGAAGGCCACCGAACTCGACACGCGCATGCTCGGCATGCTGGGTGCGCTGGTGGTTATCTGGGTCGCGTTCCACATCATGTCGGGCGGCCTGTTCCTGACCCCGCGCAATCTGTGGAACCTGTCGGTGCAGTCCTCCTCCGTCGCGGTCATGGCCACGGGCATGGTGCTCGTCATCGTCACCCGCAACATCGACCTGTCGGTGGGCTCCGTGCTCGGCGTCACCGGCATGATCATCGCCGTCACGCAGGTGCGGATCCTGCCTGACTATCTGGAGTTTGGTCACCCGGCGATCTGGGCGATCGCAATTCTCGTCGGCCTTGCCGCCGGCATCGCCATCGGCGCCCTGCAGGGCTTCATCATCGCCTATATGCAGGTGCCCGCCTTCATCGTCACGCTCGGCGGCCTCCTCGTCTGGCGCGGCGCGGCCTGGTGGGTCACGAGCGGTCAGACCGTCGCGCCGATGGATGCGCGGTTCCGGCTTCTGGGCGGAGGTCCCGAAGGCGCTATCGGCGCGCAATGGAGCTGGGTCGTCGGCATCGTCGCGTGTCTGGCCGTTCTGTTCTTCATCTGGAACGCGCGCAAGCAGCGCCGTCGCTTTCACTTCCCGCTGCGTCCGGTCTGGGCCGAAGGGTTCCTGTCCGGCGTTGCCTGCCTCGTCATCCTCGGCGCCGTGGCCGTCGCGAATGCTTATCCGTGGCCGGCCGGTACCGTTCGCCGCTATGCGGAGCTCAACAACATCACGGTGCCGGAAGGCGGGCTCTTCATACCGCACGGCATCGCGATACCGGTTCTGATCGCGATCGCGGTCGGCGTCGTCATGACGTTCGTGACGACCCGCACCCGGTTTGGCCGTTACGTCTTTGCGATCGGCGGCAACCCGGAAGCGGCAGCCCTGGCCGGCATCAACACGCGCTGGGTCACCATGAAGATCTTCATGCTGATGGGCGCTCTCGCCGCCATCGGCGCTGTCATCTCGACGGCGCGCCTCAACGCCGCAACGAACGCACAGGGCACGCTCGACGAACTGCTCGTCATCGCCGCAGCCGTCATCGGCGGTACGTCGCTTGCCGGCGGCGTGGGCACAATCGTGGGTGCGATGATCGGCGCGGTGCTGATGCAGTCGCTTGCCACCGGCATGATCCTGCTCGGAGTGGACTCGCCGCTGCAGAACATCGTCGTGGGCGTCGTCCTCGTCATCGCCGTCTGGCTCGACACCATCTACCGCCGCCGCGTGGGCTAGGGAGAACGATCATGGAAACCCGCACGCCACTCGTCGACATGCGCAGCATCTCGATTTCCTTCGGCGGCATCCACGCCGTCGACAACGCCAGCGTCGATCTTTATCCCGGAGAGGTTGTCGCGCTCTTGGGCCATAACGGGGCCGGTAAGTCGACGCTGATCAAGATCCTCTCGGGTGCATACAAGCGCGATGCCGGTGAGATCTACGTCAATGGCAAGGAAGCGCAGATTTCCAATCCGCGCGACGCCAAGAAATACGGCATCGAGACCATCTACCAGACGCTCGCGCTGGCCGACAATGTCGATGCCGCCGCCAATCTTTTCCTCGGGCGCGAGTTGCGAACGGCCTGGGGCACGCTCGACGATGTCGCGATGGAATCGGAGACGCGCAAGGTGATGGGCCGGCTCAATCCGCGATTCCAGCGCTTCAAGGAGCCGGTGAGCAAGCTGTCGGGTGGCCAGCGCCAGTCCGTCGCCATCGCGCGCGCGATCCATTTCAACGCGCGAATCCTGATCATGGACGAGCCGACCGCCGCGCTCGGCCCGCAGGAAACGCAGCAGGTTTCCGAACTCGTACTTCAACTCAAGCAGGACGGCATCGGCATCTTCCTGATCAGTCATGACATTCACGACGTGTTCGACCTCGCCGACCGCGTCGTGGTGATGAAGAACGGCCAGGTGGTCGGTACGGCACGTACCAGCGACGTCGATCAGGAAGAGGTTTTGGGGATGATCATTCTCGGCAAATGCCCGCCGGGCGCCGTTCCGGGACCGGGCGCCCTGAAGATCGCCGCATAAAAAAGGAGCGCCTTTCGGCGCTCCTTTCCGTTTCAGCTCGAAGCTGATCTCAGCAGCGTGCTTCGTAGCGCTCACCCGTGCGGCGGTCGCGATAGACGCACCAACCGTCGCGATCCTGCGAGCGGCCGACCAGGTAGCCGGCAGCGCCGCCGATGGCAGCACCGGCCAGAGCGCCGGACGCGCGGCCCGTAGCGATCGCGCCGACGCCTGCGCCGACTGCAGCGCCGCCGACGGCTGTCTGCTCAGCGGTCGTACAACCTGCAGCAATCATCATCGTTGCGGCGAGAGCCATGAGTGTCTTCTTCATTTACAGCCTCCATAGGGATTGGCATGCCCTTCGGCGGGTAAATGAAGCGCATGCGGTTGATTAATCAAGTCTTTATTCCTGACGGTTCGTAACGGTATCGCCAAATGCCATGGCGACGGCCATGTTCGGTTCCACCCAAGGCTCGAGCGACGCGACCAGTTTTCCATCCTCGATTTCCCAAACCAGCTCGGCATCAGCCTCCACGAGCAGGGGATCGACGGTGATGCACTGGGCAAACATCTTCGGATGGCTGCCTTCGGCGGCGGATCGCACCGAAGGAAGGTCCGACCGGCATTCTTCGACCGTTTCATAGGCGACGACAGGGGCAGGGACTTCTTCGCACTGCGCGAGATCGCCCGAACAACCGATCATCAGAAGAATGGCAGCGATGTGTTCCATGACCACGTCCCTCTCACGACCGACAAACGGCAAAGGAGGTCCGTTGGTTCCCGGCACTTCATCAATCGATAATGAATCTGGCCGATGGTGGCCGATCGGAGGCTGCACATGTCGAGCGCGCTGAGGATCGAATCCTTCCTGGAAATGATGAGCGCGGAGCGGGGCGCAAGCGACAATACGCTCGCCGCCTATCGGCGCGACCTGGACGATGCACAACAGGTCCTCGCTGCACGGGGCGGACTTGTGAAGGCCGGCGCCGGCGACATCGCGTACTATCTCGAAGATCTTTCGACGCGCGGCTTTGCCGCGTCCACGCAAGCGCGGCATCTGTCGGCGCTGCGCCAGTTCTACCGCTTCCTCTATGCAGAAGGCCTGCGTGGGGACGATCCAACGACGACGGTCGATGCGCCGCGAAAGGCGCGCAGCCTGCCGAAGACGATGGGGGAAACGGTCGTCGACCGTCTTCTGGCGCGCGCGGAAGCGGAGGCGGGCGAGCCAGGCCTTTCCGACAACGAACGCGCCCTGCGCGTCAGGATGCAGGCGATCGTCGAGCTTCTGTATGCGACCGGCCTGCGTGTCTCCGAACTCGTCCAGCTTCCCGTCACCGTCGCGGCGCGAAACGACCGCTTTTTCGCCGTCACGGGGAAGGGCGGCAAGGATAGGCTCGTGCCGCTGTCGCCAGTCGCCCGCGAGGCGATCAAGGCCTGGGCTGCGTTGCGCAATGCCGATCCGCAATGGGCGGACAGCCGTTTCCTCTTCCCTGCGCGGTCGAAGGAAGGCCATCTTGCGCGCCAGGTTCTGGCGCGGGAGCTGAAGGCGCTCGGAACGCGGGCAGGGATTCGCGCCGCTGACCTTTCACCTCACGTCCTGCGCCATGCCTTCGCCAGCCACCTCTTGCAGAACGGCGCCGACCTGCGCGCGGTCCAGCAACTCCTCGGCCATGCAGACATTTCAACAACGCAAATCTACACGCATGTGCTCGAAAAGACGCTGACCGACCTTGTCGCGAATCACCATCCGCTTGCCGATTAGGCTTGTGACCGCTATGTGAAACCCGCATCCCGCAAGCGCGGATCGTCACGCCATCCTTTCCCGGTAAGCCAGAGAGTCCATGTATAATTATCTCGACTTCGAAAAGCCTGTCGCAGATCTGGAAGGCAAGATTCTCGAACTGAGGAAACTGGCCGATAGCGGCGAAGCGGTGGATGTCGGCGAGGAAATCTCCCGGCTCGAGAAGCGCTCGCGCGAGGCGTTGCGCGATCTCTATCGCCAACTGACGCCTTGGCAGAAGGCGCAGGTCGCCCGCCATCCCGACCGTCCGCACTGCGTCGACTACGTCGCCGGGCTGTTTACTGATTTCACGCCGCTGGCCGGCGACCGCGCCTTCGGCGAGGACAATGCCATCATTGGCGGGTTTGCACGCTTTCGTGGCCAGCCGGTGGCTGTTCTTGGCCAGGAGAAGGGCTCGGACACCAAGACGCGGCTGAAGCACAATTTCGGCATGGCGCGCCCGGAGGGCTACCGCAAGGCGGTGCGCATCATGGAACTGGCCGACCGCTTCAAGGTGCCGATGATCACTCTGGTCGACACGGCCGGCGCCTATCCTGGAATCGGTGCGGAAGAGCGCGGACAGGCTGAGGCCATCGCGCGCTCAACCTCGAAGTGCCTTGCCATGACCGTTCCGACCGTTTCCGTCGTCATAGGCGAGGGTGGCTCTGGCGGTGCCATCGCGATTGCCACGGCCAACAAGGTCTACATGCTCGAGCACTCGATCTATTCGGTGATCTCGCCGGAAGGCGCGGCATCGATCCTGTGGCACGATTCGACGCGCGCCAAGGATGCGGCGACGAACATGAAGATCACCGCGCAGGACCTCCTCGATCTGAAGATCATCGACGGTATCATCGCAGAGCCGCTCGGCGGAGCGCATCGTGGCCGCGAGAACGTGATCGAGGCGGCCGGCGAGCAGATTGCACGCGGCTTTTCCGAGCTTGAGGGCGCGAACATGGACTATCGCGAGCATCGCCGCGAGAAGTTCCTCGCTATCGGCCGCTCCCTCGCCTAGGCGACGCTGCGGCAGGACAAGAAAAATTTTCGATTGTGGTAACGGTTTTTCAAGGTTAACCAGTCTAGCGTCGGGTTTTGCGAGGCTTGGTGCGCTATGCGTTGGGCTTCGCGGGGGATCACAGAGAGCCGTCGACGAATGAAGCTTCGCCTTGTCCATGCCGCCCTTCTTGCCGCTGCCACCATGCTGGCCGGCTGCAACGCTTCGCTTGAGGACATCGCGCCGAAGGCCGAGCGGCAACTGCCGGCCAAGGTCGTGCAGACGATGAAGGCGAAGGGGATGAGCGTCACCTCGCCGATCATGGTGCGCCTCTTCAAGGAGGAGGCCGTCCTTGAGGTCTGGAAGCAGAAGGACAATGGCCGCTTCGACCTCGTGAAGAGCTATGACATCTGCAAATGGTCGGGCAAGCTCGGTCCGAAATTCACCGAGGGCGACCGCCAGGCGCCGGAAGGGTTCTACGCGGTCGCGCCGCACCAGATGAACCCGCAGTCGAGCTATCACCTGTCGTTCAACATCGGCTTCCCGAACGCCTATGACCGCGCGCATGGCCGCTCGGGCCAGCACCTGATGGTCCATGGCGGCTGCTCATCCTCGGGCTGCTATTCGATGACGGACGAGCAGGTCGAGGAAATCTACGCTTTCGCGCGCGACGCCTTCAAGGGTGGCCAGCAGGCGTTCCAGTTGCAGGCCTATCCCTTCCGCATGACGCCCGCCAACATGGCGCGGTACAAGGGGGATTCGAACTACGAATTCTGGTCGATGTTGAAGGAAGGCTACGACCACTTCGAGATCACCAAAGTGCCACCGAAGGTGGATGTGTGCGAACGCCGCTACGTGTTCAACCAGTATACGGCTGACGGTCGCCCGTTCTCGCCGACCGGCGCGTGCCCTGCCGCGACGCAGCCCGAGGCGCTGCAGACGGCCTACAAGACCTACAAATCGACCTTCGACGCCGCCTTCACCTCGGCGCTCGACTCCAGCGCCTTCTCCAAGCCGGCGCCATCGATCACTGGCGTCAAGGAAGCGGCGCTGGTCGCCGACTGGTCGCGCAAGCGCGCGCGCGGCGAGCGCGTCAGCCAGGAGCCGCCGAATTTCGAACAATCTGGCGTGATGGTTTCGACGCGCCCGCCGAGCGAACGCCCCGCCGCCGCGGCCGTCGCCTACCAGTCGGCCCCGCAGCCCGTTCCCGCGCTGATGCCGGCACCCGTCGCCGAGCCGGCTCCGGTTGCCGTCGCGCCCGCGCCGCAGCCTGCCGAGCCGCCCTCGCGCCTCGGCCGCCTGATGACGCTGTTCGGCAACTAGAGATTTGAGCGAGATCTACGATCTGAGGGGGCTCAACTGCCCCCTTCCCGTGTTGAAGACCCGCAAGCGCCTGCAGTCGATGCGGGCCGGCGAGCGCCTGACGATCGAGACGACCGATCTGCTCGCCGCTCTCGACATCCCCGCCTTCTGCCAGGAAGATGGCCACCGGCTGGTGGAAAGCACCGCTGCGAACGGTGGCCACCGCTTCGTAATCGAGAAGGGCCAGCCTCCGGCGGCCTGATCAGCGCGCCCTCCACCGCCTTCGGCGCGAGACGCGGGACATCCGAACGCTACCGCGCGGGCTGGTCCTCGCCGATGTCATCGAGCCGGTATGCCGTGGTCTGGTAGACCTGGTTGATCCAGTTTCCGAACAGCAGATGGGCGTGCGAGCGCCAGCGGTTCAACGGCGCGCGTGTGGGGTCGTCGTCGGGATAATAGGCGTGCGGCAGGCCGGTCTTGACGCCTGCGGCGACGTCGCGGTCGTATTCCTCCTTCAGCGAAGTGGAATCATATTCGATGTGGTTGAACATATAGAGCCGGTTGCCGGCCTTTTCTGCGAGCATGCAGGGCCCGGTGACATCCGATTCCATTAGAAGTTCGAGGCCGGATTCCGGCCGGATATCGGCCGAACGCACCTCCGTCCAGCGCGAAACCGGCACGGCGAAATCGTCCGAAACACCCGTGAGATAGGGCGATGCGGGCGCATTGTTGCGGTGGCGGAACACGCCGAATGCCTTCTCTTCGAGCGGGTATTTCGGAAGCTGGTGGAAATGCCAGGCCGCAGCCATCGCCCCCCAGCAGATGAAGAACGAGGAATGGACGTTGGTCGCCGTCCAATCGAGGATTTGCGTCAATTCCGACCAGTAGCCGACCTCCTCGAAGGGCAGCAGCTCGATCGGCGCGCCCGTGATGATGAAGCCGTCGAACTTGCGCTCGCGAACTTCCTCCCACGTCTGGTAGAAGGAGATCAGATGATCCTCGGACGTGTTCTTCGCCCTGTGATTGCTGATGCGCACCAGTGTCAGCTCGATTTGCAGCGGCGTCGCGCCGATCAGCCGCGCGAACTGCGTCTCGGTGCGGATCTTGTTCGGCATGAGGTTGAGCAGACCGATCTGCAGCGGGCGGATGTCCTGCCTGAGTGCCGTCCGTTCGTCCATGATGGACACGCCCTCGCGCACGAGAACGTCGCGGGCGGGCAACTGATCGGGGATCTTGATTGGCATGGCATACTCCAGAACGCAAAAGACCGGCGGCGGATTCGCGGCCGGTCCAAACGGACTGTTGCAGGCGGCCCCTTAGCGACTTTTTTAACGTGGCTGCAAGCCGACCGGCTAAATCACCACGGGTTCACGCGCGCATTTAGGCACACACGCCCTTTGCGTCAATCGCAAAGCTTGGTAGATGAGGCCGCATTCCCCAAAGTGGACCAGTCGACGATGAATGAGAAGCTCCGCCCGCAACCGCGCCCCGGCGTGATGGAAATTGCAGCCTACGTGCCGGGAAAGCACGGCGATTCGTCGAAGGGCAAGGTTCACAAGCTCTCCTCCAACGAAACCCCGCTCGGCGCCTCGCCAGCGGCCATCGACGCGGCCGCGCAGGTGCTTGCCCATGCCGAGCTTTATCCGGACGGCCAGTCGAGCGAGTTGCGCGCGGCCATCGCCGAAGTTCACGGCCTCAATGCCGAGAACATCCTGTGCTCGAACGGCTCCGACGAGCTGCTGGGCCTACTCGCACAAACCTATCTGACCGCGGGCGACGAAGGCATATTCACCGAGCACGGCTTCCTCGTATACCGCATCCAGATCCTGGCGGCCGGCGGCGTGCCGGTCGTCGTCAAGGAGACCGGCGAGCGCGCCGATGTCGACGCGATCCTCGAGGCCGTGAGCGAACGCACGAAGATCGTCTTCCTTGCCAATCCGAACAACCCGACCGGTACTTACATTCCGTTCGAAGAAGTGCGGCGCCTCCACGCCGGCCTGCCGTCCCATGTCGTGCTCGTTCTCGACGCGGCCTACGCCGAATATGTCCGGCGCAACGACTACGAGTCCGGCATCGAGCTTGTCTCGTCGGCGCAGAACGTCGTCATGACCCGCACCTTCTCCAAGATCCATGGCCTTGCCGGTTTGCGCATCGGCTGGATGTACGCGCCGGCGGGCATCATCGATGCATTGAACCGCGTGCGCGGCCCGTTCAACGTCAACGCCATGGCGATCGCCGCAGGGGCTGCCGCGATCCGCGACCGCGGCCATGTCGAGGAAGCTGTCGCTTTCAACGAGGCGTGGCTGCCCTGGGTCGCGGATGAACTGACGAAAATCGGACTTCGCGTCACGCCGAGCGTCGGCAATTTCGTCCTGATCCATTTCCCGGACGACAAGCGTTCGGCGGAAGCCGCCGACGCCTACCTCACCGAGCGCGGCTTCATCCTGCGCCGCGTGACGGGCTATGGTTTTCCCAACGCGCTGCGCATGACGATCGGCTCCGAGGAGGCCAATCGCGGCGTCGTCGATGCGCTGACTTCATTCATGAAGGCATGACGTGAAACCCCATTTCGACCGTATCGCCTTCATCGGCATCGGCCTCATCGGGTCCTCGCTCGCCCGTGTCGTGCGGCGCGAGGGGCTTGCCGGCCATCTCGTCGTCTCCACCCGCAGCGCCGACACGCTCGCCCGCGCCGAGGAACTCGGCCTTGGGGACAGCTACGTCGCCGATGCCGGCGAAGCCGTGCGCGAGGCCGACCTTGTCATCGTGTCCGTGCCGGTCGGCGCTTCCGAGGCCGTCGCGATCGCGATCAAGGATCACCTGAAACCCGGCGCGATCGTCACCGATGTCGGTTCGACCAAGGCCTCGGTGATTGCGCAGATGGCGCCGTATCTGCCGGAAGGCGTGCACTTCATTCCCGGCCACCCGCTGGCCGGCACCGAGAGGTCGGGGCCCGATGCCGGCTTTGCGGAGCTCTTCACCAATCGCTGGTGCATCCTGACGCCCGTCGAGGGCACCGATCCGGACGCGCTGGAGCGGCTTTCAGATTTCTGGCGCGCCTGCGGCTCCAACATCGATACGATGGACCCGCAACACCACGACATGGTACTCGCCATCGTCTCGCACCTGCCGCACATCATCGCCTACAACATCGTCGGCACGGCGGACGATCTGGCCACCGTGACCGAGAGCGAGGTCATCAAGTATTCGGCCTCGGGCTTTCGCGATTTCACGCGTCTGGCTGCATCCGATCCGACCATGTGGCGCGACGTTTGCCTGCATAACAAGGACGCAATCCTTGAGATGCTGGCGCGCTTTTCCGAGGACCTGGCGTCGCTGCAGCGCGCGATCCGTTGGGGCGACGGCGACAAGCTCTTCGATCTCTTCACGCGCACACGCCACATCCGCCGCTCGATCATCGAGGCCGGCCAGGAAGTCGACGTGCCCGATTTCGGCCGTCAGGCGGCGAAGAAAGACTAGAGCGGCGGCAGCGTCCCGAGCTTCAGGAAGCCGATCGAGACATCGCCCTTGGATATGCGCATGGGCAGCGTCGGGTTGTCGCCCAGCATCGAAACGCCCGCGAAGGCGAGCCGGATCTGGTCACGGGCGGCCGGGAACAACTCGGCCATGATCTGCGCAAAGACCTGCGGATTTTCCACGGAAAGGGACAGTTCCGCATCGATCAGGCCCGCTTCGTCGATCGAGAATGGTCCTTCGACGCGCGCGGCGGTCTCGTCGCCTGCGGTGCGGATCACCATCGAATTGACGACCATGGCCAGACCGCGCAATCCCTGGCCGGAGAAGGCCGGCGCCGGATCGACGGGGAAATGCAGGTCGGCCTCGCCGCTGAGCAGCGGCAACGTGCCGTCGCCCAGAAGATCCGGGTCGAGCGACAGGCGCTCGAACCGCCAGGCGACGTCCGAGCCTGGGCCGGACGGACGCATGTGGAATTCGGCGCTTTGCGCCGATGCGGCCGGGCGCTCGCCGGCCGGGGCGGAATCGGGACCGACCGCGATGCCGGTTGCCTCGACGGAGAGGATGTCCGGCCGCGGCGAGGCGAGACGTGAACTGGCCCGCAATGCGTCCCAGGTCACCTCGAGCGCATTGATGCCCGGGAATTCGACGATCGCCGGACCCTCGAGTTCGCCGACAACGCGCTGCGGCTGGTAGACCTGTGCGGCCGAACGGAACGCGCCTGCGCGCACCGCGACGCCCGAGGGTGCGTCGACATACATGATCGAGCGGCAAAAGAGCCCGATGCGGAAGGGATAGCCACGCGCTTCGGCGTTCTCGCAATTCGCCCTGCGCCCGCTCGCGTTGAGCGCTGCAACGCGCGCATTCGCCTCCCCCACCAGCCGGTGGGCGGCATAGTTCCAGCCAAAGGTGTAGCCTACGATGGCAACGCCGATCGCAAGTGCGAGGAGAAGGATGCGGCGGGTGTAGCCCGATCCGCCGGATTTTCTTGACGCCATGCCCCGTGCCTCGCTACCCCGGTTCGGCCGAACTGACCGGCAAGCGAACTAAACTGACGGCGATATGGGCGATTTTTGGGTCTTTGGCTATGGCTCCCTGATGTGGCGGCCGGGCTTTGCGCATACGGAAACGCATCGCGCGCGACTTCACGGCTACCGCCGGGCGCTGTGCGTGCGTTCATTCGTGCATCGCGGCACGGAGGCGCGGCCGGGGCTCGTCCTCGGGCTCGACCGGGGCGGCTCTTGCATCGGAATGGCGTTTCGCGTGCCGGACGCGCTGCGCGACGAGGTGGTCGACTATCTGCGCGAGCGTGAACTCGTCACCAACGTCTATCTGGAACGGCGCCTGCCGGTCAGGCTCGAAGGCGGCCCGGTCGTGGAAGCGGTGACCTATGTCGTCGACCGCGCCCATCAGCAATATGCCGGCCGGATGGACGCGGAGGATGCGGCGCGCGCAGTCAACGGCGCGGTCGGCCAGTCGGGACCGAACGAGGAATACGTCCTCAACACCGTCGCCCATCTCGAAGCGCTCGGCATTCGCGACCACTGGCTCGAAAGCGTGGCAGCGAAGATCAGCTAGCCTTGCGCGGCGCAGGCTCGACGCCGAGCGCCTTCAGCCGATCGAGCGCGGTCGGCGGCAAGGGCGGGCCCGCCGGATTCCGCGCGACCTCGACCAGCAACTCGTCGCACGCCTGTTCCGTTTCGCGGACCAGGCGCTCGAGAAAAACCTGCTTGTCCAGCCCCGGCTCGATCGGAGGCAGGAACTTCGCGTGGATCGTACCGGGATAGCGCAGGAACTTGCGACGCGGCCAGTAGAGCCCGGCGACATGCGCGACGGGAACGACGGGAACATTGAGCGAGGCATAGAGCTCAGCGATGCCGTATTTGTAGGCCGGTTCCGCTCCGGGCGGACGGCGCGTGCCTTCGGGATAGATGATCAACTGGCGGCCCTCCGCCATGCGCTCGCGCGCCACCCTCACAGCCTGCTTCAGCGCCTTGGAGCGGCTGCCGCGGTGGATCGGGATCATCTTCATCTTGGCGATATACCAGCCGAACAGGGGAATCCACATCAGCTCGCGCTTCAGGATGTAGACCGGGTCCGGCATGTAGGGGAAAAACGCGATCGTGTCCCAGAAGGACTGGTGCTTGGGCGCCAGGATGTAGCCGCCTTCAGGCAGGTTCTCGAGGCCTTCGATCTTCCGGTCGGTGCCTGCGATAACCTTCATCAGCCACATGCTCGAGTGCGACCAGTTTCGCGGCACGAACCAGGCGAGACGGCGCGGCAGGATGAAATAGATCGGCGTAAAGACGATCATCTGGACGATCAGGCTCGCATAGAAGGCCACGTTGAAGGCCAGCGAACGAATTTGCAGCATGAGGCGGGCTCGCATCGAAATGGTCGGTCGCTGGTTACACCATGGGGCTCGAAAGGCAAACGCTCTATCGCTCGACCGGGCCGCTGCCTGCGCCTGCCTCGACGATCACCGCCGGAACGTCGCCCGAGCGCGACGGCATCACCGTGGTGCGGGCGAGGGCAGCGAGGTATTTCGTGTATTCGGTGAAGAGTACGCGCAGCGCATTGCGGCTTGCCAGCCATTGGCCGCCGTCCAGCCGGTTCGTGACGACGGGGTAGGGCGTCAGGCGGGCGTTCTGAAGCGCGTGGCTCATTTCCAGAAGGCTGCGCGGCATGTGGTAGTTGTTGGTCACCACGATTGCGCTGCGGAAGGCGTTCTGCTCCAGCCATTTGGCGCTTTCGGCGGCGTTGCCGATCGTGTCGAGCGCATCGCGGTCGATGTCGACACAGCAGGCGAAGAGGTCTTCGTTGGCGCCGGTGGCGCGCTGGATGTCGAGCGGTCGGGCGACCGGATTGACGCCGGAAATCAGAAGCCGCTGGCCGCGTCCTTCCTGCAGGAGCTGGACGGCCGCGTCGAGCCGCGCAACGCCGCCGGTCAGGACGATGATCGCATCGGCGCTGCCGGGGTCAATTGGCGTCTGCAGGCGGCCGACATGGGTGGCAAAGACCAGGAAGCCGCCGGCGAAGACGAAGCCGAGGCACAGGACCACGATGATTCCGGCGCGAACGATCGCCGGCAGGCCCCGCCTTCCGACTTCGCGCTCAAATCCTCGCGCGCTCGTTCTTCGCATGTTCTTCAGCACCAGATAATGTCGCCCATCGTTACGCGCCGAAGGGACCCAAGGGTAGTGCCTTTAAACGCAAGATCACACAAAGGTTTCCAACCGCATGCCGCCGCTTAGTCGTGCTGGCGCCCGTCGAGTTCGGATAGATAGGCGGCAACGGTGAAATGGGTCGTTGCGCCGGTCAGGATCGTTACGGTCGCGGCGACGAGCGCGACGCCCAGATAGCCGGTCAGCCCGATGGCGAAATTGCCGAAAAGCGCGGCGGCCTGATCGCCCTGCGGCGTCGCCAGATTGGCGGAGGACCAGATGGAGAAGCCGACAAAGACGATGATGGCGGCGGCCCCGCCGATCGCTGCCCCTTTCAGCCCCGTCACGAGGAAATGGCGACGGAACTCCCGTGCGATGAAGCGGGCTTCGGCCCCGACGAAATGCAGCACCTCGATGATGTGGCCGTTGCCGTCCATCGCGCCGCGCGTGGCGAAAACGACGGTCAGAACCGTCGCCGCCAGCATCAGGCCCAGGATCGCGATGCCGATTGCGACGGTCGTGCGGGCCATGGCAACCAGGCGGTCGGCCCAGGTGCGATGGTCGTCGAGGGCTGCGCCGGGGACTTGCTCTGCCAGAAGCGTTCGCATGGTGGCGAAATCGGGCGGCGACGTCGGATCGATGGTCACGATCACGAGGCGCGGAACGGGCAGTTCGTCGAGATCGAGACCGGAGCCGAGCCACGGCTCGAGAAGGCGGGCCGTCGCATCCTCATCGAGGATCGAGGCGCTGCGCACGCCGGCAAAGCCGGCAGCGAGCCCCTGCGCCGCGACAAGCGCGGAATCCATGTCGACGCCGTCGGCCGGTTTGATCTGGATGGTCGCCTCGCGGGAGATCTCCGTCTGCCAGGCGGCAGACGAATCGCGCACCAGCGTAACGGCGCCGAGCGTCAGGCAGGAGAGGAACGTCATGATCGCGATGACGACCACGAGCGCTGTGCCGGCGACGTTCTGCGCCGGGACGATCGGCGTCGGCGCGCGCCGGAGGGAGCGCGCGGCCATGACGGGGGCGCGTTCGGCGATCTCAGTCATAGATGTCGAGCCTGCCGCCAGTCAGCACCATGCGGCGCGCGTCGACCTGGTCCATCAGGGTCAGGTCGTGGGTTGCGATGACGACGGCCGTGCCGAGCCGGTTCAATTCCATGAAAAGCCGTAGCAAGCGGCGGGCGAGCGGCGGGTCGACATTGCCGGTAGGCTCGTCGGCCAAAAGCACGTCGGGCTGCTCGATCAGGGCGCGGGCGATGGCTGCGCGCTGCTTTTCTCCACCGGAAAGAACCGGCGGCAGCACATGCATGCGCTCGCCGAGCCCGACCCATTTCAAGAGTTCTATGACGTCCTGGCGGTAGCTGGTCTCGTCGCGCCCACGCACGCGCAGCGGCAGCGCAACGTTCTCGTAGGTGGTCAGATGGTCGAGCAGGCGAAAATCCT
The DNA here is from genome assembly GCF_024105655.1 of Aliihoeflea sp. 40Bstr573. Lineage (GTDB taxonomy): Bacteria > Pseudomonadota > Alphaproteobacteria > Rhizobiales > Rhizobiaceae > Aliihoeflea. The sequence goes on from NZ_JAAAMH010000005.1 coordinate 207,745, forward strand.
GGAACACCACGCCGATGCGCCGACGCATCAGCGGCAGTTCGCGCGGCGAGATGCGCGCGCGGTCCTTGCCAAACACCGAGATCAGCCCGCGCGTCGGTTTTAGCGACATGAAAAGCAGGCGCAGGAGCGTTGTCTTGCCGGCACCCGAAGGGCCAGTGAGGAACTGGAACGAGCGTGGCGGCACTTGAAACGAGACATCACGCAGAACTTCCGTGCCCATCCCGTAGCGCAAGCCGACATTTTCGAATTGAATCACCGCACCGACCTTCACCGGAATCACGAACCACACACAGCCAGGCCCCAGACGACCTTGGTCCGCTATGGTTAACGAGCCGTTAAGAAATGATCCGGCAGACAGGCCCCGAGCGAAGCCTTAACCATTTGGCCGTAGACGATTGGCGATCAGTGTCGTAGGAGATGAGCGCGCGCATGCAGGGCGTTCCCGATCAGCCAAGGCTCGTCGCGGGTGAAATCCTGCCCGCGCAGACCGTCGCGCGCGCCAGTCCGCCAGCGACCGAGCCATCTGCCGCGGCCTTGCCGTCGCCTGGTTTTTCCGGCTTCGGCGCGGACGACCGGCGCCAGGCCAAGGCCGGGCCGCTTCTTTTCTGGTCGACCGTCGTCCTGGCAGTTTTCCTCGTTTTCTGGATCGCGGGCGGGCATCGGCTGGTGCTGGACCCGCTCGCAGAGACGATCAGAAACTCGCCTGCCCAGGCGTTGCAGATCGAGGACGTGGCAAGCCGCATCGAACGGCACGAAGGGCGCGCGTTTCTTGTCGTCGACGGCGCGGCGCGCAACAATGGCGGCGAGCCACTGTTGCTGCCCTCGATCGTCATTTCCGTCGCAGAGACCGACGGACCGACGCTGCGCTATTATCTCGAGACGAATCAGGTCGTTCTGGGGCCGGGGCAGGCTCACGACTTTTCCAGCCGCCTCGACGCGCCCAGCAAGGGCGTTGCGTCCGTGTCGATCACTTTTCAGGAAGGAAGCCGCTAATGCCTGTCGTCCGCGGCAAGGATATCGAAGTTCTTTACTCCGCCTCCGCCATCGCGCGGCGCAATCTGGAACTGGCCAAGGAAATCGCCGAGCGTCACTATGACGATCTGCTCGTGATCTCCATTCTCAAGGGCTCGTTCATCTTCGCAGCCGATCTCATCCGCGCGATGCACGACACCGGCCTTTCGCCGGAGGTCGAGTTCATCTTCATCTCGAGCTACGGCGCCGGCACGACGAGCGGCGAAGTGCGCGTGCTGCGCGACATCGACAACGAGGTCGCCGGGCGCGACGTGCTCCTGATCGACGACATCCTCGAATCCGGCAAGACGCTGAAATTCACGCGAGAGTTGATGCTGTCGCGCGGCGCCAAGAGCGTTTCCATCGCCGTTCTTCTGGACAAGACGATGCGCCGGCAGACCGATCTCGACGCCGACTTCACCGGCTTCGAGTGCCCGGACTATTTCGTCGTCGGCTACGGCATGGATGTCGCGCACGCATTCCGCGAACTGCCCTTCGTGGGCGTGGTCAAGGGAGATGTCGAATGAAGCGCATTCTCATCGTCGAGGACGATGCCTCGGTGCGCGCCTTCACGGCGCGTGCGCTTTCCGTCGATGGCCATCAAGTCGAGATGGCCGAGGACGGCATGGAGGGGCTGGAGATCATCACACGTGATGGCGGCAGCTTCGACCTCGTCCTTTCCGACATCCGCATGCCGGCCATGGACGGCATCGAAATGGCGAAGGAGGCGAAGGCCTCGTTCCCATCGCTGCGCATCCTGTTGATGACCGGCTTTGCCGACCAGCGCGAGCGCGCGAGCGATCTGGAACGGGTGGTGATCGACGTCGTCGACAAGCCGTTCACGCTCGCCGACATCCGTTCCGCGGTGTTGCGGGCGCTGACGCACTGATTCAGCGCATTTCCAGCAGCCGTTCGAGGTAGTCCCGCTCCAGTTCGGGGCTGAGCGCGTTGCCCAGCCGCTTGCGGATCGCCTCGAGGATGCGGCGGGCGCGCTGCACGTCGATCTCGTCGGGCACGCGCACCGTGTCGCCGAAATCGGGACCGGTCGTGGCGCGCGGACGGCCGAGGGGATCGCGGTCCGCGCCCTGCCGGCTGCGCCCGCCTGGCTGCTGGCCGCCGCCTTCGCCTTCCATCGCCTGCTGCATCTGCTGCATCATGTCCTGCGCGCCGCGGCGCAGCGCCTCGAGTGCTTGCCCCTGCTCGCCGACGGCCCGCTCACCCTGGCCTTCGCCAAGCGAACTGCCTGCCCGGCCCATCGCCTCGCCGGATTCCGAAAAGCCTTCTCCTGGCTGGAGGCCCATACCCTCGAGCGCTTCCATCATCGACTGCAGGTCCTGCCGAAGCTGGCCCTGGCCCTCCTGCAACTGGCGCATGGCCTCGGCGAATTCCTCCGGCGACATCTGGCCGCCCTGGCCCTGTTCGCCCTGTTGCCCCTGCTGGCCGGGCTGCTGCTGGCCCTGCTGCATCTGGAACGTCTCGTTCATCAGTTCCTGCTGGCGGCGCATGATTTCGCCGAGCTGGTCCATCTGCTGGCGCATTTCGCTCTCCTCGCCGCCGTCCTGCTGCTGTTGCTGGCGGCCGGCCTGCAGGTTGTTCATCATGTCCTGAAGCTGCGAGAGCAGCTGCTGCGCCTCGTCGCGCGCGCCCGATTTTGCCAGTTCCTCGATCTGGTCCATCATCCGTTCGAGGTCGCTTTGACGCATTTCCTGGCCGTTCTGGGGCATGGGCATGGCCTGCTCGGGATTTTGCATGGCGCGTTCGGCGAATTCGCGCAGGAACTCCTGCATCGCCTCTCGCAGCTCGGCCATGAGCTGTTCGATCTCCTCGTCGGACGCGCCTTCCTCCAGCGCCTCGCGCAGCGCTTCCTGCGCCATGCGCAGGCGACGCTCCGCGTCGGTCAGCGAGCCATCCTCGATGGTGACGGCGATTTCCCACAGATAGTCGACGACATCGCGCAACTGGTCGTCGCTCGTCGCTTCGTCGAGCCGGGAGCGCGCAGCCGTGATGCCGAGATAGTGCGTCAGCTCGGGAATCGTTTCCTCGGGCCACAGCGTTATGGCATCCATCAGGTCGAGGACGCGCTGCTTGGCGTTCGCATCAAGGGCGAGAAGCTGGCGCTGCTCGACCAGCGCCAGCGCCAGCGGATTGATGAAGGGACGCTCCGGCAGGGTGATGCGCTCGGTCCCGCTGCGGCCCGTCTGCCCCGCGCCGTCATCGGCTTCCAGCGTCAGGTCGACCAGTGTTCCCGCCCATGGATGCTCGGTCAGGTCGCGCGACGTGCGCGCGACGATCTCGTCGCCACGCCGGCGTGGCAGGGTCAGGCGCATTTCCGGCGCCTCATAGAGCGGGCGTGCGTCGGATGCAGGATCGGCGGGCTCGAACAGGGCCTGTGCCGAGACCGCGCCGTAATCGTCCTCGATTTCGTAGGTCAGTTGCAGAGCGCCATTGACGGCTCGGGTCGGCTCTTCCGCAAAACGGATCTGCGGTGCGTCGTCGGGCGTGACGGTGAACGACCAGTTGGTGATCTCCTCGCCATCATCGCCTCGGCGCAGCGACAGGAGCCCGTCCGCGCTGAGTGGACCGGAAAACTGGCTTACAGTGTGCGCCGCACCCGCCCGGCTCGACGCCGTTGCCGGCGCTGTCGGGGTTGCGGGTTCGAAGGCCGTTTCCTCCGCCGTGTGCGCGTCGAGATAGCTCAATCTTTCGTCGCCGCTGCCGCCGGTCACGCGCACCGCGACGACCGAGCCTTCCGGCACGGTGAAATGGTTCTGGTTCTGATTGGCGTCGGCGGTCATGTAGAGCGGCGCCTTGCCTGTATAGGCGGGCGGTGTCACCCAGGCGTCGATGCGCGGGGGAACTGTTTGCGGGCCTGCCGCGGCGAGAAACCCGTCGGTCAGCGAACCGCCGCCTGGCCCGAGCGAATAGGCAAAGGCGACGACGAGGAGGAGCGGCGCTATGGCGCGCAGCGCCCACGGATCGCGATCAGGAACGCCGGTGCGCGGAAATTCGCCCTTAAGGCTCCTGAGATCGCGCGCAAGGCGCTTGCGATGCTCCTGCCAGAGCGCGGCCGCGAATGGATCGTCCTTGCCGGCTAGCCGGTCGTCCTGGCTGCGCAGCGGGGTATGACGCAGCGCGTTTGCCGTCTCGATGCGGCGATCCACCTCTCCGGCGCCCGGACGGCGGAAATGGCGCAACGGCCAAAGCGCCGCGAGCGCGGCGATGGCGAAGAGTGCCATGAGGCCGAGGCGCGGCCAGTCCGGCAGGATACGGAAGACCCCGAGCCAGGAGAGGCTGACGAAGAGAGTGATCGCGATGACCAGAGGCAAGACGAGCGGCCAGAGCCGTTCGACGAGCATCGTCGCCCGCGTCGCCGCGCGCGTGCGGCGCAAGCCCACAATCGGGCCGCCCTTGAGGAAGTCGCTCAGTCCCTTGAGGTCAATTGCCATCAGCCGTCCGGTTCATCCGCTTCGGGCGGTAACGGTGTCAGGATAGCAGCAAACGCGGCGAAGGCGAGGCCGGCCACCAAAACGTGAAACCGGCCCGTAAATCGCTCATAGCCAGTCGGGAATCGAATCGAGGCCGATCAGGTCGTCATAAGTCGGGCGCGGCCGCACAACGTGGAAGCGGTCGCCGGATACCAGCACCTCGGGCACGAGAAGGCGCGTGTTGTAGGTGCCCGCCTGAACCGCGCCATAGGCGCCTGCCGTCGACACGCAGATCAGGTCGCCGGCCTTCATCCTGGGCAGGTCGCGATCCTGGCCCAGATAGTCGCCGGTTTCGCAGACCGGACCGACGATGTCGACCTTCATGCGCGGCGCCTCTTGCGGCTGTTCGACGACGGGACGGATGTCGTGGAAGGCGTCGTAGAGCGTCGGGCGGATCAGGTCGTTCATCGCCGCGTCGACGATGACGAAGTTCTTCGCGTCGCCTTCCTTCACATACACGACCTGGCTGGCCAGAATGCCGGCATTGCCGGCGATCAGGCGGCCGGGCTCGAAAATGACCTTGAGGCCGAGCGGCTTCAGCCGGCGGCGCACCATCTGCGCATAGGCGTCCGGCAGGGGGGGCGGGGCGTTGTCCACCCGGTAGGGGATGCCGAGCCCGCCGCCGACATCGATGTGTTCGAGCGCATGGCCGTCCGCCTGCAACTGGCCGACGAGCTCGACCATCAGCGCGATTGCGTCATCGAACGGCTGCAGGTCGGTGATCTGGCTGCCTATATGGGTATCGACGCCGACGATCCGCAGCCCGGGCAACTTGGCGGCGCGGCGATACGCGTCGCGTGCCCGCGTCAGCGCGATGCCGAACTTGTTCTCCGCCTTGCCGGTCGAAATCTTCCTGTGCGTCTTGGCATCGACATCGGGATTGATGCGCAGCGAGATGGGCGCGGTCTTGCCGGCCATCTGCGCGCGCTCCGACAGAAGCTCGAGCTCAGGCTCCGATTCGACGTTGAAGCAGTGGATGCCGGCTTCAAGGGCGAAATCCATCTCGCGCGCGGTCTTGCCGACGCCGGAAAAGACGATCTTCTGCGCCGGAATGCCCGCAGCGAGCGCGCGGCGCAGTTCGCCTTCGGACACGACATCCGCGCCGGCGCCGAGCCTGGCCAAAGTCTTCAGGACTGCCTGGTTGGAATTCGCCTTCATCGCGTAGCAGACGAGCGCATCCATGTCGGCGAACGCGTCGGCAAAGACAGTGTAGTGACGTTCCAGTGTCGCGGTCGAATAACAGTAGAACGGCGTGCCGACCTCGGCGGCGATGTCGAGCAGCGAGACGTCTTCGGCGTGGAGGACGCCGTTTTTATATTCGAAGTGGTTCACGATCGTTTGTTTCTAGAGAAGGCGGTCGAGGATGAACGGACGATCCGCGACCGGGGGCGTGGGCTCCGGCGGAACCGGCTGCCGATCATTGTCGATGGCCTCCTGCCGTGCTTCGACCGCTGCTTCATAAGGCGTGTCGAGGGGACCACGACGCCCGCAGGCCGCGACGCTTATGGCGATGACCGTCACAAGCGCGACGGATGCGAAGAATCTGCCAGATGCCATGAAGTCCGTCCGGATCGATGCGATTTTGATGGTTCTCTTTAGCGGCTTTTGCGGCGCGATGCATCCTGTTTCAGGCGCTTCGTCCAATAGCGGATCTGGCGGCGCACTTCCTGCGGGGCGGTGCCACCGAACGAGGTGCGGCTCTTCACCGAGGCCTGCACGGACAGCACCTGGAAGATGCCGTCGGTGATGCGCTCGTCGATCGACTTCAATTCGTCGATCGTCAATCTGTCGAGCGTCACCTTGCGGCTCTCGGCCAGCGCGACGGCGCGGCCGGTCACGTGATGGGCCTCGCGGAAGGGCAGGCCGGCCTCGCGCACCAGCCAGTCGGCAAGGTCGGTCGCGGTCGAGTAGCCCGCCCCGGCGGCTTTCTTCATCGCCGCGGTCTGGATTTCCATGTCGGCGATCATGCCGGTCATGGCGGCGATCATCAGGTCGAGCGTCTCGGCCGCGTCGAAGACGGCTTCCTTGTCTTCCTGCATGTCCTTGGAATAGGCGAGCGGCAGGCCCTTCATGACCGTCAGGAGCGCGATCATGTGGCCGTTGATGCGGCCGGTCTTGGCGCGGATCAGCTCGGCGGCGTCAGGGTTTTTCTTCTGCGGCATGATCGAGGAGCCGGTCGAGAACTGATCCGACAGGCGCACGAAACCGAACTGCGGCGTCGACCAGATGACGATCTCCTCGGCCAGCCGCGACAGGTGCGTGGCGCAGATCGACGCCGTGGACAGGAATTCGAGCGCGAAATCACGGTCTGACACGGTGTCGATCGAATTGCGCGTCGGCTCGCGGAAGCCGAGCGCCGTGGCTGTCATGGCGCGGTCGATCGGGAAACCGGTGCCCGCGAGCGCGGCTGCGCCGAGCGGGCTTTCGTCCATGCGCTCGATGGCGTCGCGCACGCGCGACAGGTCGCGGCCGAACATCTCGACATAGGCCATGCAGTGATGGCCGAAGGTCACCGGCTGGGCCGTCTGGAGATGGGTGAATCCGGGCATGACCGTCGCGGCATGTTCTTCCGCGCGCTTCAGGAACGTCTCGATCAGGCGGACGAGGCCGGCGTCGGTGCGCTGCAACTCCTCCTTGACCCAAAGGCGGAAATCCGTCGCCACCTGGTCGTTGCGCGAGCGCGCCGTGTGGAGCCGCCCGCCGGCCGGTCCGATCATGTCGGCAAGCCTCGCCTCCACATTCATGTGGATGTCTTCGAGCCGGGCAGAGAACTCGAACGTGCCGGCCTCGATTTCGCCGAGGATCTGGTTCAGCCCTTGCGCGATCTTGTCGCGGTCCTCGGTCGAAATGATGCCCGTCTTCGCCAGCATGTCGGCCTGGGCGAGCGAGCCGCGGATATCCTGCGCGTAGAGCTTCTTGTCGAAGCCGATCGAGGCGTTGATCGCTTCCATGATGGCGGCGGGACCCGAGGCAAATCGTCCGCCCCACATCTGGTTGCTGGCCTTCTTTTCGCTCATCGTGATATCCGCATCCCCGGAGATAGACATATGGCAAATGGCAAATCGAACCTTCCGGCGGGCCGGCTCATCGGTATCGCGGCCGTCGCCGGCGTTCTTGCCGGTGCGCTCGGCGTATACGTGATGGGTGGGCCGTCTGGCAACAACGCGCCGATGGTGGCGGGCGGTGCGCCCGATCCCCAGGCCGTCGCTGCCTGCGAGGCGAAGACGGACGCGGTCGCCGCCATCGATCCGATGATCGCCGGCGAAGTCGCAGCAATGCTGCCGGCCGACCCGCCGCGCCTCGTCTCCGACCTCGCCTTTAACGACCCGGAAGGCCAGCCGATGCGGCTCGGCGATCTGGGCAAGGTGACGCTGGTCAATCTGTGGGCGACCTGGTGCGCGCCCTGCCGCGAGGAGATGCCGGCGCTGAACCAGCTTCAGGCCGACATGGGTGGAGAGGATTTCGAGGTCGTCGCCGTCAACATCGACACCGGAGACGACACCAAGCCGAAGGCGTTTCTTCAGGAAACCGGCGTCGACCGGCTCGCCTACTACCGCGACAACACGCTCGGTCTCTTCAACGATCTCAAGCGCCGCAACCTCGCTCTTGGCCTGCCGGTGACGCTCCTCGTCGATGAAGATGGCTGCCTGCTCGGCCACATGAACGGCCCGGCGGAATGGGCGGGCGATGACGCTCGCAAGCTGATCGAAGCGGCGATGTGATCTCGCCGGGGCTTCGCGCGGCAGCGCATACAAGGAAACGGGCGCTGCGCGGCGCCCGTTTTTTCATGTTCAATGCTTGGCTCTGGCGACCCGCTCGGGGATCAGCCCGCGCGGGCTGAACCTCAGGCACAAAAGCAGGATCAGGCCCATCACCAGTGGCCGCATGTAGGGTGCGGCGTCGATGAGTTGCAGCCGGATCGGGTTGGACGCGTCCATGCCCGACGTCAAGACCGACATCAACCAACCGCCGACCGGTTCCGCCTCGACCCAGACGAACCAGATCAGGAAGCCGCCGAGCACCGCGCCCCAGTTGTTGCCGGAGCCGCCGACGATCACCATCACCCAGATCAGGAAGGTGAAGCGCAGAGGCTGGTACTGGCCGGGCGTGAACTGGCCGTCGAGCGTCGTCAGCATGGCGCCGGCGATGCCAACCACAGCAGAGCCCAGGATGAAGACCTGCAGATGGCGGCGCGTCACGTCCTTGCCCATCGCTTCGGCCGCGTCGCGATTGTCGCGGATCGCGCGCATCATGCGTCCCCAGGGCGAATTCAATGCGCGCTCGGCAAGCCACATGATGATGATCAGCACGATGGCGAACAGGATCGCGTAGGAAAGCCGCACATAAAGCGCCGAGGCGAAGATCGGATTCAAGTTCAGCGTCGTCGCGAGGTCGAGGAACCACGGTGCCTGCTGCAATTGCACCTCGTAGGCGACGGGGCGCGGCAGGCCCGAGACGTTCTTGACGCCGCGGGTCAGCCATTCCTCGTTGCGCAGGACGGCAATGATGATCTCCGAAATGCCGAGCGTGGCGATCGCCAGATAGTCGGCGCGAAGGCCGAGCGCGATCTTGCCCACCATCCAGGCCGCGCCTGCGGCGAAGACGCCGCCGACCAGCCAAGAGAAGATGATCGGCAGGCCGAGGCCGCCCAGATAGCCGGTGCGGGCGGCGTCATAGCCCTCGATCGCGGCGACCGCCGGGTCGAAGAAATGACGGATGACGAAATAGCCCGCCACCGCGATCAGGATCGCGACGAAATTGCCCTTTTTGCCGTGGATCTTCTTGCGGGCAAGGACGATCAGGCCGATCGTGCCGATGAGCGCGACGATCGTCAGGCCGATGCCCGTCCCGCCCGCCTCCCATGCGCCGGGAACGGGCGGCATGGAGATGACGATGCCGGCGAGGCCGCCCAGCGCCGCGAAGCCCATGATGCCGACGTTGAAGAGGCCGGCATAGCCCCACTGGATGTTGACGCCCAGCGCCATGATCGCGGAAATCAGGCACAGGTTCAAAATGGTGAGGCTGAGCGTCCAGCTCTGACCGAAACCGACGAGCAAGAGCAGGCCCGCCATGATCGAATAAAGGACGATGATGCGGTTTCGATTGCTCACAGCACTCTCCCCCGGAAAATGCCCGTCGGTCTAATCAACAGGACGATGACGAGGATCACGAAGGAAATCGCGAATTTGTATTCGGTCGACAGGAGCTGGACGAGCCCGTCGGGCGCAAAGCCCATATATTCCAGCACGCGCTTGTAGGCGTAGGTCAGCGTCACTTCCGAGAAGGCGACGACGAACCCGCCAGCGATCGCGCCGATGGGTTGTCCGATGCCGCCGACGATGGCGGCCGCGAACATCGGCAGCAGGAGCTGGAAGTAGGTGAAGGGACGGAAGCTCTTGTCGAGGCCGTAGAGGACGCCGGCGATCGTCGCCAGCGCTGCGGCGATCACCCAGGTCACGCGCACGACCTTGTCGGGATTGATGCCAGACAGCAGCGCCAGGTCCTCGTTGTCCGAATAGGCGCGCATGGCTTTGCCGGTGCGCGAATAGGTGAGAAACCAGAAGAGCGCGACGACGACGACAACGGCCACGACGACCGTGATCGCGACGGGCAGGCGGATCGCCAGACCTTCGGCGAGCCCCGTCCATTCACGGAACTCGCGAACGGTGATCAGGAAGCGTTCGCCATCGGCAAAGCGCTGGTCGTTGGGGCCGATGACGAGGCGGACGATGCCATTCAGCATGAACATGACGCCGACCGAGGCCATGACGAGCACGATCGAGGCCGAATGCTGCTGGCGATAGAAGCGGAAGACGGTCCGGTCGATGATCAGCGCCATGATCACCGCGCCGATGATGCCGATCGGCAGCGCGAGCAGCGCTGTCGGCAACGGCCCCAGCGTGACCCCCATGCCGATCAGCCACCAGGTCACCAGGATGGTGATCATCGTGCCGAACGCCATCAGGTCGCCATGGGCGAAGTTGGAAAAACGCAGGATGCCGAAGACGAGCGTGATTCCGAGCGCGCCGAGCGCGAGCTGCGCGCCATAGGCGAGGCCCGGCAGGAACACGAAATTGGCAAACATCACGAGGGCATTGAGAAAGTCGATCATCGTCAACCTCCCAGGAACGAGGCGCGAACCTCGGGGTTGGCGAGAAGGGCTTCGCCGGTATCGGTGAAGCGGTTGCGGCCCTGGACGAGCACATAGCCGCGATCTGCGATGGCGAGCGCCTGGCGCGCATTCTGCTCGACCATCATCACGGCGATGCCGGTGGCGGCGACGTCGAGGATGCGGTCGAACAGTTCGTCCATGACGATCGGCGAGACGCCGGCGGTCGGCTCGTCGAGCATCAGCACCGAAGGCTGCGTCATCAGGGCGCGGCCGACGGCCACCTGCTGGCGCTGGCCGCCCGACAATTCGCCGGCCGGCTGCTTGCGCTTCTCCTTCAGGATCGGGAACAGGTCGAAGACCTGCGCCATCGTGTCGGAAAAGTCGTCATTGCGAATATAGGCGCCCATCTCCAGGTTCTCCTGGACGGTCATCGTGACGAAGACGTTGGAGGTCTGCGGCACGAAGCCCATGCCGGCGACGACGCGGTCCTGCGGCGACAGTTTCGTGATGTCCTTTTCGCCGAGGCGAACCTGGCCCTCGCGCAGGCTGAGCATCCCGAACATCGCCTTCATTGCGGTCGACTTGCCGGCGCCGTTGGGGCCGACGATGACCGCGATCTCGCCTTTTTCGACGGCGATGGTGCAGGAGTGGAGAATGTCCGCGCCGCCATAGCCGCCGGTCATGTTCTCACCGATGAGGAAGCTCATGCTACGCCTCCCTGCTTGACCTTGGGCGGGCGCTGCCTGAGCCCGGTGCCGAGATAGGCCTCGATGACCTGCTCGTTGGCCTTGACCTCGTCGACCTTGCCCTCGACCAGCACGCGGCCCTCGGCCATGACGATCACCGGGTCGCAAAGGCGGCCGATGAAGTCCATGTCGTGCTCGATCATGCAGAAGGTGTAGCCGCGTTCCTTGTTGAGGCGCACGATGGCGTCTCCCAGCGTATTGAGGAGCGTGCGGTTGACGCCCGCGCCGACCTCGTCGAGGAAGACGATCTTGGCGTCGACCATCATCGTGCGGCCGAGTTCCAGAAGCTTCTTCTGGCCGCCCGACAGGTTCCCGGCGAGTTCGTCCGCGACATGGCTGATTTCGAGGAACTCGATAACCTCGTCGGCGCGCCTGCGCACCTCCGCCTCGCGCTCGCGCACCTTGGAAGGGCGCAGCCATACATCGACCAGCGTCTCGCCGGGCTGGGCCGGCGGGACCATCATCAGGTTTTCGCGCACGGTCAGCGTTGAAAACTCATGCGCGATCTGGAAGGTGCGCAAAAGCCCCATGTGAAAGAGCTCGTGCGGCGGCAAACCGGTGATGTCCTGACCGTCGAGCCAGACTTTTCCGGAGGTGGGTTTGTAATGGCCTGCGATCACGTTGAAGAGCGTCGTCTTGCCGGCGCCATTCGGGCCGATCAGGCCCGTGATGGAGCCCTCGGCGATTTCGATGCTTGCGCCATCGACCGCCTTGATGCCTCCAAAGTGCATATGCAGATCGTCTACCTTGATCATGCAATTCCCCTGGGCCGCGTTTTTGTGATTGTACCGTCGTAAGAGGCTCGCGTCCGCTAGCCAGCCTGATCGCGCGCATGCGCAGTCGGCGTCCGCCACGGTTCCCGACGCCCCCTCGTCGGATCTGCAGGGCTACGGCTGACGCCCCGCAATTCGTGGGAGCGCCAATAACGAGTGAAAACACAAAAGTCGAGTGCGTGACTCATACAGTCCCGTGAGTGCGACCATTTTGAAGGACAAATGGCCCGGCGATGTCCTCGCCGGGCCATAATCTTACACGACTGCCGTCAGATCAGCGATAGCCGACAGTCTTGAACGCGCCGTCTTCGACGATGTATTCGCGATAGCTGCCGGCTGCTTCGCCGGGGCCGATCAGCTCGACATTGGTGACGCCGACATAGTCGACATCGCCGCCGTCCTTGAGGATTTCCAGACCCTTGGCGAGTTCACCCGGCAGGATCGGCTCGCCGGGGCCGTTGGCCACTTCCAGCATCGCGTCGCGGATGGCGGTGCGGTCGGCCGAGCCGGCCTTCTGGATGGCGAGCGCGATCAGCGCGCCGGCGTCATAGCTTTCGCCGGTATACGAGCTGGTCGGGTCGATGTCGGCCGCCTCGGCGAGCGTTGCGAACATCTCCGAGCCTTCACCCTCGACGCCTGGCAGGACGCCGATCGTGCCTTCGAGGTCTTCGCCGATCGCGTCGATCAGGCTCTGGCCGTACATGCCGTCGCCGAGTGCGAAGCGGTCGAACGCGCCAGTGTCGATCGCCGAGCGAATGATGCCGACGCCGCCCTGGTCGACATAGCCAAGAACGACGAGGACATCGCCGCCGGCTGCGGCGAGCGCGCCGACCTCTGCCGAATAGTCGCCCTTGCCGTCGTCATGCGGAGCGGCGATCGTCACCGTGCCGCCGGCAGCTTCGAAGGCCGCCACGAAGGCGTCCGAGAAGCCCTTGCCGTAGTCGTTGTTGGTGTAGGACACGGCGACCGACGTGATGTCGTTGTCGGTCAGGACCTCGGTCAGCACTTCGCCCTGGCGGGCGTCGGACGGGGCGGTGCGGAAGAAGTAGTCGTTGTCCTCGATGGTCGAGAGCGCCGGCGAGGTAGCCGAGGGCGACACCATGACCAGGCCGTTCGGGACGGCGACGCCGTTGGCGATGCCGATCGTCACGCCCGAACAGTCGGCGCCCATGATGGCGGCGACGTTGTCAGTCGTCACGAGGCGCTCGGCGGCGGCCGTCGCGGCGGCGTTGTCGATGCAGGTGGAATCGGCGCGGACCGGCTTCAGCGTAGCACCGTCGAGCAGCATGCCGCTCTCGTTGACTTCGGAGAAGGCGAGTTCGGCGCTGGCGGCCATGCCGGGCGTAATGCTTTCCAGCGGGCCGGTGAAGCCAAGAATGATGCCGACGTTGATCTCTTCCTGCGCCGAAGCTGCACCAGCGGCGAGAAGCGCTGCGCCAGCTACCGAAGCGGCAAAGATCTTGCGGATATTGGACATTGATATGCCTCCCTTTGGAGAGTGTTCCTGAGTTTGAAGTTCGCCCGGATCTGGACTAGCCCGGATTGGCGGCGATATTCCAACCTGCGTTTCGGTTTGTAAAGCCTACAGAATCTGGATTTTGGCGGCCGGTTAACGCCAAGACGTCCAGCCTTCGTAAAAGTGCAATGCAAGTCTAACCGAATGTTCACTCGTCTCGCTTATTGAAGAGACAAGCTGACGTTGGAGGACACCGGCTTGAACCACACCGACCGCGCCTTTGCCGGCAAGCCGCGCATATCGCGACGAGGTGCCCGGATGCTCGCCCGGTGGACGGTTCTGGGCACGCTCGGTTGCCTTTCGATCTCGCTGGCCTGGAACTGGCTCGCCTTCCGCGACATGGATGCCACGGCGCTGCGGCAGGGGCTTTTAAGCGCAACCGTGCTGCCGATCATCCTTGCTGGGCCGCTCTTCTTCTACCTCACCTTGAAACTGCGCGAACTGGCGGGCGCCAATCACAAACTCGCCGAACTCGCTTCCACCGACGATCTGACGAAATGCCTTAATCGCCGTGCGCTGATCGCGAATGTCGAGCGGATACTCGAGCAGCGCGACCGGACCGCGCAGGGTGCCCTTCTCGTCATCGATGCCGACCATTTCAAGCAGGTCAACGATCGCTACGGACACCACCAGGGCGATCTCGCGCTGATCCGGATCGCCTCGATCGTCCGAAGCTGCGTGCGTCAGGGCGACCTCGTCGGACGCATGGGCGGCGAGGAATTTGCCGTACTTCTCGAGGGCGTAGGGGCTGACCAGGCGGTGCACATCGCAGAACGCATACGCCGGGCGGCCGAGGCGACACCGCTGCGCATCGACGGATCGGAGCACCGGCTGACGATCAGCGTCGGCTGCGCGGCTTTTTCGGGGCCCGCCAGGTTCCGCGACCTTTTCTCGCTGGCCGACCAGCGGCTTTACGACGCCAAGCGCCAGGGCAGAAACCGGGTCGAGGCCGATGGGGACCGAGGGTCGGGCACACTAGCCGGTGAAACGAAAAAGGCCGGCTGAAAAGCCGGCCTTCTTGTTTCGTACTGGGAAGATCAGAAGCGGTAGGAAATCTTCGCGGTAACCGTGTGGAAATCGAAATCGCCGTCGGTGCCAGTCAAATTCGTGCCGCCGGGATTGCTTCCCGCGCCGCCACCTGCGCCGCCGAAAGGACCGCCCTGCAGGTTTGCCTGGAAGTCGTTGTCGCCGAGGTTGGTGTAGAGATATTCGAGGCCGATCGACCAGTTCTGCGTCAGGCGCGCTTCGACGCCGCCGCCGACCGTATAGCCGAAATCACTGTCCTGACCGCCGGAGGTAGTGACCGTCGTTGCCGGCGACCGCGCGCCCTGCCGATAGTTGAAATCGACGTCGCCATAGGCCAGACCGCCGGTGACGTAGCCGAGGAAGTTCTCGCTGAATGCGTAACCGAGACGGCCACGCAGCGTCGCCAGATAGTCGAGATCGCGCGAGATCACATACTCGGCCGGCGAACGCGAGAAGGCGCGCTGTTCGTCGCCGATATCCGTGTAGTTCACGTCAAGAATGGCGCCGTAGACGATGTTGCCTGCCTGCCAGTCATAACCGACATGGACGCCGCCGACGAAGCCGTCCTCGAAGTCGCCATTGGCGTTGAAGCCGCCGGGAGGATCTCCTGCTACGCCCGGGGAGAACGGGGTTACCAGCGCCGCTGTGAACGGATCGAGCTGGACCTGTCCGGTCGAACCGAAGCCATAGCCGGCCTGGATGCCGGCGTAGAAACCGGCCCAGCTCACATTGGACACCACGTCCATCGGCATCGGGGCCGGTTCGTTGTAGATGACGTCGGCGGCCATTGCCGAGCTGGCAGCGAAAGTCGCGGGCAGTGCAAGTAGAATACGCTTCATGAATTTGCCCTCCAGTTGAGACGATGCAGCAACGAAGGGGTAGGCGGGGAGTTGCACAACCCCAAGTAAACTAAGACGTGATCGCGTTCGAAATCGGGCAACGTGACAAAATTGCCATAATTTAGAAAACGCGCGGAAATCAACGCGTTGGCACGGGGTGCTCGCCGCGGTAGTCGTAGAATCCGCGGCCCGACTTGCGGCCGAGCCAGCCGGCTTCGACATATTTCACCAGGAGCGGGCAGGGCCGGTACTTGGAATCCGCAAGCCCGTCATGAAGCACCTGCATGATCGAGAGGCAGGTGTCGAGGCCGATGAAATCGGCCAGTTGCAGCGGGCCCATCGGATGATTTGCGCCCAGTTTCATGGCCGTGTCGATCGCCTCGACCGAGCCAACACCCTCATAGAGCGTGTAGATCGCCTCGTTGATCATCGGCAGGAGAATCCGGTTGACGATGAAGGCCGGGAAATCCTCGGCGACCGTGATCGTCTTGTCCAGACTGGCGACGAATGCGCGGGCGGTCTCGAAGGTCGAATCCTCGGTCGCGATGCCGCGCACGAGTTCGACCAGCTTCATTACCGGCACCGGGTTCATGAAATGGATGCCGATGAAGCGTTCCGGCCGGTCGGTCTGTGCCGCAAGGCGCGTGATGGAGATCGACGAGGTGTTGGTCGCGAGGATGGCCTCGGGATTGAGGAGCGGGCATAGCTGCGCATAGATCTTGCGCTTGATCGTCTCGTCCTCGCTCGCCGCTTCGATGACGAGGTCGCAATCCGCGAGTTCTTGAAGGCTGGAGGCGGGCAGGATCGAGTCGAGCGCCTTGCGGCGGCTTTCCTCATCCAGCTTGCCGGAATGCACCTGCCGGGCAAGGTTGCCGCTGATCGTGGCGATGCCCGACTCGATCCGCTCGGACGAGATGTCGTAGACCTTCACCTTGTACCCTGAGATCGCCGCGACATGCGCGATACCGCCACCCATCTGGCCAGCGCCGATCACGCCGATCGTCCTGATTGTACCCGTCATCGTGATGTAATCCCGTCGAGCCGCCTTCGTATGGGCGTCTTCACTTCATATTGCGGTGCAAAGTAAAAGGGCGAGACTGGTTCGTCCAGTCCCGCCCGCTGTCATTTGCAACAATTCCCGACGGCTGTGTCAGAGCGCCTTTTCGAGCTCCGGAAGCACGGTGAAGAGATCGCCGACGAGGCCGTAATCGGCGACCTGGAAAATCGGCGCTTCCTCGTCCTTGTTGATGGCGACGATGACTTTCGAGTCCTTCATGCCGGCAAGATGCTGGATCGCGCCGGAAATGCCGGCTGCGATGTAGAGCTCGGGGGCGACGACCTTGCCGGTCTGGCCGACCTGCCAGTCGTTCGGTGCGTAGCCGGCGTCGACGGCCGCGCGGCTTGCGCCGACGGCAGCGCCGAGCTTGTCGGCGATCGGCAGCATGACCTCCTCGAACTTCTCCTTCGAGCCCAGCGCGCGTCCGCCCGAGATGATGATCTTCGCCGAGGTCAGTTCGGGGCGATCGGACGCAGCGATGCGGTTTTCGACGAAGGTCGAAAGGCCCGGATTGTCGGCGGCCGAAACGCTTTCCACCGAAGCCGAACCGCCTTCGCCGGCGGCCTGGAAGGAGGCGGTGCGAACGGTGATCACGCGCTTGGCGTCAGTCGACTGCACGGTCTGGATCGCGTTGCCGGCATAGATCGGGCGCTTGAACGTATCGGCGGAGACGACCTCGACGATGTCGGAAAGCTGCATCACGTCGAGGAGGGCGGCGACGCGCGGCATCACGTTCTTGGCCATGGTGGTGGCCGGCGCGATGATCGTGTCGTAGCCGTCGGCTAGCTTGACGATAAGGGCGGCGAGCGGCTCGGCAAGGCGCTCGGCGAGCTCGTCGGCCTCGGCCAGCAGAACCTTGCGCACGCCGGCCAGCTTGCCGGCGGCATCGGCCGCAGCCTGCGCGCCCTTGCCCGCCACCAGCACGTCGACGTCGCCGCCGATCTGGGAAGCTGCCGAGAGCGCCTTGACGGTCTGGTCCGACAGGGTCGCGTTGTCGTGTTCGGCAATCAGAAGAATAGCCATGTTGTCTGTTCCTTTTGCCTTGAAATTACAGAACGCCGGCGGACTTGAGGCTCGCCACCAGTTCGGCGACGTCCTTGACCTTGACGCCCGCCTTGCGGCCGGCCGGCTCCTCGGTCTTCAAGACCTTCAGATGCTGCTTGACTTCCACGCCGTAATCGGCGGCGGACTTCTCGTCGAGCGGCTTCTTCTTGGCCTTCATGATGTTCGGCAGCGAAGCATAGCGCGGCTGGTTGAGGCGAAGATCGGTGGTCACGATTGCCGGCATCTTGGCCTCGATCGTCTGCAGGCCGCCATCGACCTCGCGCGTGACCTTGGCTTTGTCGCCCTCGATCTCGATCTTGGAGGCGAAGGTCGCCTGGCTCCAGCCGAGCAGGGCGGCGAGCATCTGGCCGGTCTGGTTGGCGTCGTCGTCGATCGCCTGCTTGCCCAGGATGACGAGGCCAGGATTTTCCTCTCCCACGACGCCCTTCAGGATCTTGGCGACGGTCAGCGGTTCGGTGGTCTCGTCGACCTTGACGAGGATCGCACGGTCGGCGCCCATCGCAAGGGCGGTGCGCAGCGTTTCCTGGGCCTGCTGCGGTCCGATCGAGACGACGACGATCTCTTCGGCCTTGCCGGCTTCCTTGAGACGGATCGCCTCTTCGACGGCGATTTCGTCAAACGGGTTCATCGACATCTTCACATTGGCGAGGTCGACGCCCGAGCCGTCCGCCTTGACGCGGATCTTGACGTTGTAATCCACCACCCGCTTGACGGGGACCAGAACTTTCATTCGCTTGAGACCTTTCCCTTGGATGCAGCGTCTGCATCTAACAATGTGCACGGCTCGGCACTTGTCAGAAATCGACATTCCGGGGCTGCCCGGCACAATCGCGGCGGACCGTAGTTTGTGGCGGAATGAGCGTCAATAGCGCGCTCGGCCCTCAAAACGGTTGAATTTCACTGGTCCCAGGGACCGCGTGGCCGCGCCGGATCGCCGGCAACCGGCGCGACGATCGCCGCTTGCGGCGTGACGATCCGGCGGTCGAGCAGCGGCACCTCCGGTCGTTTCAGCGCGACCAGCAGGACGGCGCCGGCGAGGATGCCGCCGATATGGGCGGCCCAGGAAATCTGGTCCTCCCCTGCCAGCGCGAACATGATGAACTGGAACCCGATCCACAGCGCCAGGACGATCCAGGCGGGGATGCGCAAGGGAAGCCGGCCGAAAGCCAGCACCCAGATCTTCACGCGCGGGTGGAGCAGGAGGTAGGCCGAGACGATGCCGGCGACGGCACCCGAGGCGCCGATCAGCGGAACTTCCGAAAGGGGCGCCATCATTCCATGGAACCACGCGCCGGCGACCGCGCAAAGAAGGTAGAAGGCGAGGAATTTCCAATGTCCCATAGCGTCCTCGACATTGTCGCCGAAGACCCAGAGGAACAGCATGTTGCCGCCAAGATGCAGAAGATCGCCATGCAGGAAGGCGTAGGTGACGTAGGACGCCTTGCCGGGAAGAATGGCGAGTTCAGGCGGCAGTTCGACATGGTCGAAGGCAACGGAGGGAATGTAGCCGTAGGAATAGGCAGCGGCCTGCGTCGCCTCCCACCCGCCGGCCACGCTCCAGAAATAGACAATGACGTTCACCGCGATCAGGCCGACCGTGACATACTGCGCCTTGATGAAACGGAGGCGGTTGGCGTCGTGGAGCGGAATGAACATGCGTCGTCAGCGGTTCTGTCCGGGCACCCACAGGACGTCGGCTCGGCCGTCGTCGTTGACGGCGCGGGCGGCCACGAAGAGGAAGTCGGAAACGCGATTGATGTAGCGTATCGCGTCGGCGCCGACGATCTCGCCCTCCACCCGCGACAGTTCCACCATCATCCGTTCGGCGCGGCGCGTGACAGTGCGCGCAAGGTGAAGCGCGGCCGCGGCGGGCGAGCCGCCCGGCAGGACGAACGTGCGCAGCGGCTCGAGGCGCTTGTTCAGGACGTCGATATCGGCTTCGACGCGCGCGACCTGCGACGCGACGATACGCAGCGGCTCGTAGGGCAGGGGCTTGCCGGTGTCGGGCGCGGCCAGATCGGCGCCGAGGTCGAACATGTCGTTCTGGATGCGCACGAGCATGGCGTCGATTTCGCGATGGGCGGTCTCGGTGTGGACGCGCGCCATGCCGATGCAGGCATTGGCCTCGTCCACCGTGCCGTAGGAGGCGACGCGCAGGTCGTATTTTGGCCGACGCTCCCCCGAACCCAATGCCGTCGTGCCGTCATCGCCGGTGCGGGTATAGATGCGGTTCAAGATGACCAAGTCAGCCTCCGGACTGGCGGGAGAAATAGAGCGCCAGCATGACGAAGACGAGCGCCAGGAACTGCAGGACGACGCGCGCCTGCATCAGCTTGTTGGACGTGTTGCCGGAGCCGCCGCGCATCATGTTGATCAGGCCGCGCACAAGAACGAAGGCGACCGCGACCATGAACAGGACGGCAATGACGTTGAAGACGGTGGACATCTGAATTCCCGATTTGGAAAGAAAAGCGCCGCAAGACGTTGAGGAATGCGCGGCGCGCATTTGGACATGAGGTTGGCATGCATTATGGAGCGCAGCCGTGCAATCTTCCAGTGGCGGCGGCCGATTGCCTCACGGCTATCGAGTTTCGGGCAAGCCGGCCGCTCTAGAAGTGAAACCGGAAGTTGGCTGAAACCGTATCGTCAACTGATCTGGAACAACGTTTCGAGGCTCGGGATTGGTCGATGTCTTTGCTGGTCCGACGATGATCCGACAGGTTGTCGCGACGAAGCGGGTGCTGGGTGACGCACTCGGGCATTTCAACAATGACGACGGCTGGGCGATGGCGAGCCATCTGGCCCTGTCGGCGCTGCTGGCGTTGTTTCCGTTCCTGATCTTCGCCACGTCGCTCGCCAGCTTCCTCGGTGCCAAGGCGTTTGCGGACACCGCCGTCCATCTCGTCTTCGACACCTGGCCGGATGAAATCGCTTCCCCGATCGCCTATGAGGTGACCAGCGTGCTCACCGTCCAGCGCGGCGATTTCCTTACTCTCGGCGTCATCATCGCTGCCTTCTTCGCGTCCAACGGCATCGAGGCCTTGCGCGTCTCGCTCAATCGCGCCTACCGGGTCAGCGAAACGCGGTCGATCTTCACGTTGCGGCTGCAGAGCCTCGCCTTCGTCTTCATCGCGACGGTCGGATTCGTCGTCGTCTCGGCGCTGCTCGTCGTCGCGCCGCTGATCGCAGACCTTGCCCAGGAGCATGTCCCCTGGCTTGAGCCCTATATGGGCACCATCACGATCTGGCGATTCGTTGTTGCGTCACTGGTCATCGTGACTGGTCTGGTCGCCGTGCATTTCTGGCTGCCGGCCGGCAAACGGCGCTTCGTCGACATCGTGCCCGGCATCATCTTCACGCTGATCGGCTGGGTGATCGGGTCGACGGCATTTGCGAACTACCTGTCGCAATTCTCGTCCTATGCCACGACCTATGCGGGCCTTGCCTCGATCATGATCGCGCTGGTGTTCCTTTACATCGTCTCGGTGATCTTCATCATGGGCGGCGAGCTCAATGCCGCGATGAAGCGCTATTTCGAGGCCCGCGCGCGCGTTCCGGGCTGAGCCCTTCTCGTCGCCACGGCCACACCGATGGTCGTCAGCACCATGCCGCCGATCTGCAGCGCGTTGAGCGTCTCGCCAAACAGCACCCAGGCGATGAGCGCCGTCACGGACGGCACGAGGTAGAAGAGCGACGACACCTTCGCCACCTCGCCCTCGCGGATGAGATACATCAGCAGGAAAATCGCGCCAACCGAAAGGACCAGCACCAGCCAGGCCATGGCGAAGACCAGATCGCCGGTGAGGCGATAGGTCTGCGTTTCGAATGCGAAGGTCGCGACGAGCATCAGCGCGGCGCCGCCGACATATTGCCAGATCGTACCGACGACGAGATCCCCGCTCGCCACGAAACGCTTTTGCCAAACCGTTCCGGCACTGATCGCAAGCATGGCGACGAATGCTGAAACGAGCGTCGCCGCCGTCACGCCGCCGAGCGCGCCGAGCTTGGGCGCAAGCACGATGGCGACGCCGGCAACGCCGAGCGCCATGCCTGCCCAGTGTCTGCCCGTTAGCCGTTCACTCAGGAACGCTGCCGCCATCATCGCGGTTGCGAGCGGTTGCAGGCCGACGATCAGTGCCGAAAGTCCCGCCGGCATGCCGTTGTGGATCGCCCAGAAGACACCGCCCAGATAGACGCCGTGGATCAGCGCGCCAGCAATCATTGCGTGCGCCGCCTGCCGGCGATCCATCGCGCGCCAGCGGATGGCGATGAGCAACAGCCCCAGGAGAGCGATCGTCAGGGCGAAGCGGACCGCGAGGAAGACGAAGGGCTCGGCCCACGGCATCGCATAACGCGCGCCGATGAAGCCAGTTGACCAGAGCAGTACGAAGACGATTGGGACGAGGCGGATCAGGAGCGGCATTAAAACTCGCGCGGTTCTTGTGCAGTCGCTCTAATTGCGTTGCGATGCGCAAGCAATTCGAAAGAATTGAAGCGCACTCTTATGTTCGATGCGGGTGAATGCAGACGGGGCGCATCCTTGACCCTTGGAGGGAAAGGATAATCGCATGCTTTGGAATCTGAGTTTCATCTGGCTGTGCATGGCGGTGGCATCGGTTGCGATCCTGTCGTTTCTGCTCGGGCTTTGCATGGACGCGATCATGGGCCCCGACGGCTTCGGGCCGATCGGCAATACGGTCGTGCTCATCGCCGGCTTCTTCCTGACGATCGCGCTCTACAACCATGTCGGTCATAAGTTCGTCGATCTGCGGATCGCGACGACCCATGGGCTCGGGGGCGCATTCGTGACGGTGGCGCTTCTGGCGGGACTGAAGGCGATCGGGAGCCGGATGCGGCTCTAGAGCCCGACCATCCGCCGGATGTCGTTCGGGGTCAGGCCAGCCGTGCGCAGGGCTTCGAGCCCGGTGTCGCCGCGGCTCTTGGACAATTTGCGTCCATCCTCGCCCAGGATGAGATCATGATGCAGATAGACCGGCGGCGACAAGCCGAGCAGTTCCTGCAACAGCCGCTGGCCCGACGTCGCATGGAAAAGATCGCGTCCGCGCACGACATGGGTGACGTCCTGGATCGCGTCGTCGACGACGACCGATAGTTGGTAGCTCGTCGGCACGTCCTTGCGCGCGACGATGAAATCGCCCCAGACGCGCGGATCAGCCGATATCAGGCCGGTCTCGCCTTGCGGGCCCGAGCCCTGCTCCTGCCAGTCGAGCTTGCCCGAAACGCGCTCCATCGCCGCGTCGATGTCGAGCCGCCATGCAAAAGGCGCGCCCGCCTCGATGCGCGCGCGGCGCTCGTCTTCCGGCAATTCGCGCTCGATCGTCGGATAGAGCGGCGCGCCGTCCGGATCGCGCGGCCAGTCCGCCCCTCGCGCTTCCTCCTCGGCGATGACAGCGCGGACGTCGCCGCGCGACAGGAACGCGGGATAGACGAGTTCGGCCTCGACAAGGCGGTCGAGCGCCTCCCGGTAGTCGTCGAGATGGCCGGACTGGCGGCGCACCGGTTCCTCCCACTCGAGCCCCAGCCATTCGAGATCGTCGAGGATCGCGCGCTCGAACCGCGGCCGGCAGCGCTCGCGATCGATGTCCTCGATCCGCAGCAGGAAACGGCCGCCAACCTGTCGCGCCAGATCGTGGTTCAAGAGCGCGGAATAAGCGTGGCCGAGATGGAGCGGGCCATTGGGGCTCGGCGCGAAGCGGAAGACGGGTTGCGACATTGACAGGTGAAGAGCGTTGCAGGGTTGATCGTGCGATTGCTACGCTGGATCGGTGAGGAGGACAAATGCCATGCGCCGTATCGACACGCCGGACGACATCGCCGAGGGGCTGAGCGCGCTTGTCGCCGCAGATCCGCGCCTGGCGGACGTCATCCAGACCGCCGAAGAGGTGACGCTTCGGCGCAGTGAGCCGGGTTTCGCCAGCCTCGTCTCCATCATCGTGTCGCAACAGGTGTCGCGCGCCAGCGCGCAGGCGATGATGCGCAGGCTTACCGCGCTCGCCGACCCGCTGACACCACACGCTGTCGCCATGGGCGGGCCGGACATGCTGCGCGAGGCCGGTATCTCGCGGCCGAAGCAGCGCGCGATCCTGGCGCTTGCCGAAGCGCTGGACGCCAGGACCATCGACCTCGAAGCACTGTGCCTGCTTGATGCCGAGGAGGCGATCGGCCATCTGACGGTGCTGCCGGGCATCGGTCCGTGGACGGCGCAGATCTATCTTCTCTTCTCCGCCGGCCATCCCGACATCTTCCCGGTCAAGGACGTCGCGCTGCAGAATGCCGTCGGGCGCGCCTTCGCCATGGACGTGCGGCCGAGCGAGCGCGAGCTGCACGCTATCGCCGCAGCATGGAGCCCGTGGCGCGGGGTCGCGGCGCGGCTGTTCTGGGCCTATCACCATGCCACGATCGGGCGGAGTGCCGCGCCGATGCTGACGCCCGCCGACGCCGACCCGCAAACGCGCTTGGGATAAGCGACGCAGCGTCAACAAGTCGCTTCACATCCCTGTCACGTCGGGCTTACATTGTCGGCGAAGGATCGCTGTCGACTCGAAGGAGATCAGGTCTTGACGGTTGCCGTCTCGCCGGATGGCTTGCCTGCACTGGTGCTGAATGCGGACTACCGCCCGCTCAGCTATTACCCCTTGTCGCTCTGGTCCTGGCAGGATGCGATCAAGGCCGTCTTCCTCGACCGCGTGAATATCGTGGCCGAATACGAGCACGCCGTATCCTCGCCCACCTTCAGCATGAAGCTGCCGAGCGTGGTGTGCCTCAAGAGCTACGTGAAGCCTTCGCGCCACCCCGCCTTCACTCGCTTCAACGTCTTCCTGCGCGACCGTTTCCAGTGTCAGTATTGCGGCACGCACGAGGACCTGACCTTCGACCACGTCACGCCGCGTCGCTGCGGCGGCGCCACAACCTGGGAAAACGTCGTCGCGGCCTGTTCGCCGTGCAATCTGAGGAAAGGCGGCATGCTGCCGAGCCAGGCCCGGATGTGGCCGCGGCAAAAGCCCTACCAGCCGACCGTTCACGACCTGCACAATAACGGCCGGCTCTTCCCGCCCAACTATCTGCACGAAAGCTGGATCGACTATCTCTACTGGGATGTCGAGCTGGAGCCCTGACGGACGACTTTTCGAGCCATTGCGCGGCTACGCTTTCCTGAACGCGGCAACGTAGCCGATCGCGGCGAGGACGAAACTCGCCACCGCGTTCCATCCTGCGAAGGACAGGCCGAGGAAGCGGCCCGCCGCCTGGTCGCAGGAGGGCGGGATGACGCTGTTTAGCGAATCGAGCAGGCTGCCGCCGCTTGGCGCGGGCGCCAC
This sequence comes from Aliihoeflea sp. 40Bstr573, assembly GCF_024105655.1. GTDB lineage: Bacteria > Pseudomonadota > Alphaproteobacteria > Rhizobiales > Rhizobiaceae > Aliihoeflea. The sequence continues at coordinate 232,712 of NZ_JAAAMH010000005.1, forward strand.
GACGCCGCAATCGGACGGCCCCAGCCACCAGCCCCATTCGACGCCGGCATGGAAGACGCCGAGATATAGGCTCCAGGTCATCAACAGTGCGCCGGCGAGCAGGATGCCTCGAACGAGGATGGGCGGCGCCTTGGCAAAGGCTGCGATAAGCCCCGCGATCATGACCGGAGCGCCGATATAATAGGGCGTGCGCTGTTCCAGGCACAGCTTGCAGGGGATGTAGCCGGCCAGGTGTTGAAATCCGAGCGCGGTCCCGACCGTTACGGTCATGCCGACCGCCAGAACCGCGAGCGCGCCCTGTTGCAAACGTCCGATCGGGTCGGTCAGAGCCATGTTGCGTCCTCTTAGAACATATAGCGCACGGCGACGAAGCCGCCGATCAGCAGAACCACGAATGCGGTGAACAAAAGGCCGAGATGCCTTTCGATGAAGAGGCGGATCGGCTCGCCGATGCGATAGAGCAGCCAGGCAACGAGGAAGAAGCGCAGGCCGCGTCCGATGATCGAGACGACGATGAAGATTGCAAGGTTGAAACCGGTGGCGCCGGAAAAGATCGTCAGAACCTTGTAGGGGAAGGGCGTGACCGCGCCGAAGAGGATGCCCCAGGCGCCCCATTCATTGTACCAGTTCGCCATCTGATCGAAGGCGTCTTCCTTGCCGTAGAAAGCGAGGATCGGCCTGCCGACTGCCTCGAACAGCCAGGCGCCGATGGCGTAGCCCAGAAGTGCGCCCAGCACGGATGCGATGGTGCAGATCAGCGCATAGCGCAGCCAGCGGCGGCGCTCGGCGAGCACCATGGGGATGAGGATCGTATCCGGCGGGATCGGAAAGAACGAGCTTTCGATGAAGGAGACGCCGCCGAGCGCCCGTTCGGCATGGCGCGTGCGCGCCAGCGACATGGTCCAGTCGTAGAGCTTTCGAAGCATCTTGCCCCTCATTGCAGTCCGGCAGAGCTAGAGCCAAACGGCAACCAGTGCAACGCGTTTTCACTATTGCACAGGGGCGATATTCCGGTTGACGGGTTTGGGTCTGACCGTATAGTCCGCAGCCATCCCGAGGCGCTTCGCGCCTTTTGGGCCCCTGTGGCGGAATTGGTAGACGCGCTCGACTCAAAATCGAGTTCCGCAAGGAGTGCTGGTTCGATCCCGGCCAGGGGCACCACGATTTCTTCCAGACATCGAGCGCGCAAGCAGCACGGCGATCAGCCGGCGGTGAGCGGCTGCGCCTCGGACAGGTAGCCTGCGACCACCGAAGGTATCTGGGCTGAAGCCCAATCGTAGGTGCCGCAGCTTCCAAGGAGTTTTCGCAAGTCTGGATGGGTGCCGTCGAAACGCCAGATCATACGCGATGCGTAGGGCTGGTTGTCCTTGCGCCAGGAGATGCCCATGGTGAGCCCGCGCAGATAAAGACGCTGATGGATTTCGAGCGGCAGCATGATCGTCTGCCCGAAAGTCGGCGCATCGCCGCGGGTGCGCTCCGTCACGAAGATCCGACCGCGGCGATAGGCGGCCAGACCATCGTAGCGCGACCGCTGCCGGATGCCGCTTGCCGCGTCCTCGATCCGCTCCAGCGACGTCACCGCGACCTTGCCCTCGTGTTCGCGCAAATGGGTGCACGAGCAGACGACCTGGCCCGGCCACGAAAGCGAGACGTGCCAGGTCTGGTAGAAGCCGAGATATCTGCGCAGTTCGGCAATGTCGCCGGGAAACGCGTCGTCGAGCGGTGGCGCAGGCGCAGCGGTGGCCACCCGGCGTCTGGCCATGACAGCCCTGAATTCTTCTGGACCCCGCTCGAAATCGACCGGATCGAGTTCGAACGCATGCGCGATTCTTGCAAGATTGTAGGGCGAGGGGCGAGACTGTCCGGAAATGTAGCGGTTGAACTGCTGGCGATTGAAGCCGTGCGTGCGGCAGAAGTGGGAGACGGACGGCATCGTGGCGCAGGCCTGGCGCAGGTTCAGGGCGAGCACTGTCGTATCGATTGGCATCACGGTAGCGTAAAGTAGCTCAAGTCCGCGTCAAGGCGCGAAATTGTCTTGCTCGATCGTTTCTCCAAGAATGCCCCCATCTCAGCATCGACCCGGAAGGATTATCGCCATGACGCTCGACCTGTCCAAGAGACGCGCTCCGTTCAAGCTCGATCGCCGCGGCTTTCTCCATGGCAGCGCGCTGGTCGGCATTGCCGCCGTGTCCGGCATTCTTGGCGGTCCGGCAAGCGCGCAGGAACCCAAGCGCGGCGGGACGCTGCGGCTGGGTCTTGATGGCGGGTCGACGGCCGATACGCTCGATCCGGCTATTGCCGCCGCCACCTTCGCATTCGTCCTGTGCCACTGTTGGGGCGACACGCTGGTCGAATCCCATCCCGAGACGGGCGAGGCGCTTCCATCGCTTGCGAAATCCTGGGACGTCTCCGATGACGGTATCACCTGGACGTTCCAGATACGCGAGGGGGTCGAGTTCCATGACGGCAAGCCGCTGACCGTCGACGATGTCGTCGAGACCCTGCGGCGCCACGCCGACGAAGGCTCGCAGTCCGGCGCGCTCGGGCTCATCGGCGATATCGAGCGCATCGAGGGCGAAGGAAACGAACTCGTCATCACCTTGAGCGAACCGAATGCCGATTTGCCGCTGGTCCTGACCGACTATCACCTGCAAATCCAGCCCGGCGGCGGGCGCGACGACCCCAATGCCGCGATCGGCACCGGCCCCTTCAAGCTGACCAACTTCACGCCGGGCGTGCGCGCGACTTTCGAGAAGAACGCCAATGACTGGCGCGACGACCGCGGTTTCGTCGATGCCGTCGAAATCACCGTCATGAACGATGCCACGGCCCGCAACAGCGCGCTTACCTCCGGCCAGGTCGATCTGATCAACACGGTCGACCCCAATACGGCAACGTTTCTGGGACGCGCGCCGAATGTCGAGATCCTGCGCACCGCCGGCAAGGGGTTCTATTCCTTCCTGATGCATTGCGATACGGCGCCCTTCGACAACAACGAGCTGCGCCTCGCCCTCAAATACGCGATCGACCGCGAAGCGATCCTGCGGCAGGTCGTCGGCGGCTTCGGCACCATCGGCAACGATTATCCGGTCAACGAGAACTACGCGCTCGCACCGACCGATATCGAGCAGCGCGTCTACGATCCGGAAAAGGCGGCCTTCCATTTCAGGCAGTCCGGCCATGAAGGGCCGATCCTGCTGCGCACGTCCGAGGCCGCGTTCCCCGGCGCGGTCGAGGCCGCACAGCTATTCCAGCAAAGCGCGGCGGCGGCCGACATTCCTCTGCAGGTGCAGCGCGAGCCTGATGACGGCTACTGGTCCGAGGTCTGGAACGTCCAGCCCTTCTGCGCTTCCTATTGGGGCGGTCGCCCGACGCAGGACGCGCGTTACATGACCTCCTACGTGTCCAACGCTGAATGGAACGACACGCGGTTCAAGCGGCCCGAATTCGACAGGATGGTACGCGAGGCGCGCGCCGAACTCGACGAGGATCGCCGCCGGGCCCTCTATCGGGAGATGGCGCTCATGATTCACAATGAGGGCGGGGCGATCATCCCGGTCTTCAACGACTATGTGAATGCCGCGGGCAAGCATGTGCGCAACTACGTTCACGACATCGGCAACGACCTTTGCAACGGACGTGTCGCAAGCGTGGTCTGGCTCGACGCCTGATCCGTCACCCAAGACGAAACCGTCAGCCTGCGCGGACGTGATCCGCGCAGGGCTTCCTGCCGCATTGCCCATCGAGGCCAGCAAAATGACAGAACGCAACTTCACCGTCATCGAGAACGAATGGATCTACCTGAAGGACGGCACCCGCCTTGCGGCGCGCATCTGGATGCCGGACGACGCCACGAGCGCGCCCGTTCCCGCGGTGCTGGAATTCCTGCCCTATCGAAAGCGGATCGGCACGGCGCCGCGCGATGAATCCACCTATCCGGTCTTTGCTGCGGCCGGCATTGCCGGCGTGCGCGTCGACATTCGCGGCTCGGGCGAATCCGACGGTGTCATCGACGGGGAATACACGCCTCTCGAATTGGCCAATGCCTTGGAACTGATCGAGTGGATCGCGTCGCAGCCATGGTCGAATGGCAGCGTCGGCATGATGGGGATTTCATGGGGCGGGTTCAACTGCCTGCAGGTCGCGGCGCTGAAACCGCCTGCGCTCAAGGCGGTCATCTCGATCGCCTCGACCGTCGATCGCTACAATGACGACATCCACTACAAGAACGGAACGCAGCTCGCCGCTCAACTTTCCTGGGCGGGCACGATGCTGGCCTATCAGTCCCGATCTCCAGATCCCGCGGTCGTCGGCGAACGATGGAAGGAGATGTGGCTCGAAAGGCTGGAGAACGAGCCGTTCTTCATGGAGGACTGGCTGTCCCATCAGCGTCGCGACGACTTCTGGCGGCATGGTTCCATTTGCGAAGATTTCGACAGCTTCCCCGTTCCCGCGCTCGTCATCGCCGGTTGGGCGGACGGCTATCGCAACACGCCCCTGAAGGCCGTCGAGGGAATGCCCGGCAAAGCAAAGGCGCTGATCGGTCCCTGGGTCCACAAATATCCCCATTTCGCCTACCCCAAGCCGCGCGCCGATTTCCATGGCGAGGCGATCGCCTGGTGGAATCGCTGGCTTCGCGATGGCGGTGATGCGGCGGAAGAAACGCCGCAGGTCCGCGCGTTCATTCTCGACGGCCCGCGACCGGCATTGTGGCGCGAAAGCGATCCGGGCTACTGGGTTGCAAAGGATCGGTGGGCAGCACCCGCCATGCTCGAACTGCAACTAGACGAGGCGCATCGGCTGGTGGCCAGCCCGCAGCAGCGGGCTGCAGGGCGCGCGCTCTTGCGCTCGCCGCTCGACACAGGCACGGCAGCCGGCGAGTGGTTCACGAGCAGCCCCGATGCGGAACTGGCGGGCGATCAGCGCACCGACGATGCCGGGTCCCTCGTTGTCGAAGGCGATGTTCTGGACGACGAACTCGTCATTCTCGGCCGCCCGGTCCTGCGTATCCGGCTGGCAAGCGACAGCCCGCTCGCAAACCTCGCCGTCCGTCTGGTCGACGTTCATCCGGACGGCACGGCAACGCGCGTTTCGTACGGCGTGCTCAATCTGGCGCATCGCAATGGCAATGCGCAGCCAGAACCGCTGACGCCCGGCGAAGACCATGCGTGTGCGGTCGAACTCGATGCGTGCGGCTACCGGTTCGCACCCGGCCACCGCATCCGCCTGTCGATCTCGACCGCCTACTGGCCGACCATTTTGCCGCCGCCCTTCGATGCGAAACTCGACATCGATCTGTCCGCGCTTGCGTTTTCCCTGCCGCTCATCGGCGCGCATGAGCGGATCGATCTTCCGGCGCCGCCGAATCCCGACCCGCTGCCGAAATACGAGCCGGTGTCGCCTGGCGAATCCAGACGGTGGGTGGAGCGCGATCTCCAGAACGGCGTCACGCGTTATCGCATCGTCGATGATGGCGGCCTCAACCGTCACCCCAAAAACGGACTCGCCTCGCGCGACCGCCGGGACGAAACATGGACGATCGCCGCGAACGATCCCTTGTCGATGACCGGCGAAACACGCTGGACCTGCGTTCTGTCCCGCGAAGGATGGGAGACGGTGACGCACTGCGTGTCGACTATTGCCTGCGACGAAGGGCACTGGCTGATCAGCGACAGCGTCGATGCCTCCCACGATGGCGAGACGGTGTTTTCGCGCCGCCGGGAGCGTCGAATTCCCCGCGACCACATGTAGGAAAACCGCCGCGCCGGGCATGTGCGGTGGTGCTCGCTTGTCGCGCCACCGCTTCAAATCCGTTCCGGGTGCATTTTGCCCTACAACTGGGCGCTCAAGCATGTGAGAAAGAGCAAGTCACCCGCCGTCGTATCGACAGCGCGGCGGATGACGGTCCGATGCTGCGCTTTGCAGCCCTATCCCGATCCGTTGGAGAGTTGTCCGTTGATAAAGCGTAGTCTTGGCAGAGATGGTCCTGAAATTGGCGCAGTCGGACTGGGCTGCATGAGCTTCGGCGGCATTTACGGGGCGACTGACATGGCCGAGAGCCACCGCACGCTCGCCCGAGCTCTCGATCTTGGCGTCGACCATCTCGACACAGCGAACATCTACGGCGAAGGCGTTGCCGAGGAAGTGATCGGCGCGTTCATCAAGGATCATCCGAACCGCTTCACCATCGCCACCAAGGCGGGAATCAAGAACCGGCCGGTGCGCGGCTTCGACAATTCGCCCGAGCATCTGCGCTCTTCGCTCGAAGCCTCGCTGAAGCGCCTTGGCGTCGACCATGTCGCGCTGTTCTACGTCCATCGGCGCGAGCAGTCGCGGCCGATCGAGGACGTGATGGAGACGCTCGTCCGCCTGAAAGACGAAGGCAAGATCGGTGCGATCGGCCTGTCGGAGATCGCGCCGTCGACGCTGGAACGCGCCAGTGCCGTTCATCACGTGGCCGCCGTCCAGAACGAGTATTCGCTGTGGACACGGCTTCCCGAGCTTGGCCTTTTGCAGGCGACGAAACGTCTGGGCACAGCGCTGGTCGCGTTCTCTCCCGTCGGCCGAGGCGTATTTTCCTCACCTGCCGTCGATCCCTCGAAATTTCGGGAGGGCGACTTCCGACGCCTCAACCCGCGCTTCATCGAGCCGAATTTCGGCTACAACAGCGCCTATATCGCCAGGTTCGCGGAGTTTGCGAAAGCGCGCGGCCTCTCGCCGGCGACGCTCGCCATCGCCTGGACCCTGGCGCGGGGGGACCACGTCATCCCGATTCCCGGAACGCGCAGCGCCGCGCATCTGGAAGAAGACGCCGCCGCGGCGGACGTCGTGCTCTCACCTGCGGACCTCGAGGCTATCGAGACGATCCTGCCGGTCGGCTTCGCGCATGGCGACCGCTACTCGGAGACCCAGGCCGTCGGCCCGGAGCGCTATTGCTAGGGCGGTCAGCGCACGAATGCGGTGATTGAGGCGCCGACGAGCACGATGGCGATCAACAGCAGCACGAGATAGGCGCGCTTCTTGTCGAACATGACGGCAAAGGAGCAGAACCAGACCGACACCGCGCCGCCCAGCGCGTAGAGGAAGGTCGGCTTGTCGGTCCACATCAGCCCGGCAAGCATCAGCCCGCCTATGATGAGGCTGCCGAAGACGATCATCAGGCTAAGGGCGAATCTATCGGAATCCATCAATCATCTCTCGTCGCACCGCATTCGACGCAGGCCTTGGCCTACCTTTCCTACATCGGCTGGCAGGGCCGAAAAAGCAAGCTTGCGGACATCATCTCCGCAGCGTCCGCCGGACGCGCAAGCGTGCGCGGCGAAGAAGATCGCGCAACCGCGCCTCGCGCTCGATGCCAAGCGCGGCGGCGTTGACGAGCCTGTCCGCCTTCGGTTCCAGCCCGACGATCAGGGTCGCCAGCGTTGACCGCTCGCTCCACAGGCGCGCGAGCACGGGATGGTCGGGAACGGCGCAGGAATCGGTCACCGTTACGTTGTAGTCGTCGAGGTGACGCTTCGTCACCTCGATCATGAGGAGCACACCGGGCGAATAGCCGGAGAATTCCTCGTCGAAAGCGGTCTTCCACGTATAGGCGATGCCCGATTCGACGAAGACGACGAGCGAGGCGACCGGCCGCCCTGAGACCGTGAGCGTGTGGATGCGGCACATGGCGCGTTCGCTGAGCCCGGCAATCGCCTCGCGCACGAAGGCGGCGCGGAAGCGGTCGATCACCATTGCCGTGCCGGCGCGGCCCTTCCACCCGCTCGCTTCGATGGCCAGAAACGTCTCGACGGCCAGCCGCGTTTCCTCGGGCGTTTCGGCGACCTCGTAGGCGATCCGCCCTTTCTCGGCGAGGCGGCGCTCCAGCCGGCGGTATTCGCGATAGTGCTTCTGGAGCGTTGCGGAGAGGTAGGCGTCGCCATCGAGGTCTGAGCGCAGCATGGGCCTTTCGCGCTCCCGCACCTTGGTTATCGGCAAGTTGAGCTCGGCGGCTGCGCTTTGCAGCGTCGCCGCGAAAATGCCGTCGGCGCGGATGTCGGCAAACTGGATCAGTTTCGGCAGGCCCTGTGCAGGTGCCGCCATCAGACGCAGGAAATCGGCGACGATGCCTTGCGGATCGTCGCGGTCGACGAGCGGCGTTCCGAGCGGGCCGAACGGGCTCGACCAGGTTCGGATCGCCGGCGGGCCGAGACGCAGCAGCGGGCGTTCGACCGAAAAGGGCACGAGCAGGCGCAGCCGGCTGCGCTTGTCGCGCTCGTCGCGCATGACCGCGAGCCGGACCTCGCGATCCTCCAGCCGCGGCATGGCCGGGGCAAGGAAGCGCGGGTTGAAGAAGACGTTCGGGTCGATCGCGCGCGCGGCCAGATGGTCGAGCTCGGTGACGAGGTCGTAGCCCGTCGAGGCTGGGTAGATGTCGAGCCGGCGCCCGCGCGCGATGGGCTCCCGGGCCTGTCCTGCGTCGCCGGCCAGATGATCGAGCATTGCGGCCGGATGCCGCCCTTGCGCCGTCGCGCCCATCACGATCCCCTTACCGGGGGCGCGGCTGCGCCCATCCACATGTCGATGCCGATCTTGCGGCGTACCGTGAGGGCAAGAAGCGCCGCCTCGCATACCATCGCGACGGCCGTCGCGATGGCGGCACCCCAAAGCCCGTATCGCGGGATCAAGAGGCAGTTGAGCCCGACATTGACGGCGAGCACGAGCGCATAGACCCGAGCGCATGCGTTCTGGTGCCCGCCCATGGTAAGCACGCTTTCTGCCGGCCCGACCACCGCTCGCGCGACGACGCCGGCGACGAGCACGAAGAGCAGCGGATAGCCGGCGGTGAACTCGGAGCCGAACAGCCTCAGCAGCGGCTCGCCCGCTGCCAGCAGAAGCGCGGCCATGGCGAGCGTCGGCCAGAATGTCCAGCGCACAGTGTCATGGGCGAATGCGGCGAGTTCGTCCGGACGGTCTCCATGCATCAGGCCGGCAAAGCGCTGCGCGACGCCGGCGCGGACTGCGAAATAGACGAAATGCACGAGCGCCAGCGTCTTCACGGTCGCGAAATAGACCGCGACGTCGGGCGGCGGCAGGAAGAAGCCGACCATCAGCACGTCGGCGTTTGTCAGGATGTAGATGAAGCCCTCGATCAGGAAGACGGGCAGCGAAACCACTAGCCAGCCGCGCATGGCGAAGGCGCGCTTTACGGGCTGGGCCTCGCGCTCGGCGCGGTTGGAGACGGTCACGAGCTGGAAAAGCGTCGTCGCATAGGTCGCAACGATGGCGGCATACATGGCGGTTTCGGCGTTGGCCGGCGCGCCGGTCGCCACCGCTCCCACCATCAGCACCAAGAGCAGGAGCGGGCGCAGAATGTAGGTCGGCAGCATGGCGTGCAACGCCCAGGCATGGCCGCGGGCGACGCCCTGCATCAGGTCCGAAAGTCCCATCATCGGCAGGCAGATCATCCCGAGCAGGAAGGGCACGACATGGTGCGGCTCGATCCGGTCCGACAGGACATGGATCATCGCGGCGCCCGCAAGGGCAACGACCGTGGACGCGGCGAGCACGATCACCCGGCTTCCCAGAAGCACCCCGCGCAGGTCCGACTGGCGCCCCTGGCCGCGATATTCGGGAATGAAGCGGATCATGGCGGTGTTGAAGCCGAGGCACGACAGGCTGCCGAGGATCAGTATCGCGGTCCAGACGAGGACGAAGACGCCATACTCGAAGCCGCCCATCCATCGGGCGAGGAAGACCTGGCTGGCGAAGGCGATGACGGCGGAGGCGACGCGAACGACGAAGGCGGTCAGCGACATGCGCGCGGCATGGCTGCGCTCGCCGGTTCCGAATGCAAGCCGGTCGAAAGCTTCAAGATATGGCCGTGCACGGGCGGCCAGCCGCTCGGGCAGAATACGTTCGGCCGTCGTTGCAGCGGAGACTCGCACGCTCTAACCTTTGATCTCGCGTCCAGCCCTACGGCATAGGGCACAACACTTTAAGAAACGGTTCGGCGCCCGCCGAAGCGCTGAACGGCCCGCCTCATGTCCAAGCCTGCCCCGTCCGATTTCGTCATCGCCACCTTGATCGGCATCACCCAGACGATCGGCTATGGCAGCCTCTATTACTCCTTCGGCGTCCTTGCCCCGTTCATGGCGGAAGACACCGGCCTGTCGCTCACCTTCGTCTACGGCCTTTTTTCAATCGCGCTTCTGGCATCGGGCTTTGTCGCGCCGCGCGCCGGACGCCTCTTCGACGGCAATGATCCGGCGCGCGTCATGGCTGTCGGCTCGTGCATCAGTGCCGCCGCGCTTGCTCTTTGGGGCCTGGCGCCAGGCAGGGTCGCCTTCGGCGCGTTCCTGATCGTGACCGAAATGAGCTCCGTCCTTGTCCTCTACGAGGCGGCCTTCGTGCTCGCGGCGCGGCTGTCGCCGGCCAATGCCCGGCGCACCATCACCGGCATCACGCTGATCGCCGGGTTCGCCTCGACGATCTTCTGGCCCCTGACGAGCTGGCTCGCCGGCTTCATCGAGTGGCGCACGATCCTGCTCATCTTCGCCGCGCTCAACCTTTTCGTCTGCGCGCCGCTGCACGTCTTCCTGATTCGCCGCACGCCGCGCGCGATTCCGACGCAAGCCGATGCCGGGCAGAAGCTGGCGGAAGGCACGCTCACCTCGTCGCGCGACCGCACCGTGGCCTTTCGCCTTCTGCTGGTCGCCTTCGCGGCCAACGCGTTCGTCATGTCGGCGGTTCATCTTCACCTGATCGGGCTGCTGGGCGCTCTGGGGCTCGGCGCATCGGCGGCGCTGATCGGCGCGCTGATCGGCCCGGCCCAGGTCGCCGGCCGCATCGCCGAATTCACCGCCGGGCCGCGCATCAGCGTCATGAGCGTCGCGCTGTTTGCCACCGGAGCGCTGCCGGCGGGCCTCGGCTTCCTGATCGGAGGATCGGGCTACCTGCCCGCCGCGGTCGTCTTCGCGCTGGTCTTCGGCGCGGGGCAGGGGCTTTCCTACATCGTGCGCGGCGTCCTGCCGCTGACGCTCTTCGGCGCCAACGGCTATGGCGCGCGGACAGGCAGGATCAATTCGGTGCGCTTGTTCGTGTCGGCGGGCGCGCCGGTCCTGGCGGCGGCCATTTTCGAGCGGTTCGGCGCCCAGACGGCGCTCGGCGTCATCGCCGCCGCGGGTCTCGTCGGGTTCATCGCGGTCATCGCGATCGTTCCGATCCTGCGGCGCGCCGGTCAGCCCGGCACGCCGTCGATCTGAGCATCCGTCAGGTGAACGCGCCGTGGCAGTGCTTGTACTTCTTGCCCGAGCCGCAGGGACATAGCTCGTTGCGGCCAACCTTGCCCCAGGTCCCCGGATCGTTGGGATCGCGGTCCTCGGGAGCAACGATACGGTTGTCGGCCAAGCCGTCCTCGCCCTCGGCGAAGTCGTCCTCGCCCGTCACCGGGTCGAGATGGTGGCCCTCGACGGCGGGGGCCTGCGGGGGCGGGGCGTCTGCGGCCTGGCGCACGAGTTCGACGCGCATCAACTGGCTGGTGACCACTTGTCGCAGATTGGCCAGCATCGACTGAAAGAGCTCGAAGGCCTCGGTCTTGTATTCGTTCAGCGGGTCGCGCTGCGCATAGCCACGGAAGCCGACGACCGAACGCAGATGGTCGAGATTGACCAGATGCTCGCGCCACAGGCTGTCCAGCGTCTGCAGCATGACCGACTTTTCGACATAGGTCATGATATCCGGGCCGAAGCGCTCGGCGCGATCGGCGGCGGCGGCGTTCGCAGCCTCCATCAGGCGCTCGCGGATCTGTTCCTCGTCGATACCTTCCTCGGCTGCCCATTCCTCGATCGGCAGATCAAGATTGAGCCCTTCGCGGACGCCCTCCTTGAGGCCCGCGACATCCCACTGTTCGGCGTAGGCGTTCTCGGGAATGTGCCGCGCGACGAGATCCTCGACCACGTCCTGACGCATCTCCGCGACCGTCTCGGAGACGTTGCCGCCTTCCATGAGCTGGATGCGCTGGTCGAACACGACCTTGCGCTGGTCGTTCATGACGTCGTCATACTTCAGAAGATTCTTGCGGATGTCGAAGTTGCGCGCCTCGACCTTCTTCTGCGCCTTTTCCAGCGCCTTGTTGATCCAGGGATGGATGATCGCCTCGTCTTCCTTGAGGCCAAGCTTGGTCAGCATGGAATCCATGCGGTCCGAGCCGAAGATGCGCATCAAATCGTCCTGCAGCGACAGGAAGAACTTCGACCGGCCGGGATCGCCCTGGCGGCCCGAGCGGCCACGAAGCTGGTTGTCGATGCGGCGCGATTCATGGCGTTCGGTGGCGAGCACGTAAAGGCCGCCTGCCGCAAGCGCCTTTTCCTTCAGCCGCTGCACGTCCTCGCGGATCGCCCTTTCCTTGGCGTCACGTTCGGGACCGGCCGGCATGTCGCCCAGTTCGGCCGCCACGCGCATGTCGGCATTGCCGCCAAGCTGGATGTCGGTGCCGCGCCCGGCCATATTGGTCGCGATGGTGATCGCGCCCGGCTTGCCGGCCTGCGCCACGATCGAGGCTTCCTGCTCGTGGTGGCGGGCGTTAAGCACCTGGAAGTCGGTGAAACCGTCCTTTTTCAGACGTTCGGCCAACTGCTCGGATTTCTCGATCGAGGTGGTGCCGACAAGGACCGGTTGGCCCTTGGAGCTCGCTTCCTTGATCTCGCGCACGATCGCCCGGTACTTCTCCTCGACCGTGCGATAGACCTCGTCATCCTCGTCGATGCGCTGGACGGGCAGGTTGGTCGGAATGTCCGAGACGCCCAGGCCGTAGATGTTGCCGAATTCTTCGGCTTCCGTCTGCGCCGTGCCGGTCATGCCGGCAAGCTTGGCGTACATGCGGAAGTAGTTCTGGAACGTGATCGAGGCCAGCGTCTGGTTCTCGGGATGAATCTTGACGTGCTCCTTGGCCTCCAGCGCCTGGTGCAGGCCTTCGGAGAAGCGGCGGCCCGGCATCATGCGGCCGGTGAACTCGTCGATGATGACGACCTCGCCATTGCGGACGATGTAGTCCTTGTCGCGCTGGAACAGGCGATGCGCCTTCAGAGCGTTGTTGACGTGGTGGACGATGGCGACGTTTTCGATGTCGTAGAGCGAGGCACCCTTGAGCATTCCGGCATCGCGCAGGAGGTTTTCGAGCTTTTCCGTGCCGTCTTCGGTGAAATTGGCCGTCCGCTGCTTTTCGTCGATCTCGTAGTCGTCGGCCTCCAGCATCGGAATGAACTTGTCGATCTGGTTGTAGAGTTCGGAGCGGTCCTCGAGCGGGCCGGAGATGATCAGCGGTGTTCGCGCCTCGTCGATCAGGATCGAGTCGACCTCGTCGACGATCGCGTAGAAATGTCCGCGCTGCACCATCTGGGCGCGCTCGTATTTCATGTTGTCGCGCAGGTAGTCGAAGCCGAGCTCGTTATTGGTCGCGTAGGTGACGTCGCAGGCGTAGGCCGCCTTGCGTTCTTCGTCGGAAAGTCCGTGGACGATGATGCCGGTCGACAGGCCGAGAAATCCGTAGACCCTGCTCATCCACTCCGCGTCGCGGCGGGCGAGGTAGTCGTTGACGGTAACGACGTGGACGCCTTTGCCGGCGAGCGCGTTGAGATAGACGGGGAGGGTTGCGACCAGCGTCTTGCCCTCGCCGGTGCGCATCTCGGAAATGCCGCCTTCATGCAGCACCATGCCGCCGATGAGCTGGACGTCGAAGGGACGCAGACCGAGCGCGCGCTTCGATGCCTCGCGGACGGTCGCGAAGGCCGGAACGAGGATGTCGTCGAGCGAGGTGCCTTCGGCAATCTGCTTCCTGAACTCGTCAGTCCGGGCGCGAAGCTGATCGTCGGTGAGGGCCGAAAGCTCGCCTTCCAGGGCGTTGATCGCCTCGACCCGCGGTCGCAGCCCCTTGATGCGCCGATCGTTCGAGGAACCAAAAATCTTGCGCGCGACGCCAGCGAGACTGACCATCCAAGGTCCTTTCGAAAAGAAAGTTTCCGGTCTGGACCGGAGCGCCCGTCGAGGGGGTAACGGGCTTGTGAAAAGACAGAAAAGCGCCCGGAAAACGGTTCTGGACGCCAAGACGAAGGACAGATAAGAGGGGGCACAAGCGATGTCAACGCCGCCGCCTGTGGGCGCAAATGCGGAATTCCGCCACATTCGCAAGGGCTGGAAACAGCATCGAACCCTCACTGGAGTTTCTTCATGAATGTTTTGTTTCGCCGCTTGTCCGCCGCCGTCGCGCTCGTCGCGCTGACTTCGGGCGCCGCCTTTGCGCAGGATACGACGCCTGCTGCGCCGGAACCCGCGGTCGCAGCCGACCCGTCCGCCATCGTCGCCACGGTCGAGGGGCAGGAGGTGACCGAGGGTGACCTGGCGCTCGCGCTCCAGGGCCTCGAGCAGCAGTTCGCGAACCTTTCGCCCGAACAGCGCCGCGCCGCCGCGCTTTCGGCGCTGATCGAAATCCGCCTCCTCGCCGCCAAGGCCGAAGAGGAAGGGCTCGACGACGCCGAAGAGTTCCAGCGCCAGATGGCGTTCCTGCGCGAGCGGGCTTTGCACAGCGCCTTCATCGAGCAGCAGGTCGCCGTCAGCGTGACGGATGAAGAGGTCCGCGCCCGCTACGACCAGGAGATCGCCAATACCCCGCCGACCAACGAAGTGCGCGCGCGCCACATCATCGTCGACAGCGAGGAGAAGGCGAAGGAACTGATCGCCGAGCTCGACGGCGGCGCCGATTTCGAGGAACTCGCCAAGGCGAACTCGACCGATGGCGCAGCTCAGCAGGGCGGCGACCTCGGCTATTTCGGCCAGGGCCAGATGGTTCCGGAGTTCGAAGAGGCGGCCTTCGCCATGGATGTCGGCGAGCACTCCGCCGAGCCGGTCCAGACGCAGTTCGGCTGGCACGTCATCAAGGTCGAAGACAAGCGCCAGCAGCAGCCGCCGGCTTTCGAGCAGGTCGGCCCGCAGATCCGATCGATCCTGCTGCGCGAGCGTTACTTCCAGACCGTCGAGGAAATCCGCGAGGCGGCTGACATCGAGATCTCCGATGCCGAACTGAAGGCGACGCTCGACGAGATGGAAGCGGCCGCACAGCCGGGTGCGCAGTCGGAATCGGATGCTGAAGCCGGCGCTGATGGCGCCGTCGATGCGGCGCCTTCCGACGAGACGACCGACCCGGCCGAATAAGCAGCAGACACAAAGACCAGCGCCATGTCCGACGCCGTTTCTCCGCTCGCCCCGAAAAGCTACCCGAAGATGCCGCCCATCGATGGCGTGCGGATCGCGACGGCGGAGGCCGGCATCAAGTACAAAGGTCGCACCGACCTTCTGGCCATGGTCTTTGACGAGGGGACGACCGTGGCCGGCGTTTTCACCAAGTCGAAATGCCCGTCGGCTCCGGTCGACTTCTGCCGGGCGAATCTGCCCGGTGGATCGGCCCGCATTCTGGTCGTCAATTCGGGAAATGCGAACGCATTCACCGGAAAAAAGGGCCGTGAAACCACCGAAATGACGGCCGATCTGGCGTCAAAAGCGGCCGGTTCCAGCTCAAAAGAGGTGTTTTTGGCGTCAACTGGCGTCATTGGCGAGCCTCTTGACGCCAAAAAATTCGCCCATCTGCTCGACGACATGGTCGCCCGTGCCCAGCCCGGCCTGTGGGCCGAGGCCGGCAAGGCGATCATGACGACGGACACCTATCCCAAATATCTGACCGCAACCTGCCAGATCGACGGTGTCGATGTGACGATCAACGGCATCGCCAAGGGCGCCGGCATGATCGCGCCGGACATGGCGACGATGCTCTCCTTCGTCGCGACCGACGCGCCGATCGGCGCGAAGGCGTTGCAGGATCTGCTTTCCAAGGGCGTCGGCATGACGTTCAATTCGGTGACGGTCGACAGCGACACCTCGACTTCCGACACGCTGATGCTGTTCGCCACCGGCGCGGCTGAAAAGCGCGGAGCAGCGCGGATCGAGGACGCGGAAGATCCCCGGCTTTCCAATTTCCGCCGTGCGCTCAACAAGATGCTGAAGGCGCTCGCGCTTCAGGTCGTGCGCGACGGCGAGGGCGCGCGCAAGCAGATCGGCGTCACCGTCACCGGCGCCAAGAATGCGCGTTCGGCCAAGCGTGTCGCGCTGTCCATCGCCAATTCGCCGCTGGTCAAGACGGCGGTCGCCGGCGAGGATGCCAATTGGGGCCGTGTCGTCATGGCCGTCGGCAAGGCCGGCGAGCCGGCGGACCGCGATCTCCTGTCGATCTGGTTCGGCGACATCCGCGTCGCCCATAGCGGCGAGCGGGACCCGGATTATTCCGAGGCGGCGACGTCCGCCTACATGGAGGGCGACGAGATCGATATCCGCGTCGATCTCGGCCTCGGGCGCGGTCAGGCGACGGTGTGGACCTGCGATTTGACCAAGGAATATGTCGCCATCAACGGCGACTACCGCAGCTAGGATGGCAGACGCCGACCTGCCCACGGTCCGGCGTTTGGAAGCGGCGGGCTTTCGCGCCTGGCCGGCCGAAATCGTATCCTATGACGGCACGTGGTCGGTGCGCACGACGGCCGGTTTGCCGACGCGCAGATCGAACTCCGTGACCCCGCTCGACCGTTCCGATTGCGACGGGCTGGAGCGCCGATTGCCGGGCCTGCGCGCGCGCTTCGCCGCGGCAGGATTTCCGGTGACGTTTCGCATCACGCCGCTGACGGGGAGGCGCCTCGTCGAGCAGTTCGACGAGATGAACTGGCCGGTGATCACGCCCTCGCTCGTCATGCGTGCGGAACTGGGCTCGACCTCCAGCGCGCAGCGGGAGGTCGAGATGGTGTCTCCGGCCTCGTTTTGTCGGGCAGGGATTGCGATCGGCGCCATCGACGCCGCGCGTGCTGCGCCGCTGCAAGCGCTTCTTGCGCGTGTCCCGGCGAAACTGGGCCTGTTCGTGCTGTCGGTCGATGGAGTTCCGGCCGCCAAGGCGATGTGCACTGTCGACGGTGCGATTGCCGGAATCTACGAGGTCGCGACCGCGCCGGCCTTTCGCTCGCAAGGGCTTGCCCGCAAGCTCGTATCGGCCGCGCTGGCCTTTGCCGCTGCGAGCGGCGCGTGCGGCAGCTTCCTGATGGTGGACAGGAACAATGCCCCCGCCATCGCGCTCTACGAATCCTTCGGCTTCACGGCGACCTACCCTTACGAATATCGTGCCGAACCGGAGGCGAGGACATGACCGAAGCGGCGAATGCCGAACCGAAGCGCCTGTTGCTCGTCGCGGCCTGCGCGCTCGTCGACGCGGATGGGCGTGTGCTCCTGGCGCAGCGACCGGCGCACAAGCAGTTGGGCGGCTTGTGGGAATTTCCCGGCGGCAAGGTCGAGCCCGGCGAAACGCCGGAGGAAACCGTCGTCCGTGAACTCCATGAAGAGCTCGGCATCGAAACCAAGACGGCGTGCCTTGCACCGCTAACCTTCGCCAGCCATTCCTATGAGAGCTTCAATCTCCTGATGCCGCTTTTCGTATGCCGCCGCTTTTGGGGTATCCCGCAGCCGCTTGAAGCGCAGCAACTGAAGTGGGTGCGCCCAAACAAGATGCGGGATTATCCGATGCCGCCGGCCGACGAGCCTCTGATTCCATTCCTGATCGACCTGCTCTGACCAGTATCGACGCTCGCCCAATGGTCGACTTTGCGTTTGCGCGTTAATCGATGATTCAGCCAATCCTGCAAAAGTCCTGTGGAATTTCATTTGAACAACAGGACTTCGCATGGCAGGCAGCGGGCAAGACCTTTCGGGCCGATCCTTCATCAGCCAGACGAGCGCGGGCATCCTGCGGGTGACACTGCTGTTCGGATCGGCGGTAATCGCGCTGACGCTTATCCTCGTGCCCATCGCTGACAAGAACGCCCGCGACCGGATGTTCGCATCCGTCGAATCACCGGGCATCGACCGGATGTCGACGGGCAGCATCGGGCCGCGCAGTTCGGCCGAGACATATACGATCCGGCGCAGCGTCCTTCAGCAGAGCCCGAGCGCGGTCTGCATCATCCGCGAGTCGGGCGCTCGTTCCGGCTCCTGCTGAGGCGGCAATTGCGCCGCTTGGCTCCACACTTCCTTAACGACGCCTCTTGGCAGGTTCCTAACTTCTCGACGCTAGGAAAGAGGACACGCTGAATGACGAGGCGCCTCATGCTGAAACGATTCCTGACGGACGAAAGCGGTGCGACGGCCGTCGAATATGGCCTGATCGCAACGCTCATCGGCGTTGCGATCATCGGCGGGGCCTCGGCGACGGGCACGGCCATCTCCAATCTGTGGGGCGGCAATGAAAGCGCGATCAACGAAGTCCTGACCCGCTGATCGTTCAGTCCGTCTTCAACGCCTTTGCAAGCGACACCGTCGCACTGCCGCGCCGCGCCGGCTTCTGCTGCGAGCCATGCGGCGCCCATCCCGAAAGCCAGACTGTCGCGAAGGTCGCCCGAATGCGCCCATCCGAATCGGCGAAGCGCTCTGCGTAGAGCCCGGCAGCCCGGACGAGAACCGCGCGCCGAACCGGCCGTGCACCGACGAGGCTGCTGGTGACGCCCATGGCCCGAAGATCGCGCATCAAGTCGAACATCGTATCGTAGCGCACGGTCGTTTCCTCGATATCGGCGACGGGCAGCGCAAAGCCTGCGCGCTGCAAAAGCCCGCCCGCATCGCGGATGTCGACGAGTGGATGGACGCGGCTTGCCGCGCCGCCGGTGATCTCGGCTTCGGCCGCCAGCAGGACCTCGCGCAACTCCTTCAGCGTGCCGGCGCCCGCAAGGCAGCCAAGGAACAGCCCGTCCGGCCGCAGGAGCCGCCGGATCTGGATCAGCGTTCCCGGTACGTCGTCGACTTCGCCGAGTGCATACAGTGAGACGGCAAGGTCCGCGCTTTCGGGAGGCAGTGCGAGATGATCGACGGGCGAGACCGCGCCGGGCGCACCGTCGAGAAGGGCGGAGTTCGCCTCGACCCGCTCGATGCTGCCAGCCTTCCCCGTCAATGCGACGGCGCGCGCGGCCTCGTCGACGAAGCCATGGAGCACGATTGCCCGGTCGAAATCGCGGCTGACCGTGGAAAGGCGCTCGGCAAGCTCGGCCGAGGCGGCGCGCATCAGGAAATCGCCGTGGCGTCCGGTTTGCGCGAGGGCTCGCATCTTGTGGGCGAGTGCGCGGGTCTGATCGAAGATTGCGTCCATGCGTACCTGAATGCGAAAGTGCGCCGTCATAGGGTGGATATGGGAAGCCGGGCTTGAGAAGTCTCGTGGTGGAACGGCTCGCAAAGATCAAGTCCGCCGGCGCCGCGGCCGGGCAAATCGCGGGCCGGATGCTCTTTCCGCCGACATGTCTTGGATGCCGGAAGATCGTTGCCGAAGGCGGCACGCTTTGCGCCTCCTGCTGGGGCGACATCCATTTTCTCGACGAGCCCTGGTGCGCGGTCTCGGGCGTGCCCTTCGCCTACGACATGGGAACGGGTGCGATCTCGCCCGCCGTCATGGCGTCGCCGCCCGCCTATGACCGCTCGCGCGCGGCCGTCGCCTATGACGGGGCCGCGCGCAGGCTGGCGCAGAGCCTCAAATATCAGGACCGCACCGACCTTGCACCCTGGCTGGCAGGCTGGATGGTGCGCGCGGGTCGCGACATCATCGACCATGCGGAGCTGCTCGTTCCGGTGCCGCTCCACCGCCAACGCTTTTTCACCCGGCGGTTCAATCAGTCGGCGGAACTGGCGCGTGCCATCGCCAGACAGACGGGACGGCCGTTTGCCGCCGAGGTCGTCATGCGCGTCAAGAAGACGCGCCAGCAAGTCGGCCTCAAGGCGAAGGAAAGGCAGGACAATGTCCGCGCCGCCTTTCTCGTGCCCGAAGGGAAAAAGGCTCTGATCGCCGGGCGGCATGTGTGCATCGTCGACGACGTCTACACGACCGGGGCGACGGTCTCTGCGCTTGCCAAGTGCCTTCGCCGTGCCGGTGCGCGCGAGATCTCCGTCTTGACCTTCGCACGGGTATTGCCGGGGGACTTCCGGCGAGGAAAGCCAGAGCCTATATAGACCTGCAAAGGCAACAGGACGGACCGATACATGGCCGACGTCGAAATCTATACACGAATGATGTGCGGCTATTGCGCAGCCGCCAAGCGGCTCCTCGACAGGAAGGGCGTCACTTATGTCGAACACGATGCGAGCTTTTCAGCGGAGTTGCGCCAGGAAATGATCGGCAAGGCCAATGGCCGCACGACCTTTCCGCAAATCTTCATCCAAGGGCGCCATGTCGGCGGATCGGACGACCTGCATGCGCTGGAGTCGGAGGGCCGGCTCGACGCAATGCTGAAAGGCGGCCAGGCATGAGCGGACCAGTGAAGGTCGCCGCGCTGCAGATGCGCTCCTCGACGTCGCTTGAGCGCAACATCGCCGATTTCGAGACTCTGGTGCGCGAGGCCGCGGGCAAGGGCGCGACCTACGTCCAGTCGCCCGAGATGACAGGGGCGTTGGTGCGCGACCGCGCCAGCTTGCGCGCGATGATCACGTCCGACGACAAGGATGCGCTCGTCATCCGCGCAGCCGAACTCGCCGCGGAACTCGGCATCTTCGTCCATATCGGCTCGACCGCAATCGCGCGGCCGGACGGAAAGGTCGCCAACCGCGCTTTCGTGTTCGGGACGGACGGTGCGCGGCTTGCGACCTACGACAAGATCCACATGTTCGACGTCGATCTCGACAAGGGCGAGAGCTGGCGCGAATCCGCGACGTACGAGCCGGGCAAGGTTTCGACCGTCGTCGATCTGCCTTTTGGGCGCATGGGGCTTGCCGTCTGCTACGATCTGCGCTTTCCGCAACTCTTCCGCGCGCAGGCGCTGGCGGGCGCCTCGGTGCTGACGGTGCCGGCTGCCTTCACCCGGCAGACCGGGGAGGCGCACTGGCACGTCCTGATCCGCGCCCGCGCGATCGAAAACGGCGCCTTCGTCATCGCCGCCGCGCAGGGCGGAACGCATGAGGACGGCCGCGAGACCTATGGCCATTCGCTGATCGTCGATCCGTGGGGCAAGGTTCTGGCCGAAGCGAACGGCGCGGAGCCGGGCGTGGTGCTTGCCGAGATCGACCTTGCTGCCTCGGCGGCCGCGCGCGGCAAGGTGCCGAACTTGAAGAACGCTCGCGACTTCACGATCGCGAATGCCGCAGGGCTGGCCAACGCGTCATGATCCGGTTCAACCTTGTTTGCGATGCCGGCCACGAATTCGATGGCTGGTTCCGGTCCAATGAGGACTACGAGGGGCAGCACAAGAGCGGTCTCGTCTCGTGCCCGACCTGCCATTCGGCCAAGGTCGCCAAGGCGTTGATGGCGCCGGCGGTCTCAACTGCGCGCAAGCAGGAGAAGATCGCGCTCGCTGTCGGCGCCGAGCAGCGCCAGATGCTGGCCAAGCTGAAGGAAATGGCCGACCATGTGCGCCAGAACGCGGACTATGTCGGCGACAAGTTCGCCGACGAGGCGCGCAAGATTCATTTCGGCGAGGTCGAGCGGCGCGGCATCTATGGCGAGGCGTCGGTCGAGGAGGTCAAGAGCCTCGCCGACGATGGCGTCGACTTCATGCCGCTGCCGACCTTCCCCGACGAACATAACTAGCAGGCCCGCCGAGATTCAGCCCTGAGCGGGCTGCAAACGGAGACGTTCCGTGCTTCAGGCACTCACGTCCTTGTTGGACGCGCCGCTCCGGTTCTCGCACGCCGCCGTATTCGGCTCGCACGGAACCTGATCGCGCCAGGCCTTGCGCCCTATGCTGGTCCCTCAGGCGGTTTTGCAGCCAAGATCATGTAATTGACGTCGAGATCGCGCGAGCGGTTCCACTGGTCGGTCAGCGGGTTGTAGGTGACGCCGGTGCGCTCGACAACCGACATGCCGGTGCCGGCGAGGCCCTTGTCGAGTTCCTCGGGGCGGACGAGTTTGTCGTATTGATGCGTGCCTTTCGGCAGCCAGCCGAGGACATATTCGGCGCCGACGATGGCAAGGCCCCACGCTTTCAGCGTGCGGTTGATGGTGGCGACGAACATCAGGCCCCCGGGCTTTACCATGTGCGCGCATTTGGACAGGAACAGGTCGACGTCGGCGACGTGTTCGACGACCTCCATGTTGAGGACGACGTCGAATTTCTCGCCAGCATCGGCCAGCGCCTCGGCGGTGGTGGCGCGGTAGTCGATCTTCACACGTGCCTCGGCGGCATGGATCTTCGCCACCTCGATATTCGTGGCCGAGGCGTCGGCGCCGACGACGTTCGCGCCGAGGCGCGCCATCGGCTCGCAGAGCAGGCCGCCGCCGCAGCCGATGTCGAGCAGGCGCAGGCCGTCGAAGGGCTTGGCTGCGCGCGGGTCACGGCCGAAATGCGTCGCCACCTGGTCGCGGATATAGGCAAGGCGTACCGGATTGAACTTGTGCAGCGGCTTGAACTTGCCGTTCGGGTTCCACCATTCCTGGGCGAGGCGCGAAAAGCGTTCGACCTCTCCGGCATCGATGGTGGTGCGCTGGGCATCTGACATGCGGGTGTCTCCTTCAGGAGTGGTCAAGTCGGGCGAGGGCGGCGAAAAGTCAAGCGCGCGAAATGGCAGGAGCGTGATGTCGGATCGCAGCCGGCGATTGCGTCCTCGGTGCTGCGACCTATATGCGCTGCGCCCACCCGAACTGCGAAAGCCTGCCATGCCCCCCGCTTTGTCGATCCGAAATCTCACCAAGACCTATGACTCCGGCTTCACGGCGCTGAAGGGTGTCGACCTCGAAGTCCAGCCGGGCGAGATCTTCGCGCTGCTCGGGCCCAACGGGGCGGGCAAGACGACGCTGATCGGCATTGTCTGCGGCGTCGTCAATGCCAGCGGCGGGGAGGTACTGGTCGATGGTCACGAGATCGTCGCGGAGTACCGCAAGACGCGGTCCATCATCGGCCTCGTGCCGCAGGATGTCTCGCTCGACGCGTTCGAAAGCGTGTGGGCCACGGTGTCGTTCAGCCGAGGCCTGTTCGGCAAGGGCAAGGATGACGCGCATGTCGAGAAGGTGCTGCGCGCGCTGTCGCTTTGGGACAAGAAGGACGAGAAGGTCATCAACCTGTCCGGCGGCATGAAGCGGCGGGTGATGATCGCCAAGGCGCTGGCGCACGAGCCGAAGCTGCTCTTCCTCGACGAGCCGACCGCGGGCGTGGACGTCGAACTGCGGCGCGACATGTGGGAAATGGTTCGCGGACTGCGCGCGACCGGCGTCACGATCATCCTGACGACGCACTATATCGAGGAAGCCGAGGAGATGGCCGACCGGATCGGCGTGATTTCGAAGGGCGAGATCATCCTGGTCGAGGACAAGGCAGCGCTGATGCAGCGCTTCGGCAAAAAGAAACTCGAGCTGGAACTTGCCCAGCCCCTGGCGGCGCTGCCGGCGGGTCTGACTGGGCGGGGCCTGGAAATCACCGATGACGGGCGCCGTCTCGTCTATTCCTACGACACGCAAGGCGAGCGCACCGGGATCACGGCGCTTCTGGCGGATCTTTCGAGCGAAGGCATCCGCTTTCGCGACCTCGAGACGCGGCAAAGCTCGCTCGAGGACATCTTCGTCGACCTGGTGAGGGAACGGGCATGAACTTTCACGCCGTCAAGGCCATCTACACGTTCGAGATGGCGCGCACGTTCCGCACCATCATGCAGAGCATCATTTCGCCGGTCGTCTCGACGTCGCTCTATTTCGTCGTGTTCGGCGCGGCGATCGGCTCGCGCATCGAGACGATCGACGGGGTCTCCTATGGCGCGTTCATCGTTCCGGGGCTGATCATGATGTCGCTTCTGACGCTTTCGATCTCGAACGCGTCATTCGGCATCTACTTCCCGAAATTCACAGGCACGATCTACGAGGTGCTGTCGGCGCCGATCTCCTATTTCGAAATCGTGCTCGCCTATGTCGGCGCGGCGGCAACGAAGTCGATGATGATCGGCCTCGTCATTCTCGCGACGGCGGCGTTCTTCGTCGACCTTGAGATCCAGCATCCCTTCATGATGGTGCTGTTTCTCGTCCTGACCTCGGTGAGCTTCTCGCTGTTCGGCTTCATCATCGGCATCTGGGCGGACGGGTTCGAGAAGTTGCAGATCATTCCGCTCCTGATCGTCATGCCGCTCGCGTTCCTGGGCGGGACGTTCTACTCGCTCGACATGCTGCCGCCCGTCTGGCAGACGATTTCGCTCGCCAATCCGGTCGTCTACCTGGTCTCGGGCTTCCGCTGGAGCTTCATCGGCACCTCCGACGTCAGCGTCTGGGTAAGCCTCGGCATGACGCTGGTGTTTCTCGTGCTGTGCCTTGGCATCGTGAGCTGGATGTTCCGGACCGGCTACCGCCTCAAGAAATAATCCGGCTCATCATCGCGGCTTGCCTCACTTGCACATGGCAGGCGATTTGAGTATGCAACCCGCGCCGCCGCCCGATCCTCAAGACGGGCGGCATGAACCGATCTTTGCCCCGAGGAATTCCCTTTCATGGCGCGTATCGTGATGAAGTTCGGCGGAACCTC
The DNA here is from genome assembly GCF_024105655.1 of Aliihoeflea sp. 40Bstr573. Classification (GTDB taxonomy): domain Bacteria; phylum Pseudomonadota; class Alphaproteobacteria; order Rhizobiales; family Rhizobiaceae; genus Aliihoeflea. Next base: position 257,245 of record NZ_JAAAMH010000005.1, read on the forward strand.
CGTCGCCGACATCAACCGCATTCGCAATGTCGCGCGCCACGTCAAACGCGAGGTGGATGCGGGGCACGAGGTGGCTGTGGTCGTCTCGGCGATGTCGGGCAAGACGAACGAACTCGTCGCCTGGTGCCGCGAAGCCTCGCCGATGCACGATGCGCGCGAATATGACGCCGTCGTCGCTTCCGGCGAACAGGTGACGGCCGGGCTGCTGGCGATCACGCTTCAGGGCATGGGCGTTCATGCCCGCTCCTGGCAGGGCTGGCAAATCCCGATCAAGACCGACAACGCCCATGGCGCCGCGCGCATCCAGGAGATCGACGGATCGTTCCTCGCCAAGCGCTTCGGCGAGGGGCAGGTGGCCGTGATCGCCGGCTTCCAGGGCCTTGCGCCCGACAACCGGATCGCGACGCTCGGGCGCGGCGGGTCGGACACGAGCGCGGTCGCCATCGCCGCCGCCGTCAAGGCCGACCGCTGCGACATCTATACCGACGTCGACGGCGTCTACACGACCGACCCGCGCATCGAGCCGAAGGCGCGAAGGCTTGCCAAGATTTCCTTCGAGGAGATGCTGGAAATGGCCTCGCTTGGCGCCAAGGTCCTGCAGGTGCGCTCGGTCGAGCTTGCCATGGTACACAAGGTGCGTACTTTCGTGCGCTCCTCCTTCGAAGATCCGGACGCTCCCGGTATGGGCGATTTCGACAACCCGCCCGGCACGCTCATTTGCGACGAGGATGAAATCTTGGAACAGCAAGTCGTCACAGGCATCGCCTACGCCAAGGATGAAGCGCAGATTTCGCTGCGCCGCGTCTCGGACCGCCCGGGCGTCGCCGCCGGCATATTCGGCCCGCTCGCCGAAGCCAACATCAATGTCGACATGATCGTGCAGAACATATCCGAGGACGGATTGCGCACCGACATGACCTTCACCGTGCCTTCGGCCGATGTCGCCAAGGCGGTCGCGGTGCTGGAAAAGAACAAGGATCAGGTCGGCTTCGACGCGCTCCAGCATGACGAGGGCATGGCCAAGGTGTCGGTCATCGGCATCGGCATGCGCAGCCATGCGGGCGTCGCGGCGATCGCCTTCAAGGCACTGGCCGACCGCGGCATCAACATCCGCGCGATCACGACGTCCGAGATCAAGATTTCGATCCTGATCGACGCGGCCTATACTGAATTGGCCGTGCGGACTTTGCATTCCGTCTACGGGCTGGATAAGCAGTAAGAGGGGAACGGCCGACACGGAGTCGGTTGCCGGCCCTGGCAGAGCACAGGGCCGGATAGCGCCGTTGGAGTGAACGGTCGATGCGTGACATGGCGGCGGGACCGCGCGTATTGCTGAGACGGCTGCGCGAGCTCATGGCGGAAGCGCTTGAGCCGCAGGAGCGGCTCGACCGGATCGTGCGCGAGATCGCCTCCAACATGGTCGCCGAAGTCTGTTCGCTCTACGTGCTGCGCGCCGACTCGATCCTGGAACTCTATGCCACCGAGGGTCTGAACCCCGGCTCGGTCCACCTGGCGCAGCTCAAGCTCGGCCAGGGTCTCGTCGGCACGATCGCGGCGAGCGCGCGGGCGCTCAACCTTTCCGATGCGCAGAAGCATCCGGCCTTCGCCTACCTGCCGGAGACGGGCGAAGAGATCTACAATTCCTTCCTCGGCGTGCCGGTTCTGAGGGCTGGGCGTACGCTCGGCGTCCTCGTCGTGCAGAACCGCACGATGCGGCAGTATCGCGACGACGAGCTCGAGGCGCTCGAAACCATCGCCATGGTGATCGCCGAGATGATCGCGACGGGAGACCTTTCGCGGCTGACACGGCCCGGGCTGGAACTCGACCTGTCGCGGCCCGTGACCTTCAGCGGCCTGCCACTCAATGACGGCGTCGGGCTCGGCCATGTCGTGCTGCACGAGCCGCGCATTGTCGTCACCAACCTCTTCAACGAGGACACCGACACCGAACTGGAACGTCTCGGCGAGGCGCTCGGCTCGCTTCGACTTTCGATCGACGACATGCTGTCGCGCCGCGATGTCGCCTTCGAGGGCGAACACCGCGAGGTGCTGGAAGCCTATCGCATGTTCGCGAACGACCGGGGCTGGATCAGGCGGCTCGAGGAGGCCGTGCGCAACGGCCTGACCGCCGAGGCGGCGGTAGAAAAGGTGCAGTCCGACATGCGCGCGCGCATGCTGCACATGACGGACCCCTATCTTCGCGAGCGGATGAGCGATTTCGACGATCTCGCCAACCGTCTCCTGCGGCAGTTGATGGGACGCGGTCCCGAGGCGTTGGCCTCATTGATGAACCGCGACGCCATCGTCGTCGCGCGGCAGATGGGCGCGGCGGAGCTTCTGGACTATCCGCGCGACAAGCTGCGCGGGCTGGTGCTGGAAGAGGGCGCGGTGACGAGCCACGTGGTGATCGTCGCGCGCGCCATGGGCATTCCCGTCACCGGCCAGATGAAGGGCGTCGTCTCGATGTCCGAGAACGGCGACGCGATCATCGTCGACGGCGAGGAGGGGCGCGTCCACCTGCGCCCCCAATCCGATGTCGAGGCGGCCTATGCCGAGAAGGTGCGCTTCCGCGCCCGCCGGCAGGAACTCTACCGTGAATTGCGCGACAAGCCCTCGGAGACGAAGGACGGCGTGCACATCGACCTGATGATGAATGCGGGGCTTGCGGTCGACCTGCCGCAGCTCGCCGAGGCGGGCGCTGCCGGGATCGGGCTCTTTCGCACCGAACTCCAGTTCATGGTCGCGGCGACCTTCCCGCGCGCTGAGGCGCAGGAGCGCCTCTACCGCGATGTGCTTGAGGCGGCTGGCAAGAAGCCAGTGACCTTCCGCACGATCGACATCGGCGGCGACAAGGTGCTGCCCTATTTCAAGGGCGCGGGCCAGGAAGAAAACCCGGCGCTCGGCTGGCGCGCGATCCGCCTGACGCTCGATCGGCCTGGCCTGTTGCGCACCCAGATTCGCGCTCTCCTGAAGGCGGCAGGCGGGCGCGAACTGCGCGTCATGCTGCCGATGGTGACGGAGCTTTCCGAAATCGACGCGGCGCGCGACATTTTCGACCGCGAGGTGCGCCATCTTGCCCGCTTCGGCCACCATCTGCCGACGAGCTTCAAGATCGGCGCGATGCTGGAGGTGCCCTCGCTGCTCTGGCAACTCGACGAGCTGTTGGCAAAGGTCGACTTCGTCTCGGTTGGCTCGAACGACCTCTTCCAGTTCGTCACCGCGTCCGATCGCGGCAACACGCTTCTGGCCGACCGCTTCACGCCGCTTTCGGTGCCGTTCCTGCGGCTGTTGCGGCAGGTGGCGCGGGCGGGTGTGAAACATGGCACGCCGGTCACGCTTTGCGGCGAGATGGCCGGACGGCCGCTGCCGGCGATGGCGCTGCTCGGCGTCGGCTTCCGCTCGATCTCGATGTCGCCAGCGGCGATCGGCCCCGTCAAGGCGATGCTGCGCGACCTGCCGCTCGGCACACTGACCAAGGTGCTCGACGACGCCTTGGACACCACGGCCGAACATGCCGACATGCGCGTGCTGCTTTCCGGTTTTGCCGACCAGCACGGCGTCTCACTTTAGGAACTTCATAAATGATCGAACTGCCGCGCGACCGGATGGACCAGGTCATCAAGCGCTTCGAAATGCTCGAGGCGCAGATGGCGGCTGGCCCCGAGGCCGATGCCTATGTGAAGCTCGCCTCTGAATACTCCGAACTTCAGGACATCGTCGGCAAGGTGCGCGAGCTGCTTGCAGCGGAGGGGGAGCTTGCCGATCTCGAGGCGATGCTGGCCGACCGCTCGCTCGACAAGGAGATGCGCCAGCTTGCCGAAGTTGATCTGCCGGCTGTCGAGGAGCGGGTCGAAGCGCTGCAGCAGGAAATCCAGATCCTGATGCTGCCCAAGGATTCGGCAGACGAGAAGAACGCCATCCTCGAAATTCGTGCCGGCACCGGCGGCGACGAGGCGGCGCTTTTTGCCGGCGATCTCTTCCGCATGTACGAGCGCTACGCTGCGACGCAGGGCTGGAAGATCGAGCTGATTTCGGCCAGCGAGGGCGAGGTCGGTGGGTACAAGGAGATCATCGCGACGGTTTCGGGCCGCGGCGTCTTTGCGCGGCTGAAATTCGAATCGGGCGTCCATCGCGTCCAGCGCGTTCCGGAAACGGAAGGCGGCGGGCGCATCCACACCTCCGCCGCGACCGTCGCCGTGCTGCCGGAAGCCGAAGAGGTCGACATCGACATCCGCGCCGAGGACATCCGCATCGACACGATGCGCGCCTCGGGTGCAGGCGGTCAGCACGTCAACACCACCGACTCGGCCGTGCGCATCACCCATCTACCGACCGGCATCATGGTGGTTTCGGCAGAGAAGTCGCAGCACCAGAACCGTGCCAAGGCGATGCAGATTCTGCGCGCGCGGCTATTCGACATCGAGCGCACCCGGCTTGCCGACGAGCGCTCGGAATCGCGGCGCACACAGGTTGGCTCGGGCGACCGCTCGGAGCGCATCCGCACCTACAATTTTCCGCAAGGGCGACTCACCGACCACCGGATCAACCTGACCCTCTACAAGCTCGACCGCGTGATGCAGGGCGAACTCGACGAGGTGATCGATGCGCTGATCTCGGACCACCAGTCGAAGCTTCTCGCCGATATGGGCTCTCATGGCTGAGCCCGTCGAACTCGGCGAGACGATGCGGCGGGCGCGCAGGCGCCTGGAAGACGCCGGCATCGACAGCGCCGAGATCGACGCGCGGCTGATCGTCGAGCATGTGACGGGCACGACGCGGCTCGACCTGATCGCGCGGCCCGACCAGCTCGTTGCCGGACCGCATGTGGAGGCGATCGAGGCGGCGCTGGCCCGGCGGGCGGTGCGCGAGCCGGTGCATCGCATTCTCGGGACACGCGAATTCTACGGGCTGCCCATGCGGCTCTCGGCCGAGACGCTGGAGCCGCGGCCGGACACCGAGGTGCTGGTCGACGCGGTGCTGGCAGTGGCGGGGAAGGGGCCGCTGCGCATCCTGGATCTGGGTACCGGGACAGGCGCGATCTTGATCGCGCTTCTCGTCCAACTGCCACAGGCGACCGGCCTTGCGGCCGATATTTCGGACGAAGCCCTTGAAACGGCGGCCGCCAATGCCGACCTGAATGGGGTCGCGGCAAGGTTCAGCACGGTAAAGTCGGACTGGTTTGAGGATGTTGGCGGCGAATTCGACGTGATCGTCTCAAATCCGCCCTATATCGCGACGACAGATATCGCCGATCTCGACATGGATGTGCGCGGCTTCGACCCACAACGGGCGCTCGACGGCGGCGCGGACGGCCTCGACTGCTACCGGGCCATCGCAACAAGCGCCGGAGCCCACCTTGCCAGCAAAGGCTGGATCGGGGTCGAGATCGGACACGACCAGAAGGATTCGGTCACCGCGATTTTCGAAGAGACCGGTTTCGATTGCCACGAGGCCCGCAAAGATTTGGGCGGCAATAACCGCGTTCTCATCTTCCGGGCGAGCGATTGACCGGGGAAGCCCTGCAAAAAGGACTTGGCAAGACAAATCAATCCCGCTAGGTTTTGGTTGCCGGATGTGACGAAGCAGGCAGTGCTGTCATCGATTCGGTTCCCGTGACACAAACTGCCTTCTGCGTATGAGACGCCTTAGCTTCGCGCGGGGAATGTCCGGGCGTGACGCGAAACCGAAAAGCGGGACAAGTGGCGATAGCGCTTCGAGCGGCTGATCGCCGGAGCGATATTGCGGAACGGGCAAGGCCCGGGCGCCGCATGGATATTCTTACCAGATGAAGAGAAACTGATGAGGCCACAGCAGAACAGGCGCATGCGCGGACGCGGCAACAACAACAATAACAACAATAGCAACAACAATAACAACAACCGCAAGGGCCCGAACCCGCTCACCCGCAGCTATGAGAGCAACGGCCCGGACGTGAAAATCCGCGGCACCGCGCAGCAGATTGCCGAAAAGTACACGACGCTCGCCCGTGATGCGCAGAGCTCCGGCGACCGCGTCATGGCGGAGAACTATCTCCAGCACGCCGAGCACTACAACCGCATCATCGCCACGGCGCTGGCCCAGCAGGCCGCGACGCAGCAGCAGCAGCGCGACATGCGCGAAGATGACGACGAGGACGGCGACGACAACGATGCCGGCTTCGAGAGCAACGGCAACAACAATCAGAGCCAGCGCGGCGACCAGAACCAGCAGCCGCGCGGCGACCGGCCGAACCGCGACAATCGGGATCGGGATCGGGATCGGGATAATCGCGACCGTGACAATCGCGGCGATCGCGAGAACCGCGAAGAGCCGGTGGTCGCAGCCGATGGCAGCGGTCCGCAGCCTGTGATCGAAGGCGTTCCGGCCGAGGTCGCGCTGGGCGAGGGCGAATCCGGCCAGGGCCGCAAGGAGCGGCGCCCGCGCCGCGAGCGTTCACCGCGCCCGGAGCAGCCTGCTGATGAAGCTCCCGTTCCTTCTGTCGCATCGAGCCCGGCCGAACTTGCCGCAAGCGTCCAGAGCGCTGAGGCGGGCGAGGAGACGGCTGAGCGCAAGCCGCGCCGCACGCGCCGTCCGCGTCTCAAGGCGGACGAGGGCGAAAGCACCGCACCGGCCGAGAAGGCCGACGATGTTGGCGAAGCGGCGGCCTGACAAGGCGCAGCCAGGAAATGTCCAGAAGGGCGGTGGTCATCCACCGCCCTTTTTTGTTGTCCGGGCAAGTGCGTTCACTTGAGCGGGCCCCGTGCCGCTCCCATATTCCAGAGCGGAGCCTGCCGGCAGCAAGCGGGGGCGGCGCGTCACTACAATCTGAACCGGCGCTGCATGCCAGGCCGGGGCCGAAGGGAGACAGAAGACATGAACATCGAGAAGTATTCCGAGCGGGTCCGCGGCTTCATCCAGGCGGCCCAAACCATGGCGCTGTCGCGCAATCACCAGCAGTTCACTCCCGAACATCTCTTGAAGGTCCTGGTCGACGACGAGGAAGGGCTTGCCGCCTCGCTGATCGAGCGGGCCGGCGGGCGTGTGCGCGACGTGCGTATCGGCGTGGAGACGGCGCTGGAGGCTATGCCGAAGGTCGAGGGCGGCAGCGGCCAGCTCTACCTCGCACAGCCGCTGGCCAAGGTGTTCACCACGGCCGAGGAGCTCGCGAAGAAGGCGGGCGATTCGTTCGTCACCGTCGAGCGTCTCCTGACGGCTATGGCGATGGAAAGGTCGGCGAAGACCGCCGACATCCTCGCCAAGGCCGGTGTGACTCCCGTCGCGCTGAACCAGGTCATCAACGACATGCGCAAGGGACGGACTGCGGACTCCGCGTCGGCCGAGCAAGGCTATGACGCGTTGAAGAAATATGCGCGCGACCTGACAGCCGACGCACGCTCGGGCAAACTCGATCCGGTGATCGGCCGCGACGACGAGATCCGCCGAACGATCCAGGTGCTTTCCCGGCGCACCAAGAACAATCCGGTGCTGATTGGCGAGCCCGGCGTCGGCAAGACGGCGATCGCCGAGGGGCTGGCCCTGCGCATCGTCAATGGCGACGTTCCGGAAAGTCTCAAGGACAAGCAGTTGATGGCGCTCGACATGGGCTCGCTCATTGCCGGCGCGAAGTATCGCGGCGAGTTCGAGGAGCGGCTGAAAGCCGTTCTGTCCGAGGTTCAGGCGGCGGCCGGCGGCATCATCCTTTTCATCGACGAGATGCACACGCTGGTGGGAGCTGGAAAGGCCGATGGCGCGATGGACGCGTCGAACCTCTTGAAGCCCGCGCTGGCACGCGGCGAACTCCACTGCGTCGGTGCGACGACGCTCGACGAGTACCGAAAGCATGTCGAAAAGGATGCCGCGCTCGCTCGCCGTTTCCAGCCGGTTTTCGTGGAGGAGCCGACGGTCGAGGACACGATCTCGATCCTTCGCGGGCTGAAGGAGAAATACGAGCAGCACCACAAGGTGCGGATTTCGGACTCGGCTCTGGTGGCTGCCGCGACATTGTCGAACCGCTACATTACCGACCGCTTCCTGCCGGACAAGGCGATCGATCTCGTTGACGAAGCCGCATCCCGGCTGCGCATGCAGGTCGACTCGAAACCCGAACTGCTCGACGAGCTCGATCGGCGCATCATGCAGCTCAAGATCGAGCGGGAAGCGCTGAGGAACGAGACTGACGTCGCCTCGAAGGATCGCCTGAGCCGGCTTGAGAAGGAACTTGCCGACCTCGAAGAGGAATCGGCCCGCGTGACGAGCCTTTGGGCGGCGGAAAAGGAAAAGCTCGGCCTGGCCGCAGATCTCAAGCGCCAGCTCGACGAGGCGCGCAACGAACTCGCCATCGCGCAGCGCAAGGGCGAGTTCCAGCGGGCGGGCGAACTTGCCTATGGCCGCATTCCCGAACTCGAAAAGAAGCTTGCCGAAGCCGAAAGCCAGGACAATGTCGGATCGATGGTCGAGGAGACCGTCACGCCCGACCATGTCGCGCATGTGATATCGCGCTGGACGGGCATTCCCGTCGACAAGATGCTGGAAGGCCAGCGCGAGAAGCTGTTGCGCATGGAGGACGAACTCGGCAGGCGGGTCGTTGGCCAGGGTGAAGCCGTGCAGGCCGTGTCGAAGGCCGTCCGTCGCGCCCGCGCGGGGTTGCAGGACCCCAACCGGCCGATCGGCTCGTTCATCTTCCTCGGGCCCACCGGCGTCGGCAAGACCGAGCTGACCAAGGCGCTCGCGGATTTCCTGTTCGACGACGAAAGCGCGATGGTGCGCATCGACATGTCGGAATACATGGAGAAGCACTCGGTCTCGCGCCTGATCGGCGCACCGCCTGGCTATGTCGGCTATGACGAGGGCGGAGCGCTGACGGAAGCCGTGCGCCGCCGGCCCTATCAGGTCGTGCTCTTCGACGAGATCGAGAAGGCGCATCCTGACGTGTTCAACGTGCTCCTGCAGGTGCTCGACGACGGACGCTTGACGGACGGACAAGGCCGCACGGTCGACTTCCGCAACACGCTGATCATCATGACGTCGAACCTCGGCGCGGAATATTTGGTCGCACTTGGCGAGGACCAGGATGCGGACGCCGCACGCGACGACGTGATGGCGGTGGTGAGGGCCTCCTTCCGGCCAGAGTTCCTGAACCGCGTCGACGAAGTGATCCTGTTCCATCGGCTGCGCCGTCTCGACATGGGCAAGATCGTGATGATCCAGCTCAACCGGCTGGAGCGGCTCCTGACCGATCGCAAGATCACCCTGTCGCTCGACCAGGAGGCGATCGACTGGCTGGCTGAGAAGGGATACGACCCGGCTTATGGCGCGCGCCCGCTGAAGCGCGTGATCCAGAAGGAACTTCAGGACCCACTGGCTGAGCGCATCCTGCTCGGCGAGATTCTCGACGGGTCGACTGTCAAGGTCACGGCGGGCTCCGACCGGCTGAACTTCCATACCACAGCGCAAGGCGGGGCGGTCGGCGAGGCCGCCTGACGCGGAAAATCCGGCCGGCTTGCGCCGCAATTGCGGCCCATGCCGGCCATTTTCATGTCCCGTTCATTCTTCATGAACCATAGTCGGGCACGTCGCTGCGCGGCGTTGATCAAGATTGATCACCGAACGCAACCGTAACGCATTTGGCTGGTTTGATAGAAATGATCGCACGACCGTTTTCACTCACCCTTCTCGGCATGCTTCTTTCGGCCGGCACCGCGGGCGCCGCCGTCTCGGTCGTGGAGCCGCCCGAACGCCGCGTCGATGCGCGCTCCGGAGTGCAGGTCGCTCAGCGCGAGGTCGACGTCTATTACGACCAGTTCGGGCGTGAAGTGCTGGTCGATCCCTATACCGGCGAGGTGATCGCCATCGTGGGCGAGGGTGCGGTCCAGCGCGAACGCGTCATCGAGCCCGATCCGTGGGGCGGCGACTACGTCGAGCCCGAGCGCTACGAACCTTATGAAGACGACCGGCGATTGCGTCGCGAGCAGCGCATGCGCGAACTCGGGCGCTATCCGGGCCGTCGGCCTGACGGCTTCCCAGAATTCCGAGAGCCGCCGCCGATCCCGCCGCAGCCGCAGATGGCAGCGCCGCAGCCTCAGCCGAGCACGCCCCAAATGGCAGCTCCGCAACCGCAATCCCCCGGCGCCGTCGAGCGCCAGCCGCTCGGCAACCAGGCGACGGCGAGCGTCTCCGGCGAAGAGCCGGCCGGCCTGACGCAGCCGGGCACGGCGATCGAGATCGATCCAGGCACCCAACCGCCGTCCATCTCCACGCCGCGGGCCTCGCTCTCCGGCGCCAGCGAGGACGTGGCAAAGATCCAGATCGTGCTATCGCGCATCGGCGCTTCGCCGGGCGTGATCGACGGACGGATGGGCGACAACGTCAACAAGGCGATCGCCACCTACCAGGAATTGCGCGGCGAAGCGCTGCGCACCTACGACACGCAGTCGATCGAGGCCGTGCTGCAGGACACCGGCGGCGATGCCTTCATCGAATACGAGATCACGCCCGTCGACGCGGCGGGCCCGTTCATCGCGTCCGTGCCGGAAGATTATGGCCAGAAGGCGCAGCTCGAGACGCTTGGCTACACGTCGGTTGCCGAAAAGCTGGCCGAGCGCTTCCACATGGACGAGGACTATCTGCGCGCGCTCAATCCGGGTGCCAATTTCGAGCGACCCGGGACGCGCATCCGCGTCGCCAACGTTGTGCGTCCCAAGCGCGAGCAGGTTGCGCGGATCATCGCCGACAAGAGCGCCAAGCAGGTGCGTGCGTTCGACGCCAGCGGCAAGCTCGTCGTCGCCTATCCGGCCACGATCGGCTCCCAATCGACGCCCTCTCCAACCGGCACGCATACGGTGGAGCGCATCGCGCTCGATCCGGAGTACACCTACAATCCCAAGATCAATTTCAAGCAGGGCGACAACGACAAGGTGCTGACCATCCCGCCGGGACCGAACGGCCCGGTCGGGTCCGTCTGGATCGCGCTGTCGAAGCCAACCTACGGCATTCACGGCACGCCGGAGCCCTCGAAGATCGGCAAGACCTATTCCAATGGGTGTATCCGTTTGACCAACTGGGACGCGCAGGAACTCGCCAGGCTCGTGTCGAAGGGTGTCACGGTGGAGTTTCAGGAATAGGGTTCTGGACTGGCTGGAACGAAAAAGGGCTGCTTCGGCGGCCCTTTCTTTTTCTCCTCAGCTGGTCGCGGTGATGCGCTTCGTCAGTTGGTCGCGGCCATGCGCAGCGGCGGCACCGGGTCGCCGTTCAACAAAGCGTCGATGCGCTGGCGCTCATAGTTGAAGGCTTCCAGTTCCTGGCCTTCGAGCGAGCGGTTCTGCGGCAGGCGCACCCGCATGGGGTCGACCTTGGTGCCGTTGACGATCAGCTCATAGTGAAGATGGTTGCCGGTCGACAGGCCCGTCGAGCCGACATAGCCGATGACCTGGCCCTGGCGCACCCGCGCGCCAGCCCGGACGCCGTCGGCTATCGCATGCTGGTGGCTGTAGGACGAAACATAACCATTGGCGTGGCGAATGATCGTCTGCCGGCCGTAACCGCCCGTCCAGCCGGCTTCCTCCACGACGCCATTGCCCGAGGCGATGATCGGTGTACCGCGCGGCGCGGCCCAGTCGACCCCGGTGTGGGCGCGCACATAACCGAGGATCGGATGGCGCCGGCCGCCGAAACCCGAGGTGAAGCGACCGTTGGGAACCGGATTGCGCAGCAGGAACTGCCGCGCCGAGCGACCTTCCTCGTCGAAATAGTCGAGCGTGCCGTCCTCCATCTGGAAGCGGTAAAAGCTGCGCGTCGTCGCGCCGAAGGAGGCGCTGACATAAAGGAGCTCCGAATCGCCGGTGGCGCTATCGTCAGCGTCGGGATTGGAGAAGAAGAGCTCGATGCGGTCGGTTGGGCCGAGCCGCGACTGGTAGTCGACCTCCGCGGCCAGAAGCCGGATCAGTTGCCGCGTCATGTCGCGGTTAAGCCCATAGGAATATGCCGCGCGGTAGATGCCGTCATAGACGGTCGGCAGATTGCCGGCCGCGCCGATGACCGGGATCGAACCCTGCATGGCGATGGCGATCGCCGGGTTGGGTTCGGGCTCGTCGCCGGGCACGAACTGGCCGCGGTCGTCGATGGCGACCGTCGCGCGATGAGCGGCTTCCTGATAGAGGCTGGCGCGCATGATACGGGCCTCTTCGCCGGCGATCTCAAGCCCGATGCGAAGCACCGAGCCGGCGGGCAGGGTTTCGCTGTCGGCCATCTTGGCAACGGCCTCCGCCATCGCCACCGAAGGTGGGTCGTCATAGCCAGCCTCGGCGAGGAGTTCGGCGATCGGTTCCTCGCGACGCGCGACCACCATGTCTTCGGCGAATTCCGGTGCTACGTCTGTGGCCGGCTCGCGCGGCGCGATCGACACGTTTTCCGGCACCACCCGGATGCCGTAGTTGCCGAGCGCCGTGCCGGCGAGGCCGTCGCCGAAGCGCTGCGGGTCGACATAATGCAGCGCGGCGACCTGGATGTCGCCATCGGTCAGGATCGCGCCGGTGTTGCGCACGACCGCCTCCACCTCGTCGGCCGACAATTCGCTGCGCGTGTCGAACGTCGCCGAATCGAGCGGGAAGGCGGTGGTGCGCAGGCTGACCTCGCTCTCCACCTTGGCGCCGTAGATCTGGCCCATGGCGACGGTGGGGGCTGGCGGTGCCTCCTCGGCGAAGACTTCCAGCGGATCGAAGGCAGGATAATCGCGGTCGGTCGAATGGCCGGCGGCAAGCGCCATGTCGACATGCACGAACGGGACGGTGCGCACGATGTCGACGTCGTTCTCGCGCTGAAGCGTCGAAATCTCCATGCGGCGGCGATCCGACATGCTCGCGAGGATGCGCGAAGCAACGAGCCGGCCGGTCTTGGTCGCCTCGCCGGTGGCAGACGCGGCGCTGTCGAGAGGCGGCGGGGTGGCGGCCTGCGATGCGCGCGTCACGACATTGCCCGCGTCGAGCGCGGCGAACAGCGCGACGCCCATCAAGATGCTCGAGGTGATGCCGGTCAGGAAGGTTCCGGACAGCCAGCGGGCGGAAATTTCCCGCCGATCGGGCGGGCCGCTGCGGCCGGCGCCGTTGAGCGGCGGCTCGTCTCCCAATTCCCATGCGGCCAGATCGAGTTCGTTCATGCAATCTCTTCATGTGGCGCGCCAATTCGTCGAAACGAGGCGGCCGATTTGCAGTCCGTGATGGGACAATTGCCCGCCGGGACCTGCGAAGTCAACGAAGCGGCCGGAATGGCGCCGGCCTGTCCACGGCTTCCCGCCTCTGCCGGTTCAATAGGGCCCTAATTAGGCACGCGCGCGTATGCGAGAGGCTGCTACCAAATCTTCCGTGGGGTATTCCGTTGGGTGACACAAAACTTTCGCAAAAACTTTGAATTGGTCGTTGACAGTTTTGGGGAGTGGGGACTATAACCCGCTCAACAACGACGGCGGCGACGCTGCTGGCGACGAAGAAGGTTGCTTCTGAGTTTCGCGAAAGTTGGTTGACATTACAGAGTATCGCTCTTAAGTGAGCGTCGACTTTGAGGCCTTGAGGCGGTAGCGGATAGGCTGGGACGTTTTGCCGGTTGGCGGGGTGTCTGTTCT
>NZ_JAAAMH010000050.1 GCF_024105655.1 Aliihoeflea sp. 40Bstr573
GGGGTCGGAACAAGAACTGTTCCCACAGACACGTTAAGACCGAACGAAGCACGAACGCGCGTGATAGATCTGTAGATGAAGCTTCCCTGGCAGTTGAAAGCATCCAGCTGATGGCGGCCAATTTCCCTTGAAGTCAGTATATGGTCGGGGAGATAGCAAAATGGGGCGAAGGCGGCTTATCAGTTCAAAGGAAGCGGAGACACTTCTGGGTATAGCGGCGGACGATGATAGCCTGATCCGTCACTTTACACTGGACCCGGCCGATCGTTTGGAATGCGAACTCCGACGCCGACCTCAGAACAAGCTGGGCTTCGCGGTTCAACTTTGCACAATGCGCCAAACGGGGCGACTGTTGTGGGACAACGAGCAGCCACCCGCGGCTGTGATCAACTATCTTGCTGATCAGCTCGGTATCGACGCGCGCCTCTACGCTTTCTATGCACATCGAGCACAGACGCGTTTCGATCACAGCCGGTCTTTGATGGCTTATTTCGGTCTCCGGACTGCCTCCAGAGACGATCGCCGCGCGGCCCTTCTGGCGGCAATCGATGCGGCGGCCAACGGCGATCACGGGTTGCCGATCGCGACAGCAGTCATTGCCGAGTTCCGGAAACGAAACGCACTCCTGCCTTCGCTGCATTCCATCGAGAAGATCGGCCTCGGCGGTCGCGCGATTGCTCGCCGACGAGCTGAGAAAGAACTTATCGAGGGTATCTCGCCTGATCGGCTTGCGTCATTGGACAGGCTGTTGGAGGTTGACCCCGCCCTCGGCCAGACGCGCTTTCATTGGCTGCGCTCGGCGCCGGAAGCGCCAGGTGCGTCAAACCTAGTCGGGCTGACAGAACGTATTGCCTTCCTGCTCAACCTGGAAATCGACGCGAAATTGCAGGCGCGCTTACCATCTGGACGATGGGATCAGATGATCCGTGAGGGCAACGCCACACCGGCATGGCTGGCCAACGACTTCAATTCCAACCGTCGACACGCGCTGATAGTGGCGCAGATTATCAAGCTCGGCCAGAAGCTCACCGACGATGCAGTGTCGATGTTCATCAAGCTGATAGGTCGGTTGTTCTCGCAAGCCAATAACCGCAAGAAGCAGCGGCACATGGACTGCAGGCCGGATACCGGCAAGGTACTGCGCATGTTCCTGGACACGATCACAGCCCTGCAGTCCGCGAACGATTATGGCCGGAACGCATTGGAGGTTCTCGATCAGGAAGTTGGGTGGCACCGGTTGCTTCGGATGAAGCCTGAGCTTGAGTCGATGGTCGAAGACAATGAGGCGTCGCCATTGACTTTGGCGGCTGAGCAATATGCGACCGTCAACAAATATGCGGGTGCGTTCCTGCAGGCGTTCACGTTCCGCTCAGCGCGCCGCCACGATCCCCTGCTTGCGGCGATTTCGCTGCTGAAACGGCTCTATGCCGAGAAGCGGCGGACCCTTCCCGATCGCGCCCCGGTTACCCACCTCAGCCAAGCTGATCGACGGCTAATCCTCGGGCAGGAGAAGCCCGATCGCCGTCTCTATGAGATTGCAACGCTCGCGGCTTTGCGAGACCGGCTTAGATCTGCGGACATCTGGGTCGATGGCAGCCGATCCTTCCGGCCGATCGACGAGCATCTTATGCCGCGGTCAACATTCACCACCATGAAGGAGGAAGACCGCCTCGGGCTGGGCGTCCAAGGTGACGGCGCGCAGTGGCTTTCCGAAGCGCGTCAGATACTCGACTTCAACCTGAAGCGCCTCGCGCACAGAGCACGGTCCGGAAAGCTCGAAGGTGTTCGTCTTGAAGGCGGGACGTTGATTGTTACGCCAACGGCTGGCGAGGTTCCCGCTGCAGCCGAGGAACTGAACGCCGAGATCAGCGAGCTTTATCCGTTGGTCGATGTGCCGGACCTTCTGCGGGATGTACACGAATGGACCGACTTTGCGGACTGCTTCACGCATGTTCGCACAGGTGACACTCCGAGGAATGTCTCGGCCATGCTGGCCGGCGTACTGGCCGATGCGACCAACCTCGGTCCGAAGCGAATGGCGAGCGCGTCCAAAGGCATCAGCGCCCACCAGATCGGCTGGTTGCGCACGTTCCATGCGAGATCCGAGACCTACCGCGCGGCGCAAGCATGTATCACCGACGCACACAGCCGCCATCCGCATTCTCGCCTTTGGGGCAATGGCACGACGTCATCGTCCGATGGCCAATTCTTCCGCGCCAGCGACCGAGCCGCAAAGCGCGGCGACATCAATTTGCATTACGGCAGCGAACCCGGATCGAAATTCTACAGCCATCTTTCCGATCAATATGGCTACTTCAGCATTCTGCCCATCAGTCCGACCGAAAGCGAGGCGGCCTACGTGATCGATGGGCTATTCGATCAGGACACGGTCCTCGATATCCAGGAACACTTTACCGATACGGGCGGCGCAAGTGATCACGTATTCGGGCTGTTCGCCCTGATCGGCAAGCGGTTCGCACCGCGACTGCGCAATCTCAAAGATCGGAAGTTCCACACATTCGAGAAAGGCGACGCATATCCGGCGCTGTCGAACCACATCGGGGCGCCGATCAACACCACTTTGATTCTCGACCATTGGGACGATCTGCTCCATCTGGCGGCGTCGATCACGACGCGATCCGTGGTGCCATCTACGATCCTGAAGAAGCTGTCCGCATCTCCGAAGGAAAGCCAGCTCGCAAGGGCGTTACGGGAACTCGGTCGGATCGAGCGATCGCTGTTCATGATCGAATGGTACTCAAGTCCGATACTGCGTCGGCGCTGCCAAGCCGGTCTTAACAAGGGCGAAGCTGCGCATAAACTGAAGCGCGCTGTCTTCTTCCACGAGCGCGGCGAAATCCGCGACCGATCATTCGAAAGCCAGGCGTTCCGCGCCTCCGGTCTCAATCTCGTCGTTAGCGCGATCGTGCATTGGAATACGGTCTATATCGAACGGGCCGTCACCCATTTGCGCAAAATGCACCGCGAGATTCCGGATCATCTGCTCAAGCACGTCTCGCCGCTGAGCTGGGAACACATCAATCTGACCGGCATCTACACCTGGGATGCAGAACATCAGATGCCTGAAGGCTTCCGGTCGCTCAGACTTCCGGCTCGGTTACGCCACGCCGCATGACGTTCATGCTCCGTTCGACCTTAGCGTGTCGCTGGGAACAGTTCTTGTTCCGACCCC
>NZ_JAAAMH010000051.1 GCF_024105655.1 Aliihoeflea sp. 40Bstr573
TTGAAGTATTCGCCGGTTACGTCGACTATCAATACGAACTTGCTGCCAGAGTTGGGCGGGCTTTGGATCAGCTATCAGTTCGTGGTCAACCGGTTTGCGACCGCAAAATGGTTGGATGAGCTTGAATGGCGTAACGCAACAGCGAACGCAGATAGCGTTGCCGGGCAATTCTCCCGCTGACGCCCTGATCGGTTCACATCGGGCCACACGCTAGCGCGCGAGCGCGATCCGCAAGCGGCGTGCCCGATCCTTGAACGCACGTTCTCCGCCTTCGAGTATGTCGCAAGCGATCTTGCGAATCCCAGCCTCCTCAAGACCGCCGGCGCTATAGGTGATCGGCGGCAAACCCTCCGCGCTGTGCGCACCCACTTCCGCGACGATGATCTGATCGGCATCGGTGTTGATGACCAGGTTGGCGTTGTGCGTCACCATGATCACCTGCCGCTTGCGTTTCGCAGCAAGAAATAAGGGCACGAGTTCGTCATAGATGGATTTCGGGTCGAGATTCTCCTCCGGCTGATCGATGATCAGCGGCCTGTCATCGGCATCGTCGAGGGCCAAATACAGGAGAACGAGGACGATGCCGCGGGTTCCGGGCGAGAGCTTCCTGATATCGATGCCGTCGTATCGGATCCCATATTCGATTGAAATGTGGTCCGTGCTGTAGAGCCATTGCGCGAAGCGACGCGACCACGGACGATAGTTCGCCTGATCGGATCGCGGGTATGGCGCCTTGTCGAGCAAGGCTTCCTGATGCTTGTCCCGGAAGGCCTGCATTGCCTTAGAGACCGCGGCGGCGTCGCCGGTCATCCACGCGGGGGCCAGCATCGCGTTGGCTTCCCGTTCGAGCGAGCCGATTCCCTTGAAAGGCCCGCCGCGCAGATCGAACAAATTGTCCTCGCCGCGCTTCGCCCAGGCCCGGACATTCGCCACGCGCGTGACCGAGAACGAGAGCTTCCCCAAGGTGCCGCCGGCTGCCTTCAGGCGCTCCATCAGCGGCGCGTAGAGCTCGTTGAGGACGCGCTCTTCCGAAACGACAGCATCGAAAACCCGGATGTATCCCTGCTCACGGTCGGCGACGAGCGCATCAGCTCTTTCGCGCGCGCCCTCACAATCCTTGAGCTTCTCGATAAGCCGCTCGAGCGCGGTGTTCTCCTCGGCGATGCGTTTCGTCACCGCGGACAGCTTGTTGGCGGTCTCCTTATCAGCGGCGACCAGCTTCTCGAGACGCGCGATTTCAGCCTCAAGAACGGCGAGTGGCATTTTGGCCGGCTCATCGGTGAGGCGAAGAAATGATCCGCCAGCATCGACGGGCGCCGTCGGCGCAGTACCACGCCATGACGCCATTCCGCGCTGCGCCTCGGCGGCCTTCTGAGTTACCGATTGATCCACATTGCCCGAATATGTGAGAAGGAAGCGCTTCCAATCGTCATCCTCCAGTCCAGAGCGTTGGTGGCGATCCTGCATGGACCGCAGAACTTCGGGAGCCTTGTTCTGTCTCAGGTCCTGGACCTCATTCCTGACGCCAACGACGGCGGCTTGCTGGTTGGCGAAATACCGGATGTATCCACGCACGGTCTCTGCGGCCGCAATGATCTCCTGGAGCCGCTCCGCTGCTTTGTTCGGCCCCTTTGGCAGGAGGTTCTTGCGATCGCCTTCATATCGCGCAATCAGCTTCTTCCTTTCCTCGATTTGCGACTTCAACGAACCGACCTGCCGCGTCTTCTCGATCTCCGCGCCGATCTGCTCCGAGATTGTCGCCAGCGCCGCCTCCTCGCGCTCGCGCGTATCGCGATATTCTTTCGCGCGGAGCTCGAGCAACTCGTCAAAGTCGACGGCACCGTCACGTTCAAGGGATGGGTGAGCCTCGAAGATGACGCGTTCAATTTCCCTGATGAGCGTCGGCATGCCCTCAATGGAGCAGAGAGTTTCGACGAATTGCTGGGATAGATAACGCGCTCGCGGATAGGCCTCCGACGACCAATTCACCGGCGAGTCGAGAGACGCCGTCGTGTGATCACCACTCCCCCACTTCAATACGACACTCGCGCCGGCGAGGTGCTCGGCGGCGCGGCCGAGGAAAGACGGGCGCTCTTCCGACGGCTCATACGAGTCACAGCCCGCCGCGATGACATCCGCGAGCGCGGTCTTTCCGGACCCGCGGGCGCCGATAATCGCGACCAGACCGGGGTTAAGTTTCAGTTTGGGGGTCTTCGCCCAAGGTGCATCGGAAATCGTCACCTCGTCGATAATCTGGGACGGTGCGGCCCATTTCGGTGGCTCGGGGGCCACGTATGCGCGTTCGGGATCGAGACAGGCCTGCCTCAACGCATCGAAGCTCGGCACACCCTTGATCCAGCAGAAACGATCTTCGGCAGGTTTCGCAACCCGTGACAGTTCATGAGCGTCCGATCCCCAGATGCAAGGCTTGCAGCCGCCGTACCGTTCGCGCAGCTCGTCGATATCGGCTTTGCCATGACCCAGCCAAAAGTCTCGTTGTTTTAGACTGCTGGCGAAGATGGCGTGGGCGGCCTTCTCGATCTCTCCGCGCAGGGTGGCGTCTGCCGCTTCTTTGACGCCGGATGTTCCATCCGCGTTTCCTGAAACCGCGATGAGAATATTATCGCGTGCCCATTCCATGCGATGCGCATCGATGAGATTGTCGAGCGAGACTTTGAACTGGGTGCAGCCATGTCGAAGCGCATCCTCATCGTCGGTCTTGGTCGGACCAGAGCGGCGGCCGAGGCGAATGAGATCGGAGGGCGTGCAGGCAAACTTGTCGTTAAACGCTCCAAAAACGAGTTGGGCGAGGAATCTGTTGAGCTCGGTAATGTGGTTTGGATCGTCGGGGCAAACCAGGAGGTGGATATTGACGAAATTGCCTTTCACCGTTCCGGTGTTGAGCCGCAGCTCGATGTTCGGGAATAGGAGATCGCAATCGGGCAGCCGGCCGGTGTCCTTGTGCGCTCGAACGTGCTCGTAGGACCGGGTGACGCAGTAGTCGGTCACGCCTATGGCGCGCAGTTT
>NZ_JAAAMH010000052.1 GCF_024105655.1 Aliihoeflea sp. 40Bstr573
AACGACAGACAATCGAACTCCGGCGCTTGCAGCACCGAAAACTCGCCGCATAAAGTCAACCAAGGGGCGAGGCCGAAACTCCGCTAAATCTCCATGCCCATTGCGCCAAATGTCCTGACGACGGACAAATTGCAGCATTTCTAGGATTTCGATCCTAGCGAAATACGCTCTCGTCTACCTCGCATTGTGAAGCGAAAGCAAACGCTGCCGGAGCCGCACCGACTGAGGCCTTTGAATAGGTGTTCAAAACAGTTCCATCGAAAAAAACGGTGTCCATGTAAGACACTTCTTCGAATAGGTAGGAAACACTAATTTGATCATAGCGAGAATTCGTGATCATGGCATTGATCTGATGGTTTCCATATTGCACGAAAGCGCGTCCAGCGTCATGATCTATTAAGTAGATTGCTTTATTATAAGAAATATTGGTCTCAGATACTTTGAAGATGTTGCCGCCGATTTCACGATGATACATCACTCCCGACCACTTGGCCTCGGGACAGATGGCCAGAAGCTGCGGAGATGCGTGCGCAGTGCTTACGATGCCTATATAGCCAGCAATAAGCGCAGTTGTCCGTGACTTCCGCATGTCTCACCCCTCACGTTGAGCCAACAATATGCATGAGGGAAAGACAATGGCAAAAACTGACGTGACATGTTCTTCAGCGCATGGTCCTTTACGGGCGAAAGTACCGGCGGTTGCGGACCGGAGAACGATAGGGCTAAGGCACCTCCCATTCTCGGGCCGAACGATGTGCGTCGGCGATCTGGCTGGGCCGGCTAGGCTGTGAAGAACTGATCTCGGTCGATTGCAGGAAATCGCCGAACCAACCAAAGTTGAATTCCTTCGGAGAACCATTCGACCGGCCTGCCGCGCACCACAGCGGCGGGCATTGAAGAAAGTTCTCTGTGGTGAAAAAGCATGTGACGACACGCGAGGCCGCCGATAGGGCTGGCGTGTCCCTTCAGGCGGTGGCGAAGTGGCGCCGTCGCTTCCCCTCCTTGACGATCGGCCACGATGGCGGCGCCTTCATTCTCGACGCTGATATTGTCGACCAGATTATCGCCGCGCGCGGGATTTTCGGCCGCCTGTCGGGAGGTCGAGCATGATCGGCCCTCGACGCCGGGCCGCTCCCGGCGAGCCGCAAGCTCTTCTCGATCGCGTCGCCCTCTATGGCCACGAAGAAAACCGCTGCACCCTTTGGCCATTTTCGAAGAGTGCTGATGGCTATGGCACTGTCCGGTACGGCGGCCGGCATACGCACGCCCACGTCGTTATCTGCGAAAAGGTGCATGGTCCTCGACCGTCGCCCAAGCACATCGTGACCCATCGATGCGGGAACGGGCAGCACGGCTGCATCACGCCGTCACATGTCCGATGGGGGACGCACCACCAAAATGCGGCCGATCGCAAGGCACATGGGCGACCGAGGGCGCGGCTGACGGAAGACGAAGTCCGCGCAATCCGCGGGTTTGCTCCGAAGTGGCATTTTGCGGCCATCGCTGCATTTTTTGGTGTTAGCGGAAGCACCGTTTCCAGCATCGTTAGGCGGGTGACGTGGAAGTGGGTGGTTTGATCTTCTCGCGCTCAAAGCCACCCAACGCTGAAGACAACTGGCATCGCAAATCTATTCATCTGAATTTGTCTCTTTGCTGGTGTGCACTTTTCGTCGGAAGTCGCTTGAGAGGTATCCATATGCTTCGTCGTCCAGCCTCTGGAACTCTGCATTTACTATGTCGCGTCCGTCCACGATCTGCGACAAGCGCGGTCGTTCAAGCCGCGGAAGCGCAACCCCAAGCGCAGTTTCACAATCGCCGGCCGTATTGTTTCTGACGATCTCAAAATACTCATCTGTCGCGAAGTTAAGGTTCAGTTGATTGATGCGGCATCGATGAGCATCGAGCGGAACGGCGTCAATTTGATCGTTTTCCCAGCGGGTGATTTCATAGATTTCATCGGCAATGTTACCGACATGATAGGACTGCACCCATGAATTCTCGTCAGGAATTGTCAATGCTATCTGTCTATAGTCGCATGTGTTGGTGGAACGAGTGCAC
Organism: Aliihoeflea sp. 40Bstr573; assembly: GCF_024105655.1. GTDB lineage: Bacteria > Pseudomonadota > Alphaproteobacteria > Rhizobiales > Rhizobiaceae > Aliihoeflea. The sequence continues at coordinate 2,059 of NZ_JAAAMH010000052.1, forward strand.
TCGATCACTACATGGTTTACCGGGTACGCAATTTTCTCGTCGAGGATTTTAACTGTGCCTTTTACGGAAGCCCAGTTTTGGTTGATGATCCCCCCGAACTCGAAGGGAAAGAAACTGACATGCGTGAGGTTTCGACGGGAGGCGCGATAGCTGAGCGTATGCAGTTGGCTTACCGTCAGTTCGGCGGTCGGTTCCTCGCCCAGATCGGTCTGAAAGGCTTTTTTAGCGCCGTTGTAGTCGGCCAATCCATTGTACATCAGCGCATTAAGGTTGGCTTGGATGACAACATCGCCCACTTGTGACGCTGCAAGATTGGCTGCGCCGATATACATCATCGGAACCGAGCTAGAGCGTTCCTCTTGGGGCAAACTAAGAAGTTCGTGAGGAAGGTAATCGCGGTATCGCGCAACGGCCCCATCGTCTGCGTATGCAAGCCCGCATTCTGCGAATGCGACTACGAACATCATTGACCTAATCATTGTAGTGCCTCCCAAACGCAGAGCGTTTCCCAGATCGCGTCTTTGGTCAACCACGAGGCCCCTTGCATAGTCCCGACAAAGGCGCAGTTTTGTTCGCGCTTATGTAGAGCGTAAAAATGTCAGTTAGGGACAGAGTTGGGGATGAAAGGCGTATTCGCCCTCGAAATCAATATTTATCAAACCCTTAAGAAATGGAGATGGCGGGCCGCGACCGATAATGATGAGCACTACATTTGCGCCATAGTCCTACGATTTGGTAAGCGCCGAGGATATCACTCGGTGGCCGGCCCTCCTTTCGACCTAATTTTCGGGCATGGTCGTTGAG
>NZ_JAAAMH010000053.1 GCF_024105655.1 Aliihoeflea sp. 40Bstr573
CAGGACTTCAACCTGCCGAAGCTTCGTGACGATCTCTTCCGGCTTGTGTCGTTTGTTGCTCATCGTGGTCCTCCTTCATGGTCAAAACCATAACTCAAGGTGGACCCGTTCAGTGGGGCTGGATCAAGGGCGCACCGCGCATGACCTGTTCGGCTGGCAATATGCCGTCCCTGACGAAACGGCGGATTTTGACGTGCGACACGCCGAGCTTTGCGGCCGCGTCCGACATGGTGAGCCATTCGCCGTTCTTGTCGGAAGAGCGATAGCCGCTGATCTTGTGCACCGTGCGCAGCGATTGGACGCGCCGCGCCGTCCAGGTCTTTCCCTGACCCGTCTTCATGCCCATGCGGTTGAGTGTGGCGGCGATTTCGGCATCCGACCATCGCGTTGCCATGGATCGCATGACCGCCAGAGCCTCCTCAGGCGTACTCTGGCCATGCTCTCCGGATTTGGGCTTGCGAACCCTTACCTGGGAGTGCTGGCCCCCATGCCAATGGATGGTCAGGATCACATCGCGCGCGTCGTCATCGACGTCCGCCACAATGTCCTTGATGAGCGCGCGCAGCAGTTGCTGACGGCAGCGCATATCGACACCCGGCGCATTCCAGGCGGCTTCGAGATCCTGGGCCAGGCCGGTGAAGTTCGGAACCACATCGACCGGTTCCACACGCTGGACTTCGCTGAGCCGGGCCTCGCAGGTCTCCACGCGCCTGAGCGTAGCTTCCCAGTTCCTCTCGAGCTGGGCCGCTATAAGCCGGTTCTCCGGGTCGCAGGCGGCATAGCGACGCTCGGCGAGCGATGCCTCATAGTGTGCCTGCTGCAGGTCCATCTCGATCATCTGCCGCCGCTTGGCTTCGCTCTCCAGCTGCATCTGTTCAGCCTCCAACGCCGCCTCGATCGCCATCGGCGCAACCGCCTCCAAGGCTTCGCGGGTCACCGCCGCATCGGTGCGAAAGCCGTTGAACGACATGCATCGCGCCTGCGCCATCATGGTGTTGCCGCGCTCGCACCGATAGACCGGATAACCTTGGCCACGTCCGGCATACGTGACAACCAGTCTTCGCCCGCATCGAGCACAGGAGAGAAGACCCGGGAGCAACGCGCGACCGCCGCGGCCCGACTTGACGCCGCCAGCTTTGCCATAGGCGTTGGCGGCGAGAAGTTCCTGATTCCGTTCGTACTCGCTCCATCCAATATAGCCTTCGTGATGCTCCTTGAGCACCACCGCCCACTCGCTGGCCGGCTTGTAATGACCATAGCTCTTGCGGACGCGGCCATCCACGATCTCAGTGCGCTTCTCGCTCTTACCATAGACATAGGCGCCGGCGTAGAATGGGTTCTTCAGGACGGAGATCACGTTGCGGTAGCGGATCGGAACCCAGGCGAATGACACCATCTTCTTTCCGTCGGAAGGTCTGGGGAAATGCACGCTATCGTTAATCATTGAGATCATGACCTGGCGCGCACTGCCGAGTTCGCGGAAACGCGCGAATATCAGGCGAATGGTCTCCTGCAGGCGTATGTCGGGATCGAATCCGAGACCGTACTCGCGGTGCCAGACATAGCCGAAGGGCACGGAGATGCGCAGTTCCCCGCGCTGTGCCTTGGCGCGTGCCGCTTCATACATGCGAGCGCGCAGCACCCCGAGCTCGAACTCGCTGATGCTGCCCTTCATGCCGAGCAGCAGGCGATCATTCGGCAGCCCCGGATCGTAGACTCCGTCCAGATCGATCACCCGTGCATCGACTTCACCGCACAACTCGAGCAGCCGATGCCAGTCCGGTCCGTTGCGAGACAGGCGGGATGCCTCCAGGCAAAGCACAGCGCCCACATGACCGGTGCACAAATCGTCGACCAGGCGCTCGAAGCCAGGACGTTCCACAGCCCCGCTTGCGGTGCGACCTAGGTCCTCGTCGATCACCTCGACCTTGCGGAAGCCCCAACGCCGCGCGACGTCGACCAGCTCGTATTGTCGACGCTGGCTCTCGAGATTGAGCTGTACTTGCGCCTGAGTGGACTGACGTACATAGACGACGGCCTTGCGCTTGAGGATGGTGGCCGGAATCAGATTACTGTTCGTCATCGCGGCTCTCCTCCGTCACGACGCCGGCGGCGGCCATCAGCACATTGGCGAGCCGGGTGATCACGATCGTTCGTTGCGCTGTGCTCAGTCCGACCAGCTTGTGCGAGTCGAGCGGCATGCTGAGCTGGCGAACGATCACGAGAGATCGTGTCGGTGGCGGCAAGGTCCTCATTTTGCGTCTCCCCGATGATAAATCCATCCGGAGAGCCTCGCCGGAAACGGCGCTGGATCAAGAGTTTGTTCAGGTCAAGCAGTGCAGCAAGCGATACGCGCGGGGATCCCAGATCCATCGCTGCGCATGCCACGGGATCTATCATCCAGGCCGGAGCGGTAATGACATGCCCTGGCACGATGACGAGATGAATGATCTGACCGTTGGCGCGTTCTTCGCTGTTCTCGCAGCGAAGCCGGCGTCCGAAATACGGATGCCAGCGATAATGGACTTCGACCTCCTGCCCAACATGGGCAGAATGACCCCGAGATTGCCTGGGGCCGGATAGCCCGCTCGACGGCATTGGAGGGGTCGTTTGCGGGAGGGGGCGGAATCCTACGCTAAGCCGAGAACACGTTTTCCGTAACTCCTGAGTTCGCCCTGGGGGCCGACATAGCGATAAAGGGTGACGCGCTCGATCCCGAGTTCCTTACA
>NZ_JAAAMH010000054.1 GCF_024105655.1 Aliihoeflea sp. 40Bstr573
TGTCAATGACCACGGAATCGGGACCCTGTATTTTCGCGCAAAAGGGACCCCGGTTTAGAGCTGGTGAAGGGCGCGCCGGTTAGCGCCCGATCAGGCGAAGCTGGTCGGGGTTTGCACAGCCTGATCGGGCGTGGCTGATTGGCCTTTCGGCTTTAGCTTTGAGAGCGGCTTTTGAAGCGCCAGGATTCGTTTCCGGTCTCGACGATTTCGCAGTGGTGCGTGAGCCTGTCCAGCAGTGCGGTCGTCATCTTGGCGTCGCCGAAGACACTCGGCCATTCTGCGAAAGCGAGATTGGTGGTGATAATGACGCTGGTGCGTTCGTAGAGCTTCGAGACGAGGTGGAAGAGCAATTGCCCGCCGGCCTGGGCGAAGGGCAGGTAGCCGAGTTCGTCGAACACGACAAAATCGAGCCGAGTCAGATGATCGGCAATGCGGCCCTGCCGCCCGGCGCGGGTTTCGGTCTCCAGCCGGTTGACCAGATCGACCACGTTAAAGAAGCGTCCGCGAGCACCATTGCGGATCAGCGCCCGGGCAATGGCGATGGCCAAATGGGATTTGCCGGTGCCGGTGCCGCCGACCAGGACGACATTGCGCTGATCGGCAACGAAGCCGCCACCGGCAAGGTCGCGGATCAGGGGTTCGTTGACCGGAGTGCCGGTGAAGTCGAAGTCGTCGATGTCCTTGGCCAGGGGCAGCTTGGCGACCGTGAGCTGGTATTTGATCGAGCGGGCCTGCTTCTCGGCAATCTCGGCCGACAGCAGATCGCCGACGATCTTCGGCGGCTCGTGCTGCCGCTTGATAGCGACGCCCATGATCTCGTCATAGGCCGACCGCATCCCGTAGAGCTTCAGCGCTCCCATCAGGTCCAGAACCTCGGTACGTTGCATGGTTGCTTGTCCTCCTGAGACTATCGTAGCGGGCGCAGTCGGCGATCGGCTCGTGAGCCAGCTTCAGCGCCTGGGGAATGGAAAGGATCTCGCCTGGAGCCGGATCACGGCTGCGGGCCAGGATGTTGAGGATCATGTCCGCCGACGAAACGCCCTGATCGAGCGCCTCCTGGCAGGCGGCCTCGACGGCGCTTATCCCGTCGGTCAGGACGCAGGTGAGGATCGACACCATCTGCCGGTCGCCATCATCTGCCGCCTTGAGCTTGCGACGTATCTTCTCCATGGCTGACGGCAGGACCCATTCCCGGAACGGCGCACCGTTGCGCAGGCCGCCCGGCTTGCGCGCCAGCACCGGCACGTAGTGCCAGGGATCGTAGATCACCTTGCCGCGTCCGAACGCGCGGGCATGATCACCTACGACCATGCCGTCCTGGCGGATGACGATTCGGTCGGCATAGGCATGGACCTCGACCGGCCGGCCCACGGCGCTCGACAGCACCGAGTATTTGTTGTTGTCGAAGCGCACCGTGCAGGTCTTCGATACCGAGGCGGGGACGCTGTGGAAGCCGTCAAAGCGCCCGGCATAGGGAATGAGGCTGGCGCGTTCTTCCTCGAACACGTCCCAGATCATGCGCTCGCCCTGCTCGGGGTGCCGGCGCGCCTTTGCCCAGGCGACGCATTTGTCGGCCAGCCAGCCGTTCAGATCCTCCAGCGTCTTGAAGCGGAGCCGCGGCGTGAAGAAGCGCTCTCGCACCAGACCGACCTGGTTCTCGACCTGTCCCTTCTCCCAGCCCGCCGCCGGCGTGCAGGCCTGCGGCTCCACAAGGTAATGGCCGCACATCTGCACGAAGCGACGGTTGTAGCGGCGATCCCTGCCGATGAAGATCGCGTCCACCGCCGTCTTCATGTTGTCGTAGATCCCGCGCGTGCACGCGCCGCGGAAGAAGGCGAACGCACGGTCGTGCGCGTCGAACACCATCTCCTGGCTCTCGCGCGGATAGGCCCGCACGAAGAACATGCGACTATGGCAAAGCCGCATGTGCGCCACCTTCACCGTCGTGGTCACACCGTCGAGAAGAACAATCTCGTGGCTCCAGTCGAACTGGTAAGCCTCGCCCGGCGCAAAACTCAGCGGGATGTAGGCCTCCGCAGCGGCGCTGCCCCGTTCTCTTTCCCACGCCTGCGCGTGCCGCCACACCGAGCTGTAGCTGCCTTCGTAGCCGAGTTCGCGAAGATCCTCGAAGATACGGATCAGCGTCAGTCGTTCCCGCCGGGGCTTGGCTACGTTCGCCGTCAGCATCCGGTCAAGTTCTTCGCGCCAGGCGCCCATCCGCGGATAGGGCTGGTGTTTGCGCTCGTAGCGGAACTCCGTCTCGCCCGAGCGCAGCACCTTGCGCACAACCTTCCGCGAGATATTCAACTCCCGGCAGATCGCCTTGATCGACTTTCCCTGAACCCGAGAAAGCCGGCGTATCTTTGCAATCGTCTCCACAATCAACATCCAAAACACAAATGCCTCCGATGAAACCGGAGGCACTTTGATGACCCCACGTTAAGGGGTCCCGTTTGGACGAAAATCACCCCTTAAACAGGGTCCTCATTCCACGAAAAATCACA
>NZ_JAAAMH010000055.1 GCF_024105655.1 Aliihoeflea sp. 40Bstr573
CATATCGCTGATTTCGGCATTCAGGTCCTCGGCGGCAGCAGGGACTTCGCCGGCAGTCGGCGTCACAATCAACGTCCCGGCTTCAAGACGAACACCTTCGAGCTTTCCGGACCGTGCTCTATGCGCGAGGCGCTTCAGGTTGAAGTCGAGCATCTGGCGCGCTTCGGCAAGCCAAGCCGCGCCGTCACCCTGGACGCCCAATCCGAGCCGATCCTCTTCCTTCATGGTTGTGAACGTTGACCGAGGCATCAGATGCTCGTCGATCGGTCGGAACGATCGGCTGCCATCGACCCAGATATCCGCAGATCGAAGCCGGTCTCGCAAAGCCGCGAGCGTCGCAATCTCGTAGAGACGGCGATCAGGCTTTCCGTGTTCGAAGATGAGCCGACGATCAGCTCGGCTGAAATGGGTGATCGGGACGCGATCCGGGAGTGTCCGACGCCTCTCGGCATGGAGCCGTTTCAGCAGCGAAATTGCCGCAAGAAGCGGATCGTGTCGCCGCGCCGATTCGAACGTGAACGCCTGCAGGAACGCCCCTGCGTACTTGTTGACGGTCGCATATTGCTCGGCCGCCAAGGCCAAGGGTGACGCCTCGTTACCCTCGACCATCGACTCGAGTTCAGGCTTCATGCTCAGCAGCCGATGCCAGCCGACTTTCTGGTCGAGAACCTCCAATGCGTTCCGGCCATAGTCATTCGCAGACTGCAGAGCGGTAATCGTGTCGAGGAACATGCGCAGCGCCTTGGCGGTATCCGGCCTACACTCCATGTGTCGCTGTTTCTTGCGGTTATTGGCTCGCGAGAACAGCCGACCCATCAGCTTGATGAACATCGTCACGGCATCGTCGGTGAGCTTTTGTCCGAGCTTGATGACCTGCGCCACGATCAGAGCGTGCCGGCGGCTAGAGTTGAAATCGCTGGCCAGCCAGGCTGGCGTGGCGTTCCCCTCACGGATCATCTGGTCCCACCGTCCGGATGATATGCGCATCTGCAGTGTCGGATCGATTTCCAGCGTGCGCAGGAAGGCAATCCGTTCGGTCAGCCCGATCAGGTTCGACGCGCCCGGTGCTTCCGGCGCCGAGCGCAGCCAATGAAAGCGCGTTTGGCCGATCGACGAGTCAACCTCCAACAGCCTGTCCAATGATCTAAGCTGATCGGGCGGGATACGTTCGACGAGTTCTTTCTCAGCTCGTCGGCGGGCTATCGCGCGACCGCCGAGACCGATCTTCTCGATGGAATGCAGCGAGGGAAGGAGGGCGTGTCGCTTCCGGAACTCGGCAATGACTGCTGTCGCGATCGGTAACCCGTGATCGCCATTGGCCGCCGCATCGACTGCAGCCACAAGAGCCGCGCGACGATCGGCCCTAGAGGCGGTCCGGAGACCGAGATAGGCCATCAAAGACCGACTGTGATCGAAACGCGTCTGTATTCGGTTCGCATACAAGGCGTAGAGGCGCGCGTCGATGCCGAGCTGATCCGCAAGATAGGTAAGCACAGCCGCGGGTGGCTCCTCATTATCCCACAAGAGCCGCCCCGTTTGGCGCATAGTGCAGAGTTGGACCGCGAAGCCCAGCTTGTTCTGCGGTCGGCGGCGGAGTTCGCATTCCAACCGATCTGCCGGGTCGAGTGTAAAGTGGCGGATCAGACTATCCTCGTCTGTCGCTATGGCCAGAAGTATCGCCGCTTCCTTTGAGCTGACAAGCCGTCTTCTCCCCATTTGCGTTCTCCCTTGCCACACACCGACTTCAAGGGAAATTGGTCGCCATCAGCCGAATGTTTTCAACCGGCCGGGAAGCTTCATCTACAGATCAATCACGCGCGTTCGTGCTTCGTTCGGTCTTAGCGTGTCTGCGGGAACAGTTCTTGTTCCCACCCC
>NZ_JAAAMH010000056.1 GCF_024105655.1 Aliihoeflea sp. 40Bstr573
TGTCCGTCGTCAGGACATTTGGCGCAATGGGCATGGAGATTTAGCGGAGTTTCGGCCTCGCCCCTTGGTTGACTTTATGCGGCGAGTTTTCGGTGCTGCAAGCGCCGGAGTTCGATTGTCTGTCGTTTGATCCTTTCTCGTTGTTCGATGATGGCAGAGGCTCTGCCGAAGTAGGCGTCGGCCGGCGTGACGTTGCCAAGGCTCTCGTGGTGGCGTCGGTGATTGTAATGCTCGATGAAGGCTTCGATCTGGCGTTCGAGATCGCCCGGCAGGAAGTAGTTCTCCAGCAGGATGCGGTTCTTGAGCGTCTGATGCCAGCGCTCGATCTTGCCCTGGGTCTGAGGATGAAGCGGCGCGCCGCGGACATGGCTCATGCCGTTGGCGTCGATCCATTCGGCGAGTTCGCTGGCTATGTAGGACGGCCCGTTGTCGCTGAGCAGCTTTGGCTTGTGCAACACTCTGGCGCTGTCGCAGCCTGAAGCCGTAAGCGCCAGTTCCAGCGTGTCGGTGACGTCCTCGGCGCGCATGGTCGTGCACAGCTTCCAGGCGATGATGTAGCGGGAGAAGTCGTCGAGCACCGTCGACAGATAGACCCAGCCCCAGCCGATGATCTTGAAGTAGGTGAAGTCCGTCTGCCACATCTCGTTTGGCCTCGTGGTCTTGTCCCTGAACTCATCGGCGGCCTTGATGACGACGAAGGCCGGGCTGGTGATGAGGTCATGGGCCTTGAGCAGACGATAGACGGTGGCCTCGGACACGAAGTAGCGCTTCTCGTCGGTGAAGCGCACCGCCAGCTCGCGCGGTGATAGCTCGGAGTGCTCCAGCGCCATATCGATGATCTGGCTCTGGACCTCGGCACCGATCCGGTTCCAGACGCGGCTCGGTCGGGAAGGACGGTCCTCCAACGCCTCCGGGCCGCCTTCGACATAGCGGTCATACCAGCGGTAGAAGGTGCGCCGCGCAATACCGAGTTGATCCAGTGTCTTCTTCGCCGGAAGGTGTGACTGCTCGACGATCCTGATGATCTCGAGCTTTTCGGATGCAGGGTATCTCATTCGTCGTCGCCCCCATCCGCGATCATGCTTTTTTTCAGCAGGCGGTTCTCGAGCGTCAGATCGGCGACCGCTTCCTTCAGTGCGCGGGCCTCGCGACGAAGGTCCTGGACTTCTCCGGTCGTCGCTGCTCTGGCCGTATCTCCGGCCAGCCGCCTCTTGCCGGCTTCCAGGAATTCCTTCGACCAGGTGTAGTAGAGGCTCTGGGCGATCCCCTCCTTGCGGCACAACTCGGCGATGCTGTCTTCGCCACGAAGACCGTCCAGCACGATCCTGATCTTGTCTTCCGAGGAAAAGTGCCGCCGTGTCGCCCGGCGGATGTTTTTGACCAAATGCTCGGCGGAGCGTTTGCCGCCAGTCGTCTTCGTATTCATGTTCGTTCCTTCGTCTTCGACGAGAACCGAACACTCCTTAAATCACACCCTCAACTCTGTGCCATAGGCGCTGATCCCGAACA
>NZ_JAAAMH010000057.1 GCF_024105655.1 Aliihoeflea sp. 40Bstr573
GCAAACGTATGGCCCGCCCCGGTTGCAAGCGACAATTGGACGATGGTGTAAACAGTCTGCACAAACGTATCCGGCATGTCGGCCTGACGGCCGCCGCCAAGATGGAGATCCGCGCGTTCCGATCCTCATAAAGGGGCCGGCCTCGGAGGGCCATTTTGCGCCGGAGGTTCTTGGAACACCGATCGACTGTCAGGCCATCTTCCTTTCACCACTCGCAGTTCGTGACGTCCGGTGGGGCATTATCCGGACGTTTGTTCCTTATTCCTAAATCGACGCGACCTGATAAGTCCGTCCGTGGTGGAGCAGCGCCCAGACGGTGCGGGCCATCTTCGCAGCCAAGGCGACGACGGCAACGTTAGGATGAGCGCGGGCGAGAAGCGCGCGCAGCCACGATCCGACCGCTGTGTTGCTCTTGGCCAACGAGGGCATAGCCGAGCGTGCGCCCTGGATCAGCATTTTGCGCAGATACCTGCTTCCGCGCTTCGTGATACCCAGAAGCTTCGGCCTTCCCCCAGTTGTGGCCTGCCGGGGCACAAGGCCCAACCATGCGGCGAGGTCGCGTCCCTTGTCGAACGTTGCCGCGCTGCCAACCGCGGCTACCAGGGCTGTGGCATTCAGAGCTCCAATGCCGGGAATGCCTGTCAGCCGCCGGGCGCGGTCATCAGTCCGGGCCATGGCTGTGAACTCCGCGTCAAAGGCGGCGATACGGCGGTCCAGTTCCTGCCAGCGCGAACGCATGTCCTCGAGCAGAAACGCCATCCGTTGGCTCAGCGTGTCGCTGCCACTTTCCAGCAGTTCACCAAGCAAGAGGCGCAGTCGGGCGTGGCCCTGTGCCACGATGAACCCGCGCTCCAAAAGAAGGCTTCTGATCTGGTTGGTCAGCGAAGTGCGCTCCCCAACGAGGCGGTCGCGCACTCGGTGCAGGGTTTGAACGTCGAGCTGCTCTTCGCTCTTGAGTTCGACGAAGCGCATGGTGGGTCGAGTTGCCGCTTCGGCGATCGCCTCGGCATCGCGATCGTCGTTCTTCTGAGCCTTGACGTAAGGGCGCACATATTCCGGAGACATCAAACGGACCTGATGGCCCAGTGCCGCCAGCGATCGCCCCATGTGATGTGCGCCGCAACAGGCCTCCATCGCCATGATGCAGGGCGATAGCTTTTCAGCAAACGCGATCACCCCATCGCGTCGCATCCGCCGTCGAACGAGGACCGTCCCGCTTTCGTCCAGCCCGACGACGCTGCAGCTGTTCTTGCCCAGATCAATGCCAAGGATCACTATGCTCATGGTTCGCTCCTTCCTCTCTTGAACACCGGCATCCTACACAGGCTCCGGCGGGAGGGGCGGGCCATCCATAAAGGGGGC
>NZ_JAAAMH010000058.1 GCF_024105655.1 Aliihoeflea sp. 40Bstr573
GGTCTTCATCCCAGCCTTCGCCGCGCGGACGGCCCTGCAAACCCAACCAGCGATGCCGCCCGCGCTGGCAACAAGACCGTCAATGCACTAACATTCCAGCCGGACCCGTCAGTGGGGGCTGATCAGCTTGCCGCCATAGAGACGGAACGCGCGACGTTGCTAAATGAGCGCGACACCGCAAGGGACGTAAGAGCCAAAGCCGAAACTCAAGTGTTGGCGATTGATCAGTTGCTGACGCGCTACCATCTCCTCAGCGAGCATTATGCGTCCGACCTGAGCCGTTTGGACTTCGTCGCAGAAGGCGCGCACTATTTCGATGGCTTGCAGACCGTCACCTGTCCGCTCTGCGGGCAGAATATGGACGACGAGCATGCCCATAAGGCTGCGCAGGCCAGTGCGGGCATCTATGCGGCCGCCAGAGCGGAAGCCGCGAAAATACTTGCCCAGCGCGATGACCTTGAAGACGCGATTGGCAGCTTGGAACGGCGGCGCGAAGCGCGCGACGCGGAAAGGGCGAATGCGCTAGCTGCCTATGGAGCTGCCGAACGCGGACTGGCCAACATTTTGCAACCCGCTGTCACGAACAGCACTGCGCAGCTTCGCCGCCTCAATGTGCGGCGGCTCGAGTTGGAATCTGCCCGCAACACGAGCGACCAAGTCGAGACCTTACGCGCGCTCAAAGCAGAAATCGAGCAGAGCAACACTGGTAAGGGCAAGACCAAAATACAATGGGAAAGCCTGCCCGGAACATCCTTGCTGGCATTCTGCAAGGAAGTCGAAGCGGTTCTGAAAGAATGGAAATGGGAAGGCGAAGGCCGCGTCGAGTTTGACGAGAAGAATTTCGACATCAAGGTCGATGGGCAAACTCGACAGTCGCACGGGAAGGGCTTCCGAGCTGTCTTGTATTCAGCCTTCGTAATCGCGTTGGTTCGCTACTGTCACAAGAAGTGTCTCCCCCATCCAGGGTTCGTGGTCATCGACTCGCCATTGACCAGCTATAAGCGGCGGGGTGCGAGGGATGTGGAGGGTTCTGACAGCACAGTGAGCACGGGCGTCGAGGCAGCATTCTGGGTGTCACTCACCAAAACTGCGCAGGACGTGCAGGTCATCATCGTAGAGAACAAGGAGCCGCCTGCCAGTGTGGCCGCCGCTATCCACTACGAGTGGTTTGCCGGAAATGAAGCCGAACCCGGTGATCGGGTCGGCTTGAACCGCCCCGGGTTTGCCGGAGGCTCCAACTTCCAAATAGGATGGAGCCATGACGAGCAAGACGACGAACAAGTTTTCCCCTGAGGTGCGCGAGCGCGCTGTGCGGTTGGTGTTGGATCACGAGG
>NZ_JAAAMH010000059.1 GCF_024105655.1 Aliihoeflea sp. 40Bstr573
GGGGCAGGAACAAGAACTGTTCCCCGCGACACGCTAAGGTCGAACGGAGCGTGAACGTCATGCGGCGTGGCGTAACCGAGCCGGAAGTCGGAGCGACCGGAAGCCTTCGGGCATCTGATGTTCTGCATCCCAGGTGTAGATGCCGGTCAGGTTGATGTGCTCCCAGCTCAGGGGCGAGATGTGCCTGAGCAGGTGATCCGGAATCTCGCGACGCATGCTGCGCAAGTGGGTGACGGCCCGTTCGATGTAAACCGTGTTCCAATGGACGATCGCACTGACGACGAGGTTGAGGCCGGAGGCGCGGAAGGCCTGGCTTTCGAACGACCGATCACGGATTTCACCACGCTCGTGGAAGAAGACGGCGCGCTTCAGCTTATGTGCCGCCTCACCCTTGTTGAGGCCGGCCTGGCAACGCCGGCGTAGTGCGGGACTTGAGTACCACTCGATCATGAAGAGCGAGCGCTCGATGCGGCCGAGCTCGCGCAGCGCTCGTGCGAGTTGGCTTTCCTTCGGAGATGCGGACAGCTTCTTCAGGATTGTGGACGGCACCACGGATCGCGTGGTGATCGACGCCGCCAGATGGAGGAGATCATCCCAGTGATCGAGTATCAGTGTGGTGTTGATCGGGGCGCCAATGTGGCTGGATAGTGCCGGATGTGCATCGCCTTTCTCGAAGGTGTGCAATTTCCGGTCCTTGAGGTTGCGCAGTCGCGGCGCGAAGCGTTTGCCTATGAGGGCGAACAGGCCGAAGATGTGATCACTCGCGCCACCCGTATCGGTGAAGTGTTCCTGGATGTCGAGGACTGTGTCCTGATCGAATAGCCCATCGAGCACATAAGCCGCCTCACTTTCGGTCGGGCTGATGGGCAAGATGCTGAAGTAGCCGTACTGATCGGAAAGATGACTGTAGAACTTTGAGCCGGGTTCGCTGCCGTAATGCAGATTGACGTCGCCGCGCTTTGCGGCTCGGTCGCTCGCGCGAAAGAATTGGCCATCAGATGATGACGTCGTGCCATTGCCCCAAAGGCGAGAATGCGGATGGCGGCTGTGTGCGTCCGTCACGCAGGCCTGCGCCGCGCGGTAGGTCTCCGACCGAGCATGGAAGGTTCGCATCCAACTGATCTGGTGAGCGCTGATGCCTTTGGACGCGCCGGCCATCCGTTTCGGACCAAGGTTGGTCGCATCCGCCAGTACGCCGGCCAGCATGGCCGAGACATTTCTTGGGACGTCGCCGGTGCGAACATGCGTGAAGCAATCCGCAAAGCCGGTCCATTCATGCACTTCCCTCAACAGGTCGGGAACCTCGACCATTGGATACATAT
>NZ_JAAAMH010000006.1 GCF_024105655.1 Aliihoeflea sp. 40Bstr573
ACAATCAACATCCAAAACACAAATGCCTCCGATGAAACCGGAGGCACTTTGATGACCCCACGTTAAGGGGTCCCGTTTGGACGAAAATCACCCCTTAAACAGGGTCCTCATTCCACGAAAAATCACAGCTATGGTACCCGTCGCCCGCTGGGTGCGAGGCTATGTCCACCAACGGGGCCCAGCTGGTGACCTACGAGGCCGACGAGCGGTACACCGTTGAGGCTGCTTGGGAGGTCGCCTTTGACCGTCGCCATGCCGAGCGGGTCGCGGTCCAGCCGTTAACAGTCCTGCACGGGAACTGATCCCAATATGGAGCGGCTCCGCAAGTGGAGCTAATCCATTGTAATTGCAACATATTCCGCTTGCATCGGGTCGACAAATCGGAACATGGATAGGTCGACCCGCATCGGGTCAAGGCAACCGGGGGGCTGTCTCCCGCTACACGGACTGACGAAATGCTGCTGATCAAGACGAACCGCTTCGAGCTGGAAACCTTCGGCACCTACCTGAAGTGGCTCCACATGGACTTTCGAGGGAACCGCTACACGATCTATCGCGATCTTGACGGCAAGCTGGCACGGGAGGTGACGCCGACCCCCGAGCCGAAGAGCGCTCAATGGGCTGAGGACGCCTCGGAGTTGGACGTGGTGGACGGGGTCGACGGAGTTACGCCGCAAGCGGCAGTCGCTGCCTGATTGGTGCGGGGTCTTTTGTTCTCAACATGAGCAGATTGTGCCCGCCGGCCGCTGCGACCTCGAGCGCGCGCTTGGCGCTTTCCTGGCCCTTGATGTCGGCGAGATCGGGCTGGTTGCAAGGCTGCGGATCGATCATCGCCTCGGGCCGGCCGAGCACCTGCGTGCCGCGGAAATGGTTTGCCATGGCGATCAGGCTGCGCGGCGCCAGGATGTCGATCTCGGCCCCCGCCCATGCTGCCTCCGAACCGCAGGCGGAGGGGCAGATGAGTCCGCGCCCTTGCGCATGGGCCCCGATTGCCGCCGGAAGCACGCCGGCGACGGCCGCGATCGTGCCATCGAGCGCAAGCTCGCCCAGCACGACATAGCCCTCCAGCGCGTCGGACGGGATCGCCCCCAGCGCCGCTATCAGTCCCAGCGCGATCGGCAGGTCGTAATGGCTGCCTTCCTTCGGCAGGTCCGCCGGTGCCAGATTGATCGTGACCTTCTTTGCCGGCATCGAAAGGCCCGACGCGTGGAGCGCGGCCTGGACCCGCTCGCGGCTTTCGGCGACAGCCTTGTCACCAAGTCCTACGATGTTCATGCCGATCTTGCCGGGCGCGACCATCACCTGGACGTCGACCGGCACCGTTTCGATGCCTTGAAACGCGATCGTTCGAACCCGTGAAACCATGTCTTTTCTCTCCTTGCGGAAAGACAAGCATGGTTTCCAGATCAAATCAAGAACAAGACACGAACAAAATGGAGCATAAGTTGCAGCCGGGTTGTCCCTGGTTGTGGAGGCGGAACATTAGTTCCGCCTGGCTTCCACCGCATGCCAGAACAGCGCTGCGATGTCAGCCCCGCCGAACTTCTTGACCTCGCGCACGCCGGTCGGCGACGTGACGTTGATCTCGGTCATGTAGTCGCCGATCACGTCGATGCCGACGAGGATGAAGCCGCGCTCCTTCAACGAGGGCCCGATCCGGGCGCAGATGTCGCGTTCACGCGAAGTCAGTTCGGTCTTCTCGGCCCGGCCGCCCACATGCATGTTGGAGCGGGAATCGTGCTCGGCCGGCACGCGGTTGATCGCGCCCACCGGCTCGCCGTCGATGAGGATGATGCGCTTGTCGCCCTTGCGCACATCCTTGAGGTAGCGCTGAACGATATAGGGCTCGCGGAACATCTGGCCGAACATTTCCAGAAGCGAGGCGAGATTCCGATCGGCCTCGTGCAGGTGGAAGATGCCCGCGCCGCCATTGCCGTAGAGCGGCTTGATGATGATGTCGCCGGCCTCGCGACGGAAATCGGCGACTTCCTGCGGGTCCTTGGTGATCAGCGTTTCGGGCATCAGGTCCGCGAACTCGGTGACGAAGATCTTCTCCGGCGAGTTTCGCACCCAGGCGGGGTCGTTGACGACCAGCGTCTTCGGATGGATGCGCTCGAGAAGATGCGTCGTCGTGATGTAGTTCATGTCAAACGGCGGATCTTGGCGCAAAAGCACCACGTCCATTTCGGCAAGGTTCACGCGCTGCAACTCGCCGAGCGTGAAATGCGCGCCCTTGACGTCGTCCACGCGCATCGTCTCGACACGTGCGGTCACATCGCCATTGCGCATGGAAAGACGCTCGGGCGTGTAATGGAAGAGTTCGTGCCCCCGCCGCTGCGCTTCCAGTGCCAGCGCGAATGTGGTGTCGCCCGCGATAGAAACGGTCGAGACGTGGTCCATCTGGAATGCGATCTTCAGGCTCATGAAAGGCTCCGGTCGGGGACGCTTGGTGCGGGCTGGCCCTTGATCTAGTCGCTTCGCGCCGCCTTGCCAATCGGTCGTTCGAGCATCCCGCCTGGTATCGCCAGACGGCCATACTTTCCGGAAGCCTTTCCATGGCAGTTTCCGCGCGCAGCGTTGCCGCGATCATGACCCATCGCTTCAGAACACACCGCCAAGGCGATCCTGGCGATGTGCGCCGGCCTTGGCATGGACGCGGAGTCGGAGGGAATCGAGGCGCGGGCGCAGGCCAGACGCCTGGCTGACCATGGCTGCCGCATGGGGCAGGGCTCTCTCTACGGCCGCGCCAAACCCGCGCTCGCGACAGCCGATCTGATCCGCTCGCGCGGCGGCCTCAGGCGGGCCGCGCTCAAGCGCTTCCGACGCGACTCAGCCGACATCTTCAAGGCAAATCTTGGTGTGCCCGGCATTGATGAAGCCGAGCTTGTTTGCAGCGCCGCGCGACAGGTCGAGCACGCGTCCTTTTGTGAACGGCCCACGATCGTTGACGCGCACGACGACTTCCTTGCCGTTGCGCTGGTTGATCACCTTGATCTTGGTGCCGAAGGGCAGGCTGCGATGCGCCGCCGTCATTCCATCCGGGTTCATCCGCTCGCCCGAGGCCGTCTTGGAGGTCAGCGCATACCAGGAAGCGCTGCCGCACTGGGCGGTGGCGATGCCGGCCGACAGGCCGAGAGCAATCGTGCCTGCCAGCGCGATGCCGCAGAAGCGGAGGAGACGAGCCGTCATGTACTTGGTCCATACCCGTTGAAGATATTATGGCGGGTAGGAGGCGAATGGGGCACGGGTGCGGTCGCACAACCCTTGCGCGAACACATTTGGAGTCCTGGCGAAACATTGGCCCCGGCCTGCTGCCGCGCTGCATGTTCCGGTTGCGGTGTCAGCCCGTCAGCGCAGGCGTCTCACCGGAGCCGATGTCCCAATAAAGCCCCGCCATCATCTCCAGGCCCTCGCGCAGCAAACGCGGCGGCAGGTGTTCGTCCGGAGCATGCTGCGAGCATCCGGCATAGGAATGCGGCACCCAGATCGTGCGAAGGCCGAGGATGTCGGCAAAGGCGTCATTGGGCAGCGATCCCCCGAGATTTGGCAGGATCGCAGGGCGTTGTCCGGTCGTCCGCCCGATCGAGCGGGCCGCAAATCGGACCCAGGGATCGGCAGGGTCGAGCCGCGTTGCGCGGAACATCTCCTCGTCCGCCGCCGACACCTCGACATGGCCGAAGCCGGCCTTATCGAGATGCCGTTTGACTGCCGGCACGACCCCTTCAGCATCGATGCCGACGACGAAGCGCAATTGCAGCCGCGCGAAGGCACGGCCGGGAATAGCATTCACCGGTGCACGCGGGTCGCCCGCCTCGAAGGCAAGGACTTCGAGCGTGCACCAGCCGAACACCTTCTCGGCAGCGGAAAGGCCCGGCTCGCCCCATTCGGGATCGATCTGCGGTCCGTCCTCAACGTCGACGACCGGACAGTCGGCTAGCGCTTCGCGCACGCTGGCGGGCACCTCGGCCGGTTTCAGTTCCGGTACGAGAATGCGCCCCTTCGCCCCGATCAGAGCTGCGATGGCATGGGCGAGCTGGACGGCGGGGTTGGACAGAAGCCCGCCCCAGTTGCCCGAATGATGCGCGCCTGACCGTGCGTTGATCCTGAGGTCGAAGGAGATGCCGCCGCGCGAGCCGAGGAAAATCGTCGGTCGATCCACCGAGAGGCGCGGCCCGTCCGACGCGATCAGCAGATCGGCCCTGACCACCTGCTTTTCCGCCGTGCAAAGCTCGCGCAAGCCTGGCGAGCCGATTTCCTCGCCCATCTCGATCAGGTATTTCGCGTTGAAGCCGAGCTTGCCGCGCGCTTCCAGAACGGCGCGCAGAGCGGCGATGTTGACCGTGTGCTGGCCCTTGTTGTCTGCAATTCCGCGCCCGTACCAGCGGCCGTCGCGTTCGGTCAGCGTCCAGGGCGAAAGCCCGTCCTGCCAGCGCTCCGCCTGTCCGCGCGTGACGTCGCCATGGCCGTAGCCGAGCACGGTTGGCAGCGCCTCGTCCTCGATCCGCTCGGCGATCAGGAACGGCCCCTGCGCGCGCTCATGCCGGGCGATCCGGCAGGAAAAGCCGAGCGCTTCGAGCTCGGGCCGAATTTCCTCGGCGACATAGCGGTCGAGTTCGCTGCGCGATGCCGGCTCCTGGCTTTCCGTTCGGATGGCGACGCGCCGTGCGAGCACGTCGCGAAAATCCCCGGAGTCGAAATGCGACCGCGCGCGGGAAATGGCGTCTTCGCGGCTCATGCCTACCCTCGTCCGACGAACGGCATGTTCGTGGCCATCACATTGAGAAACAGGATGTTTGCCTCCGGCGGCAGGCTGGCCATGTGGACCACCGCGTCCGCGACGTGCCGCACATCCATGCGCGGCTCCGTCATCCGGCGTCCATCGGCCTGCAGCACGCCTGCGGTCATGCGCTGCGTCATGTCGGTTGCGGCATTTCCGACGTCGAACTGCCCGCATGCGATGCCGAACTCGCGCCCGTCGAGCGCCGTCGCCTTGGTCAGGCCGGTGATGGCGTGCTTGGTCGCCGTATATGGCGCCGAGTGCGGCCGCGGCGTCGTCGCGGACAGCGATCCGTTATTGAGGATGCGTCCGCCGCGCGGGTTCTGACGTTTCATGATGCGAAATGCGGCCTGCGTGCACAGGAACGCCCCGGTGAGGTTCGCGCCCAGGACCGCATTCCATTGGGCAAAGCTCAATTCCTCGATCGGCACGGCCGGCGTGTTGGTGCCGGCATTGTTGACGAGCAGGTCGAGTCGGCCAAAGCGAGCCTCGACGGTATCGAAGAGACGCGCCACGGCGGCGGGGTCGCCGATATCCGTTGGCATAGCGAGCGCTTGCTCCGGATCGTCGCTCATCTCGCGCGCTGCAGCTTCCAGCACGTCCGCCCGGCGGCCGGCAAGTGCGACGCGAAACCCCGCCGCGACCAGTCCTGCGGCGATCGCCTTGCCGATGCCCGTTCCCGCTCCGGTGACGATGGCGGTCTTGTCCGTCGCGCTCATGATCCCTCCCGATCTTCGTTGCTGGCGATTTGGTCGTGCATCGTGCAATCTGTCAACTTTCCTGATAACTATGCCGAAAGCGAAGTGGAGGCGCATGTGGTGGCAATGCAGGAAAACCGGTTCAAGGCGGCGCTGAAGGCCGGCCGGCCGCAGATCGGGCTCTGGTGCAGCCTGACCAGCAACGTGGCGATCGAGCCCTTGGCGGAGGCCGGCTTCGATTGGCTCTTGATCGACACCGAACACGCGCCGAACGAACTTCCCGCCGTCCACGCGCAGTTGCAGGCGGTCGCGCACGCGCCGTCGAGCCCGGTCGTGCGCCCGGCCTGGAACGATCCCGTCGCCATCAAGCGCTTCCTCGATATCGGCGCGCAGACCCTGCTCGTTCCCTTCGTGCAGGATGCAGCGGAGGCAAAAGCCGCCGTCGCCGCCATGCGCTATCCTCCGCACGGCATACGCGGTGTCTCCGTCAGCAATCGCGCCAACGGCTTTGGCCGCGTTGGGGATTATTTCGTCCGTGCCAATGACGAGATTTGCCTACTCGTTCAGATCGAGACGCGCGCCGCGGTCGACAACATCGAGGAGATTGCCGCGGTGGACGGCGTCGACGGCATCTTCATCGGCCCGTCTGATCTTGCCGCCGATCTCGGCCATCTTGGCAATTCCGGCCACGAGACTGTAAAGGAGACGATCTCCGGCGCGATCCGTCGCATCCGCGCGGCGGGCAAGGTGGCCGGCATCCTCGCGCCTGTCGAGGCCGACGCGAAGCGCTGGCTGGACGAAGGCTGTCTCTTCGTTGCCGTCGGCAGCGACCTCGGTCTTCTTGCCCGCGGCAGCGACGCGCTGCGCGCCCGCTTCGCCTGATCCGCAATCCATTCGAATCCGGAGACATTTGATGATCGATCTCTACACCTGGACGACGCCGAACGGACGCAAGGTTTCGATCGCGCTCGAGGAAATGGCGCTGCCCTACGAGGTCCACTCTGTCGATATCGGCAAGGACGAACAGTTCGCGCCCGACTTCCTGAAAATCTCCCCCAACAACAAGATCCCCGCGATCGTCGACCGGGAAACAGGGCAGTCGGTGTTCGAATCCGGCGCGATCCTGATCTATCTCGCTGAAAAGACCGGTCGCTTCCTGCCGACAGAGCCGAAGGCCCGGATGAAGGTATTGGAATGGCTGATGTGGCAGATGGGCGGCCTTGGGCCGATGCTCGGCCAGGCCCATCAGTATCTCAAGTTCAATCGCGGCAAGGCGCCCTTCGCCGAGGAGCGTTTCGCCAAGGAGGTGCGGCGCCTTTACGGCGTGCTCGACGGGCAGCTTGGTCGCGAGGCGCATGTCGCCGGTCCTGATTATTCGATCGCCGACATGGCGATCTGGCCGTGGGTATCACGCTACGAATGGCAGGACGTCGACCTCAACGACTTCGCCAATGTGAAGCGCTGGTATATCGAACTTGCCCGCCGCGAGGCGGTGCAAAAAGGCTATCACGTGCCGAAGTTCACGCAGGACATTCCGATGCCGGGATAAGGACGTGCCCACTTGACGATGGCGAGCGCATAGACAAATGCCAGATAAGGATCTGTTGTCCCCAAGGCCGTTGCGATCCATGAAGATTGAAATCACTCCCGCCCGCCGCGAGAAGCTTGCCGACAATCTTTACGGCCAGCTTCTCGAACAGATCATGCTCGGTCGCCTGAAGGAGGGCGACCGCCTGCCGTCGGAATCGGAGATCTGCCGTGCGTTCAAGGTTTCGCGCCCGGTCGTGCGCGAGGCGCTGATGCGGCTTCAGGCCGACGGGCTCGTCTATGCGCGGCGCGGCTCCGGCTCGTTTGTCAAGCATCGCCCGCCGGCCCGGCTCACCGATTTCGCCGCCGTTTCCGACGTGGCACGGCTGTTACGCGGATTTGAGGCGCGCATGGCGCTCGAACCGCAGATCGCGGCGCTGGCCGCCGAGCGCGCGACCGAAGCGCATCTGGAATCGATCGCCGCCGCGCTTGCCGCGCTTGAGGCCAGCGACAACGACAGCGACGCGGATTTCGCCTTCCACCGCGCCGTTGCCGAAGCGACGGGCAACGAGATTTTCCCTGCGCTTCTGGAATCGATGCGCGAGTTGATGCTCGGTGGCATTGACGTCGCTGTCAGCCTGAGCCGCGCCGGGTCACAGGCACGGCGCGAGCGGGTCCTGGCCGAACATCGCCAGATCTACGACGCCATCTCCTTGCGAGATCGGGCCGGGGCAGGCGTCCTGATGCACTACCATCTCATCCAGGCGCGCAGCCGAACGACCGACTATCAGCGCCATCCCTGAGGCGAAATGAGCCCGGTACGCGCCCGCTCAGGCGCGCCCTCCTTCGACCGGCCGCTCCGCTGCGTGCGCCTCCACCTCCAGCATGTCGGTCGGCTCGACCGGCGCATGATCCGGTGCCTCGACCGGGCCGGCGCTCGCATTTTGCGTGCGCGGCGGCAGTTCGGGCGCCGGCCATTTGATGTTGACCAACGTACCCACGCCCGCAAGGGCCAGCCCGATCGCATCCGTCACGAACCCGGTCTTGATGAGCGACAGGGCGGCTGCAAAGAACAGGAGGCGGGTGATCCAACTCGCCGGCTTGATGAAGTATCCGGTGAGGGCGCCGGCAAGAAGGGTCACGCCGATCGTGGCCGAGATCGCGGCGAGCACGATGTCCTGCCATTCGCCGATCATCAGCAACGCCGGCCCGAAGACGAACATGAACGGGATGATGTAGCCGGTGAGGCCCAACTTCACCGCCTCCCAGCTCGTCTCCCAGATGCCGCCGCGACTTAATCCCGCTGCCGCATAGACCGCGATGGCGACAGGCGGCGTGATCGCCGACAGGATGGCGAAGTAGAAGACGAACATGTGCGCCGCCTCGACCGGCACACCAAGACGCACCAGGGCGGGCACCAGAAGCGCGACCTGGACGATGTAGGCCGGCGTCGTCGGCATGCCCATGCCCAGGATGATACCCGCCACCATGGTCAGGAGCAGGGCCGGCAGCAGCATGTTCTGCGCCGCGGCGCGGACGATGCCGGTGAAGGTCAGTCCGAGCCCGGTCTGCGCGATGACGCCGATGACGATGCCTGCCGCCGCGCAGGCGAGCGCCACGATGACGGCGTTGATGGCGCCGGCCTCGAGCCCGTCGATCAGCTTGGCGATCGAGAACTCGGCGCGCGTCGTCTTGCGCATCAGGACGACCGGCACGACGGAGAGAATGCCCACCAGGGCCGAGAACTGCGCCGAGCGTCCCATCATGAGCGCGCCGATGATGAGCACCAGCGGCAGGAAAAGGTGGCCGCGTTCGCTCAGCACTTCCCACACGCGCGGAAGATCGGCCCTGGGCAGGCCCTTGAGCCCCTGCTTTTTCGCCTCGAAATGGACGGCGAGGAAAACGGCGAGGTAGTAGAGGAAGGCCGGCAAAAGGGCGTAGGAGGCGATCGTCAGATAGCTGACGCCCATGAATTCGGCCATCACGAAGGCGGCGGCTCCCATGATCGGCGGCATGATCTGCCCGCCGGTCGATGCCACCGCCTCGACGGCGCCCGAAAACGCCTTCGGATAGCCGATCCGCTTCATCAGCGGAATGGTGAAGGTGCCGGTGGTCATCACATTGGCCACCGCCGACCCCGAGACCGAGCCGAACAGGCCGGACGTCACCACCGCCACTTTTGCCGGGCCGCCCGCCGTGTGGCCGGTCAGCGCCAGCGCGAAATCGGTGAACAGCTTGCCGATGCCCATCCGCTCGGCGAGCGCGCCGAAGATGACGAACAGAACGACATAGGTCGCCGACACCTGCGCGGGGATTCCGAACAGCGCGTCGGTCGTCATGTATTGGTATTCGAGCAGCCGCAGAAAGCGCGTGTTGGTGAAGAAGATCTGGTAGCCGAGGAAAAGGAGCGCCGTCACTGCCAGGATGGGACCCATCGCGCGCCGCGCCGCTTCCAGAACGACGAGGATCATCAGGATCGCCATCGCCTGGTCGCTGGTCGAGACCGGGCCGACATAGGCCATGCGGGTGTTGAAATACTGCTGGTAGAAGATCGGATAGGCGCAGGCGACGACCGCGCCGGCCACGAACAGCCAGTCGAAAGGTCCGGGTGCCTTTGCCCCCCGCCGGCTGAACAGCGGAAGCGTCAGATAGGCAAGGACGAGCGCGAAGCCGAAATGGGTCGCGCGCAAGGTGAACGCGTTGGGCGGCCCTGCCCAGGCGATGTAGAGATGAAAAAGGCTCATCGTCACGGCTACGAACGTCACGAGCTTCTTCATCAGAACTTCGTAGCGGGACATGCCACCCTCCTCGGTGTCATCTGCCTTGCGGCCAAGGCTAAACGCAAGCGGGCGGGCATGGCTCGGCCATGCCCGCCCGAAACTGCCCTACTGCGCGACGCCGTTCACTTCGTAGAAGGCCGTTGCGCCCTCATGCATGGGCACGCCGATGTCCTGCGCCATCTGTTCGAGCGACAGGTCACTCATCACAGCGGCGATCGCGGCTAGGTCCTCGCGGTTTTCCCACATCTGCGTGAGCAATCCCTCGACGATCTCGGCCTCGAGGTCGCAGCGCGCGACGATGTGGGTCGCGTAGCCGACCGCCGTCACGTCTTCGTCCTGTCCCGGATACGTGCCGCCGGGTATGGTCAGGCCGGTGTAGCCGGGGTTGATCTCGGTCCGCATCTTTTCGATGAAGGCGTCATCGAGCGGCACGACGGTCAGGTCCGCGCTGTTTGCCAGATCCATCACCGCCGAGGACGGAATGGTGGTTCCCAGCGCCAGGATGTCGGAGTTGTTGTCCTGCACCAGCGCGACGCCATCGGAGTAGGAAACGAAGTCGACGGCGGACAGGTCGTCATAGGACAAACCGGCCGTCTCGAGCACGGCCCGCACGACCTGCTCTGCCGTGTTGCCGACGGGTTGCGTGTTGAGCCGTTTACCGGCGAAATCCTCGACGGTCTCGATGCCGCTCGCCTTCGAAGCGACCATCTGGAAATATTGCGGGTAGAGCGTCGCGACGTTGCACACATTGTCGGCTTCCGCCTCGAACGGCTCGCGACCCTCGATCGCGTCGACGGTCGAGATCGAATTGCCGAAGCCGATGTCTGCGTCGCCGTTCTGGACGCCCTGCACATTGGCGATGCCGCCACCGGGCAGGACCTGAATTTGCGCGATGCCGGCATCGCTCGCCATGGCTTGCATGGCTCCGCCGAGCGGATACCAGGCGCCGCCCTGCGGCCCTGTCATCAACCGCAATTGCTGGGCCTGCGCCGGTACGGCAATCGCCGCAACGGCGATCACGGTCAGTGCTGTGAGCATTTGAGTTTTCATCGTCGGTCTTCCTCCCTGTTGGACCTGTCGAATTCTCGATTGATGCGCCCGGAATCTTCAGCCGGGCACCGCCTCCTCCTCGAAGACAAACGGCACGCCGGCGCGCTCGCAGACGTCGCGGAGCTGTCGCCCGAGCTTGGCGGGCAGCGGAATGCCCTGCGCCTTGCGCTCGTCCTCGCGGCGATATTCGGGGTCGCCCGCCACCATCACCGGCACGGACTCGTCAAAGCACGGCGTTGCGCGCAAGGCGTCCATCATTTGCGCCATGTCGTCTTCGAAGGCCTTGCGCGAGCCACGCAAGAGCGCTGGGTCGATCGCCATGACGAAATGGCCGACATCGTGCCGCCCGGCGGGCGTGCCGCGCAGCGGCGTCATCGCCGCGCCCGACAGCGTACTGGAAAGAATCTCGACCATCGTCGCCAGCCCGTAGCCCTTGTGGCCTCCGAGCGGCACAAGCAGCGTGTCGAGAAGCGCCGCTGCTGGGTCGAGCTGCGGCCGGCCCTGCCGGTCGAGCGCCCATCCGGCTGGAATGGATTTTTCGGCGCGTTCCGCGAGCTTCAACTTGCCGATTGCCGCCGTGGACGTCGCCATGTCGAGCAGGAACGGGCGCTGTCCGGCACAGGGCGCCGCAAAGGCGATCGGATTGGTGCCGAGCCGTGGCTCAACTCCGCCGGTCGGCACGATCGCGGAGCGCCAGACCGACGAGGTCGACCACCCGATGAGCCCCCGTTCTGCCAGGCGTCGCGCATAGATGCCCGCCGCGCCGTAGTGGTTGGAATTGCGGATCGCGACGGCCGCGATACCGAACGTCTCCGCCCGTTCGCCGGCCATCTGCGTAGCCAGCATCGACGGCGTCTGGCCGAACCCGCCATCGGCGTCGATCAGCGCGACGGCCGCGTGGTCGTGAACGATGCGAATCTCCGGTTGCGGATTGGCGCCGCCTTCTTGAATCTGTCGCTCATAAAGGGACAGCATCGCCAGGCCGTGCGATTCGATCCCCATCAGGTCGGCCTCGGTGAGCACATCGGCCGTCGTGGCGGCGTGATCGGGGGGCAGCCCCCAGGCCGACAGGATGTCCGCCGCCTGGCCGCGCCAGATCGCCGGGGGGATTCTGAGCCCCGTTTGCGTCACGCTGTTCCTCCCAGATGCGTCCCCCGGGTCGGTGCCGGCGGGGTTGTCGCTCGGATCGGGAGCGCACCATGAAGGCCGCCCAGTTGTCAATACACTTTACAGCCCTGCACAATGCCGCAATCATGCGGCGCGGTTGGGAGAGGCCGCGATATTCATTCCGGGAGGCGGGTATTGATGAACAAGAAGAAGCCGGCTGAGCTGCGCAGCGCGCGCTGGTTCGCTCCGGACGACCTGCGCAGTTTCGGCCATCGTTCGCGCATGATGCAGATGGGCTATGCGAACGAAGAGATGGCCGGCCGGCCGGTCATCGGCATCATCAACACCTGGTCGGACCTGAACCCCTGCCATGCCCACTTCCGCCAGCGCGCAGACGACGTCAAGCGCGGCGTGCTGCAGGCCGGCGGCTTCCCGGTCGAGCTTCCGGCGCTGTCCCTGTCGGAGAGCAACGTCAAGCCGACGACGATGCTTTACCGCAACCTGCTCGCCATGGATGTCGAGGAACTGATCCGTTCGCACCCGCTCGATGGGGTCGTGCTGATGGGAGGTTGCGACAAGACCACGCCCGCGCTGCTTCTGGGCGCGACGAGTGCGAACATCCCCGCAATCTTCGTGCCTGCCGGCCCGATGCTGCGCGGCAACTGGAAGGGCCGCGTCCTCGGCTCGGGCTCCGACGCCTGGAAATACTGGGACGAGCGCCGTGCCGGCAACATCACCGATGCCGACTGGCAGGGGCTGGAAGGCGGTATCGCACGCTCCTACGGCACCTGCATGACCATGGGTACCGCATCGACCATGACCGGCATCGTCGAGGCGATCGGCATGACGCTGCCCGGCGCGTCCTCCATCCCCGCTGCCGATTCCAACCATATCCGCATGGCGTCCGCTTCCGGCCGCCGCGCCGTCGAGATGGTCTGGGAAGATTTGAAGCCCTCCGGCATCCAGACGCGGGAGGCCTTCCAGAACGGCATTGCGGTCGCCATGGCAATGGGCTGTTCCACCAACGCCATCATCCATCTGATCGCGATGGCGCGCCGTGCCGGCGCCGATATCGGCCTCGACGATTTCGACCGCGCCAGCCGAACGGTTCCGGTCATCGCCAATATCCGTCCGAGCGGCGAAACATATCTGATGGAGGACTTCTTCTATGCCGGCGGCATGCCGGCGATGATGGCCACGCTCGGCGATCACCTCGACGCCGATTGCATCACCGTCACCGGCCGCACGCTCGGCGAGAATATCTCCGGAGCGGAGGTTCACGACGCGGATGTCATCCGCCCGCTCGCCAATCCGATTTACAGCGAAGGCGCGCTCGCCGTGCTGAAGGGCAATCTCGCGCCGGAA
The DNA here is from genome assembly GCF_024105655.1 of Aliihoeflea sp. 40Bstr573. Classification (GTDB taxonomy): domain Bacteria; phylum Pseudomonadota; class Alphaproteobacteria; order Rhizobiales; family Rhizobiaceae; genus Aliihoeflea. The sequence continues at coordinate 13,305 of NZ_JAAAMH010000006.1, forward strand.
GGCTGCGTCATCAAGCCCAGCGCCTGCGAGCCGCGCTTCCAGCGCCACACCGGTCCCGCGCTCGTCTTCGACGACTACCCCTCGATGAAGGCGGTGATCGATCGCGACGATCTCGACGTCACCGCCGACCATGTCCTGATCTTGCGGAATGCGGGACCGCTCGGCGGTCCCGGCATGCCCGAATGGGGCATGTTGCCGATCCCGAAAAAGCTGGTGCGACAAGGCGTGCGCGACATGGTGCGCATTTCCGACGCGCGGATGAGCGGCACGAGCTATGGCGCCTGCATCCTGCACGTCTCCCCTGAATCCTTCGTCGGCGGCCCCCTCTCGCTGGTCAGAACCGGCGACCTGATCAGCCTCGACATTCCTGCCCGTTCGATCCGGCTGGAAGTCAGCGACGCGGAACTGTCGGCGCGCAAGGCCGCATGGACCGCGCCCGAGCCGCGTTATGAGCGAGGCTATGGCTGGATGTTCTCCCGCCACATCCGCCAGGCCCACGAAGGCTGCGATTTCGACTTCCTTGAAACCGAATTCGGCCGTCCGGTGGACGAGCCCGCGATCTACTGAGGAGCAGTGCATGGCCCTGTCGGCTGAAACCCGCGACAAACTCAGGACCGTCTCGACGGCGACGCTGTGCACCGCGCTCTACAAGCGGGGCCTGCGCAACCAGTTCATACAGGACGTGCGCCCGCTCGATCCCTCCAAGCCGACAATGGTCGGCGAGGCCTTCACCTTGCGCTACATGCCCGCGCGCGAGGATCTGAACCGGCTTGAGGTCTTTCGCGATCGCGCCCATCCCCAGCGCAAGGCGATCGAAGACTGCCCGCCCGGCGCCGTGATGGTCATCGACAGCCGCAAGGACCCGCGCGCCGCGTCCGCCGGTGGCATCTTGGTCACGCGCCTCATGGTGCGGGGCGTGGCCGGCATCGTCACCGATGGCGGGTTTCGCGATTCGCCCGAGATCGCCGGCCTGGACATCCCCGCCTATCACAACCGTCCCTCCGCTCCGACGAACCTGACGCTGCACCAGGCGATCGACATCGACGTGCCGATCGGCTGCGGCGACACCCCGGTCTTTCCCGGCGACATTGTCGTCGGCGACGGCGACGGAGTGGTCGTGATTCCCGCTCATCTCGCCGACGAACTTGCGGCCGAGGCGGTCGAGATGACCGCCTTCGAGGATTTCGTCACGGAAGAGGTGAAAAAGGGCCGCTCGATCCTCGGCCTCTATCCGGCGACCGACGAAAATACGCTGACCGACTTCGCGGCCTGGCGGAAAGTCAACGGCCGCTAGGCTCCCACGCGCGCGGCTGGTCATCGCGCGCCAGCACGTAGAACCCGTCCGCCGCCACGCGTGCCCAGTCGCCTTCCGTGCCGTCCGGCCAGATGACGCGGATTTCGGTCTCATCCAGATCGCCAAGGCCAAAGTGCCACCAGCCGGACTGGCCGCTGACATGGCCGCCGCCGGACGGCGCTTCCCGGCGCATCGTGACGTCGCCGCGCTTGACCTCGATCCACGCGCCGACTGCGTCGCGGTTCGGCCCGTCCTGAGCAAGCTTCACCTGCACCCAGCCTCCGGCATCCTTGCTCGCATTTCGCCAGACCTGCGCCTTGTCGTGCCTGTTGACGACGACGAGATCGAGCAGCCCGTCGAGATTGAAATCGGCGATCGCCGCGCCGCGCCCGGTCAGCAAGCTTGCGACGCCCGCAATATCGCCTGTCTCGACGAATGTGCCGTCGGGCTTCTGGATCAGGAGGTTGTTCGGGTCCTTCCGTGCGAAGTCCGGCATCTCCCATACATTGCCCTTGGCAACGAAAAGGTCGACCAGCCCGTCATTGTTGACGTCCTCGAACTGCGCGTGCCAAGCCGTGCTCGGCTGGATTTCACCACCGACATAGGGCCGGTGTGCCGTCACGCCCTTGGCAAAGGCAATGTCGTCATATCGCGGCAGCAAATCGCCCGCTTCCGGCGCGACGAGCCGTTGCAGCTTGTTGTCGGCCATGCTGGTCAGGAAATAGTCCGGATAGCCGTCAAAGCCGAGATCGTACGAGGCGATCCCCATGCCCCAGATACGCAGCCGCTGCCAGCCTTCCTCGGCCGTGTAGAGCGCCGGCGCCTCGCCCGGCCGAACATGCCAGAGTTGTTCCTGCCCGCCCTTGTAATATTCGCGGTCGTTCGAGACCCGCAGGCTTGGCGTACCCGAGCGGTTCCAGTCGGTGAACAGCATGGAAAGTGCGCAATGGCTGGGCGTCAGCGGCACAGGCTGCGCGAAGCGGCGCTCTTGTCCTGCCGGACGGTGCAGCCAGTTTGCGGTGCACGACCCCCAGGGAAACATCTGCTCGTTGCGGTCGACATAGTTCCCGATGGCGAGCGTTGGAAAGGCCGCGCCCTTTTCCCAGGTCGCGGCGAAGGCGGTCGACCAGGCATCGCCGCCATCGAAGCCCCAATCGTCATTTGCCCGCTCGAAGCGGCATTCGCCAAGCCCGCGCAGGACGATGTTTTCGCCGACGCGCAGCAGGACGATATCGGTAATGCCGTCGCCGTCGATGTCGAGGGGATAGGCGCCGACGATCTTGTCGAACTCCGCTCCGCTTTCCACCGCCTCGAAACGCAGTTCGCCGCCCACCGCGCCGACATTCCGATAGAATTTTGCCGGCGCCGAGCCTCCGGCCAGCAGCATGTCGGCAAGGCCGTCGCCGCTGCAGTCAAGGACGGCGACACCGCCGCCGACCATGTATTCCCACTCGCCTTCGAACACGCTGTCGACGCCGGAAATGTCAGTCTCTTCGACAAATGTCGGGATCGCCTGCGCATATGCGCCCGGAGCGATCAGCGTCACGGCTGCCACGGCAATGATTGCGCGACGCATTCTAGTTCACCGTCTTCAGCGCGGTCGCATGGGCGCCTATGCAATAGCCTTGCTCGAGCCCGCGCTTGATCGCGGCGCGAAAGTGGATGCCGCCATAAAGCCGCGACATGGCCGCTTCCTCCGCCGCGGCCTCAAAGTCCGGATAAGATCGTACGCCAAGCCCTTCGTCGACATGCGTTGCGTCGTCGAAAGCGAACCCTTCGCCAAAATGCGCCGTCAGCACCGCCGCGGCCGCGCCCGACTGCGTCGAGTGTCCGCTCGGATATTCCGGGAAGGGTGGCGTGATCAGGATCGGTTGCCATTCGGGCTCGATCAGACGGCGGATATAAGTGACGGGCCGGATGAGGTCGAACTCGTATTTCGCATGCCAGCAGCCGATAAAGGCATCGGCCATTGCAATGCCGAGGCGTGCGAGGAGGTCCACGCGTTCAGCACTGTCGGCACCGCGCTCCTGCAGGATCTCCATTGCGATGGAAATCCAGTGGCCGGGCGGCGTCGGCGAGAGCATCGGGTCGTCCGACCAGAACCGCGCGATCGCTGTCTGTTCGGGCGTCAAATCCTTCGACGTCTCGTAGACTTCCATCGCCTCGGTATGGAAATCGGAGCCGGCTTCCTCGCTGTAGGCCGGCGGTGGGGGCAGGGGGCACGACGCGCCGGTCGGCATGGCGAACGTCCGGTTGTCGCCCCATTCGGGCAAGAGCGGCGCCTGCTGCTGCGCAACGAGGCTCGTCGGCGCCCATGCGCCAGGCCCGTCACTCGGCGTGTGGTTGAACGGAAAACCCATATTCTCGACGACCGCGCCGCCGTCTTCCTTCGACCAGTGGAGAATGTGCGCACCCACCGCCTCGCCGAACGCCATGCTGCGCGCGGCGACGTCTTCGGGCCGGCCGGCCGTGGTGATCTGCGAAAGCTGCGCCTCCATCGCCTTCATCGCACGCTGGCCGGTCGGTCCGGTGTTGCCGAAGAAATTGCGCACGCCGAAGGCCATCGCCGCCTGCATGACGACCGCCTCGTCGTAGATCGCGTCGGCGTCGCGGGCAGGCGCGGGCGCAAGACCGTTCAGTTGGCCGGCCAGCGAGGCGAGGCCCATGCCGCCCGCCGAGGCCTCATAGGCGGTCACGCCGAGATAGGCGAAGGCGCGGCTGGCGACCGGCGGCGAATAGGTCGGCGTATGGCGCACGAGTTCCAGCACCATGCGATACCAGTTGTGCAGGACCTGATCGGGGCCTGGCCGCTCCTGCGCAGCCGCGCCTGGCGCCGATGACGCGAGCAGAAAGAGAACGGCCAGAAGGGATCGAATACTGTTCACGCGGGCCTCGCTCGGCGATGCTGGGGCATGTCGTGAACAGTAAGCTGGAGGCCTGATCGCCCGCAAGCGGTCTGCGATGGCCATCGGTGACGAGAACGAAGCTGCAAAGGGTTCGCATCGACCAGGGCCACGACTGCGGCCCGAGCTTTCGCTCGCACCATCGGAGGCGTAAGCGCAGTAAACTTGTCGTGCGATAGGAAATTGGTGGAGCCAAGCGGGATCGAACCGCTGACCTCCTGCATGCCATGCAGGCGCTCTCCCAGCTGAGCTATGGCCCCGAACCGGCGGTATCTGCCGGTGCGAGGCGGCTTCTAGCGCCGCCTCGGATCGATTGCAAGCCCAAAAGCGCGGGAAACAGTGCTTCGGGCAGGCGACCTGACGTCAGTGGTCTTCGTCGTCGTCGCCGACGCCGATTATGTCGTCGAGGCCGTCATCGTCCTCGTCTTCGTCGTCGGCCAGGAACGTGTCGTCGTCATCGTCGTCCAGATCGACATCGTCGTCACTGTCGTCGACGTCGGGACCGCCCGAGCCGGCCTTGGTTTCCTCGTCGGCTTCCTCGAGCGAAACCGTGTCGGCGTCGCCCTCCTCGACCTCTTCGACTTCCTTCTCTTCGACCTCTTCCTCTTCCTCGATCGGCGAGCCGCTCTCGAAATAGGATCGGGGATAGGACTGTCCGGTATAGGGCGAGACGACCGGGTCCTTGTTCAGGTCGTAGAACTTACGGCCCGTCTCGGGGCAGATGCGCTTGGTGCCAAGTTCGGGTTTAGCCACGGTGAGCCTCATCGTGTCTTCGGGCTTCGACGCCGCCCGCATGGTCCCGGTCGACGGGACAGGCAAGGCGGTCGCGTTCGGATGAAAAGTGCGGTCCCCATAAACACTGAATGACCGACTGTCAAAGCCTATGTCAACGGGTGATCGCCTTAGCCGCGCGCCCAGGGCGAGCACGAATGGCGGGCAGGGATGACCAGCACGAAAACGCGTGTTAGGAAGCCGCCATCCCGTATGTCCCGCGCCCGCGCGCCTGTTCCGATGAGCTACGAATGTCCGCATCAAGCCAGCCCAGCCCAGCGACCGCCCGCGCAGGCCATCCGCTTGCCGGAACGGTGCGCGTGCCCGGCGACAAGTCCATATCTCACCGCTCCTTGATGTTCGGCGGCCTGGCGGCCGGCGAGACACGCATCACCGGCCTTCTGGAAGGCGAGGACGTGCTGCGCACCGGCGAGGCGATGAAGGCCATGGGTGCCGTGATCGTGAGGACCGGCGGCGAATGGATCGTCCAGGGAACGGGCAACGGCGCGCTTCTCGAAGCCGAGACCCCGCTCGATTTCGGCAATGCCGGCACCGGCTCGCGGCTCACCATGGGCCTCGTCGGCACCTATGACATGGAAACCACCTTCATCGGCGATGACAGCCTGTCCAAGCGCCCCATGAAGCGTGTGCTCGATCCGCTTCGCGAGTTCGGCACGCAAATCCTATCCTCGGCCGAGGGCGACCGCATGCCGCTGACGCTTCGCGGGCCCCGGCGCGCAGCGCCGATCACCTATCGCGTCCCGATGGCGTCTGCGCAGGTCAAATCCGCCGTGCTTCTCGCCGGCCTCAATACGCCGGGCATCACCACGGTCGTCGAGCCGATCATGACCCGTGACCACACCGAGAAGATGCTGAAGGGTTTCGGCGCCGAACTCGAGGTCGAGACCGATGCGACGGGCGTCCGCCACATCCGCCTCGTCGGCGAGGGCAAGCTCACCGGTCGCACGATCGCGGTGCCGGGCGATCCGTCCTCCGCAGCCTTCCCGCTGGTGGCGGCGCTGATCGTGCCGGGTTCCGACATCACCATCGAGAACGTCCTGATCAACCCGACGCGCACCGGGCTGATCGAAACGCTGCTCGAAATGGGCGCCTCGATCGAGCTCCTTAACCGCCGCGATGCCGGCGGCGAGGACGTCGCGGACCTGCGCGTACGTCATTCCGAGTTGAAGGGCGTAACCGTCCCGCCGTCGCGCGCCCCCTTCATGATCGACGAATACCCCGTTCTCGCCGTGGCTGCGTCCTTTGCCGAAGGCGAGACGGTGATGGAGGGCGTGGAGGAACTGCGCGTCAAGGAAAGCGACCGGCTGACCGCGACTGCCGACGGGCTGAAGGTCAATGGCGTGACCTGCGTGGAGGGCCACGAATTCCTGCGCGTCACGGGGCGACCGGGCGGCAAGGGCCTCGGCGGCGGCATCGTCAGCACCCATCTCGACCACCGCATCGCCATGGCCTTCCTCGTCATGGGGCTCGCGGCCGAAAAGCCCGTGACCGTCGACGACCGTGCGATGATCGCGACGAGCTTCCCCGAATTCATGGACCTGATGGCGTCGCTGGGCGCGGAAATCGAATGATCGGGGCCGGTGACATGCTGGTCATCGCCATCGACGGCCCTGCCGCCTCGGGCAAGGGCACGCTCGCGCGCCGCCTCGCCGATCATTACGGCCTGCCGCATCTCGATACCGGGCTGACCTACCGTGCGGTCGCCCACGCGCTTCTCATCGAGGATCTGTCGCTCGACGATGAGCGCCTTGCCGAGCAGGTTGCAGAGGCGCTCGACCTCGGCGCGCTCGACCGCGACCGCCTGTCCGAATACGGCGTCGGCGAGGCCGCCTCTCGTGTTGCGGTCATGCCGGCGGTGCGCCGCGTGCTCGTCGAAAAGCAGCGCACCTTCGCCTCGACGCCCCCCGGCGCCGTCCTTGACGGGCGCGACATCGGCACGGTCGTCTGCCCCGAGGCCGACGTGAAGCTTTACGTGACCGCATCGCCAGAGGCGCGCGCGCTGCGTCGCCACCAGGATGCGCCGGAGGTCTCCTACGATGACGTTCTGGCCGATATCGCCCGCCGCGACGCGCGCGACATGGGGCGCACGGACTCGCCGCTGAAGCCGGCCGACGACGCGCACTTGCTCGACACGACGGAAATGGATATAGAAGCGGCCTTCCAGGCGGCGAAATCCCTGATCGACGATCGGCTCGCCACCCGGACCTAAGTCCTGAAGAGCGGACGGCCTGCCTCGCGCCCCAAAAACGGTTGCGATCGCGGGCATTCAGCTTTTCGAAACGAAATCGGCCCCGTCGCATCCAGCGCCGACTTTTCGATCCTCAGGGATCGATGCGACACGGGCCCAGATCAACACCAACCCCGGCGCCGCTCGAGGCCATGCCCGAGCTTCCAGGAGCTTAAATGTCAAACGCAAACCCCACCCGTGACGATTTCGCCAGCCTGCTCGAGGAGTCGTTCTCCGAGAACCATTCCGCAGAAGGCTCGGTCGTCAAGGGTATTGTTACGGCCATCGAAAAAGACATGGCCATCATCGACGTCGGCCTGAAGGTCGAAGGCCGTGTGCCGCTGAAGGAGTTCGGCGCCAAGGCCAAGGACGGCCAGCTGAACGTCGGCGACGAAGTCGAAGTCTATGTCGAGCGCATCGAGAACGCGCTGGGCGAAGCCATGCTGTCGCGCGACAAGGCACGCCGCGAGGAAAGCTGGGTCAAGCTTGAAGCCAAGTTCGAGGCCGGCGAGCGCGTCGAAGGCATCATCTTCAATCAGGTCAAGGGCGGCTTCACGGTCGATCTCGACGGTGCCGTGGCCTTCCTGCCGCGTTCGCAGGTCGACATTCGCCCGATCCGCGACGTCACCCCGCTAATGCACAACCCGCAGCCCTTCGAAATCCTGAAGATGGACAAGCGCCGCGGCAACATCGTCGTTTCGCGTCGCACCGTCCTCGAAGAGAGCCGTGCAGAGCAGCGTTCCGAGATCGTCCAGAACCTCGAAGAGGGTCAGGTCGTCGAGGGCGTGGTCAAGAACATCACCGACTACGGCGCGTTCGTGGATCTGGGTGGCATCGACGGCCTGTTGCACGTCACGGACATGGCCTGGCGCCGCGTCAACCATCCGACGGAAATCCTGTCGATCGGCCAGACCGTCAAGGTCCAGATCATCCGCATCAACCAGGAAACCCACCGCATCTCGCTCGGCATGAAGCAGCTCGAGGCGGATCCGTGGGAAGGCATCGGCACGCGTTACCCGATCGGCAAGCGCGTCACCGGCAAGGTCACGAACATCACCGACTACGGTGCGTTCGTCGAGCTGGAGCCGGGCATCGAAGGCCTCATCCACGTCTCCGAGATGTCCTGGACCAAGAAGAACGTCCACCCCGGCAAGATCCTGTCGACGACTCAGGAAGTCGACGTGGTCGTGCTCGAAGTGGACCCGCAGAAGCGCCGCATTTCGCTCGGTCTCAAGCAGACGCTCGAGAATCCTTGGGAAGTGTTCGCCCGCACCTATCCGTCCGGCTCGATCGTCGAGGGCGAGGTCAAGAACAAGACCGAATTCGGCCTGTTCATTGGTCTCGAGGGCGATGTCGACGGCATGGTTCACCTCTCCGACCTCGACTGGACGCGTCCGGGCGAGCAGGTCATCGAGGAGTACAACCGCGGCGACATGGTTCAGGCGCAGGTTCTCGACGTCGACATCGAGAAGGAGCGTATCTCGCTCGGCATCAAGCAGCTCGGCAAGGATGCGATCGGCGATGCCGCCGCTTCCGGCGAACTGCGCAAGGGCGCGATCGTCACCTGTGAAGTCACCGCCATCAAGGACGGCGGCATCGAGGTCAACCTCGTCGACCACGACATCGAGAGCTTCGTGAAGCGCTCGGACCTGTCGCGCGACCGCGACGAGCAGCGCCCCGAGCGCTTCTCGGTCGGCCAGAAGGTCGACGCCCGCGTCACGCAGTTCGACAAGAAGACCCGCCGTCTGTCCGTCTCCATCAAGGCGCTCGAAATCGCCGAGGAGAAGGAAGCGGTTGCCCAGTACGGTTCGACCGATTCGGGTGCTTCGCTTGGCGATATTCTCGGCGCCGCGCTGAAGAAGCAGAACACCGACAACTAAGCCTTCGCGGCTTCGTTGAACGGACAGGAAAGCCCCGCCGGATCGCTCCGGCGGGGCTTTTGCATTTCGCCTCAGCGGAACTTCTTACGGCCCTCCACGTTCCATTTTACAGGACGGCAACAACCCGTCACCAAGGTGCAGAACGTGGAAGGAAACGCGATGAATTGGAATCAGATCGAAGGCAACTGGGAACAGTTCAAGGGCAAGGCTCAGCAGCAATGGGGCAAGCTCACAAATGACGATCTCGACGTGATCAAGGGCAACCGCAAGGAGCTCGCCGGCAAGATTCAGGCTCACTACGGCAAGAGCGAGGAGGAGGCCGAGCGCGAGATCGACGATTGGTCGGCCCGTCACTGATCCGATGACGACTGGCCGCTCGCTTCACCGCGAGCGGTCCCGGTCCGGCAGAAGGCCCCGCTTTCGAGCGGGGCCTTTTTCTTTGGCGCTCGCCACTGGCAGGCGAAAGCCGCTGCCGCTACGTTCCGCCCCGACCGAACAATGCGAGTCCTCGATGAAGACGATATTCTCTCCCCGCCACGCTGGCCATTCCGGCAATCTCGAACTCATCGATGGCGACATCGTCCCAGCCTTCGAGATGCCGTCCCGGGCCGAATTCATCAGGGCGCGAATCGAGGAGGTCGGCCTCGGTCCTGTCCTGGAACCCGCCGCGCACGATCTGGAAACGGCGAAGAAGGTCCACAGGCCGGGCTTCATCGATTTCCTGCCGCAGGTCTATCCTGAATGGGAGAAGACAGGGCGCAGCGGAACCGCCATGCCCTTCACCTGGCCGACGCGCGGGCTGCGCGGCGATGTCGAGCCGAAGACGATCGACGCCCGCCTCGGCTTCTATTCCTTCGACGGCGGCGCGACCTTCGTCAAGGGAACGTGGGACGCGATCAAGTCTTCGCATGACGCGGCGCTGACGGCAGCCGGGCTGGTCCAGGTCGGCGAACGCGCCGCCTTCGCCCTTTGTCGGCCGCCCGGCCACCACGCCGGTTCAAGTTTCATGGGCGGCTACTGCTTCATCAACAACGCCGCGGTCGCCGCGCAATGGTTCCTCGACCAGGGAGCCAGACGCGTTTCGATCCTCGACGTCGACTATCACCACGGCAACGGCACGCAGGAAATCTTCTATGCGCGCCCCGACGTGCAGGTCATCAACCTCCACGCCGATCCCATGGTCGAATACCCGTTCTTCCTCGGCCATGCCGATGAGACGGGAGCGGGCGCCGGCGAAGGCTTCAATCACAACTTCCCGATGTCCTTCGGCACGACTTACGACCAATGGGCCGAAGCGCTGGAAGAAGGTTGCCGCCGTCTCACCGCCTACGCGCCCGAAATCGTCATCGTTTCGCTTGGCGTGGACACATACGAGAAGGACCCCATTTCGAAGTTCAAGCTGACGACCGGCGACTACCCGAAGATCGGTCGCCGCATCGCAGCGCTCGGTCTGCCGACGCTCTTCGTCATGGAAGGCGGCTACGCCGTCGCCGAAATCGCCGTCAATGCGGTCGGCGTGCTGCAGGGGTTCGAAGGAGCCTGAAGCGAGGGAGACGGCATCCCGTCTCCCTCCAGCCATGCTTTATCGCGTCGTGAACTCGAATGCCTTCGTCAGTCGCAGTCCGACCACATGCATCGAGGTCTTCGGCATGCACATAGGCGTAGCCTACACTGACGTCGAAGCCGTTGTCGAAGGCATATCCGGCCGAGACCTGAGCGAGCAGATCGGATTGGTCGCCTCCATCACGCAGATCGAGGCGGCGGATCGTGCCGGCGAGCTCGCCATGCCACGGGCCGTTCTCCAGCGAACATGCCAGCCGTTAGGTAAAGTGCGTCGTCTGGCGATCCGAACGCATTAGCGAGATAGGCCGCCTCGCCGGAAATGGCCAATGTCGAGCCGTTCGCCAATTCGGATTCGCGGGTAAGACCCGCCACGAAGCCGTTCTCGTCGTAGTCGTCGCCAAACCCTGCGCTCAGGTGGCGATAGCCCAGATGATAGGAAATGCCGTCGAGCCCAGGCAATTCCGCACCGTCCAGCGTTACGGAGAAATTGTCCAGCCGTCCTGTGTTCCCGGCACCGCCGTCAAAGCGGGACAGGCGCCCGCGGTTCGTGAAAGCCGATTCCGACAGCACCGACGTATCGGCGGTGAAGATGTTGGCGCCAAGCGTGTGAGTATCATAGGCAGTGGCGAAGGCGTGCGACAGGGCGAAGCCGACTTGCTCCGAAAGTTCGTAGTCTTCGACGAGCTCCGTTCCATAGACGCCCGGCGTGATATCCCAGGCTCTCCCGAAGCCAGGCCCGAACTTGCCTGCCAGAAACGTGGTCGCACCGTTCGAAAGCTCCAGATTGAGCGTATCGACATAAAGCCCGATGTCGCCGAACGCCCGATCATCGAAGGGCATAGGGTCCAAAACGGATTCGGCGGTGATCCCGGCATTGATCGCCGCAAGCGGTGTCAGGAACACCTTCAGTCCGAGCTCGCCCTCGAAGAAGAGGTCGTTCACCTCGCCTGCGGGATCGTCGGACGAGACGACGAAGTCACTGCCGATCGCAAGTTCGCCGGAGCCCTCGATATATGGATATGCGATCGGCGCAGGTTGGCTGTCGGCGATGTCGGCGGCGCTCGCCGCCGACATTGCAGCAAGGATTGTGGCGATAGCCGCCGTCCTTGCCGCGCAATTGGAATAGGTTTTTCTCATGAAAATGCTCCAGTCGATACGTGCGGGGATATTGAATTGCGGGCCTTCACGCGGCCGGTGGGGACCAGCTCGGGAACGGATCGGGCAATCCCTTCCACAGATCCGGCATGAAGATCGGCGCGTCGACGAGGCACGCATCGAGTTCGGCCTTGATGCGCACCTCGTTCATTGGATGCGTGCCGATGAAGACGATCTCCTGTCGCCGATCGCCCCAGACCGGATCGAGATAGTCCGCCATCGCCGCGTGCCATTCGGGGTCGTTCGGCCAACGCGCCTTCGGCACCGCGGCCCACCACCAGCCGCGCTTTTGCGTCCGCACGAGCGCGCCGGCCTGGCTAATCTCGCCAACGAAGTCCGGCCGCGTCGCCGGCCAGAAAAAGCCCTTTGCACGGATCACGCCCGGCCATGCGCGGTTGACGAATTCCTTCAGCTTCGCCGGCTGGAACGGGCGTCTGGCGCGATAGACGAAGGAGCGCACGCCATATTTCTCAGTCTCCGGCACGTGGTCGGCAAAGCCGTTCAGTTCCTTGAACCACAGCGGATGCGTCTCGGCCTTGGCGAAATCGAACCGGCCGGTGCCGAGAATGTCGCCCAGGTCGACGCGGCCGAAATCCGTCTCGATCACATGCGCGTCCGGGTTGAGTGCCCGGATGATGCTGCGCGCCATGTCCAGTTTGCCCGTTTCGGCGCTGCCGATCTTGTTGAGCACGATCGTGTCGGCGAATTCGATCTGCTCGACGAGGAGGTCGACCAGCGCCCGATCGTCGCCTTCGCCCGCAGTCTCGCCTCGATCGCGCAGGAAATCGGAGGAGGAATAGTCCTTCAGGAGATTGGTTGCATCGACCACCGTTACCATCGTGTCGAGCCGTGCGATGTCGGAAAGGCTCTGGCCCGCCTCGTCGCGGAACTCGAAGGTGGCGGCGACCGGAAGCGGTTTTGATATTTCCGGTCGATTCGATCAGCAGGTGGTCGAACCGACCTTCGGCGGCAAGGCGGCGCACTTCTGCCAGAAGATCGTCGCGCAGCGTGCAGCAGATGCAGCCATTGGTCATCTCGACCAGCTTCTCGTCCGTACGCGAAAGTTTTGCCCCGCCTTCCCGCACCAGCGCGGCATCGATGTTCACCTCGCTCATGTCGTTGACGATGACCGCGACGCGCCGGCCCTCGCGATTGTTGAGGACGTGGTTCAGGAGCGTCGTCTTGCCAGCACCCAGAAAGCCGGAAAGCACGGTGACGGGCAGGCGTGAATCGGCACGCATCGATATCTCCGCGTTATACTATTACATTGGATGTGCAAACAAAGGGGCGGCGCAGGCACCGCCCCTTTGTGAGAAGGTTTGCCTAGCCGTCGGACAAGCAGGTCGTAAGCGAAGTCGTGAGGTTGCGGATCAGCTCGAAATAGAGTTCCGGTCCGTCCTCGAGATCAGCGCCGAGCGGGTCGAGCACCCCGCCCTTGGCGTCCGTTCCCTCGGTGATCACCGTGACGAGCCGTGACTCGAACTGCGGTTCAGAGAAGACGCAGGCCGCGCCGAGTTCCTGCACGCGTGCCTGGATTTCGGAGAGGCGCTGTGCGCCGGGCATCACGTCCGGGCTGACGGTGATCGACCCCGCCGCCTCGATGCCGAAGCGCTTCTCGTAATACTGGTAGGCGTCGTGGAAGACGACGAAGCCGCGATTCTCTAGGCCGTCGACGGCAGCCTGCGTCTCCGCGGCAAGTGCGTCGATCTTTTCGACGGTTGCAGCCGCATTGGCCGCATAGGCCTGCGCATTGTCGGGGTCGGCTTCGCTCAGCGCAGTCTCGATCGCTCCAACCATGGCGCGCGCATTTTCCGGATCAAGCCAGAAATGCATGTCGTGGCCGCCGTGCGCGTGATCGTCATGTCCGTCCTCGCTTTCATGAGCGTGGTCGTGATCATGGGCTGCTTCGGTGGCTTCCTCGGCATCATCCTCATGCCCGTGGCCGTCCGCCTCCTCATGCTCGTGCGCATGGTCGTGCCCTTCTTCGGACTCATGCGCATGGTCTTCTGCCTCGGCCGCGTGCGCATGGCCTTCAAACGGTCCACCCTCACGATAGGCAAGCTTCGTCAGCCCCTCGGAATCGCCCAGTTCTACGACCTTCGCTCCGCCTGCCAGCGTGTCGAGCGGCCCGGCGAGGAACATTTCGAGGTCGTGCCCGACCCAGAACACCACCGATGCGCTTTCCAGTATCTGCGCCTCGGAAGGCCGCATCGAATAGGTGTGCGGCGAGCCCGCGCCGGAGACGAGCAGCGACGATTTACCGACATCGCCCATCACCGCGGCGACCAGCGAATGGATCGGTTTGATCGAGGCTACGACGCCCTCGAGAGCCGCTGCCGGGCTCGTTGCTCCAACCGCAAGAACTGTCCCCGCCAACAGCGCGCTGCCGAATTTCCTCATCGATCTCTCCTGCGTGTAATGATATTACATTCGTTGCGTAACGCTATAACGTCCGTTATATGATCCTGGCAACCCGTTTCGAACAGAATTGCCAGACTCATGCTGAAGACCATCGACAGGGCAGGCGAACCGCTCGTGCGGCTTTCGGGCGTCGGCGTCCAGCGCACCGGCCGCTGGCTGGTGCGCGGCGTCGACATGGAAATCCGCCCGCGCGAGATCGTCACGCTGATCGGCCCCAACGGTTCTGGCAAGAGCACGACGGCCAAGACCGCGATCGGCATCCTGAAGCCACAGGAAGGCACCGTGCTGCGCCGGTCCGGCCTCCAGATCGGCTACGTGCCCCAAAAGCTCTCCATCGACTGGACGCTGCCCCTGACCGTCGAGCGTCTGATGAAGCTCACCGGAACGCCATCCGCCTCCGAGATCGCCGAGGCATTGGAGGCGACCGGCGTCGCCCATCTTGCCAAGGCCGAGGTGCAGGCACTTTCAGGCGGCGAGTTTCAACGCGCGCTTCTCGCCCGTGCGATGGTTCGCAAGCCCGATCTTCTCGTGCTCGACGAACCCGTGCAGGGCGTCGATTTCTCCGGCGAGGTCGCGCTTTACGAACTCATCCGCCGCATCCGCGACCGCACGGGCTGCGGCATCCTCCTGATCTCGCACGACCTGCACGTCGTCATGGCCGACACCGACACGGTCATCTGCCTCAATGGTCATGTCTGCTGCCGTGGGACCCCGCAGAACGTCGTCGCGAGCCCGGAATATTTGAAGCTCTTCGGCGCCCGCGCGGCGGAGACGCTGGCGATCTACCGCCATCGCCACGATCACACCCATCTGGCCGACGGCCGCGTTCTCCACCAGGACGGATCGGTCACCGACAATTGCCACCCTGCCGACGGCCACCACGACCGCGCGCATGATCACGGCCATGACCATTCGCACGGACACACCAATGCTTGACGGCTTTTTCTCCCGCGCCCTTGTCGCCGGCATCGGCCTGGCGCTAACGGTCGGCCCGCTCGGCTGCTTCATCGTATGGCGGCGCATGGCCTATTTCGGCGATACGATGGCCCATTCGGCGCTGCTCGGCGTCGCGCTTGCCTTCCTGTTCCAGATCAATCTGATGGCGGGCGTCTTTCTCGTCGCCTCGCTGGTCTCCGTCGCGCTCCTGCTGCTCCAGAGGCGCGGTGCATTGTCGACCGACGCTCTTCTCGGCATCCTGTCGCATTCCACCCTCGCGCTCGGCCTTGTCATGGTCGCCTTCATGAGCTGGGTCCGTGTCGACCTGATGGGCTTCCTGTTCGGAGACATCCTCGCCGTCTCGCGCACCGACATCGCGCTCGTCTATGGCGGCGGCGCGATCATTCTGGGCCTGATGGCCTGGCTGTGGAAGCCGCTCCTGGCCGCTACCGTCAACGAGGAACTGGCCGAGGCCGAAGGCATGGCGCCGGAGCGCTCGCGCTTCGTCTTCATGCTTCTGATGGCGCTCGTCATCGCCATCGCGATGAAGATCGTCGGCATCCTGCTGATCACCTCGCTTTTGATCATCCCCGCAGCCACCGCGCGGCGCTTCTCGACGACGCCCGAGCAGATGGCTGTGCTCGCCTCGCTCATCGGCGTGGTCGCGGTCCTCGGCGGGCTTTACGGCTCGCTCCACTTCGACACCCCCTCCGGCCCGTCGATCGTTGTGGCCGCGCTTGTCCTTTTCCTGTTAAGCCTCTTCTCCTTCACCCGGCGTCCGGCGGGAGCCCTGCAATGACCGCACGCGATCTGACCAAGAACCAGGAAATGGTGCTCGGCGCTCTGTCGGCGGCCGATGGACCGCTTTCGGCCTATACGATCCTTGACCGGCTGCGCGATCGCGGCTTCCGCGCGCCGCTCCAGGTCTATCGCGCGCTCGACAAGCTCCTCGACTACGGTCTCGTCCACAGGCTAGAATCCATCAACGCCTTCGTCGCCTGCGCCCATCCGCATTGCCATGGCCACGGCAGCATCGCTTTTGCGATCTGCGAGAAATGCGGTCAGGTCGAGGAATTCTCCGACGCCACGGTCCAGTCCCGCCTTGGCGACTGGTCGCGCGAGCACGGCTTCAAGCCGTCCAAGACCGCGATCGAAATCCGCGGCACCTGCGCGACCTGCCTTGCATAGGTAACCTATCCGCCGCGCGAAGCCTTCGCGCGCCGCTTGCGACCGTAAAGCTCCAGCCGGTGATGCACGATGTCGTAGCCGAGCTCGCGCGCGATCTCCTGCTGCAATTCCTCGATCCGCTGCGAGTGGAACTCGATCACGTCGCCCGTGTCGAGGTCGATCAGATGGTCGTGGTGCTCCACCCCCGCCGGCTCGAAGCGTGACGGTCCCCCTTCGAAGGCGTGGCGGTGGATCGCGCCGACCCCTTCCAGCAGTTTCATCGTCCGGTAGACGGTCGACAGCGATATCCCCGAATCGATCTCCACCGCGCGCTTGAAGATTTCCAGTGCGTCGGGGTGGTCGCCTGCGTCCGCGAGGATCGACAGGATCACCTTGCGCGGCCGCGTGATCCGGACGCCTGCCTTGCGCAGTTCGCCTTCATAGTCGGGTCGGATGGGTAGCGTCTCGTTCATGGCGCCGATTATGCTACAGTTGGGAATGCGATGCAAAGATCGCCTTTCGCAACTGACATATTTAGTTGCAAACGATTTGCAATTGCATTGACGTTTGCCTCGCCTGACGCTACGTATTACCCGATGACACCGTCCGGAGCCCTTCATGAAATTCCTGCACCGCCTTGTCCTTGCCGCCGGCCTCATCGCCGCCGCATCCCCGGTTTACGCGCAGGACGCCCAGTTCAAGGTCGTGACCACCTTCACGGTCATCGCTGACATGGCGCGCAACGTGGCCGGCGATGCTGCCGTGGTGGAATCGATCACGCGCCCCGGTGCAGAAATCCACGAGTATCAGCCGACGCCCCGTGACCTCGTCCGTGCGCAGGACGCCGACCTGATCCTCTGGAACGGCCTCAATCTCGAGCTCTGGTTCGAGCGTTTCTTCGCCAATCTGTCCGACGTGCCTAGCGCGGTGGTGACGGACGGAATCGAGCCGATGGGTATCGGCGAGGGGCCCTATGAGGGCCAGCCCAACCCGCATGCCTGGATGTCGCACGACTCCGCGCTGGTCTATATCGACAACATCGCCGCCGCCCTTTCCGAGCACGATCCGGACAATGCCGAGACCTACGCGGCAAATGCCGAAGCCTACAAGGCCAAGATCGAGGCCATGGTCGCTCCCATGCGCGACGCCTTGGCTGAAATACCCGCGGAGCGTCGCTGGCTCGTCACCAGCGAAGGCGCGTTCTCCTATCTTGCCCGCGATCTTGGCCTGAAGGAGCTCTACCTCTGGCCGATCAATGCTGACGCCCAAGGCACGCCGCAGCAGATTCGCCGCGTTATCGACGCGATGCGCGAGAACTCCATCCCCGCCATATTCTCCGAAAGCACGGTCTCGTCCGCCCCGGCCGAGCAGGTCGCGCGCGAAACCGGCGCGGCCTATGGCGGCGTCCTCTACGTCGATTCGCTGTCCGAGGAAGGTGGCCCGGTGCCCACCTATCTGGACCTCCTGCGCGTGACCACGCAAACCATCGTCGAAGGCCTGTCGGAATGAACGTCGAAGGCCGAAAACCTGTCGCCGCCGCGCCGGACGGACTGACCGTTTCGGGCGTGACCGTGACCTACCGCAATGGCCAGACGGCTTTGCGCGATGCATCTTTCTCTATCCCGCGCGGCACCATCACTGCCCTGGTGGGCGTCAACGGCTCCGGCAAGTCAACGCTCTTCAAGGCGATCATGGGCTTCGTCCCGTCAGGGTCCGGCAGCGTCACCATCATGGGCGAACCCGCCGGCCGCGCGCTGAAGCGCAATATCGTCGCCTATGTCCCGCAGGCCGAGGAGGTCGACTGGAACTTCCCCGTCCTCGTCGAGGACGTCGTGATGATGGGCCGCTACGGCCATATGGGCTTCCTGCGCATCGCGTCCGCGCAAGATCGAAGCATGGTCGACACCGCGCTCGAGCGCGTCGGCATGACGTCCTATCGCAAGCGCCAGATCGGCGAACTCTCCGGCGGCCAGAAGAAGCGCGTCTTCCTTGCCCGCGCCCTGGCGCAGGAAGGCCAGGTGATCCTGCTCGACGAACCCTTCACCGGCGTCGACGTCACCACCGAGGAGGCGATCATCGGGCTGCTGCAGGAACTGCGCGCCGAAGGCCGCATCATGCTGGTCTCGACCCACAATCTCGGCTCGGTCCCCGAATTTTGCGACCGCGCGGTGCTGCTGAACAAGACGGTGCTGGCCGCCGGGCCGACCGAAGAGGTCTTCACCCACGAGAACCTGCAAAAGGCCTTCGGCGGCGTCCTTCGCCATTTCACCCTCGGCGGCTCGGACCTCCACGACGACGCTGACGCCCGCAGCGTGACCGTCCTCACCGACGACGAGCGCCCCTTCGTGCTTTACGGAGACGAGGCGAAGAAGAG
The DNA here is from genome assembly GCF_024105655.1 of Aliihoeflea sp. 40Bstr573. Taxonomy (GTDB): domain Bacteria; phylum Pseudomonadota; class Alphaproteobacteria; order Rhizobiales; family Rhizobiaceae; genus Aliihoeflea. The sequence goes on from NZ_JAAAMH010000006.1 coordinate 32,017, forward strand.
TCGCGGGCACGAAGAATGATCGAGGCCATCTTCGAGCCATTCACCTATTCCTACATCTTCAACGCGATGTGGGTGAGCGCGCTGGTTGGCGGCACCTGCGCCTTTCTGTCCGCCTATCTCATGCTCAAGGGGTGGTCGCTCATCGGCGATGCGCTCTCCCACGCCATCGTGCCCGGCGTCGCCGGCGCCTATATGCTCGGCCTGCCCTTTGCCGCTGGCGCGTTCCTGTCGGGCGGGCTTGCGGCCGGGGCCATGCTGTTTCTCTCCGCCCAGACGAAACTCAGGCAGGACGCGGTGATCGGCCTGATCTTCACCTCCTTCTTCGGTCTTGGCCTGTTCATGATCTCGCTTTCGCCGGCATCGGTGAACATCCAGACCATCGTGCTCGGCAACATTCTCGCCATCACGCCGGCCGACACGCTCCAGCTTGTCCTCATTTCCGGCATCTCGCTCGCAATCCTCCTCGCCAAATGGCGCGACCTGATGGTCGTCTTCTTCGACGAGAACCACGCCCGCTCGATCGGGCTTCGCCCGAACGTGCTCAAGACCGTCTTCTTCACGCTGCTGGCCGCGTCCACGGTCGCCGCGCTGCAGACGGTCGGCGCGTTCCTCGTCATCGCCATGGTGGTGACACCGGGTGCGACCGCCTATCTGCTGACCGACCGTTTCCCGCGCCTGATCGTCATCGCCGTCGCCATCGGTTCGCTGACGAGCTTCATCGGCGCCTATGCGAGCTTCTATCTAGACGGCGCGACGGGCGGCGTCATCGTCGTCCTGCAGATGCTGGTCTTCGTCGCCGCCTTCCTGTTTGCGCCCAAACACGGCCTCGTCGCCGGTCGCCGCGCCGCGCGTCTCGAACGCGAGGCGGTGCGATGATCGACACGCTCCTGATGCCGTTCCAGTTCCCGTTCATGGTCCAGGCGATCGTGATCGCGGTACTCGTCGCGCTTCCCATGGGACTGCTTTCGCCATATCTGGTGCTCAAGGGCTGGTCGCTGATGGGCGACGCGATCAGCCATGCGGTGCTGCCGGGCATCGTCATCGCCTATGTTGCCGGCCTGCCTCTGGCGCTCGGCGCCTTTGCTGCAGGCCTGTTCTGCGCCATCGCGACCGGCTTTCTGAAGGATAATTCGCGCATCAAGGAAGACACCGCCATGGGTGTCGTCTTTTCCGGCATGTTCGGCCTCGGCCTCGTCATGTTCGTTGCGGTGGAGACCAGCATTCACCTGACCCACATCCTCTTCGGCGACGTGCTGGGCACCACATGGCGCGACATCGGCGAAACCGGCGCCATCGCGGCGGCGACGGTCGTCGCGCTGGTGGTCTACGGCCGCGACTTGATGCTGTTCTCCTTCGATCCGGGCCATGCGCGAACGGTCGGCCTCAAGGTCCGCCTGTTGCACTACGGTCTCCTGACGATGCTCTCGCTGACCATTGTCGGCGGTCTGCAGGCGGTCGGCATCATCCTCGCCATCGCATTTCTTATCGCCCCTGGCGCAACCGCGTTTCTCCTCACGCGCACCTTTCGATCGATGGTTGTCGCCAGCGCCGTCATCGCGGTCATTTCCGCCGCGACCGGAATCTACCTGTCCTTCTTCATCGATTCCGCGCCTGCTCCGACGATCGTGCTCGTCATGTCGACGGTCTTCGTCATCGCGTTCGCATGGTCGCAGGTCCGCGATGCCGGGCGGCGGAACTCGTCTATGGGTTGAGGGCGGGCCCCTTCCTAAGACTCGATCAACGCAAAAAATGCCCCATAAGGCCCAAGTCTGATCTCGCCCGTCTCGTAAGTTCCAGCCAACCCATGCTCGTCGAGCACGGAAAGCTTCAGATCCTCGACCGCCAGCGACACCCAGCCCGACCCGAGATTAAACGCGCATAGCATCCGCTCCTCCGCGTCCCGCCGCTCGAACACCAGCGCATCCCCCTCGGCCACGAGGAAGGTGATCGACCCTTTCACCAGCGCCTTGTGCTGGCGCCGAAAGGCGAGGAGGCGGCGATAGTGCTCCAGCATCGAATCCGGCCGCCCGACCTGCGCGCTGACCGAAAGCGGACCGTGCGTCGGCGAGACGGGGAGCCATGGCACGGCCTCGGAGAAACCGGACGCATGGTCGCCTTCTTCCCAGACCATCGGGGTGCGGCATCCGTCGCGGCCGCGATATTCCGGCCAGAAGCGGATGCCATAGGGATCGCGCAGGTCCTCGAAGGCGAGTTCGGATTCCGGCAGGCCCAGTTCCTCGCCCTGGTAGAGGCAGACCGAGCCGCGCAGTGAAAGCAGGAGCGCCGAGACGATCTTGCTATAGGCGACCGGATCGGCTTCGCCTTCTCCCCAGCGCGAGGCGTGCCGTGTCACGTCGTGGTTGGAAAACGCCCAGCACGACCAGCCGGTGCGCGCCACCGTCTCGAATTCTTCCAGGACGCGCCGTACGTTCGGCGCGGATATCTTCATCGGCTGCAGGAAGTCGAACGCGTAGCACATGTGCACGCGCTCGTTGCCGGCCGTATAGGCCGCGACGATGTCGAGCCCGCGCTGGGCATCGCCCACTTCGCCCACCGCCGTCGTACCCGGATATTCGTCGAGCAGCGCGCGCAAGCGTCTCAGGAACTCCAGATTCTCCGGCTGGCTCTTGTCGTAGAGATGGTCCTGGTAGTTGTAGGGATTGACCGAAGGCGCGATGGAATCGTTGCGGTGGTCCTCTTGGAGCGGCGGATTGTCCTCCAGCCCCTTGGAGTGGAAATAGAAGTTGATGACGTCGAGCCGAAAGCCGTCGACACCGCGCGCCAGCCAGAATCGCACGATGTCGAGCAGTTCCTCCTGAACTTCAGGATTGTGGAAGTTCAGGTCCGGCTGCTCGGCGAGGAAATTGTGGAGGTAGTACTGCCGCCGCGCCGAATCGAATTGCCACGCCGAACCGCCGAACATCGACAGCCAGTTGTTGGGCGGCGTTCCGTCCGGCTTCGGGTCGGCCCAGACGAACCAGTCCGCTTTGGGATTGGTCTTGTTGACCCGGCTTTCCAGAAACCAGGGATGTTCGAGCGCCGTGTGCGACATGACGAGGTCGATCATCACCTTCATGCCGAGCCGGTGCGCCTCGGATATCAGCGCGTCGAAATCCTCCAGCGTGCCGAACATGGGGTCGACGTCCCGATAGTCTGAGATGTCGTAGCCGAAATCGCGCATTGGCGACTTGAAGAAGGGCGAGATCCAGATCGCGTCGATGCCGAGCGAGGCGACATAGGGCAGGCGGCGCACGATACCGGCAAGGTCGCCGATTCCGTCGCCGTTCGAATCCTGGAAGGATCTTGGATAGATCTGGTAGATCACCGCGCCGCGCCACCAGTCGGTGTCGAACTCCAAGGCCTGCGCGGGCGAAGGGTGAGCGAGGCTCGCTCTCACATCATCCATCTCGGGTTCCGTTGGTTGGGACAGGACGACTGCCCGATTGGGCGCGTGTGCATAGCAGAGCTAACAAATGTGTAGTTTTGATAGCAAGGCCTCAAATGGCTTTCAGTTGCATGCCGTCAGGAACAGGACCGGCCCGAGCGAAAACAGCGTCGAGCCGAGCGCCGCCCATGCCGCCATCCACGCGGCGGTCTCCATGAAGGGGCGCAGGTGTAGACCCGTTCCACCCGCCGCGCGCCGCCGTTTGGCGGCAACGCGCACCACCCACCAACCGGCGGCAAGCGAAACGAGAAGCAATCCCACCAGCACCGTCCGCTGCACGGAAAGCGCACCGGCAAGCGCCATATCGTCCCACCCGAAGGCACAGCCGATCGAGAGCACCGAGTAAAGCGCGACGAAGGCCACCGACCAGACGATGAATCCGGCGAGCAGCCACATCATCCGGCTGGCAGGTACATTGTCGGAAACGATCATTGCCCGGCTCCCTGTATCGCGACGACCAATGGCATGACGAGAATGAGCGCGATGCCGACGACGCCGGTCAGCGCCGTATAGTCGTGCCACAGCTTGCCGATGCGCAGGTCGAGGCTGCGTCGCGCGGAGACGAAGCCTGTCATGGCCCGCCACGCGCCGAAGAGTGCGAAGACGATGCCGAGCGCGCAATGCAGCGCCGTGTAGGCGAGCGTCACGAAGGCCGTCGCCGCATAGGCATGGCTGGTCGGTTCGGGCAGGGCGGTTGCGATAAGATAGACCAGCAGCCCGACAGTGACGACATGCGCCCCGGCCGACGCAAGCAGAAGCGGCAGCGCCCCGCCGCCTCGTGCATTCGCCGCCACCGCCATGCGCGACAGGAGCGCGGCGCCGATGACCGCGATGGCTGTCATCAGCGGCAGCACCAGTCCGGTCTTGACCAGCTCGGCCGGCGGCCAGCCGGGCGCGACGAGCCAGAGGAAGAAGACCGCGAAGATCAGCGAGGCATAGAGCGTGCCGTTGCAGGCGAGCAGGAACACCATCCCCCACCAGGAGGGCGGGCCGTCCGCCTCGTAATGCGGCGGGGCGTGCATGCCGTTGCCGATGTCGAGTTCGCCGTGGTCGTGACGCAGCCCCGTCACCTTCGTCCAGGCAAGGCAAAGAACCAGCGTGATCGCGAGCGGCAGCAGCGACAGCCAGTAGAACTTGAACAGGAGGCACAAGACGAAGGTGCCGATGGCGATCGCCGTATAGAGCGGCAGGAAGGTTCGGTTCGGCAGCACGATCGTCTGGTCCGGCCGCCCGGTCGTCATATCGACGCCCAGCGTCTCCTGCCATCCGTTGCGGGTAAAGCCGAGATAGCCGTTGCCGGCAGCAAGCTCATTGCCGATTTCATGCGGGTCGAGCATGTCGCCTCGTCGGTCGACCAGCGGCAGCGAGGCGAAATTGTAGGATGGCGGCGGGTTCGGTTGCGCCCATTCCAGCGTCCGCGCCCCCCAGGGATTTCGTCGGTAAGGCTTGCCGAAGCGGAACTGCAGGATCACGTCGATGAGGATCAAGGCAAAACCCATCGTCAGGATGAAGCCGCCGATCGAGGAGACGAGGTTCAGCCAGTCCCAGCCGACGCCGGACGGATAGGTGTGGACGCGCCGCGGCATGCCGCGCAGCCCCGTCAGGTGCATCATGAAGAATGTCATGTTGAAGCCGACGAAGATCAGCCAGAATGCCGGCACGGAAATCTTGTGCATCGTCAGCCGGCCGGTGACGTGCGGCAGCCAGTAATAGGCGGCCGCCAGCATCGGAAAGACGAACCCGCCGACGAGAACGTAGTGCAGGTGCGCAACGACGAAATAGCTGTCGTGAACCTGCCAGTTGAACGGCACCATGGCGAGCATCACGCCGGTCAACCCGCCAAGGACGAACACGAACAGGAAGCCGAAAATGTAGAGCATCGGCACGTCGAAGCGCGGCCTGCCGTGCGCCAGCGTCGCCAGCCATGCGAAAATCTGAACCGCTGTCGGAATGGCGACCAGCGCGCTGGCCGCCGAGAAGAAGGCCAGCGCCAGATGCGGGATGCCCACCGTGAACATGTGGTGGACCCACAGCCCGAAGGACAGGAAAGCCACGGCGATGATGGCGACGATCACGGCCCGATAGCCCATCAGTTCGCGCTGTGCGAAAACGGGGATGATAGTCGACACTGCCCCCGCCGCCGGCAGGAAGATGATGTAGACCTCCGGATGCCCGAACAGCCAGAAGAGATGCTGCCACAGGAGCGAATCGCCGCCGCGCGTCGGGTCGAAGAAGGGCAGGTCGAAGGCGCGTTCGAGTTCGAGCAGGATTGAGCCGAGGATCAGCGGCGGAAAGCCGATCAGCATCATCCCGGCGGTCACCAGCAGGTACCAGGCAAAGATCGGCATCCGGTCGAGCGACATGCCCGGCGCGCGCATCTTCAGGATCGTGACGGTGATCTCGATCGCCGCCGAGATGGCTGAAATCTCGACGAAGGTGATACCGAGAAGCCAGACATCGGCATTGATGCCCGGCGTATAGGCCGACGACGAGAGCGGCGTATACATGAACCAGCCCGAGTCGGGCGCCACGCCCGCAAGCATGGCAACGATCAGGATCGACCCGCCGAAAATGTAGCAGTAGAAGCCGAGCGCGGTCAGCCGCGGAAAGGCGAGGTCGCGCGCGCCGAGCAGCTTGGGCAGGAGATAGATCGCAAACCCCTCGAACATCGGGATGGCGAACAGGAACATCATCACCGTGCCGTGCATGGTGAAGATCTGGTTGTAGACCTCCGGCCCGACGAAGGCCGTGTTCGGCGTTGCCAGCTGCGCCCGGATCAGCATCGACAGAATGCCGCCGATCGAAAAGAACACGAAGGCGGCGATGATGAAGCGGCGCCCCAAAATGGTGTGGTTGACGGCGGCGAGCCGCTGCAGCCCGCGTGGCGTGTGCCAGATCTCGTCGAGTTCGCGATGCAGGCGCACGGCGTCGGTGTTGCGCGTCTCGCTCATCGGCTGGCCTCCGCGAACGCGGTCTCGCGCGCATTGTCATAGTCTTCCGGCGCATGGGCGACGACGGTGAAGCGCATGGTCGTGTGACCATTTCCGCAGAACTCGGCGCAGACGCCGCGATAGCTCCCGGGCCGATCGGCCTCGATCCGCACGACGTTCTCGTGGCCGGGTACGGCGTCGATCTTGCCGGCAAGGCGCGGCACCCAGAAAGAGTGGATGACGTCCGCCGTCGTCACGACGACGTCGACCGGCTGCCCGGCGGGAATGTGCAGTTCGCGCGTCGTTGACCCGCTGTCGTCATAGCCAAAGCGCCAGTCCCATTGATGCGCCTGGGCATAGACCCTGAGCGGCGGGTCTTCGAGCGGGCGCGCGATCAGGCGTTCTCCAAGCACGAAAGCGGCGGTGACGAGGCCGGTGAGGACGACGATCGGCATCACGAGCCCGCCGCCGACGAGCCATTGGCCGACCGAGAGCCGCGCCATCATGGCCGGCCGCCACCAGGCGAGCGCGTAGAGCGCGCCGACCATTGCGAAAAGGAGGGCCGCGCCCCAGAACATGATCCACCAGAGTGTCGCCACCGCGCTGGCCGCCGGCCCGGCCGGGTCGAGCGTCGAGAGCGGACCGGAGCAGCCCGCGAGAAGAAGCGCGGGCGCAAACAGCCACTCGACACGGGTCCGGCGCGCGCTAGAATCGTCTCGGGTGGAACGGGGCAGGATCGTCTCCGTTGGGGATGAAACCGAGGACTGGGCATGAACGAGACGCGCGACAGGGGCAATCCCGTCATCGAGGAAGTGATCGAGGAGGAAATCTCCTCCACGGTCGCCATCGCCGGCCATCCGATCCATGCGATGAGCGTCCACTTTCCCATCGCGCTCGTCTTCGGCGTCCTCGGCTGCGACGTATTCTACTGGTGGACGGGCGATCCGTTCTGGGTCCGCGTCGGCATCTGGGCGGCGGGATTTGCCTTCTTCACCGGCCTTGCCGCGGGCATTGCCGGTACGCTCGAGCTTTTGCTGGTCGCGGGCATCCGCATGCGCGTGGCAAGCTGGACCCATGCCGTCGCCGCAATGACGCTTATCGCCATCGCCGGCACCAATTGGGGCCTGCGCGTCATGGACGACAGCATCGTCCTGCCGCACGGCATCCTGCTTTCGGTGCTGGCCTCCATCTTTACGGGACTTGCCGGCTGGCATGGCGGAAAACTGGTATTCGATCACGGTGTCGGCCTCATCGTGACAGCCAAGGAATGAAGTTGCCGACGATGTCGCGCAGCGCGCCCGGTCGCATCACGTCGGCCGGCACCCAGTCGAAATCGAGCGGCGGCTTGGCCAGCACCACGGCAAGGATCGCGAAGACGACCAGCGTCGTCACGATGGTGACCGCGACGAACCGCCATGCCGGGTACATCTCGCCCTTCTCGAACAGGCGGATGATGACGAGCCCGGTCAGGATGTGAATGAACACCAGCACGCCGACGAAGGCCAGCTTCAGCGAAAACCACTCGACGAAGGTCGATTGCAGGAAGATCAGCCCGACGCCCGATCCGATCGCCACGAAGGCGGCCGGCGAGATCAGCGACACATACGCAAAGCGCACCAGTCCCTGCAAGCGGTAGAGTGCGTCGTCGCTCTCGACCGCATGACGCTGCGCATAGAGCCCCGGCAGGCAGATCAGCCCCCCGCACCAGATCGAGATCGCCGCGAGATGGACGAATTTCAGCCAGACCATCAGCGGACCCGCGGCGAAGTGAACGGGTCCGCCTGGCCGAACTGGCGCCAGGCGGTCACGAGCGCCACCGCCAGATACGGCAGCGCCGCCGGCACCCACATCAGCAGGCCTGCGAGTTGCTGGTCACCGAGCGGTGTCAGCCCATAGGGCAGGGTGGTCGTCGCATGCGCCTCGTAGAGCGGCCGCGCGGCGAAGGTCAAGAGCGCACCCAGCATGCCCATTTGCACGATCGAGCCGAGGAGGGCGGACAGGGCCGGTCCCGCCCGCGCCGCGAAGATGCCCTGCCACATCGCGAAGGCCGACAGGAACAGCGACAGCTCCATCAGCCAGTAGACCGGCACCGAAGCCAGCGCCCAGTCATAAGGTATCGGCGCGTGCCAGACCCACATCAAGAGCGTATGGGCAAGGAACGCGGCGGATAGCGGAAGCTTGGAAAAGCGGGTCGGCATCGCCAGCGCCAGAAGCGGCGCGGCAGCCGCGACGAGCAGCAGATGATGCACGATCCTGGCAGAAAACAACGCCGAGGACAGCGCGCAGATGGGCGAGACGAACGCGACGAATAGGACCACCGCCGCAACGCCAAAAGGCGAGCGTGCAGCCTCGCGCATGCCGACGCTCGACATGGCGAGCGCGCCCGCGCCGACTACCGCGAAGATGGCGATCAGCAGCGGGTCGAAATTCCAGCTCGACCAGAGATCGGCCGGCAGCGGCGCCGGCCCGCAATAGGCTGTCTGCGTCGTTTGCAATCTCGTCTCCCCGGTCGGTCCGTCGCTTCACTTTACCGAATTTGGGCGGCCGCGACAGCCGCTCTCACACGATCAGCTTCTGGTAAAGGCCCCAGCGCCGCCTAATTTTCCCTCGCGGCAGCGCCAGCACGATGAGTGCCACGCCGGCTGCGAGCGCCGAGGCGATCTCCGGCCCGCTCGCCTCGACGAAGAGAAGCGAGCAGATCAGAAGCGCCCCCAGCGCGACATTGACGTAACGTGCCGGACGGCCTGTTTCTGCCAGTGCGATCACCGCAAAGGTCAGCGCCAGAGAGCCGACCACGTGATTCACATTCGCCATGCCGCCGTCGGAGCCGAGCGTCAGCGGCGTGAACATCAGCCACAGCGCCACCAGCATGGTGAGTGCGAGATTCCACGGCAGCCCCATGCCGCCGCCGAAGAGGGAACCGACGATCTCCGTCGATGCCAGTTCGAAGGGGCGGCGCTTCAAGTACTTCGCTTCGCCTTCGTCCGTGTCGCCGGTGAAGAAGATGCGGATGACCGGTTCGCCATTCTTCCATTTGCGGTACAGAAACTCCGATGTCGCGACCAGTTCGTCGAGCGAATAGGGAATCTGCAGCAGCATCGCCGCCGCGCCCAGTAGGCACAACGTGCAGAACGTCCCGATGACGATCGGCTGGATGATGATGAATCCGATCGAGACGATGCCGAGCGGAACGATCAACATGCCGAAGGCGACCGTCACCCATGGCATCGTCCGCCAGCGCCTTTGGGAGCCGACGAGGCCGATCACGATCTCGATCAGGTAGACCGCCGCGCCCATCCCGGCGTCGGGAATCGGAAAGGCTTCGGAGACGGTGGAGGTGACGATGTCCTCCGTTCCGTTGAGCCCCTCGCGCGTGCCGCCGAAGAACGGGTCCCATGCCGCCTCGATATGGCCGAGCTGGTAGGCGGCGAGGTAGCGCGAGAAATAGAGCCCGACGAAGGCGAGAATGATGATCGGCAGGCGTTGCAGCCAGCTCGACGGATTGTAGCTCCATCCCGGCGGAACGTCCGGTCCGGTCATCTGCGCAATCGGGCTCACCCCCGGCTCGGGCCTGACGCACAGCGCCATCGCCATGACGAGCGTGCCGACCAGCGTTCCGTTGAGATAGCCAGCCGCGGACGGCGTCCAGAACACGAGCGGCGCGAACAGGATCCAGAGCCCCACCGCCGCTGCCGCGTAGCGCACCAGAGCAAACCGCCATGAAAGCGAAAGGAGGCCCAGCGCGAAAAGCACGATCCCCGAGGCCATGTCGCTCCAGCCGAGCCAGCTGTCGGCATAGCCCATCGTTGCGGGCGAGAAGATCATCCAGGTGCCGAGGGCCGCATTGGCGAAATGCGCCCAGATGAAGCGCGCATGTTCGTCGCGCACCATTTCCTCATGGCGCGAACGGATGTCCTCGGGGTTCTCGCCGCGCTCGTCGGCCGTCTTCAGCCAGTCCGGCGGCGTCAGCCCGTTCTTCTCGTACCACCCCGCCGGATCGTTCTTCAACTTGGCGACGATGGTCGACAGCGACGTGCGGATCGAATGGCGCGGTTGCCAGCCGAGAAATTTGTCCGCGCGCGAAATGTCGAGCGCGTAATGGTCTTCGGCCATGTCGATCATGAACGGGCGGATGAACGGCTTTTCGCCCTTGTCGATATCGTCGGGAATGACCGGCTCCGCCTTGACCTCGGCGAAGGCGCCGATCTTGGCGATCGGCTTCGGCACCGAAAAGGTCTCCCACTCCTCCTCGCCATGGATCAGCCGCCCGATCAGCGTCTGCAAATCCGCATAGGGCACGGCATCGGCTTCGCCAGCGAGGATTACGCACTCGTCGGGCAACTCGTTTCGCTTCTCCACGGCCAGCTTGAACAGCGCCATCATGTCGTCGCGATGGATGAAGGACTGCCCCGCCTTCACGTCGCCCGAGTAAAGATGCGCCTTCATGTCGCGCTCGTAGATGCGCGCGATCTGGTGGGCGAGCGTGGGGACCGAGCTTTCCTCGTCATAGAGCCCTGCCAGATGCAGAAGCAGGACCGGCATCGAGCCGCGCTCCTGCCGGATCACCTCTTCCGCCTTCGCCTTGGATTTCGGATAGGCCCATTTGGGAGCGATCGGCGTTTCCTCGTCGATCGTCTCGCCCGGCTCGCCGGCCTCGTGCACCAGCATCGTGCCTGAATAGATGAAACGCTCGACGGAAACGTCTCGCAGCGCGCGCATCAAATGCCGCGTCCCGTCGACATTCACCTTCTGGTAGAGCGCATGTTCTTCGCCGGAAAAGTCGAAATAGGCGGCCAGATGGACCACCGCGGCGATCCGGTCGCCAAACTCAGCGGTCACCTTCTCGATTGCACTGCGGGTCGAGTCTTCAGAGGTCAGGTCGACCGCAAACAGCGGGCAGTCGGCTTTCTTGCCTTCGACGTCGAGCCCGACCACCTGGTACGAGCCTGCCAGTTCCCGGGTCAGCGCCCCGCCAAGATTCCCCGCCGCGCCGGTGATCAGGACGACCGGCTTTGTCTCGTCTGCCATGAATGCGCATTCCCCAGGCCGTTCAGTTCGTGAACGCCAGCCCGCGCTTCATGTTCCCTGCGAATTTACTGAAATATCAATCCGGCACCACCGCAGTGGCCTCGATCTCGACCTTCGCCTCGTCCTCGATCAAGGCGACCACCTGCACCATCGCCATCGCCGGAAAGTTTCGCCCGATCACATCGCGATAGGCGGCGCCGATTTCCTTCAGATTGTCGAGATAGGCCCGCTTGTCGGTGATGTACCAGGTCATCCGCACCAGATGCTCCGGTCCCGCGCCGGCCTCGCGGAGAACGTCGACGATGTTCTGCAGCGCCTGCCGCGTCTGGCCGACGAGGTCCTTCGCTTCGAATAGCTGGTCGCCGTTCCAGCCGATCTGGCCGCCGACCCACACCGTGCGCCCGGAGGCGGCGATACCGTTCGCATAGCCGGAAGCCTTCTTCCAGTTTGCCGGATGCAAAATCTCGTGCACGTATGCGCTCATGGTCGTTTCCTCTCGCCGGTCTGAAGCCGGCTTTTATTTTTCCGGACATCGGATTCTTCCGACAACCGGTTTTTACGTCCAGGTTTGATGCCTAGACACCCAGATATCTGTCCTGGATGTCCGCCGTCAGTTCGTCCGGACGCCCGCGCCACACCGTCGCGCCCTTTTCCAGCACCACGCAGCGGTCGGCGGACGGCAAAAGCTCGGCCAGCGTCTTGTCGACGACGAGGATGGACTGTCCTTCGTCCTTCAGTTTGCGGATCACTGCCCAGATGTCCTGACGAATGACGGGCGCCAGCCCTTCCGTCGCCTCGTCGAGGATCAGCAGATCGGGGTCCGTCATCAGCGCGCGGCCGATCGCAAGCATCTGTTGCTCGCCGCCCGAGAGCGTTCGGGCCATCTGGTCGCGGCGCTCGGCGAGCCGCGGAAAGAGTTCATTGACGGATTTGAGCGTCCAGCGTCCCTTCCGCGCGGCGGCGACGAGATTTTCTTCCACCGTCAGGTTCGGAAAGCAGCGTCGTCCCTCCGGCACCAGCCCAAGTCCCAGCCGCGCGATGCGGTGCGGCAAGCGCTTCTCGATCGCATTGCCCTTGAACCGCACCGAGCCCGACCGCGCCGGCGTCAGCCCCATGATGGAACGGATCGTCGTCGTCTTGCCCATGCCATTGCGGCCCATCAGCGCCACGACCTCGCCCTCCGCGACGTCGAGATCGACGCCGAACAGTGCCTGGCTCGCACCGTAGAAGGTTTCGACTCCGGAGACTTCGAGAAGCGTCATCACTCGTCCCCCAGATAGGCCCGGCGCACTTCCGGATTGGCGCGGATCTCGTCCACCGTCCCGGTCGCGATCACACGGCCATAGACCAGCACCGAAATCCGGTCGGCCAGCGCAAACACCGCATCCATGTCGTGCTCGATCAAGAGTATCGGCGCTTCATTTCGCAAGTCGGACAGAAACTCCGTCAGCGCCTTCGACCCTTCCGGTCCCATGCCCGCCATCGGCTCGTCGAGTAGAAAGGCTTTGGATCCGAGCGCCAGGGCGATTGCGATCTCGAGCTGCCGGCGCTCGCCATGCGACAGCTCCGCCGCCGGCACGCTCGCGCGGTCCTGGAGCCCCACCCGTGCCAAGGCTTCCCGCGCCGGCCCGGTCAGCGACGGGTCGCTCATCACCGGCTTGAAGAAGCGGAAGCTCGATCCCTGCACCGACTGCACCGCCAGCATGACGTTGCGCAGCGCGGAGAATTCCGTCGCCAGCGACGACACCTGGAACGAGCGACCGAGCCCGCGCCGCGCGCGTTCGGCCACGGAGAGGTCGTTCAGCCGGTCGCCGAGAAAGACGATCTCGCCGGAATCGGATTTCAGCGTGCCGGCGATCTGGTGGATCAGCGTCGATTTGCCGGCCCCGTTCGGGCCGATCAGCGCATGGATTTCCCCGGGCCGCAGATCGATCGAGACGTCCTCTGTTGCCTTCAGCGCACCGAAGCTCTTGTAAAGGTGGCGGATTGACAGGATCGGCTCAGCCATGACGCACCTTTCCGGCGAGAGAGCCGATCAGCCCGCCACGCGCGAACAGAACGACGGCCAGCAGCGCAAGGCCGAGGAAGAACTGCCAGCGGTCGGTCATGCCGCCGAGAAGATACTCGACCATGACGAACATCATCGCCCCCGCAACAGGCCCGAAGAGCCGCCCGACGCCGCCGAGGATGATGAGCACGATGAACTCGCCCGACATGTGCCAGGACATCATGGACGGGCTGACGAAGCGGTTGAGATCGGCATAGAGCGCGCCGGCGAGCCCCGTGATCATGCCCGAGATGACGAAGGCGGCGAGGCGGATGCGGAACGGCGCGATGCCGACCGACGCGACGCGCACGTCGTTCTGCCGCGCGGCCTGCAAAGCCGCGCCGAAGCGTGAATTGCCGACCAGCCAGAAAAGGACGAGCACCGCGATCAGCACCGCGTAGCACAGGAGAAAGAAGCTCATCGGCACCATCGTGTTGATGCCGGGGAAGGTGTTGCGCACGAAGATCGACAGCCCGTCCTCGCCGCCATAGGCCGGCCAGGAGATCGCGAAGTAGTAGGTCATCTGCGCGAAGGCGAGCGTGATCATGATGAAATAGACGCCGGACGTGCGAAGGCTCACCGCGCCGATGAAGAGCGCCACGAGCCCGGCCGCCGCGATCGCCACAAGCCAGATCACCAGCATCGAGTTGGTGCCGGCGAACTCGGCGAAACCGAGATCGAGCGGCTGCATCGAAAAGGCGTGGCTGGCGAGGATACCCGCAGCATAGCCGCCGACGCCGAAAAACGCCGCATGGCCGAAGGAGACCAGACCGCCCAATCCCAGCGCCAGGTTCAGCCCGACGGCGGCCAGTGCGAGGATCGCCATGCGCGTGGCCAGCGTCACGTAGAACGGCGAGCCCATCTGCGTCGCCACGAACGGGATCGCGAGCAGCACGAGCGCCAGCGCGATGTTGATGATGGTTTCGCGCGTCATGCTCATCCTTTCGCAAACAGGCCTTGCGGGCGCACCGCGAGGATGATGGCCATGACGATGTAGATCAGCATGGAGGCAACGGCCGCGCCGGCGGTTGCGGCCTGAGACGTGCCCATGAACACCGAGAAGACCTGCGGCATCAGGAAGCGCCCCATCGTGTCGATCAGGCCGACGAGGATAGCGCCCACCAACGCGCCCTTGATCGAACCGATGCCGCCGATGACGATGACGACGAAAGCGAGGATGAGAACCGGCTCGCCCATGCCGACCTGCACGGACTGCAGCGCACCGACCATCGCGCCGGCAAAGCCGGCAAGCGCCGCGCCGAGCGCGAAGACGATCGTGTAGAGCGTGCGGATGTCGACGCCCAGCGCGCCGATCATCTCGCGGTCGCTCTCGCCTGCCCGAATGCGCATTCCAAGCCGCGTCATGGAAATGAGAAGATAAAGCCCGACGGCCACCGCGACCCCGACACCGATGATGGCGAGCCGGTAGAGCTGGTAGCGTGAGCCGCCGGGCAGCGTGACGAAGCCGGCGAGCTGTTCGGGCACGTTGAGATAGAGCGGCACCGAGCCGAACACCCAGCGCGTGCCTTCCGAGAAGATCAGGATCAGCGCGAAGGTCGCCAGCACCTGGTCGAGATGGTCGCGGCTGTAGAGCCGGCGAATGATCGCAATCTCGACGATCGCCCCCATCGCCGCCGCGGCCGCCAGGCTGGCGGCGAGGCCGATCCAGAACGATCCGGTCTGCGCGGCCACCCAGGCGCATGCGAAAGCCCCGACCATGTAGAGCGAGCCATGGGCGAGGTTGATCAGCCCCATGACGCCGAAGATCAGCGTCAGACCGGCCGCCATGAGAAACAGCATCACGCCGAGCTGCAGCCCGTTGAGCAACTGTTCGATGAAAAGTGCGCTGGACAAGATGGTGCCGCTTGCGATTGGGACATTGAGGTATGGGAGGTGATGCCCTCTCCGCAGGCTTTTTTGCGAAGAGGGCAGTCTCGACTTACTGCGTGCACTGCTCCGCATAGGCGTCGCCATGGTCGTCGAACACCTTCTCGACCGTGGCATTGGTCAAGACGTCGCCGTCCTTCACCACTTCCATCATGTAGATGTCCTGGATCGGGTGGCGATTGGTGTTGAACGAGAAGTCGCCGCGCGGGGATTGGATGTCGGCTTCCATCATCGCCGCAGCAAAGGCGTCCGCATCTTTCACGTCGGCCTTCGAAGCTGCCGAAACGATGAGCTGCGCCGCGTCATAGGCCTGAACGGCGTAAATCGAGGGAAGGCGGTCGTACTTTTCCTGGAACGCGGCGAGGAACGCCTTCGAGGCTTCGTTGTCGAAGTCGGGCGCCCACTGGCCCGAGTTCTTGACGCCGAGCGCCGCGTCGCCGATTGCCGGCAGCACGTCCTGGGAGAACGAGAAGCCGGGACCGATGACCGGAATCTCGACGCCCGACTGCGCATACTGCTTCATGAAGGCGATGCCCATGCCGCCCGGCAGGAACATGAAAACGGAATCTGCGCCCGAATCGCGAATCTGCGCGATCTCGGCTGCGTAGTCGGTCTGGCCGAGCTGAGTATAGACTTCGTTGGTCACCTCGCCCTTGAAATAGCGCTTGAAGCCGGTGAGCGAATCCTGGCCGGCCGGGTAGTTCGGCGCCATGATGAACATCTTCTCGTACTGGCCGTTCGCGTATTCGCCGGCGGCCTCATGAAGATTGTCGTTCTGGTACGCAGCGTTGAAATAATGCGGGTGGCAGTTCGCGCCGGCGAGTGCCGCGGGCGCGGCATTGGTCGAGACGTAGAACTTGCCCTGCGCGGTCGCCGACGGCACCACGGCCATGGCAAGGTTCGACCACACGATGCCCGTCAGGATGTCGACCTGGTCGGACTGGATCATCTTGTCGGCGATCTGCACGGCGAGTTCCGGTTTCTGGCCGTCATCCTCAATCACGACCTCGATCTCGTCGTTTCCGGCCTGCTCGATGGCGAGCATGAAGCCGTCCCGCGTGTCGATGCCAAGGCCCGCGCCGCCGCCCGAAAGCGTGGTGATCATGCCGATCTTGACCGGCTCGGCCAAGGCGAGGCCCGACGCCGAAAGGCTGAGCCCGAACAGCCCCGCTGCAACGATTTTCTTCATTTCGCAAACTCCCATTGCTTCTTGTTTCAGTTCCCACGTGCGGGTGGGCTTTTCGCACCCGTTTCGGCCAACGTATTTCTCAAAGCTCGGTCCGAACCTTCCACAGTTCCGGGAAGAGCTCGACCTCGAGCATCTTGCGCAGGTAGCTGACCCCAGCGGTGCCGCCTGTTCCGCGCTTGAGCCCGATGATGCGCTCGACAGTCGTGACATGATTGAACCGCCAGCGGCGAAAATAATCTTCGAAATCGACAAGCTTTTCCGCAAGTTCGTAAAGCAGCCACCAGCGTTCCGGGTCGCGATAGACCGCCTTCCAGGCTTCCATCACCTTGGCGCTCTCGGCGCGCGCGGCTCGCCAGTCGGTGCGTTCGACTTCGGGGCCGACATCGAAGCCGTTGCGCGCAAGCAGCCGGATTGCCTCGTCGTAGAGGCTGGGCTTCGCCAGAATCTCTTCCAGCGGCCCGACACGCTTTTCGGCGTGGGCATGCGGCTTCAGCATCGCCAGGTTGCGGTTGCCGGCCAGATACTCCACCGCGCGATACTGCCAGGACTGGAAGCCCGAGGACTGTCCCAGATCGTCGCGAAACCGCGTATATTCCGATGGCGTCATCGTGCGCAGCACGTCCCACGCGCTGTTCAATTGCTCGAAGATCCGCGCCACCCGCGTCAGCATCTTGAAAGCCGGCTGAAGATCGTCCCGCGAAATCGCGTCCATCGCCGCCCGCATCTCGTGGATGGCAAGCTTCATCCACAGCTCCGACGTCTGGTGCTGGATGATGAACAGCATCTCGTCGGGCGATTTCGAAAGCGGCTCCTGCGCGGAAAGGATCGTGTCGAGCCGCAGATAGTCGCCATAGGCCATGCGCCTGGCGAAATCGGTCTCGGCGCCATCCGGCGTCTCGTCATGCGCGGCGCTCATGTCACCTTGTTCCGCGTCTTGTGCTCGGGCGTGTCCCACAGCCGGTCCCGCATGATCTCCTCGAGAATCGCGGCCGCGCGCACCACCTCGTCTTCGGACAGGTAAAGCGGCGTGAAGCCGAAACGCATGATGTCCGGCGCGCGGAAATCGCCGATGACACCCTTGGAGATCAATGCCTGCATTCCCGCATAGCCTTCGTGGAAGCGGAACGAGACCTGGCTGCCTCGGGCCTGCGGATCGCGCGGCGAGGCGAGGTCCAGTTCCGGGCACCGCGCCTCCACTTCGCTGATGAACCGCTCGGACAGTGCGATCGACCGCTCGCGCACCGCCTCCATCGTCACGCCGTCCCAGGCGTCGAGCGCCGCGTCGAGTGCCGCCAGCGCGACGATCGGCGGCGTGCCGACCCGCATCCGCTCCACCCCCTTCGCCGGCCTGTAGTCGAGATCGAAGGCGAACGGGCTCTCGTGGCCGATCCAGCCTGAAAGCGCAGGTCGCACCATGTCGGCATGTTTCGGCGCAACGTAGATGAAGGCTGGCGCGCCCGGCCCGCCATTCAGATATTTGTAGGTGCAGCCGACCGCGAAATCGGCTTGCGCCCCCGCCAGATCGACCGGGATCGCGCCCGCCGAATGCGCCAGATCCCAGATCGCGATCGCGCCGGCCTCATGCGCCTTTTGCGTCAGCCGCTTCATGTCGTGCAGCCGCCCGGTGCGGTAGCCGACCTCGGTGATCATGATTGCGGCGACGGTGTCGTCGATATTCGCCTCGACAGCTTCCGGATCGACGACCTTCAGCTCATATCCCTTGCCGAGCGAGGCCAGAAGTCCCTGTGCCATGTAGAGGTCGGTGGGAAAATTGCCGTTGTCGGAAAGAACGACCCGGCGATCCGGGTTCAGTTCCAGCGCCGAGGCGAGCGCCTGGTAGACCTTGATCGACAGCGTATCGCCCATCACGACGGAACCCGGCGCCGCTCCGATCAGCCGGCCGATCCGGTCGCCGATGCGCGTCGGCCAGTCCATCCAGCCGGCAAGGTTCCACCCCTTGATCAGCATTTCGCCCCACTCGGCCTCGATCGTTTGTGCAACGCGCGCGCAAGCCGCCTTTGGCAGCGGCCCGAGCGAATTGCCGTCGAGATAGATCACTCCTTCTGGGATGTGGAACATCTGACGCGTGCGGGCGAAGAGGTCGGTCATCAGGCCCCTTCCTTCAGCCGAAACCGCTGGATCTTGCCGGTCTGCGTCTTCGGCAGCGTCGTCACGAACTTCACCGAACGCGGGTATTTGTAAGGCGCGATCGCAGACTTCACGTGGTCCTGCAGGAGCTTCACCATCAGCGCATCGCCGACAGCCCCCTCCATCAGCACCACATGCGCCTCGACGATCTGCCCGCGTGCTTCGTCGGCAACGCCGATCACCGCGCATTCGAGAACCTGGTCGTGCGCCAGCAGCGCGGCCTCCACTTCCGGCCCGGCGATGTTGTAGCCGGCCGAGACGATCATGTCGTCGGACCGCGCGGCGAAGTGGAAGAAGCCCGCCTCGTCCTGCACGAAACTGTCGCCCGTCAGGTTCCAGCCGCCCTTCACATATTCGCCCTGTCGATCGTCGGCCAGATACCGGCAGCCGGTCGGCCCGCGCACCGCCAGCCGCCCGACCTCGCCGCGCGGCAACTCGTCCATATCGCTGTCGACGATCTTCGCCTCGTAGCCGCCGACCGGGCGCCCCGTGGTCGCCGGAGCCATGTCCTCCAGCCGGTTCGAGATGAAGATATGCAGCATTTCCGTCGCGCCGATACCATCGAGGATCGGCTTGCCGGTCTTTTTCGTCCATTCCTCGAACACCGGCCCCGGCAGCGTTTCGCCGGCCGAAACCGCAATGCGCAGCGACGAGAGGTCCGCGCCCTCGTCCATCGCCTTCATCATGGCGCGATAGGCGGTCGGCGCGGTAAACGAGATCGTCGCTTTGTACTTCTCGATGATCTCGATCATGTTCGGCGGCGTCGCACTTTCGAGCAGCGTCGCGGCCGCGCCGAAGCGGAGCGGAAAGACGGCCAGCCCGCCGAGCCCGAAGGTGAAGGCGAGCGGCGGCGAACCGACGAAAACGTCGTCGGGCGTCACGTTCAGAACTTCCTTGGCATAGGCGTCGGCGATGATCAGAATGTCGCGGTGAAAATGCATCGTCGCCTTCGGCACGCCCGTCGTGCCGGAGGTGAAGCCGAGCAGCGCCACGTCGTCGCGGCCGGTCTTCACCGCCTCGAAGGTGACGGGCTTGTCGAGCGCGCCGCGGTCGAGTTCGGCGTCATGGTTCGCCGTGCCGTCGAAACCGATCACTTTGGTCAGGAACCGGCTGTCCTTGGCGCAGGCCACCATCTCGTCCATCAGCCGCGTGTCGCAGAGCGCAACCGTGATCTGCGCCTTATCGACGATCTTGGAAAGTTCCCCGGCCCGCAGCATCGGCATCGTGTTGACGACGACTGCGCCCGCCTTGGTGGCGGCGAGCCAGCATGCGACCATCGCCGGGTTGTTGGCCGAGCGGATCAGAACCCGGTTTCCGGGCTTCACGCCGTAGTTCTCCACCAGCGCTCGTGCCAGCCGGTTCGTCCAGTCGGAAAGCTCCTTGTAGGTCCGACGGCGTCCATTGCCGATCAGCGCCGTGCGGTCCCCCATGCCCATTTCGACGATCCGGTCGGTGAGTTCGACGCCGGCATTGATGAAATCCGGATAATCGAACCCGTCGAGCAGGAAATCCGGCCACTGGTCGGCAGGCGGGAGATTGTCGCGGGCGAACGTGTCGGAGTGGGCGGTCGGGCCGAGGCTCATCGGGATGCTCCAGCCAGATACCCCCACCCTTCATACCTCCCCACAAGGGGGAGGGAGGTCGCCAGCGTCCCGGCGGACCTGCCAATGCACCACCCAGCTTGGAGGATGGAACTCGACGCCGATGCCCTCCCTCCCCCTTGCGGGGAGGGATAAAGGGTGGGGGTCAATTCGCCCAGACATTTTGCGGACATCGTCACGCTCCCATTACCTGCCGCGCGATCACGATCTTCTGGACGTCTGACGCGCCCTCATAGATCCGCAACGCCCGGATTTCCCGATAGAGGCTTTCGACGATGTGTCCCTTTTTCACACCGTCGCCACCATGAATCTGCACTGCCTTGTCGATGACCTCCTGCGCCTTGTCGGTCGCAAAGAGCTTGGCCATCGCGGCCTCGCGCGTCACGCGCGGCGCGCCTGAATCCTTGGTCCAGGCGGCGCGGTAGATCAAAAGCGCCGCCGCGTCGACATCGAGCGCCATGTCGGCGATGTGCCCCTGCACCATCTGCAGGTCGAAGAGCGGCGCCCCGAAGAGCTGGCGCGACCCGGCCCGCGAAACCGTCTCGTCGAGCGCGCGGCGCGCAAAGCCGAGCGCCGCGGCGCCGACCGTCGAGCGGAACACGTCGAGCACCGACATCGCGATCTTGAAGCCTTCGCCCGGCTTGCCGATGAGAGCGGATGCGGGCACGCGAACCTGGTTGAACGCCAGCCGCGCCAGCGGATGAGGCGCGATCACTTCCAGCCGATCCGCAACGTTCAAGCCCGGCGTATCGGCTGGCACCACGAAAGCCGAGATTCCCCTGGCGCCCGGCGCCTCGCCGGTCCGCGCGAAGACGACATAGACGTCGGCGATGCTGCCATTCGAAATCCACGTCTTTTCGCCGCTGAGCACATAGTGGTCGCCCTCGCGCGTGGCCGTCATCTCCATATTGGCGACGTCGGAGCCCGAACGCGGTTCGGACAGCGCAAAGGCCGACAGCGCCTTGCCCGCGCGGGTCTTCTCCAACCATTTCTGCTGGTCCGGCGTGCCGAACAGGCTGATTGCGCCGGTGCCGAGCCCTTGCATGGCGAAGGCGAAGTCGGCCAGCCCGTCATGGCGCGCCAGCGTTTCGCGGGTGATGCACAGCGTTCGCACGTCGAGCGGCGCGGGGTTGGCGGGATCGATGGCGGATGCCTTCAGGAAGCCGGCCTCGCCGAGCTTGGCGACGAGCGACTTGCATGCCGCGTCGACATCGTCGTGGTCGACCGGCAAATTCTGCGCGCACCATGCCTCCAGCCGCTCCGCATGTTCGCGGTGGCGGCCTTCGAAGAACGGCCAGGAGAGGAAGGAGCGGTCAGCCATCAATTCCCCTCGAATACGGGCCGCTGCTTGCCCACGAACGCATGATAGGCCCGCGAAAAGTCCTGCGTCTGCATGCAGATCGCCTGCGCCTGCGCTTCCGCCTCGATCGCCTGGTCCAGCCCCATCGACCATTCCTGGTTGAGCTGCGTCTTGGTAATCCCATGCGCGAAAGTGGGGCCGGATGCGATCTGCTGCGCCAGCTTCAGCGCCTCGGCCTCCAGCGTTTCCGCGGGGATCAGTCGGTTGAAATACCCCCAGCGCTCGCCTTCCTCGGCGCTCATCGAGCGGCCGGTATAGAGCAGTTCGGCCGCGCGGCCCTGTCCGATGATCCGCGGCAGCATCGCGCATGCGCCCATGTCGCAGCCGGCAAGGCCGACGCGCGTGAACAGGAACGCCGTCTTCGCCTGCGGCGTCGCAAGGCGTATGTCGGACGCCATGGTGATGATCGCGCCCGCGCCCACCGCCACGCCGTCGACAGCGGAGATGATCGGCTTGCCGCAGTTCAGCATCGCCTTGACGAAGTCGCCGGTCATGCGCGTGAACGCAAGAAGGCCCTTCATGTCCATCTCGACCAGCGGGCCGATGATGTCGTGGACATCGCCGCCCGAGCAGAAATTGCCGCCATTGGGCACGAACACGACGACATCGACATCGTCGGCATAGACGAGGTCGCGAAACGTGTCGCGCAGTTCGGCATAGGACTCGAACGTAAGTGGATTTTTACGCTCTGGACGGTCGAGCTGGATGACCGCGACGCGCCCCTCCATCCGCCACAGGAAATGCTGCGGCTTCAGCTCCGCCATCTTGGTCCCAACCATTCCCGTCAATGCCCGTCCTCCCAATTGCTCCGGAACGTCTTCAGCGTGGCCGACAGCCTTTCGGCATCGGCAAGCGAGACCTCGCCCAGAAATTCCTCGATCCATGTCTCATGCGCCGCGGCCATTTCGGTGAAGCGCCGCTCGCCCGTCGCCGTCAGTTTGACGATCGAGGCGCGCCGGTCGCCCTCGCGCGCTGCGCGTGAAACCAGGCCGTCCTTGACCAGCCGTTCGATGATACCGGTCACGTTCCCGTTGGAAACGAGCAGGAAGCGCGACAGGTCGCTCATCAGCATACCGTCCGGCTGGCGATAGAGCGCTGCGAGCACGTCGAAGCGCGGCAGGGTCGAATCGAAGTCACGCTTCAGCCTTTCGCGCAACTCGCCCTCGATCAGCCGCGAGGCGCGCAAAAGCCGGATCCACAGGCGCAGCCGCTCCTTCGCCGCGCTCGGGCGTTCGATCGTGTCGAGCGGCGCGCTCACCATGTCTCGCCCCCGCAGATCGCCAGCGCCTGCCCGTTGACCGAGCGCGCGCCGTCACCGACGAGATAGAGCACGGCCGCCGCGACCTCCTCGGCCTCGATGATCCGCCCCTGCGGATTGTCGCCTGCAAGCTCCGCCCGCGCCTCGGCCTCGGAGCGGCCGGTCTTTTCCATGATGTTGGCGAGCGTGCGCTCCAGCATGGGCGTCTCGACATAGCTGGGGCAGACGGCATTCACCGTCACGCCCGATTTGGCGAGTTCCGCCGCCAGCGCCCGGGTCAGCCCGACGACGCCATGCTTGGCCGCGACATAGGCGGCGACGTATGGCGCCCCCTTCAGCCCTGCGATCGACGCGATGAAGACGATGCGGCCGGACCTGGCGCGCTTCATCGGCTCGATCGCCGGCTTTACGGTCAGGAATGATCCCGTCAGGTTCACGTCGACCGTGCGCTGCCACAGACCGAGCGACGTCTTGTGCGCCGGCGCGCTCTCGCCCGCGCCCGCATTGGCGACGACGATGCCGAACGCTCCCCGCGCGCGCTGCGCCTTCTCGTAGAGCGCGGCGACCGACGCTTCGTCCGTCACGTCGGCGGTTTCGGCATGGAGAGCGGGATGCAGTGCCGCCACCTCTTCGAGCACATCCGCGCGCCGGCCGCAGATCGTCACCTCATGCCCGGCCTCAGCCAAGGCAAGCGCAATCGCCTTGCCGACACCCGTTCCCCCGCCTGTGACGAGTGCGTGCGTCATCACACCTTCCCCGTCATCTGTTCCTGCGCGCGCTCCGCCAGACGGTAGAGCTGGTCCCGTCCCGGCAGGTAGGGATCGGGCCATTTCACGTGCCGGTCACCCAGGGATGCAGCCGCGTGCAGCGTCCAGTACGGGTCCGCCAGATGCGGCCGGGCAAGGCAGACGAGGTCGGCGCGGCCCGCCATCAGGATCGAGTTCACATGGTCCGGCTCGAAGATATTGCCCACCGCCATCGTTGCCATGCCGGTCTCGTTGCGGATGCGGTCGGAGAACGGCGTCTGGAACATGCGGCCATAGACGGGCTTCGCGCGCTTCGACGTCTGCCCCGCCGACACGTCGCAGATGTCCACGCCGGCTTCCTGCAGAATCTTCGCGATCTTCACTGCCTCTTCCGGCGTCACGCCCTCGTCGCCGACCCAGTCATTGGCCGAAATGCGCACCGAGATCGGCTTGTCGTCCGGCCAGACGGCGCGAACCGCGTGGAAGACCTCGAGCGGATAGCGCATCCGGTTTTTCAGGCTGCCGCCATAGTTGTCGGTGCGCCTGTTGGTGAGCGGCGAGATGAAGGAGGAAAGCAGATAGCCATGGGCGAAATGCAGCTCCAGCATGTCGAAACCGCAGCGTTCCGCCATCTGCGCCGATGCGACGAACTCATCGCGCACCTTGTCCATGTCGGCGCGGTCCATCGCCTTCGGCATCTGGTTTTCCGGCGACCAGGCGACCTGCGACGCCGCCATCAGCGGCCAGTTGCCTTCCTTCAGCGGCGCGTCGGCGTCTTCCCAGCCCACTTGGGTCGAGCCCTTCGCGCCTGCATGGCCGAGCTGCGCGCAGATCTTCGCATCCGTCTCGGCATGGACGAAATCGACCAGCCGCTTCCATGCCACCTCGTGTTCCGGCTTGTAGAAGCCGGGGCAGCCGGGCGTGATCCGCCCTTCGGGCGAAACGCAGGTCATCTCGATATAGACGAGCCCGGCGCCGCCCTTGGCACGCTCGGCATAATGGACGAAATGCCAGTCGGTCGGCGTCCCGTCGATCGCCTTGTATTGCGCCATCGGTGAGACGACGATGCGGTTCTTCAGTTCCATGCCGCGCAGCTTGAACGGTGCCAGCATCGGCGGGCGGTGCGAGACCGATCCGGCCTGCTTCTGAAACCACTCTTCCGCGCTGCCGAGCCACTTTTCGTCGCGCAGGCGCAAATTCTCGTGGCTGATGCGCTGCGAGCGGGTCAGGAGCGAATAGTTGAACTGCACCGGGTCGAGGCCGAGATAGCGCTCCACGTCCTCGAACCATTCCAGCGAGTTGCGCGCCGCCGATTGCAGCTTCAGGACCTCGGTCCGCCGCGCGTCCTCGTATTTCGCGAAGGCCTTTTCGAGTGTCGGCTCGGACTGCACATAATCGGCCATCGCGATTGCGCTTTCGAGCGCGAGCTTGGTGCCCGAGCCGATCGAAAAATGCGCGCTCGCGGCGGCATCCCCCATCAGCGCGAGGTTCTGGAACGACCAGCGCTCGCACAGGACCCGCGGAAAGTTGATCCAGGCCGAGCCGCGAATGTGGTTCGCGTTCGTCATCAGCGAATGGCCGCCGAGATGCTTCTCGAAGATCCTTTCGCAGACCGCGATGGATTCCTGCTGGCTCATGCCGCCGAAGCCGAATCGGTCCCAGGTGTCCTGGCTGCACTCGACGATGAAGGTCGCCGTGTCCGGATCGAACTGGTAGGCGTGCGCCCACACCCAGCCATGCTCGGTCTTTTCGAAGATGAAGGTGAAGGCGTCGTCGAATTTCTGGTGCGTGCCGAGCCAGACGAACTTGCATTTGCGCGTGTCGATGTCCGGCTCGAAATGGTCGGCGAACGCCGCGCGCGAGCGCGAATTGAGCCCGTCCGCCGCGATCACTAGGTCATGGCTTTCCATGAACGGGCGCGGGTCGGCGATGTCGGTCTGGAATTCCAGCTTGATGTCGAGTTCGCGCGCCCGCTCCTGCAACAGCATCAGCAGCTTCTTGCGCCCGATGCCGCAAAAGCCGTGCCCCGTCGAAACCGTGCGCACGCCCTTGTGGATGACGGCAATGTCGTCCCAATAGGCAAAGTGTTCGCGG
This sequence comes from Aliihoeflea sp. 40Bstr573, assembly GCF_024105655.1. Classification (GTDB taxonomy): domain Bacteria; phylum Pseudomonadota; class Alphaproteobacteria; order Rhizobiales; family Rhizobiaceae; genus Aliihoeflea. Next base: position 57,750 of record NZ_JAAAMH010000006.1, read on the forward strand.
ATCGCCGCTGCGCTTTTGGCGTCGTTTTCCGCCAGATTGTCCAGCGTCTCGTCGGACAGCACCACGCCCCAGCCAAACGTATCGTCGGCCTTGTTGCGTTCGTAGACGGTGATATCGTGGGCGGCGTCGCGCAGCTTCATGCTGATCGCGAAATAGAGACCCGCAGGTCCGGCGCCGAGCACCGCAATCTTCATCGCCGCGCACTCCCATTTCTTATCGTTGGATGGCAGGATCGCACCGAAGCGACTTTGTTTCAAGCATGAAATTTCAAGGTTGAAATATTGCACCGCGGCAGGGATGATGCGGTGCGAACTGCGGGGATGAGACCATGTTTTTCCATCAGGTGACGGACTTCGACGACGCTTATGCCAACGGCCCGAACATTGCGCGTGGCGAGCGCTGGCCGGCTCAATGGATCGAGCCGGCAGAACAGTTCCGCAAGGTGCTGGAGGCACAGAGCCGGGCGAAACTCGATCAGCCCTACGGCGAGCGCCCGCGCAACCGGTTCGACCTGTTCCTGCCCGAGGGAAGGGCGAAGGGCCTCGTCGTCTACATCCATGGCGGCTTCTGGCTGCGGCTCGACAAGAGCTTCTGGTCGCACCTCGCCGCCGGCCCGCTCGCACACGGCCACGCCGTCGCCATGCCCTCTTATACGCTCTGCCCGGACATCCGGATAAGCGGCATCGTGCAGGAAATTGGCGCAGCCGTCGAGAAGGCGGCTTCTCTCATCGAAGGCCCGATCCGGCTGACCGGCCACTCCGCCGGGGGGCATCTGGCAACGCGCATGGTCACCGCCACCTCGCCTCTATCCGAAGCGACCCGTACCCGCATCGCGAACACCGTCTCGATCGCGGGCGTCCACGACCTGCGGCCGATGATGCGCACCGCCATGAATGCCGATCTGAAGATCGACGAGGCGGAGGCGCTCACGGAGAGCCCGGCGCTGCTGCGCCCGCTCGAAAACGTCCGCGTGACCTGTTGGGTCGGCGGCGCCGAGCGCGCCGAATTCCGGCGCCAGAACGCGCTCCTCGCCAACATGTGGACCGGCCTCGGCGCTGTCACTTCCTGCGTCGAGGAGCCCGACCGGCATCATTTCGGCGTCATCGACGGCCTCGCATATCCCGACCACGCCCTGACGCGAACCTTGTTGACAGGCTGAACGCCGCATCCGAGTCTTGGCGGCATTCAACCGGAGCATTTTGATGAGACCCGTTTTCGTGCAGTTGCGCTGCGTCCCCGGCAAGACCTATGAAGTCGCCGACGAACTCTACAAGCGCGAGATCGCGTCCGAGCTCTATTCGACCAGCGGCGACTACGACCTTCTTTTGAAGGTCTATATCGATGACCAGACCGATATCGGCAAATTCGTCTCCGAGAACGTCGCCAACGTTCCGGGCATCGTCCGCTCGCTGACCACGCTGACCTTCAAGGCGTTTTGAAGCCGCTCCAGAACGAAGAAAGCCGCCGTGGGGAGGGGGGATCCACGGCGGCTATACTCGAAACGATGCGGCAGCCCGGAGAGGGGGATGAGGCTGCCGCACTTGATGTCCGGTTAGGCGGGGGACGGGCCTTGTTCCGGACTCGGCTTATATGGTGCCGATAGTGATCATCTGAGAATTTGAACGTGGCAATTCAAGGGCACGAACATTACAAGTACGTAACGTCAGCGTGATAGCCGCATCCCTTGTCAGCAGGCCGTTTGTGGACAGGCTTTGGCATGGACAGGGCAGGCGCCAGACGCTACCTCATTGCCCATGAAAAAAGGCGATCATCTCTTCCTCGTCGACGGCTCCGGCTACATCTTCCGCGCCTATCACGCGCTGCCTCCTCTGACACGCAAGTCGGACGGGCTGCCGATCGGCGCGGTGTCCGGTTTCTGCAACATGCTGTGGAAGCTGATGCAGAACGCGCGCGACACGGAGGTCGGGGTCACGCCGACTCATTTCGCCGTCATCTTCGACTATTCGTCCAAGACGTTCCGCAACGAGCTCTACGACAAGTACAAGGCGAACCGCACGGCGCCGCCGGAAGATCTCGTCCCGCAGTTCGGCCTCATCCGCCAGGCCACGCGCGCCTTCGAGCTGCCCTGCATCGAGATGGAGGGGTTCGAGGCCGACGATCTGATCGCGACCTATGCGAAGCTCGCCTGCGAAGCGGGCGGCGACACCACCATCATCTCCTCCGACAAGGACCTGATGCAGCTCGTCGGCCCCACCGTGTCGATGTACGATCCGATGAAGGACCGCGAGATCAAGGTTCCGGAAGTCGTCGAGAAGTGGGGCGTGCCGCCCGAAAAGATGATCGATCTTCAGGCGCTCACCGGCGATTCCATCGACAACGTCCCCGGCGTTCCCGGCATCGGCCCGAAGACGGCCGCGCAGCTTCTGGAGGAGTATGGCGACCTCGACACGCTGCTTGCCCGTGCGTCCGAGATCAAGCAGCAGAAGCGCCGCGAGAACCTGATAGAGCACGCCGAGATGGCGCGCCTGTCGCGCGAGCTCGTGCGCCTGCGCGATGACGTCACGGTGCCCGAGCCATTGTCCGCGCTCGAGTTGCAGCCGCCGAACGGGCCGAAGCTGATTGGCTTTCTGAAGGCGATGGAATTCACCTCGCTCACCCGCCGCGTCGCTGAGGCGACGGGCGCCGAAGCCGCCGAGATCGAACCCATGCATGTCGAGGTGCAGTCGGGCGCGGCCGCGCACGGCCCTGACCTCGAGGTGCCGGACCCAGCCTCCGTCGCGCCCGGCGAGGAGGGCGACGTCGCCGCCGAGCCGAAGACAGGCCCGGCAACCCCCGCCGATCTTGCCAAGGCCCGCGCCGATGCCGCCGTCGCCGGCAGGATCGACCGCACCGCCTATGTGACGATCCGCGATCTTGCGACGCTTCAGGCCTGGGTTGCAGAGGCGCGCGAGGCGGGCATCGTGGCCTTCGACACCGAAACGACCTCGCTCGATCCGATGCAGGCCGAGCTCTGCGGCTTTTCGCTCGCTGTCGCGCCCGGCCGCGCTGCCTATGTCCCGCTGATCCACAAATCCGGCGCGGGCGATCTTCTTGGCGGCGGTCTTGTCGAGAACCAGATCCCGATCCGCGAGGCTCTGGCCGCGATCAAGCCGCTGATGGAAGACCGCTCGGTCCTGAAGATCGCGCACAATCTGAAATACGACTATCTCGTCCTCCTGCGCCACGGCATCGCCGCTGCGCCCTGCGACGACACGATGCTGCTCTCCTACGTCACAGATGGCGGCTCGGGCTCGCAGAGCATGGACTCGCTCTCCGAACGCTGGCTCGGCCACGTGCCGATCCCGTTCAAGGATGTCTGCGGCTCCGGCAAGTCGATGATCACCTTCGATTTCGTCGACCTGGAGAAGGCGACGGCCTATGCCGCCGAGGACGCCGACGTTACGCTGCGCCTCTGGCATGTGCTCAAGCCGCGCCTGACCGCCAAGGGGCTCAACGCCGTCTACGAGCGACTCGAGCGCCCGCTCGTGCCTGTTCTGGCGCGAATGGAAAGCCGCGGCATCTCGGTCGACCGGCAGATCCTGTCGCGGCTGTCAGGCGAGCTTGCCCAGCGCGCCGCGGCTTTCGAGGACGAGGTCTACGAACTCGCCGGCGAGCGCTTCACCATCGGCTCGCCGAAGCAGCTGGGCGACATATTGTTCGGCCGCATGGGCCTGCCTGGCGGCTCAAAGACGAAGTCCGGCCAATGGTCGACCTCGGCGCAGATTCTGGAAGAACTCGCCGCCGAAGGCCACGAATTGCCGCGCAAGATCGTCGACTGGCGTCAGCTCACCAAGCTCAAGTCGACCTACACCGACGCGCTGCCCGGCTATATCCACCCCGAGACGAAGCGCGTCCACACCTCCTACGCGCTCGCCGCGACGACGACCGGCCGCCTGTCCTCGTCCGAGCCGAACCTGCAGAACATCCCGATCCGCACCGCCGAGGGCCGCAAGATCCGCACGGCCTTCATTGCCGAGCCGGGCCACAAGCTCATCTCGGCCGATTACAGCCAGATCGAGCTGCGCGTCCTCGCCCATGTCGCCGAGATTCCGCAGCTTCGCCAGGCCTTCGCCGATGGCATCGACATCCACGCGATGACCGCCTCGGAAATGTTTGGCGTTCCGGTGGAAGGGATGCCGTCGGACGTGCGGCGACGCGCCAAGGCGATCAATTTCGGCATCATCTACGGCATCTCCGCCTTCGGCCTCGCCAACCAGTTGTCGATCGGCCGCGAGGAGGCGGGCAGCTACATCCGCAAGTATTTCGAGCGTTTCCCCGGCATCAAGGACTACATGGACGCGACCAAGGCCTTTGCCCGTGACAATGGCTATGTCGAGACCATCTTCGGCCGCCGCGTCCACTACCCCGAAATCCGCTCGCCCAATCCCTCCGTGCGCGCCTTCAACGAGCGCGCGGCGATCAACGCGCCGATCCAGGGCTCCGCCGCCGACATCATTCGCCGCGCCATGATCCGCATGGAGGACCGCCTTGCCGAGGCCGGGCTTTCCGAAACGCTGATGCTTCTTCAGGTCCACGACGAACTGATCTTCGAGGCGCCTGAATCTCAGGTCGAGGCTGCGATCCCGGTCATCCGCGAGACGATGGAGCACGCGGCAATGCCGGCGCTTTCGATGCGGGTGCCGCTGCAGGTCGACGCGCGCGCGGCGTCGAACTGGGACGAGGCCCACTGACATTGCCATGGAGGCGGGCCCGCTCCTTTCCTTCGCCCTCGCCTCGCTGCTGATCGAGCTCACGCCCGGCCCGAACATGACCTGGCTGGCGCTGGTCGCCGCCGGCGAGGGGCGCCGGCGTGGCTATGCGGCGGTCGCCGGTGTCGCGCTCGGGCTGGCTGTGCTCGGCCTCGCTGCTGCCTTCGGCGTCGCCGAGCTCCTTCATCGCTCGCCGCTTGCCTACGAGATTCTGCGCTGGGCCGGCGGGCTCTTTCTGCTCTACCTCGCATGGGACGGTTGGCGCGGCGATGGCGACCTGGCGCAGGCAGGCGCCGGCTCGGACCGCACCTATTTCCTGCGTGGCCTCATCACCAACATGCTCAATCCGAAGGCGGCGCTCTTCTATGTCGCGGTCCTGCCGACCTTCCTCGATCCGGCCCGCCCGCTGCTCGCCCAGACGCTCTCCTTGTCGGCGATCTATGTGACCGTCGCGACAATCGTCCATGCCGGCATCGTCACGCTTGCCGGCGCTTTGACCGCGTTCACGCAAAAGCCGGGCCGCGAAATCGCGACCCGGCGCATTTTGTCGAGCCTTCTGGCTCTCGTCGCCGTCTGGCTGATCTGGTCGACCGCCAGATAGGACCGATCCCTACTCGATCACGGCGCAGGCATGGCGGTCTCCGGCATCGCCGGTCGGCTGGGTCTGATAGTCGTCCGTGCCGCCATGGATCATGAGCGCACGCCCTGCGATGTCGGCCTCGCCGCCGTCGCCGAGCGTGACCATGTGGTTGAACACCTGCGCGCGCAACACGCCGTCGTCGCCGACGTGCTGGTTCGGCATGTCGCCGGCATGGGGTCCGCCTTCGGCAAGATAGCCGTGCGCGGCGTCGGTCGGGTTGAAGTGACCGCCGGCCGATTCATGGTCGCTTTCGGGGTCGCAGGTGCCTGTCTCGTGGATGTGGAAGGCAAGCCATTCGCCCGCGGGCAGGGCCGAAACCTCAAGTTCGATCAGGACGCCGTTCGGCGTGGCCGTCAGCGTCGCGGAGCCGTTCTCGGCCCCCTCTCTGTCGACGAATTCTGCGCTTGCCGACGTCGTCTCGACGGCCGGCGCCTGTTCAGCGTTGTCCTGCGCAACGGCCATGCCCGTCATCAGGGAAAGTGCAGCCGTAGCTGGCAATAGAATTCTCATTTCCGCATCTCCCGGTTGTTGGTCCGCGATAGGGGGAATGGCCGCGGTGGCAGAATTGTTCCCTCGAACAGCCAGCCGGCGGCTTCCTCGATTGCGGCGGAAATTGCTGCGCGGAAAATTATCTTTCCTTAATTTGAGTTCGCCGGCATGCGGGAGCATGTTTGCCGCGAAGTCGGGAAACGCCGGCGGCAGGAAGAAACGGCCGCGACGCGACGTGCTCCAGACGACTTCGCGACGGGCGTCCTCCGCCCCCTTCCGGGACGCCTTTTCCAAGGAAGACCGAAATGCGAGCTTATCTCATTCCCGTGGCTCTCGCCGCCGGACTCGCCCTTGCCCCCGCAGCCTTCGCCGCCCAGACCGCGACCGGCATGATCAAGTCGATCGACGCCAAGAATCACACGGTCACGCTGGACAACGGAACCGCCTACACGCTGCCGACATCGTTCAAGCAAAACGGCCTGAAGGTCGGCGAAAAGGTGAGCATCAACTGGGACATGAAGGCCGGCAAGCATCAGGCGACGACGGTGACCGCCGTCAAGTAACGCCATAACGGCATCGTGCCCACCGCCTTGGCCGGGGCGGTGGGCATCTCCGCACCCTTAACGCTCCCTTAAAGCGCCGCATTTAATCTTCAGCGAAAGCGACCATCAGGCAGACAAGAAGCGGACATCGGGGCGATGGGCGACAGACGGATCGAGCCGACCTTTGGCGGGGCGGCTTCGGATGAGGGCTCCGGCCTTTTCGTGAGCGAGGAGGACCGGGTCGTGGGACAGCCGAGAAAGCGCGGTTCGACGCAGAAATCGTCTTCGCGCAAGGCGGAGCCGAAATCGCGTGGCCAGGGACGCGGCAAAAAGCGCGGCAAGTCGCGGCGCTCGTCGAGCGGCGGCCTGTTCGGCTTCCTGCGCAAGGCGACCTACTGGTCCTTCGTCCTCGCCATCTGGGGCGGCGTCGCTGCGGCCGGCGTGCTCGTCTTCTATGCGGCGCAGATGCCCTCCGCCTCGACCTGGGCGATCCCGGATCGTCCGCCCAACGTCAAGATCATGGATGTCGAGGGCCGTCAGGTCGCCAATCGCGGCATGATGGGCGGCGAATCGATCGGCCTGCACGAGATGTCGCCCTATATCCCGCAAGCCGTCGTCGCCATCGAGGACCGCCGCTTCTACCAGCATTTCGGCGTCGATCCGCTCGGCCTTGTCCGCGCGGTCTACGAAAATGCCGTCAACGGCCGGGTGGTGCAGGGGGGCTCGACGCTGACCCAGCAGCTTGCCAAGAACCTGTTCCTGACCAATGAGCGCTCCTACGATCGCAAGATCCGCGAAGTGCTCATGGCGTTCTGGCTGGAGAGCGAATATTCGAAGGAGCAGATTCTCGAATTCTACCTGAACCGCGTCTATTTCGGCTCCGGCGCCTATGGCGTCGAGGCCGCCTCGCAGCGCTATTTCGGCAAGAGCGCGCGCGACGTGACCTTGTCCGAATCCGCGCTGCTCGCCGGCCTTCTCGTCGCCCCGTCGCGCCTGTCTCCGGCGCGTGATCCGAACGCGGCCGAAAACCGCGCCCAGCTCGTCCTGTCCGCCATGCGCGACCAGGGCATGATCGGCGACAACGAACTGGCTTCCGCCATCTCCGCCCCGCCGGTCCGCGCCGCAGCCTACTGGACCGGTTCGGAAAACTACGTCGCCGACCGCATCATGGGCGAATTGCCCGGCCTCATCGGCGGTGATGTGCGCGACGACCTGATCGTCGAGGCCACGGTCGACCTCGACTTGCAGGACCTTGCCGAAAAGGCCGTCCGCCAGATGGTCGACGAGAACAAGGCGGAACTCGACGTTTCCCAGGGCGCGCTCGTCTCGATCGACCCGACGGGCGCCGTGCGCGCGATGGTCGGCGGCTACGACTACGCCAATTCGCAGTTCGACCGCGCGTCCGAAGCCAGGCGACAGCCGGGCTCCACCTTCAAGCCGTTCGTCTGGATGGCGGCGATGGAGCAGGGGCTCTTCCCCGACACGATCCGAAACGACGCGCCGGTCAAGATCGGCAACTGGTCGCCGCAGAACTTCAACAACAAATATGCCGGGCCGATGACGCTGTCGCAGGCGCTCGCCCGCTCGTCGAACTCGATCGCCGCTGTCCTTGCCCACGAGGTCGGCCCCTCGGCCATCGTCGAGACGGCATGGCGCATGGGCATCGAATCGGATCTCCAGCCGAACCTGTCCATCTCGCTCGGCACGTCCGAGGTCACCCCGCTCGAACTCACCGCCGCCTTCGTCCCGTTTTCCACCGGAGGCATCCGCCCCGACATCCATTTCGTCGAACGGGTGACGACGATCGACGGCAAGGTGCTCTACCAGCGCCCGGCCTCGGCCGGCACGCAGGTCGCCCGGCCCGAGACCATCGGCATGATGAACTACATGATGGCGGAAACGGTCGGAACCGGCACCGGCCGCAACGCCGATTTCGGCTGGCCCGCCGCAGGCAAGACCGGCACCAGCCAGAACTCGCGCGATGCCTGGTTCGTCGGCTACACCGCCGAACTGACGACCGGCGTCTGGTTCGGCAATGACGACGGCAAGCCGATGAAGAACATCACCGGCGGCCAGCTTCCGGCCAAGGCGTGGAAAATCTTCATGGAAGGCGCGCATGATGGCGTGCCGGTCGCGTCCCTGCCCGGCCGCTGGACGCCAGGCACCTTCGAGCGCATCGAGGACCTCTTGGCGAGCGACCGCGGCATCCCGCAGCAGGCATCCTATCCCGCAGGCGACACCACCGGGTCGATCGCCCCGCCGGCGGACGTCGGTCAGGAGCAGCAGCAACGCTCCGGTCCGATCGGCTCGATCATGGACATCATCATGGGCGGCAACTGAGGCGGGCGTACACGCGAAGTTGCTCTCGCTTCCCTTGAGCAAACTCTCTACATAGCGTCAGGTTTTCCCCTTCGCCCGGAGAGATAATGCAAAAGACCCTTGTTCTGACCGGTGCAAGCCGCGGCATCGGCCACGCGACCGTCAAGCGTTTCTCGCGCGAGGGCTGGCGCGTCATCACCTGTTCGCGCAACGCGTTCGCTGAAGACTGCCCGTGGCCGGCTGGTCCCGAAGATCACATCAAGATCGACCTGTCGGACCCCGAGGACGTCGGCTCGGCCGTTTCGGAAATTCGTCACCGTCTCGAGGCCAATGGCGGCCAGCTCAACGCGCTCGTCAACAATGCCGCGATCTCGCCGAAGCTCAACGGCGGCAAGCGGATGAACTCGATCGACACGCCGATGCATGTCTGGCGCGACGTCTTCCAGGTGAATTTCTTCGCGCCGATCATGCTCGCGCGCGGCCTGTTCAAGGAACTGGCGGCCGCCAAGGGCTCGATCGTCAACGTCACATCGATCGTGGGCAGCCGTGTCCACCCCTTCGCCGGCACAGCCTACGCCACGTCGAAGGCTGCGCTATCCTCGCTTTCGCGCGAGATGGCCGCCGATTTCGGCCCGCACGGCATCCGCGTCAATTCCATCGCGCCGGGCGAGATCGACACGGCAATCCTGTCGCCGGGCACCGACAAGATCGTCGAAACCATCCCGTTGCGCCGCCTCGGCTCCACCTCGGAGGTCGCCGACACGATCTTCTTCCTGTGTTCCGACCAGTCGTCCTATGTCACCGGCGCCGAGATCCACATCAATGGCGGCCAGCACGTCTGATCCTCAATGCGGCATTGAGGAGAGGTGCGATAACAGTTCCGCCACGTTGACCGCGCCGCACTTTTTCAAAAGCCGCGCCCGGTAGGCCTCCACGGTGCGCGGCGACACGTCGAGCATCCGCGCGATTTCCTTCGACGTGCGCCCTTCGCCCAGATGCATCACTATCTGCCGCTCGCGCGTCGAAAGCGCCAGAACGGGCCGCGTCGCCGACAGGTCGGCAAAGCTCCACACCGCGCGGCGCAAGGGGTCGTCGTCGCGCGTCAGCGAGTGGCCGCGCACCCGGCACCAGAACAGCGCGCCGTCCTTCTTGGCCATGATGCGCTCGTCGGAATAGCGGTTGTCCTTCTTCAAGGGCTCCACGCCGACGTCGCGGATGCGAACGAACTCCTCCTGACTGGGATAGAGAAGCGCGAATGACTGGTCGACAAGCTCGTCGATCTGATAGCCGAACATGGCGGAGAATGCCGAATTACACGCGCGGATGACGCGGCTTTCGGTCACGACCAGGCCCACCGGCGCATGGTCGAATGCGAGCTTTGCATAGTCCGGATTGGCGTCGGTCATGCGTATTTCTACGATATTGCGCAAAAAGCGGGCTTTCGCCGATAGTTCGGGCAGGATTCGAGCTGCGTGATCGCGGCGCCGGTATCCGGGAGGACAGTCGCGATTGCTGGACCAAAAATCAACCGCCATCGGCGGTTGCGGCGGTGCTTTGCCGGATTGCCACCAGGTCAATCGCTTTCGGGAGGAAGTTCAATGAAGAAATGGTTCGCCGCGCTGGCCCTGTCCTGCGCCTTCGTCCTGCCGGCCGGAGCACAGGAAGACCCTGTCAGGATCGCGCTTTTGCACGGCCTGTCCGGCTCGCCGCTCGAAGCCTATTCGAAGCAGACACAGACCGGTTTCGAAATGGGCCTCGAATACGCGACCGACGGCACGATGGAGGTCAAGGGCCGCAAGATCGAGATCATCAGGAAGGACACGCAGTTCAAGCCCGACGTTGCCCGCGCGCTGCTCGCCGAAGCCTACGGTGACGACGATGCCCTGATCGCGGTAGGCGACACGTCCTCGGGTGTCGCGATGGCGCTTCTGCCCGTCGCAGCCGAGTATGAGCGCATCCTCGTCGTCGAGCCAGCCGTCGCAGATGGCCTGACGGGCGCGGATTCCAACCGCTACGTCTTCAAGACCTCGCGCAATTCGTCGATGGACATGCAGGCCCAGGCACTCGCGCTCCAGCCCGACGAAAACCTCTACGTCGCAACCCTGGCGCAGGACTACGCCTTTGGCCGAGACGGCGTCGCCGCTTTCAAGGCCGCGCTCGAAGGCACCGGCGCCAATCTCGTCGCCGAGGAATACGTTCCCCAGCAGACGACCGACTTCACCGCGACCATCGAGCGTCTGACGGCGGCGCTGCGCGACCAGCCTGGCCGCAAGGTCATCATGATCTATGTCGCCGGCATCGACGCCATGACGCCGCTCGCCTCCGCCAATCTCGACCGCTTCGACATCGAGCTTTCGACCGGCGGCAACATCCTGCCCGCGCTCGTCTCCTACAAGCAGGTGCCGGGCATGGAAGGCGCGATCTACTATTACTATGAACTGCCCGAAAACCCGGTGAACGACTGGCTGGTCGAAGAGCATATGAAGCGCTTCAACTCCCCGCCGGACTTCTTCACCGCCGGCGGCATGGCTTCAGCCATGGCTATCGTCAAGGCGCTTGAGACGGCCGAGGACTGGGACACCGAAACGCTGATCTCCACCATGGAAGGCATGTCCTTCGACACGCCGAAGGGCGAAATGACCTTCCGTCCGGAAGACCATCAGGCGCTGCAGTCGATGTACCACTTCAAGATCGCCGTCGAGGACGGCGTGGAATGGGCCGTGCCGGAACTGGTGCGCGAGATTACGGCCTCCGAAATGGACATTCCGGTCGGCCGGAATAACCAGGAGTAGCGTCTTTCCCGGCGACCTTTGCCCGGAACGCATGCCGCCACTGCGATCCGCTTCGCGCGCCACCTCTCCTCCTGCGGGGGGAGAGGGACCCACGCTGGATAAGCCTCGGCATGGCGGCCACGCACCTCTCCCCTGAGCCGGGGGGAGAGGTGACACGAAGGGCCGCAGTTGGGCCCACAAGCAGGTAGAGACATTGACCGCTTTCATCCGCACCGAGAACCTGACGATCCGCTTCGGCGGCCACGCTGCGGTGAACGACGTCACCTGCGCGTTCCAGCCGGGCGAGCTGACCGTCATCGTGGGCCCCAACGGCGCCGGCAAGACGACATGGTTCAATCTTGTCTCCGGCCAGTTGAAGCCGACCGAGGGACGCATCTTCAAGGGCGCAACGGAGATCACGCGGCTGTCGGCTTCGGCCCGCGCAAAGACGGGCATCGGCCGCGCCTTCCAGTTGACCAATCTCTTTCCCAAGCTGACCGTCCTGGAGAACGTCCGACTTGCCGTCCAGGCAAAGGCCGGGCAGGGACCGTCCGCCCTGCGCAATGCGGCCAGCCTCACCGACCTTGGCGACAAGGCCGCGCGTTATCTTGAACAGACGCGCCTGTCCGCCGTCGCTCATCTGCCGGCCTCCGCCCTGCCGCACAGTGACCAGCGCAAGCTGGAAGTCGCCATGCTGGCAGCGATGGAGCCCGACATCTTCATGTTCGACGAACCGACCGCCGGCATGTCCGTCGACGAGGCGCCGGTGATCCTCGAACTGATCGCGGAGCTGAAGAAGGACCGGTCGAAGACCATCCTCCTCGTCGAGCACAAGATGGACGTCGTCCGCGCGCTCGCCGATCGCATCGTCGTGCTTCACAATGGCGAGCTCGTCGCCGACGGCAAGCCGGCCGAGGTGATGGCGCTGCCCATCGTGCGCGAGATCTATCTCGGCGTCGGCGCGGAGCAGGTGGCATGACGAATTCGATCCTGCGGCTCGACGACGTCCACACCGACATCGCGCAATACCACATCCTGCACGGCATCTCGCTCGACGTACCCGAAGGCGGCGTCCATGTCCTTCTCGGCCGCAACGGCGCCGGCAAGACGACGACGCTGCGAACGATCATGGGGCTGTGGAAGGCGAGAAAGGGCGCGATCGTCTTTCGCCATCATGACATCACGGCGATGCACACCTGCGACATCGCCCGCCTCCGCATCGCCTTCGTGCCTGAAAACATGGGCATCTTCGGCGGCCTGACCGTCGAGGAGAATATGCGCCTGGCCGCCACCCGCGGCCGCTTCGACAGGGCCCGCCTCGACCGCGTCTTCGCGATTTTTCCGGCGATGGAAAAGTTCTGGGACCGTCAGGCCCACGCGCTTTCGGGCGGCCAGAAGCAGATGCTCGCCATTTCCCGCGCCATCATCGAGCGCCGCGACCTGATCTTGATCGACGAGCCGACCAAAGGCCTCGCCCCCGCCATCATCCGCAACATGATCGACGCCTTCCGCGAGATCGGCGAGGAAACGACGATCCTGCTGGTCGAGCAGAACTTCCTCTTCGCCAAGGCGCTTGGCCGGACGGTCGCCGTCATCGACGACGGACGCATCGTCCATCGGGGGGAGATGGCTGAACTCGCGGCCGACGCGGAATTGCAAGCCCGTCTGCTCAGCCTGTCGCTGGAGGCGCATTGATGGTCTTACGCCGCGTACCCCCACCCTTCATCCCTCCCCACAAGGGGGCGGGAGGCCGTCCACATCCCGGTTCCCTTGCCGCGTGGCACCTCGCCGAAAGCACGGGCACAGCGCCTGCGACTCCCTCCCCTTTGTGGGGAGGGATGAAGGGTGGGGGTCACTTCGCAAAAAACACCTGCGCTTCGCGGAGCCCCCTCCAATGAAATCCCTCTCCGCCACATTCGATCGTTTCGGCGGCGTCATGCTGCTCCCGCTCATCCTCGCCATCGTCGCCTTCGTTCTCATCGGCCGACCGTCCTCATGGGCCACGCTCACCATTGCCGGCCTTGCCATGGGCATGATGATCTTCCTGATGGCGTCGGGCCTGTCGCTGATCTTCGGCTTGATGGATGTTCTGAATTTCGGCCATTCCGCCTTCGTCTCCTTCGGCGCCTTCATCGGCGCGACGGTGCTCGCATCGCTCGGCATCTGGGTCAGCGGCGATAGCGCGTTCCTCAACATCGCCGCTCTCGTCGCCGCCATCGGTGCGGCCACGGCCTTCGGCGCGCTTGCCGGTTGGTTCTTCGAGCGCGTCATCATCAAGCCGGTCTATTCCGATCACCTGCGCCAGATCCTCATCACCGTCGGCGCGCTGATCGTCGCCGAGGAAATCCTGCTCGTCATTTGGGGCGGCACCCCCATGCCCGTCCCGCGCCCGGCGATCCTCACCGGCTCGTTCCTGATCGGCGACGTCGCGGTCGAGATTTACCGCATCTTCGCCTTCCTGCTCGGTCTTGCCGTGTACCTCGTTCTGCACCTGACGCTGAACCGCACCCGCATCGGCCTTTTGATCCGCGCCGGCGTCGAAAACCGCGAGATGGTCGAGGCGCTCGGTTTCCGCATCGACCGTCTCTTCATCGGCGTCTTCATGGCGGGTTCGGCGCTCGCGGCCATGGGCGGCGCCATGTGGGCGGGCTATCAGGGGCTGATTACGCCCGCGCTCGGCTCAGAGCTGATGGTGATGGTCTTCATCGTCGTCATCATCGGCGGCCTCGGCTCCATCCAGGGCTCGCTCCTCGGCGCGCTGATGGTGGGCCTCACCACCAACTACGTCGCCTTCCTGTTTCCCAAGCTGGCGCTCGCCTCGACCATGATCCTGATGATGATCGTGCTCCTGTGGCGGCCCTGGGGCCTCAAGCCCGCCGTGAAGGGGTGAGGATATGACCGCTCAAACCTTCGCCGTCCCTGCACGCGCCGCCACCTCCACACGCGTCACCATCGGCCGCGTCATCGTCTACGGCTTCGCCGCCATCGTCGGCCTGTGCCTTCTCTTCGCGCCGTTCCTCTTCCCGGACGTGCGGGCGCAGGAAGTCGCCGCGCGCATCTGCGTCTTCATCGTGCTCGTCGCCAGCTACGATCTCCTGATCGGCTACACAGGTATCGTCTCCTTCGCCCACACGATGTTCTTCGGTCTCGGGGCCTATGGCACCGCCATCGCGCTCAAGACCATGGGGCGCGGCTTCGACGCCATCCTCGTCGGCGGCTCGCTCGGCGTGCTCGCCGCCTTCGTGCTCGCCGTCCTCATCGGGCTCTTGTCCTTGCGCGTGAAGGCGATTTTCTTCGCCATGGTCACGCTGGCCGCCGCTTCCGTCATGCTGGTGCTCGCCAGCCAGCTCTCGAACTTCACCGGCGGCGAGGACGGCATCACCTACGAGATCCCGCGCTTCTTCTCCCCGGCCAACCGGCTGGAAGACGCCAATGGCGACCAGGTCCGCCTGTTCGGCGTCCCGGTCACCGGCCGGCTCTATCTTTACTATTTCGTCTTCCTGTCCTCGCTCGCACTCTTTTACCTCATGGTGCGCATCGTGCGCTCGCCGCTCGGCACGGTCCTGCAGGCGATCCGCGAAAACGAGATGCGCGCCGAGGCGATCGGCTACCGCGTGGTCGCCTACCGCACTTCCGTCTTCTGCATCGCCGCCGTCGTCGCCGCGCTGGCCGGCGTCCTGCGCGCCGTCTGGCTGCGCTATACCGGGCCGGACGTGACGCTCTCCTTCGACATCATGATCGATGTTCTGTTGATGGTGGTGATCGGCGGCATGGGCACCATGGTCGGCGCCATCGTCGGCGTCGTCATCATGACGCTCGCGCAGTTCTACCTGAAGGACCTGATGGGAGCGGGCGCGCAGGCCACGGCCGACCTGCCGCTGATCCCGGAGCTTCTCAATCCCGACCGCTGGCTCTTGTGGCTCGGCATCCTCTTCATCCTGCTCGTCTATTTCTTCCCGTCGGGCATCGCAGGCACGCTGCTCGGCAAAGGTGGCCGCAAATGAAACCCGTCTCGACCTACATCCCCGCCGCCGGCTTCGAACTCCACGTCACCGAGTGGGGTGACCGCTCCAGGCCCGCCCTCGTCATGTGGCACGGCCTTGCCCGCACGGGCCGCGATTTCGACGAGGTCGCCGAAGCGCTCTCCGACACCTATTTCGTCATGTGTCCCGATACGCTCGGCCGCGGCCTGTCGAGTTGGGCGCGCGACCCGGCGACCGACTATTCCTACGCCACCTTCGGCGCCACCGCGCAGGCGATGCTCAACCATTACGGCGTCGAGAAGACCCGCTGGATCGGCACGTCGATGGGCGGGCTGATCGGCGTCACGCTCGCCGCCGGCGTGCTGGAAGGGCGCATCACCCATCTCGTCATCAATGATGTCGGCCCCGACATTCCCAAAGCGGGCACGGGCCGCATCGTCGAATATGTCGGCAATCCGCCCGTCTACCAGCGCATCGAGGAGCTGGAGGCCTGGCTGCGCCGGAACTATGCCCCCTTCGGCGAGAACACGCCCGCCTTCTGGCGCCGCATGGCCGACACCTCGTCGCGTCGGACCGACGACGGCCGCATCACCGTCCATTACGATCCGCAGATCGTCGCCCAGTTCACTCACCACAAGGGCGATCTCGACATCTGGTCATCCTACGACCGGCTGACGATCCCGACGCTTCTTCTGCGCGGCAGGACGTCGGACGTCCTTTCCGCCGAGACAGCCGGGGAAATGACGAAGCGCGGCCCCAGGCCCCGCCTCGTCACCTTCGAGGAATACGGCCACGCCCCGACGCTTGCCAGCGGGCGCGAGATCGCATTGCTGCGGGAATTCCTCGCGTGATGCCAAGGCGTCAGCTCTAAGGGCAGAGCTCGACGATGGCGCCTGTCCTTCTCGCGGGAGGGATAGAGGGCGGGGGTTCTCTTTCGAAAGCCCTACGCTGTCCGCGTACCCCGCATTTTCGTCCGCCACAGGATCATGGTCATGATCGCGACATTCATCAGGTTCCAGGCGATCCCGTTCAGGAACGCCGCCTGGTACGATCCGGTGATGTCGTAGATCAGTCCCGACAGCCAGCCGCCAAGCGCCATGCCGATGATCGTCGCCATGATGACGAGCCCGACGCGCTGTCCCGCCTCGTGCGCCGGAAGATATTCGCGCACGATGATCGCGTAGCTGGGCACGATGCCGCCCTGCGACAGGCCGAAGACCAGCGAGACGACATAAAGCGAGGCGAGGCCGTCGAAGGGGATGTAGGCGGCGAGCGCCAGCATCTGGAACACCGAGCCGATGAGCAGCGTCTTCACCCCGCCGATATGGTCGGCAAGAAAGCCCGAGGCGAGCCGGCTCACGACGCCGCCGATCAACATCAGCGACAGCATTTCCGCCCCCGTCGACATGCCGAAGCCGAGATCGACGCAATAGGCGACGATGTGGACCTGCGGCATCGACATGGCGACGCAGCAGCCCAGCCCCGCGACCGAAAGCAGGATCTGGAGCTGGCGCGGCGAAAGGTCGATCGACCGTACCGGCTTCGGAACCACGGCATGGGCGCCGGAGCCGAGGTCCGGCGCGCGCGCCTTCAGGAACATCAGCGCCAGCGGAACCATGGTGACGAGCGCGAACGCGCCGAGGCCCAGATAGGTCGTCCGCCATCCCCAGTCCGGCAGCACGGCCTGGATGACCAGCGGCCAGATCGCGCCGGCGAAGTAGTTGCCGCTCGCCGCCGCCGCCACAGCGACGCCGCGGCGCTTGACGAACCAGTGCGAGATGTCGGCGATCAGCGGGCCGAACGTCGCCGCCGCGCCGAAGCCGATCAGAATCTGTACGATCGCGAAGACCCAGATCGAAGGCGCGAGCGCCGCCGCCGCGTAGCCGATGCCGAGCGCCAGCGCCGAGCCGATGACGGGCAGCAAAATGCCGGCCTTGTCGACGAAGCGGCCCATATAGACGTTGCCGATGGCAAAGCCGACCATGGTCATCGTGTAGGGCAGGGAGGAGGCGGCGCGCATCGTGCCGAACTCGGCCTCGATCGCCGGCATCACGACCACGACCGACCACATGCCGACCGAGCCGATCGTGGCGATCAGCACCGACATGACGAGGCGCGTCCAGGCGTAGCGGCCGTCGATCTGGCTGATCCGGTCGAGTGCGGGCCGGTCGGGCGCGGGCCGGGCGGGCGCGGGTATGGGTTCCAATGGATTCTCCTCCCCCCTTGGTTACCGGCCCGTCGCGACGGCCGTCAGCGCCAGAGCGCGCCAACGACCGAGCCAGTTCCAGGCATCGGTCCGAACAGGGAGCGGGTTTCCGGAGGCTCCCGACGCGTCAGATAAGCCGCATGAAGCCTTGGCGCAAAAGGTCGAGCGCCAGGAGCGAGATGCCGATCCTGAACCAGCGGCGAAACTGCGCTTCGGGCAACCGTTCCAGCCATGTGGAGCCGTAGACCGTGCCGAGATACCCCGATGCGATCATCAGCGCGACGAGCGGTACCCATGCCGCGAACGCGAAGCCTGCCAGGCCGAAGACGACGATCTTCAACGCATGCTGGATCGTCATGCCGGCGGCATGCGTTGCGACCAGCGCCTTGCGGTCATCGGGAATGATCTGCGCGAAGACGGAGGATAAAAGCGGCCCCGTGGCCCCCACCATCATGGTCAGGAGCGCGGTTGCGGCGCTTCCCACCGCGAGCCCGATCCGCCCCAGCCTGTCGAAGCCGGGAATTTTTCCCCAGGTCACGATGAGGATGAACCCGCCGAGCACGAGCTTCAAGAGCGCGTCGGGCAGCTGCACCACGACGAGCGCGCCGGCCCCCGCGCCGACGAGCGACCCGATCAGGAAGGGCACGAAGATGTCGTGCCGGATGAACGGCCGCTGGTGCCAGGCCCGGCCCGTATTGGAGCCGAGCTGCACGGCGCCATGAACCGGAATCAGCGCCATGACGGGCAGGAAGAGCCCCATCAGCGCCAGCATCGCCACCCCGCCCCCGACGCCGAAGGCGGCCGTCAGCGCCGAGGTGAAAAAGCTCGCGACGACGAGCAGCGCTGCTGCCCAGATTGCCAATCCATCGGGAAGAAAGCCGGCAATCGCCTGCAATGCCTACATGCCCTGCGGGCGCGTGAACTGGCCGGCCGCGCGGTAGGTCCACAGATAGGTCGGCAAGATCGCCTCCATCGCCTGCGGACGGATGCCGAGCCCTTCGAGCGTGCGCCCTTCGTCCTCGGCTTGCGGCGAGACGACATTGTCGGTCTTGAGAAGTTCGACCTGGTCGCGCGTCAGCAGCGGTTTGGGAAGGCGGCCGAGGATCGCGCCCTGCAGCTCGGCGATCTTCCACGGGATCGGGACGAAGAGCCGCTTGCGGTCGATGATCTTGAGCATCAGCTTCATGCAATCGCGGAAGGAGAGCGCCTCCGGCCCTCCCAGTTCGTAGACCTTGCCGCCCTCGACCTGCCCGTCGACGGCGCGCGCGAACGCCTCGGCGACGTCGCCGACATAGACCGGCTGGAATTTCGTGTCCCCGCCGCCGATCATCGGCAGCGCCGGTGAGAGCCGCGCCATGGCGGCGAAGCGGTTGAAGAACCCGTCCTCGGGTCCGAAAATGATCGAGGGCCGGAAGACGATCGCGTCCGGCAGCACCGCGAACACCCCCGCCTCGCCCTGGGCCTTGGTGCGGGCGTAGTCGGAACGCGAATTCGCATCCGTGCCGATCGCCGACATCTGGATGAAGCGGGCACCTGCGTCGCGCGCCGCTTGCGCGGCCATGCGCGCGCCGGCGGCCTGCACCGCGTTGAAGGTCTGCGTGCCGCTTTCCGAGAGGATGCCGACGAGATTGATCACCCAGCCGGCGCCCTCGACGGCCTTGTCGATCGAGGCACGGTTGCGCAGATTGCCGCGCACGGCATGGATCTGGCCGACATTGCCGAGCGGCTGCAGATGGTGCGCCGTGTTCGGATTGCGGCTGACGACGCGGATGCGGTACCCACGCTTTGCCAGCGCGCGGACGACGTAGCGGCCGACGAAACCGGAACCGCCGATGATCGTGACGAGGGGAGGAATCTGGGTGACGGTGGTCATCGCGTCCTGCTCTTTGAAGCCTTCGCGGCTGTCTTAATCACTTTGGCTTGAAACGCAAAGGGTCAAGAACGGCGCGGCCAACAATGTTGCTTGTGCATGGCAGGCATTCCGTCTCGTCTGTTGACCGGTTGCTGCAGCGGCGCGACACCTTCCCTTCCGCTGGGTGATCGGCGCAATAATAATCGGGGCATCGCGTTCTTGCTCCGCCAGAAGATCAGGGATGGACATGACCAAAGCGCATATCGGCCTCATCGGGCTCGGAACGATGGGCTCCAATCTCGCCTTGAACATCGCCGAGAAGGGCCATGCAGTCGCCGTCTACAATCGCACGGCATCCAAGACTGGCGCATTCTTCGAAAATGCCGGCGAACTGCGCGAGCGCATCGTGCCCTGCGCGACGCTGGCGGAATTCGTCGCCCAGATAAAGCCGCCGCGTCCGGTCATCCTCATGGTCCAGGCCGGCAAGGCGGTGGACGAGCAGATCGCCGCGCTGCGCGATCATCTGCAGGCCGGCGACATGATCATCGACGCCGGCAATGCCAATTTCCGCGACACGATCCGCCGCTTCGCTGAACTCGACGGCTCCGGCCTCACCTTCGTCGGCATGGGCGTTTCTGGCGGCGAGGAGGGCGCACGTCACGGCCCGTCAATCATGGTCGGGGGCGCGCAGGCTGCATGGCGGCAGATCGAGCCGATCCTGACGGACATCGCCGCGCGCTTCCAGGGCGAGCCTTGCGCTGCGTGGCTGGGCGAGGGTGGCGCCGGCCACTTCGTCAAGACCATCCACAACGGCATCGAATATGCCGACATGCAGATGATCGCGGAAATCTACGGCCTCCTTCGCGATGGCGCGGGCCTGTCGGCGGGCGAGATGGCAACCATCTTCCAGCGGTGGAATTCCGGCCCGCTCGAATCCTACCTTGTCGAGATTACTGCCGAGGTCCTGCGCGCGACCGACCCCGCGACCGGCGGACCGCTGGTCGACGCGATCCTCGACCGAGCCGGCCAGAAGGGCACAGGCCGCTGGGCGGCGGTCGAAGCCCAGTTGATGGGCATACCCGCCACCACCATCGAAACCGCGGTCGCCGCGCGCAGCCTTTCGGCGGAAAAGGAGATGCGCCTGCGGGCTGAAAGCATCTATGCAGGCTCGGTCCCCGCCACGCCCATCGTCGCTGACGACGCGTTCATCCGCGATCTCGAACACGCACTCCTCGCCGCCAAGCTTGTCGCCTACGCGCAGGGCTTCGCCGTGATGGAGGCAGCGTCGGCCGAATTTCGCTGGGACCTGCCGCTCGGCACCGTGGCGCGCATCTGGCGCGCCGGCTGCATCATCCGCTCGCAGTTCCTGAGCGAGATCGCTGCCGCCTACGACCAGGCGACTGAGCCGGCGCATCTTCTCTTGATGCCTGCCTTCATCGACACGATGATGATGGCGAGTCCGGCGCTGCGCCGCGTCGTCGGCCGCGCGGTCGAAGCCGGGCTGCCGGTTCCCGCGCTCGCCGCCGCGATCACCTGGTTTGATGCCTTCCGGCAGGGCCGCAGCACCGCCAACCTCATTCAGGGCCAGCGCGACTTCTTCGGCGCTCACGGCTTCGAGCGGATCGACGCGCCCGGCGAAC
Source organism: Aliihoeflea sp. 40Bstr573 (assembly GCF_024105655.1). Classification (GTDB taxonomy): domain Bacteria; phylum Pseudomonadota; class Alphaproteobacteria; order Rhizobiales; family Rhizobiaceae; genus Aliihoeflea. The sequence continues at coordinate 78,901 of NZ_JAAAMH010000006.1, forward strand.
ACCATGGTGACTGGTTGAGGCAAAGCAAGGCCGGAACCTAAACCCTCTCTTTACCCAGTCGGCAAGCAGGTAAGGCCCGGTAATCTATCCTTTACTAGCGCAGCCCAAGTCTGGCGCCATGCGTCATGCATGTGTCCAAGGCGGGGGCCTGCCATGTTGAGAAAATTCCTTGAATCGCGCTCTGGAAACTTCGCGATTCTTTCCGGCGTCACGATGATTCCTCTGTGCCTGGCGGCAGGGGTGGCGATCGATTACTCGCGCCATCACTCGGCGCAGCGGCACCTGCAGGAAATTGCCGATTCCACGTCGCTCGCGCTGGCGTCGACCAAGGTACAGAACCAGGCTCGCCTCGAGCAACTCGCCAGCGACTATCTGGCGGCCAACCGCAAGGGTTCGCGGGTGCAAGAGGTTCGGGTGGCGAGCGTCGTGGCGTCGAGCGAAAGCGTCGATGTCGAGCTTCGCGGCTCGATCCCGACCACTTTCATGGGCCTCGCCGGCTATCATCAACTTGACGTCGGTGCGTCGGCGCTCGCCGAGCGCGCAACGCGCGGCACCGTCGAAGTGTCGCTGGTGCTCGACAATACGAAGTCGATGGAGGCGACGGCCGGCTCGGCGACGACGCGCATCGCCGCGCTCAAGTCTGCCGCCACGGAGCTCGTCGATGCGTTGCTGAAAAACGGCGACACGTCGGTGCGCATTGCTTTGGTTCCCTACGCCGACAACGTCAATGTCGGACTGGCCTACCGCAATGCGTCGTGGACCAGCGTTCCCGACGACGTGACGACTGTCACTACGACGCCTGCCAAGGCGGAAAGCTGTACGACGGTCACGACCGAAAAGCGCAAGACCACGCAAGACCCAACTTACACCTGCACCAAGGAAGTCGACGGCGCGACCTTCGAGACGACCTGCGGCGGCGGGTGGAACTACGAAACGGTTGAGATTCCGCCCAAGGAGGTCTGCACCAAGGCGCAGCCCGAAAAGACCACGTCGTCGACCACGAAATGGTTTGGCTGCATCGGTTCGCGCATGGGCGGGACCAATCGCCTCACCGATGCCAATCCTGCGGTTCGCTATCCCGGCTACACCGATGTGCGGCAGAAATGCGTGACGCCGATCGTGCGCCTGACGAGCGACCGCGCCGCGCTCAAGGCTGCGATCACGGGCATGGTGACGAGCCTGCCTTCCTATTCGCCGAACACCTTCATTCCAGCTGGCCTCATCTGGGGGCACAACACGCTTTCGCCGAAAGGACCTTTCGCCGATGGATTGCCCTATGACGAAGGCAATCTGCGCCCGCGCAAGGTCGTCGTCCTGATGACGGACGGTTCGAATACGCTCCTCTACCGCAAGAGCGACGGCCGCTCGACCACATCGGCGAGCAAACTGACCGGGTCCGAGCGCCAGACATATGTTCGCAAGGAATGCGAAGACGAAGACGATGACGACGATGACGATGAGGGCGGCGCTCCCGTGGATGGTGAGGGCTGCGATCTCGACCCGATCGGCAAGGATGCATACGCGCAAACCAACGAGGACACGGTCGCCATCTGCACCAATATGAAGGGCCACGACATCGAGATATTCACCGTCGCCTTCATGGTCGAGGACCCGGTCGCCCGCGACATGCTGAAAGCCTGCGCAACCTCCTCGCAGCACTATTTCGAGGCCGCCAACGCTTCGATCCTTTCGGCAGCCTTCTCCGGCATTGCCCAGTCGCTTCAGGTCGTACGTCTGGCACGCTGATCGCCGAAAATGACGAGGGACGGGGGCTTAACGCCCCCGTTGCCGCGTTCAGTTCCCCAAAATCCCCGGCAGCTTCAGCCCCTTTTCGCGGGCGCAGTCGAGCGCGATGTCGTAGCCTGCATCGGCGTGGCGCATGACGCCGCTTGCCGGGTCGTTCCACAACACCCGCTCAAGCCGCCGCGCGGCGTCTTCGGTGCCGTCGGCGACGATCACCATGCCCGCATGCTGCGAAAACCCCATGCCGACGCCGCCCCCGTGGTGCAGCGACACCCAGGTCGCGCCCGATGCGGTGTTGAGCAGCGCGTTGAGAAGCGGCCAGTCGGACACCGCGTCCGACCCGTCCTTCATGGCTTCCGTTTCGCGGTTGGGCGAGGCGACCGAGCCCGAATCGAGATGGTCGCGGCCGATCACCACCGGCGCCTCTAGTTCCCCCTTCGCCACCATCTCGTTGAAGGCGAGGCCGAGCCGGTGCCGGTCGCCAAGGCCCACCCAACAGATGCGCGCCGGCAGGCCCTGGAACGCGATGCGGTCCTTCGCCATGTCCAGCCAGCGATGCAGATGATCGTTGCCGGGCGTCAGTTCCTTCACCTTGGCATCGGTCCTGTAGATGTCTTCGGGATCGCCCGAGAGCGCCGCCCAGCGGAACGGCCCGACGCCGCGACAGAACAGGGGCCTTATATAGGCCGGCACGAAGCCGGGAAACACGAAGGCGTTCTCCAAGCCCTCTTCCTTCGCCACCTGGCGGATGTTGTTGCCGTAGTCGAGCGTCGGAACGCCATCGTTCCAGAAAGCCACCATCGCCTCGACGTGGCTGCGCATCGACGCGCGCGCGGCCGTTTCCACCGCCTTAGGATCGCTCTCGCGCTTCGCCTTCCATTCAGCGAGCGACCATCCCTTGGGCAAATAGCCGTTGAGCGGATCGTGCGCCGAGGTCTGGTCGGTCACCATGTCCGGCTTGACGCCGCGCCTGACGAGTTCGGGCAAGATTTCGGCCGCATTGCCCAAAAGCCCGACCGACTTCGCCTCGCCGGCCTTCGTCCAGCGCGCGATCATGTCGAGCGCCTCGTCGAGGCTTGTCGCCTTCTCGTCGACATAGCGGGTGCGCTTTCGAAAATCGATCCGCGTCTCGTCGCACTCGATGGCAAGGCACGATGCGCCCGCCATCACGGCGGCCAGCGGCTGCGCGCCGCCCATGCCGCCCAGCCCAGCCGTAAGTATCCACTTACCTTTAAGGTTGCCGCCATAGTGCTGCCGCCCGGCCTCCACGAAGGTCTCGTAGGTGCCCTGCACGATCCCCTGCGTGCCGATATAGATCCACGAGCCGGCCGTCATCTGGCCGTACATCATCAGGCCGCGTCGATCGAGCTCGTTGAAATGCGCCCAGTTCGCCCAATGCGGAACGAGGTTGGAATTGGCGATCAGGACGCGCGGCGCGTCCTTGTGCGTGCGGAACACGCCCACCGGCTTGCCGGACTGGACGAGAAGCGTCTCCTCCTCGCTCAGATCCTTGAGGCTCGCGACGATCCGGTCGAAATCCGCCCAGGTCCGCGCCGCGCGCCCGATCCCGCCATAGACGACCAGCTCGTTCGGGTTCTCCGCCACGTCCGGGTCGAGATTGTTCATCAGCATCCGCATCGCCGCCTCGGTCGTCCAGTGCTTCGCAGTGATTTCCGGGCCTCGCGGCGCGCGGATCTCACGGATGTTGTGGCGTGGATCGGTCATGAGCGTCCTCCGAAAGCCGCGTCTTCAAGTGCGGCGAGCAATGTCGTGAGCGTATGGCGCAGCGGCGCGGCCTTGATCGCATCGTATGTCCAGGGTTCCGTCTCGTCGGCGAGATAGGCCGATTGCGCGATCTCCATCTGGATCGCGTGAACGCCCGTCTGCGGCCTGCCACAATGGCGCGTCGTCCAGCCGCCCTTGAAGCGACCGTTGGCGACGAAAGGGAAACCCGAATTTTTGGCGATTTCGATCGCGATCCGCTCAAATTCTGGGTCGCAGGTCCCCCCGTCATTGGTGCCGATGTTCAGCACCGGCAGTTCGCCTTCGAACAGGAAGGGGCAGCGCGAGCGGATCGAATGACAGTCATAAACCACCGCGATCCCATGCGTCGCCTTGACCCGCGCGACCTCGGCCGCGAGCGCCGCGTGGTAGGGCGCATGCCATTCCGCGAGCCGCCGTTCGCACTCCGCTGCGTCCGGCAGGTCCGTCCAGATCGGCTGGTTGTCGAAATCGGTCTGCGGCACCAGCCCGGTCGTGTTCTGCCCTGGATAGAGGCTGACGCCCGACGGGTCGCGATTGGCGTCGATCAGATAGCGATGGAAATTCGCCCTCACCACCGACGCACCCGGCAGAAGCCCCTCATACAGCCGGTCGATGTGCCAATCCGTGTCCCGCAGCTTGCGGCCTTCCGCGTTGAGCTTCGCGGCTACCGCATCGGGCACATAGGTCCCGACATGCGGCATGCCGAGAATGACGGGCGAGGTTCCCTGGGTGACGGAAACAGGTCTCATGGAGACACCCCTTCTTTCGACGGGGACCCCCACCCCGTACCCCTCCCCACAAGGGGGAGGGAGTCGTCGGCGTCACAATGAATGCTTGATCCTTCGCTGCAATACTGCTCGCAGCGTGGATGTATCCCTCCCCCTTGTGGGGAGGGATAAAGGGTGGGGGTCCCCTTCACCGAGAGCATGGCGGTCCGCTTCGCAAAAACCCTCACCATACCAACCCCGGCAACACATCCCCCACGCTCGCATTCAGCGCCCCGGACCGCACCAGTTCCGCCGCCGCCTCGAGATCCCCGGCCATGTACCGGTCCACCTCCAGCCCCGCGACCGACCCGCGCACCACGCCATACGCCGCTTGCAGCGCAGCGCTCGTCTTCAAGGGCGCGCGAAAATCCAGCCCCTGCGCCGCGGTCACCGCCTCGATCCCGATGATGGCTGCCAGATTGTCGGTCATCGCGAGCAGCCGTCGTGCGCCATGGCAGGCCATCGACACATGATCTTCTTGGTTGGCCGAGGTCGGCGTCGAATCCACCGAGGCCGGGTGCGCCATCTGCTTGTTCTCGCTCATCAGCGCGGCCGAGGTCACCTCGGCGATCATCAGGCCGGAATTCAGCCCCGGCTTTGCGGCCAGAAACGCCGGCAGGCCGAAGGAGAGTGCCGGATCGACCAGGAGCGCGATCCTCCGCTGCGCGATCGCGCCGATCTCGCAGATGGCGAGCGCGATCTGGTCGGCGGCAAACGCCACCGGTTCGGCATGGAAGTTCCCGCCCGAAAGCACCTGTCCGTCCGACAGCACCAGGGGGTTGTCGGTCACCGCATTCGCCTCGATGACCAAGGTTCGCGCCGCCTGGCGCAGAATGTCGAGGCATGCGCCGTCGACCTGCGGCTGGCAGCGGATGCAGTAGGGGTCCTGCACGCGCTCGTCGCCCTCGCGATGGCTTTCGCGGATTTCCGATCCGTCGAGCAGTGCCCAGAGCGCCGCCGCGGTATCGATCTGCCCCTGATGGCCGCGCAGCGCATGGATCTCGGGATGGAACGGCGCAGACGAGCCCATCGCCGCGTCGGTCGAGAGTGCCCCGGTCACAAGCGCCGCATTGGCCGCGCGATGCGCCTTGAAGAGCCCTGCAAGCGCCAGCGCGGTCGATACCTGGGTGCCGTTGATCAGCGCCAGTCCTTCCTTGGCGGCAAGCGTGATGGGGCTGAGCCCCGCGCGCTCCAGCGCGACCCGTCCGACCAATCGTTCCCCGGCAAAAAAAGCCTCGCCCTCTCCGATCATCACAGCCGTCATATGCGCCAGCGGCGCGAGATCGCCGGACGCTCCCACCGAGCCCTTTTCCGGTATCACCGGAACGACGCCCGTTTCCAGCATCGCCTCGATCAGTTCGACGGTCGAAGGTTTGACGCCCGACGCCCCGCGCCCCAGCGAAGCAAGCTTCAGCGCCATCACCAGCCGCACGATCTCCGGCGCCAGCGGCGCGCCCACGCCGCAGCAATGCGACAAGATGAGATTGCGCTGCAGCGTCGCCACATCCGCCGCCGCGATCTTCACCGAGGCAAGCTTCCCGAACCCCGTATTGACGCCATAGACAGCGGCGTCGCCTTTCGCGATCCGGTCGATCACTGCGCAAGCGCTTGCGATGCCCGGCCGGCAGGCCTCATCGAGCCGCGCGCACGCGCCGTTCCAGTAGATCGCCTGAAGCTGGTCGAGCGTGACGGCCCCAGGGGTGAGGGTGATGGTCAAGCTACGATCCTCTCGCTCAAGGCATTGAATCCGATCCGGTAGACCAGTTCGGCCGGATGCTCGGCATCCCACACGGCCAGTTCCGCGCGCTTGCCGGCTTCGATCGTTCCGATCTCTTCACCCAGCCCGAGCGCCCGCGCGGCGTTGCGCGTCAGACCTGCCAGCGCCTCCTCCGGCGTCAGCCGGAACAGCGTCGCGGCCATGTTCATCGCCAGAAGCGGCGAGGCGAGCGGCGAGGAGCCGGGATTGCAGTCGGTGGCCACGGCGATCGGAACGCCCGCCGCGCGCAGCGCCTCGACCGGCGGCATCTGCTTTTCGCGCAAGGTGTAGAACGCGCCCGGCAAGAGCACTGCGACGGTTCCCGCCTCCGCCATCGCCGCCACGCCTTCGGCGCCCAGATATTCCAGATGATCGGCCGAACGTGCGCCGTACCATGCCGCCAGCTTGGCCCCGCCCAGGTCCGACAATTGCTCGGCATGGAGCTTGACCGGCAGGCCAAGCGCGGTTGCCTTGTCGAAGACGCGGGAAATCTGCTCGGGGCTGAACGCGATGCCCTCGCAGAACGCGTCGACCGCGTCGATCAGCCCCTCTTCGGCGCCGACTTCCATGCCGGGCAGGACCACCTCGTCGATATAGGCATCCGCGCGGCCCTTGTATTCGGCCGGTACGGCGTGTGCGGCGAGATAGCTCGTCTTTACCCGCACGTGGCGCAGGCGGCCGAGCTCATGCGCGGCGCGCAGCATCTTCAGTTCGTCCTCGACGGTCAGCCCGTAGCCGGACTTGATCTCGACCGTGCCGACCCCCTCCGCGATCATCGCGTCGAGGCGGGGCAGCGCCTGACGCGCCAGTTCCTGCTGGGAGACTTTGCGCGTGGCTGAAACGGTCGAGACGATGCCGCCACCCGCCCGCGCGATTTCCTCATAGGTGGCGCCGTCGAGCCGCATCTCGAACTCGCGCGCGCGATTGCCGGCGAAGATGAGATGCGTGTGGCAGTCGATCAGCGCCGGCGTAACGAGCCGCCCGCCCATGTCGCGTGTCTCGAACGCGTCGAACCCCTCCTCGAAATCCCCGCCCGGCCCGGCATAGACGATCCGCCCGTCGTGAATGGCGACCGCGCCATCCTCGATCAGGCCGTACGGCCGATCGGCGGTCATGGCGGCCAGGCTGAGATTGGTGAGAAGCGTCGGGGTCATCGCTATCGCTTGCGCAAATTCAAATCCGCGTTTACGCTATTATGTATAGACATAATATGTCAATCGGGATTCCCCATGACCTACATTTTCGCCCAGACCGCGCTTCTACCTTCCGGCTGGAAGGCTGATGTCCGGGTCGTACTCGGCGCCGATGGGCGGATCGAATCCGTGCAGGGGGAAGCGGTGCGTGGCGCGGACGATCAAGCCGTGCCGCTCCTTCTCCCCGCGCTTTCGAACCTGCACAGCCACACCTTCCAGCGCGCCATGGCCGGCCTTGCCGAGCGGCGTGGCCCATCGGGCCGCGACTCGTTCTGGACATGGCGCGAGATCATGTATCGCTTCCTCGACCTGCTCGATCCCGACGATATCGAAGCCATCGCCGCCTTCGCCTTCATGGAAATGCAGGAGGCGGGCTTTTCCGCCGTCGCCGAGTTTCACTATCTGAACAACCAACCGGGCGGTGCGGCATACGCCGACCGAGGCGAACTCGCGGCCCGCATCGCGGCCGCCGCGAAGACGACCGGCATCGGCCTGACACTCCTTCCCGTCCACTATGTCCAAGGCGGCGTGGACGGCCGGCCGTTGAAGGGCGGCCAGTTGCGCTTTGCCAACGATCTCGACGGCTATGGCGAACTCGTCGCCCGCTGCGAGGCCATCGTCGGCGCCGCGTCGACAGATACCGGCCTCGGCCTTGCGCCACATTCGCTACGCGCCGTCCCGGTGTCCGACCTCGCCGAAATTTCAGGCTGGAAACCCGATCTGCCGCTCCACATGCACATCGCCGAGCAGGAAGCCGAGCTTGCCGAAACGCAGGACGTCCTCGGTGCGCGGCCGATGGAGTGGCTCCTTGCCAATCATGACGTGAGGCAGCGCTGGTGCCTGATCCACTGCACCCACATGAACTTAAGGGAAACGGCAGCGCTTGCTGGCACGAAGGCGGTCGCCGGCCTGTGCCCGATCACCGAGGCCAATCTCGGCGACGGCATCTTCGATGGCGACCACTATCTCCAAAATGGCGGCCGGCTCGGCGTCGGCTCGGATTCCAACATCGCCATCTCGACCATCGGCGAGTTGCGCCAGCTCGACTATTCGCAGCGCCTGCGCGACCGCGCGCGCGTGGTCCTTGCCGACCCCGGCGGATCGGCTGGCCGAAAGCTCTACGATCTCGCATCCTCAGGCGGCGCGCAGGCGCTCGGCCGAGCATCAGGCGCCATCGAGGCCGGCAACTGGGCCGATCTTCTCGCCATCGACCCGGCCCGCGCCGGTCTCCACGGCCTCGCAGGCGACATGATGCTCGATGCCTATGTCTTCGCGGGTTCGCAAACCTGCGTCACCGATCTCTGGTCGGCGGGCCGACATATGATAAGGCAGGGCCGGCATGTCGCGCGTGACGCGATCGCCGCCCGCTACAAGTCCCGCCTGACCTCGATCATGGACCGTCTGTGACCGCCGCCCGTTCCTCCTACCGCGCCATCCGCGACGAGATTTCGCGCCGCATCGCCAGCCGCGTCTGGCTGCCGGGCGCGCTGATCCCCGGCGAGGAAGCCCTGTCGGTGGAATTCGGCGCGGCCCGCGCGACCGTCAACCGCGCGCTGCGCGAACTCGCCGAAGCCGGGCTCATCGAGCGCCGCCGCAAGGCCGGCACTCGCGTTTCGCTTCATCCGGTGCGCGAGGCGCGCTTCGTCATTCCGCTCGTGCGCCAGGAGGTCGAGGCGGGCGGCGCGGCCTACCAGTACCGGCTGCTTTCGAGCGAGACGATCGAGGCCCCCCCGCTCATCCGCGCCCGCCTCGGCCTTTCGGCGGACGCGCTGCTGCGCCATGTCCGCGCCCTGCACCTGGCCGACCGCCGGCCCTACCAGTTCGAGGATCGTTACATCGTGCTTGAAACCGTGTCCGCCGCTAAAGACGCCGATTTCACCGAAACCGGTCCGAACGAATGGCTCGTCGAGACGGCGCCCTTCACCCATGCCGAATTCACCTTCCACGCCGACGCTGCGGGCGCGGAAGCGGAATTGCTGAACGTGGAAAAGGGCGCGCCCGTCTTTGTCGGCGAGCGCATCACCTGGCTCGGCGAAAGGCCGATCACGCTGGTGCGCATGATCCACCCCTCGACCTATCGCATGGTGACGAAGCTCTAGGCCGGCACCCGCCGCCAGGCATAGGCCGGCGCATCCGCAGGCTTTGCGGACTGTTTCGCCGCGGGCTGGTAGTGGACGCCGAGCCCGCCGGGCCTGCCGGCTTCCAGCCGCGCCAGCGTCGGGCCGTTCGTCACTTCCAGCTCGTCGAATCCGGTGCGCAGCATGTGGTTGACGAGATCGATCAGCACGTCGCCATGCGCACGGAGCGTTCCGGTAAATCCATGCCGGCTGCGCAAGAGTTCCGCCTTCGAGAACGACCGCCCGTCATTATAGGCGGGGAAGCCGAGGGAGATCAGCGACAGCCGGTCCAGATGCGGCAGGATCGCATCGTGACTTTCGCCCGGCGCCAGATGGACGCCGAGCGGCCCCGCATTCGTCCCGGCCTCGATGGCGGCCAGAAAGGCGTCGAGCGGCATGATGACGTGATCGCCCGCTGGCGTCTCCGCGTCGCCGCGCGTCCACAAATCGTCGATGAAGCCCGCCTGCGTCCAAAGGCGCGTCACATTCCCCTCGCTCATCAGGCAGCCTTCGCTTCAGCGCCATAAAGCGCCTGCTTGAACGGTGCCGCCCCGACCCGGCGATAGGCGGCGAGGAAGTCTTCCGACTTGTCGGTCCGCAGCGCCAGATAGGTCTCGACCACGGTCTCGATCGCGTCGGCGATCTCCTCGGCGGTGAAGCCCCGGCCGACGATCTCGCCGATCGACGTGTTCTCGTCCCCCGAGCCGCCGAGCGTGATCTGGTAGAGCTCGGTGCCCTTCTTCTCGACGCCCAGAATGCCGATATGGCCGACATGGTGATGGCCGCAGGCATTGATGCATCCGGAGATTTTCAGCTTCAGCTCGCCGATCTCCTCCTGCCGCGCCTGGCTGCCGAAGCGGTTCGAAATCTCCTGCGCGACCGAGATCGAGCGCGCATTGGCAAGTGCGCAATAGTCGAGGCCAGGGCAGGCGATGATGTCGGTGACGAGGCCCGCATTGGCGGTCGCAAGACCGATCGCTTCGAGCCGCTTGTAGACTTCCTTCAGGTCGGCCCGCGCGACATGCGGCAGAATCAGGTTCTGCTCATGGCTGACGCGGATTTCGTCGAACGCCAGTTCCTCGGCGAGGTCTGCCACCGCATCCATCTGCGCGTCGGTCGCATCGCCCGGCACCTCGCCGATGCCCTTCAGCGAGATCGTCACCGAGGCATAGTCCGGGTTCTTGTGCGGATTGACGTTGCGTTTCACCCAGCTTGCGAAAGCCGGGTTGGCGAGCTTCGCGCTGGTCTCGATGACCGTGCCTTCCGGCCGCGCGGGCAGTGCCGGCGGCGTGAAATAGCGCTCGATCGCGTCGATGTCGGCCTGCGGCAGCTTCAATTCGCCTTCGCGGATCGCGGCGAACTCCGCCTCGATCTGGCGCGTCAGCTCTTCCGTGCCGGTCTCGTGGACGAGGATCTTGATGCGCGCCTTGTACTTGTTGTCGCGCCGACCGTTGAGGTTGTAGACGCGCAGGATCGCCGTCGTGTAGGTCAGCAGATCCTCTTCCGGCAGAAAGTCGCGAACCTTCTTGGCGACGAAGGGCGTGCGCCCCTGTCCGCCGCCGACATAGACGGCAAAGCCCAGCTCGCCTGCCGCGTTCTTCTTCAGATGCAGCCCGATATCGTGAACCTGGATCGCCGCGCGGTCGCGCTCGGCGCCCGTCACGGCGATCTTGAACTTCCTCGGCAGAAACGAGAATTCGGGATGCACCGAAGACCACTGCCGAAGGATTTCGGCATAGGGCCGCGGGTCGGCGACCTCGTCGGCGGCCGCGCCCGCGAAATGGTCGGCCGTCACGTTGCGGATGCAGTTTCCGCTCGTCTGGATTGCGTGCATCTCGACGGAGGCGAGATCGGCGAGGATCTGCGGGATGTCCGACAGTGCCGGCCAGTTGAACTGCAGGTTCTGGCGCGTCGTAAAGTGGCCGTAGCCCTTGTCGTAGGTGCGCGCGATGTGCGCCAGCATCCGCAGCTGCCTGGACGACAGCGTGCCGTAGGGAATGGCGATCCGCAGCATGTAGGCGTGAAGCTGAAGGTAGACGCCGTTCATCAGCCGCAGCGGCTTGAACTGGTCTTCGGTCAGTTCGCCGGCAAGCCGCCGGTCCACCTGGTCGGCGAACTCTGCGGTGCGGGCCTTTACGAACTGGTGGTCGAACTCGTCGTAACGATACATGAAATCCTCGTCTCGCTCAGGCGGCGATGGAAATGTCCGGACGGGCCTGCTTGCCGAGATCGGTCCGGTTGGTGGGGCCGGCGGCGCGGATGCGCTCGCGCAGGCGCTTCGGCCAGATGCGGCCGTCGACGAGCTCGACGTCGACGAGCGCGAGGTCGACGACCTCGTTCTTGCAAACAGCCGCCTTGCCGGCGCGCTCCAGCTTTTCCTCGGTTGCCGCGTCGCGCGCGATCTCGGCCGCATCGATCGTCTCGGCCCAGCTATGGTCGGCGCAAAGCCACACGGCTTCGCCGTCGGTCAGGCGGTTTGCGGTCAGGATCTTCATCGTGAGTTCTCCGTGCTGAACGCCGGCTGGCGGTAGAGCGCCTGCGACCGGTTGAAATTGGCGCCGGCGACGGCGTCGCCGATAATGGTCATGACCGGGCCGGTAAGGTCGGTCCGTTCCTGCAGCGAGGGCAGATCGGCCAGCGTGCCGTGGAAGAGGCGTTTGCCTTCCAGGCTTGCATTCTCGATCACCGCGACGGCGGTGTCGGGCGAGAGCCCCGCAGCGATCAGCCGCTCGGCGACGTCGGCTGCGATCGAGCGGCCCATATAGACGGCGACCGTCGCGCCATCGATGGCAAGCCGTGCCCAGTCGGGCAGCGTCGCGCCCTTGAGGTCGTGCCCGGTGGTGAACACCATCGAGCTCGAAACGCCGCGCAGCGTCAGCGGCAGTTCGAAATCTGCGGCGGCCGCGAAGGCGGCGGTCACGCCCGGCACGACTTCATAGGAAATGCCGGCATCGCGAAGCGCCGCCATTTCTTCGCCCGCGCGCCCGAAGACCAGCGGATCGCCGGATTTGAGCCGCACGACGCGCTTGCCGGCGCGGCCGAGTTCGACCAGCAAGGCGTTGATCTCGCCCTGCGTCTTGGAATGGCAGCCTTTGCGCTTTCCGGCCGCGATCCGCTCGGCGTCGCGTCGGCCCATGGCGATCACCGCCTCCGGCACCAGCGCATCGTGAACGATCACGTCGGCTTCCATCAGGAGACGATGCGCGCGCAGCGTCAAAAGGTCCTCTGCGCCGGGACCGGCGCCGACCAGCGCCACATGGCCTGGAACCGCGCCGCGCTCGCGCAGGAGCCGCGAGGCCGTCCGCCGCGCTGACGAGAAATCGCCGGCATCGACGGTGCGGGCGGTCTCGCCGGTGAAGAATTCCTTCCAGAACCGGCGCCGCGCGACGCCCTTCGGCAGCAGCTTCTCGACCGCATCGCGATAGCTAGCGGCAAGCAAAGCCAGGGGGCCGAGTTGCGGGCTCAGCATCTGGTCGATGCGCGCGCGGATCATTTGCGCCAGAACGGGCCCAGCGCCTTCCGTGCCGATGGCGACCGCGACAGGGGCACGGTTGACCAGCGCCGGCGTGAAGAAGTCGCAAAGTTCCGGCCGGTCGACGGCATTGACGGGAATCTTGCGCGCCCGCGCATCGGCGACGATCCGCGCGTCCCGGTCGTGTTCGCCCGTTGCGGCGAACACCAGCGCGGCATCCTCGATCAGCGAGGCATTATAGGCCTGCCGGATGATTGAAGCGCCGTTCGCCTCGGCCCAGCCGGCAAGCTCGGCCTCGGGCTCGTCTGAGATCACGCGCACATCTGCGCTCGACTGCGCCATCAGCCGCGCCTTGGCCAGTGCCTCGTCGCCATCGCCGACGATGACGACTGTGCGGCCCTCGACCTTGGCAAAGATCGGGAAGGCGTTCAGCCGTGCGGGCGCAGGGGTATAGGTGAATGTCGACATAGCCGGTATTCTCGCCGAAGCGGGCATCGCGGGTAAGAAATCGCGTCGTGCGCCCATCCGCCAGGCACAATCGCTTTTCGCGCGATCTCCCGGTCAGGAGAATATTATTCCTCTCTCTTGTCCTGGAACGCCGGTACGCAGGGGCGCGTTCAGTTGAGGAACCAGCCGAAGGAGAGTTTCATGTCCGTTCTCAAGATCGAACACGACGCTTGGGTCGTGGTCGCCGACGGTGAAAAGGCACTGTTTCTTCGTAACGAGGGCGATGCGGTCTATCCCAATCTCCAGGTCTTTCGCGAGATGCGTGACGACAACCCGCCGACGCACGAGCAGGGAACGGATCGACCCGGGCGCATGCCCAACATCGGGGGACGCCACCGCAGCGCCGTGGAGGAGACCGACTGGCACCGCATCGAAAAGGAACGCTTCGCGGCCGAAATCGCCGAACGGCTCTATAAGCTGGCCCATCGCGGCGCGTTCAAGAAACTGATCGTCGTCGCGCCGCCGACCGTGCTTGGCGACCTGCGCAAGGAACTCCATAAGGAGGTGAGTGATCGCATCGTCGCGGAAGTGCCGAAAACGCTCACCAACCATCCCATCGACGAGATCGAAAAACACCTGCTCGCGGCTTGATAGGCCGCAAACCCGCGGCACGATCGTGTCGCGGGTTCTCCCACTCGGTTCAGCTGGACGCATAACGTGCTGCCTTGGCAGCTTCGCAGTCTCTGCTACGCAAGACGAGCTCGCGGGATTGATCCAGTTCGGCGCGGGTCTGGGGCAACAAGCCTGTTACGCGCTCTGAACAGTCGCTCTTAGCCGTGTGCGCGGCGTGCCGATGCGTTATCCGCTGTCATGAAAAGCTGGAGCCGCGCTGGCGGTTCTGCGTCCATGTGCTCGGTGTGACAGGCGACCGCGTAGCGGATGGCCGCGCGCAGCTCGCTGTCCGCCACTGGCTTGGAGATCACACCAAGCGTACCGGGGACGCCGTCGCCCAGTTGGCTCGGATTTGCGGTCATGAAGAGAACGGTCACATCGTGCCGTCTGGCAAGTTCGCGTCCGATGTTGATCCCTGTTGCCCCGTCACGCAGATTGAGGTCGACCAGAGCGACATCGGCGCGGTGGCCCAGTTCCAGCGCGGCGGCTCGGTCGGCGGCGATGCCGATCGGCTCATGACCGAGCTCGCTGATCACGTATTCAATCTCGATCGCGACGAAAATCTCGTCTTCGACTACCAGGATTTTGCAGTTGTTGTCCAAAGCACGTCTACCTGTAAGCGCTGGCGCGTAATCTAACTCGTCGGTGACGGGTTGGTTGCACGACTAACGGAAAAGTCTTTATTTTGACTTTGCGCGACTGAAAGCCGCGCGGGCTCGCAATTGCGGTGCCGTTACGTCTCATAAATCGTTAGGCAAGGAAAAGTTCCAGGCGTTGAGGGCGGCCTAATTGTCGCAGGCGCGCGTGGCGTTGCTGGCGACGGTGCCCGCGCCGCCCTAAGTTCAGGTGAACCCGAGGAGCGTCGCCATGGATGCCAAGCCCGCCCCCTTCGTGCCGCCGGCGCCCCGGCCGCGCCAGTCGCCGCCTTCCACCTTGCAGATGATGCGGATCGTCTACAACAACCCCCTCGAGCTTTGGGGCGAGCCCTCCTACAACGAGAAATGGATCTCCATTTCCACGGGAATCGGCGGACCGCTGGTCATCGCCAACGATCCGGGGCTTATCCGCTACGTGCTGGTGGAAAATGCCAGGAACTACAAGATGGCGCGGGTGCGCCAGAAAATCCTGCGCCCCATCCTGCGCGATGGGCTGCTCACCGCCGAGGGCGACGTGTGGAAGCGATCGCGCAAGGCGATGGCGCCGGTCTTCACGCCGAAGAACATTGATGGCTTCGCATCCGCGATGCTGTCGACCTCGCTCGATTTCGCCGAGCGCTACCGCGACGCCGACCGCGCCGACATCTCCCGCGACATGACCATGCTTACCTATGACATCCTCGCCGAAACGCTGTTTTCCGGCGAGATCGCGGGCGAACCCGGCTCCTTCGCGCATCAGGTCGACCGGCTGTTCGAAACGATGGGCCGCGTCGATCCGATGGATCTTCTGGGCGCGCCCGACTGGCTGCCGAGATTCACCCGCATCCGCGGCAAGAAATCGCTCGCCTTCTTCCGCAAGATCGTCGCCGACACGGTCCGCCTGAGAAGGACGCGCATGGATCGCGGCGAGGACGTGCCGGCCGATTTCCTGACGCTGCTCTTGAAGGCCGAAGGACCGGACGGCCTGGCGCGCTCCGAGATCGAGGACAACATCATCACCTTCATCGGCGCCGGCCACGAAACGACTGCTCGTGCGCTCGGCTGGACGCTCTACTGCCTGGCCGAAGCACCGTGGGAGCGCGAGAAGATCGAGGCGGAGATCGACGCGGCGATGACAGGGAACCTGCCGCCGCAGGACTGGATCGCCGCCATGCCTTACACCCGCGCAGCCTTCGAGGAGGCGATGCGGCTCTACCCGCCCGCCCCCTCGATCAACCGCGAGGCGATCGCAGCCGACCGCTACGAGGACCTCGAGATCGTCAAGGGCGCGCAGGTTCTCGTCATGCCGTGGACGGTGCATCGCCACCGCAAGATCTGGGACGATCCGGAAGCCTTTATCCCGGCCCGCTTCCATCCGGAAAACCGCGACGCGCTCGACCGCTACCAGTACCTCCCCTTCGGCGCCGGCCCACGCATCTGCATCGGCGCCGCCTTCGCCATGCAGGAAGCGGTCATCGCGCTCGCCGTCCTGATGGCGCGCTATCGCTTTGATGTCCTGCCCGAAACGAAGCCCTGGCCGGTGCAAAAACTCACCACCCAGCCGCAGGGCGGACTGCCGATGCGGGTCAGCCGCCGCTAGGCCATCGCGAAGATGCGGGCCGGCCCTCCCGTGCCGCCGCGCACTTTCGGCGCGCCGACGATCAGCGTTGCGCCCGATGCCGGCAGGGCGCCGAGATTGGCGATGCCCTCGATGCCGTAACGTCCGGAGGGAAGCCACTCGTTGTGGACCGCAAAATCCGGTGACATGCCATGGTCGAGCGACAGGGTGTCGACGGCGATTGCCTTGACGTTGCCTGCCTCCATCAGCATCTGCGCGGCCTCGAGGTGAAAGCCGGGGAAATGCATCGTCCCATCCGCGTCGGCATTGCGGAACTTGTCGGTGCTCACATGCTCGCCCCACCCCGAAAGCATGGCGACGCAAGCGCCTTCGGGCAGTTCGCCATTGGCCGAGATCCATGTCTCGATGTCGTCGGGCGTCACCTGCGCATCCGCATCGGCCTCGGCTTTCTGCCTGATGTCGATGATGGCGAGCGGGCAGATCAGGTCCTCCACCGGAATGTCGGCAACCGAACGCCCGTCGGCGGAAAAATGCAGCGGTGCGTCGATATGGGTGCCGGTATGCTCGTTGATGCGCCACTCGTTGAGATTGAACGTATCCTTCGCGAACGAGAACTTCTGCTCGATGAAGAATTGCTGGTCGCCGAAGAAGGTGGGGAATTCTTCGTAGAATTCATGCGTCAGGTCTTCGGCGCGGCTTGCGGCCTGGGCCAGTGCGGGCCGCGCGAACGGACCGGCCGTTGCGATCGCCGCGCCGGCGGCGGTGGCCGTTGCCCCGCGAAAGAATGCACGGCGCGACAGCATGTTCGATTTCACGTTCTCAATGACGCAGACATGGCACATGGGAACCCCCAGCGGGATGGTGGATGGAGACGCTGACGGTGAACCGGAACTGACGCAGCGGCAAGCGCAAATTTTCGGCAGCTACGCTCGTCCCTGGAACAGGTTCTCCACATGCACCGGCCAGCGCCGCGGCAGGACGGCGACGAGGTCGAACCGAACCGACAGCCGCGCGTAGTCGGGCTGGCGCGAGAGCCAGTGATCCGCCGCCGCCTCGATCCGCCGCTGTGCGACGCTTCCGACCGCTTCCATCGCGGTTGCCAGATCGCGCCGCGCCTTCACCTCGACGATCGCGATGAGATCGCCGCGCCGGGCGACGATGTCGATCTCGCCGGCCTTCGTGCGAAAGTTCCGCGCCACGATCCGGTAGCCCTTCAGCCGCAGCGCGACAGCCGCCAGCCATTCGGACCGGTTGCCGTGCCTGTAGGCCTTGAGCCTATCCATCCTTCCCGTCCCGCAACGCCACCAGCCGGCGGAAGAGATCCTGCTTCGACTGCCCTGTCATCTTCGCCGCTTCGCCGGCCGCCTTGGATGCGGGCATGTCGCGCGCAAGGTCGAGCAGCAGACGATCGACATCCACCCCCTCAGCCGCGGCTTCCGCCAACGGCGGCCCGACGCAGACGACGATTTCCCCTTTCGGCGTATCCGCCTTTGCATAATGCGCCGCAAGTTCGGCGAGCGTCCCGCGCCGCGCTTCCTCGAAGGTCTTCGTGAGCTCGCGCGCAACGGCCGCCGGCCGGTCTCCCAGCACGTCCAGCATGGCATTGAGGCTCGCCGCCAGACGGCGCGGGGACTCGAAGAAGATCAGCGTGCCGGGAATGCGCGCGACGTCCTGGAGCCGCGAGCGCCGCTGCCTGTCCTTGACCGGCAGGAAGCCGGCGAAGAAGAACGCATCCGATGGCAGTCCCGCGATCGAGAGCGCTGCCAGCGTCGACGACGCGCCGGGAATCGGCACCACGCGATGCCCGGCCTCCACCGCCTCGCCGACCAGGCGGAAGCCGGGGTCCGAGACGAGCGGCGTGCCCGCGTCTGAGCACAGCGCAACCGATCGGCCTTCGTTCAGCGCTGTGATCAGCTTCGGACCGGCCTCAGCTGCATTGTGCTCGTGATAGGCCATCAGCCTGCGCCTGATGCCGTAGCGCTCGAGCAGGATGCGCGTCACCCGCGTGTCCTCGCAGGCGAGGATATCCGCGCCCGCCAGCGATTCCAGTGCCCGCAGCGTGATGTCGGAAAGGTTGCCGATCGGCGTCGCCACCAGATAGAGCGCGGGTTCGAGCGCGGCCGCGCGCATCTGCGTCTGGCCCACCATGTAGATCCGCTCGCCTTCCGCCATCGCCGCCCTCTCTCGCCGCTTATCTCACACCGTCGCCGACATCCCGCAAGGCGCCCGAAAATCGCCGTGTTGGGAACAATTTGGGCATCTGCCCGGTTCGAAGGCAAAACGAGGAGGTTCCAGCCCATGCCCCTGACCATCCAGGATAGTTTCGAATCCTATTACGCCGGCAAGCCCGCGCGAAACGACAATCAGCGCGCCAGATCCGCGACGACCGCGTCGAGCACGATCATGCCGTCCGCCGTCGCGCGCAGCCGTGAATTGCCGACCGGCGCGACGAGGCGTTCTTCCTGGAGCACCGCGATCCGCTTCGACGACAAGGATCGCCCGGACAACGATTCGTAGCGCGCCAGGTCGATCCCTTCGGCAAGCCGCAGTCCCATCAGCAGGAATTCGTCAGCTTCTTCCTCACGCGTCAGGCGCTCGCCTCCGGTGATGCCGTGGCCATGCGCCTCGACCCGCTCGAGCCATGCTTCCGGCATCTTTTCGGTGAACGTCACGATCCGCTCGCCATTTTCCACGAAGCGCCCATGCGCCCCCGGCCCGATGCCGACATATTCGCCATAGTGCCAGTAGATCAGATTGTGCCGGCTTTCCGCGCCCGGCCGCGCATGGTTGGAAATCTCATAGGCCGGCAGACCGCGCGCTGCGGTCACCTCCTGCGTCAGTGCGTAGAGATCGGCCGCGTGGTCCGGTTCCGGCATCTCGAACTTGCCGGCCTCATGCAGAAGCTTGAAGCGCGTCCCGTCCTCGATGGTGAGCTGGTAAAGCGACATGTGGTCCGCCGCATAGCCGATCGCCCGGTCGAGTTCGGCCGCCCATTCCTCCAGTGTCTGGCGCGGCCTTGCATAGATCAGGTCGAAGGAGAGCCGAGGGAAGATTTCGCGTGCCAGCCCGATCGCGTGCAGCGCGCCGTCGACATCGTGCAACCGGCCCAGGAACCGCAGATCGGCATCGTTCAGCGCCTGGACGCCGAGCGATACGCGATTGACGCCTGCCGCGCGGTAGCCGCGAAACCGCGCCGCTTCCACCGATGACGGGTTGGCTTCCAGCGTGATCTCGACCCCGTCCGGCACGCTCCAGTGCCGCGCGACGCTCTCCAGCACGGCGCCCACCGTCTCCGGCTCCATCAAGGACGGCGTGCCGCCGCCCAGGAAAATCGAATCGACTTTGCGCGTCCCCGTGCGCGCTCGCATCGTCGCCATCTCGCGGTCGAAGGCGGCGGCAAACCGCGCCTGGTCGACCGGCTGGTGGCGGACATGGCTGTTGAAGTCGCAATAGGGGCACTTGGCCGCGCAGAACGGCCAATGGATGTAGATGCCGAAGCCCGGATCGTCGGTCATCGAAGACCTCCCGAGCGTTGCACACCCCCACCCTTACCCTCCCCACAAGGGGGAGGGGATATCGACTCCCCGCCAAAGCTTGACCCGGCACCGAAAAGAAGGCGCAACGCCGACGTCCTCCCTCCCCTGTGTGGGGGTCCGAAGGACGGGCGAGACCCGCGGCTCGCCCTGAAAAGGGTGGGGGTCACTTCAGAAAAACCGGCGATACCCAACTCACCCCGCCCCCAGCATCTCGCGCGCAAAGGCCTGGAACGCCCGCGCGCGATGCGACAGCGCTTCGTCCTGCCCCGGCTTCCAGCCGTGCTTTTCCTCGGCGCTCATCTCGCCGAAGGTCCGCTCGTGACCGGCAGGCTGGAACATCGGGTCGTAGCCGAAGCCACGCGTGCCGCGTGGCGGCCAGACGAGCGTACCTTGCGCCTCGCCGCGGAAATATTCCGCATGGCCGTCCGGCCAGGCAACACAGATGACGGAGACGAACTTGCCCTGCCGATCCTGGGGCGTGTGGGCGCTCTTCTGGTCGAGCAGCTTTTGGGTCCGCTCCATCGCCACCTGGAAATCGCGCGTGCCGTCGGCAAGTTCCGCCCAGTTTGCCGTATAGACGCCCGGATCGCCGCCCAGCGCATCCACCATCAGGCCGGAATCGTCCGACAGCGCCGGCAGGCCGGTGGCGCTCGCCGCCGCATGCGCCTTGATATAGGCGTTCTCCTCGAAGGTTGTGCCGGTTTCCTCGGGCTCGGGCAGGCCGTATTCAGCCGCCGACTTTGCTTCGAAACCGAAGGGAGCGATCAGGTCGGCGATCTCGGCCAGCTTGCCCTTGTTGTGGCTCGCCACCACGATCTTGCGGTCGTCCAATGTGCGCATTCTTAGAGTCCCCAGATCTTCGGGTTGGCGATCTCGAGCGAGTTTCCCGCTGGATCACGAAAATAGATCGACCGGCCGCCTGACGGCTCGTCGGGTTTCGATGACGGCCAGCGAAAATCGGCCTCGATGGCGACGCCCCGGCTTTCCAGTTGCGCTTTCCAGCGCTCGATCTCGTCCTCGGTCCCGGCGAAACACAGGTGCCCCTGCCCAGTCGCACCATGCGGCGGAACGGGAAGTCTGGCATCGGGCGCCGGCGGCTTCACGGTTTGCGCGGGGTCGAACAGCAGAAGCACGCCGTGGCCGCAACGAAAGAAGACATGGCGACCCTCGACCCTGGCAATTCGCTCGAGCCCCATCACGTCGCGGTAGAACGCTTCGGCGGCGTCCAGGTCGTCGACATAGAGCGCGGATTCGAGGATCGCCGTCACTATCCTACCCCATTGCCATTTTCTGCAGGTCCACCAGCCTTGCAATCCCCTTCTTGGCCAGTCCCAGCAATTGCGCGAATTCCTCCTCGGAGAAAGGCTCGCCCTCTGCCGTGCCCTGGATTTCGACGATCCCGCCCCGTCCGGTCATGACGAAATTCGCATCCGTCCCGGCCGACGAATCTTCAAGATAGTCCAGGTCGATGACCGGCGAGCCGTCATGGATGCCGCAGGAGATCGCCGCCACGTGGTCTTTCAGGACCTTGGACACCTGCACCATCTGGCGCGCTTCCATCCAGCGCAGGCACTCGTGCAGCGCGACGAAACCGCCGGTGATCGCCGCCGTGCGGGTGCCGCCGTCCGCCTGGATGACGTCGCAATCGACGGTGATCTGCACCTCGCCCAGCGCCTGCAGGTCGACGACAGCTCGCAGGCTCCGCCCGATCAGGCGCTGGATTTCGAGCGTGCGGCCGCCCTGCTTGCCGGTAGACGCCTCGCGGCGCATCCGGTCGCCCGTCGCGCGCGGCAGCATGCCGTATTCGGCCGTCACCCAGCCCTTGCCCGAATTGCGCAGCCAGGCCGGCACGCGCTCCTCGAGGCTCGCCGTGCACAGGACATGCGTGTCGCCGCACTTGACGAGGCACGAGCCCTCCGCATGCTTGGAGACGCCGCATTCGAAGGAGATCGCCCGCATTTCGTCGGGCTGGCGCTTGGATGGCCGCATTGGTCAGGACTCTTTTCGTTCGGTTGGGTTTGCCCCGTCTAACGCCCTCAAGATGGCGAGGCAAAGGAAAACCGGCCTCGTTGCGCGCAAGACCAGTTCCGCACCCGCCTGGAATGCCTATATTCGCAGGCATGACGAGTCTGAAGACCGCGATGCCATGCACAAGGTGAACGACCTGACGCTGACCAATCTCGACGCCCGCTCACGCGAAATTTTTCGGCTGATCGTTGACAACTACATGCGCGAGGGCGAGCCGCTCGGCTCGCGCAATCTGACGCGCCTTCTGCCCGGGTCGCTCTCGCCGGCCACGGTGCGCAACGTCATGTCCGACCTCGAGCATCTTGGTCTGATCTATTCGCCGCACGTATCGGCCGGGCGCCTGCCGACACAGGCCGGCCTGCGCTTCTTCGTCGATGCCTTCATGGAACTGGGCGACCTGACCGTCGAAGAGCGTCGGCAGATCGAGGCGCAGGTGCGTGCGTCCGGCTCCGGCCAGACTCTGGAACACATCCTCACCGATGCCAGCCAGATGCTGTCGGGCCTTTCTCGCGGCGCCGGCCTTGTCATGACCGCCAAGAGCGAAGTGCCGCTGAAACACATCGAGTTCATACGGCTGGAGCCGGAAAAGGCGCTCGCCGTGATGGTCAGCCAGAATGGCGACGTCGAGAACCGCGTGGTCGACCTGCCAGCCGGGGTCACCTCTTCTCAGCTCGTCGAGGCGTCGAACTTTCTCAACGCCCATATCCGTGGGCGCACATTGGCCGAAGCGAAAGCCGATATCGCGCGACTGAAAGATGAAACGCGCACCGCCCTCGACACGCTGTCGCAGGGGCTCGTGGAGCGCGGGCTGGCGGTATGGGCCGGCGAGGGGTCGGGGCTTCAGGCGCGGCTCATCGTGCGCGGCCACGCCAACCTTCTGGAGAACGTCACCGCGCAGGCCGATCTCGAGCTCCTGCGCCACCTCTTCGAGGACCTGGAGACCAAGGACGGAATGCTGCAGCTCCTCGACCTGGCCGAGGAGGGCCCGGGCGTGCGCATCTTCATCGGCTCGGAGAATAAGCTCTTCTCGCTCTCCGGTTCCTCGCTCGTCGTCGCTCCTTATCGCGACAAGGACGCGCGGGTCATTGGCGCACTCGGCGTCATCGGGCCGACCCGGCTGAACTATGCCCGCATCGTGCCCATGGTCGACTATACCGCGCAGATCATCGGGCGGATGCTGGGCTGAGGGCGAAAGTCGTCGCATCCGCACCGTAACGGGTTGCTTCCCGCAGCGCTGGATCGATTCAGAAAGAGTTAAGTACAATTTTACTACAATTGTTTGTTTCGCGGCGAATGGCCCGGATTTCCGGAACAACCTGCCCCGACGTCGGTTCTTCCCATGCAAGCGAGGTTTTGAGTCATGTGTGCAAGGAAGCGGACAGAGATGCGAGAGGCAGAGATATCCAACCTGATCACCAGGGAACTGGGGTCGGATACGAATCGCCGGTTTCTCAACCGGATCCCGGGTCTGCGCACCGAGCAGTCGCTACCCGACAACCTGCGCTCCTTGCTGGAGCGGCTGGAAGAGACCGAGCGCGGCCCGCGCACCTATCGGCACTGACGCAACGGCGTCGTGGCAACAAAAAAGGCGGCCCATGGGCCGCCTTTTTGCGTTCGGGTGCTGCTTACGCAGCCGATGTCGCGGGGCGAGCCGGGCGGCCCGTGGGACGTGCCGGCTTCTTCTTCATCGGCAGCAGGCCTTCGCGCTGCGCCTGCTTGCGGGCGAGCTTGCGCGAGCGGCGCACGGCTTCCGCCTTCTGGCGGGCGCGCTTTTCCGACGGCTTCTCGTAGGACCTGCGCGCCTTCATCTCACGGAAGATGCCCTCGCGCTGCATTTTCTTCTTCAGCGCGCGGAGCGCCTGCTCGACATTGTTTTCACGTACGACGACCTGCAATGTGATCCTGTCCTTTCTCGAATTGAAATGACACCGAACACCGCCAGAGCGGGCCGATGAAGCGGATTTTGCCGGAAGGAACCGACCGAACACCCCTGCGCCGCCAGGCGGCATGGTAGCGGGACAATGGCCCGAAGCAGGGACGGGATGACCTCTATATAGGCGCTTTTCGCCAAAAGGCAAAACCGGATCGCTTCACCTTCTGGACTCGGGCGCTTCGAGGCTTTAGGCGAAGCGCACCGCAAATCGCCTCGGAAAAAATCCTGCAGCCATGACGACCAGCCCGACCCTCATCGCCCCTTCCGTCCTCTCGGCCGACTTCTCCAGGCTCGGCGACGAGGTCGAAGCGATCGTGGAGGCGGGCGCCGACTGGATCCATCTCGACGTCATGGACGGCCATTTCGTGCCCAACATCACGTTTGGTCCGCAGGTCATCAAGTCGATCCGCAACAGAACGGACAAAGTGTTCGACTGCCACCTGATGATCGCGCCGACCGACCAGTATCTCGCCGCCTTCGCCGATGCGGGCTGCGATATCATCACGGTCCATGCCGAGGCCGGCCCACATCTCGACCGCTCGCTGCAGGCCATCCGGAACCTCGGCAAGAAGGCCGGCGTCTCGCTCAATCCCTCGACCCCGGAGAACGTCATCGAATACGTTCTCGACCGTCTCGACCTCGTCCTCCTGATGACCGTCAATCCCGGCTTCGGCGGCCAGGCCTTCATCCCCGCGGTGGTCGAGAAGGTCGCCCGCATCAAGGCGATGATCGGCAACCGCCCGATCGACATCGAGATCGACGGCGGCGTGACCCCCGAAACCGCGCCGCTGGTCGCGAAGGCCGGAGCGAATGTCCTCGTCGCCGGCTCGGCGGTCTTCAAGGGCAATTCGGTCGACAGCTACGCGAAGAACATCGCGGCGATCCGCACCGCTTCCGACGCCGCGCGCGGGTTGATCGCCTGAACTTGTCCCCACGTCGCGAAAAGCCCCGACTTCCAGCGCGAAATGGCCGGAACGGCGGTGTTTTTGGAGCAATTTTAGGCAAATTTTACCGCAAGACTTCAGCTTTCGTTAAGGTTTCAGCCGGTTTTTAACCCGCCATTAACACATCGGCGAACTTATCCGCGTATTGCTCTGGACAAAGCCTCATCGTTCGGAGTGACCGCCGTGCAGACCGCCAACCGAGCCCCATTCGCCGACCGCGTCGGCTGGGTCGATGCCGCCAAGGGCATCTGCATCATCTTCGTCGTGATGATGCATTCGACGCTTGGCGTCGGCAAGGCGATGCACGATCATGGCTGGCTGCACTATGTCGTCGAGTTTGCCCGGCCGTTCCGGATGCCCGACTTCTTCCTGATTTCCGGCCTCTTCCTCGGTCTGGTCATTGACCGTCCCTGGATGCGCTATCTCGACCGCAAGGTCGTTCATTTCGTCTATTTCTACGTGCTCTGGCTGACCATCCAGTTCGCGTTCAAAGCGCCGGGAATCGCGATAGAGGAAGGCGCGGCGGCGCCGCTGCACCACTATCTGGTGGCCTTCGTCGAACCCTTCGGAACGCTCTGGTTCATCTACATCCTGCCGATCTTCTTCGTCCTCACCCGGCTGGTCAAGAATCTGCCTGTTGTGCTCGTCTTCGCCGCCGCGGCAGCGCTCGAGATTCTGCCGATCGAAACCGGCTGGATGCTGGCCGACGAGTTCGCGTCGCGCTTCGTCTATTTCTTTGCAGGCTATGCCTTCGCCGCCAACATCTTTCGCATCGCGGCCTGGCTGCAGGCCCGGCCGGTGGTGGCGCTGGCGATCCTGGCGCTATGGGCGCCGGTCAATGGCTGGCTGGTCTTCACCTCGACGCCGGCCCATCTCGCGCATCTCCTGACGGCGGAACTCGGCCAGTCCGGCGCGACACACGGGCTTGCCGAACTGCCCTTCGTCTCGCTGGCGCTCGGCCTTGCCGGCGCGCTGGCGGTGGTGGCTATCGCCGCGCTCGTCGCTGATAGGCGCTGGAGCCGATGGCTCTCCTGGCTCGGCGCGCATTCGATCGTGATCTATCTCGCCTTCTTCCTGCCGATGGCGATTTCCCGCGCGTTGCTGATCCGGACCGGGCTCGATACCGGCACGATCTCGGCGCTGGTCACCGTCGCCGGCATCCTCGGCCCGGTCATGCTCTACGGCCTCGTCCAGCTCACCGGATATGGCCGGTTCCTGTTCGAGCGGCCCGCCTGGGCGCGCATCGACGCACGGCGCGGAGGAGAAGGCCGCATGGTCGCGGCGGAGTAAGTCATCGACATCCTGGGAAAAAAGCGAGCCGTGAGGCTCGCTTTTCGTTTTAGCTATGGGCGAAGATGTCTTCTTCCGGCCAGCCCATCAGGTCGAGCTTGGCGCGGGTGGGCAGGAAGGCGAAGCACGCCTCGGCCTCCGCCATCC
The DNA here is from genome assembly GCF_024105655.1 of Aliihoeflea sp. 40Bstr573. GTDB lineage: Bacteria > Pseudomonadota > Alphaproteobacteria > Rhizobiales > Rhizobiaceae > Aliihoeflea. The sequence continues at coordinate 104,924 of NZ_JAAAMH010000006.1, forward strand.
GGTCCTCGCGGCGCAAGCGCTCCAGAAGCTTTTCGCGCAGCTGGTGAAGATAAAGAACGTCGGAGGCGGCATAGTCGAGCTGTTCGGGCGATAGCTGCGCCGCGCCCCAGTCCGACGATTGCTGCTGCTTGGACAGGCTGATGCCGAGAAGTTCGTTGCACACGTCCTTAAGCCCGTGGCGATCCGTATAGGTTCGCGTCAGGCGCGAGGCGATCTTGGTGCAGAAGACCGGCCCTGCCATGGCGCCGAACGCATGGTAGAGAACCGCGATATCGAAACGGCCATAGTGGAAGAGCTTGGTCTTCTGCGGGTCGTTCAAGAGCGCGACGATGTTGGGCGCATCCTTCTGGCCGGGCGCGATCTGCACCACGTCGGCCGTCCCGTCGCCCGGCGAGAGCTGGACGACACAGAGCCGGTCGCGATGCGGGTTGAGGCCCAGCGTCTCGGTGTCGATGGCGACGGCGAGGCCGCGATAATTTTCGAGGTCGGGCAGGTCGCCCTTGTGAAAACGGACGGTCATGGAGTTTCAAGCCTTGGAAAGTGCGTCGAGGATGCGCGCCCAGGAGCGCTGGCCCTTGGCGAAGGAGGTGAGATTGTATTTTTCGTTCGGCGAGTGGATGCGGTCATCGTCGAGGCCGAAGCCCACGAGCAGCGATTCCATGCCAAGCATGCGCTTGAAGTCGCCGACGATGGGAATCGACCCGCCCATGGCGATCATGACGGCCGGCTTGTTCCACTCTTCCGTCAGCGCGGTCTGCGCCTTGACGAGAAACGGCGCGTCGTAGCCCAGATTGATGGCGGGCGAGCCGCCATGCGGATGAAACTCGACCGAGCAATCGGACGGTATCCGCTCCTCGACGAACTTGCGGAAATTGGCCCGGATGGCGACCGGGTCCTGGGTGCCGACGAGCCGGAAGGATACCTTGGCGGACGCCTCTGCGGCGATCACCGTCTTGAATCCCTTGCCGGTATAGCCGCCGGAAATGCCGTTGAACTCGGCGGTCGGACGGGTCCAGACGAGTTCGAGAACGTGGCGGCCCTTTTCGCCCGAAGGTTCCGACAGACCGATGGGCCCAAGGAAGGTTTCGGCCGTCTCGCCGAGTCCCTTCCATGATTCCAGAATCTGGCTCGGCGTCTCTTCGACGCCGTCATAGAAGGCGGGTATGGTGATGCGGCCGGTTTCGTCATGAATGTCGGCAAGGATCTTCGCCAGGATGCGGATCGGGTTCGCCGCCGCGCCGCCATATGACCCCGAGTGCAGGTCGCGGTCTGCCGCCTTGATCGTGATCTCCTCGCCGACGAGGCCGCGCAGCGCGGTCGAGATGGCGGGGGTCTCGGCGTTCCACATGCCGGTGTCGCACACGAGCGCGAAGTCGGCCGTCAGTTCCTTCGCGTTTTCCTCCAGGAAGGGCTTCAGCGAGGGCGAGCCGGACTCCTCCTCGCCTTCGAACAGTATGGTGACGGCGCAGGGCAGCTCGCCATGCACGGCCTTGTAGGCGCGGCAGGCTTCGACGAAGGTCATCAACTGACCCTTGTCGTCGGCCGAGCCGCGGCCGGTAATCACCTTGACGCCGTCCTGCTCGACCACCTTCGCCTCGAACGGATCGGCGTGCCACAGTTCCAGGGGATCGACCGGCTGGACATCGTAGTGGCCGTAAAAGAGGACATGCGGCGATGTCCGGCCCGCCGGACCGGCGTGGTGGGCGACGACCATCGGACGGCCGGCTGTCGGGCGAACGGATGCCTCGAAACCGATCGATGTCAGGTCCGCGACCAGCCAATCGGCGGCGCGCTGGCACTCGGCGGCATAGGCATCATCGGTGGAGATCGAGGGAATCTTGATGAGGGCCGCGAGACGCTCGACGCTGGCGTCGAGCTCGGCGTCGAGCCGGGAAAGGACGGGAGAAATATCGGACATGGGCAGGCCTTTCGATTCAGTCGGGCCGGACCCTAGTCGGTTTGGCGCGATGCTGGCAATGCGCGACAGGAAGCGCCGCCTTGATGCCGGACGGGTCCGCGACACCGGCCCCTTGCATCAGACCCCGCGGCGCAGCCTTGCAGCGCGTGACAGCGCCCAGACGGGGAACGAGATCTCGACCCGAAGGCCGTCCGGCTCGAAGACGCGTTCGATCGTGCCGGCCATCTGGCCCCGAATGCTGAGCTCGATCAGCCGCGAGCCGAACCCGCCCTCCAGACCTTCACGCGAGGCCGAGGCGGCGTCCGCGACGCGTTCCTTCCAGGTGACCCGGTAGTTTTCGCCGACGGCGGCCGTCGTGATGTCGACGCGGCTCCCAGCGCCGGACAGGCCTCCATACTTGGCCGCATTCGTTCCAAGTTCGTGGAAGACCAGCGCCAGCGGCGTCGCGGCGCCTTCGGCGATCGGCAGGTCGGGGCCGCTGATCGTAACGTGGCGTCCATCATCGTCATAGGGGGCGAGGAGCGCACGCAAGAGGCCATGCAGCGAAGCGTACGTTTCGCCGGATCCCTCGAGCGCGCGGGGTCGCACGAACTCATGCGCGGTGCCAAGCGCAAGGATGCGGGCCCGAAGCTCCTCGGCGAAGCCCTGCGCCTCGGGCCGCGACCGTGCGGTGAGGCTGACGATGGAGCCGAGCACCGAAAAGATGTTCTTGATCCGGTGCGACAGTTCCTGCGCGATGACCTCGCGCTCTTCCGCGGCGATCATCGCCTCGTGGATATCGGTGCAGGTGCCGAACCAGCGGATGATGTTGTCGTCCTCGTCGCGGATCGGAAGGGCGCGGCCGAGCGTCCAGCGATACTCGCCCGAATGGTGGCGGAGCCGGTATTCGATCTCATAGGGCTCCCCGGTCTTCAGCGAATGCGACCATCGTTCCCAGGCGCGCTCCTGGTCATCGGGATGGAACATGTCGTTCCAGCCCTCGCCGTCGGTCGAGCCGACAGGTGCGCCCGTGAACTCGTACCAGCGCGCGTTGTAATAGTCGTGCAGCCCGTCAGGCGTCGTCGACCAGACCATTTGCGGCATGGTGTCCGCAATCGCCCGGAATTTCGCTTCCGACTCGGCCAGCGCCATCTGTGAGCGCTGCTGGTCGGTGATGTCGATGGCGACGCCCGGCAAGTGCAGGGGCTCGCCATCGATGCCACCCGTCACGCGTCCAAGAGCCAACAGCCACACAATTTCGCCGGACGGACGCACGATGCGGTATTGGGAGCGCAGCTGGCCGCGCGCGGCGAGCGCCGCGTCGATCTGGCCACCGAGCATATCCCGATCCTCAGGATGGATTGCCTTGAGGAAATGGGCGATGGACACGCCGCTTGCGGCCGACGCGGCATCGACGTTGTAGAGCGAGGCGAAGCTGGCATCCGCGGTCACGATGTCGTCAGCCACGTTCCAGTCCCAATAGCCGACCAAGCCGGTTCCCTCGACCGCCAGTTCCAGCTGCTGGAGATTCTGCACGAGCGCCTTTTGCGCGTTGACCCGTCCGGTGGTCTCCTGGACCAGCGCAATCACCGCGATCACGCGCCCGGCGATGTCGCGCACGGGACTGTAGTGCAGGTCGAGGAAAACGGTTTCGGGGGTCTTGTTGCGGAAGAATTCGAGCTGCTGGTCGCGAAAGGACAACGTCCCGCCGGCGTGGATCTTCTCCAGCACCGACTGGTTGAATTCGGCCACTTCGGGCCATGCCGAGAGCAGCGGCTGCCCGAAACAGCCGGGATGACGTCCTCCTGCGAGCACCGAATAGGCATCGTTGTAGATCATCAACGCCGCATCGCCGACCAAAAGGCACATCGGCACCGGCGCTTCCAGCACCATGGACACGGCGCCGAGGAGTTCGCGCGGCCATCCGGCAGCCGCACCCATGTCGGTCGCCGCCCAGTCGGTCGTCTCGAATAGGCGGGCGGCGCTGATGGCGCCTGCGGTCTCGGATCGGGCTGTTTGGGCTGGGGTCATCGGGTTCGGGCAGGGGTGTTTGTCGGCAGGACGTAAGGCCTATTTGAAATTCGGTCGCCCCGGATCGCAATCAAGAATGAGACCAAGCCGGGCATATTGGCGCGAGCGGGGTGGCCGAGGCTGTAAAAATGCCCGATTCGGGCGGATAATCCGTGCATTGACCACGGTGTGAGCTTGGAGCATCCGGCTCAAATCCCTATATTCCGCCTATCAGAACCCACGATTCGGCTGACCGTTGCATGCCGGAGCGGGATTATCCACGAAGATCGGAATTTCATGAACGACACGCCCGAAGACCTGCCCGGCAGCCCGGCCGAATATGGCGCCGAATCCATCAAGGTTCTCAAGGGGTTGGACGCGGTGCGCAAGCGCCCCGGCATGTATATCGGCGACACCGATGACGGATCTGGCCTGCACCACATGGTCTATGAGGTCGTCGACAACGCGATCGACGAGTCGCTTGCCGGTCATGCCGACCTCGTGCAGGTGACGCTGAACCCCGATGGATCGGTGACCGTGACCGACAACGGCCGCGGCATTCCGACCGATCTCCACAAGGGCGAGGGGGTCTCGGCGGCCGAGGTCATCATGACCCAGCTCCATGCGGGCGGTAAGTTCGACCAGAACTCCTACAAGGTTTCAGGCGGCCTGCACGGCGTTGGCGTTTCGGTCGTCAATGCGCTGTCCTCGTGGCTGAAGATGAAGATCCGGCGGAACGGCAAGGTTCATGAAATGTCGTTCACACACGGCAATGCGGACGGCCCGCTGACCGTGACCGGGACCTATGTCGAGAACCGGCAACCCGGCACGAACGAAGGGCGCTCGGGCACAGAGATCACCTTCTTCCCGTCCGACGAAACCTTCACCATGATCGAGTTCGACTACAGCACGCTCGAACACCGGCTGCGCGAACTCGCTTTCCTCAATTCGGGCGTGCGCATCGTCCTCACCGACAAGCGCCATGCCGACGTGAAGGTTCAGGAACTGCTCTACGCGGGCGGGCTGGAAGAGTTCGTCAAATATCTCGACCGGGCCAAGAAGCCGCTGATCCCCGCGCCGATCGCCATCAAGGCCGAGCGCGACGGCATCACCGTCGAGGTGGCGATGTGGTGGAACGATTCGTACCACGAGAATGTGCTCTGCTTCACCAACAACATCCCCCAGCGTGACGGCGGCACGCATCTGGCCGGCTTCCGCGGCGCGCTGACGCGTCAGGTCACCGGCTATGCCGAGGCTTCCGGCCTGTCGAAGAAGGAGAAGGTCTCGATCACCGGCGACGACTGTCGCGAGGGTTTGACGGCCGTGCTCTCGGTCAAGGTGCCGGACCCGAAATTTTCCTCCCAGACCAAGGACAAGCTCGTCTCCTCCGAGGTCCGGCCGGTCGTCGAAGGCCTCGTCAACGAGGCATTGGGGACCTGGTACGAAGAGCATCCCGGCGAAGCCAAGGTGCTGGTCGGCAAGGTCATCGAGGCCGCCGCCGCGCGCGAGGCCGCGCGCAAGGCGCGCGAACTGACCCGGCGCAAGGGCGCGCTCGACATCACCTCGTTGCCCGGCAAGCTCGCCGACTGCCAGGAGCGCGATCCGGCCAAGTCCGAAATCTTCATTGTCGAGGGCGACTCGGCAGGCGGATCGGCAAAAGGCGGGCGCTCGCGCCAGAACCAGGCGATCTTGCCGCTGCGCGGCAAGATCCTGAACGTGGAACGCGCGCGCTTCGACCGGATGCTCTCCTCCGACATGATCGGCACGATGATCACCGCGCTCGGCACCGGCATCGGCAAGGACGAGTTCAATGCCGACAAGCTGCGCTACCACAAGATCATCATCATGACCGACGCCGACGTCGACGGCGCGCATATCCGCACGCTGCTCCTGACGTTCTTCTTCCGCCAGATGCCGGAGCTGATCGAGCGCGGGCACCTCTATATCGCCCAGCCGCCGCTCTACAAAGTCTCGCGCGGCAAGTCGGTGCAGTACATCAAGGATGAGCCTTCCTTCGAGGATTATCTGATCGGGCAGGGGCTCGACGAGGCGTCGCTGGAGCTTTCGAGCGGCGAGGTGCGGGCCGGACAGGATCTGCGCGCCGTCATCAACGACGCGCTCGCCGTGCGCTCGCTGATCCAGGGCCTCCACACCCGCTATTCGCGCGCGGTGGTCGAGCAGGCGGCGATCGCCGGCGCTCTCAATGCCGAGCGCATGAGCGATCCGGCCCAGGTGCCGGGCATCGTCCAGACGGTGGCCGAGCGGCTCGACATGATCTCCGAAGAGACGGAACGCGGCTGGGCAGGCCGCGTCAACCCGTCGAACGAGGGCGCTGGCGGCGTCGTGTTCGAGCGCACCGTGCGCTCGGTGCGCGAGGTCGTCACGCTCGACGCCGGCCTGATCGGCTCGGCTGACGCGCGCGCGATCGACCGCTACACGGCGCGGCTGCAGGAGGTCTACATGCAGCAGCCCGTCCTGCGCCGCAACGACAAGACGGACGTGATCTCCGGCCCGATGGCGCTCCTCGACGCGATCTTCGCGACGGGCCGCAAGGGCATCTCGCTGCAGCGCTACAAGGGCCTTGGCGAAATGAACGCCGACCAGCTCTGGGAAACGACGCTCGATCCCAATGCGCGCTCGCTCCTGCAGGTCAAGGTCAACGACGCGACCGACGCGGATTCGCTCTTCTCGCGCCTGATGGGCGACGAGGTCGAGCCACGCCGCGAGTTCATCCAGGACAATGCGCTGTCGGTCGCGAATCTCGACATCTAGCGCGACGATTGATGAATGCGGGGCCGTGCTTTCGGGCGCGGCCCCTTGATTTTGGCGCCTCGAACATCGATATCGGCGGCACTTTACGAATTTGGCAGGAAAGACGGGATCAGCCATGAACGATCGTCCGGAAAACGAACGCGCGACTGACCAGACCGATGCCGGCGGGCCGGCCGACATCAATGTCGAGGCCAGCGCGGACATCGCCGAGGGCCAGGATAACCAAGCCGATTTCGAGGCGTTCATGCGCCTTGCAAAGGAAAACGAGGAGTTGAAGGATCGCGCGCTGCGCCTTGCAGCCGAGATGGAGAACCTGCGCCGCCGCACGCAGCGCGAGGTGGCCGACGCCAAGAGCTACGCGGTCGCCAATTTCGCCCGCGACATGCTGGCGGTCTCCGACAACATGCGCCGCGCGCTCGACGCCATCCCGGCCGAGGCGAAAGCCTCGGACGATGCCGGCTTCAAGTCGCTGATCGAGGGCGTGGAGATGACCGAGCGCGACATGCTCGGGGCACTCGAACGCCATGGCGTCAAGCGGCTCGCGCCGGAGGGGGAACGCTTCGATCCGAACTTCCACCAGGCAATGTTCGAAATCCCCAATCCCGACGTGCCGAACAATACGGTGCTGCAGGTGGTTCAAAGCGGCTACGTGATCGGCGAGCGCGTGCTGCGCCCGGCCATGGTCGGCGTCTCGAAGGGCGGCCCCAAGGCGGGAGCCGCCGATGCGCCTGCAGAGCCCGGCCCGCCCAACCCGCAGTCCGAGAAGGACGCCTGACGCAAAACGGGAAACGGGGAGAAGAAGGGCGCCGCATGGGCGCCTTTTTCGTAGGCAATCGTATATCGGCCGGCGTCGACTCTGCGGTTTCATTCCTCCCTAACCCGGGCTTGTTCGGATGATCGACGCGCCACTTTGCCAGGGAGGGCGAATTGAACCTGCTTCTTTTCCTGGACTATGCCGGCATCGCTGTCTTCGCCGCGACGGGCGGGCTGGCCGCCTCGCGCAAGCAGCTCGACATCATCGGCTTCCTGTTCCTTGCCGGCGTCACGGCAATCGGCGGCGGCACGTTCCGCGATCTGGTTCTCGACGTCCCGGTCTTCTGGATCGCCAATCACAACTACCTGCTGGTCTGCGGCGTTGTCGCGGTTGCTGTGTTCTTCGGCGCACATCTGGTCGAATCGCGATACCGGCTTCTGCTCTGGCTCGATGCGGTGGGCCTTTCCGCCTACTGCGTCTTCGGCGCCTACAAGGGGCTCGAGGTGACGGGCTCGCCGGTCATTGCGGTCGTGACCGGCGTCCTTACAGCGACCTTCGGCGGCATATTGCGGGACATTCTGGCGGGCGAGGCGTCGGTGCTGCTGCGCCCGGAGATTTACGTCACCGCCGCGCTGGCCGGCTCCGTCGTCTACGTGCTCGCCGACCTCGGCGGCTCGCCCGCCGGAGGCGCGGCGCTCATCGCCTTCTCGATGGCGTTTTTCGTGCGCGGAGGGGCGCTGGCCTATGGCTGGACATTCCCGCCCTACAAGAGCCGGCCGGGACGGGCGCCGGAGGATACGCACACGAGGTGACGCTCAACGGCGCCTCTAGATCAGCCCACGTTCCTCGGCCGCCTCTTTCAGGCTGAGCATGGGGCGAGGGCCGATCTGCTGGATGACGAGGCCCGCGGCCAGCGAGCCGAGGCGGCCGCAATCGGCGAGCGTGCGGCCGCTCGTATAGCCGTAGAGGAAGCCGGCGGCGTAGAGGTCGCCGGCGCCGGTGGTGTCGACGAGTTCGGCGATCTCGATCGCGTCCACGATCTCGGTTTCGCCGCGGCTGAGGACGACCGAACCCTTTTCCGAGCGTGTGACGATGGCGAGGCGGCAGTCCTTGCGGATCGCTTCAAGCCCGGCTTCGAAGGAGGACGTCTGATAGAGCGCCTTCAGCTCACTTTCGTTGGAAAAGACGATGTCGACCGTGCCGGAACGCATCAGGTCGAGGAATTCGTCGCGGTAGCGGTCGACGCAGAACGAATCCGAAAGCGTCATGGCGACCTCGCGGCCCGCCCGGTGCGCATGAGCGGCGGTCAGCCGGATCGCTTCCTTGGCGCGCGGCGGGTCCCACAGATAGCCTTCGAAATAGGTGACCTTGGCGCCGGTGGCCTTTTCGGCCTCGACGTCCTCGGGGCCGAGTTCGACGCAGGCGCCCAGATAGGTGTTCATCGAGCGCTCGCCGTCCGGCGTGACGAAGATCATCGAGCGCGCTGTGGGCGGCTTGTCGGCGAGCGGCCGGGTATCGAATGCGACGCCCTGCGCGCGAATGTCGTGCGTGTAGATCAGACCCAGATGGTCTGACGAGACCTTGCCGAAAAAGGCCGCGCTGCCGCCGAAGCTGGCAATGCCCGCCGCCGTGTTGCCGGCGCTGCCGCCCGAGGCCTCGATGGCCGGGCCCATATGCGCATAAAGATGCTCGGCGCGCTCGGCGTCGATCAGGTTCATAGCGCCCTTGATGATCTGGTTGTCCCGCAGGAAGGCGTCGTCGCAGCGGGCAATGATGTCAACGATGGCATTGCCGATGCAAAGCACGTCATACTGCGTCATCGAGGTCTCCGGTCGCTCGTCATGTCGGGGGAACGGGCTCCGTTTAGCGGCATCGCCGGCAAAGTGCAAACGCCTTGCCGCCTTGCCCCGTGCCCGCGCGGCACCTACTTGCCCGTGAACAACACCGGGGGCGACGCCATCATGATCCTTACCGCCGTGCGGCGCGCCGCCGCCAATTTGACCGAGCCGGAATTTCGCTCCGCCTTCTGGAAGTCTATCGGCTTGACGGTCCTTTTCCTGGTCGGGCTGTGGTTCGGGCTGCGCTACCTGTTCGAATGGCTGCTCTGGCCGTGGATGGTGATGATGGCCCCGGACCTGCCTGGCTGGGCCGATGCATGGGCGTCGTGGTTCGGTGTCTTTGCCGGAATCGCGGCCGGCATTGCGCTTGCGGCGGGTCTGGCGCTGCTGATTGCGCCGGTCACGGCGATCATCGCCGGCATGTTTCTCGACGATGTCGCCGAGATAGTCGAAACGCGGGACTATCCGCAGGATCCACCGGGTACCGCCGTGCCGCTGGTGCGGGCCGCGGTGCTGTCGCTGAAATTCTTCGGCATCGTCATCCTCGGCAACTTGCTGGCGCTGGTGCTGCTTCTGGTGCCGGGCGTGAACCTCGTCGCCTTCTTCGTCGTCAACGGCTACCTGCTCGGCCGCGAATTCTTCGAGTTCGCCGCCATGCGGTTCCGGTCGGAGGACGAGGCGAAGGCGCTTCGCCGCCGCCATTCGGGAACGGTGCTGATGGCCGGGTTCGTGATCGCCGGGTTGCTGGCGATCCCCGTGCTCAACCTGGCGACGCCGTTGTTCGCTGCGGCGCTGATGGTCCATCTGCACAAGGCAGTTTCGGTGCGGGACAGGGGGTAGTTCTAGCGAAAAGGGATCCCGGCCTTGCCACTGTGTTGGAGCCGATTGGTGGGTGGGACAGCAGGTTTTTTCTAGAGGAGACCCCCACCCTCTATCCTCCCCACAAGGGGGAGGGAGACGTGAGCGCCGAAGCTCGCTTTCCACCTGGCGCCAAGCGGCAGGATCAAGCGTATCGGAGACGCCCTCCCCCTTGTGGGGAGGACAGAAGGTGGGGGTCAACTCCAGAAAAAATCTGGTTCGAAGCGAGGCTCAGATCCTCGCGAGCCGCTCCGTCAGCAGCGCGAAAAAGCCGTCGGCGTCGATGTCGCGCATGACCTTGGCGTTCTTCGGCCGGCCCGTCGTGCCCCACCAGTCGACGACCGTGGCGCCCATGGTGAGTTCGGACATGGTCTCGACGACGACGTTGCACTCGCGGCCGGAGAAGAGATCGGGCTTCAGGAGCCAGGCGATGACACAGGGGTCGTGCAGCGGGCCGCCATCGGTGCCGTATTTCTGTTCGTCATAACGCTCGAAGAAATCGAGGAGCGCAGCGGTGGCTTCGCCGACCGGGGTTCCTATCGCGCGGATCGCCTCCACGCGGGCGCGGGTCGTGAGCGCCTTGTGGGTGACGTCGAGCGGCATCATGACGATCGGCACGCCCGATTTCAGCACGATGTCGGCCGCGTGCGGATCGACATAGATGTTGAACTCGGCGGAAGGGGTGACGTTGCCCTGCTCGAAATAGCCGCCGCCCATCAGCACGATCTGCCTGATGCGCCTGGCGATCTTCGGCTCCTTGACAAGGGCAAGCGCGATGTTGGTCAACGGCCCGAGCGGGCACAGCGTGACCGTGCCTTCCGGCTCGGCCATCAGCGTCTCGACCAGGTAATCGACGGCATGTTGCGACTGGAGCTGCATGGTCGGCTCGGGCAGGTCGGGGCCGTCGAGACCCGACTTGCCGTGGACTTCCTCGGCGGTGACGAGCTGGCGCATAAGCGGGCGGATCGCGCCGGAATAGACCTTGATGTCCGGGCGGCCGGCAAGCTCGCAAATCTTGCGCGCGTTCTTCTCGGTGAGCGCGAGCGGCACGTTGCCGGCCACCGCCGTGATGCCGATCACCGCCAGCTCCGGGCTCGCCAGCGCGAGAAGGATGGCGACAGCATCGTCCTGTCCCGGATCGGTGTCGATGATGATCTTGGCGGCCTGCGACATGTGATTTGGTCCCTCGCGTTCGACTTGAACTGCGTATGGCGACAATCCATATCAGGGTCAACGGCCAGGACGCCTTCGGGGTCCTGCCAGGAACGTCGCTCTTCGAGGACACGACATGACGCGAATGACACCTTTCTCGAATCCGCTTCTGCTCGGATTCGACACGATGGAAAAGACACTCGAGCGGGTCGCCAAATCCGGCGACAGCTACCCCCCCTACAACATCGAGCGACTGGCATCGGGCGAGAACGGCGGGCATCGCCTGCGCATCACCCTTGCCGTGGCAGGCTTTGCCGAAAGCGATCTCGACGTGTCGATCGAAGAAAACCAGCTCGTCGTTCGCGGCAAGCAGGTCGACGACGGTGAACGTGATTTTCTCCATCGCGGCATCGCGGCTCGGCAGTTCCAGCGCATTTTCGTTCTTGCGGACGGCATGCGCGTGACTGGCGCCGCCCTAACGAACGGACTTCTGGCGATCGACCTCGACCGTCCCGAGCCGGAACGGCTGGTAAAGAAAATCAATATTTTAGTGAAAGATTGATCACGGGATCAATCGGAACCGAAAGGCTCGGCTGCGGGTTGGTCCTTTGAGACGTCCCGGCAGGCCAAGGAGGCTGACGATGACTGAGAATCTACACCACGACAATCCTTTGACGAACGACGAGCTCGCGCATCTGGGCGAAGGCACTGTGGCCTACCTGCGCGAGATGGATTCGGACGATCTGCGCGGCAAGTTCCCCGGCATGCCGGAGATTGCCTCCGGGCTGCGCCTGTGGGCCGTGTTCGCCGCAGACGGCCGGCCGATCCTGCTGACAGACCAGCGTGAGACGGCGATCGCCGGCGCGATGCAGAACGATCTCGTTCCCGTCAGCATCCACTGATCACGTTCGGCCGAGCAGCCTGCAATCGATGCGTTCTGCGCTTGCCGCGGCTAAGTTGCCGAGATGCGCTCCGCTGAGTTTTGCGAACGGCGCTGAACCCATGAAACGAAAAAGGCGGCTTCGAGCCGCCTTTTTTGTGCCGCAAGAAAGCGTTCAGGCGGCGTTCGTGGTGGTGCTTTCAGAGAGCAAAGCGTGGATCGCGGAAGCGTCCGTCGTGCCCCTGAGCTTTGCGACCGTCTCGCTGTCGCGCAGCACGCGGGCCGTTCGCGACAGGGCCTTCAGGTGATCGGCGCCGGCGCTTTCGGGCGCCAGCAGCAGGAAGACCAGATCGACCGGCTGATCGTCCAGCGCCTCGAACTCGACCGGATGGTCGAGCCGGGCGAAGACGCCGGTAATCCGGCTAATCCCCGGTAACTTGCCGTGCGGGATCGCGATGCCGTTGCCGACGCCGGTCGAGCCCAGGCGTTCGCGCTGCAGGATCGTGTCGAAGATTTCCCGCTCGGGCAGTCCGGTGATCGATGCCGCCTTTTCGGCCAGAAGCTGCAAAAGTTGCTTCTTCGAATTGGCCTTCAAGGCCGGCATCACTGCCGAAGCCTCGATCAGATCGCTCAGATCCATTGGAAATCCTCTTGATCGCGCATCCGGCGGAACGCTTGGCGCCGGTGCCTAGTTCGTGTTCGCGCCCAAAGCCGAAGACGGGTCGATCCAGCCTATATTCCCGTCCGGGCGTCGATAGACGATGTTGACCGAATCGGTTCCCGCATTGAGGAAGACGACGACCGGCGTGTCCTTGGTGTCGAGTTCGATGACCGCTGTCGCGACCGACATGGTCTGCAGCGCCACGGTGGATTCGGCGACGACGGCCGGTGCATAGTCGTCCGGCACCTCGTCATCCTCGTCGGCGACCGGCGACATGATGCGATAGGCCATGTCGATGGCGTTCGCGCCGTTGGTGCCGGTATTGTGCGACTTCAGCCGGCGCTTGTAGCGGCGCAGGCGCTTTTCGATACGCTCGGCCGCGCCGTCGAAGGCGAGCTGCGGGTCCTGCGCCTGACCGGTCGCCTGCAGCACCATTCCGGTGTCGATATGGATCGAGCAGTCCGCGGTAAAGCGCGAGCCGGCCTTCTCGACGGTCACCCGCCCCGAGAATCCGCCGTCGAAATACTTGTCGACCGCGTCGCCGATACGGCTTTCGATCCGCGTGCGGAACGCATCGCCGATCTCCATGTGCTTTCCCGAAATGCGCAGACTCATGACCTATCTGACCTTCTGTTCATGCTGACCGGGCCGTTGGTGACCCACTAGGGTACATAGGCGAGTGTATACCCGTCGCCAGCCTGCACAAGGTTTTCCGGCACCGTCTCCCCACGACGTCGGGGCCGGGCCGGAGGCGAACATGCGCCGAAGACCGGCGGCATTTTCAGCCCCGGTCCATTGCGGCGCGGCTTCTAGTCCCTTAACGAAACCTTGTCAATGAAGGCCGGGAATTCAGGCCGAAAGTGCCGCTCTCGCGCGCTTCTCGCGCCGGCGCTGAACGGAGGAGGCAAGGTTCATGCCTTCGCGGTATTTCGCCACTGTGCGCCGCGCGATGTCGATTCCGTCCTGCTTGAGAATGTCCATGATCGCGTCGTCGGACAGGACATTCTCGGGGCTTTCGGCTTCGATCAGGGCGCGGATGCGGTCGCGCACCGCCTCCGACGAATGCGCGTCGCCACCGCCGGACGCCGCAATCGCGACGGTGAAGAAATAGCGGAACTCGAAGACGCCGCGCGGCGTCATCATGAACTTGTTCGACGTCACGCGGCTGACGGTGGATTCGTGCATGCCGATCGCGTCGGCGACGGTCTTGAGGTTCAAGGGGCGAAGACGGCGTACGCCGTGGGCGAGGAACGCGTCCTGCTGGCGCACGATCTCCGTCGCGACCTTCAAGATGGTGCGCGCGCGCTGGTCGAGCGAGCGGACCAGCCAGTTGGCGCTCTGCAGGCATTCGGAGACGAAGTCGCGGTCCTCGCGCTGGCGCGCCCCGCGCGTGACCGTCGCGGCATAGGATTGGTTGACGAGGACGCGCGGCAGGGCGTCGGGATTGAGATCGATGGCCCAGCTTCCGTCGGGTGCGGCCCGCACGACGACGTCTGGCTTGATGATTTCGGCCGTGTCCACGACAAAGGCGAGACCGGGCTTGGGATCGAGGCCGCGCAGCTCGGCCAGCATGTCCAGAAGGTCTGCCTCGTCGACGCCGCACAGCTTCTTCAGCGTCGCGAAATCGCGCCGGGCGACGAGTTCGAGATGGGCGACCATCGCCGCCATGGCGGGATCGAGCCGGTCGCGCGCGGCAAGCTGCAGGGCAAGGCACTCGGCAAGGTCACGGGCAAAGAGACCTGCCGGATCGAAGCGCTGGCAAAGGCCCAGAACGCGGCTGGCATCGGCGTGCGGCACACCGAGCCGTTCGGCGATGTCGTCGAGGTCGGCGCGCATGTAGCCGTCCTCGTCGAGCGCGTCGCAGAGTTCTGCGGCGATGACGCGGTCCTGCGGCGAGCGGATCGAGAGCGCGATCTGCTCGCGCACATGCTGGCGAAGATCGGGCCTGCCGGGCGCGAAATCGAAGCTGTCGAACCCGCTGTCGGCCGCGCCGGGCGAAGATGAACTGGCGGAGGACGAAAGGGCTGCAAGGCCGGGCTCGTCGGGGAAGACGTTCTCGATCGATGTGTCGAGCTGATCGGCCATGCGCTGGGAACTCGATCCGTCGCTCGCCTCGAACCATTCGTCGACGCCGTCCTCGGAGGAGGGCTCGTGGTGCGGCGCCTCCTCATCGGGCGCGTCCTCGGCTTCTGCCCGTTCGAGCAGCGGATTGCGCTCGATTTCCTCATCGATGAACTTTTCGAGTTCGAGCTGGGTGAATTGCAGAAGGCGGATCGACTGCAGCAATTGCGGCGTCATCACCAGCGATTGCGACTGCCTTAGCTGAAGTCTGGCTCCAAGCCCCATCTCGCCCCGATCCCGTAAGGGCCGTTTTCGGCCTCTCGTCTGAGCGATAACAAACTGGCCCGGGACTTGCTTGTCAAGCCGATTGGGCTTTGGTGAAGTCGAAATCCGGCTAAAGGGTAAAGCCTTCACCCAGATAAAGGCGGCGCACGTCGGGATTGGCGACGATTTCGGCCGGGCGGCCATGGGTGAGGACCTGGCCGGCGTGGATGATGTAGGCGCGGTCGATGAGGCCGAGGGTCTCGCGCACGTTATGGTCGGTGACGAGCACGCCGATGCCGCGCGAGGTCAACTGACGCACGAGATGCTGGATGTCGGAGACGGCGATCGGGTCCACGCCGGCGAAGGGCTCGTCTAGCAGCATGAAATTGGGCTTGGAGGCCAGCGCGCGTGCGATCTCGAGGCGCCGCCGCTCCCCGCCCGACAGCGCGATCGAGGCGGACTTGCGCAGGTGCGAGATGTGGAACTCCTCGAGCAGTTCGTCGAGCCGCTCCTCGCGCACCTTGCGGTTCTTCTCGGTAACCTCGAGGATGCCGCGAATGTTCTGCTCGACGGTCAGCCCACGGAAGATCGAGGCCTCCTGCGGCAGATAGCCGATGCCGAGCCGCGCGCGACGGTACATCGGCAACGAGGTGACGTCGTTTCCGTCGATCTCGATCGTCCCCTGATCGACCGGGACGAGGCCTGTCACCATGTAGAAGCAGGTGGTCTTGCCGGCGCCGTTTGGTCCAAGCAACCCGACGGCCTCACCGGCGCGAACGCCGATGGAAACGCCCGAGACAACCTGACGGCCCTTGTAGCTCTTCGTCAGCCCGCGCGCGATCAGCGTGCCCTTGAAGCGGCGCGGATCGATCGTGCTGGCTGTCGTGGCCGCGGCTTCCGGACGGTTGAGCATGGTTCTCGCTTACTGTCTTTGCGAGCCGGGTTGCAGCAGCATGCGCACGCGCCCGCCGCCCTCGTTGCCGCAGCCATCGAGATTCGCAACGCCGGTGTTCATCTGCACGGTGAGCTGGCAGCCGACGATGACATTCTCGCCCTCCGTCAGCACGACCTCGCGGCCCGAAAGGGTCAGGAGCTCTGTGCCCATGTCGAACGTGCCCCGGTCGCCGGTCGCGACCTGGCTTGCGGTCTGGATGTAGACGGTGTCCTCGACCTCGATGCGCTCAATGTCGGAGGCTCCGGTCGTCGGGGTGGATGCGCCGGTAGAGCCGTCGCTGACGTAGTGGACGACCATGCGGCCTGCGCGCAGCGTCGTCTCGCCCTGCACGACCTGGACGTTGCCGGTGAAGACCGCGGTACCGTCATTGTCGCGCACCTCAAGCCGGTCGCTCTCGATCTCGATTGGCTGGTCGCCGTCGAGCTGGAGGCCCGACATCCGGCTCTCCTGCTGCGAAAATGCCGGCTGCGCCATGGCGAGCGCGAACGCGACGACGGCAAATCCAGCAAGCGCCTGGCCGCAAATCCCCCTCATCCCCGTCCTCATTATTGCGTCACCCCTTTGGTGTTGGACGCGGATTGCAGTTTTTCGCCATTGATGCGCATGCGCACCCGGTTCTCGAAAATCAGGACCGCGCCGTCATCGGCGATTTGCATGGAGTCGGCGGTAACGTGCGTCCCGTCAAGATCAATTTCGACCGGATCGCTGGTTTGCAGCGCTCCGGTCGAGATGTCGACGATGGCCGACTGGAACTGTGCGTTGATGCCCTTCTCGGTCCGGACCGTCATCGGGCTGGTAACGTCGAGGCGGTTGGCGGCGCGGTCGAACGTACCGGTTTCGGTGATGACCGTGACCCAGTCGTCGCCTTCGAGCGGCAGCCGTGCGTTGATTTCCTCAAGGTCGATCCGGTCGCCCTGGCCGATCACCTGCGAGGCTCGCGCCGCGCTCATCGAATAGGGGCGGTTGTCGGAAGTGAAGCCGTCGAGCTTTGGATTCTGCATGACGAGGCGGCCGTCCTCCACCGAGGTCGAGCCGAGTTGGAAGCCGATGGAACCCGGCGACGAAAGCCAGGCAGCGGCAACGAAGACGACGCCGAGCGCAGCGGCGCCAACCGGCAGTGCGATCTTGAGGAACCGAACCCGGCTGGAATGGCGCTGGGCGCGCGCGAAAAGGTCGTCCGGCCTTGAAACGTCACTCATGTCGAAACCTCTGCCGGGGCAATCGATCCGACCCCGATATCTATCCCCGATGCCTGTGGCATCCGGTGATGGCTGAATTCTTCGTTCCCATGACGCCATTTGACTGAAGCATTGGTGAACGAAATCTTCCAGCAGCCTGAATAAGCACCCAATATGGTGATTTTCCGGCTATTGAACAGGGGTGCCCGTCACGCAAGGTGAAGGGCATCGGGTCGCACCGCCAGCAGTGCTCCCTTCTATCGCCCTCCGCCTTGGGGTAGAAAGGGCTTGCAAGCAAGAAGGACAAGGTGGCATGGCCGCACGAGCCGACGACCTGATCGACCGCAGACGCCTGCGGCGCAAGCTTTCATTCTGGCGCGTCGCCGCGATCCTGCTCGTCGCCGCGATCGTGATCGCGACCACAAGCTATTTCTGGCGTGACGGCGCGGGGGCGGGCATGGACCACATCGCCCGCATCAAGATCGAAGGCACGATCACCGAGGACGAGGAACTGCTGGAGCGTCTCGAGCGCGTGCAGGAATCCGCCACGGTCAAGGGCGTCATCTTGCACATCAACTCACCCGGCGGCACGACCGCCGGCGGCGAGGCCGTGTTCGAGGCCGTGCGCAGGCTGGCGGTCGAAAAGCCCGTCGTCGCTCAGGTCGGGACGCTTGCCGCCTCTGCAGGATACATGATCGCCAGCGCCGCAGACCACATCGTCGCGCGCCAGTCCTCGATCGTCGGCTCGATCGGGGTCTTGTTCCAGTATCCCGACGTCACGGAGCTGATGGACAATATCGGGATCAAGGTCGATGGCGTGAAATCCTCGCCGCTGAAGGCCGAGCCCTCGCCCTTCACGCCGACGACCGAAGAGGAGCGTGCGATGATCCGCGCCCTCGTCATGGACAGCTACGACTGGTTCGTCGGCCTCGTTCAGGATCGCCGCCCGCTCGACCGCGCCGAGGTACTGGCGCTGGCCGACGGGTCGATCTTCACCGGCCGGCAGGCGCTCGAAAGCAGGTTGGTCGACAGCCTTGGCGGCGAGGAGGAAGCGGTGCGCTGGCTCGGGACACGCGGCGTCGATGGCGAACTCGACGTCGTCGAGTGGAAGCCGCGCAACCAGGGCGGCTGGTGGGGCGTGGGGTCGCAGGCGACGATCGTCTCGCTCTTCGGGCTCGACCGCCTTGCCGATCAGCTTTTGGTCCGCGCCGGACTGGAACCCTTGTTTCTTGACGGGCTTGTATCGGTCTGGCAACCTCGCTCCTCATCGACGGCCGACTAAAAATTTAATGAAATCATTCGGCTAGAGGATCGGGCCAGAGAGTGGTAACCGGTTTTGCGGATCGGCCCGGTGGCGGGTCGGTGATGCGGATCGTCTCGAACCTCGACGAGGAGGCCGGCGATCCCAATGCGGCGGGTCCTGGAGAGGGATGGACAATGATCAAATCCGAACTGGTGCAGACGATTGCCAACCGCAATCCGCATCTTTTCCTGCGCGACGTGGAAAATATCGTCAACGCGATCTTCGACGAGATCACCGAGGCCTTGGCACAGGGCAACCGCGTGGAACTGCGTGGATTCGGCGCATTTTCGGTCAAGAACCGGCCGGCCCGCGTGGGGCGGAACCCGCGCACGGGCGAGGCCGTTGAAGTCGAGGAAAAATGGGTCCCCTTCTTCAAGACCGGCAAGGAACTGCGCGAGCGCCTGAATACCGACGCCTGAGCCTCAAGCCGCCAAACGGAGCACGCATGCGCAAATTCCTCGGTCTCGCCATCTATCTTCCGATTGCGATCATTCTGATCGCGCTTGCAGTGGCGAACCGCGGCTGGGTGCCGTTCTCGCTCGACCCGTTCAACGCCGACCATCCGGCGCTGACCTTCGAAGCGCCGCTCTTCGTGCTTTTGTTCCTGACGCTGGTGGTGGGCATGTTCCTGGGGTCGATCGCGACCTGGCTGCGCCAGGCCCCCTATCGCAAGATGGCGCGCCAGCACCGCGCCCAACAGCCCGAATCCACCGACGCCACCGGAAAGGTCGTGGCACGCCCGCGCGCCTGAGCTGCGCTGATGTGCAGGCCTGAGCAGCCTGCAAATGGACGCTTTCGCGCTTTCGCGCTTCCGCTGCTCAAGCGCCCAAGCCTGGGGCGCGCCGGTTACCCTGAGATTTCGTTGATCAGCGCGGTGAGGCCCGAAAGATCGGGCATCTCGCGAAAGCGCGGATGGGCCTGCGGCTTGTCGGCGTGCTCGAAGCTCCAGGTCAGTTCGTGCGGGACGTAGACGCCCCAGCTTCCGGCGCCAAGAGCTGGCAGCACGTCCGATTTCAGCGAACTGCCGATCATCATCGCGGCCGACGGATCGTGTCCGCCAGCGGAGAAGATGCGCGCATAGGTCGCCTCGCTCTTGTCCGAGACGATCTCGACCGCGTCGAAATGCTCGCCCAGCCCGGAAGCGGCCAGTTTGCGCTCCTGGTCGAAAAGGTCGCCCTTGGTTATGAGAACGAGGCGGTAGCGGCCGGCGAGCGCCTCCAGCGCTTCGGTGGCATGCGGCAACGTCTCGACCGGATGGCGCAGCATCTCACGCCCGGCTGCGAGGAGCTTCGCGATGGTCTGCGCGTCCACCTTGCCTTCGGTTACCTCGATCGCGGTCTCGATCATCGACAGGGTGAAGCCCTTGATGCCAAAGCCGTAATGCCCAAGATTGCGCTTCTCGGCATCGAGCAGGCGCTGGGTCAGAACCTCCTTGTGCGCATGATCGGCGAGGAGTTCGACGAAATGCGCCTCGGTCATGCGGAAGAACTGCTCGTTCTGCCACAGCGTGTCGTCGGCGTCGAAGCCGATGGTGGTGAGTGCGCGTGTCATCTGCCTTTCCTTGCGAATGCCGCGCCTCTATGGCAGAAGCGCGGCCGTCTGTCCCGAACGAGATCAAGAGCTTGAAGTCCAAGGAGCGCAACAGGCGCCGCGACCGGCCCGACAAGTCCGACCGTGCGCCCCAGTTGGCGCCGGCCATCAAGGCCGTGCGCGACCTGACGCGCCGCAAGGGCGCACTGCCGGACGAGAAGCTGCCGCTCATCCTCGAAGTCGCGCCGAACAACGACTATGCGCTGATCGATTCCGGCGCCAGCCGCAAGCTCGAGCAATACGGTCCCTATCGCATCGTGCGGCCGGAGGGGCAGGCGATCTGGCAGCCAGCGCTCGGGGCCCGGGACTGGGAGAATGTCGACGCGATCTTCACCGGCGACACGGACGAGGAAGGCATGGGCCGCTGGCGCTTTCCAAAAAGCCCGCTCCGCGAGACCTGGCCGATGAAGCACGACGGCATCGACTATCTCGGCCGCTTCACCTCGTTCCGCCATGTCGGTGTCTTTCCCGAGCAGGCCTCGCACTGGTCGCAGATGGAGGAATGGATCAGAACGGCGAAGCGACCGGTGAAGGTGCTGAACCTTTTCGGTTATACCGGCGTCGCCTCGCTCGTCGCCGCGCGCGCCGGTGCCGAAGTCACCCATGTCGACGCCTCGAAGAAGGCGATCGGCTGGGCGCGCGAGAATCAGGAGATGGCAGGGCTCGGCGACAAGCCGATCCGCTGGATCTGCGAGGACGCGATGAAGTTCGTCGAGCGCGAGGAACGCCGCGAGAGCCGCTACGACATCATCCTCTTCGACCCGCCCGCCTATGGGCGCGGACCGAAAGGCGAGGTCTGGCAACTCTTCGACGACCTGCCGGCGATGGCCGACATCTGCCGCTCGATCCTGACCGACAGGCCGATCGGCGTGGTGCTGACGGCCTATTCGATCCGCTCGTCCTTCTTCGCGATCCATGCGCTGATGCGCGACATCTTCGCCGGCATGGGTGGACGGGTGGAATCGGGCGAACTCATCATCCGCGAGCAATCGGTCGGCCGGGCGCTCTCGACCTCGCTCTTTTCGCGATGGGTGTCGGCATGAGCGAGACGAGGACGCCGCGCGTCGGCCAGGTGAAGGAAATCACCAGCCTCGCCAACCCGATCGTCAAGGACATCAAGGCGCTGGCGCTGAAGAAATTCCGTGACGAGCAGCACGCCTTCATGGCCGAAGGGCTGAAGCTCGTCATCGACGCGCTCGAAGGGGGCTGGACGATCCGCACGCTGATCTATTCAAAGGCCGGGCGCGCAAACGCGTCGGTCGAGAAAATCGCCTCGCGCACGGTGGCGCTGGGCGGGCTCGTGCTCGAAGTCTCCGAAAAGGTTCTCGGCGCGATCACGAGGCGCGACAACCCGCAGATGGTGGTCGGCGTCTTCGAACAGAAGCTGGCGAAGCTGGCCGACATCAGACTGGAAGCCGGCGACGTCTGGGTGGCGCTCGACAGGGTCCGCGATCCGGGCAATCTGGGAACAATCATTCGCACGGTCGACGCAGTGGGCGCCCGGGGCGTGATCCTCGTCGGCGAGACGACCGACCCATTCTCTCTGGAAACGGTACGGGCGACGATGGGCTCGGTCTTTTCCGTGCCGGTCGCGCGCGCGACGCCCGAGGCGTTCCTGGCCTGGAAGGCAAAGGCGGGAGCGATGCTCGTCGGCACGCATCTGAAAGGCTCGGTTGACTATCGCACGCCGAACTACAAGGGCCGCCCCCTGGTGATCCTGATGGGCAACGAGCAGCAGGGCCTGCCGGACGAACTGGCAAGGGCCTGCGACGAACTCGTGCGGATCCCGCAGGTCGGAAAGGCGGATTCGCTCAATCTTTCCGTCGCGACGGGCGTGATGCTTTACGAGGTGCGCCGCGCCGCACTCGACATCGGAGACAGACTGGCGTGAGCGAGACACACCCCCGCAACTGGAAGGTTCTGGCCGCTTACGTGCTGGTGGTCGTCGCCGCGATCGGCCTCGACCAGTGGATCAAGTTCTGGGTCGAGACGCATATGGCGATGCATGTTCGCATCGACCTCTTTCCCACCTTCGCGCTCTACCGCACGCACAATACGGGCATCGCCTTTTCGATGTTGTCGGATTTCGGGTCCGTCGGCCTCGTATTCCTGACGGCGGCGGTCACGCTCTTCGTGCTCTATCTCGCTTCCAAGTCCGAGCCGCATCAACGCTGGGCGCGACTTGGCTTCGCCCTGATCATCGGCGGAGCGATCGGCAATCTGATCGACCGCGTCTGGCTGGGCTACGTCGTCGACTACTTCCTGTTCTATCTGCCCAACTGGTCGTTTGCCGTCTTCAACCTCGCCGACGCCTTCATCACGGTCGGCGCGATGCTCGTTATTCTCGAAGAGTTCATCGCATGGCGAAAGTCGCGCGCGCAAAGTTGACGCCTCATCCTGGACGCTCCAAATTCGCTGCAACTTAAAACAGCAACTTCAGGGAGCCTCGATGTCGGACAGTTTCAGAGCCCTTCTCGTCTCGCGCGACGAGAATAAGGTGCAATCGGTTGGCCTGGTCGACATGACCGAAGCCGACCTGATGGAAGGCGACGTGACGGTCGCTGTCGAGGCCACCACGGTCAACTACAAGGACGGGCTCGCGATCACCGGCAAGGCGCCGGTCGTGCGCCGGTGGCCGCTGATCCCGGGCATCGACTTCGCCGGCACGGTGACGCAATCGAGCCACCCGGACTGGAAGGCCGGCGACAAGGTCGTCCTGAATGGCTGGGGCGTCGGCGAGACCCATCACGGCGCCTATGCGGGCCGCGCGCGCGTCAAGGGCGACTGGCTGGTGCGCCTGCCCGACGGCATGAGCGCGAAGGATGCGATGGCGGTCGGCACGGCCGGCTACACGGCGATGCTGTGCGTCATGGCGCTGGAGCGGCACGGCATCGTGCCCGCGCGCGGGCCGGTCGTCGTGACTGGCGCTGCCGGCGGTGTCGGCTCGGTCGCCATCGCCATTCTCGCCAAGCTCGGCTATCGGGTGATCGCCTCCACGGGCCGCGTTTCGGAAACGGAATACCTGAAATCGCTCGGCGCGGCCGACATCATCGACCGCGAGGAACTGGCCCAGCCGGCCAAGGCGCTCGGCAAGGAGCGCTGGGCGGGCGGCATCGACGCGGTCGGCAGCCACACGCTGGCCAACGTCCTGTCGATGACGTCGTATGGCGGCGCGGTCGCCGCCTGCGGCCTCGCCGGGGGCATGGACCTGGCGACGAGCGTCGCGCCCTTCATCTTGCGCGGTGTCTCTCTGCTTGGCATCGACTCGGTGATGGCGCCGCGCGAAATTCGCGAAGAAGCCTGGAAGCGCATCGGCTCCGATCTCGATACGGGCAAGCTCTCCTCCATCTCGACGACGATCGGATTCGACGGCATCGAACAGGCCGCGCGCGACATTGTCGAAGGCAAGATCAGGGGCCGCGTGGTCGTCGAAATGTAACGGTTTGAGGGGCTTTCGGCGCGATCGCTAAAATTATAACGATTGCGCCGATCCTTCCCTAACGGGGCCGTGGCATGGTCTTGCCATGAAGCCCGGCCTCCATATCCGCCCGCCTGACGAGGAGCCGAACGCCGCACCGCGCGCGCACGTCTCCCCGTTGCGCCGGCCGGTGGTTGCGCCGCCAATGGCGATGGACTTGCCGGAAGAGCCGGCGGCACGGCTCTATTCGGCCGGGCTGCCGGTCGCCGGCTTCCTGATGGCGATCGCGGTCGTCGCTTTCCTGACCGATGCCGCCTATGTCGTTTCCGTTCCGCTCGTTGCCGGCGCGCTGACGCTCGCCGGACTTTCGCTCTTCGTTCCGCAGCGCGGCCAGCGCGGTGCGGTGCGCGCGGTGCAACTGCGCCTGCCGACATGGAAGGCGCCGCCGCTCGATCCGTGGTCGACGCCGGACCTGATCGAGGCGCTTGGGCTTGCACGGATGACGCGGGACGGCGAAGGACGCATCCTCGTCGTCAGCGACGAGATGGCGAGAATGCTCGGCCAGACGCCAGACAGGCTGCGCGGCGCGACGCTGAAGGACTTCGGCATCGACCTGGCGACCGCGCCGGAGGCGGCCTTCGCCAAAAAGCCCGCGATCAGCGCGATCGATATCGCACTGCCCGGCCAGCCGACGGAGCGCTGGCTGTCCTGGCTCGAACTGTCGGAGCGGCGCGAGGACGGGACGGTGCGCCATCATGCGGTGGCGCGCGACATCACCGAGCGCAGGATGGCCGAAACCGCCCGCGAGGTCGCGCGCCGGCAGGCGGTGGAGGCG
This sequence comes from Aliihoeflea sp. 40Bstr573, assembly GCF_024105655.1. Lineage (GTDB taxonomy): Bacteria > Pseudomonadota > Alphaproteobacteria > Rhizobiales > Rhizobiaceae > Aliihoeflea. Next base: position 129,350 of record NZ_JAAAMH010000006.1, read on the forward strand.
AGCCGGGCGAAATCGCGCTTCCTGGCGACGGTGAGCCATGAAATCCGAACGCCGATGAACGGCATCATGGGCATGGCGCAGCTTCTGGGCCAGACCGTGCTGACGCCGGAGCAATCGACCTATGTCGGTGCGATCTCGACGTCGTCGAGCGCGCTTCTGGCGCTGATCGAGGATCTGCTCGACTACTCCAAGATCGAGAGCGGCCGGCTCGAACTCGACCAGCGTGCGACGAACGTGCGTGAGTTGGGCGAGAATGTCGTCGAGCTTCTCGCGGCGCGGGCGCATGCCAAGGGCATCGGGCTTGGCCTTTATGTCGCAGCCGACGTGCCGGAGCGCGTCCTGCTGGACGGCGGAAAGCTGCGCCAGATCCTGCTGAACCTCGTCGGCAACGCGATCAAGTTCACCGATCGCGGCGGTGTGCTGGTCAAGGTGCTGCGCCGCCAGGTGGATGGCGCCCAAATGCTGCGCGTGAGCGTTCGCGACACCGGACCGGGTCTGGCGCCCGCCGATCTGGCGCGCATCTTCATGGAGTATGAGCAGGCGGGCTCCGACGCGGCGCTGAGGCAGGCGGGCGCCGGCCTCGGCCTTGCGATCTCGCAGCGCATTGCCGAGGCGATGGGCGGCCGTCTGACGGCGGCGAGCAAGCCGGCGCGCGGCAGCATTTTCGCCGCTCAGATCCCCGTCGGCGTGTTGGAAGAGGCGATCACGGGCGCGCCGCTTGCCGGCAAACGGGTGCTGATCGTCTCGCGAAACCGCATGGAGGCCGAGGCAATGGCGCTTTGCGTGCGCGACCATGGCGGCATGGCCGCAATCGCACGCACGGTGGAGGAGGCCGCAGGGATCGCCAAAGGCGGCGAGTTCACGCTTCTGGTGGTCGATGCTGCGCTCGAAAACGATGACGGGGCGCTGTTGCGGCGTCTGCGGCAGGTGTGCGGGCACGATGTGCCGGCCATTACCTTCGTCGATCCGAAATCGCGCGGTCGCGTCGGACACTTCCGCGCGCACGGCTACTCCCACTTCCTGCCGCGGCCTTTGCGGCGCGACACGCTGCTGAAGGTCTTGCTCGAGCGGATCGAGGAATCCAAGCCGGCAAAGCGGTTGACGATGGCGCAGGCCCAGACGGCGCTCAACGTGCTCGTCGCCGAAGACAACGAGATCAATGCGCTGCTCGCGCGATCTGCCCTCATGCGGGCCGGCCACCGGGTGGAGACGGTCGCCAACGGCCGGCTGGCGCTGGAAGCGGCGACCATGCGGCCGGGCCAGCGTTTCGACGTCATCCTGATGGACTTGCAGATGCCCGTCATGGACGGCATGGAAGCCATTGCCGCCATCCGTTCGCATGAGTCGCAGAACGGGCTGCCGGGGGTTCCGATCCTGGTCCTGAGCGCCGACGACCGGGCAGAAAGCCGGCAAACGATACTTGCGCACGGAGCCTCGGGCTTCATTGCCAAGCCTGTCGATCCGGCGCGGCTGATCGCGGTTCTGGACGACGCGGCGTCGCGGTGAACGCGCACTGGCGTGACTTTCGCGCCTGTCATGATAATGTTGCTCGAGGTGGCTATGGATCGCGCATCCGGTGATGTGGAGACTGGCCGATGCACCCGAACCCTCTTCCGCGCGACGAGACGACCGGCCTTGTCATGACCGATGTATCCCACCCGCCCATGCTGCAGACCGGCACCGACACGTGCCTTGGCCGCATCGGCGCGCTGGAGGTGCATCTGGCGACGAGCGCGTGCGAAGTGGAGGCCGCGCAAAGGCTGCGCTACAAGGTTTTCTATCAGGAGCGCGGCGCCGGCGCGCCGTGCGACCTCTCGCGCGATGCGGACCGTTTCGACGATATCTGCGATCATCTCCTGGTGGTGGACACGTCGCTGGCCGTTCCCAATCGCGAGCGGATCGTCGGCACCTACCGGCTCCTGCCGCAGGAAAAGGCTGTTGCAACGGGCGGCTTCTATTCGAGCGCGGAGTTCGGCATCGACGCCCTGACGGCGCGCCACCCTGGCCTCAACCTCCTCGAACTCGGCCGCTCCTGTGTGCTGCCGGCCTATCGCTCGCGGCGCACGGTCGAGCTGTTGTGGCAGGGCATCTGGGCCTACACGCGCCGCCACGGCATCGACGTGATGGCGGGCTGCGCTTCCTTCGAGGGAACCGTGCCGGCGCGCCATGCCGAGGCGCTTTCCTTCCTGCACCACAATTGCCGCGCGAGCGGCGACTGGGCCGTGCGCGCGGTGGACGAGCGCTTCGCGTCGATGGACCTGATGCCGGTGGAGGGTATCCGCACGCGCGAGGCGCTGGCCGCCATGCCGCCGCTCATCAAGGGCTATCTGCGGCTCGGCGCGATGATCGGCGAAGGTTGCGTCATCGACCACGAATTCGGCACGACCGACGTGTTCGTCGTGCTGCCGGTGGCGAAGATTTCGGCCCGCTACATCAACTATTACGGCGCGGATGCGCAAAGGTTTGCCGCCTGACACGGGCGTTTCGGCGATCGAGCGCCTGAAGCGTCTTGATCGCGATCTGCCCGGTGTCGAGCCGGTCTGCCCTTACTTCTTCTCCCAATCCGTGCCGATCGCTTCCTCGTCGCGCTCGCGGGCCTCTTCGACCACTTCGCGGGCTTCGGCGATGTCGTCCTGATCGGCCGACTGAGGCTCCGACTCCGACTTTTCCGTTCGGCAGAACAGCAGTTCGAAAAAGACGGGGAAATGGTCCGAGCCACAGGGCCTGAGCCGCTTCATTCGGATGAGCCGGAATTCCGGCGAGTGGAAAAGATGGTCGAGCGGCCAGCGCAGAAACGGGAAACGCGCGTCGAAAGTGGAGAAGATGCGCCGCCCGATACGCGGGTCGAGCAGGCCACTTATCTTGCGAAAGCGCTCGGTCGTCACTGACCAGGCGACGTCGTTCAGGTCGCCCGTGACCATGACCGGCAGTTTCTCATCCTTGACCTTGAGCGCGACCAGCGCCGTCTCGCCGTCGCGGCCTTCCGTGCCGCGATGAAGGACGGGCGGCTCGGGGTGGATGAAATAGGCGCGGAAGGCCTTGCCCTTCGGCGTGCGGATCGTGGCGATGACGGAGGGCACGCCTTCGGTCAGGAGCTCGTCGATCTCGAACGTCTCGAACGGGAAGCGCGAGGCGACGATCATGCCGTAGGAATTGTCGCGCGTCGCGTTGGCGACATGCTCGTAGCGGGCGAGAAGATCGGCCACGCCGTCGCGCCATTGGTCGTCGACCTCCATGAGGACGACGATGTCGGGATCGCATGCGGCGATCTCTTCGGCGAGTTCCCGATAGCGCGTGTTCGACATCTTGACGTTCGACGAGACGAGCCGAATGCGCTCGCCCTCCTCCCCGGGCTGTGCATCGGCCGTCTGCTTGCGCCAGACCGGAGTGAAGCGAAGGATATGGGGTGTCTGGATGGCGATGACGGCAGCAAGCGCCATCTGGACGACGCGCCAGCCGGTCTCCTCGCCGTCGAGGAAGACCGACGCGACGAGCAACGCTGCCGCGAGCGCCAGGAATTGCTGGCGCGGGAAGTCACCGACCCTGACGATGCCGTGGGCGAAGGGAAGGAAGGGCAGGACGCTCGCCACGACGAGAAACGACGCCAGGGCGGCAAAGATCAGGAACACGGCACGTCTCCGGAGCAGCGGCGGGAATGAGCAAAAGACAATGCATTCCCGCCTGCCATGTTCCCGCCTTGATCAGCTACCTGCGCTGAAGGCGGCTATGGCCGCCATGTTGACGATGTCGGAATCCTTGGCGTTCAGCGAAACGATCTGGACTGGCTTGTTGAGGCCGACCAGCAACGGCCCGATGACGGTGCACCCGCCCAACTCCTGCAGCATCTTGGTTGAGATGGAGGCGGAGTGGAAGGCCGGCATGACGAGGACGTTTGCAGGTCCCGACAGGCGGCAGAACGGATACTGCGCCATGAGCTTTGGATTGAGCGCGACGTCGGCCGCCATCTCGCCGTCATACTCGAAGTCGACGCGGCGTTTGTCGAGGATCTTGACCGCTTCCTGCACACGCTCCGAGCGCTCGCCAGGCGGGTGGCCGAAGGTGGAGTAGGCGAGCATGGCGACGCGCGGTTCGTACCCCATGCGCCGCGCGAAGCCCGCTGCTTCCTCGGCGATGTCCGCAAGCTCGACGGCGTTCGGCATGTCGTGAACGGCGGTGTCTGCGACGATGACCGTGCGGCCGCGGCAAAGCGCGATCGACGCGCCGATGACGCAGTGGCCGGGACGTGCCTCAATTGTCTTGCGCACGTCGTCCAGCACGGTCGAATAGTTGCGCGTAACGCCCGTCACCATGCCGTCGGCATCGCCGAGCGCGACCATGGCGGCGGCGAAATGGTTGCGGTCGTTGTTGATGAGGCGCTGCGCGTCGCGGAAGAGGTAACCCTTGCGCTGCAGGCGCTCGTAGAGATAGTCCGCATAGATGCCGTTGCGGCGCGACAAGCGCGCATTGATGATCTCGATGCCGGGGCGGTCGAGATCGACGCCGGAATTGCGGGCGTTCTCCTTGATGACGTCGTCGCGTCCCAGCAGGATCGCCGTGCCGAGCTTCTGGCTGGCGTAGGAGACGGCGGCGCGCATGACCTGTTCTTCCTCGCCCTCGGCGAAGACGATGCGCTTGGGCTGGCGGCGGACGCGGTCGTAGATGCGCTGCAGCGTTGAGGCGATCGGGTCACGCCGCGCCGAAAGTTCCTGCTGGTACTTCTCGAGGTCGAGGATCGGCTTGCGGGCGACGCCCGAATCCATCGCCGCGCGGGCGACGGCGAGCGGAATGGCCGAGATCAGGCGCGGGTCGAACGGCACCGGGATGATGTAGTTGGGGCCGAATTTCGGGCGCATACCCTGATAGGCGGCTGCGACGTCGTCGGGAACGTCCTGCCGGGCGAGGTCGGCCAGCGCCTGCGCGGCCGCGACCTTCATGTCGTCATTGATCGTGGTTGCGCGCACGTCGAGGGCGCCTCGGAAGATGTAGGGGAAGCCGAGGACGTTGTTGACCTGGTTCGGATAGTCCGAGCGCCCGGTCGCCATGATGGCGTCGGTGCGGATTTCGGCGACCTCTTCGGGCGTGATCTCCGGGTCGGGATTGGCCATGGCGAAGATGATCGGGTTCTTCGCCATCGACTGGACCATGGCGGGCGTCAGCGCGCCCTTGGCCGACAGGCCGAAGAAGACGTCCGCGCCGTCCAGCGCGTCGGCGAGCGTGCGCGCCTTGGTCGGCACGGCATGCGCCGACTTCCACTGGTTCATGCCTTCTTCGCGGCCCTGGTAGACGACGCCCTTGGTGTCGCACAAGATGACATTCTGCGGTGCGAAGCCGAGCGACTTGACGAGTTCGATACACGCGATGCCCGCCGCGCCCGCGCCGTTGCACACGAGCTTGGTGTTGGCCATGTCGCGCCCGGTCAGGTGCAGCGCGTTGATGAGGCCGGCGACCGCGATGATGGCGGTGCCGTGCTGGTCGTCGTGAAAGACGGGGATATCCATCAATTCGCGCAGGCGCTGCTCGATGATGAAGCATTCCGGCGCCTTGATGTCTTCGAGATTGATTCCGCCGAAGGACGGGCCGAGGAGCTTGACGCAGTTGATGAAGGCGTCGGCGTCCTCGGTGTCGACCTCGAGGTCGATGGAATCGACATCGGCGAAGCGCTTGAACAGAACGGCCTTGCCTTCCATGACGGGCTTTGAGGCAAGCGCGCCCAGATTGCCCAGGCCGAGGATGGCGGTGCCGTTGGAGATCACCGCGACCATGTTCCCGCGCGCCGTGTAGTCGAAGGCGCGGCTCGGGTCCTCGGCGATGGCCTTGACCGGAACGGCCACGCCCGGCGAGTACGCGAGAGACAGGTCGCGCTGCGTCGCCATCGGCTTTGTGGGAGTTATCTCCAGCTTGCCGGGCCGGCCTTGCGCGTGGAAGTCGAGCGCCTCCTGCGGGCTGACGGAGGGCGTGGAGGGCTCGGATTTGTCACGTGGTGCCATGGGTTCTGCTGTCCTCCCGGCTCGGCATTGTTTTTGTGGAGTTTTGTCGAGCTCTCGCGAATAAGGCTACACTTCCGGTCTGTAAATCGCCAAGCAGGGAGGCCAAGTTTTTTGCAGCCACGATCCGGGGACGACATGAACCAGCATTTGGCCGGTCAGCAAGGCTTCGCCGGCGTCCCGATCCCGCAGGCCGGCGGTGGCACGCCGATGATCGAGCAGTTCATCGAGATCAAGGCGGCGAACCCGGACGCGCTCCTGTTTTATCGGATGGGCGACTTCTACGAACTGTTTTTCCACGACGCGGAAGTGGCTGCGCGCGCGCTCGGCATCACGCTCACCAAGCGCGGCAAGCATCAGGGCGAGGACATTCCAATGTGCGGCGTGCCGGTCCACGCCGCCGACGACTACCTGCAAAAGCTGATCGGGCAGGGCTACCGCGTTGCGGTGTGCGAGCAGGTCGAGGATCCGGCCGAGGCGAAGAAGCGCGGTTCGAAATCGGTCGTGAAGCGCGACGTGGTGCGCCTCGTCACGCCGGGCACGATCACCGAGGAAAAGCTGCTTGCGCCGTCCGAAGCCAACTATCTGATGGCGCTGGGTCGCACGAAGGGCGACGCACGAGGCGGGGAGGGTGACGGCGCGGCAGGCAATGACGGCAATCTTGCCCTGGCCTGGATCGACATCTCGACCGGCGCCTTCCGTGTCTGCCGAACCAGTGCCGGACGGCTCCTGACAGATATCCTGCGCGTCGATCCGCGCGAGGTGATCCTCGCGGACGCGGTGTTCCACGAGCCGGAATTGCGGTCGACATTCGACGTGATCGGACGGCTCGCCAATCCGCAGCCGGCGATCCTGTTCGATTCGTCCGCGGCGAGGGGCCGCATCGCGCGCTTCTATGACGTGGCGACGCCGGACAGTTTCGGCGAGTTTTCCCGCGCCGAGCTCTCGGCCATCGCCGGCTCCATCGCCTATGTGGAAAAGACGCAGGTTTCCGAACGCCCGCCGCTGGGCTTTCCAGAGCGCGAGGAGGAGGGGACGAGCCTCTTCATCGACGCGGCGACGCGGGCCAACCTGGAACTTCTGAAGACGCTGTCGGGCAGCCGCGAAGGCTCGCTCCTGAAGGCGATCGACCGCACGGTAACCGGCGGCGGCGCGCGGCTTCTGGCCGACCGGCTGATGTCGCCGCTGACCGATCCGGTCGCGATCAATGCGCGGCTCGACGGGATCTCCTTCCTGATCTCCGAACCGCGCCTGTGCGAAAGCCTGCGCGCCATCTTGAAGGGCGCGCCGGACATGCCGCGTGCGCTTTCACGTCTCGCGCTCAATCGCGGAGGGCCGCGCGACATGGGCGCGCTGCGCGCCGGGCTTGACGCCGCGCGGCAGGCCAGCGACCTGCTGCGCTCGGCCATGCTGCCAGCCGAACTGGTCGAGGCCTGCGAGGCGCTCTCGGCGCTGCCGACGGCACTGACTTCGCATCTTGGCGCGGCTCTTTCGGACGAACTGCCGCTCTTGAAGCGGGACGGGGGCTTCGTCGCCAAGGGATATGACGGCGAGCTCGACCAGATGCGCGCGCTGCGCGACGACACGCGCCGCGTCATCGCCGGCATGGAGCGCGACCTTTGCGAGGAGACCGGCGTTCGGTCCCTCAAGATCCGGCACAACAACGTGCTCGGCTACTATATCGAGGTGACGGCGCAGAACAGCGGTGCGCTGACGGAGGGCGACGCGGCCAAGGCGCGCTTCATCCACCGCCAGACCATGGCGAATGCGATGCGCTTCACGACGACCGAACTCGCGGAACTCGAAACAAAGATCGCGAACGCCGCCGACCGCGCGCTGCAGATCGAGTTCGGCGTCTTCGACAGACTGCTCGCCGAGATCGTCGGCCATGCGGCCGCGCTGCGCAAGGGCGCGGCGGCGCTGGCGGCGATCGACGTCGCGACTTCGCTCGCGGTGCTGGCCGAGCAGGAGAACTACGCGCGCCCGCAGGTCGATGACGGCCTCGCCTTCGCGATCGAGGGCGGGCGGCATCCGGTCGTCGAGCAGGCGCTGCGCCGCCAGCTCGCCGATCCGTTCGTGGCGAACGACTGCGATCTTTCGCCTGCGGACGGCGACAAGCGCGGTGCGATCTGGCTCCTGACAGGCCCCAACATGGGCGGCAAGTCGACTTTCCTGCGCCAGAATGCGCTGATTGCGATCCTCGCCCAGATGGGCTCCTTCGTGCCGGCGCGACAAGCCCATATCGGCGTCGTCGACCGGCTGTTCTCCCGCGTCGGCGCTTCCGACGATCTGGCGCGTGGGCGCTCGACCTTCATGGTCGAGATGGTCGAGACGGCGGCGATCCTCAACCAGGCTGGCGAGCGCGCGCTTGTCATCCTGGACGAGATCGGGCGCGGCACCTCGACCTTCGACGGCCTGTCGATCGCCTGGGCGGCGGTCGAGTATCTGCACGAGAAGAATGGCTGCCGTGCGATCTTCGCCACCCATTTTCACGAGATGACGGCGCTGTCGGAGAAGCTGGCGCGCCTCGCCAACGTCACCTTGAAAGTGAAGGAGTGGGAAGGCGACGTCGTCTTCCTGCACGAGGTCGGCAAGGGCGCGGCCGATCGTTCCTATGGCGTGCAGGTGGCCAAGCTCGCTGGCCTGCCCGATTCGGTCGTGGCGCGCGCGCGTCAGGTGCTCGGACAGCTTGAAGAGGGCGAGACGAGCGGCAAGGCGGCCAAGCTCGTCGACGACTTGCCGCTCTTTTCCGTCGCGGCGCGGCGCGCCGAGCCGAAGCCGGCGGCCAGCGACGGGCTGGCCGAGGAACTTGCCGCGATTAGGCCCGACGACATGACACCGCGCGAGGCGCTGGAAGCGCTGTACCGGCTGAAGGAAAGAGCGTCGAAGCGGCGGTAGCGGGCTCGCTCGAAACGGGGTAGAAGTGCGGCCCAAAATGAACGAGCCTGCCCGATGGCCAAGATTCCCCTGAGACTGGACGAGATCGTCGACGGCGCGAAACTGCGCCGGGACCTGTCCGAACTGACCGCGCCGCATGCCGGCGAGGGCGGGCGCGACGACGTGCGCAGGGGCGCGCTCCAGCTGCTCAAGAACCGCATGGCCGAAGGCCGTGCAAAGGCTGAGACGATGCTGATGGAGGACGGCGGCGGCACGGCCTGCGCCGAGCGTCTTTCGCATCTGATGGACGAAGTCATCCGCGCGCTCTACGAATTCGCGGTCGCCCATGTTCACCGGCCCAAGACCCCGGCCGAGCGCATGGCGGTGATCGCCGTCGGCGGCTATGGGCGCGGCACGCTGGCGCCGGGATCGGACATCGATCTTCTCTTCCTGCTGCCGGAAAAGCACACCGCCTGGGCCGAGAAGGTGGCCGAATACATTCTCTACATGCTGTGGGATCTGGGGCTTAAGGTCGGCCACGCAACGCGCAACAGCGACGAATGCATGCGCCTGTCGCGCACCGACGTGACGATCCGGACCTCGATCCTCGAGGCGCGATTTGTGTGGGGCGACGAGGCGCTTTTCGACGGGCTGGTCGAGCGCTTCGACGAGGAAGTCGTCAAGGATACGGGCGCCGAATACGTGCAGGCAAAGCTCGCCGAGCGCGACCAGCGCCACGCAAAGGGTGGCGATACGCGCTATCTTGTCGAGCCCAACGTCAAGGAAGGCAAGGGCGGCTTGCGCGACCTGCACACGCTGTTCTGGATCGGCAAGTATTTCTACCGCGTCCCCACCGCAGAAGAACTGGTCGGCAAGGGCGTCTTTACCCGGCGCGAGTATCTCGAGTTCCGCAAGGCGGAAGATTTCCTGTGGGCGGTGCGCTGCCACATGCACTTCCTGACCGGGCGGGCCGAGGAACGGCTGCATTTCGACATCCAGCGCGAGATCGCCGAACGGCTCGGCTACACCAGCCATCCTGGCCTTTCGGCCGTCGAGCGCTTCATGAAGCACTATTTCCTGATGGCGAAGACCGTGGGCGACCTGACGCGCATCTTCTGCGCAGCGCTGGAGGAAGAGCAGGCCAAGCACGTTCCTGGCTTCAACCGCATCTTCCTCAACTTCTCGCGCCGGCGGCGCAAGCTTGCCGGGACGAGCGATTTCGTCACCGACAATCACCGCATCAACGTCATCGATCAGGACGTCTTCAAGCGCGATCCGGTCAATCTGATACGGATTTTCTGGTTGGGCGACCGGCACGGGCTCGAATATCACCCCGAAGCGTTGAAGCTCGTCACGCGCTCCTTGAAATTGATCGACCGGAACCTGCGCCGCGACGAGGAGGCGAACCGCCTCTTCATGGACATCCTGACCTCGAACCGCAATCCGGAGCTGAACCTGCGCCGGATGAACGAGGCAGGCGTCCTCGGCAAGCTCATCCCCGAATTCCGCAAGATCGTGGCGATGATGCAGTTCAACATGTACCACCACTACACGGTGGACGAGCATCTGATCCGCTGCATCGGCGTTCTGTCGGAAATCGAGTGCGGCGACGGGGCGGAAATCCATCCCCTATCGCACACGCTGATGCCGGAACTGAAGCGCCGGCGCAAAGTGCTCTATGCCGCGGTCCTGTTGCACGACATCGCCAAGGGGCGGCCGGAGGACCACTCGACGGCGGGCGCGCGCATCGCGCGTCGGCTCTGCCCGCATATGGGCTTCAACGCTGCCGACACAGAGACCATAGCCTGGCTGGTCGAGAACCATCTCGTCATGTCGATGACGGCGCAGACGCGCGACCTGAACGACCGCAAGACGATCCAGGATTTCGGTGACGTGGTGCAGTCGGTCGAGCGGCTGAAGCTGCTGTTGATCCTGACCGTCTGCGACATCCGCGGCGTCGGGCCGGGTGTGTGGAACGGCTGGAAGGGCCAGCTCCTGCGCACGCTCTACTATGAGACCGAACTGCTCCTGACCGGCGGATTTTCGGAAGTATCGCGCGCAAAGCGGGCCGAGATCGCGCGTGGGCAACTGGCCGATGCTCTCACCGACTGGTCGCCGGAGGAAGGGCGCCGCTATGTCGCGCTCCACTACGACAACTATCTCCTGACCGTCGATCTGAAGGACCAGCTCCGCCACGCCGCCTTCCTGCGCGAGACCGACATTGCCGGGCGCAAGCTGGCGACGGCGGTGAAGACGCACGAGTTCGAGGCGGTGACGGAGATCACCATTCTGTCGCCCGACCATCCGCGCCTGCTTTCGGTGATCGCGGGCGCCTGCGCGGCGGCGGGGGCCAACATCGTCGATGCGCAGATATTCACGACGACCGACGGACGCGCGCTCGATACCATCTTGATCTCACGCGAGTTCGACCGCGACGAGGACGAACTGCGCCGCGCACGACGTGTCGGCGCGCTGATCGAGGACGTGTTGTCGGGCAAGAGCTGGCTGCCGGAAATCATCGAGAAGCGCGCCAAGCCCAAGCGCGGGTCGAAGACCTTCCGGCTGGAGCCGCGCGCCGATGTGCGCAACACGCTCTCCAACCGCTTTTCGGTCGTCGAGGTGAAGTGCCTCGACCGGCCGGGCCTTCTGTCGGAGATCACCGGTGCGATCTCGGACCTGTCCCTCGACATCGCCTCGGCGCACATCACCACCTTTGGCGAGAAGGTGATCGACACTTTCTACGTCACCGACCTGACCGGCGCGAAGATCGAGAATCCGACACGGCTCGCCACGATCCGCAAGCGGCTGATCCAGACGCTCGGCGGCGAGAAGGCCGAGAGCGCGAAGCAGGCGGCGGAATAGTGAGAGCCGCATGAGCCTGGTGCGCAAATTCGCGACCGTCGCGTCCGGTACGATGGCGAGCCGGGTGCTCGGTTTCACGCGTGAGATGCTGATGGCGGCGGCGCTCGGCACCGGGCCGATCGCGGACGCCTTCTATGCAGCCTTCCAGTTCCCGAACACGTTCCGCCGGCTCTTCGCCGAAGGCGCGTTCAACGCCGCTTTCGTGCCGCTCTTTGCCAAGGAGATCGAGGCGAACGGGATGGACGGCGCGCGGCGCTTTGCCGAGGAGGTCTTCGGTGTCCTCTTTTCTGCGCTGATCGTGCTGACGATCCTGATGCAGCTTTCGATGCCGCTTCTGGTTTCGACGATCATCGCGCCGGGCTTCGCTGACGATCCGGAAAAGTTCGACCTGACGGTGAAGTTGGCCTGGGTCATGTTCCCCTACCTGATGTGCATGTCGCTCGGCGCGATGATGGCGGGGATGCTGAATTCGCTGCGCCGCTATTTCGCTGCGGCAATCGCGCCGGTCTTTCTCAATATCATCCTGATCGGTGTCCTCGCCTATGCGTGGTGGCAGGGGCATGACGGGCGCGAGGTTGGATACGGACTTGCCTGGGGCGTGCTTGCGTCGGGCCTCGTTCAGCTTGCCATCGTCTGGGCGGCGGTGCGGTCGGCGGGCGTGCGGATCGGCTTCAAGCGGCCGCGCATGACGCCAAACGTCAAGCGCCTGCTTTGGCTCGCCTTCCCGGCCGCGATCACCGGCGGGATCACGCAGATCAACACGCTGGTCGGCACGGCGATCGCCTCGACGCAAGCCTCGGCCGTCGCCTCGCTCGCCATGGCGGACCGCGTCTATCAGTTGCCGCTGGGCGTCGTCGGCATCGCGGTCGCGATCGTGCTCCTGCCCGAACTCGCCCGCGCGCTGAAGGCAGGCAACGACCGAGAGGCGGCGAACCTGCAGAACCGGTCGGTCGAGTTCACATTGTTCCTGACGCTGCCGGCGGCGGTCGCGCTCTTCGTCATTGCCGAGCCGATCATCCGCGTCCTCTACGAGCGCGGCCAGTTCGCCGAGATGAACGCGACGCCGGTGGTTGCCGCGATCCTGGCCATCTTCGGTCTCGGCCTGCCGGCCTATGTGCTGATCCAGGCATTCCGGCCGGGCTTCTTTGCCCGCGAGGACACACGCACGCCGATGATCTTCGCCGCGATCTCGGTGGTGACCAACATCTCGCTGGCGCTTTATCTTCTGCCGCGCATGGGCGCGCCGGGGATCGCGGTCGCCTCCGCCGTGTCGGCCTGGATCAACGCGGCCCTGCTTTTCGGGACGCTCGTCAAGCGCGGCCATTGGGGCACCGACCGGACGCTGTTGAAGCGCCTGCCGCGTCTGGTGGTGGCGGCGTTTCTCATGGGCGTCGCGCTCTGGTTCGCCGCCGACTGGCTGGCACCCTGGCTGCAGCCCTCGTCTGCGCTTGCCGAACAGGTGCTGGCGCTGGTCGCCATGTGCGCCAGCGGCGCGGCGCTCTATTTCGCGCTTGCGTTTGCCACCGGCGGCGCCGACATCGCGACGGTGAAGCGTGCGGTGCGGCGCGGGCCGAAGACGCCCGACACCTTGAACCCGCAATGAGGCCGGGCTATCAGCGCGCCTGAGTTCTTTCCTGCCAGATCGGCCCTCCACCAGCCTTGGAAAATCCATGACCGACTTCAAGCCTCTCGTCTTTTCCGGCGTCCAGCCGACCGGCAATCTCCACCTAGGCAACTATCTCGGCGCGCTGACGAAGTTCGTCGCGCTGCAGGAGAGCCATGACTGTATCTATTGCGTCGTCGACATGCACTCGATCACGGCGCAGCTCGTCCACGCCGACCTTGCCGAACAGACCCGCTCCATCACCGCCGCGTTCCTCGCCTCGGGCATCGATCCCAAGAAGCACATCGTCTTCAACCAGAGCCGGGTGATGCAGCATGCCGAGCTCGCCTGGGTGTTCAACTGTGTGGCGCGCATCGGCTGGATGAACCGGATGACGCAGTTCAAGGACAAGGCTGGCAAGGACCGCGAGAACGCCTCGCTGGGCCTCCTCGCCTATCCAAGCCTGATGGCGGCCGACATTCTCGTCTATCGCGCAACCCATGTGCCGGTCGGCGACGATCAGAAGCAGCATCTGGAACTGACGCGGGACATTGCCACCAAGTTCAACAACGATTTTTCCGCCCGGATTGCCGATCTGGGCGTCGGCATTCCGATGAAGATGGGCGACGAGACGGTCAACGGCTTTTTCCCGTTGACCGAGCCGCTGATCGAGGGGCCCGCGACGCGCGTCATGAGCCTGCGCGACGGCGCCAAGAAAATGTCGAAATCCGACCCCTCGGACCTCTCGCGCATCAACCTGACCGACGATGCCGATACGATCTCGAAGAAGATCCGCAAGGCCAAGACCGACCCGGACGCCTTGCCGGGCGAAGTGGAGGGGCTGAAAGGCAGGCCGGAAGCCGAGAACCTCGTCGGAATCTATGCGGCGCTCGCCGGCACGACGCGCGAGAAGGTCATCGCGGATTTCGGCGGACAGCAATTCTCGGCCTTCAAGCCGGCCCTGGCCGATCTGGCCGTTGAAAAACTGGCGCCGATATCGGCCGAGATGCGCCGCATTTCGGACGATCGCACCTATGTCGACGGCGTCCTGCGCGATGGCGGCGAACGGGCCGGCGCGCTCGCCGAGGCGACGATGAAGGATGTTCGCCGGATCATCGGTTTCCTGGCCGACTGATCTGCTCGCTTGCCGGTTCCGCAACCGGCTGGCAGATTGCGCGCGACTCACAATCGGGAGCCGACATGGTATCCAGACGCCTCAGCCGCGAAGCCGGCCACCGCCGCAAGTTCCTGGCGATCGTCGACGACACGCCCGAATGCGAGCGGGCGATCGCCTATGCCGCGCGGCGCGCGCAGACGACCGGTGGCGCGCTGCTTCTGCTCTTCGTCATCGAGCCGGGCGAAGTGCAGCACTGGCTCGGCGTCGAGCAGATCATGCGCGAGGAAGCGCAGGCGACCGCGAGCTCGGCCCTCGACACGCAGGCCAACAAGGTGCGCCACGAACTCGGGCTCGAGCCCGAACTCGTCATCCGCGAGGGCAAGGCCGCCGACGAAATCCACGCCTTGATCGAGGAAGACCAGGATATCGCGATCCTCGTCCTGGCAGCTTCCAACGCGAAGGAGGGGCCGGGCCCGCTGGTCGCCTCGATCGCGGGCAAGGGCGCCGCCTTCCCGATCCCGGTTACGGTCGTTCCGAGCAGCCTGTCCGACGAAGACATCGAGGCCATCGCCTGAGGCAGGCCGGCATCGCGGGTGGAGCGGCCTCAAAACGCCGGCTTTCTGCGCTTCCGGTGCTCGCGCAGTTGATGTACGCTCCGCGCCGGTTCTCGAAGCGGGCGTTCTTGGCGCCTTCGAGGCCCGTTGGCTGCGCGCCTCTTGTGCCTTGCATTAGAGTGCGCAAGCCTCTATTTTTAGAACAATTCCAAATTCACGCCGAGCACGGAGACCCGGTCATGTTCATCCAGACGGAAGCCACCCCCAATCCGGCGACCCTGAAATTCCTGCCGGGCAAGGTCGTGCTCGAAGAGGGTACCGCCGATTTCCGCGATGCGGCGAGCGCCGCCGAGGCCTCGCCGCTTGCCGGTCGGCTGTTCGACGTGCCGGGCGTCACCGGCATCTTCTTCGGCTATGACTTCATCACCGTCTCCAAGGACGGCGCGGACTGGCAGCATCTGAAGCCCGCCATCCTCGGGACGATCATGGAACACTTCATGTCCGGCCAGCCGGTCATGGCGACGGGATCGCAGGCCCGCGCCGATGAGGTGGCCGAGGGTGAGGAATTCTACGACGTGGCCGATGAAGAGATCGTAGGCACGATCAAGGAACTGCTCGACACCCGCGTGCGGCCGGCCGTCGCGCAAGATGGTGGCGACATCACCTTCCGCGGCTATGAGAACGGCACCGTATTTCTGCACATGAAGGGGGCCTGCGCAGGCTGCCCGTCCTCGACGGCCACCCTGAAGCACGGCATCCAGAATCTGCTGCGCCACTTCGTGCCGGAAGTGCAGCAGGTCGAACAGGTCACGTAAAGCCAGTCCTGAACGGAAACGAAAAAAGCCGGGCTGCGAAGCCCGGCTTTTTTGCTGGCGGTGTCCTGTTGCCTGGACGGTTCGCCTAAAGAACGATGACCTTGGCGCCGTTTTCGGCGCGGTCGTAGAGATCGATAATGTCCTGGTTGATCAAGCGGATGCAGCCGGACGACATGGCTTGCCCGATCGATGCCCATTCGGGCGTGCCGTGCAGCCGGTAGCCGGTGTCGCCACCCGAATTGAAGAGGTACAGCGCGCGCGCGCCCAGCGGATTGCCGAGGCCGCCGGGCTGCCCGCCGCGCCATTTGGCGAGTTCCGGCTGGCGCTTGATCATGGCGGCGGGCGGCGTCCAGGTCGGCCATTCGCGCTTCATCGCGATTCGCGCGGTGCCCTTCCACTCGAAGCCCTCGCGGCCGACGCCGATGCCGTAGCGCATTGCCTTGCCATCCTCGAGAACGAGGTGGAGATGCTTGGCGTTGGTGTCGACGATGATCGTGCCCGGCTTCTCGTCGGTCTGGTACTTGACGATCTGGCGCTGGTACTGCCGCGGCAGCTTCGACAGCGGCACGGCCGGAAGCTGGTAGCCGGCGTCGCGCACCGAAGCATAATTGTTGGCGAGGACGCGTCCGCCAAGATCGGTGGAGCAGCCGGCAAGGCCGAGGCTGGCGAGAATGGTCAGAGCGACAGCAAATTTCAGCGAGTTCATCGATGTGCCGATCCCAAGGCCGCGGTTCGGCCCTTCTTCGGTCACGATTTATTCTTGGCGGACACGATCTGCCAAGATCAAAATGGTCCAACCTTCGGGCCCGATTGAATTGCCCTGCCGCTCTGCGGCAAAAGCGCAACAATCGAAGCCGCCTTGCCGGGGAAACTCTTTGCGAAACGGTCGAATCCTGCGAAAATCGACCCATGCCAATCGTCTCGCCCGTTCCAATCAACCCGCTTGCCGACGGTCGCCAGTCCGATCGGGCGCTGCTCGTGCGGCGCGGCGTCCAGCGCCTTTTTGCGCAGATGGGCGCAGCCGTCCTGCCCGAACTTTGCCTGCCGACGGGCCGACGGGCCGATCTCGTCGCGCTGACAGCGAAAGGCGAGATCTGGATCGTGGAGATCAAGACATCGGTCGAGGATTTCCGGGTGGACCGCAAGTGGCCTGAATACCGACTGCATTCGGACCGCCTCTTCTTCGCGACGCATCCAGGCGTTCCCGCACAGATTTTCCCCGACGAGTGCGGCTTCATCCTGTCTGACGGCTATGGAGCCGAGATCATGCGCGAAGCGCCCCAGCATCGGCTGTCGGCGCCGCTGCGCAAATCGCTGACGCTGAGAATCGCCCGTGCGGCGGCCGCGCGGATCACGGCGGCGGAGATCGCCGGCGTGCCGGTGCCGCTGCTCGATCCGAAGGACGAGTGCTGAGATCAGCGCGGCGCGCGCTTGGCCAGGATGCGCTGCAGCGTGCGGCGGTGCATGTTGAGGCGGCGGGCGGTTTCTGAAACGTTGCGGTCGCACATCTCATAGACGCGCTGGATGTGTTCCCAGCGGACGCGGTCGGCGGACATCGGATTTTCCGGCGGCGCGGCCTTCTCGCCCGTCTGCCGGGTGAGCGCGGCATAGACGTCGTCGGCGTCGGCGGGCTTCGAGAGATAGTCGACAGCGCCGAGCTTCACCGCATTGACCGCGGTGGCGATGTTGCCATAGCCGGTGAGGATGATGGTGCGGCAATCGTCGCGCCTGTCGCGGATCGCCGAGACGACATCGAGCCCGTTGCCATCGCCAAGCCGCATGTCGACCACCGCATAGGCGGGCGGCGCGGCGCGGACCTTGGCAACCGCCTCTTCGACGCTTTCGGCCGTATCGACCGTGAAGCCGCGGGTTTCCATCGCGCGGGCCAGACGCGTCAGGAAGGGCTTGTCGTCGTCGACGAGGAGCAGAGTCGGGTCTGCACCCAGATCGTCATGGTCGATGGTGGCGTCGTCTTCGATCATTTTTCCAATTGTCCCGTTGTCGGCGTCTATTTAGGCAGAAGTGCCGCCTTTTCCAACGTTTCCGGCTCGTCAAACGCTGTTTTCGCCGCATTAGTGTCCAGGATCGCGCGCGGCCAGTTGACGCGGACGATCGCGCCTTGTCCGGGCGTCGCCGCATTGCCGAAGCGCACGGTGCCCCCGGAGCGTTCGAGAAGTGTCTTGGCGATGAAAAGGCCAAGGCCCAGCCCGCCGCCGGCCGAAACCGCAGAGGAGCGTTTCGACATGTAGGGCTCGCCGATGCGGTCGAGCACTTCGACCGGGTAACCCTCTCCATCGTCGAGGATTTCGAGCCATACGTCGTGCATGTCCCAGCTCCAGGTGATCAAGACGGTTTCGCGGGCGAAGTCGACGGCGTTCTCGACGAGATTGCCAAGACCGTAGATGACGCCGGGATTGCGCCGGCCGATCGGCTCGGGACCCTTGCAGTCCTGCGGTTTGAGCTGGATGGCGATGCCAAAATCGCGATGCGGCGCAATTACCTCCTCGATGAGCGAGGTGAAGGGCAGCCGGGCCATGTGCGCCTCGCCCTGCGAGGAAAGGCTGGTGAGCTGCTTGAGGATCGCGCGGCAGCGTTCGCTCTGCGAGCGCAGCAGCGTCACGTCCTCGCCGTAGCGCGGGTCGTCGCCGAGCGCGCGTTCCATCTCTTTCGAGACGAGTGCGATGGTGGCCAGTGGCGTGCCGAGTTCGTGTGCGGCGGCGGCGGCGAGACCGTCCAGCGCGGAAAGATGCTGCTCGCGCTGAAGCACAAGCTCGGTCGCGGCGAGCGCGGTAGCCAGAAGGCGCGCTTCCTCCGCCACGCGATAGGCATAGAAGGCGGTGAAGGCGAGGCAGGAGACGATCGCCATCCAGATGCCGGTCACATAGGTGATCGGCATGGTAAGCTCGGTGCCCGGAAACCAGGGCAGCGGGTGGTGGAAGAAGACGAGAGCCGTCGCCATGGCGATGACGAGGAGGCCCAGCATCGCCGTCCAGCGCAGCGGCAGCGAGGTCGCCGAGATGATAACCGGCGCGGTCATCAGAAGCGCGAAAGGGTTGGTCAGACCGCCGGTCATGTAGAGAAGCCCGCCAAGCTGCAGCGCATCGAAGGTGAGGATCGCCAGCGCGGCGAGCGGGGGCAGGCGGTGGGTGGCGGGATAGCGGAAGGCGAGCAGCAGGTTGAGCCAGGCCGAACAGCCGATCAGCGCGAAGCAGAGCGAGACCTGGACGGGGAATTGCAGCCAGAAGGCGACGACCAGAACGGCCGCGCTCTGGCCGACGACGGCGAGCCAGCGCAGCCTGATCAGCGTGTTGAGGCGGATGTGATGGAGGTGCCGGGGGTCCGGCGCGCGCAGTTCTTCGACCATTGGGGTGTTATGCGGCGCGGCGGCTTCGCCGCCAAGGGGCATAGTGACGCGAGGTCTACGTGCCGCGCGGTTTGGCGCGAGCGGTCGGCTTCGCTTCGAGCGGATTTGCCGGCCAGACATGCTTCGGATAGCGGCCGCGCATCTCGACGCGCACGTCGGCCCAGGAGCCGCGCCAGAAGCCGGGCAGGTCGCGGGTTGTCTGGATCGGCCGGTGCGCAGGAGACAAGAGTTCCAGCGTCATCGGCACTGTGCCGTTCGCGATGGACGGGTGGGCGTCGAGGCCGAAGAGTTCCTGAACGCGGATCGCCAGCACCGGCCAGTCGGCATCGTAGCGGATCGGCAGGCGGCTGCCGGACGGCGCGTCGTAGTGGGTGGGCGCGAGGGTTTCGAGCTTGCGATGAAGCTCGTAGGGAACGAGCGACATCAGTCCGTTGTGCAAGGCGGAGCCGGGAAGGCGCGCAAGGTTCGCTTCGCCGGTGAGGAAGGGCGCGAGCCAGTCGTCGAGGCGGGCGGCAAGCGCATCGTCGCTGACGTCCGGCCACGGATCGCCAAGGCCACGATGGAGCCAGCCGAGCCGCGCGCGCAGCGTCTCGCTCGACTTGTCCCAAGGCAGGATGGCGATGCCGTGCTGGCGGACCGCATCGAGAATAGCGCGGTCCGCCTCCGGCCCTTTCGGCGCGGGCAATTGGCGTTCCGCGAGGACGATGGCGCCCAGGCGCTCAACCTCGCGAACGCGAACCGAACCTTTGACTGCGTCGAACTGGGTCTCGCGGGTGGTTTCGATGCGGTCGGCGAGGGCTTCGCGGATGTCGTTTTCGCAGATCGCGACGGCCGAGGCGATGCGGGCGTTCTGGGCGCGGCCCTGGAGGTCTGCGACGACGACGAAAGGCGCGGCTGCAAGAGAGTCAGCCGCGTCGATGGTGCCGCCGCGTCCGTTGGCGAGGACGAAGTGGCCGTGGGCTCCACGGGCTCTTGCGACGCGGTCGGGATAGGCGAGGAGAAGGGTGGCGCCGGGGGAGGTGGAAGGTTTCTCCGTTAGCCCCCCACCCCGCACCCCTCCCCATAAGGGGGAGGGAGACGTCGGCGTGGGTTCTTGATTGGACAGCATGGTGCCCGGCGTTGGGCTGGGCCCAGATGGCCCATTGTCGGGAGAGGCCGAAGCGCTCGTGTCCCCCTCCCCCTTGCGGGAAGGGGTGCGGGGTGGGGGTCTCGTCGAGGAAGACCCCAACCGTTTGGCGAGATCGCGCGCAGCGTCGGCACGCTGGCCTTTTTCGTGGGCAAAGCGGCGCAGGCGCGTGTCGAGGTCGACGCCGGTGCCGCCGAGGCCGCGCTCGGTCAGGAGGACGGCGAGGCGGGCGGCAAGGCGCGGGTCGGGGGCTTCGGCGACCATATGGGCGAGGCGCACCGGAAGTGCCAGCCGGCGCATGCGTTCGCCTGCATCGGTCAGCCTGCCCTGCGCATCGAGCGCGCCGAGACTGTCGAGAAGGGCGCGTGCTTCGGCAAGGGCAGGCGTCGGCGGCGGGTCGAGGAAGGCGAGAGTTGCCGGGTCGGTCACGCCGAAGGCGGCGGCGTCAAGCAGGAGGCCGGAAAGATCGGCTTCGAGGATTTCCGGCGTGGAGAAGGCGCAGAGCGACGCGGTCTGCTCGGCACGCCAAAGGCGGATCGCGATGCCGGGCTCGGTGCGGCCGGCGCGGCCGGCGCGCTGGTCGGCCGAGGCGCGAGAGGCGCGCACGGTTTCAAGCCGCGTCAGCCCGGTGGCCGGTTCGAATTTCGGCACGCGGGCAAGGCCGGAATCGATGACGATCCGGACGCCGTCGATGGTGATGGAGGTCTCGGCGATGGAGGTGGCGAGCACGATCTTGCGCCGCCCGGGCGCGGGCGGGCGGATCGCCTCGTCCTGCGCCTTGCCGACGAGGCCGCCAAAAAGCGGGATGATGTCGCAATCGGCCGCAATGCGGCCCTCCAGCCGCTCGCAGGTGCGTTCGATCTCGCGCTGGCCGGGGAGGAAGGCGAGGATGCTGCCGGTTTCATCCGCGAGCACCGAGCGGATCGCGTCTGCCATGGCGTCTTCGATCTTGACCGAGGAAGGCCGGTCGCGATGGCGGATCTCGACGGGAAAGCTGCGGCCTTCGCTGGTGATGACGGGCGCCTCGCCGAGGAGCGAGGCGACGCGCGCGCCGTCGATCGTGGCGGACATGACGAGGAGCTTGAGATCCGGGCGCAATGCGCCTGCGACGTCCAGTGCCAGGGCGAGCCCGAAATCGCCGTCGAGCGAGCGCTCGTGGAATTCGTCGAAGAGGATGGCCGAGATGCCCGCAAGCTCGGGGTCATCGAGAATCATGCGGGCAAGGATGCCCTCGGTAACGACGAGGACGCGCGTGTTCGGACCGGATTTCGAATCCATGCGCATCGCATAGCCCACCGTGCCGCCGACTTCTTCACCGAGGAGGCTCGCCATCCGGCGGGCGGCGGCGCGGGCGGCGAGGCGGCGTGGCTCCAGGAGGAGGATGCGCCCGCTGCCGGCAAGGCCCGATTGCAGAAGATGTAGCGGCACGAGCGTCGTCTTGCCCGCGCCGGGCGGCGCGACGAGCACGGCCTTGCCGGCGGTCGACAGCGCGGCGGACAATTCGTCCAGAACCTCGCTGACGGGCAGGTGGGGCAGGCTCATGCTTCCTCACCGACGGTAACGACCTGGCCGCCCGCTGCGTTCGCGTCGGCCTCATCGTGGGTGACGAGGATGACCGGCAGCATCGCCGCGCGCGCCTTGGCGAAGACGAGATCGCGGATCTGCGCGCGCAGGTCGGCGTCGAGTTTGGAGAAGGGCTCGTCGAGCAGCATCATGCGCGGCTCGGACACAAGGGTGCGGGCGAGCGCGACGCGCGCCTTCTGTCCACCCGAAAGGGTCGCCGGATCGCGGTCGCCATAGCTGGCGAGGCCGACATCGGCGAGCGCCGCTTCGGCATGTTCGAGGCGCACGGCGTGGCCCTTGATCCGTGCCGGCAAGGCGAAAGCGACGTTGCCGGCCACCGACATGTGCGGGAAGAGAAGCGGGTCCTGGAAGAGGAGGCCGGCGTGACGGTCCTCGGCGGGGAGCTTTGTGAGCTCGACATCACCGGAGAAGACGCGACCGGAGGCGGCGAACTCGGGCGCGAGAAAGCCGCCGATATAGGCAAGCAGGGTTGATTTTCCGGAGCCGGAAGGACCCATGACGGTCAGCGTCTCGCCGGGTTCGACGCGCGCGGAGATCGCCAGCAGGGCACGCTGGCCGAGCGCGATCGTAATAGCGTCGAGCATCAGCCTGTTCATTTTGCGTCTCTCAGCTCTGCATGGCGCGGCGATGGCGAAATAGCAGGGCCGGCACGCAAATCGCAATGGCGAAGCCGATGGCGGGCAGGAGCATCTGCAGAAAAGCGTAGATGCCGATCGTGCGTCGCGCACCGCCCGAGGCGAGCGCGACGGCTTCGGTGGTGATGGTGGGCAGGCGCCCGGCGCCGATCAGGAGCGTCGGCAGGTATTGCCCCACCGACACGGCGAAGCCGACGGCGGCGGCGGTCAGGATCGGGCGCGCCAGCATCGGCAGGCGTATGGCGAGCAGCGTGCGCAGGCGACGCTTGCCGAGGCCTGCGGCGACCGCTTCGTAGCGCCGGTCGAAAGCGCGCCACGGATCGGAGAGCGACAGGAAGACGTAAGGCAGGACGAAGATGAGATGCGCCAGCACCAGCGCCGAAAAGCTGGCGACGAAGCCGACCGACAAGAACAGGAATTGCAGCCCGAACAGAAATGCGACCTGCGGGACGATCAGCGGCAAATAGATGAAAGCGAGAGCCTTGCGTCCGCCCGAGCGGCCGGTGTCCCCCTCACGCATGAGGCAGAGCAATGTGAGCAGGATGGCGATCAGGGTCGATAGCGCTGCGGCGGCAAGGGTGGTCGCCAGCGGCCCGGCGACGCGCGGCAGCGCCTCCATCCATGGCTTGAGCATGAAGGTCGAGGGCAGGGGCTGCGGAAATGGCCAAAGACCCGCGACGGACCAAAGGCCGAGCGCGACAAGGCCGGCCAGCACGATGCCGCCCGACAGCGTCATCAGGCCGAGCGCGGCGTGGCGAAGGCCGGCATCATGGCGCAGGCGCGTCCCGCGCGCTGCGAGAACTTCGCGCAGTCGGGCAAAAGCAATCTCGATGACGATCCAGATGAGGAGTGCAGCCAGCACCACGGCCAGTTGCAACAGCGCACCGGCAGCGGCGACGAAGCGCATCGACAGGTCCGCATCGTTCATCCACCCCACGAGCCGCACGGCGAGCGTCGCCGGCGTTCCGGGGCCAAGGATGATGGCGACATCGACGACAGAGGCGGCGAAGGCGATGACGGCGAACACCGCGAGCCGGATCTGCCGGTAGATCGCGGGCCAGGCGAGATAAAGAAAACCGGCGATGCGCCCGTAGCCGAGCGCGGCCGACAGCGCGCGCGTCTCTCTCAGCCGGACCTGCGGCAGGGCCGCGAGCGTTACCAGGAGAAGAAATGGCACTTCCTTGACGACGAGGCCGGCGATCAGGGCCAGTCCGGCCGGATCGTTGAGGACGAGGAGGTCGGGCGGGCGCGTCCAGCCGGTGAGGCCGGGCGAGATGAGCCGTGCAAGAAGGCCGGAGGGCGCGATGAGGAAGGCGAAGCCAAAGGCGGCCGCCGCGTGGGGCACCGACAGGAGCGGCGAGATCATCGCCTGGACGCGGGCGAAAGAGCGCGTCCCGGCCCAGCCAGCGACGAAGACCATGACGATGAGAAGGGACAGGCCCGCCGAAACGAGACCCGTCGAAAGGCTGAGCGTTGCCGAGCGGGTGATGCCGGGTGCGGCGAAGAGGGCCGCAAAGGCATCAGTCGTCAGGCGCGCGCCACCCAGCGCCGGCAGATAGCCGAAGGCCGGCAAGAGGGTGCCTGCAAGGCCCGCGAGGATGGGCCCGGCGAGGATCGCGAGCGTGAGCGGGGGACCGAGCCGCGCGACGCGCGCGACGCCGTCCTGCGGCTGGATCAATTGGCGACGCCGTAGCGCCGGCGCCATTCGTCCTCGAGCCGGTCCATCCAGCTTGGATGTGGCTCATCGATAGCCGGGCCAAGCTCGTCGGGCGACAGCGTCGCGATGCCGAGGTCGAGCGCTTCGAACCGTGCGCGGTCGGCGTCTTCAAGCTTGTCCATTGCCAGAACGGTCGGGTCGCCCCAGACCGCCGGGTCTTGTTTCCGGGCCTGGGCTTCCGGCGACAGCAGGAAATCGGCAGTGACGAGCGCTGCCTCCTTTGCCGACGAATTATACGGAATCGACACGAAATGCGTGTTCGCGAGCGTGCCGCCGGGGAAGGTGAACGACCGCACTGTGTCCGGCAGTTCGCCATTGGCAATGGCGGAAGACGCTTCCGCCGGATTGAACGCGAAGATGATGTCGACCTCATTGTCGGCCAGAAGCTGCTTCATGGCCGGGTAGTTTTGCGGATAGGCGCGTCCTTGCCGCCACATCAGCGGATGAAGCTGGTCGAGATATTCGAACACCGGCGCCGTGACGGCATCGAAGCTGACTTCGTCGACCGGCTCCAGCAGGACGGACCGGTCTTCGACCTTTTCCGAAAGGACCTGCTTGATGAAGGAAGAGCCGATGAAATCTGGCGGTTGCGGATAGGAGAATCGGCCGGGGTTCTCGCGCGCCCATTCTAGAAGCTCGTCGGCGGACTGCGGCAAGGTATCGGAGGGTGTTTTGGCGGTATCGTGGAAGAAGACGAGTTTCGCCATGCCCCAAGGGCTTTCAAGCCCCTCAACCGGCACCGTGAAATCGGTTCGGATGGTGGACTGGTTCTCGAAATCCACGAAGCGCCAGTTGGGCAGATCTTCGGCCCAGCCCGGCGCGAACAGGAGCGACTGCTCCTTCATCGAGGCGAAATTCTCGCCATTGATCCAGATGAGATCGATCGTGCCGCCCTCGTCCCGCCCGGCGGCCTTTTCGGCGACAACCGTTGCGACGGCATTGGCGGTGTCGTCGAGCTTCACGTGGACGAGTTCGATGCCGTAGCGCTTTTCCAGTTCTCCGGCCGTCCACTCGATATAGGAATTGATGTTCGGCGATCCGCCCCAGGCGTTGAAGTAGACGGTCTGGCCGCGCGCAGCCTCGACCACTTCATCCCAATCGTCAAGGTTGGGTTCGGCACCTGCCGGCGCAACGACAACGACCGCGACCAAGGCCGCAGCAGCAAGAAGGCGATGGATCACCGGGCACTCCCATCATCGGCCGGGTTGAGACGTTCCCGATTGAGCATGGGGCCGCGTCGCGCGTCAACGCACGAAGCCGGCGGGATTTCTCACCTTGGCGTGAGGCGGATGGGAGTCAGTTGTCTGGCTGGCGAGCCCACCAAACCGACCAGACGACGGCGGCCACGGCGGCGGCGAGGCCAAGCCACTGAAAGATGTTCAGGTTTGCAAGATAAGTTAAAGCGGCGTCGCAAAGGTCGATCAATAAATATTCTCCGCCCGGATGGCGACGTGACTGTCTTAGGTGCCCGGGGGAGTTAGCCGATGGAGGCTAGGCGCTCTATAAACAATGATAAAGGGCGGCCGCGAGGACCGCCCTTTGTACAGATTTGGTCGAGAATTACTCGGCGTCGTTGGCCGGCTCGGCATTGAGCTGGCCGTACTTCTCGTCACCGAGCTTTTCGAGCAGTTCGAGCTGTGTCTCGAGGAAGTCGATATGACCTTCCTCGTCGGCCAGCAGTTCCTCGAACAGCTTCATCGTCACGTAGTCGCCCATCTCTTGGCAGATCTCGCGCGACTTCTTATAGGAGGTGCGGGCATCGTATTCACCGGCAAGGTCAGCCTCGAGCACTTCCTTGACGTTTTGCCCGATGCGCAGGGCGCCGACCTTTTGCAAGTTCGGATGACCTTCGAGGAAGATGATACGCTCGATGATCCTGTCGGCGTGATGCATCTCCTCGATCGATTCGGCACGCTCTTTCTTGGCGAGCTTGCCATATCCCCAATCATCCAAGAGCCGATAGTGCAGCCAGTACTGGTTTACCGCGCCGAGTTCCAGAAATAGGGCTTCGTTAAGCCGCTCGATGATCCTTGGTTCGCCCTTCATGGCTCATGCTCCCGAATTGATCGCGCAGACTGCGCACGCGATCCAGATATGTAACGACCTCGTCGCCGCTGTCTACCGATCGCCGATGATATTCCTCGGTGACACGGATGATCGTCTCGACGACGTTCGGGAAGCAGCCGCAGCAGCGACCGCGCTGCTGGAGCGAATGATAGACCTTGGCCGGCACGATGAGCTGCCACGGATCGGAATCCAGGAGCGAGACGATCGCCGCCTCGATTTCCTTGAGCGTGATGATGTTGCAGCTACAGACAAGCATTGCGAGCGCGACCCTGACCATGACTGGCTCGTCCGGATCGGGTGAGGCATGACGGCCCGATGATTCTCCGGGACATCGCAGCGCTCCACCCGGGTTCAAGGCCCGGACTTCGCCTAGCGACCCCCTCGACCGGGGCCGCTTTCCCTTACAAAAGCATTCAGGAACTGCTTGTCAATCCAAACCTGACTGAATTGATCAAGTTGGAATCGTTCTAAGGACGCGTGTCGGTCTCGTCGCGGTACTGCTCGTGCGTGCCGCGGATTTGCTCCTCGCGCTCCCTGCGCGAAAGGCGTCGGCGCGTCAAGAGCGCATAGGCGATTGCCGCGGCCAGGACGATCGGGGCGAGGACGGTCGTGAAGGACCATTCGAAGGACTCAAACATGGCTCGGCTCCTTTACGCAAGAAAACGCGAGTGAAGTGCTGCCTGTTCCAAGTCATGAAAAAGGCGGCCTCAAGGGAGCCGCCTTTCCAGTCTCATGCCTGAGGATGTCAGTTCGCCGCGCGGGCAATGCGCAGGATGGTCGACGCGCCAGTGTTGCGGTTCTCCGTCACCGCATAGACGGCGCCGTCGGGGCCGACGCGGACATCGCGGATGCGGGCTTCGAGCGGGATGCGCGCTTCGGTCGCAACCTGGTCGCCTTCCATTTCGAGGACGACGAGACCTTCGGTGACGAGACCGCCGATGAGGATCGCGCCTTCCCATTCGGGGAATTCCTCGCCCTCGTAGACATCCATGCCCGAGGGGCCGATGACGGGGTCCCAATAGTAGACGGGCTGTTCCATGCCATCCATCTGGGTGATGCCTTCGCCGACCGGCTGGCCGCTATATGCGACGCCGTAGGTGATGATCGGCCAGCCGTAATTGAGGCCGGCTTCCGGCATGTTCAGTTCGTCGCCGCCCTTCGGCCCGTGTTCGACCGTCCAAAGGCGTCCTTCGGCGTCGAGCGTGGCGGACTGGAGGTTGCGGTGCCCGTAGCTGTAGATTTCGGGCTGGGCGCCTTCTTCGTCGATGAAGGGATTGCCTTCGAAAGGCTCGCCGTCGAGCGTGACGCGGAAAATCTTGCCAAGCCCGCTTTCCAGCTCTTGTGCCTGATCGCGGATCGGCTCGTCGGAGCGCTCGCCGACGGTGATATAGAGCGCATTGTCCTCGCTGATTTCGAGGCGCGAGCCGAAATGCTTGTCGCCGTCATAGCTTGGCATCTGCTGGAAAATGACCTCGACATCCTCGAGCGCGCCGCCGTTTTCCTCGTCGGTGACGAGCGTGGCGGAGGCGACGGACGTACCGTTGCCGTCTTCACGCGGTTCGGCGAAGGAGAAGAAGATGCGGTTGGATTCGTCAAAGTCAGGCGCGAGGATCACGTCGAGCAGGCCGCCCTGGCCGGCCGCAGCGACTTCGGGCACGCCGGAGATTTCGGGCCCGACCTCGCCTTCCGGCGTTACGATGTGCAGCGCGCCTTCCTTGGCGGTGACGAGCATGCGCCCGTCCGGCATGAATTCCATCGCCCAAAGGTGAGGCAGGTCCTCGGCGACAGTCTGGACATCGAGCTCGGGCATGTCAGCCGGCTGGTCGGCACGCGTCTGCTCGGGGAAGGCAGGTTCCTGATCCGGCGCATTTGGTGCGGCGGTTTCGACCGGGCCTGTTTCGGTGTTTGCATTGGTGGCATCTTGCGCAAGGGCGGGGCCGGTGATCAGGCCGACGGCCAGAACGGTCGAGGCAAGAAGGCGGGTCGTTAGGATGGACATGAGCGTGCTCCCTTTGGTTTCATGGTTGCCACTCAACGAAGCGGAGCAGCGCATGTTGCCCCGCGCAGGATCACACTTGTTTTATTGCGGCGATTGCGCGCGGCTCAGCGGGGACGGCGGGCCAGAAGCAGAATGAAGTAGCTGCCGCCGATGATCGCAGCGATCGTGCCGGCGGGAAGCTGCGCCGGATAGAGCACCGAACGCCCGAGCCAGTCTGAAACGGTGAGAAGCGACATGCCGATCAGCGCGGCGGCAACCAGCTGGTGGCCCGCGCGGCGTGCGCCCAGAAGCGAGGCGAGATGCGGCGAGATCAGGCCGACGAAGGCGATCGGGCCCATGACGGAGGTGACCGCTGCCGTGACGGTGGCGGAAAAGACCAGCATGCCAAGCCGGGCGGCGGGGACGGACAGGCCGCGCGAGCCGGCGAGCGTGTCGCCGGCGATGATGAGTGTGAGCGGCCGGCGCGCAAGAAGGCCGAGCGCCAGGAATGCGGCGGCGCATATCGCGAGGAAGATCGCTTCGTCGGCCTGGACGCGGTAGGTCGAACCGGACAGCCAGCCGACGATGGCGAAGGCCTCCTCGCCGCCGCGCGCGATGACGAACTGCACGATGGCGTCGAGAAGCGCGGCGAGCGAGATGCCGGCGAGCGCCATGATGCCCGGCGCATAGTCGGCGCGCCGGCCAAAGAGGATGAGCAGGCCGAGCACCGTGGCGCTGCCGAGGACGGCGACGCCGGTGCCGGCGTCGTGGATCGAACCGCCGGCAAGGATGGCGCTGGCGACCAGCGCGAGCGTGGCGCCGGAGGTCATGCCCATGATGTCGGGGCTGGCGAGAGGGTTGCGGATCAGCCGCTGAAGGACGACGCCCGCGATCGCCATGGCGACGCCGGCAGCCGCGGAGGCGGCGATGCGCGGCCAGCGCAGCGCGAAGACGAGTTCGCTCGGCCATTCGACGCGCCAGCCTTCACCAGTGACGGCGACGGCGAAGGAGGCGGCGAGGATACCGGCCGTGACGAGCGCGAGGAGGCCGAGCGCGGGCACGGACATGCGATCGCGCCCCTTCGGCAGGAAGAAGCGCAAGTGATCGCGCGCCTTCATTTGCGAGGCGGCGAGCCAGACCAGCGCGGGCGCACCGACGAGCGCGGCGGTGGCACCGCTCGGGATCATGTCGGAGGTGAAGTTTGAACCGTAAAGCGCGACGGCGTCGGTGCCGACCATGAGGGCTGCGCCCAGCGCGATGCTGGTGACGAGCCGGTCGAGCGTGGAGCGCGCCCCGGCCATCCGCGCGATGTTCGGCGCGATGAGCCCGATGAAGCCGATGACGCCTACGATGGCGACGACCGTTGCGGTCAGCCACAGCGCGACAAGCAGCGCCAGGGCGAGCACCTGCATAATCGGCACGCCCCTCGCTGACGCACCCTGCTCGCCGAGCCGCAGGAGAGTGAGCGGCCGCGCGAGGAGCAGCGCGAAAGGCAGGGCGAGGAGGAGGCGCGGCCACAGCCACGACACGCCCTGCCAGTCGATCTGCGTCAGGTCGCCCGCGCCCCAGACGAAGAGGTGGCGGACGTAGAACTCGTTCATGATGATGAGCACGACTGCCACGGCCGACAGCAGAAGGTTGAGCGCCATGCCAGCGAGCACGATCGGCAGCCCGCCGATGCCCTGCCGACCCGCGATGGCGAGCACGAGCAGCATGGTGGCCGATGCGCCGGCGAGCGCGAACCATTCGCCATAGGCGGCGGCGAGACCTGGCAGGAAGACAGTCGCGGCATAGAGCCCGACGCGCGCGCCCGCCGAAACGCCGAGGGTCATGGGCGATGCGAGGCGGTTTTGCGTTGCCTCCTGCATGATCGCGCCGGACAGACCGAGCGCGGCGCCGGCGAGAAGCGCCATGGCAAGACGCGGCAGCACCGAGTGGTAGAAGCGAACTTCCTCGAACAGGTCCGGCGCTACGCTCGTCGCCAGCACCCATTTCGTCGCCAGCGGCAGCGGGCTCGAGATGCCGAGATGAATGAGTGTGGCGGCGACAAGCGCGGCCAGGCAAAGGACGATGCGCATCGTCATGGGTCGATGGTCAAAAGCGCTTCGGTGAAGGCTTCGGCGAGATAGCCGACGGAGAATGCGCCTCCGAAGGTCCAGCTCGGCTTGACGCGGGCGAAGCGGCCGGCCCGCACGAAGGGCATCGCCTTCCAGAGCGGCGAGGGGAAGAGCGCGTCCGCACCGGGGAAGGGCTCGATGTTGAGGATGATGCCGTCTTCCACCGCGCCGAGCTGCTCGACGCGCTTTTGCACAAAGCCCCACGTCGTTGCAGGCTGCGGGAAGGCGGGCTCCAGCCCGAGCGCCAAGAGGGCGGCCTGCGACGTCGAATTGCCGCCATGGACCCTGACTCGCGCCTGGTCGAGCAGGCTGATCGCCGTGACCTTCGGCAGGTCGCCGCCAAAATGACGCTCGGCCTTTCCCCGAAGCTCGGCGAGATGCGCGTCGAGCCCGGCGAGGCGCTCGCGGGCAAGCTGCTCGCGGTCGAAGAGGCGGGCAAGTTCCAGATAGCTCGTGCGTGTGGCCTCGGCATTGTCGTGGTCGAGGCTGAACAGCTTGAAATGGACGACCGGCGCGATGCGCTCCAGCACGGGCGCCAGTTCGGCTTGATCGTCGGATATGACGATGAGGTCCGGCTTCAGTTCGGCGATGCGCTCGACATTCGGCTCGTTACGCTGGCCGACATTTTTCACGTCCGGCCCGAGAGAAGGCTGAACGACCCAGAGGCGGTAGCCTTCCGGGTCGGCGACGGCGAGGAGCGGAACGTCGAGCTCGACGAGCTGTTCGACGACTGCCCAGGACAGTGCGATCACGCGCTGCGGAATCTCGTCGAATGTCTGGGTGCCCCGGCTGTCAGTGATCGTCGTCTGCCCAAGGGCGGGCGTTGCCATGGCAAGAAGGGCCGCGAGTACGGCGCGGCGGGATATCGGATTCATCTCAGGCCACGATCGCGATCGGGTGGGCATCGTCGGGATGGGCGAGAAGCCGGATGTCGATGCCGTAGAGTTCGGTCAGGAGACGGCCCGACATGAGTTGGGCCGGCGTGCCGTCGAAGGCAATGCGGCCATCCTTGAGCGCGATGACGCGGTCGGAAAAGCGGGCAGCGAGGTTGACGTCATGAAGGACGACGACAACGCCGCGGCCGGCGGAGCGGTTGAGCGCGCGCAGGAGCGACATGACGCTGTACTGGTGGACGAGATCGAGTGCCGAGGTCGGCTCGTCGAGAAGGAGGAGCGGCGATTGCTGCGCGATCAGCATTGCGATCCATGCCCGCTGGCGCTCGCCGCCGGACAGGTGATCGACCATGCGGGTGGCGAAGCCGGTGAGGTCGGTGGCGGCAAGCGCCTCCTCGACGGCCTGGCGGTCCTCGTCCTTCCAGATGCCCAGCGCTCCGCGCCAGGCATAGCGCCCGAGGCCGACGAGTTCGCGCACGTCAAGGCCGGGCACGTCGGCGAACTGCTGCGGCAGGAATGCGAGGCGGCGGGCGAGGTCGCGTTGCGAGAGGCCGTGATCGCAGCCGTCGAGGAAAATGCGGCCGGTGGTGGGCGTCTGCTGACGCGCCATCAGGCTCATCAGCGTCGATTTGCCCGAACCGTTCTGGCCGATGATGGCGGTGAACGCGCTGCCGGAGATGGAAAGTTCGGGCACGGAGAGAACCGTGCGCGCGCCATGGCGCATCTCGATGTCGGTCAGGTCAAGCATGGGCGCTCCAATAGGCCTGCATGCGCTCCATGCGGAGAGCGCGGGGCTGTTTCGGGCAGGATTGGCAAAGCGTGCCGGGCTCGCACAGATAGTGGAGGCAGCACTGCTTGCGGTCGAGGACGGGATGAAGCGCGCCGCTGGCAAGCCGCACGTCGGCAAGCGCGCTCATGCCGGAAAGACCCGCAGCCGCGAGCCAGCGATCCGCGTGGGCGCATACTTCGAGGTGGGGCTTGTGTGCGTGGATGTGAACGAGCGTTCCCAGGATGCGATCGGCCAAAAGCCGGTAGGCGATCTTCTCCTTGACCGGCGCGATGGCGCAAAGTTCGGCGAAGAGATGATCGGCGATCGCGCGGATGCGGGTCGCCGTCAGGTCGATCATGTCGGCAAGGTCGCCGCACAGGCTCTGGCCGGCCGGCAAGCGAAAGCCGTAGACGCCGCCATTGGCGACGCACTGGCCCATCCGGTCGACGGGCAGGGCAAGATTCTGGCCATGAACGGCCATGACGCCGGCCATGGCAGGTTGCCAGACCAGCATCGACCAGCTTCGGACCGCGTGATAGGCGCGGCCGGCGAGCGCGTAGGCGGACGCGATCTCGCCATGCAGGCGGGCAACGACGGCACGGTCGTCCTCGGCGCCGAGCCAGTCTGCAGGCGTAGCGGAGAACGCGGCGTCGATGCCCGGCAGGGCTGTCCGGACCGCGTCGACGAACGCGGTCTCGGCTTGAGCCCTGTCGAGCGCGACGCCCATGCCCGCCTCTAGAACTTCGAGGTGAGCTTGAGGGCGACGGTGCGCCGCTCGCCATAGAAGCAGTCGCCGCGCGCAAGGCAGGTTGTGATGTGCTTCTTGTCGAAGAGGTTGCGGGCGTTGAGTGTGACGTCCCAGTTCTCCGCCTCGAACCCGATCATGGCGTCGGCCAGCACATAGGACGGCGTCTTGATATTGTCGGCGCCGTCGAAGCTCGAACCGACATAGCGCACGCCGGCGCCGGCCTTGAAGCCTTCCCAGTCGCCGCCGGGGCGCCAGGTGCCCCACGCGCTCGCCAGATGGGTCGGCGTGCTGGCGAGGCGGAAGCCGGCCGACGTCTTCGTGTCGAGATAGGAATAGCCGGCGAGAAGCTCGAACTCCTCGTTGATCTTCGTCTGCGCTTCGAGCTCGAAGCCCTTGATCGTCACGTCGCCGAGCTGGGCCTGGAAGCCGGGATTGACCGGGTCGCCGACGAGGCGGCCGTTTTCCTCGATCTGGAACACGGATGCGGTGAAGATCGAAGCCGAACCGACCGGCTGATACTTGATGCCGGCCTCGATCTGGTCGCCGCGCCGGGGCCGGAACGGGTTGCCGGACGCGTCGGTTCCGACAGTCGGCAGGAAGGATTCAGCGTAGCTGACATAGGGCGAGATGCCATTGTCGAAGGCGTAGAGCAGACCGACATCCTTCGACAGGACATTGTCGGTGTTGCCGGCGCCGTTGCGCGCGATGTCGTAGCGCAAGCCGCCGGAGACGAACAGGCGATCATAGCGGATCTGGTCGCTGAGATAGAAGCCGGTCTGGCGCGTGTTGGTGACGGAGCGTGGAGACAGCCCCGGCACGACCGGCAGATTTCCATAGACTGGCTCGTAGAGATCGATCGGGGAAGCGGCGCCGTAATAGCTGGAATTGCCGAGATTCACGTATTGCTGGTCGACGCCGAAGGCAATCTTGTGCTCCAGCGCGCCGGTAAACGTGTTGGCGTTGAAACGCACGTCGCCGGTGAAGGCCTCGACGTCGGCTTCCGAGACGTAGACGACACGGTTGATGGTGCGCCCGTCCGGATTGATGGTCGGCGGGTAGGACGGGTACATCGTGTAATATTCGGCATTGCTGTCCGAATAGCGCGCGCGGGCGCTCATCGACCAGACCTCGTTGAAGCGGTGGTCGAAGATCGCGGTGACGGCTTTCTGTTCCGTGTCGTAGCGATCGAAGCCGGGTTCGGACAGGAACACGCTGTCGTCGATCTGACCGTTCGGGGCCGGGAAGATCGTGCCCTGCCAGGGCAGGAACTGCGTCGAGGTGCCGGATCCGTTGCGCTGCGCATTGAAGAGGACGGTCAGGGTGGTGTCCTCGCTCGGCGCCCATGTGAAGGACGGCGCGAAGAGGTAGGAGTTGTCGTCGACGAAGTCGACCTGCGTGTCGGAATCGCGGAAGGCGCCAACGAAGCGATAGAGGAACTCGCCATTGGCATCGAGCGCGCCGGTCATGTCCACGCCGATCTGCTTGCGGTTGTGCGTACCGTATTCGACGAAGGCCTCACGGCTCGCCTCGGCCTCGGGCATCTTGCTCGTCAGGTTGACGATGCCACCGATGGAGCTCTGGCCGTACAGGGTGGAAGAGGGACCCTTGACGATGTCGACACGCTCCAGCGCGTAAGGATGCGGGCGCACATTGTTGTAGAAACCGAAAATCTCCTGCAGCCCGTCGCGGTACTGGACCGGCGATACACCGCGCACATAGGACCAGTCGCCGCGCGTGTCGTAGCCAAAGGTCGCGCCGAAGACGCCGGGCGTATACATCAACGCGTCCTGCACGGACTGCATGCCCTGGTCGGCGATGCGCTGTTCGGTGACGACGCTGACCGAGCGCGGCGTCTCGATGATCGGCGTGCCCGTCTTCGTCGCCGAAGACGATTCCTGCGCGATCGTCTCACCCTTCGGACCGCCGGTTTCCTGTGTCTCGCCGCCCTCGACGACGAGCCTTTCGAGAACCGTCGAATCCTGCGCTTGCGCGCCCGACCCCAATACCAAAGCCGCCGCACCGGCAGCCGCCACCAAACGCACCTTCATTCCGTCCCCCGGAAAAAACACTTGAGCCAAAATTACGCCGCGTGCCTTGCCGGGTTGCTGGGTAGGACGATCTTCGTCCAGCTATTATTGTTGAGAGATGGTGTCAACTTTCAATGCGGACGCGCGCGCCATGCCTTCGTCGGGCAGGTGATTCCTGTGACACGGACATCACAGATCCGCCCAGGCGGAGCGAACATCAGCGACCGCGCGCGTGATTGCGCCGCCTGCCGCGATGTCCGAAAGGAGGCCCTCGACCTTGGGCTGGATGAAGCCGTCGAGGTCATCCCAGTGCAGCGGACGGGCCGAATCCGGAACACCGCCCGCCGCCTTTCGCGCTGCCAGGTAAAGCGGCTGCGTGGCGTCGGAGAGGATCGCGCGCGCGTCGTAACTGTCGGCGACGAGCTTGGCGCGAAGCTCGACCGCCTGCACGCCGATCAGCAGCGCCACCGCCAGATAGTGCTCCAGGACATCGATGGTCTCGCGGGCGAGATTGGCGGAGTTCATCGCCTGGCTGTTGATGTTCTGGTTGAACTGCTCGGCATGGGTCGGGAAGCGGTCGACGATCGACTGGCCGTAAAAGCTCATCAGCGGCATCATCGAATTGCCGCCGATCTGCAGCGATTTCAGCCCGACATTGATCCCGGCCTCCATGTTGCCGACGAGCGAGGGATTGAGGCCGTAAGAGAATTCGGGCGTCATCAGGAGCGCGATCTGCGCGTCGATATGCTTGGCGATGAGGCCCACATGGTAGCGCAGCGCGTCCATGGCGACGCCGGTATATTGCGCAAGGAAATTGCCGGTGTGGAAGATCTCGCCGGTGTCCGGGTCGATCAGCGGGTTGTCGTTGGCGCAATTCGCCTCGGTCTCGATCTGGCGGGCGGCGATGGCGATGCCGTCGACGACAGGCCCCAGATATTGCGGCAGGCAGCGCAGCGAGTAGCGGTCCTGGATCAGCTTGCCCATGCGATGGCTGCGCCCGCCGGCCGCCTCCGAGCGGATGACCTCCGAACCGGCGACGAGGCGGCTCATTTGCTGCGCCACCCAGATCTGGCCGGGATGCGGCTTCATCGCGTGGACGAACGGATCGAAGCTCTGGTCGGTGGAAAGCATTGCCTGCGCGTAGAGCGCGTGGATGCCAAGCGCCAGCGAGGCGAGGTCGAGTGCGCGGGCCGTCGCATTGGCGGCAACGCCCGTGCATGCGCCGGTGCCGTTGTTGAGAGCCAGCCCCTCCTTGGGCTGGAGCGCGAGCGGCTGGAGGCCGAGGCGCGAAAGCGCCGCATGGGCGTCGAGCGTCTCGCCGTCGAGGTCGACAAGGAAGGCCGGATCGAGCCCGATCACTGCCCCGCCAATATAGGAAAGCGGCACGAGGTCGCCCGAGGCGCCGATGGACCCGCGCTGGTGGACATGCGGGTGCGCACCGGCGTTGAGGAAGGCGAGATAGCGATCGATGATCTCGCGGCGCACGCCCGATGCGCCCTTGACGAAGGAATTGGCGCGCAGCAGCATCGCCGCGCGCACGTCTGCGGCGGGAAGGCGTGGGCCGGTCGTGCTCTTGTGTTGCCACACCGCGATGCGCTGGACGTCGGCGAGAAGATCCGGCCCGACATATTGGTCGGCCATTCCGCCGAAGAGTGTGGTCACGCCATAGATCTGCTCGCCGCGTTCGACGCCGCCGGCGATGATCTGGCGCGACTTGTCGATGCGCGCGAGGATCGCGGGATCGTCGGTCAGCGCCACTTTCGCGCCCAGCGCGACCGCGCGGATGTTCGAAATGCTCAGATCCTGCCCGTTGATGATGATGGTCATTGCCGACGCCTCCTGTTTGCAGCAGGATAGGACGCGCCGACGCACATTTTCTGTTTAGTTCGATCGACGAATGCAGGTTGTGGGTCACGAACAGGCGAAGTTGCCCGGAAAATGCATATGAAATGACCGAACTTTCGTTGACCGATCGCAGGATACTGGCCGAGTTGCAGCGCGACGGCAGCCTGTCCAACGTGGCGCTGGCCGAACGGATCGGCATGTCCCCCAGCCCCTGCCTGCGCCGGGTGAAGCAGCTGGAAGCGGACGGCCTGATCCGGCGCTACGTCGCGCTTCTCGACGAGCGCAAGCTGGGCGTCGGACTGACGGCCTATGTCGAGGTCAAGGTGCCGCAGGTGGCGGGCGAGGCCATCGTCGAGCGCTTCAAGGCAGCGGTGGCGCGCGAGCCGGCGATCACGGGCTGCTTCGTCATCGCCGGACAGTACGATTTCCTGCTGCGCATCGTCGCGCGCGATCTGGACGACTATTCGCATCTGACGCAGACCGTACTCCTGCGCCTGCCCGGCGTTCAGGACACGCGGTCGAGCTTTGTGCTCGAAGCAGTCAAGGACACGACCGAGCTGCCGATCGGCGGGTTTGGCCGGCGAAGCTAGAGCGGCAGGTAGCACGGCGAATGCCAACCATGCCGCTTTAGCCTTTTCCCGGCGGCAACAAAGTGCTCCAGGCTTCGTCAGTAACGATCCGAGATCGCCACGCGCACCTCGATCATGGCCTGCCGCTTTTCCTCACGGATGACTTTCAGCGCGCGCTGAAGCGCGGCGGGCAGGTCCGAGCCGTGCTCGACGCGCTCGACATGGGCGCGGTTGGCGGCGGCGAGCATGGTGTAGTCGGGCGCAGGCTCCAGTGAGGTCAGCGGCATCCGGTTCGCCTTTGCGGCCGCGCCTTGCGGATAGGCGTTGACGACGGAGCGGCGCACCGCGTTCCACATGCCGTTGTTCTTGACGATGGTCAAAAGCGGCAGGTCGAGCGCTTCGGCGATCTGGTGGCAGGCAGTCGGGTTGGCGAACATGTAGGAACCATCGCCGACGCAGGCGACGACCAGCCGCTCGCGGTTCGCAAGCTGCGCGCCGAGCGCGGCGGGCAGCGCCCAGCCGAGGCCGCCCGAATGCGGATTGCAGAAGACCCGGTTGGGGCCCTTGGCGTCGATGGCTGCGGGCACGATGCCGAGCTCGGAAAAGATGACGCCATCGTCGCCGAGAATGTCGGAGACGCATTTCGACAGCCATTCCGCGCCCATCGGCGAAGCCTTTCCGGCCTCGATGGCATCCGCGATGGCGCGGCGGCGATCCGAAGAGCGAGCGGCGATCGCGTCGCGGCGAGCACCGGTTTCAAGCTGCCGGCCGGCAAGGGCCGCATGCAAGGCCTCGATTCCGGCGGCAGGATCGGAGGTGATGGCCAGATCCGCCTGGTAACCACGGACCGGCATGCGTTCGAACTGCGGGTCGGCGCCCATCTGGACGATCTTCACGTTCGCATCGGGTCGGTGGACGGCCTCGATCCACGGCACCCCGCTATCGACGACGAGGACGAAATCCGCGCCCTCGAGCGCCGCCTTCGGGTCGTTGCCGAGGTACATGGGGTCGGCGCTGGCCATGACATTGCGGATCGAGAACGGCTCGCACACGCCGACCGCGAAATCGGCGGCGAGGCGGGCAAGCGCGATGCCGACACGGCCTTGCGGATCGCCGCGCTGGCAAAGGACGACCGGATGCTTCGCCGCGGCGAGCCAGTCGGCGGCCTTTGCGATCGCTTCCGGATCGGGAAAGGCGCGGGTGGAAATGGCCTGCGCGGATGTCGCGCGGCCGACCGTTTCGGGAACGCGCTCGGTCAAGGGTTCGCGCGGCAGGCTGACATAGACCGGCCCCGAGGGTTCCGACCGCGCCAGCACCGCGGCGCGCTGGGCGAGAATTTCACCCTGTTCGGGATAGCGCATCTCGTAGTGAAACTTGACGGTGTCGGCGACGAGCGACGACTGGTCGTACATCTCCTGGCCGTACTGGATCGGCGTCATGCGCGCGCCCTTTCGGCCGCGCTCGGTGATCGGCGTGCGGCCGGACATGACCATGACCGGGATGTTGTCGCTCGCCGCGTTGATGACGCCCATGACGGAATTGGCAAGGCCGACATTGACGTGGACCATCGTCGCCTGCATCCGGCCGGTGACGAGATAGTAGCCATGCGCCATGCCGACGCTTGCGGTCTCGTGCGGCACCGTGACGGGGACTGGGACCGACTGGGGATCGAGCGTTGCGAACGCCTCGATGATGGGCGGAAAGTCGGTGCCGGCATTGGCGAACAGGTAGTCGATACCGCTCGCCTTCAGCCCAAGAAGCAGGCTTTCGGCTCCCGTTTTCGCCTCGACAGCGCGCTTCTGTCCATCCATCGTCTCCACCCTTTCATCTGCTGCAACTTGAAGGGCAACGACGAGCTCATGCTCCGTCGTTGCCGCACTCTGTCCTGCCCCACGGTAAAAATGGCCTTGTCATCCGCGCAAACGCAAGTGCATAATCGCACAAAATCTCTCTTTATGGGATTTTGTATCGTCTCGAGGTGACGATACGGAGGCACAAACCGGAGGAAAACGATGAAATTTGTTCTCGCCTCGGCCGTCATTGCGGCCGCTCTCGTCACTGGCGGCCAGGCTTCGGCGCAGGCCGTCGGCATCGCCACGTCGAACCCGGGCTCGATCTTTCATAATATCGGCACGGCGGTCGCCAACGCCGCCAACCAGGCCGGCATCAACGCGACGATCCAGCCCGCTACGAGCCCGAACCAGTACATTCCCTTCGTCGCCTCGGGCGGTATCGAGTTCGGCGCCGCCAACCTTCAGGAAGTGAATTACGCCCTCGAGGGCAAGGAGTGGTTCGAAGGTTCGGTCAATTCCGACCTGCGCATCGTCGGCCACGTCATGCCTCTGGTCGAGGCGATCTTCGTGCGTGCCGACAGCGACATCCGCTCGATCGAGGATCTGCGCGGCCGGCCCATGGTGGACGGCTACACGGCCCAAAACACCATCCTGCCGCAGCTTGACGCGATGTATGCGACGGCGGGCATGACCCGCGCCGACATGCAGCCGGTCCAGGTGCCGAGCGTGGTCGGCGGGGCTGACGCCTTCATCGCCGGCGACGCTGTCGGCTTCATCTTCGCCCACGGCGCAGGCAAGGTGCGCGAGGCGGATGCGGCGGTCGGCGGGCTGCGCGCGCTGCCGATCGAGGAGACCGAGGAAAATCTCGCGACCATCCGCGAGCACTGGCCGGTGGGCTTCTTCGCCACGATGGAGCCCGGCCCCAACGCGCCGGGCGTCGAAGAGACCGCGACCTTCTTCGCCTATCCGCAGGTGATCTTCACGCATGCCGGCGTCGATGAGGAGACGGTCTATCAGATGACCAAGGCGATCTACGAGAGCAAGGAGCGTATGGCCCAGACCTTCCCGCCCTTCAACGCGTTCGATCCGGCCGAAATGGCGAGCGACCCCGGCGTCTCCGAGTTCCATCCGGGTGCGATCCGCTTCTACAAGGAAGTCGGCATCTGGAAGGAATAGCCTTCAACGGCCCGGGGCTGCGCGAGGCGGCGCCCGGGCATGAAGCCCTTGCCGTTGCGGCGCGACCGACCGATCCACCGACCAGAGTATGCGTGATGAATTCTGCCAATGAGAGCCGTTCGCAGGGCGGTCTGCCCGAAGCAGTGTGGCGGCCGCTGAGCGGTCTCCTCGCCGTGTGTCTGACGGTGCTCGCGATTGCCTGGGCGCTCGCCCTGCCGCGCACGCTGGGCATCGCTTTCTACCCGCAGCAGTTCATGAGCGCGATCCTCGCGCTGGCGCTGCCGATTGCATTCCTGATGCTGCCGGCGAGACGCGATGCCGAGCGAACGGTCGTGCCCTGGTATGATTGCATCGCGGCCGTGCTCTCCTTCGCAGCGCTCGCCTATGTCACCTGGAACTATTCGGCGATCGTCAACCTGATCTTCGCTGGCCCGCCGCAAGCCTATGTGCCGGGCGTCATCATCATCCTGCTTCTGCTCGAAGCCGTGCGCCGCGCCGCCGGCTGGGCGCTCGTCATCATCATCGCCGTCTTCCTGTTCTATGGGCTTTTCGGCGACCTCTTCCCCGGCCGCCTCGCGGGCCGTCCGCAGGACTGGGAACGGCTCGCGGGCTACATGGCTCTCGATTCGAACGGCATTCTGGGCCTGCCGCTATCGATTGCGGCAACGGTGGTCGTCACCTTCATCCTGTTCGGCAATCTGCTCGCCGCCACCGGCGGCTCGAAATTCTTCACCGACGCCGCACTTCTCGGCATGGGCCGCTTTCGCGGCGGATCGATGAAGATTGCCGTCGTCGCCTCAGCGCTTTTCGGCTCGATCTCGGGCTCGGCCGTCGCCAACGTGGTGGCCACCGGCATCGTCACCATTCCGATGATCAAGCGCGATGGCTATCCGGCACATAAGGCCGGCGCGATCGAGGCGGTCGCCTCCACCGGCGGCCAGATGATGCCGCCCGTCATGGGCGCCGCTGCCTTTCTGATGGCCGAATTCCTGCAGATGTCCTATGCGCAGGTCGTCATCGCCGCGATCGTTCCTTCGCTGCTCTACTACGCCGCCCTGTTCATCCAGGCTGATCTCGACGCCGCCCGCCTCGGCATCTCCCGCGTGGACAAGTCCGAGATTCCAGAACGCAAGATCGTGCGCGGCGGCGGGCATTTCATTCTCGGCTTCGCCGTCCTGATCTATGGCTTGTTCGCACTGAACTGGCAGCCGGAACGCGCCGCGCTCGTCGCCTGCCTCGTGGTCATCGCGACCGCGCTCGCCTTTGGCTATCAGTCCAAGCGGCCGAGCCTGCGGCAATTGTGGGAAACGATCCCGCTGACGGGCAAGAACGTGGTCGAGATCATCCTGATCTCGGCTGCGGCCGGCATCGTCATCGGCATTCTCAACGTCACCGGCCTGTCGTTCAACCTGACCTATGCGCTGGTGCAGCTCGGCGGCGGCAACAAGCTGGTGCTGCTCCTGCTTTCGGCGGTCATCTGCATCGTTCTCGGCATGGGTCTGCCGACACTGGGCGTCTACGTGCTGCTTGCCGCGCTCGTTGCGCCGGCACTGATCGAGGTCGGCATCAACCCGATTGCGGCGCATCTGTTCATCCTCTATCTCGGCATGATGTCGATGATCACCCCGCCGATCGCCATCGCCGCCTTCGCCGCCGCCGGCATCGCCCGCGCGTCGGCGATGGCTACCGGTTTCGCGTCGATGAAGTTCGGCTGGGCCGCCTTCGTCATCCCGTTCCTGTTCGTCTATTCGCCGACGCTGATCATGGTCGGCGAGCCGGTCGACATCGCGGTCGCGATTGTTACCGCGACGCTCGGTGTTTGGCTGATATCGGCCGCGCTGGCTGGCTTCTTCATGACCAAACTGGCCCCCGTCATGCGGATTGCCTTCGCGATGTTCGGCCTTCTGGCGCTGATCCCGGCCGGGACTTTCGCGGGCGCCGAATATACCGACATCGTCGGTGTGATTGGCGGCGTCGTGCTGATGATCGCCGACTGGCGGCGTTCGCGCAGCCTCACCCCACAGGCGGTGTCTTGACGAAACCGGCGGGCAACAGTCTGGAAAAGGTCCTCGCGGTCCTCGAAGTCTTCAGCGAGGACCGCCTGGAATGGACGCCCGAGGAACTGATGGAAGAACTGGGCTACAGCCGGCCCACCCTCTACCGATATCTCAAGACGCTGAAAGAGGCGGGGCTTCTCACCTCGATGCCGAACACCGGCTTCACGCTCGGCCCGAAAGTGGTCGAGATGGACTATCTGATGCGCAAATCCGACCGGCTGATCATCAACGGCACGGCGCATCTCAAGAATCTCACTTCGAAATACCGCTGCACGGCGCTCCTGGTGCGCTGGTACGGCAACCGGCTGCTCTGCGTCGACTCCGACACCTCCACGAAGAACCCGCTCTCCTCCTATCCGCGCGGGCGACCGATGCCGCTGGGACGCGGCGCAATCGCGCGTTCGATCATGGCTTTCCTGCCGCGCAGGCATCTCGTGCCGCTGGTCGAGCGGACAATGGACGATCTGCGCGCTGTTGGCCTCGGCAACAGCGTCGAGGACGTGATGGAGCAGTTGAAGAAGGTCCGGAAGGCGGGCGTCAGTGTCGCTTACGGCGAGGTGACACCCGGCGTCGTCGGCATTGCCGCACCGGTCTTCGATGCGGGGCGCAGCCCTGTCGCGAGCATCTGCGTGACCATTGCCGGCAATCTCGTCGACGGCGCGGAGATCGAGCGCATCGCGGCCGACGTCAAGGCGACAGCGCGGAACGTCTCGGAATCGCTGTTGCGCGGCCGGGCCGAGAACGACGAGAACAAATCTCATTGAATGAGATTTCTTGTTGACTTGATGGGCGCCGCGAAGGCATCCTCCGGCCATTGCCGAGGGAGGTCCCATGAAGAAGATCGATATTTTCAACCACATCTGGCCGAAACCGTTTTTCGATGCGCTGATCGCGCATATCGGCGAGATGACCGACATCACAATGCGCTCCGGCGCCGTGCCGATGATGACGGATCTCGACCGCCGCTTCGAAGTCATGGACAAGTTCGGCGAGGATTACCAGCAGGTGCTTTCGCTTGCCTCGCCGCCGTTGGAAAAGCTGGCCGGACCCGAAAAGGCGCTTGAACTGTCGAAGATCGGCTCGGACTCCATGGCCGAACTGTGCCGGA
This sequence comes from Aliihoeflea sp. 40Bstr573, assembly GCF_024105655.1. Classification (GTDB taxonomy): domain Bacteria; phylum Pseudomonadota; class Alphaproteobacteria; order Rhizobiales; family Rhizobiaceae; genus Aliihoeflea. The sequence continues at coordinate 172,735 of NZ_JAAAMH010000006.1, forward strand.
AGTATCCCGAGCGCTTCCCTGCTTTCGTCGGCACCGCCCCGATGAACAATCCCGACGCGCTGGTCGAGGAATGCCGCCGCGCGGTCGAGGACCTGGGCGCGGCCGGCATGCAGATCTTCACCAACATCGCCGGAAACCCGGTCGATCTGCCGGAATACGAGCCGTTCTTCGAATATATGGCAAAGGCCGGCAAGCCGGTCTGGCTGCACCCGGCGCGCGGCGAGAATTTCGCCGACTACAAGAACGAAAGCCGGTCTGAATACGAGATCTGGTGGACCTTCGGCTGGCCATACGAGACCTCGGCCGCGATGGCGCGCATGGTCTTCTCGCGGTTCTTCGACAAGTTCGAGGGACTGAAAGTCCTCACCCACCATGCCGGCGGCATGATCCCCTTCTTCGAGGGCCGCGTCGGCCCCGGCTGGGACCAGATGGGCAAGCGCACGACGGACCGCGACCTGGCGGCCGTGCGCAAGGCGCTGAAGCGCCCGCATCTCGACTACTTCAAGGAGTTCTATGCCGATACGGCCTCGTTCGGTTCGGCCAAGGCGATCGAGCATGCGATCGAGTTCTTCGGCGAGGACCGGGTGATGTTCGCTTCCGACGCGCCCTTCGATCCCGAAGGCGGGCCAATGTACATTCGCGAGACGATCCGCATCCTCGAGGAACTCGACATCTCCGACGAGCTGCGCGCCAAGCTCTTCGAGGGCAATGCGCGCAAGTTCCTGGGGCTCGGCGCGGCATGACGACCGCACTCAACTATATCGGCGGCGAATGGGTGAAGGGCGCGGGCGCGCGCGACAGCCTGAACCCCGCCGACGGCAGCGTGCTCGGCACTTATGAGCCGGGCACCAGGGCCCTCGCCGACCAGGCCGCGGCGCTCGCCCGCGAAACCTTCGAAACGACCGGCTGGGCCTCGTCGCCGCGCTTGCGCGCGGCGGTGCTGTTCGAATTCGCCGACAGGCTGGAAGCGGCGAAGGAGGAAATCGCGGACCTTGTCGTTGCCGAGAACGGCAAGCTGAGGCGCGAGGCGCTCGGCGAGACGATGGGAGCGATTTCGGAGATCCGCTACTACGCGGGTCTCGCGCGCACCGTGCTCGGCCGCACGCTCGAGACGATGCCCGGCAATTTCTCGATGATGAATCGCGAGGCGGCAGGTGTCGCGGCGATCATCGTGCCATGGAACGCGCCGGTGACGCTGCTTGCGCGCTCGCTGGCCCCGGCGCTCGCCGCCGGCTGCACGACCGTGATCAAGCCCGCGCCGCAGACGCCGCTGATCCACGCGCGGATCATGCGCTGCCTTGCCGAATGCCCGTCGCTGCCGAAAGGCGTCGTCAATTCGGTCAACGAGCAGGGCTCTGAAGTCGGCGAGGCACTGGTGGCGTCGAGCGACATCGACGTCATCTCGTTCACCGGATCGAGCGCGACCGGCAAGCGCATCATGGCGGGCGCGGCTCCGACCTTGAAGCGCCTGTCGCTCGAACTCGGCGGCAAGGCGCCGGCAACCGTCTTCGCCGATGCTGATCTCGACCAGGCCGTGCGCGAACTGACCGGCGGCTCGCTGGTGATGGCAGGGCAGATCTGCGTCGCAGCAGCGCGATTCCTGGTCGAGAAGTCCGTCGCGAAGGAGTTCACCGACCGGATCAAGGCGGCGTTCTCGGCAGTGAAGGTCGGGCCGGGCGGCGATGCCCAAAGCCAGATGGGCTCGCTCATCGACATCGGCAATCGCGACCGCGTCTCGCGGCTGATCGAACAGGCTGGCGACGAGGGCGAGTTGGTGCTGAAGGGTGGCGTTCCCGATGGGGCGTTGTCAAAGGGCGCCTTCCTGACCCCGACGCTCTTCACGATCGACGATGTCGCCTCGCCGCTGGTGCAAGAAGAACTCTTCGGCCCGATCGTCTCGATAGAGACCTTCGAGAGCGAGGCGGAAGCCGCCAGGAAGGCAAACGCGACGGAATATGGCCTTGCCGCCAGCGTCTTCACGCGTGACCTCAATCGGGCGATGCGCATGTCGCGCGCCGTTCGCGCCGGCACGGTCTGGCTCAACTGCCATGGGCGCCTTTTCGCCGAGGGCGAGACCGGCGGCTATCGCCAGTCGGGCCTCGGCCGGCTCCACGGCGTCGAGGGGCTGAACGATTTTCTCGAAACCAAGCATGTCTATCTCGAGGCCGGCGCGATCTGATCGCGCCGACCCGATGCAATGAATGAACGGAAAATGATGACGGGCGAAATGGAACGGCAAGCGGATGTTGTGGTCGTCGGCGGCGGACCAGTCGGTACGGGGCTGGCTATCGAGCTTGGCCAGCGCGGCATCCGGACGATCGTCGTCGAGCGCTATCCAACGCCGCAGCGCGTGCCGAAGGGCCAGAACCTGACGCAGCGCACCATGGAGCATTTCCATTTCTGGGGCGCGGAAAAGGAGCTGCGCGCCGCGCGCACCGTGCCGAAAGAATACGGGATCGGCGGCCTCACCGCCTACGGCACGCTTCTCGGCGACTATCACTATGACTGGCTGCAGCGCGAGCTCGTGCGGCCCTACTACTTCACCGACAATGAGCGGCTGCCGCAATATGCAACCGAGGACGTTCTGCGCGCGCGTGCGGCCGAGATCGACGCCGTCGAGACGCTCTACGGCTATTCCGGCGAGGCGATCGAGGAAGATGAGGGCGGGGTGACGGTGACAGCCGCGCCGCGTGATGGCGGAGCGCCGGTGAAGGTCCGCGCGCGCTATCTCGTCGGCTGCGACGGCAGCAAGTCTGCCGTGCGCGACATGGCCGGCATCACGCAGACCCGTTCGGACCACGACAGGTTGATGGTGCTGCTCGTCTTCCGCTCGACGGGGCTCCACGAGCTCTTGAAGCGCTTTCCCGGCAAGTCGTTCTACAACGTTCTGCACCCGGATCTGAAAGGGTACTGGCAGTTTTTCGGCCGCGTCGATCTCGGCAATACCTGGTTTTTCCATGCGCCGGTGCCGGCCGACACGACCAAGGACAATTTCGACTTCACCGGCTATCTGCATCGCGCGGTGGGTGCGGCATTCGACGTCGAGTTCGAGCATATCGGCTTCTGGGACTTGCGCGTCGCGATTGCCGACAGCTACCGCACGGGCAATGTGTTCATTGCCGGAGACGCCGCGCACAGCCATCCGCCCTATGGCGGCTACGGCATCAATACCGGCTTCGAAGACGCGCGGAATCTCGGCTGGAAGATCGCTGCGACGCTGCAGGGCTGGGGCGGCGAGAACCTGCTCGACAGCTATGATGCCGAGCGCCGCCCGGTCTTCGCCTCGACGGCGAAGGATTTCATCGAAAAGGCGATCGAGAGCGACCGGGCCTTCCTCGAAACGCATGACCCCGATTGCGACCGCGCGGCCTTCGAGCGCGAATGGACGGCGCGGGGATCGGGCGCGCGCGACGAGGTCAACGCCTTCGAGCCGAACTATCGCGGTTCGCCGATTGTGACAGGCGCGGGCGGGCAGACCAACGCCATTGGCGGCCACACCTTCAAGGCGCGGCCCGGGCACCATCTGGCGCCGCGGAAAATGTCGAATGGCGAAAACGTCTATGACCGGCTGGGATCTGGCTTCACGCTTCTGGCACTCGGCGGTGAAGACGGTGTCGAGCGTTTCGAGGCCGCGGCGGACGAAGCGGGTATCCCGCTGACGATTGTCATGGACGATGCAGCGGGCGAGACGTCCGATTACGGAGCGCGATACGTGCTCGTGCGACCCGACCAGTTCGTCGCCTTTGCGGGCGATGCGCTTTCCCCGGACCTGCTCGTCCACGCTACGGGACGCTGATCAAGACTTCTGAAGAAAGAGGGGCGCGGAACCTTCCGGTTTCGCGCCCATTTTCGTCATTGCAGGCCGTGTCAGGCGACCTTGCGCTTCTCGCTGAAGGCGATGTCTCCGACGACGCGCGCGCGCACACGGCGGGCGTCGCCCGGCAGATAGGCGATCGGAATGTCTTCGGTGTCGAGCGTGGTGATCGTGCCGGGCTGCGCACCGGCCTCGATCGCACGCTCGCGCGCCAGCTTCTCGGCCTCGGCAATGGCCGCATCGCGCGAGAGGCCGGAAAACACCTGATCCACTTCGCCGGAAACCTGCGCCATTGCCGCGCCGAGCGCGTTGGCGACGCCGGCATGCTCGACGCGCAGCACTTCGCGCACGCCGGCGAGCTTCTCGGGAATGAGGAAAGAGCCGCCGCCGACCGCGATGAGCTGAACGCCCTCGGCCGAGGTCTTCATGCGGTCGACGCTGTCCTCGACCATCTTCTCGATGCGCTTCAGGAGGGTCGAGACGGTGGATGCATCGAGATGCTTCACGCGGTCGCGGTCGCCGATCTCGACAAGCCCGGCGGCCACGGCGACGTCCGTGGTCGTCAGCGTCGAGCCACCGAATACCAGCGCTTCGCTGGTGATTCGGTAGCCGACGCTGCGCGGTCCGATCGTGCCCCGATCGAGATCGATGATGGTGCCGCCGCCAAGCGCCATCGGAAGAAGGTCCGGCATGCGGAAGAGGGTGCGCACGCCGCCCACTTCCACAACGTTGTTGGCTTCGCGCGGAAAACCGCCAACGAGGCAGCCGATGTCGCTGGTCGTGCCGCCGACGTCGACGACCATGGCTTCCTTGAGGCCGGTCAGGAATGCCGCGCCGCGCATCGAATTGGTCGGGCCGGAGGCGAAGCTGTAGACCGGGTTCGCGGCCGCGACTTCGGCCAGCACGACGGTGCCGTCGTTCTGCGTCAGGTAGAACGGGGCGTGGACGCCCGATTCCTTCAGCGCCTGGCCGAAGGCGCCGACCGTGCGCTGGCCAAGCCCCTGAAGAGCGGCGTTGAGAAGCGTGACGTTCTCGCGTTCCAAAAGCCCGATCCGGCCGAGCGTGTGCGACAGGGTAATGCGCGCATCGGGCATGACCTGGCGCACGATCTCGGCCGCCTCGACCTCGCATTCGGTGGTCAGCGGCGAGAAGAGCGCCGTGATGCCGACCGACTGGATGCCCGCGTCGCGGATCTTCATCGCCGCCTCGCGCACCGCATCGCGGTCGAGCGGGACGAGGGGGCGACCGTCATATTCGTGGCCGCCCTCGACCATGAAGCTCATCGGCTCGACGGATTCGCGCAGGTCGTCCGGCCAGTCCACCATCGGCGGCAGCGAGGCGCCGGCCGGCATGGCGATGCGGATTGCGGCGACGCGCTCCAGCCGGGCGCGCTCGACGACTGCATTGGTGAAATGGGTCGTGCCGATCATCACCGCGTCCACCGGCGCAGCGTGGGCCGGCTGGCTCGCCGTGACGTGGCGGATCGCGTCGACCACGCCCTTCATCACGTCCGACGTGGTGGGGAACTTGATGGCGGAAAGAACGGTCTCGCCGTCGATGAGGACGGCGTCCGTGTTGGTGCCGCCGACGTCAATGCCGATACGCTTCATGATGCAAATACCGATTTGAATTCGAGGTCGTAGCCGAAGGCACGCGGGCCGACATGTTCGAGGCCCTTCGGCGTCTGCAGGACGGCTGGCGCGGGCAGGGCGACGGCGGTGACGCGCTGGCCGTAGCGCACCGTCTCCGTGCCGATCGCTTCGCCCGACACGGTGTCGAGAAGGCAGATCAGGTCGGGCGTCATGGCGATGGGCTGACCATCGCGGAAGGCGACGGCCCACTCGTTCTGGAACGAGAGTTCGAAGCTCGCGCCACGATCGTTGTCGAGCCCCTCGATCTTCGCCGCGCCGCGCAGGAAACCGCCCGTCGTGGTTCGGTCGACGTCGGTGACCTTGCCCTTGAAGAGCTCGATGCCCCCTTCGTGCTCCAGCACGGCGGCGACGGGGTCGGCATGCCGCGCCCGTGCGTCGAGAACGGCGCGGCCGAGGCTGGTCGCCTTGGTGACGGTGTGGAGGACGCCCCAGTCCTTGACTTCCCGGCCGGTGCGCGGCGCCTTGCAGGTGGCAGACGTCGAGCCGACTTCGGTGCAGACCTTGCGCGATATGCGCTCCATCCACTTCCAGCTCGCCGCCTTGGCGACGATCGTCTCGTTGTCTCGGCAATCGACCAGCGTCAGCGGATACATCTGAAGGTCGCCGATGGCGAACGACGTCATCTGCGCTTCCGGATAGGCGCGGCCCATGGCGTCGGCGTCGACGACCGGAATGTCGAGCATTGCGCCGGCGAGGAAGGGCGACAGCGCGTTGCCGCCGCCGATTTCCACGCTCATCACGGCGCGGAACGGCTTGCCGGTATATTCTTCCATCAGCTTCATGGCGCGGGCGAGATGGGCCGGATCGACCAAGCGTTCCTGGCCGACGAGCGGCGCGCCCATCTTGGAGACGACCGCGACCGCGTCGTTGTCGTCAAGCGCCAGCGGGTCGATCAGCCGGCACTTCCTGCCCTCGCGGTAAAGCTTCTTCAGGTTGAGCTGCGCCAGATAGGGGCTGCCGCCGCCGCCGGTTCCCAATATCCAGGCGCCCACGGCCAGCGGATCGATCTCGTCCGCCGCGAAGTCACGGATCATGTCTTGCCTCCAAATATTTGGCGAGAAGCTAGCTTCGAAAGCGGGCCGACAATATAAGGAACTGCCCCTATATTGCGCTTGCTCACGAATTGAGCAGCCCGCAGGCGGTGGACAAGGAGCAACACGTCACGTGACCATGAAGGATATGAGCTCGGGAACGACGTCGCCAAGAAAGGTGATGTTCGTCAGCGTCGGGCAGACCCCGCGCGCCGACCTCATCGGGGAAATGCTGGCCAATCTCGACATGCCCATCGAGGCCATGGAACTCGGCGCGCTCGACGGTCTGTCGCGGCACGAGATCGACGAATTGCGCGTTCGGCAGGGCGAGACGAGCATCGTGACGCGGCTGGCGGACAACAGCGAGATCGTGGTCTCCAAGCCACGCATCGGAGAGCGCATGGCGCGGCTGGTTGCCGGCTTCAAGCCGAACGAGTTCGACCTTGTCGTGATCCTGTCGACCGGGCTCTTCCGCGATTTCGAAAGCACGTGCCCGACCGTCAATGCGCAGCGGGCACTGGAATCGGCCGTCATTTCCCTGGCCGCTCAGGGCTCATCGGTGGGGCTGATCCAGCCGCTGGAACAGCAGATCGTAGAACTCGACATTCCCGCGCTTCAGCCCTACCGGATCACGGCCAGCCATGCGGTCGACGGTGACCGCGCGTCGCTGGCCCGCGCGCTCTTCGACCTTGCCGAATGCGAGATCATCGTCCTGAATTCGGTGAGCTTTTCGGAAGCCGACCGCGAGATGGCGGCGAAGGTGACCGGCAAGCCGGTGGTGTTGGCGCGGCGAATCATCTCGAGCGCGATCCGGCTTCTCCTCTACCGGCCACAGCCGATCAGCCTGCCGGGCATGTCCGGCGAGTTCGCCGAGCGCGTCAACCGGCTGACACCGCGCGAACGGCAGGTCATGTCGCTGGCTTCCGAAGGCCTGTCCAACAAGGCGATCGCCCGCCAGCTCGGCATCAGCCCGAAGACGGTCGAGATTCATAGGTCCCATGTCATGGCGAAGATGGAGGTGACGTCTTCCGCCGCCCTCATCCGCCTGGTCATTCAGGCTGGTCACCCCTGATCGCTGCCGGGGAATCGGGCATGCCGATGCTTGCGAATGCGGCAGGCCGGACCGGTAATTTGCACTTCAGCTAGGGGGAGTTCCCTATAGTCCGCGAGGCTTTTTGACGGCTAGGCTTCGGTATTAGATTGCCTGAGGAAAGAAGCTGCATGTCGCGCATTTCACGTATCGCCTTCGTTACGATCGGCCAGACGCCGCGGTCCGACATCGTGCCGGAAATGATGGCCGAGATCGCGGCCGGCCTCGAGGTTCGCCCTTCCTATGAGGAGTTCGGCGTGCTCGACGGGCTTGAAGGCGCCGATCTCGACGCCTTTCGCGCCAGGGACGGCGAGCATTCCTTCGCGACGCGCCTCGCCTCGGGCGAGGAGATCGTCTCCTCGAAGGCGCGCACCGAAGAACGGCTCAACGAATTGCTGGCCGAGATCGACGGCAAGGGCTTCGACATCGTCGTGCTGCTTTGCACCGGCACTCGCATCGATCCGCTCCAGAACACGCTGGTCGTCGAAGCGCAGCGCATCGTCGATTCGACGGTGGAGGCGCTGGCCGCTTCGTGCCGCAATCTCGGCGTCATCCTTCCGCTCGAGCGGCAGGTGGCCGAGTTCGGTCAGCGCCATGTCTTCGCCGGCAACCCGACTGTCGTGTCGGCCTCGCCCTATTCGGGCGCGGGCATGGCGGCTGGCGCAAAGGGCGTCGCGGCCTGCGATCTCGTGGTGATGCACTGCATGGGCTACACGGCCGCCATGCTCGACGAGATTCGCCAGGCGGTCGACGCGCCGGTGCTGCTGTCGCGCCGCGTCGTCGCGGGCGTCGTGCGCCAGATGATTTGAAACCGGATGATTTTCACTGTGACAAAGGGGAACTGTCGATGATGAGGAAACTGGTTCTATCCGCGATGGCCGCGGCGCTGCTTGCCGGCAGCTTCATGGCTTCGCCCGCATCCGCCTTCGAACGGACCGAGGATGGCGAGATCATCGTCTTCGCCGGTCGGCAGGCGATCCCGGTGCTTGATCCGCACGTGCGCTACGACTGGTCGACGCGCATGGTGCAGCAGGCCGTCTACGACGCGCTGGTCAAGTATGAAGGCGATCCGGCTGAGATCAAGCCGTGGATCGCCGAGAGCTGGGAGACCAGCGAGGACGGCAAGACCTGGACCTTCAAGCTGGTCGAGAACGCCAAGTTCCACAATGGCGACCCGGTCAATGCCGAGGCGGTGCGCTATTCCTTCGAGCGCGGCCTGAAGCTGAACAAGGGCGTTGCCTGGATGCTCAAGGACTTCCTGGCGCCCGAAGGCGTCTCGGTGGTCGACGACTACACGGTCAAGTTCGAGCTAAAGGCGCCTTACGCGCCGTTCCTGTCCTTCCTGCCCTGGTGGTTCATCGTCAACCCGGCCGAAGTTCAGGCCAATGAGGTCGATGGCGATTATGGCGAAGCCTGGCTGACCGAGAACGCCGCCGGTTCCGGTCCGTTCAAGCTGGGCCGCTGGGAGCCGAACGTGCTCTACGAGCTGCAGTCGGTCGCCGATTACTGGAAGGGCTGGCCGCAGGGCGAGAACCGTCCCGCCGGCGTGATCTACCGCATCATCCGCGAGCCTTCCGCACAGCGCGCCTCGCTCCAGCGCGGCGAGGTCGACATCGTCGAGGGCCTGACCTCGGACGACTATGTGCAGATCGCCAACATGCCCGGGATCGAGATCCAGAACCACAAGGGCATGACGACCTTCGGCATCAAGTTCAACACGCAGCAGGGTCCGACCGCCGACATCAACCTGCGCAAGGCGATCGCCCACGCGCTCGACTACGATGCGCTGGTCCAGATCTACAACGGTGCCGCCTCGCTGCAGACGAGCCCGTTGCCGGACGGCATGCGCGGACACATCGACGTCGCCGACATTCCGCGCCAGGACCTGGAAAAGGCGAAGGAATATCTCGCCAAGTCAGAGCATCCCGAAGGCGGCATCACGCTGGAATATGTCCACGTCGCCGGCCTCGAGGAGGCGCGCCGCATCGGCCTGGTGCTGCTGGATAACCTCAAGGCGCTCAACATCAATGTCGAGATCAAGCCGGAGCAGTGGCCGAACATGGTCGCCAACGGCTCGCGGGTCGAAACCTCGCCGGCAATGACTTCGGTCTATGTCACGCCGATCTCGACGGACCCGGACGCCGTGGCCTATCAGTACCACAAGAACTCCTGGGGTCAGTATTACGCCATGGCGTTTTACGACAACCCGGAGGTCTCGAAGATGATCGACGAGGCCCGCGCCGCGACCGACTGGGACAAGCGTGCCGACCTCTACGCCAAGATCCAGACGCAGATCGTCGCCGACCAGCCGGAAGTCTTCGGCATGCTGCAGAACCGCCGCTGGGCGCACCGCGACTACCTGAAGGGCTTCCAGTTCAGCCCGGTCCGGTTCACCGGCGAGGTCGACCTCTACCCGCTCTGGGTCGAGGCCGAGTAAGCCAGGCAGACAACAACGCAGCGGGAAGCGCCACGGCGCTTCCCGCATCAGGGGACCAGGAGACGATGCTGAGTTTCACATTGCGCAAGCTGGCGGCGCTGGTGGGGACCATGCTCGGCATCGCCGCGCTGACCTTCCTCATCACCAATGTCGCGCCGGGCGACCCGGCAAGGCTCGTCGCCGGTCCCAACGCGACCGAGGATATGGTCGAAACCATTCGCGTCCAGAACGGCCTCGACAAGCCGGTGACCGAGCAGTTCGTCATATATATGAGCGACCTCGTGCGCGGCGATCTCGGCACCTCGATCGTGACGACGCGCCCCGTCCTTGACGAACTCCTGCGCTATGCGCCCGCCACGATCGAGCTGGTGCTGGTGGCGATGGCGCTCGGCATTCTCGTCGGCGTACCGATGGGCATGCTCTCGGCGGTCTACCGCAATAGCTGGTTCGACCACGCCACCCGCATCTTCTCGATTTCCGGCGTCGCGCTGCCGGCCTTCTGGTTCGGCATTCTGCTCCAGCTCCTGTTCGCGGTGCAGATGGGTTGGCTCCCGGTTTCCGGACGCCTGCCGCTCGTCGCGCTGCCGCCCGAGCCGATCACGCATCTGCTTCTGGTCGACAGTCTCCTGCGCGGACAGTTCGATACGTTCTGGACCGCGTTGAAGCATATCATCCTGCCGGCGGTCGTACTCTCCTTCCCCTGCCTTGCTTCGATCCTGCGTGTGAACCGCGCCGAGATGATCGAGGTGCTCTCGTCCGACCATGTCGTCGCTGCCCGCGCGCACGGCCTGTCCTCCCGACGCATCGTCGCGCTTTATGCGCTGAAGAACGCCATGCTGCCGACGCTGGCCATGATCGGCCTACGCTTCGGCTGGATGCTGGGCTCGACCGTGCTGGTGGAGACCGTGTTCGACTGGCCCGGCATTGGGCTCTACGCCGTCTCGTCCGCGCTTGCCTCCGACTTCAAGCCCGTGATCGGCGTGACGCTCCTGATCGGCTTCTTCTTCATCGTCGCCAACACGATCGTCGACCTCGCCTATGCCTGGATCGACCCCCGACTGAGGAACGCGTGATGACGACCAGCGACCTGACAACGCCCGTTCGCCTGACCTTTCGTGAGCGTCATGAAAGCCGCATCCGGCAGCTGCGGCTCTATGCCTACACCTTCGCGGCCAGCTTCTCCTCGATGCTGGGCCTCGTGCTCGTCATTCTGTTTCTGGCACTTGCAGCCTTCGGGCCTTGGCTGGCGCCGTATCCCGAACACACGACCGGCGCGTTCAATATGGCCGAGCGCCTGCAGCCGCCGAGCGCGGACCACTGGTTCGGCACCGACGAGATGGGGTCCGATATACTGTCGCGCGTCATCGTCGGTGCGCGCACGTCGCTTTGGATCGGCCTTTTGATCACCGGCATAGGCGCCGGCATCGGCATACCGCTCGGCATTATCGCGGGCTATGCCGGCGGCTGGACGCGGGCGGCGATCATGCGCTTCACCGAACTGTTCCTCGCCGTGCCGGGGCTGGCGCTCGCCCTCGCCATCGTCGCGGCGCTCGGGCCGGGCATCACCAACTGCGTCATCGCGCTCGCCATCGTCTGGTGGCCAGGCTATGTGCGCCTCGTCGAAGCCAAGACGCTTTCCGTTAAGGAAGAGCTCTTCGTTGAATCCGCCCGCTCGCTCGGTGCGCGCACGCCATGGATCATGTGGCACCATATCCTGCCGAATTGCTGGTCCCCGATCATCGTCAAGATGAGCATGGACATGGGCATGGCGATCCTCGCCGCCGCCAGCCTCGGCTTCATCGGGCTCGGCGCGCGTCCGCCTGCGCCCGAATGGGGCGCGATGATCTCGGTCGCGCGCAGCTACATGCCCGACTGGTGGTGGTATTCGTTCTTCCCCGGCGCCGCGATCTTCCTCACCGTGCTCGGCTTCAACCTTCTCGGCGACGGCCTGCGCGACATCCTCGATCCCCGGAGCCGTGAGCGATGAGCGATTTGCTCGAAATCAGGAACTACACGCTCGACATCGACACGTTCGACGGGCCGGTCCATGTGCTCAAAGACATCGATCTGACCGTCCGGCGCGGCGAAACGCTTGGCATCGTCGGCGAATCCGGCTCGGGCAAGACGGTGCTGGTGCGCTCCGTTCTCGGGCTCGCACCGAAGCGTGCGCGGGTCGTGAACGGGTCGATCCGCTTCGACGGGACCGATCTTTCGAGCTTGAACGACAAGGGCTGGAAGAAAATCCGCGGCGTGCGGATATCGATGATCTTCCAGGACCCGATGACCTATCTCAACCCGCTCTTTTCGATCGGGCGGCAGATCGGCGATGTCATCGCCGCGCACAACCGGGCGACGGGCGTCTCGATGTCTGCCGCGGAGCGGCGGGCGCGCAGCGAAGAACTGCTGGACCAGGTCGGCATTCCCGACCCCGCGCGCGTCTGCGACCAGTTCCCGCATCAACTTTCCGGCGGCATGCGCCAGCGCGTCCTGATCGCGATGGCGCTTTCGGGCAAGCCAGACCTCCTGATCGCCGACGAGCCGACCACCGCGCTCGACGTGACGGTGCAGGCGCAGGTGCTCGACCTAATCAACGAACTGGTCGCGAAGCTGAACCTGACCGTCATCATGATCAGCCACGACGTCGGTGCCATCGCAACGGTGGCGAAACGCTGCGCGGTCATGTTTCGCGGCGAGATCGTCGAGGAAGGCGCGACCGAGGACATTCTGCGCGCCCCTCAGCACGACTATACAAAGCGCCTGCTCGCCGCCGTGCCGGAGATCGACGCGCCACTGGCCGCGCGCGACGAACGCGAGCCGACGCGGCCGCTGCTGGAGGTCAAGGGGCTCTCCAAAACCTACGCGACGAAATCCAGCGGTGGGGTGCGGGCGGTCGACGACGTGGATTTCGCGGTTTCGCAGGGCGAGGTGCTCGGCATTGTCGGCGAATCGGGTTCCGGCAAGTCGACCATCGCGCGTCTGGTGCTGCGGTTGGTGGAGCCGACGGCGGGTGCGGTCACCTTCGATGGCAGCGACATCACGGCGCTGAACGGCGAGGCACTGCGCCAGATGCGCCGGCACATGCAACTCGTCTTCCAGAACCCGCATTCGGCACTCAACGGCCGGCACACGATCGGCGATGCGATCGCCGAGCCCTTTCGCATTCAGTCGAAGCTCTCGCGCCGCGAGATCGAGGCCAATGTGGAGAAGCTGCTCGACACGGTCCAGCTTCCAAAGGCGTTCCGCTACCGCTACCCGCACGAACTTTCAGGTGGTCAGAAGCAGCGCGTGTGCATCGCGCGCGCCGTCGCGCTGAAGCCCAAGCTGCTGCTGCTCGATGAGCCGACCTCGGCGCTCGACGTGTCGGTCCAAGCGCAGATTCTCGAGTTCCTGCGCGACCTGAGGGCCGAGCTCGACCTGACATACCTCTTCATCTCGCACGACCTCGCCGTGGTGCGTGAAATCTGCGATCGGGTTCTGGTGATGAAGCGCGGCAAGATCGTCGAACAGGGGCCGACCGCGCAGATTTTCGAGATGCCGGCGCAGGACTATACCCAGCAATTGCTGGCGAGCGCTCGCAAGACCGCGCCGTCTTCGCTGCTCGCCGACGCGGGACTGGCCGCAGCGCAGTAAGGCCTATGCCGTAAGCTCCTTGCCGATGCGCACGATCTCGCCGACGACGAGGTTTAGATCGTTGTAGCGGGTGCGGTGGTTGCAGATCGCCGCGCGCAGGCTGTGATTGCCGCGCAGCGTCGTGTCGGTAAGAACGGCGATGCCGGATTCCTGGAGACGCAGCATGATCTCGGTGTTGAGCGCCTTCAGCGCCGGTTCGCCGAGCCCACCCGGATCGAAGCGGAAACAGACGATGTTGATGACCGTCGGCGCGGTGAGCGACAGCGTCGGCTCCGTCTCGACGAGGCGCGTCAGGTAATGCGCCATGTCGATGTTCTGGTCGATCAGCCGGCCGAACTTGTCGACGCCATGCTCCTTCAGCGCCATCCAGACCTTCAGCGCGCGAAAGCCCCGGCTGGTCTGGAGACCGAGCTCGTAGAGCCATGCGCCCGAGGCGAGGCCGCGCTCGGACGTTGCGAGATATTCAGCAAACGTGCTGAAGGCGCCGCGATGCGCGGCGGCGTTGCGCACCAGGCAGCAGCCCACGTCGAACGGTGCATGGAGCCATTTGTGCGGGTCGAGCGCGAGCGAATCCGCGCGGGAAAGACCGTCGACGAGCTCGCGGTGGCCGGGCGCGATGGCGATGAGCGCGCCGATGCAGCCATCGACGTGGAACCACAGGGCTTCCTCGGCGGCCAGGTCGGCAAGCGCATTGAGATCGTCGATCGAACCCGTGTTGACCGAGCCGGCACTGGCGATGATGCAGGCAGGCCGGAAGCCCGCCGCGCGGTCCTCTGCGATCGCCTCTCGCAGGGCGGAAATGTCGATGCGCCAGCTCGCGTCGCTCGGAATGCGCCGCAGCGCGCGATTGCCAAGGCCGAGCGTTTCGACCGCCTTGCGGTGGCAGCTATGGAGCTGGTCGGAGCCGTAAAAGCGGAGCGGCCTTGGCACGGCGCCGATGCCCAGTTCGCGGATATCGATCCCGGCCTTGAGGTTGCGGGCGACCGTGAGGCCGATCAGGTTGGCAATCGAGCCGCCGCTGACGAGCGTGCCGCTCGCCGTATCGGGAAAGCCGACCATCTGCCGCAGCCAGTCGACGACTTGCTGGTCGACGAGGGCGGCGGCGTGCTTGCCGCCCCCGAGGTTGGAGGCCTGGACAGCGGCGATGAAATCCGCGAGCGCCCCGGTCATGTTGCCCGCACCCATGTACCAGGCCCAAAACCGCGGATGGCTGTTGCCCATCGGATAGGACATCACCGTTTCGCCCACGGTCTCGAGTACCTCACTCAGGGGCTGCGGCGCGCGCGGCGGCGGTCCGCTGAAGATTTCCGCCAATTCGCCTGGCAGGTCCCGCCAGGCCGGGCGCTCCCTAAGCGTCGCCATATGGGCGAACCCGTTGTCGACGATCTTGTGGGCGAGGGCGGCAAGCGCTCCCCAATCGGCTGGATCGAGCGTATCTTCCTGCGCCTGCGCAAGCATTTCGCGTCCCGCGTCCATGGCCTGCCCCCGCTAAACTCAGGCTGCGAACTGAAAGCCGGGGGTCGACAGGGAAAGCGCCCGTTCCTCGGCGTCCATGTCTTCCTCGATACCCTCGAACATCGGGGTCGACAGGTAGCGCTCGCCCGTGTCGGGCAGCATGCACAGGATCACCGAGCCGGCCGGCGCCTTTTCCGCGATCCCCCGCGCGATGCCGAACGTCGCCCCGCCGGATATGCCGGTGAAGATGCCCTCGCGGCGGGCAAGGTCGCGCGCCCATTTGATGGCCTCCGGGCCGGAGATCGGGATCACCTCGTCGTAGAGATGCTTGTCGACGGCCTCTTGCAGCACGTTGGGGATGAAATCGGGCGTCCATCCCTGGATCGGGTGCGGTTCGAAGGCGAGGTGGCTGGCGCTTGGCGCGCCATTGCTGCCGCGCTGCTGGGGCTGGCCGCTGCCGAGAAGCTGCGCGTTGGCGGGCTCGCTCAAGACGATGCGCGTTTGTGGCATTTCACGGCGCAGGACGCGGCCGACGCCGGTAACCGTGCCGCCCGTGCCATAGCCGGTGACGAAGACGTCGAGACGCGAGCCGGCGAAATCATTGACGATCTCGCGCGCCGTCGTCATCTCGTGGATGTCGGCGTTGGCCTCGGTCTCGAACTGGCGGGCGAGGAACCAGCCATTTGCCTCGGCGAGCTCCACCGCCTTCTGGTACATGCCAAATCCCTTCAGCGCGCGCGGTGTCAGCACGACCTTGGCGCCGAGCATCCGCATCAGCTTGCGCCGCTCCACGGAAAAGCTGTCTGCCATTGTGACGACGAGCGGATAGCCCTTCTGCGCACAGACGATGGCGAGGCCGATGCCGGTATTGCCGCTCGTCGCCTCCACCACGGTCTGGCCGGGCTTCAGGAGGCCGCGCCGCTCGGCGTCCTCGATGATGTTGAGTGCGAGACGATCCTTCACCGAGCCCGCCGGATTGAAGAACTCGACCTTGACATACATGGTCACGCCGGGGACGGCGAGATTGTTGATCCGGACGGCCGGGGTGTCGCCGATCGTGTCGAGAATGCTGTCGAAGAGCCGGCCGCGCCCGGCGGTGGTGCGGATGGTCTGGCCGCTTTGCATGATCTTCTCCCTGGTTGCCGCAGATGCTTCCACGACGGACCCGCTCAAATGGCGGATGTCAGCCGTCGCCCGCGGTGGTAGTCTGCTGCCAAGGGTGGGGCCGTTGTAGAAAGCGTGGAATCGCGCATGGAAATTTCGCCGTCCCATGCAGAACCGCCTTCCGCGGCCCTGGTGCTGCGCATGTTCGGCCGCTTGTCGGTCGCGCGCGGCGGGGCGACGATTGACCTGCCGCCGTCGCGAAAGGTGCGCGCGCTGCTGGCCTATCTTGCCGCTTCCGGCCATCCCGTCGGCCGCAGCCGGCTCTGCGAACTTCTTGGCGACGTCGCCAACGACCCGCGCGGCGAGCTGCGCTGGTGCCTGAGCAAGCTGCGCACCATCCTCGACGAGCCTGGTCGCGTTCGCCTCTCGGCCCGCGACGACATGATCGCGCTCGATCTTGGCGATTGCACGGTCGACGTCCTGCTCGTGGATGCCGCAATGCGCGACGGGCTCGCAACGCTCGACGGGGCGGAGCTTGCGGCGCTCTGCGACCTTTTCGTCGGCGATTTCCTCGAAGGCCTCGACTTGGCCCGCAGCCCGCAACTCGACCATTGGCTGGCGACGCAGCGCCGTCACTATCGCTCCTGTCACGCGGCGATCCTGGAGCGGCTGGTCGAGCTTAAGGCGGAAAGCCCGCAGTTTCTGCGGCCACATGTGGAACGCTGGGTCGAGCTGTCGCCGTTCGACCCACGCGCCCAGACGCTCCTGCTGAAGACGCTGCTCGACGGTGGGCTGCCGCATGAGGCCGAACGGCATTTCGCCGCCGTGGCGCGACTCTATGAGGCCGAGGCCGTTGATCTCGACGCGGTGTCGAAGGCATGGCGGGAACTGCGCAGAACCGCGACCGCCCCGGTCACCGCCGCGCCCGCGTTCAAGGCTGAAATCGCGCCCGATACCGAGCGGCCTGCCGCGCGCTCACGCGCCTCGCTCGCCGTCATGCCCTTCAACGAGGACGACCTGATGATCGGGGAGCGCCGGCTCGCCGACGGTCTGACGCATGACATCATCACAAGGCTCGCCAAGCTGCGAACCCTCTTCGTCATCGCCCGTGGCTCTGTTTTTGCCCTGTCGGAAGAGGAGGTGGCGCCTGCCGAGGCGGCGCGGCGGCTCGATGTCGACTATTTCGCGCATGGTATCGTACGGCGCCACGGCCAGCGGGCGGAGGTCTCGGTGGAACTCGTGGAGATGCGGACGGCGCGCATCGTCTGGTCGGAGGAGTTCGAGGTCCGGCGCGACGATGCCTTCCTCGTCCTCGACGATATCTGTGACATGATCGTCGCCTCTATCGCCAACGAGATCGAGACGGCGGAGAAGAACCGCGCCATCCTGAAACCGCCCAACTCACTCAATGCCTGGGAGGCCTACCATCGCGGCCTCTGGCACATGTACCGTTTCACCAAGGCCGACAACGATCTGGCGCAGCAATTCTTCCGCCAATCGAGCGCGATCGACCCGACCTTCGCACGGGCCTATTCGGGGCTGTCCTTCACGCACTGGCAGAACGCATTCCAGCAGTGGAACGATCGACATAAGGAGGCGGATAGCGCGTTCGACGCTGCGGGGCGCAGCCTCCTGGCAGACGATCATGACCCGGCCGCGCACTGGGCTATGGGGCGGGCGCTGTGGCTGCGGGGCCGCCACGACCAGGCGGTGGTCGAGTTGGAGCGGTCCGTCGACCTCAGCCCGAACTTCGCGCTCGGGCACTATGCGCTGTCCTTCGTGCAGTCGCAGTCGGGCGATGCGGCGGCGGCGATCAACTCGTCCGACCATTCGCGCAGCCTGAGCCCGTTCGACCCGCTGCTCTTCGGGATGATGGGCGCGCGCGCCCTGGCGCATGTGCGGCTCGGCCAGTTCGAGGAAGCGGCCCAGTGGGCGCTCAAGGCCGCGGCGCGGCCGAATGCGCATGTGATCATCCTGGCGATCGCCGCTCACTGCCTGGCGCTGGCAGGGCGGATCGATGAGGCGAGGGTCTATGCCGAAATGGTTCGCCAGACGATTCCGAGCTTCCGCGTCGAGGATTTCCTGACGACTTTCCATTTTTCGCCGGATGCCGAGCTTTTGTTCCGCCGTGCGGCTTCAAGCATCGGCTTCGGCGCGTAGCCCTCAGCCGCGCAGGGTCACTTCCTTGAGCCGCTCCATGGGCATGAGCGCGCCGCGCTCGCCGATGACATGGCGGGCCAGGCCATGCCCGGCGCGGACGGCCTCGGCGGGCGCAATCCCGGCAAGCCGTGCGGCGAGATACGCTGCGTTGAACGCGTCGCCGGCGCCGGTCGTGTCCACGGGACGGACACGCTCGACGGCAATCGTTTCGACGTGACCCGGCATACCAACCACGATGTCGCCGCCGCCATTCTTGACGGCGACTTCGCCGCAGCCCGCGGCCTGCCAGCGGTGAAGGCAATCTGAAGGCGAGGCGTCGCCCCAAAGCTCGGCATCATCGTCAAAACTGGGAAGGCCGATCGACGCCGCCGCGATGCCTTCGCGCAGCCAGCGAGCCATCGTCTCGCGATCCTCCCAGAGCGCCGGGCGGATGTTCGGGTCGAAGACGACAGCCTGGCCGCGCGCCTTGGCAGTGCGGGCGGCGTCGACGAGATTTTGGCGGCCGGCCGGCGGAAGGATCGCCAGCGTGATGCCTGAGAAGTAGACGAGGTCGGCGGCCGCGATCGCATCTGCGAGCGCTGCGGCATCGTCGGCGAGCCCGCGGGCGGCGGAAGCAGAGCGCCAGTATGAAAAGCTTCGTTCTCCGGTTGGCGACAGGTCAATCGCGTAAAGCCCCACGCTGCGCGTCTCGTCGGGGCCGACGTAGGTTGTGTCGAGGCCATTGCGGGCAAGGAACGCGCGCATGCGCGCCGAGAAGGGGTCAGCGCCGAGCCGCGTCAATAGCGCGGTGCGCCAGCCGGCCTCGGGAAGGATGGCGCGCGCGTACCACAGCGTATTGAGCACGTCTCCAGCAAACCCCATCCGCCAGAAATCCGCCTCGCCGTCGCCAGCGCGGCTGAGCTCAACCATCGGCTCGCCGATCGAGAGAAACAGCCTTGCGGTCACGGACAAGCCTCCGTTGCGATGGCAGCCGCCATGCTCTTTTCCGGCATTGCGCCGAGCGCCTCGTCGACCTCGGTACGCCATTGCGGCGACGATGCCAACGGGTCGGCTATCAAGTTCGGCAGTCTGCGGAGCACGGCCGCTATGAGTCGCGCATCGCGCGGCTGTCCACTACGCCGCGCTTATCGGCACTGCTGGCGCGGGCCACCCCCATAGGGCTGGTAGCTGTTGTCCTCCGGCCGATAGGAGCGGTAGCGGTCAAAGCACGACTGCACGTGGCGCGAGGCCATCTCCACATGACGACCCGTCGTGGACGCGTTCGCATAAGCGCCTGTCTGCGCGTCGGAAGTCATGGCTACCTGCGCAAATTCCGCGCTGACCGTGGTTTCATCCTGGCCGGAATAGGGCGACACGCAGCTTTTCTGGCCACCGCTGTAGGGCGTGTAACTGTTCGTTTCAATCCGGTATGAACGATAGCGGTCCGCGCACCACTGCACATGTGCGGCCGGCAAACGGGCACCGGCTGCTTCCTTGGCAGGCATGTCCTGCGGCGAGGGAATGGCGCTGGTCGTGGTCTGATCGACGTCCATCTCGTCTTGAGGCCATGCGTCCGGGTCTGCGCTCGCGATGGTGATTTCCTCGACCTCGGTTGGTCCTCGTGCAGATCTTTCTGCGACCTCCGGCTCGGGCGGCAGGGGCGCGGCGGCGATGCGTTCCAGGTCCTGCGCGTCCGTATCGACCGGCTTCGGCTCCAAGGTCCAGAGCGCCGCGACATCCTGTGTCGGCCCCACCTGTTCGCCGACGGGCTTGGCGGTGAGCGTGTAGGTGGCGAGTACGGCACCGCCTGCGAACATGCCCAGCGACAGTGTGAATCCTGCGGCGGCGGCGAGTACGGGTTTCATCGGGGCCTCCATCAATTGCTGGACAATCAATGCCGAAAAGCGATTACGGTTCCGAACACGGGTCCGTTGCCGCACGAGGCAATCGAGCGCCGGATCGGATCTCACCGGAAGTGAGGGCGCGACAGTCAGGCGTGGTGCCGGCCGTTCCCGCTGCGCCTGCCCCGATGGGCCTGGGTGGGGGATGGCAGCGCTGCCACTTTTTCGGTTCTCTTTGATGGACGAGGATGTTAACAGGGGACGCAATGGTGAGGGAGGAGAGCATGACCGATCTGACAGGGCGCACTGCCCTCGTCACGGCGGCAGCGCAGGGCATCGGCCGTGCGAGCGCCATCGCGCTGGCAACGGCCGGCGCCAAGGTCGTCGCGACCGACATAAATCTCGAAGGTCTAAAGGCGCTCGACGGCGTCGATGGCATCGCCGCGCGCCCGCTCGACGTGCTCGATCCCGCAGCGACTGCAGCCCTGAGCCGGGAAGTCGGCCAGGTTGACATCCTGTTCAACTGTGCGGGGGTCGTCCATGCCGGCACAGTTCTCGACTGTACCGACGAGGAGTTCGATTTCGCCTTCTCGCTGAACGTGAAGGCGCAGATACGCATGATCAAGGCGGTTCTGCCGGGCATGCTGGACCGCCGCGACGGCTGCATCATCAACATGGCGTCGGTCGCTTCCAGCGTGAAGGGCGTGCCCAACCGGTGCCTCTACAGCGCCTCCAAGGCGGCGGTGATCGGCCTGACGAAATCGGTCGCAGCCGACTATGTGGCAGAGGGCATCCGCTGCAACGCGATCTGCCCGGGAACGGTCGACAGCCCATCGCTGCACGAACGGCTGAGGGCGCAAGGCGACTATGAGGCGGCCCGCACCGCCTTCATCGCACGCCAGCCGATCGGACGCATCGGCAAGGCCGAGGAGATCGCCGATCTCGTCGTTTATCTGTCGGGGGCAAGCTATACGACCGGCGCGATCCATCTGATCGACGGCGGCTGGGCGATTTGAACAACAGGAAAGGGAATGACGCATGAAATTGCTGCGCTATGGCCAGCCGGGAAACGAAAAGCCGGGGCTGCTCGATGCCGAGGGACGCATCCGCGACCTGTCGGGCAAGGTCGCCGACATCTCGGGCGACACGCTGACGCCGTCGGGGCTTGCGAGCCTTGCCGAGATCGACCCGTCAAGCCTGCCACCGGTCGAAGGCAATCCGCGGATTGGCCCATGCGTCGGCGATGTCGGCAAGTTCATCTGCATCGGCCTCAACTATGCCGACCATGCGGCCGAAAGCGGCGCCAAGGTCCCGCCGGAGCCCATCATGTTCATGAAGCCGCGCTCGGCGATCGTCGGGCCGAATGACGAGGTTCGCATTCCTCGCGGCTCGGTGAAGACGGATTGGGAGGTGGAACTGGGCATCGTCATCGGCCAGTCCGCGAAATACGTGTCGGAAGCCGAGGCGCTCGCGCATGTGGCCGGCTACTGCGTCGTCAACGACGTGTCGGAGCGCGAGTACCAGCTCGAACGCCACGGCACCTGGGACAAGGGCAAGTGCTGCGATACGTTCGGACCGATCGGGCCGTGGATGGTGACGGCCGACGAAATCCCCGATCCGCAAAATCTCGGCATGTGGCTGGAGGTCGACGGGCACCGCTACCAGGACGGTTCGACGAAGACGATGGTCTATGGCGTCGCCCACCTCGTCTCGTATCTGTCGCAGTTCATGACGCTGCACGCCGGCGACATCATCGCAACGGGCACGCCGCCGGGCGTTGGCATGGGCCAGAAGCCGCCCGTTTATCTGAAGGCCGGTCAGACCATGCGGCTCGGCATCGAAGGTCTTGGCGAGCAGAGCCAGCGGACCGCCGCCGACTGACCCACGCAAAAGGATCGGTTCAAAGGAAAAGGCCGGTGCACGGATGCGCCGGCCTTTTTGCCGCTTCTCCCGGGTGAATGCCTATTCCTTCACAGCGCCCGTCATCGACGACACGTAGTAGTCGACGAAGAAGGAGTAGAGGATGACGACCGGCAGCGAGCCGATCAGCGCGCCGGACATCAGCGCGCCCCACTCATAGACGTCGCCGCGCACGAGTTCGGTGAGGACGCCGACCGGTACGGTCTTGTTCTCCGACGAGGAGATGAAGGTCAGCGCGTAGATGAATTCGTTCCAGGACAAGGTGAAGGCAAAGATGCCGGCCGAGATCAGGCCGGGAATGGCCAGCGGCAGGACGATCTTGGTCAGGATCTGCCAGCGGCTAGCACCATCGACGAGCGCGCTTTCCTCCAGCTCGAACGGGATCGAGCGGAAATAGCCCATCAGCAGCCAGGTGCAGAACGGGATGAGGAAGGTCGGATAGGTGAGGATCAGCGCCAGCCGGGTGTCGTAGATGCCGAACTGGAAGACCATGAAGGCCAGCGGAATGAACAGGATGGACGGCGGCACGAGATAGGCGAGGAAGATCATCAGCCCCGTCACGCGCGCACCCGTGAAGCGAACGCGCTCGATCGCATAGGCGGCGAAAACCGAGGCGGCCAGCGACAGGATCGTCGAGGACACCGAGACGATCATCGTGTTCCAGAGCCAGCCCGGATAGGAGGTCTCGAACAGGAGATACTTGATGTGCTCGAGCGTCGGTCCGACGACCCAGAACGGACTGTAGTCGGTGTAGTTCGTGAGCTGGTGATTGGGTTTCACCGCCGTTACCGCCATCCAGTAGAAGGGGAACAGGAGGACGAAGACGAAGACGAGAAGGGGCAGGTAAACGACGACGATGCGACGCAGCAGCGTGTCGTACTGGTCCATGCCGACGATATCGTCTTCGGTGGGTTTGGCGGCGATTGTGCTGTCGGTCATGGTCATGTCCTCAATCGGCTCCACCCTGCTGCCATTTGCGGCGTTGCAGGCCGAAGAAACTGAACAGGATGGCGCCGAGCAGGAACGGGATCATCGCGACCGCGATCGCTGCGCCTTCGCCGAGCTGTCCGCCGGGGATGGCGCGCTGGAACGAGAGCGTCGCCATCAGATGCGTTGCATTGACCGGGCCGCCGCGCGTCAGGACGTAGATCAACTGGAAGTCGGTGAAGGTGAACAGCACCGAGAATGTCATCACGACCGCGATGATGGGCGTCAAAAGCGGCAGCGTCACATAGCGGAAGCGTTGCCAGGGACGCGCGCCGTCGAGCGCGGCCGCTTCATGCAGCGATTGCGGGATGGTCTGCAGACCGGCCAGAAGGCAGATCGCGACGAAGGGAATGCCACGCCAGACATTGGCTGCGATGACGGAAGCGCGCGCGAGGTTCGGGTCGCCCAGGAAGTTGATCGGACGGTCGATCAGCCCCCATTCCATCAGCACGAACGAGATGATGGAGAACTGCGAATCGAAGATCCACCAGAAGGCCAGCGCAGAAAGCACGGTCGGGACGACCCAGGGCAACAGGATAATCGCGCGGAAGAAATTCTTGAACGGCAGATGCTGGTTCAGGACGAGCGCCAGCCACAGGCCGAGCACGAATTTCAGCACCGAAGCGACGAAGGTGTAGAGCAGCGTGTTGAAGATCGAGAGCCAGAAAACGTTGTCGTTCCACAGCCACACATAGTTTTCGAGGCCGATGAAGATTCCCCGGCGGCCGATCGATGTGTCGGTAAAGCCGAGCCAGACGCCAAGGCCGAGCGGATAGGTCAGGAAGCACAGGAGAAAGGCCGCCGCGGGAAGCATGAACAGCAAGCCCAGCCCGTTGCGGCTTTCGCCAAGGCGCGCCAGCATCGACGCTCTGGTCCGGGGCGAAGCAACGTTGTCGCTTTCCAGGGTCGTGGACATTGCCCGTTGATCTCCGTCAGTAGCTCGTCATGGCCGTCGCGGCTTGAAGGAAGGGCGCCGGGCTTGGTGGAACCCGGCGCGCTCCGCGTCAGACGCGGTAGTAGCGGTTGATGCGGCGCTCGGCGTTCGCGATGGCATCTTCGGGCGTGCGCTGGCCGGTCACCGCCTCGGCAAACATGTCGACGAGAACGTAATCGGCCATCACCGCCGCGGATGCGTAGCCGAGCGGGCCGGCCCAGCCGTTCGGGCGAAGGCTCGCCGACGCCTTGGAGTAGGGCTCGTGGATCGGCGAGGACGTCCAGACCGGGTTCGACTCGTATTCCCGCAGAGGCTGGCAGCAATAGGCGCTGGCGCCCTCGATCCACGCGTTCATGTTGTCGGACTGGTACATGAAGGCGAGGTACGCCTTGGCAGCTTCGGGATAAGGGGTGTGGTTGAAGATCGCCAGCGTGGATGTCTGGTGCAACTCGACAGATTCGCCGACCGGTCCGATCGGTAGCGTCGTGGTGCGGATGTCGTCGGCGATCTCCTGCATGGCCGGATCGTTGCGGGCCGCGTAATAGAGCGAAACGCCATTGGCGACGAGCGAGCACTGTCCGGCGAGGAACGCGCGGTTGTTGTTGATGTCGAGCCAGCTTTCGGTGCCGGGGATAAAGGTCGCGTAGAGGGCCCGCGCATACTCGATCGCGGCAAGCGTCTCAGGACTGTTGATCGCGACAGTGCCGCTTTCGTCGACGGTCTTGCCGCCGTGGCTCCACAACAGCCAGTGCGCGTAATTGTTGCCGTCGCCGACGGCTTTGCCGTGCGGGAAGCCGGCCGGCGTGCCGTTCGCCTGCAATGCCTTGCAAAGTTCCAGGAAGCCGTCCGTGTCGTTCGGGAATTCCGAGAAGCCGGCTGCCTCGACATGGCTGGCGCGATAGCAGATCGCATTGCCGATGGCGCACAGTGGCAGCGCGATGAACTTGTCGTCGCGGCGTGCATAGCCTTCGAGGCCCGGATACCAGCCGCCATGGGCCTCGCCGAGCGCGGTGCCGAGTTCGGTCACGTCGACGAGTTTGTCGGGGTATTGATGGACGTCGTCGAACCAACCCATGACGATGTCGGGGCCAGAGCCGATATTGGCGGCGACCGCCGCTTTCGGGCGCACATCCTCCCAGCTTTCCTGATCGATCCGGACTTCGACGCCGGTCGCTTCGGTAAAAGCGCGCGTGTTGGCGTTCCACGCCTCTTCCTCTGCCTTGACGAAGGGAACCCAGCGCAGGAGCCTGAGCGTGGCGCCGGATTCGGGCGTGTAGTTGGGAATCGCGCTCTGGGCGAATGCACGCCGCGGCATGCTGATTCCGCCAAGCGCGGCCGTTCCGATAAGTCCGGCGGCACCTGTCATGATCTGTCTGCGATTGAACGTCATGTCATCTCCTCCTTCTTGTTTCGGACGTCTCGGGCCTCCCGCCCTCGCTCGCCCGCTCCTCTGCCTTGGCTGTCTCAGTCCGTCAGTCGTATCCCCGTTCCGGCATCGAACAGATGCGCCGCGTTCGGGTCGATCGACAGCTCGAGCGTCTCCCCCGGAGCCAGACGCACCCGCTCACGGAAAACGCATGTCACCTGTGTGCTGCCCACCAGCCCCACGACCTGGCTCTCCGACCCCGTCGGCTCGATGACCTGGACCTTGAGCCCGACGGGCCCGCCGAGCGAAAACGCTTCCGGCCGGATGCCGTAGACGAGTGCCCGGCCGCGCGCGGATGCGGGCGGCGCGGGAACCGGAAGCACCGCGCCGTCATCCGTCAGGAAGCTGGTCGGGTCGGCCTCGTCGATGCGACCGTTGAGAAAGTTCATGGCCGGCGAGCCGATGAAGCCGGCGACGAACAGGTTGGCGGGGTTGTCGTAAAGATCGAGCGGCGCGCCGATCTGCTCGACGATGCCGTCATGCATCACGACGATCTTGTCGGCCATCGTCATCGCTTCGATCTGGTCGTGCGTGACGTAGACGGTGGTCGTGGTCAGCCTCTGGTGCAGGTTCTTGATCTCGGTGCGCATCGACACGCGCAGCTTGGCGTCGAGATTTGAAAGCGGCTCATCGAACAGAAAGACCTGCGGATCGCGGACGATGGCGCGTCCCATGGCGACGCGCTGGCGCTGGCCGCCGGAAAGCTGGCGTGGATATCGGTGGAGCAGGTTCGTGAGGCCAAGAATGTCGGCCGCCGGCTTCACCCGCTTTTCGATCTCGCTCTTCGCGGCGCCGGCGAGCATGAGCGAGAACGACATGTTATCGGCGACGGTCATGTGCGGATAGAGCGCATAGTTCTGGAACACCATGGCGATGTCCCGCTCCTTGGGCGGCAGGTCGTTGACGACCCGGTTGCCGATGCGGATTTCGCCCCCGGTAATGTGTTCCAGGCCGGCCAGCATGCGCAGGAGCGTGGACTTGCCGCAGCCCGACGGCCCGACCAGGATGACGAACTCACCATCCTCGATATCGACGCTGACGCCCTTGATGACGGGGTGGCTCCCGAAAGACTTGCGTACGTCGTCGATTTCGACTGACGCCATTGGAGATCCTCCCTGATTTCCCTTTGCGTCCGCCAGAAGAGCGAGCGCGCTATCCGCGCCCGACGAACGGCATCGCGTTCGCCATGACGGTGATGTTCAGTACGTTGGTTCCAAGCGGTAGCCCGGCCATGTAGACGACCGCCTCGGCGACATCGCGCGGATCGATCGTGGCTTCCGCCTTTACGGTGCCGTCGGCCTGCAGGA
Source organism: Aliihoeflea sp. 40Bstr573 (assembly GCF_024105655.1). GTDB lineage: Bacteria > Pseudomonadota > Alphaproteobacteria > Rhizobiales > Rhizobiaceae > Aliihoeflea. The sequence continues at coordinate 199,502 of NZ_JAAAMH010000006.1, forward strand.
CGCCCTTGGAAATCGTGTCGGTCATGTCGCTGGCCGCATTGCCGATGTCGATCTGGCCGCAGGCGATGTTGTGCGCGCGACCCTCCAGCGAGGTCGCCTTGGTGAGCCCGGTGATCGCGTGCTTCGTCGCGGCATAGGGGGCCGAATTGGGGCGCGGCGTGGTTGCCGACACCGATCCGTTGTTGATGATGCGTCCGCCCTTGGGCGACTGCGCCTTGAACAGGCGCACGGCATGCTGGGTGCACAGGAACGCGGAGGTGAGATTGGAGCCTAGAACGGCGTTCCAGTCCGCGAAATCGACGTCTTCCAATGGCACGGGCGGCGCGTTGACGCCGGCATTGTTGACCAGAAGATCAAGCTTACCATGCTGTGCCGTGATCTCTTCGAAGAGCCGGCCAACCGCCTGCGGATCGGAAAGATCCGCAGCGATGCCGGTGACTGCGAGGTCGTCGTCGCCAAGCTGGGCGGCTGCCGTCTGAAGCACTTCGATGCGACGGCCGGTGATGACGACCTGCCATCCGGCGGTGGCGAGCGCGGTTGAGATCGCCAACCCGACGCCGGTTCCCCCGCCCGTCACCAGCGCGACTGGGGGCTTCGTTCGGGCATGACTAACCATGCGGCAAAATCCGCACTGTCTGTGTCACGGCATTCCTCCCCGGTGCAACCTGACCGTTCACAAACGGGCAGGCGGGCAACCTGGAGCAAACGGGTAACGCATCGTCAAATTGCTGGCAAGTAATATTTGGCAGCGCTGCCAAAATTGTGGTAGCGGTCGTCTGTAACTGAAGATTGGGCGCTTACCGGCATGGACCAGGACGACGATCAAAGGCAAAGGACGGAGGTCACGCTGCGCGAAGTCAGCGCCGCCGTCGGCCTTGGCATGAGCACGATCTCGCGGGTTCTGCGTAACCACGGCTCGTTCTCAAAGGCCACGCGCGATCGTGTCATGAAAGCAGTCGAGGAACTCGGCTACGTCCCCAACAGGATCGCCGGAACGCTGGCCTCGTCCGGTTCGAATCTCGTCGGAATCGTCATTCCCTCGCTGCACAACATCGTCTTTCCCGACCTGTTGAGCGGTGCAGCGGTCGCGCTTAACCCGATCGGCTTCCAGACGGTCATCGCCGTGACCGACTACGACATCGAGCAGGAGCAGAAGGTCATCCAGTCGATGCTGGCCTGGCGCCCTGCGGCCTTTCTCGTGGCGGGCCTCGAGCATACCGAGCGCACGCGCGCCATGTTGAAGAACAGCGGCGTGCGCATCGCCGAACTGCTTGACACCGACGGGGAGGGGATCGACATCGTCGTCGGCTTCTCCCAGCGCGAGGCCGGGGCGGCGAGTGCCCGGCACCTCATCGAACGCGGCTATCGCCGGATCGGTTATGTCGGGCCGGAATTCTCTTTCGATCCGCGGGCACGCAAGCGTTTCGAGGGCTTCAGCGCGGTGATCGCCGAGGCGGGCGCGAGCGTGGCGGAAACGGAACTCATCGGCCGCACGTCGTCGACGGAAGTCGGACGCGCCGCGCTGGAACGAATGCTGGCGCGCAATCCGAGCCTCGACGCGGTGTACTTCTCCAATGACGACTTCGCCGTCGGCGGGCTGTTCCACTGCTTCGCCAGCAAAATCTCCGTGCCCTCGCAACTGGCAATTATGGGCTTCAACGGCCTCGACATCGGCCGCTTCGCGCCTCAGCCGCTGACCACCGTGCGCACGCCGCGCACGGAGATCGGCGAGATCGGCGCGCGCATGGTGATGGCGCAAGGCGGCGCCAAGGTCGTCGACATTCCATTCGAACTCGTCAGAGGAGCTACCACCTGACCGGCTGGTGCGAGGAGGCATCGGCGGCTTACGCAAACCACAAAGGGAGGAACTGAAGATGATCGGAAGAACCGTTCTGGCAATGGGTGCCGCGATCGCCGTATCGGCCCTGGGCATCACGGCTGCGGCCGCGCAATATCCCGACAGACCTTTGACCCTGATCGTGCCGTGGGGCGCGGGTGGTGGCACGGATGCCACCGCGCGCATCATCGGCGCTGGTCTTGAACGCGAACTCGGCCAGCCGGTCAGCGTGGTCAACCGCACCGGCGGATCGGGCGTGGTGGGGCATTCGGCTATCGCCGAGGCGGAGCCGGACGGCTACACGATCGGCATCGCCACGGTCGAGATCGGCATGATGCACTGGCAGGGCCTCACCGAACTCACTTATGCGGATTATACCCCGCTGGCGCTGATGAACGAGGATGCCGCCGGCGTTCAGGTCCTGGCGGACTCCGAGCACGACACGTTGGAAAGTCTTCTCAACGCCATCGAGAATTCGCCTGCAGGAACGTTCCGCGCGTCGGGCACAGGACAGGGCGGCATCTGGCATCTCGCGCTCGCCGGTCTGCTCAATGACCAGGACATCGATCCGACACTCGTGCCCTGGGTGCCCAGCGAGGGCGCGGCATCCGGCCTGCAGGACCTGATGGCCGGCGGTGTTTCCATCGTGCCATCCTCGCTCGTGGAGGCGCGCGGCCTGATCGAGGCGGGACGCGTCAAGTCGCTTGGCCTGATGGGGCCGGAGCGCGCCGAACTCTTCCCCGACGTCCCGACCCTCTCGGAGGCCATCGGCTCGGACTGGCAGATCGGCGCATGGCGCGGGATCGTCGGCCCGGAAGGCCTGCCCGATGACGTCGCCACTCGTCTGATGGATGCGCTGGAAGCGGTCTACAACAGCGAAGACTACCAGAACTTCATGGCCGCGCAGGGCTATGGCGTGCGCTGGGCGAAGGGCGAGGAGTTCGGCACCTTCATGGAACAGGCCGATGCCTCGCTCGGTCAGACGATGGAAGCGGTCGGACTCGCGCAGTAGCGTTCTTTCGACGACGCCTGCCGGGCTGATTGCCGGCAGGCGTACGCCACAGTCGTATCACCGGAGCCCCGGATGCGGTTCAGCGACACGATGCTAGGCACCGTGCTCCTCCTTCTTGGAGCATCCATCGCCATCTATGCGCGCACATTGCCGGCGGTGCCTGGGCAGCAATATGGCGCGGCAGCCTTCCCCACGCTGATCGGGCTCGCCATGATCGGCTGCGCGCTCCTCCTTTTCGTCAAGGGGTGGCAGGCCGGATCGGTGCCGCTGGTCGCGCGGACGGAATGGACCCGCCAGCCCGGCGCGCTGCTCGCAGTCGCCATCACGATTGTCTGCATCGTCGCCTACATACTTCTTGCCCGGCGGATCGGGTTCGTGCCGATGTCGGTCGCGATCCTCATCGTCCTGTTTCGCAGTCTTTCGGTTTCCTGGGGCAAGACGGTCTTTTTCGCCGTCGCCGCCACGCTGGTGACCGACTACGTGTTCCGCAGCCTGCTTCTGGTGCCCTTGCCCTTCGGCATCATGCCGCGGCTTCCCTGGTAGAGAGGACGGCATGGACGCGATCATCCAGGCATTCGGGCTCGTCTTCACATGGCCGGTTCTGGCGACGCTCGTCGGCGCCGCACTGTTCGGACTTCTCGTTGGTGCCGTGCCTGGCCTGACCGCGACGATGGCGACGGCGCTGTTGGTGCCGCTAACCTTCTTCATGGACCCGATACCCGCGGTCGGCGCGATGGTGACCTGCGCGGCGATGGCGATCTTCGCCGGCGACATTCCTGGCGCGCTCCTGCGCATACCCGGCACCCCGGCGTCTGCTGCCTACGTAGACGAAACATATGCGATGACGCGCAGAGGCGAGGCCGAGACGGTGCTCGGCGCCTGTGTCCTGTTCTCCGCGCTCGGCGGCTTGTTCGGGACGGTGGTGCTGATCTTTGCCGCACCGGCGCTGGCCGAATTCGCCCTGAATTTCTCCTCGCAGGAATATTTCTGGATGGCGATGCTGGGCCTCACCTGCGCGGCCTTCATCGGCGCAACCTCGCCGGTCAGGGGCATGATCAGTCTCCTGATCGGCCTTCTGGTATCGACCGTGGGATTGAACAATGCGGCCGGCGTGCCGCGCTTCACCTTCGGCTCCACGGATCTGATGGCGGGGATCGACTTCATTCCCGCCATGATCGGGCTCTTCGCGATCTCCGAGGTGCTCCGGACAATGGCCGCCGGCGCGCCGTCCTGGGACAATGTCCAGGTCAAGGTCGGCAACATCTTCCGCAACTGGGGCGGCATGATCGTCCGATACTGGCGCCAGCAGGTCCGCGGCAACGTGGTCGGCACCGCGATCGGCATCCTGCCGGGCGCCGGCGCGGACGTGGCCGCCTATGTCAGCTACGCGATCAGCAAGCGGCTGTCGAAGACGCCCGGGAAATACGGCAAGGGCCATCTGGAAGGCGTGGTCGAAGCCACGGCATCCAACAACGCGGCGCTATCAAGCGCCTGGGTGCCGGCGCTGGTGTTCGGCATCCCCGGCGACACGATCACGGCGATCGTCATCGGGGTGCTCTACGTCAAGGGCCTCAATCCGGGACCGACCCTCTTCCTCTTCAATCCGCAGATGATTTACGCCGTCTTCCTGATCTTCATTCTGGCGAACCTCTTGATGGTCCCGCTCGGTTGGCTGGTTATCAAGCTCGCGCGCGGCCTGTTGCGCACCCCGCGCGCGATCTTGATGCCAATCATCCTCGTCTTCTGCATCGTCGGCGCCTTTGCTTCCAACAATGCGGCCTATGGCATCGTCGTCATGCTGGCTTTCGGCATTCTCGGCTTCTTCATGGAGGAAAACGAGATCCCGATCGCGCCTTGCATTCTCGGCATCGTTATCGGGCCGATCCTTGAGCGAAACTTCGTCACCACGATGATCAAGTCGGATGGCTCCCTCCTGACCTTCATAGACCGTCCGATCGCCGCCGTGCTTGCTCTGGCGCTCGCAGTGATCTGGGCATCGGTCCTTTATTCCACGTTCCGAAACCGGGCAGCCGCATCGGCCTGAACGACCTTTTGGAGTTGTGCAGAGGATGAACGCAAGTTAGAAATGGCAGCGCTGCCAAATGGTGGGAAATGCCTGCGAAGGCCGTAGTTTAAGGGATGAGTCATGACGAGGAATGAAGGGCGGAAACTGCGGTCGCGGGCTTGGTTCGACAATCCGTTGAATCCGGACATGACGGCGCTCTATCTCGAGCGCTACCTGAATTACGGGCTCTCGCAGGAGGAACTGCAATCGGGCAAGCCGATCATCGGGATCGCTCAGACCGGCTCCGACCTGTCGCCCTGCAACCGCCATCACCTTGAGCTCGCCAAGCGGGTGCGCGAGGGCATCCGCGAGGCCGGCGGCATCGCCATCGAGTTTCCCGTCCATCCGATCCAGGAAACCGGCAAGAGACCGACCGCGTCGCTGGACCGGAACCTGGCCTATCTCGGCCTCGTCGAAGTTCTCTACGGCTATCCGCTCGACGGGGTTGTCCTCACGATCGGCTGCGACAAGACCACCCCCGCCATGCTGATGGGCGCGGCGACCGTCAACATTCCCGCCATCGCGCTGTCGGTCGGTCCGATGCTCAATGGATGGTTCCGCGGCGAGCGCACCGGCTCGGGAACGATCGTGTGGAAGGCACGCGAGATGATGGCCGCCGGCGAGATCGACTATGCCGGCTTCGTCAAGCTGGTGGCGAGTTCGGCTCCTTCCACCGGCTATTGCAACACGATGGGCACGGCGACGACCATGAACAGCCTTGCCGAAGCGCTCGGCATGCAGCTGCCCGGTTCCGCTGCGATCCCCGCGCCCTACCGCGACCGCCAGGAGATGGCGTATCTGACCGGCAAGCGCATCGTGGCAATGGTCGCGGAGGATCTGAAGCCATCCGATATTCTGACGCGCGATGCCTTCATCAACGCCATCCGCGTCAATTCTGCGATCGGAGGGTCGACCAACGCGCCAATCCATCTCAACGCACTGGCGCGTCATGTCGGAGTCGAGCTTTCGATCGACGACTGGCAGAAATATGGCGAAGAGGTGCCGCTTCTCGTCAACCTGCAGCCGGCCGGCGAATATCTTGGTGAAGACTACTATCATGCCGGCGGCGTACCGGCCGTCGTCGCGCAACTCATGGCCAATGATCTCATCGCCGCGGGAGCGATGACCGTCAATGGCCGCACGATCGGCGAGAACTGCCGCGGCGCAACGATCGAGGACGACCGCGTCATCCGGCCCTTCGACCGGCCGCTCAAGACAAAGGGGGGCTTCCGCGTCCTACGCGGCAACCTCTTCGATAGCGCCATCATGAAGATGTCAGTGATTTCGCAGGAATTCCGCGAGCGCTATCTGTCCGACCCTGAGCAGCCCATGGCCTTCGAGGGAAGGGCGATCGTATTCGACGGGCCGGAGGACTATCATCACCGGATCGACGATCCGGCGCTCGACATCGACGAACGATGCATCCTGTTCATGCGCGGCGCGGGACCGATCGGCTATCCCGGCGCGGCCGAGGTCGTCAACATGCGCGCGCCGGACTACCTTATCAAGCGCGGCGTCCATTCGCTGCCGTGCATCGGCGATGGCCGGCAGTCCGGAACGTCGGGCTCACCTTCGATCCTCAATGCCTCGCCGGAAGCCGCGCTCAATGGCGGGCTGGCGCTCTTGAAGACGGGCGACCGCGTCCGCATCGACCTGAAGAACGGGACGGCCGACATGCTGGTCGACGAGGCCGAGTTGCAAAGCCGCCGAACCGAACTTGAAAGCCGGGGCGGATACGAAATCCCCGCGCACCAGACGCCCTGGCAGGAAATCCAGCGCGGCCTCGTCTCGCAGCTCGATACGGGCATGGTTCTGGAACCGGCGGTCGCCTATCGCCGACTCGCGCAGGGCGGTGTCGACGGCACGTTGCCGCTCGTCCCGCGCGACAATCACTGAACGTTCGAAGAAAGGGAGAGAGCTGATGCGCATATTGATACTTGGCGGCGCGGGCATGGTCGGGCGCCGGCTTGTCGAAGCGCTCGTGGCCAACGGGGAGCTTGGCGGGCGCAAGATCGACGCGATCCATTCCTTCGATGTGGTCGAAGGCGGAGTGTCCTCTCCGCTCGTTTCGACGAGCGCCGGCGACATCGCCGACGCCGGGACGATCTCGAGCCTCGTCGCCGCGCGGCCAGATGTCATCTTCCACCTGGCGTCGATCGTCTCGGGCGAGGCGGAGGTCGAGTTCGAGAAGGGCTATCGGATCAATCTCGCCGGCATGCAGAACCTGCTCGAAGCGATCCGGCTCGCGAGCGACGAATACCGGCCGCGCCTCGTCTTCACCTCTTCGATTGCGGTGTTCGGCGCGCCCTTCGAGGAGCCGATCCGCGATACATTCCTACATGCGCCGCTGACAAGTTACGGCACGCAAAAGGCGATCTGCGAACTGCTCTTGTCGGACTACAGCCGCAAGGGTTTCGTCGATGGCGTCGGTATCCGGCTGCCGACGATCGTCGTGCGTCCGGGCAAGCCGAACAAGGCAGCGTCCGGCTTCTTTTCCGGCATCATCCGCGAGCCGCTTGCGGGCCTCGAAGCGTTGCTCCCGGTCGGAGACGACGTGCGCCACTGGGTGGCGAGCCCGGCGGCAGCGGTTGGGTTCCTGCTGCATGCCGCCACCCTCGATACAGTGGTGCTGGGCGATCGACGCTCGCTGACGATGCCAGGCCTTTCGATCACCGTTGGCGAAATGGTGGAAACGCTGCGCCAAATCGCGGGCGATGAAATCGCGGCGCTGATCAAGCGCGAGCCGGATGCGGCGATCGGCAAGATCGTCGCGGGATGGCCGCGCGACTTTTCGGCCGAGCGCGCGAAATCCGCGGGCTTCGTGGCCGACACGGATTTCGCCGCGATCGTGAAGGCGCACATCGCCGATGAGCGGGCCAGGCGACAGCAGGGCGAAGGGAGAGCAGCATGACCGCAGAACGCGAACGGATCGGCTTCATCGGCGTCGGCCTGATGGGCCATGGCATCGCCAAGAACATCATCGAGGCCGGCCATCCGATGACGATCATGGGCCACCGCAACCGTGCGCCTGTCGAGGACCTGCGGCAACGCGGGGCGAGCGAGGCCGAGACGGTGGCCGATCTCGTCGCCGGCGCGGACATCGTCTTCCTGTGCCTGCCCGGCAGTCCTGAGGTCGAAGGCGTCATTTCGGAAATTCTTGCCGACAAGGGGTCGGTCCACACGATCGTCGATTGTTCGACCTCCAATCCGGTCTCGACGCGCACGCTCGCGAAGGCCTGTCACGCGGCCGGGATCGTTCTTGTCGACGCGCCGCTCGCGCGCACGCCGAAGGAGGCGTGGGAAGGAAAGCTCGACACGATGGTCGGCGCGAGCGAAGCCGACTTCGCACGAATGGAGCCGCTTTTCGCAACTTGGGCGGCACGCATCGTCAGGGTGGGGGAGGTCGGGGCCGGCCATACCGTCAAGCTTCTCAACAATTTCGTCGCGCTCGGCTATGCCGCGCTCTATGCCGAGGTGCTCGCGATCGGGGCGAAGAATGGCGTCGACGCCGCGACCTTCCGCGACATCATCAATGGCAGCCGCATGGATTGCGGCTTCTTCCAGACCTTCATGCAATATGCCGTCGACGGTGACCGCGACGCGCACAAATTCGCATTGCGCAATGCGCACAAGGACATGCGCTACGTGGCGGGCCTGGCCAATGACAGCGGCATCGCTTCGCATCTCGCCTCGAGCGTGAAGAACAGTTTCGCAACAGCCGAAGGGATCGGGCGGGGCGACGACTATGTGCCGATGCTCGCCGACATCGTTGCGGAACTCAACGGCATTGATCGCAAGGCAAAGGACAACCGGGCATGAACCGCATCGATCTGAACGGACGCAAGGCAATCATCACCGGCGGGGCCAGGGGCATAGGGTTTGCCACCGCGCAGCGCATGGTCGACAGCGGGGCTTTCGTCGAGTTGTGGGACATTGACGCAGCCGCCATCGACGAGGCGACCGGGGCGCTCGGCGAAAAGGCGACGGGCGCGGTGGTCGAACTCACCGACGAAAGCGCCGTCGCGGCAGCGGCACGCAAGGCCTTCGAGGCTCGCCCGGTCGACATTCTGGTGAACAATGCCGGCATCACAGGCGGCAACGCCAAGACCTGGGAGCTTACGCCCGAGGTCTGGCGGCGCACGATCGAGGTCAACCTCGTCGCGCCCTATCTGGTGAGCCATGCGCTGGTGCCGCTCATGATGGCCGCCGGTTATGGCCGCATCGTCAATGTCGCGTCGATCGCCGGCAAGGAGGGCAATCCCAACGCCTCGCACTACTCCGCGTCCAAGGCCGGCCTGATCGCGCTGACCAAGTCGCTCGGGAAGGAACTGGCGGGATCGGGTATCCTGGTCAATTGCGTAACCCCGGCCGCTGCGCGAACCGGCATCTTCGACCAGATGACGCAGGAGCACATCGACTACATGCTCTCGAAAATCCCGCTCAACCGCTTCGTCGAACCTGCGGAAGTGGCTGCCATGATCGCATGGCTGTCCTCCGAGGACTGCTCATTCACCACCGGCGGCGTCTTCGACATTTCCGGCGGCCGCGCAGTCTATTAGGGGACGAGTATCAAGAAGTGCCTGTCCGAGCGCTGGGTCGCCGGCTCGGTCATTCGCGATGTCGAGGTGGTGGCGTGACGGTCGAATTGATCGCGAAGGGTATCGCCAACCGGGCGCAATCCCAGTCCTCCTGCCCGCGCTCGACCACCATCGAACGGGCCTTTTCCGACATGAAGATTTCCGACGCGCCATAGGCCGAGGCGCCCGGCACGCGCACCGCGTGACAGTGCGACAGCATCACAACTTGATCGGCTTGTCGGTGACGGTCCGGATCTTCTGGATGACCTTGTTGGCCAGACGCGGCGTTGCCTGCGCGTCGACGATCACCACGCTGTCGTCGCCGATGATGACGCCGGTGGATGCGAAGTTCATGGTCATGTCTGCACCAGTTTCGATGCTGGTCCGCAAGCTTGCTGGCGTTATCTCGCCAGATAGCCCGGCAACCACAAACTGATCTGCGGAAAGGCAATGAGCAGCGCCAGCGCCGCCAGTTGCAGCAACACGAACGGGATGATGCCGCGGTAGATGGTGCCGATGGAGATGCCGGTCGCGACACCGCGCAGGTAGAACAGCGCGTAACCGAAGGGCGGCGTCAGGAACGAGGTCTGCATGTTGACCGCCAGAGCGATCGCGAACCAGGCCAGGACCTGGCCCTGCGGCATGCCGAAATCGAGATTGGCGACGACCGGGGCGACGAGAGGCACCACCACGAGCGCGATCTCCACCCAGTCGAGGAAAAAGCCGAGGATGAAGACCAGCGCCATGATGACGAAGAGCACGAAATAGGGTCCCGTGCCGAGGGAATCGAATGCATGGATGACCATCTCGTCGCCCCCGAGCCGGCGGAAAATGACGGAAAAGATCGTCGCGCCGATCATCACGAAGATGATCATCGCCGTGGTCTTCGTCGTGTCCCGCAGCGACGTGCGCAAGGTGGCGAAGTCCAGCCGGCCGGAGATCAGCGCCAGCAGCAACGCGCCGGCGGCACCGATCGCGGCCGCTTCCGTGGGCGTGGCGATGCCGGCGATGATGGTGCCAAGGACGGCGGCGATGAGCAGGACCGGCGCCAGCAGGTCGCGAAGAAGCTGCACAGCCAGTCCCCCACGCCCGGTCGGCGGTTCCACTTCGCCGGGTGGCATGCGGTGCGGTTGGAAGATGGCGACGGCGATCAAGTAGAGGAAATAAAGGCCGGCGAGCATGAGGCCGGGGCCGATTGCTCCCATGAAGAGGTCGCCAACGGGAATCCGGAGCTGATCGCCGAGGATGATCAGCATGATCGAGGGCGGGATCAGGATGCCGAGCGTACCGGACGCGGCGATGAGGCCGGTCGAGATCTTGGGGTCGTAGCGGGCCTGCTGCATGGAGGGCAGCGCCATCATGCCCATCAGCACCACCGATGCGCCGATGATGCCGGTCGAGGCGGCCATGACCACGCCGATTATGGCGACCGCGAAGGCATAGCCGCCCGGCAGCCGGCCGAACAGCGCGGCCAGCGACTTCAACAGCCGCTCGGCCACTCCCGAACGCTCGAGCATCAGCCCCATGAAGACAAAAAGGGGAATGGCGATCAGCAGCCAGTTTGTCAGGATACCCGAATAGATGCGTGAGACGCCCGTCGACAAGAACAGCATCGGCACGCCAGCGAGCACGGCGAACAGGATGCCGATGCCCGACAGGACGAAAGCGACGGGATATCCCGAGAAAATGCCGAGCACGAGCCCGGCAAGCATGGCGAGCGGCCAGAAATATTCGGTCATTCGAAGTTCGATTCGTCGGTGGGAGCGGGGCGCAGGATTTCACCGGTTGTCGCGATGGCGCGCACGATGGCGGCAATACCGAGAAGGGCGAAACCGATCGGAATGATCGACTTGATCAGCCAGCGGTCCATCAGCCCGCCATAGGTGGAGCCTTCGCCCGAGTTGAACGAGGTCAGCGCAAAAGACCAGCCGTACCAGAAGATGATGGCGCAGAAGGGCAGGAGAAAGACCAGATCGCCGACAAGGCGCAGGCCAAGCTGCACACGGTGCGGCAAGCCGGCCGAGAACACGTCCACGCTGACGTGCTGGCCATCGCGGAAGGCGTAGACGCCGCCAAAGATCGCCATGATCGCAAAGATGTACCATTGCAGATCCGCGAGCGTGTTGACCGTGATGCCCTGGCCGATGACCGGCAGGGACTGATCCCAGCGCACGAAGGCGTTCCAGCCGAACCTGGCGGCCAACACGGTGAGGCACACGGACAAGATGAGCGGCAGGACCAGCCAGCCGACCCATTTGCCAGGCAGAACGAGGACATCGAGAACGCGCTTCATCCGCAACCTCCAGCCATGGGCACGCGAAAGACTGGGGCCGCACATGCGAGCATGGCGGCCCCGGTTTCAATCAGCGCGGAAGCGCCTGCAGGTCGCCCCAGCGCGAGGTGCGCTCGATATAGGCGGTCAGGGACTCGTAGGCTTCCTTGAACACCGCGTCCTTGCCGGCTTCTTCCTGCATCACCTCGTTGGCGGCCTCGCGCATCGCAACCAGCACTTCGTCCGGGAAACGCTTGATCTCGACGCCGGCAGCCTCGATCTCTTCGACGGCCTCGATCTGCGCGTTGAGCTGGTCGGCCATGTTCTCAGCGATGTTGGCCTTGCAGGCCTCGGTCATGATGGTCTGCTGCTCTTCCGAGAACCCGTTCCATACATCCATGTTGATGATGATGGAGTCCCAGCTCGAAGGCTGGTGCCAGCCGGGGAAATAGTAGTTCTTCACAATGTTCTGGAAACCAAAGCCCTTGTCGAGCTGCGGTGCGGAAAATTCCGCGGCGTCGATGCGGCCAGTCTCCAAGGAGACGTAGATCTCGCCCGCGGGCACGAGCTGCGTGTTTGCGCCGAGCTTGGCAAGGGCCTGCCCGCCGAGACCGGCGATACGCATGTTGAGGCCCTTGAGGTCCTCAGGCGTATTGATTTCCTTGTTGAACCACCCGCCGGCCTCAGGCACCACCAGATGGCATGGAATGACCTTCACGCCATGGGCGTCGTACGCCTTCTGGATGATCTCCAGGCCGCCGCCCTCGAACATCCAGCCAAGTGCGATATCAGGCGTCGGGCCAAACGGCATGGAGCCGACCAGGTTTGCAACGGGGATGGACTCGGCCCAGTAGCCGATCCAGTCGAAGCCCATCGGGATGGCGCCGGACGAGACCGCGCCGAACACTTCGAAGGGCGGTACGAAGTCGCCTGCGCCATGAACCTTGATGTCGACTTCGCCTGCGGTCATGAGGCGAACCTTCTCCGCCCAGTTGACCGGGCTCGGCCCGATCGACGGAACGTTCAGGCCAAACACGCTCTGAAGATCGAAGCTTTCGGCGAAAGCCTGGCTGCTGAATGCAACGGATGCGGCCAATGCGGCTGCGGTGACGTAACGTCTCATCAAGACCTCCCTTAGACCGCTCCTGGGCGGATAAGAATGCCGGAATTGGGCCGACGATCGACCCAGCCTCCTCCCGGCTCGGGGAGCAATCTTGCAAATTCTGCGGCTTGGCTCAACCAAAAAATTCGCTATAGTCAAACGAATTTGTAAATAACGAATTTTTCGGGAGGTCAGATGGAAGGCATCAGGGGAGAGGTCGCAGTCGTCACCGGCGCGGCTCAGGGCAATGGACTGGCGATTGCGCAAGGCTTGGCGCAGGCAGGCGCACGGGTCGCCATATGCGACATCAGCGGTGCGGCCGCCGAAGCTGCGGCGTCGGCGATCAGCGCTGCCGGAACCCCTTGCATGAGCGCGACGCTCGACGTTTCGGACCGCGACGGCACGGCTCGCTTTGCCCGCATGGTGGAAGATCGATTCGGACCCGCGGCGATCCTCGTCAACAATGCCGGCATCATCAGGCGAACGCCGATCGACGATGCCGGTTTCGACGAAGACTGGGACGCGATCTTCCGCGTCAACGTCGACGGCATCAGGAACATGGTTCGTGCGTTTCTGCCGCAGTTGCGGGCAACGAGGGGACGCATCATAAATCTGGGCTCCATCATGTCCGTAACCGCAGGCCCCGGACTTGGCGCCTATGCCGCCAGCAAGGGGGCGGTGCTGCAGTTCACGCGTGCGCTCGCTCATGACCTCGCCCCGCAAGGCGTGCGCGTCAACGCCATCGCGCCGGGCGTCATCGCCACCCCGATGACGAAGATCACGCGCGAGACGCCTGAAGCGATCAGCCGTTTCATGAGCCACACCCCGCTTGGGCGTGTCGGCGAACCTGAAGAGCTCGTCGGTCCCGTGCTCTTTCTCGCCTCCAACCTCTCCAGCTACGTGACCGGCGCCCTGCTGCCGGTCGACGGCGGATATCTGGCCGCCTGATCCCAAGGAAATCGATATGCAGATGAAAGAACATCATTGCGACGTGCTGGTCGTCGGCTCGGGGGCAGGGGGGCTGTCGACGGCGGTCAATGCCGCGCATCGTCGGCTCGACGTGCTCGTTGTCGAGAAGGAACCGGTTTTCGGCGGCACGACGGCCCGCTCGGGCGGCTGGATGTGGATACCTTGCAACGCGCCCGCCAAGCGTGCCGGCGTGACGGACAGCCCCGACATGGCCCGGACCTATCTGCGCCACGAAGCCGGCGACCATTTCGACGAGCGCCGCGTGGACGCCTTCCTCGAAGCAGGGCCGAAGGCGGTGGAGTTCTACGAGCAGAATACCGCGCTTCAGTTCGACCTCGGTCCGACCTTTGCCGACTATCATCCCGACGCGCCGGGCGGTGTGGATGGCGGGCGGTCCATTGTCGCGCGGCCGTTCGACGGCCGCGAGATCGGTCACGAGATCAAGCGCCTGCGCCCGCCGCTTGCCGAGATCACCTTCCTAGGGATGATGATCGGCTCCGGCAAGGAGTTGCTGCACTTCTTCAACGTCACGCGCTCGCCGGTCTCGGCCTTTTATGTCGGCAAGCTCTTCTTGAAGTTCCTGCGCGACATGGCCTTTCATGGCCGGCCGATGCGACTGATGAATGGCAACGCGTTGGTGGCGCGGCTGGCGAAGTCCTGCTTCGACAAGGGCGTGCCGATCTGGACACGCTCGCCCGTGCGCGAACTCGTGAAGGACGATACCGGCCGGGTGACGGGCGCGATCGTCGACACGGCGCAAGGCGCCGTGCGCGTCCATGCGAAAAAGGGCGTCGTGCTGGCGGCCGGCGGCTTTCCGCAGGACCCGGTGCGCCGCAAGGCGATGTTCCCGCACGCCGCATCGGGCTATGAGCATGCCTCGCCGGCCCCTCCGGGCAATACCGGTGACGGCTTGCGGCTCGGCGAGGCCGCCGGCGGCACGGTCGAGACGGACCTGCCAAACGCGGCCGCCTGGGTGCCGATCTCGCGGCCCGTCAAGCCGGACGGCACGCTTGGCACGTTTCCCCACTTTGTCGACAGGTCAAAACCCGGCGTCATCGCGGTCACGCGATCTGGCCGGCGTTTCGTCAATGAGGCGAATTCCTATCACGATTTCTGCCAGGCGATGATCGCGCGCTGCCGCGAGGAAGAAAGCGAGATCTGCGCCTTCTTCATCGCCGACCACCACGTACTGCGCAAATACGGGCTGGGATATGTGAAGCCGGCGCCGGTGCCGTTCCGCCAGCATGTCAGGAACGGCTATCTCATCGAGGGCGCGACGATCGAAGAACTGGCCGAGAAGATCGGCGCCGACCCGGCCACACTTCGCCGCTCGATCGAAACCTTCAACGGCCATGCGCGAAAAGGCGAGGACCCGGAATTCGCCAAGGGCTCGACTTCCTACAACCGGTCGCTCGGCGATCCCGACCACAAGCCGAACCCTTGCGTGGCGCCGATCGAGAAGGGACCGTTCTATGCCGTCAAGCTCGTCGTCGGCGACCTTGGCACTTTTGCCGGCATGCGCTGCAACGAAAACGCACAGGTGCTGAATGGCGATGGTCGGCCCGTGCCGGGCCTCTACTCGGTCGGCAACGACGCCGCCAGCATCATGGGCGGAAACTATCCCGGCGGCGGTATCACGTTGGGACCGGCCGTAACGTTCGGCTATATCGCCGCTCGACACATGGCCGGCGGCAACGCGTGAGGCGGGCTGGCGCGCTGCCCGCGGGCAGCGCGCTTGCCCTTAGCCGCCCTCAGCGCCTGTCGGCTCGCGATGGCCGAGTTCCGACGACATGCGCCGGGTAAAGCGCAGGAGCCCGGTGACCGCCGGCCCGTGGTCGGCAAGATCGATCATGCTCGTCGGTCCGATCGCCGTCAGCGCGAGCTGAATCTTGCCGGTGTGGTCGAAGACGGGCGCCGCCACAGCGCTGACGCCGGGAATCGGAAGGTCGCGCGTCGTCTCGAAGCCGCGGGCGCGCACGCGCTCGACATCGTCCCAGTAGCGCGTCTCGTCGAACTCGAACGGTCCGCGTTCCAGAAGCGTGCGATCCGAGCGCTCCTGGCGAACCATCGGCTGGGTGATCGAGAGCGGCAGGTAGGCGGCGAACACCTTGCCCGTCGCCGTCGCCGTCATCAGGAAGATGTTGCCGACCTGAACGTTGGCATGGATGCGAGCCGACGACTCCTGCACATACACGATGGTCGGCCCATGCAGCCCCCACACAGTGACGGCAATCATCAGTTGCAGGTCGTCGGCCAGACTGGCGACGCGGCTCACGGTCTCGCGATACGCGTTCTGGTTTCGCAGCCGGGTCAGGCCCAGATGCAGCGCAAACGCGCCGAGCTGGTAGTGGCCGGCCTCGGTCTGCTCGACCATGCCCATCTTGCGGAACGAGACGAGGTAGGGATGAAGCTGAGCCGCCGCCATGTCGGTCAGTTCGGCAAGGTCGCGCAGCTTGAGCGGGCCGCGCGCGTTGGCGAGTGCCTTGAGGATGATGCCGCCCGTGTCGATCGATTGGACGCCGCGGGGTGCACTCGTCTTCCGCTTAAGCGTTGGAAGCTGCTCATTCATTTCCGACAGATAGCCCAGGCGTCAGGGCTTCTCAACTGATTGCTCGCGTCCAGCGTGCGTCGATGCGCGCCGCCGCGATGGACCGACCGGTCGCCAGAGCACATCGCGGCCGTATGGGGCAACGGACCGAAGACGTATCGGCTCTACCGGCGGCGTAGCGGGCCAAACGCGACAAACAGCCCCGTCTCCAGATGCCATATGGACAGGGGCGGAAGCCTGCTTTAAGTCGTTCTCAAACACTTACAAATGGTGATCTGGTGCGAGGAGCGGAGCGCAAGACGGCCCCGAGACGACACGGCATTGCGGCGTGCCGTTCGGTTTCGTTCATGCTGCTCCTTCTCGCCCTCATCGGCTATGCCGGACTTCCATCGGACCCGGCGAACGGGCCTGACATCGCGGCGGCTCTGTCAAAGGAACTCAAGGCTGATCCGGCCTCGCCCTACAAGTTCAGCGCGCCCCAGCAGGAGCAGGAATATCGCGAGCGCGATGTCGACCTGCTGACGGCGCATGTCGACACAAGCAGTGCAGGCGACGCCCTCTGCGCGGCTGCTCCCTGGTCCGCTGACAGCCGACCGCATTGCGCTCAGGCACCGCCACCTCGCGACGACGCGGCCCCGCACGCTGTCGTGCAGCCCGGGCTCGCCCGCGCGCCGCCCGCCGTCATGACGCAACGAGCGTCGCGCGCCTGAGAGGCGAGGCGGCTCCTGTAAGATCAGTGAGACGCCCCCTCGAATACCGGCCGCCCCGATGCTCGCCCGCTCCGGGATTCGTTGTGGACGGTAATGATGACACTCTGGCCAAGCAGCTTTCTGATTCTTCTTGTCGGCTTGCCCTTCCTGGGCAGCCTCATCGCCGCGCTGCTTTCTCCGAACGCGCGAAACGCGGAGGCCTGGCTGGCCGGCCTGGTTTCGCTGGGCGCGCTTGCGATAACGTTGGCGGCATATCCGTCGGTGACAGACGGCCGCGTCGTCAAGCACGTCATTGACTGGGTGCCCGCACTCGGCCTCAGCATCACGTTGCGCATCGACGGGTTCGCGTGGATGTTCTCGATGGTGATCACCGGGATCGGCCTCCTCGTCGTCATCTATGCCCGCTACTACATCTCGCCAAAGGATCCGGTCGCGCGCTTCTATGCGCTCTTGCTGGCCTTCATGGGCGCGATGCTGGGGCTCGTCCTGTCCGGCAACATCATCCTGCTGGCCGTCTTCTGGGAACTGACGAGCATCTTCTCCTTCCTGCTGGTCGGCTACTGGCACCACAATCAGGCCGCGCGCGACGGCGCGCGCATGGCATTGACGATCACCGGGACGGGCGGCTTGTGCCTGTTGGCGGGTCTGGTGCTGCTCGGCCAGATCGTTGGCAGCTACGATCTCGACGAGGTGCTGGCGGCCGGCGACATCATTCGCGCGCACGATCTTTACGTTCCAACACTCCTGCTCATCCTGGCCGGCGCGCTGACCAAGAGCGCACAGTTCCCTTTTCATTTCTGGCTGCCCAATGCGATGGCGGCCCCGACGCCGATTTCGGCCTATCTCCATTCCGCGACCATGGTGAAGGCGGGCGTGTTCCTGCTCGCCCGGTTCTGGCCGGTTCTGTCAGGCACTGACGAATGGTTCTTCATCGTCGGACTTGCAGGCATGACGACACTGTTCCTGGGCGCTGCATTCGCGATCTTCCAGCAGGACCTGAAGGGTCTGCTCGCCTATTCCACCATCAGCCATCTCGGGCTCATCACGACACTGCTTAGCCTCGGCAGCCCGCTCGCGGCGGTCGCGGCGATCTTCCACATGCTCAACCACGCCACTTTCAAGGCATCGCTTTTCATGGCGGCCGGGATCATCGACCACGAGGCTGGAACGCGCGACATGCGTCGTCTGTCCGGCCTTTTCTCCTATCTGCCCATCACCGCAACCCTTGCAATGGTGGCCAGCGCCGCGATGGCTGGCGTGCCGCTGCTCAACGGGTTCCTGTCAAAGGAGATGTTCTTCGCCGAGACGATCGAGCAGCATCGCGCTTCGCTGCTCGACGGCGTCGCGCCCTATGTGGCGACACTCGCCGGTGCGTTCGCGGTCACCTATTCGGTCCGCTTCATCCACAAGGTCTTCTTTGGCCCAAAGCCCGTCGACCTGCCGAACGAAGAGCCGCACGAGCCGCCGCACTGGATGCGCGTTCCGATCGAGCTTCTGGTCCTGGTCTGCCTGATCGTGGGCATCATTCCGGCGCTGAGCGTGGGCGGAGTGCTCGACACTGCCGTCTATTCGGTGCTGCGTGAAGAAATGCCGCAATACAACCTTGCCGTCTGGCACGGCTTCAACCTTCCGCTGGCAATGAGCATCATTGCCCTCGTCGCGGGACTGGCGCTCTACGTCGCGCTGCGACCCTACCTGGAGCGGTCTGAGGAAGGACCGCCCTTCATCCGGCGCCTGCGCGGCCAGCGAATCTTCGAGCGCGTGCTCGTCGCGATCAGCTGGCGCGGTGCACGCTTCGTCGAAAGCACCATGACGACCCGCCGCCTGCAGCCCCAGTTGCGTCTCCTGGTCCTGGCGGCGATTTTGGCGGGCGTCTGGGCGATGTGGGGAGCCGGCGATAATCTGCCGGAGCTTTCGGTTCGCGGCATCGACCCGGTACTGGCGACGCTCTGGATCATCGGCGGTGGCTGCGCCATCGCGGCCGCCATTCAGGCCAAGTTTCACCGTCTCGCCGCGCTGATCCTCATGAGCGGGGCGGGTCTGGTTCTTTGCCTGACATTCATCTGGTTTTCCGCGCCCGACCTTGCCGTTACCCAGCTTCTCGTCGAGATCGTCACGACCGTCCTGATCCTGCTCGGCCTTCGCTGGTTGCCGAAGCGCAACGAGGCCGACCCGCTGCCGATCGACATGCGCACGCGCCTGCGCCGCCATCGCGATTTCGTCCTGGCCGTTGCGGCGGGGCTCGGTACGGCGACCGTCGCCTATCTGACGATGCGGGCACCCGTTCCACCATCGGTCGGCGACTATTATCTGGAGCACGCCTACAGTGAGGGCGGCGGGACCAATGTCGTGAACGTCATCCTGGTCGACTTCCGTGGCTTCGACACATTCGGCGAAATTGTCGTACTCGGCATCGTGGCGCTGACGATCTACGCGCTCCTGCGCCGCTTCCGCCCCGCCGACGACACCAAGGAGATTCCCTACCAGCAACGCGAGCAGAACGCGTTCGACGACCTGCAACGCGACCGTGAGGTTGGCGAGACGCTTCAGGATTATTTGCTGGTACCGTCCGTGATCATGCGCTGGATGTTCCCGGTGATCGTGCTGCTCGCCATCTACCTGTTCCTGCGAGGGCACGACCTGCCGGGCGGCGGATTTGCGGCCGGGATCACGATGTCGATCGGCTTCCTGCTGCAATATCTTGCAGGCGGCACGCGCTGGGTGGAGGAACGGCTGCGCATCCTTCCCGTGCGCTGGATCGGCTTCGGGCTCTTGATGGCCGCGCTGACGGGCACCGGCTCCTGGCTGTTCGGCTATCCGTTCCTGACGTCATACTTCCAGTACACGACATTGCCCTTCGTCGGCGAAGTGCCCACGGCGTCCGCGCTCCTGTTCGATCTCGGCGTCTTCAGCCTCGTGGTCGGAGCGACGGTGCTGATGCTGATCGCCATCGCTCACCAGTCCATACGTACGGCGCGCAGCAAGCCCGCGCCCTCCACAACCGGCGAAGGGGGGCAGAGCTGATGGAACTGCTGATCGCACTTGCCATCGGCACTTTGACTGCATCGGGCGTGTGGCTGCTCTTACGTCCGCGCACGTATCAGGTGGTCATCGGCCTGGCGCTGCTGTCCTATGCCGTCAATCTCTTCATCTTTTCCATGGGTCGCCTGCGGGTGAACGCGCCACCGGTTCTCGACGGTTCCAGCCCGGTCGATCCGGCCGTCTATACCGATCCGCTGCCCCAGGCGCTCGTGCTGACGGCGATCGTGATCGGGTTCGCGACGACGGCGCTGTTCCTCGTCGTGCTGATCGTTTCGCGCGGAATATCCGGGACCGATCATGTCGATGGGCGGGAGAGCGAGCGATGAACCTCGATCTCCAGCATATCGTCATTGCGCCCATCCTGATCCCGCTGATCGCGGGCGCGATGATGCTGTTCTTCGACGACCGCGAGCGGCGACTGAAAACTGTCATCTCGCTCGCCTCGACTGGCGCGCTTCTTGCGGTTGCCGCGATGATGCTCTGGCGTGTCCATAACGACAACGACGCTGCGGCGCTGGTTTATCTCCTCGGAAACTGGCCGGCGCCGATTGCGATCAATCTCGTGCTGGACCGGCTGTCGGCGATCATGCTCGTCGTGACAGCGATCGTGGCGATTCCGGCGATCGTCTTCGCCATCGAGCGATGGGCCCGTGTCGGACCGCACTTCTTCACGCTGTTCCAGTTCCTGCTCGTCGGGCTCAACGGCGCCTTCCTGACCGGCGACCTTTTCAACCTGTTCGTCTTCTTCGAGGTGATGCTGGCCGCATCCTACGGGCTGGTGCTGCACGGTTCGGCGCCCTCACGCGTCAAGGCCGGGCTGCATTACATCGTCATCAACCTCGTCGCGTCGCTGATCTTCCTGATAGGCATTGCCCTCGTCTTCGGTGCGACCGGCAGCCTCAATATGGCGGAGATCGCGCTGCGGGCGCAATCGCTGGAAGGCTTCACGGAGCCTGCGCTGCATGTCGGTCTGGCGATGCTGGGCCTGGCGTTTCTCGTGAAGGCCGGCATGTGGCCGCTCGGCTTCTGGCTCGTTCCCACCTACGCCTCCGCGGCCGCTCCGGTCGCCGCTGTCTTTTCGATGTTGAGCAAGGTCGGCATTTACTCGCTTCTGCGCCTCGCACTTCTGGTGCCGGCAGGTGGCGAGGCGTTTGGTTCG
The DNA here is from genome assembly GCF_024105655.1 of Aliihoeflea sp. 40Bstr573. Taxonomy (GTDB): domain Bacteria; phylum Pseudomonadota; class Alphaproteobacteria; order Rhizobiales; family Rhizobiaceae; genus Aliihoeflea. The sequence continues at coordinate 220,795 of NZ_JAAAMH010000006.1, forward strand.
GCGCTCATCTTCATCGGGGGTGCCGTCACGCTGATCTTCGCGTCGATCGGCGTCCTCGCCTCGCAGTCGATGCAGCGCGCGAGTGCCTACTTCGTGCTCATGTCGTCGGGAACGCTGCTCGCCACGTTCGGCATGTCCGAGCCGGCGGCCACGGCCGGTGCGCTCATGTACCTTCTCAGCTCGACGCTGGCCGTCAGTGCGTTCTTCATGGTCGTCGAACTCCTCGAGCGCGAGCGGGACGCGGCCGCCGACGTGCTCGCCGTCACCATGGAAGCCTATGGCGAGGCGGCAAGCGAGGACGAGGGCGAAGAAGCAGAGGTCCGCCGCCTGATGCCCGGCGCGCTGGCGATTCTGGGCATCGGCTTTTCCCTGCTGGCGATGGTGCTGATCGGCCTGCCGCCGCTTTCGGGATTCCTGTCGAAGTTCGCGATCCTCCACGCCATCATGGGGCCCGCTTCGCATGCCGGCGAAGGCGACGCCGCCATGCGCATCGCGCTTGCCGTCCTCCTGATCCTTTCCGGAGTGACGGCGCTGATCGCTCTTTCACGAATGGGTATCCGCACGTTCTGGGCGCCCGTCGAACCAATGCAGCCACGCGTCACCATCACGGAAACCGCACCAATCCTGTTCCTGATCACCGTCCTGTTCGCGCTTGTACTGCTGGCCGGCCCGGTGATGGCCGTTGTCACGGCGGCCGCGGCGGATCTGCATGACCCGAGCCGCTACCTCGGTGCCGTGCTTGGCGCGGAGCATGTGCCACCCTTTGCGCAGGAGAGCAAATGACGGCGATCCTTCCCTACCCGCTGCTTGCCGTCGGCCTTGCGTTCATGTGGCTGGCGCTGGGCGGCTTCACGCCCGGTCACCTGGTGCTGTCCGTCCTGGTCGCGGTGGCCGCCAGCCACGCGCTGCGTGCGCTCGGCGAAGCGAGCCCGCGCGTTCGGCGCTTCGCGGCAATCCCGGAACTGCTGGGCATCGTTCTCTACGACATCGTCCGATCCAACGTCGCCGTGGCGCTCATCATCCTGCGCGGCCGTCGCGCCAGCCGGACGTCCGGTTTCATCACGGTGCCCATCCGGCTGACGAACCCGTCGGCGCTTGCCATCCTGGCCATCGTCCTTACGAGCACGCCGGGCACCGCCTGGCTCGACTACAATTCGGCACGTCGGACGCTGCTCGTCCACGTGTTCGATCTTGTCGACGAGGCGGAGTGGATCGACATCATCACCAACCGCTACGAGCGACTGTTGTTGGAGATTTTCGAATGAATGTCCTCATCATGCAGGCCGCGCTGTTCATCGCGCAGCTCATGCTGGCTCTCGCCATGATCCTGTGCACCTGGCGCATGATCATCGGGCCGAGGGCCCAGGACCGTGTGCTGGCGCTCGACGCGCTCTACGTCTGCGCCATGCTGCAGGTCCTGGCCTTCGGGGTGCGCACCGGCAACACGCTCTACTTCGAGGCGGCGCTGGTAATAGGGGTGCTGGGTTTCGTGGCAACGGTCTCTCTTGCCAAGTTCCTCATGCGCGGCGAGGTGATCGAATGACCACTGGCTATGCGGACGTGCCCTTGTGGGCCGCGATCGTCAGCGCCGCCTTCATTCTCCTGGGCGCCGGGCTGTCTCTGGTCGGCGCTGTCGGCGTTGCACGCCTGTCGACGTTTTACGACCGCATCCACGCGCCGACGCTTGCGACCAGTTGGGGCGCGGGCGGCATGGTGATGGGGTCGATGATCTTCTTCACCGCGGCCGAGGGTCGCCCCGTCATCCACGAGATCCTGATCGGCGTCTTCGTCACCGTCACCACTCCCGTGACCTTGATGATGCTGGGCAGAGCTGCGGTCTACAGGGACAGGTCGGAGCAGAACCCCGGCGCGCTGCCGAAAGAGACCTCGGTTGATCGCGCCGACACCGTCAGCAATCATAAGGGAAGCTGACGCGGCCGTTCAGGACTGCCTGACCGCCGACCGCATGCTTCCGTGCGCTGGTGCAAGCATGGCCGGTGCTGTCGATGCAACTGCTGGGCGAATAGCTGAACCGCCTCGGCGATAATTTCCCCCACAAACGCGGGGCTGGAACATCTGGCTCCGACTCTTGTTTGGTTCCGACGCCGTACTGGCAATGCATCCAATCTCAAGGGGAATACCATGGCAAAAGCGGGCACTTCAACGAAGTCCGGCATCCGGACCGGCGAAGCAACCATACACGACCAGAAGTTGATGCGGGGGAATGGCGGCGAACTCCACCAGATCGCCGATGGCGACACGCCGCCCCTGACGACCGCACAGGGCGGGCCCGTCGCCGACGACCAGAACACGTTGAAATATGGCGAACGCGGCCCCGCGCTGATCGAGGACTTCCACTTTCGCGAGAAGATCTTCCACTTCGACCATGAGCGGATTCCCGAGCGGGTCGTCCATGCGCGCGGCTATGGCGCGCACGGCTATTTCGAGACCTATGAATCGCTGGCGAAATACACCCGCGCCGACATCTTCCAGCGTGCCGGCGAGAAGACGCCTGCTTTCGTGCGGTTCTCTACCGTTGCCGGATCGAAAGGTTCGTTCGACCTTGCGCGCGACGTACGCGGCTTCGCCGTCAAGCTCTACACGCAGGAAGGCAACTGGGACATCGTTGGCAACAACATCCCGGTGTTCTTCATTCAGGATGCGATCAAGTTTCCCGACGTCATCCATTCGGTGAAGCCGGAGCCCGATCGCGGCTTCCCGCAGGCCCAGTCGGCGCATGACAATTTCTGGGACTTCATCTCGCTGACGCCTGAGTCGATGCACATGATCATGTGGGTCATGTCCGACCGCGCGATCCCGCGCTCCTTCCGCTTCATGGAAGGCTTCGGTGTCCACACCTTCCGTCTGCTGAACGCGGAGGACGAGTCGACTTTCGTCAAATTCATCTGGAAGCCGAAGCTCGGCCTGCAGTCGGTCGTCTGGAACGAGGCCGTGAAGATCAACGGCGCGGATCCGGACTTCCACCGCCGCGATCTTTGGGACGCGATTCAGGCCGGCGACTATCCCGAATGGGAGCTGTGCGTGCAGTTGTTCGATCAGGAATTCGCCGACAGCTTCGACTTCGACGTGCTGGACCCGACCAAGCTAATCCCCGAAGAAGTCATCCAGCCGATCCCGGTCGGCCGGCTGGTGCTGGACCGGATGCCGGATAATTTCTTCGCCGAGACCGAACAGGTCGCGTTCATGACGCAGAACGTGCCGCCCGGCATCGACTTCTCCAACGATCCGCTGCTGCAGGGCCGCAACTTCTCCTATCTCGATACGCAGTTGAAGCGGCTCGGCTCGACCAACTTCACCCACCTGCCGATCAACGCGCCCAAATGCCCGTTCCATAATTTCCAGCAGGACGGCCACATGGCGATGCGCAATCCGACCGGTCGCGTCAACTACCAGCCGAACTCGTGGGGCGAAGGTCCGCGCGAGCATCCGGCGCGCGGCCACCGCTCCTATCGCGAGGAGGTCGAAGGGCCGAAAGTGCGCTTGCGAGCGGAAAGCTTCGCGGACCACTACAGCCAGGCGAGGCAATTTTATGCAAGCCAGACCGAGGTCGAGCAGAACCACATAGCGATGGCGCTCACCTTCGAGCTTTCCAAGGTCGAGACGGAGGTGATCCGCGAGCGTGTCGTGGCGCATCTTCTCAACATCGAGGAGACGCTGGCGACAAAGGTTGCCGAGAACCTCGGGCTTAAGACGATGCCGCAGCCGGCCGATCCAGCGATCACTCCGCGCGACGACCTCGAACCTTCGGACAAGTTGTCGATCATCAAGAATGGTCCGGATAGCTTCAAGGGTCGCAAGGTCGGCGTTCTCGTGACCGATGGCTGCGATGCCCAGCTCGTCAAGGCGCTCGCAGATGCCCTTCACAAAGAAGGCGCGATGATGGAGATCGTCGCACCGAGGGTTGGCGGCGTCAAAGCCTCGGACGGCTCGCTCATCGAAGGCCAGCAGATGATCGACGGCGGCCCGTCGGTTCTCTACGACGCAGTAGCGCTGATCGTCAGCGAAGAAGGCGCCAAAAGTCTCACAAACCACCCCGCCGCGCGTGATTTCGTCGCCGACGCCTTCGCGCACTGCAAGTTCATTGCTCACGTCGAGGCGGCTCAGCCGCTGTTCGACAAGGCGGGTGTCGAGCCGGACGAAGGCGTGGTCGCGATATCGAAGGCTGCCGACGCAAAAGGGTTCGTCGAGACCTGCCGGAAATTGCGGTTGTGGAACCGCGAAAGCCGGCAAAAGTAGGAAAACCGATGACTGACAGACTGAAGATGCAGGACCCGCGCAAGCAATATCCCGCACCGCCCTTTCCCGAACAGCCACAGCCCCACCCGGGGCTGTCGGCAAAAATGGACCCGCAGCCGGATCATGGCGAAGAGAGCTATCGCGGCTCGGGCAAACTTGAGGGCCGCAAGGCGCTCGTCACGGGTGGCGATTCCGGCATCGGGCGCGCCGCTGCGATTGCCTATGCCCGAGAAGGCGCAGACGTGGCGATCTCCTATCTGCCGGAAGAACAGGCCGACGCAGACGAGGTGATCGCGCTGATCGAGAGGGAGGGGCGCAAGGCGGTCGCGCTGCCGGGTGACATCATGGATGAAACCTGGTGCCGCGAACTGGTCGAGAAGACGGTCTCCGGGCTTGGAGGCCTGGACATCCTCGTCGTCAACGCGGGACGGCAGCAGTTCCGGGAAGATGTCAGCGCGCTCTCCACTGACGACTTCGACAAGACGATGAAGACCAATCTCTACGCGCTGCACTGGATCGTGCAAGCGGCCGTTCCGCATCTGCCGGCGGGTGCATCCGTGATTACGACCGCTTCCATCCAGGCCTACGAGCCGTCGGAAATCCTGCTCGACTACGCAACGACCAAAGCAGGCATTACCGCCTATACGAAGGCGCTCGCCAAGCAACTCATCGAGAAGGGCATTCGTGCAAACGTCGTTGCGCCCGGCCCGTTCTGGACCGTGCTACAGCCAAGTGGAGGCCAGCCTGAGGAGAAGGTGAAGAACTTCGGCAAGAACTCCGACTTCGGCCGTCCGGGACAGCCGGTCGAGATCGCGCCTCTTTACGTTCTCCTCGCCTCGCAGGAAGGTAGCTTCCTGATTGGCGAGGTGCTGGGCGCGACAGGCGGCAGAGGCATCGCCTGACATCAGACCAGAAGCTGGCGTGCTTCTCCGCGCCGAGAGGGCATCGCTGCGACTTGAATGCGTGCGGATCCACGGTGGAACCCACGCATTCTCCAGCAGCGGCCCAAGCCGGCAATTTCCGAGAATCTACGGCCGGCCCGGTTCCAACCCTTCAATCAAATCCACTAGTCCGTTCCGTTGCTCTTGCCAGGTTCGCAGCGAAGTTGTCTCCGTCGACTGGGTGGCCGAACAGGTAGCCCTGTCCGATCGGACATCCCATGCCGGCCAGCAACATGCGTTGCGCTTCGGTCTCCACGCCTTCCGCCACCACGGCCAGGCCAAGGGCACGCCCGAGCTCGATGATGGCCCGCACGATGACCATCTTGGCGGGACTGGCCGCGAGTTCGCCGACGAAGCTCCGGTCGATCTTGATCTCGGTCACCGGGAACGACTCGAGCATTCGAAGACTCGAGTACCCCGTCCCGAAATCGTCGACTGAGAGGCCGACGCCGAGGGCGCGCAGTCGCTGGAAGGCATCCAACACGCCGGGCGTGCTGTTGAGGAGCATGCTCTCGGTAATCTCCAGCGTCAGCCAGTCGGGTTCAGCACCCGTCTGGCGCAAGACGCGCCCCATCATCTCGGCCATGTCTCGGTGCAAGAATTCGGTGGCCGACACGTTGACCGAGAAGCGCAGCGGACGGTCGCGGTGCTCGTTGATCCGTCGTGCAAAGGCCGCCACGGCCCCAACGCCGCGTTCTCCAAGTGCCAGGAGCAGGCCAGTCCGCTCGGCCGCCTCGATGAACCGGCCCGGCGGCTGACTGCCGAACAGCGGATGGTTCCACCTTATCAGCGCTTCGGCGCCTACCCACTCGCCGGTCGAGAGGTCGATCTGGGGCTGGAAATGATGGACAAACTCGTCGTTTACAATAGCCACCTTCAGCTCTCTGGTCAACCGGACGCGGAGCCGAGCCTCCTTGTCATCGTCGCGCTGAAACCTGCAAGGCCCGCCGAGCGGATCGGTCTTGGCCGTCTGCAGCGCGGTTGCGGCGTGTCGGACCAGCGCGATTGCACTGCCGCCGGGTTCGCCTATGGCATAACCGACTGCAAAACGCAGCGAAACGCTTGCGCCCGGAACGACGAAGTCCGGCTCGAGCGCGGCAGTAACGCGGCTCACAATGAGCTGCGCGCTCGCTTCATCCGGCAGTTCGAAGGCCAGCGCGAATTCATTCGCTCCCATCCGGGCGACCGTGGCGGCCCCGGTCTCCCTCAGTCGGCGCCCGGTCTCCAGCAGCAGGGCGTCTCCGACATCGAAGCCATATCCGGCATTTATGTCGTGGAAGCCGATCACATCGAGCTTTACGATCAACGCCGGACCGTCATGGGCGGCGAGGCGCTTTTCGACAGCGACAATGAACGACTGCCGGTTGAGGCATTCCGTCGCGATGTCGAGATTCGCGGCGCGGTCCAGGGCGATTTCCGTTTGCCGGATGGCGGACACGTCTCGCAGAACACCGACATAGAATTGCTCGCCGCCGACCGTGAACGGTCTTAAGCGGAGGTGATTCCAGAATGTCGTCCTGATCAGCCCCCACTGACGGGTCCGGCTGGAATGTTAGTGCATTGACGGTCTTGTTGCCAGCGCGGGCGGCATCGCTGGTTGGGTTTGCAGGGCCGTCCGCGCGGCGAAGGCTGGGATGAAGACCT
>NZ_JAAAMH010000060.1 GCF_024105655.1 Aliihoeflea sp. 40Bstr573
GGGAAATTGGCCGCCATCAGCTGGATGCTTTCAACTGCCAGGGAAGCTTCATCTACAGATCTATCACGCGCGTTCGTGCTTCGTTCGGTCTTAACGTGTCTGTGGGAACAGTTCTTGTTCCGACCCCCGTCTGCTGGACCTGTGGGCCGCGCCCCTCGTTGCCGGTCGGCTCGTAGCGCCGCAGCCAGTCGATGAAACCATGCGCCCGCAGGTTCTTCAGCGCCCGCACGATCGTATCGCGCGACCGGCCTAGCCGATCCATGATCGTGGTGATTGACGGCTCTAACCGGCCGGTGCGGAAGTCTATGAGATTGACGAACAGCCGCAGCACGTCGAGCGCCACCGATCCTAGCGGGCCGCTTCGCTCGCCCTTCTCGTGCAAGCCGGCCTCATTGTAGATTTCGGCCGCCTTCAAGATTGCCTGAACGTCCTTGCGCGTCGTCGGCCGCCATATCCGGCCCTCCGATCGGCCCCGGATATGACTATGCCGGCGAACTGGCGTCGGGCATCGCTCGGCCGGGGGCATGACCAGGCCAAGCCCGGCCTGTCCCGATCCCCGCCACGCCTCGCGGCGCTCATGGGCGAGCGTGGAGAGCTGCCCGGCGTCTTCCTCGGTGAGCTGGCCGGCGCTGTAGCGCGTCCATACCTCCCGCATGATCTCATCAAGCGCGCTTGCGCGCGCGCAGCCGATCGCGGCCGCGATCTGCGTCCTCAACATGCCTGTCGTCCTTCCATTTGAAGGACATGACGGCGCGGACGGCAGGCACGGCTTTCCTGTTTCCGCAAGAATCAATCTTGCGGATTGGAGTGCTGTAGCGTAGATAAGGGGAGAGCTTTGGCCCCGTCTCTACGGTGTGTCTGACGGCCTACAAAAACGCTCGACCGTTGGCGCGGTCGGGCGTTTTGCCGTTATGTCCCTTGCTTCGCTTCGATATAGAGCCTCAATGCTTCCTCGATGATCGGCGCGCGGCCAAGCACGCCCCGCTGCTCCTTGATCTTGTCGATTTGGGCGAGAAGATCAGTCGGAACATACGTGGTCAGCGCGATACGGCCGGCCGCAAGCTGCCGCGCCCGATGGGCGGCAACGTCCTTCCGAATCCTTTCCGAGTCGCGCTTCATTCTTAGCAGTAAGGACGAACTCGCCCGATTCTGCAATCCCTTGCGGAAGGAACCGCGAAAGGCACTACTTGGGGTCGTTTGCGGGAGGGGGCGGAATCCTACGCTAAGCCGAGAACACGTTTTCCGTAACTCCTGAGTTCGCCCTGGGGGCCGACATAGCGATAAAGGGTGACGCGCTCGATCCCGAGTTCCTTACA
>NZ_JAAAMH010000061.1 GCF_024105655.1 Aliihoeflea sp. 40Bstr573
GGAGACCTCGAAGAACCTCCCCATCTCGCCCGTTTCATGATTCAATCTTCCGGTGATTTGCGGGAGGCTGCAGATGCGGGGACAGGTTGGGTTCTGGGATATTGACGAGCGTTATGTACGGCTGAGCGAGGCCGGCGATCCGCTGGAGAAGCTGAACGCGCTGGTGCCGTGGGAGGTTTTCCGCAAGCCACTGGCCAAGGCACTGAAGCGGTCCGACGGCGCCAAGGGTGGTCGCCCGCCCTACGACCCGGTGATGATGTTCAGGATCATGATCCTGCAGGCGCTCTACGGCCTGTCGGACGACCAGGCCGAGTTCCAGATCCAGGATCGACTGTCGTTCATGCGCTTCCTCGGGCTGGGGCTCGGGGACCGCGTGCCGGACGCCAAGACGATCTGGCTGTTCCGCGAGCACCTCACGCAGGCGAAGGCGATCGAGAACCTGTTCGCCCGTTTCGACAAGCACCTCACCAAGGCCGGCTATCTCGCGATGGGCGGCCAGATCGTGGACGCGACGATCGTTGCGGCGCCAAAGCAACGCAACACCGACGCAGAGAAGGCGGACATCAAGGCGGGCAAGGTCCCGGACGCATGGAAGGGGAAGCCTGCCAAGCTGCGCCAGAAGGATCGCGATGCGCGCTGGACCGTGAAGTTCTCAAAGGCCAAAGTGGCTGAGGACGGAAAGGTCCAGCAGCGCGACATCGCCATTCCCGCCTTCGGCTACAAGAACCACGCCTCTATCGATCGCCGGCACGGCTTCATCCGCGGCTGGAATGTCACGAGCGCGTCAGCCTATGACGGGGCGCAGCTTCGCAATGTGCTCGACCGCGGCAACACCGGCTCGACGGTGTGGGCTGACACTGCATATCGATCGAAGAAGAATGAGGCGTGGCTGGAGAAGAGCGGCTACGTCTCCGACATCCACCACAGGAAGCCGAAGGGTCGGCCGATGAGCGAGGCGACGTCGCGCGCCAATGGTCGCCGCTCCAAGATCCGCGCCTTCGTTGAGCACGTCTTCGCGCAGCAGAAGTCCCGCATGGGACTGTTCGTGCGCACAATCGGAATGGCGCGGGCGAGGACGAAGATCGGCATGGCCAACCTCGCCTACAACCTCACCCGCTTCGTCTGGCAACAGGGGCGAACTGCGCCCGCATGACGGCGAAAGCGGCCGACATCGCTGCCGCTACGCCGAAAATCGGTGCCCCGCACCAACCCAGATGACCGATGCCGAAGCCGCAGCCACATGTCAGGCCGTGCAGAACTCAAATCGCGGCCCTACGGTCTACTAAATGCCGGTAGTTCGAAGTGTCCA
>NZ_JAAAMH010000062.1 GCF_024105655.1 Aliihoeflea sp. 40Bstr573
CTGACGGGTCCGGCTGGAATGTTAGTGCATTGACGGTCTTGTTGCCAGCGCGGGCGGCATCGCTGGTTGGGTTTGCAGGGCCGTCCGCGCGGCGAAGGCTGGGATGAAGACCTCCGGTGCTGGCGGCTTGTAGCCGAGCGATCCATGTGGGCGCACGGTGTTAAAATGCCGCCGCCAGCTTTCGACGATGATCCTGGCCTCGGCGAGTGTGTAGAAGATCTCGCCGTCGAGAAGCTCGTCGCGCAGGCGAGCGTTGAAGCTTTCAATGTAGCCATTCTCCCATGGACTTCCGGGAGCGATGTATGCGGTCTTCGCTCCGACGGCGGCGATCCAGTCCTGCACGGCCTTTGCGATGAACTCCGGGCCGTTGTCGGAACGGATGTGCTCAGGCACGCCACGTAGGATGAAGAGATCGGACAGGACGTCGACGACGTCGGTGGAGTTGAGCTTGCGATCGATACGGATCGCAAGCGCCTCATGCGTGAACTCGTCGATCACGTTGAGCATGCGATACTTCCTTCCGTCATGGGTTCGATCCTCGACAAAGTCGTAGGACCAGACATGGTTGGGCCGCTCCGCACGCAGGCGGATGCATGATCCGTCGGCGAGCCAGAGCCGGCCTTTCTTCGGTTGCTTTGCGGGAACCTTCAGCCCCTCTTGCCGCCAGATGCGCTCGACCCGCTTGTCGTTGACCACCCAGCCCGCCTGGCTGCGCAGAAGCTCGGCGATCTTGCGATAGCCGTAGCGGCCATAGCGACGGGTCAGTGCAACAATGTCGTCCGTCAGTTGCTGCTCGTCGTCCCGGCCGCACGGGATGCGGCGCTGCGTGGAGCGATGCTGCCCCAGCACGCGGCATACCCGGCGCTCCGAAACGCGCGGCACGACAGCCCTGACATGGTCGATGCAGGCACGGCGGCGCGAGGGGCTCAGAAGTTTCCCCTTGCCGCCTCCGACAGGATCAGCTTGTCCAGCGTCAGGTCGGACACCGCCTTGCGAAGCCGCTCGTTCTCTTGCCTGAGTTCCTTCAACTGGCGAAGCTGGTCGCGGCTCATGCCACCATACTGCTTGCGCCACCTGTAGTAGGTCAGCTCCGAAACGCCGATCTGGCGAACCGCATCCGCCATCGCCATCCCTTGGCCACGCAGGACTTCAACCTGCCGAAGCTTCGTGACGATCTCTTCCGGCTTGTGTCGTTTGTTGCTCATCGTGGTCCTCCTTCATGGTCAAAACCATAACTCAAGGTGGACCCGTTCAGTGGGGCTGGATCA
>NZ_JAAAMH010000063.1 GCF_024105655.1 Aliihoeflea sp. 40Bstr573
TGAATCGCCCCGGGTTTGCCGGAGGCCGTTTGAATTAAGTTACGCTGCCATGTCTGGCTGCTCCAGCATGGCGTAGTAGCGTTCCTCGGCTTCGGCCGGCGGGATGTTGCCGATAGGCTCCAGCAGCCGGCGATGGTTGAACCAGTCGACCCAGGTCAACGTGGCGAACTCGACGGCTTCGAAGCTTCGCCATGGTCCGCGCCGATGAATAACCTCAGCCTTGTAGAGGCCGTTGATCGTCTCGGCGAGAGCGTTGTCGTAAGAATCTCCGACACTGCCTACGGAAGGCTCGATGCCGGCTTCCGCCAACCGCTCGGTGTAGCGGATGCTGACATATTGCGACCCACGGTCAGAATGATGAACCAGACCGCCGCGATGAGCGGGCCGTCTTTCATGCAGTGCCTGTTCGAGAGCATCAAGGACAAAGCTCGCATGGGCGGTCCTGCTGACCCGCCAGCCGACGATGCGGCGGGCGTAGGCGTCGATGACGAAGGCGACATAAACGAAGCCCGACCAAGTGCTGACATAGGTAAAGTCCGAGAGCCAGAGCATGTTCGGGGCCGGTGCGTGGAAGACCCGGTTCACATGGTCGCGTGGACATGGCGCGGCCTTATCCTGCACCGTGGTGCGGATCGGCTTGCCGCGAATAACACCGTGAAGGCCGAGATCAGCCATCAGCCGCTCGACGGTGCAGCGCGCGACTGCGAAACCTTCGCGCAGCATCTGACGCCAGACCTTCCTTGCGCCGTAGACCTCGAAGTTGTCCGCGAAGACACGTTTAATCTCTGGCTTAAGCTCCAGATCCCGCTTCGCCCGCGCCGACAGCTTCTCGGGATCGGCGCGCTTGGCAACATGATCGTGGTAGGTCGACGGGGCGATCGGCAACACTCTGCAGATCGGCTCGACCCCATGCGCCTCGCGATGATCGTCAATGAACGCGATCATCGTTTGAATGGGCGGTCGAGCTCCGCCTGGGCAAAATAAGCGCTCGCCTTGCGCAGAATCTCGTTGGCCTGCCGAAGCTCCCGGTTCTCCCGCTCAAGAGCCTTCATCTTGGCTGCCATGTCCGTCGACACACCGGCCCGCTTGCCGACGTCAATCTCCGCCTTCTTCACCCAGTCCAGCAACGTGTGGGCCGAGCAGCCGATCTTTGCCGCTATCGACTGGCAGGCGGTCCAGCGAGAGGAATGGTCAGCCTCGTGATCCAACACCAACCGCACAGCGCGCTCGC
>NZ_JAAAMH010000064.1 GCF_024105655.1 Aliihoeflea sp. 40Bstr573
GAGCCAGTTCGTCCGGAGGGGCGGTCAATACCCGGACGATCTGACCAATCTCTAGCCGCAACCGACACTCGCACTCAACCCTGCTCATGCTTAGGGTGTCATTTCGCCCTCAGCCGGAACCGACCCCAAATGCGCTCCGAAGCACGGTAGAGCCTGCCGACGATCCGGTCATGGGTTTCGACCACGGCGTCAGCGAGCATCGCTTGCCATTCCGACGCGCAAACGGCCAGAATCGCAAGCCGCCTGTCTTCCGGAAGATCGCGCATGCCGTCGGCATAGTACCGTTCGCCCTGCCTGCGCAGGCGTGTCATCCGATGAGCAGGAACACCGGCCAGCAGTTCCTCGGGGAGATCGATACGTTGCAGGTATTCGAGCCGGTCGAGCAGCCGGTTGGCTGACGAAGAGTTCGAGCCCGGCTCGAACTGACGCAGCCACACGAAGCGGGTCACCCGATCGTCGGCCGTCTCCTCGAGCAATGCCAGCAACTGTTCCCGGATGGGCACGGACAGCCGACTGGCGATCCTCGTCTCGATCCGCCGCTCGGCATCGACCAGGGCCGTGGCGCAAAGCCGCTCGATCGTCGATGTTGCAGGAAGAACCGTGCGGGTGCGTCGGCACTCGATCACGAAGCGACGGGCGATATCCTCGTTCGACACCGCCATCTCGGCTTCCCGAAACAGCCAATCCTTCAGCTCGCGCGCACCACGTCCGGAGAAGGTGCGGAATCCGTAGAGCGCCCGCAGTTCGGAAAGATGCTCGTGCCGCGTTTCCTCGCGGGCGGCGTAGTCAACGAGATCGTCGGCAAGCAGGCCGAGCTGTGCTCCGATGAATTCGACGATCTCTGCTGGGATCAGTTCGCCCGGAGCCAGCACCCGGCCGGGATAGCGCAGGACGCACAATTGCAGGGCGAAGCCGAACCTGTTGTGAGCGCGTCGGCGCAGCCTGATGTGTCCAAGGTCTTCATCACTCAGCGTATAGTGCTTGAGCAAATCCGCCTGCGAGGTCGGCAGGCGCAACAGCGCGTCCTTCTGCCGATCGGTTAGAGTGACGCGACGCGGCATCCATGTTCCTTTTTCAAAATCCGATGATGTTCAAGACGCTTTGTTTATGAAGCTGGTTGAGATACATTTCCAGCGAACAAATCATTCGTGGCCAGCGCCCCCCCTCAAACCACCGT
>NZ_JAAAMH010000065.1 GCF_024105655.1 Aliihoeflea sp. 40Bstr573
CTTAGAGTCCGTGCCGAAACTGCTCATGAGTGGCGTGCGATGCGTCTGACGAGGATCATGACGGCAGCGGCGTAGAGGAAAGCCGTTGCGGACCCGATGGTCGCTTCGGCGTCCTTCCATAGGCGCCGGTTGCGGCTGATCCAGGCGAAGAAGCGCTCGACCACCCAGCGTCTCGGCTGGACGGCGAAGCCGACCTGATCGGGCTTGCGCTTGACGATCTCGACGGCGATGGAGGTGGCTTCGGCCACTCGCGGCCCTTGATATCCAGCGTCGGCGAAGGCCTTGCGGATGAAGGGAAAGGGCCGCCTTGAGGCTTGCAGCAGCGGGCTCGCGCCGTCGCGGTCCTGGATACTCGCCGGATGCGGGAACAGCACCAGCGCCCGGCCGTCGGTGTCGACCAGCGCGTGGCGCTTGCGACCCTTGATCCTCTTGCCGGCGTCATAGCCGCGCGGCCCGCCGCTCTCGCAGGTCTTGACCGTCTGGCTGTCGATGATCGAGGCGGTGGGCGAGGCCTCACGTCCGCAACACTCGCGGTCCAGCATCAGGAGTCTGTGGTTGATCTTCTCGAACAGACACTCGTCACGGAAGCGGCAGAACCAGCGGAACACCGTGCTTTTCGGCGGGAAGTCGGATGGCAGCAGCCGCCAGCCGATGCCGCCGCGCATGACATAGAAGATCGCGTTCATGATCTCGCGCAGCGACCATTTGCGCGGCCGGCCGGTCCGCGCCGCCGCCGGCATCATCGGGGCAATCAAATTCCACTCCCGATCCGTCAGATCGGTTTCGTAGCGCAGGTTCTCTCGGCTATGCTGGCGGCGGGTAGCTGGCGTCCACATCAGGTCTCTCCGAATAGGCTTCGACACCCAATTCGGAATCACGACCGCGCCAGCTACTCAACCCTTTCGAGACGGGCTCTTAG
>NZ_JAAAMH010000066.1 GCF_024105655.1 Aliihoeflea sp. 40Bstr573
TAGCGCTCGTGGACAAAGGGTATCCATAGTTTGACTGCTGCGATGGCGACGAAGCCGAGATAGGATTCCTTTGTTTTGTCATAACGGGTGGCGACGCGCCGCCAGTTCTTGAGTTTGTTGAAGAGCCGTTCGATCTGGTTGCGCCATCTGTATTTGGCTTTGTCGTGCGGGATCGGCTCCCGCCTGTTGCTTTTTGAGGGGATGACAGCCTCGACCTTGGCACTGGAGATTTCAGCGCGAATGACATCCGCGTCGTAACCCTTGTCGGCGAGAAAAGCCTCAATCCGATCGGAGATCATCCGGAACAAGGGCGCAAAGCCCTGGGTATCGTGCGTTTGCCCGGGTGTCAGGACGAAGCCGAGGGGGCGACCTTTCGCATCGCATCGGGCATGGAGTTTTGTGGTGAAGCCGCCGCGCGATCGGCCAAGCGCCTCGGCCTCCTGAGTCCCCTTTTTATGCCGACCGCACAATGATGTGCCCGGACAATGGTGCTGTCGATCATGTCGGCGCTTCGATCCCGCTCGACCATCTCCGCCAGCGTTTCGAGCATCGCCTCGAACACGCCGGTCTCGACCCATCGCCGATAGCGCCGGAAAACGCTGTTCCACTTGCCGTATTCGTCAGGCAGATGCCGCCATTGCGCTCCCGTGCGCGCCATCCACATCATGCCTTCAAAATACCTTCGATTGTCCTGAGCGGGGCGGCATCCGCGCCCTCGTTCAGCAGGCAGAAGCGGACCGATCAGCGCCCATTCCTCGTCCGTCAAACCAATCCGTTCGCCCAAGGCTGCCTCCAAATGGAAGCCTTGAATCAAAACCAGATTCCGCAGTCAACCTTTGTCCACGAACGCTAGTTCA
>NZ_JAAAMH010000067.1 GCF_024105655.1 Aliihoeflea sp. 40Bstr573
GCTAGGGTCAGGACCCATTAATTTGTTGAGTTGATGGCTGTTGGGTGATTCAAGGTGGCAGGAGGTGCTGCCTTGAGTGATTTGCTGATGCTGACGGCGGCGCAGATGCGCCGGATTGAGCCGTACTTTCCACTCTCGCACGGGGTACCGCGGGTGGACGACCGGCGGGTGCTTAGCGGCATCCTGTTCGTCATCCGGAACGGCCTTCGCTGGCGCGATTTGCCTGCAGGCTACGGTCCGCACAAGACCATCTACAACCGCTTCATCCGCTGGAGTCGACTGGGAGTGTTCAACCGCATCCTCCTGGAGCTGGCCGCGCAGGGCGGCGACACGGACAACCTGATGATCGATGCCACTCACCTCAAGGCGCATCGTACCGCTGCCAGCCTGCTCAAAAAGGGGCTCTACCCCGATGTATCGGGCGCAGCCGAGGCGGCCTGACCACCAAGCTGCAGGTGGTCTGCGATGGCAAGGGGCGCCCGCGACTTCTGCATGTGAGCGAAGGGCAGACCAACGATCACAAAACTGCCGCCGCAGTGATCGAGGACTTGCCTGCCGCCAGCTTCCTACTGGCCGACCGGGCGTACAGTTCCGCTGCCTTCCGCCAAGCGCTCGTCGATCGCGGCATCACGCCATGCATTCCACCCCATGCCAGCCACCGCGTACAGCACAGCTACGATCCGGTCCTCTACCGCCAGCGCCACAAGATCGAGAATATGTTCGCTCGCCTTAAGGACTGGCGGCGCATCCACACAAGGTACGAACGATGCGCTCACACCTTCTTGTCAGCAATCGCTTTCGCGGCAGTCTTCATCTTCTGGATCAATGAGTCCTGACCCTAG
>NZ_JAAAMH010000068.1 GCF_024105655.1 Aliihoeflea sp. 40Bstr573
GGGGTCGTTTGCGGGAGGGGGCGGAATCCTACGCTAAGCCGAGAACACGTTTTCCGTAACTCCTGAGTTCGCCCTGGGGGCCGACATAGCGATAAAGGGTGACGCGCTCGATCCCGAGTTCCTTACAGAGATCGGAGACGGATGTATCGCGTTGCGCCATGGCGGCCTGAGCGAGGCGCACCTGCGCCTTGGAGAGCGCGAATTTTCTGCCTCCTTTACGGCCGCGCGCCCTGGCCGCTGCGAGTCCGGCCATGGTGCGCTCGCGGATCAGGTCTCGCTCAAATTCGGCCAAGGTTGCGAAGATGCCGAAGACCATACGGCCGGATGCGGTCGTAGTGTCGATTTCGGCGCCCTTTCCGGTCAGCACCCGCAGGCCGATCTTCTGGTCTGATAGACCCTTTACGGTGTTGACGAGATGGGCAAGCGACCGCCCGAGGCGATCGAGCTTCCAGACCACCAGTACATCGCCGACACGTAACGCTTTGAGGCATGCGGTCAGTCCGGGACGATCGTCGCGGCTGCCTGAAGCGCGATCCTCATAGATATTGTCCTGTTCGACGCCTGCGGCACGCAGAGCATCGTGCTGCAGGTCAAGGGACTGGGAACCATCGGCCTTCGAGATACGGGCGTATCCAATCAGCATGTTTCTTAAACGGTGGTTTGAGGGGGGGCGCTGGCCACGAATGATTTGTTCGCTGGAAATGTATCTCAACCAGCTTCATAAACAAAGCGTCTTGAACATCATCGGATTTTGAAAAAGGAACATGGATGCCGCGTCG
>NZ_JAAAMH010000069.1 GCF_024105655.1 Aliihoeflea sp. 40Bstr573
GGTTCTCTCGGCTATGCTGGCGGCGGGTAGCTGGCGTCCACATCAGGTCTCTCCGAATAGGCTTCGACACCCAATTCGGAATCACGACCGCGCCAGCTACTCAACCCTTTCGAGACGGGCTCTTAGGGTGTCATTTCGCCCTCAGCCGGAACCGATCCCTGACACCACGGTGATCTCCTGGAGCACTTGCCGGGCGTCGGCTGTCAGGTGTATATGCTTGATCCGCCTGTCACCATCAGTGGAACGGCGCTCGACGAGGCCCCTGATCCGCCAGCCGGTCCAGCACACGGGCCAATGTCGGCCCTTCAACGCCGACACGCTCGGCAAGCTCGCGCTGCGATGCCGGCCCGAAGTTTGACAGCTGAAGCAGCACGGTCCAGCGCGCCTGATTGAGACCTGTATTCCTGAGACGTTCATCCAGTCGCGTGCGCCACCGCCGGCTAACGCGGCCGAGTTCCATGGCAAATCCGTTACCAATGCTCATACCGATAGATTTCTATTGACTAGGCCGTGTGGACGAATTTGATCAAGCATAGGCCGGCCGCGAAACTGACGATGGATCGGTAGTTCCGTGCGGTCTTTTCGCAGCGCAGGGCGACGCGCTTGAAGCGCTTGAGCCGCCCGAAGCCC
>NZ_JAAAMH010000007.1 GCF_024105655.1 Aliihoeflea sp. 40Bstr573
AAATGCTCGGCGGAGCGTTTGCCGCCAGTCGTCTTCGTATTCATGTTCGTTCCTTCGTCTTCGACGAGAACCGAACACTCCTTAAATCACACCCTCAACTCTGTGCCATAGGCGCTGATCCCGAACATGCTCGGGCAGATCATGCAGTCCTTCGCCGTCACGCTCATCCTGGCACTTTGTGCCTCGGCGGTGACGTCGCTGGTCTTCTCGCCCGTCGCCGCTGCATACTGGCTCGGAAGGCATGAGGCACCACCTGACCGGAAAACAGGCTCGTGGTCCGTCTCTCTGACCACTCTTTACGAGAAAACCCTGACCAACAGCCTTCGCAGTCCTTCGCTGATGGTCGTCTGCACCGTAGCGACCATCGCCGCCGGCATGTGGCTACTGGCCGAACTGCCCCGCTCTTTTCTGCCTAAGACGGACAACGGTCATGTCGTCGTCACGATGGAGACGCGGCCTGACATTTCGACAAGCGGCATGCTTGAAGAGCAGGCTCAAGTTGCGCGCATAATCGGCGGGTTCTCATATATTGACCTGAGACCCCAATCTCCTCCGGCCTGAGGGAGAGTCCTGGGTTTCGTTTTAGGCCTCATGCGGCCTGTTTTTCCAGCGTGGATTTCATTGCGAACTCGGCCGGCGGCATGTTGCCGAGGGCCGAGTGTGGTCGGTGATGGTTGTAGTCCTCCTTCCATGAGGTGATGGCGCTGCGGGCCTCGGTGAGCGTCGAGAACAGCGTGTCATTGAGGCACTCGTCCCGGAAGCGCCCGTTGAAGCTCTCGACGAAGGCGTTCTGTGTCGGCTTGCCCGGAGCGATGTAGTGCCATTCGACGTCGGTCTGCTGGCACCACCGCAGGACCGCCATCGAGGTCAACTCTGTGCCGTTGTCGGAGACGATCGTGTCCGGCCGGCCGCGCCAGCGGATGATGGCGTCGAGCTCGCGCACGACACGCAGGCCCGACAGCGAGGTGTCTGCGACGAGTGCCAGGCACTCCCGCGTGTAGTCGTCGACGATGGCCAGCACCCGGAAGCGACGACCGTCAGTGAAGGTGTCGGAGACGAAGTCCAGGCTCCAGCGGGCGTTGGCGCGATCGGGAACGAGCATGGGCCTTCGTGTGCCCAGCGCCCGTTTCCGGCTGCCGCGACGGCGCACCTGCAGCTTCTCTTCCCGGTAGAGGCGCCGCAGCTTCTTCTGGTTCATCACGATGCCCTGCCGGTCCAGCATGACGTGGATCCTCCGATAGCCGAATCGCCGGCGCTCCGCCGCCACGGCCTTCATCGCCTCGCGCAACGGAGCATCGTGCGGACGGGTGCTGATGTAGCGCACCGTCGAACGGTCGATCCTCAGAGCCTGGCACGCCCGACGCTGGCTCACCCCATGCACCTCGCAGGCATGAACCACCGCCTTCCGCTTCGCGTCGGGCGTCACCATTTTTTTGCGGCGACATCCTTCAGGATCGCGTTGTCCAGCATCTGATCGGCCAAGAGCTTCTTCAGCCGGGCGTTCTCGTCCTCAAGAGCCTTCAGGCGACGGGCATCCGACACCTCCATGCCGCCGAACTTCGCCTTGAACTTGTAAAAGGTCGCTGCCGAGATGCCGTGCTTGCGGCAGACATCCGCCGTCTTCGCACCGGCCTCCTGCTCCTTCAGCATCCCGATAATCTGTTCCTCGGTGAACCGTGATGGTCGCATCGTCCGTCTCCATGATCGACGGACTCTACCCAAATCTGGAGGAAGTTCAGGGTCTCAGGTCACTCAGCAAATGGTCGAAGACAGTCTCGGCCTCCTTGGCTCTGAGCTTAGGAGCGATTGCCAACAACTTTTCGGCGCGGCGCCCGAGGTCGGCGGAAAAGATCGGGGGCGCGCAACGCAGCACGCGCCTGCGCGGCCAGCAAACGCTTGGCTTGTTCGGAGCCAAGCTCGATGTCCATGACGCGCGCCGCGACCATCGAGCGCCGTGATCGCGCCGCGCTTTTGCCGACAATCATTTCGGTACCGAGCAGCGGCACCGCATGGGTCCAGACAAGACGTTGCGCCAGCAAAACATCGGCGAGCCAGGATTCGACCATGGGCACAAAGCCATGGCGCTGGACTATCGCCGAAGCGCCCAAGAGCGGCGCTATGATGCCTTCGCTTGCAACGAGCTGCCCCAGCTCGTGGGCCAGATCGCTGATGACCTCGTCATCGTGGCTATAGCCGAAAGCCTTCGGGGCCGCAGCCAGATATTTTGCCGTCAGCAGTTTTCCGGCAGGCCGGGCTGCCAGCTGACGCCAGGCAAGCAGCAGGGAGCCGGCGGGCCCCACATCGTCTCCAAGCCTGGTCAGCAGGACAGCGTCACGAAGTGCGGCTTCATCCTCGACCCGTCCCGCTTGTGTTGTCGTTACCGCGGCGGCGGTGCGCGCAAGGCGCTGGCGCCAGGCCCCGGCCCATTTTTCTTCTTCGCCCACGATTTGATCGAGGGCGCCGATGGCGGCGCCAGCCGTGAGGGCAATGTCCTCGATAGCATTTGGCCCAAAGCCTTGTGGCGCAATTGTTGGGGCATCGTGGTTGCCTTGCGCAGCCAGCTCGGCACAGACGCCAGCGGCACGGCGACGGCGCGCAGGCCATGGTGAAGTGGTGAGGGTCTTGTGCGGGGAATCTTTCGACACAAGATCTTCACGGCGGTTCTGGCAATCGAAAAGGCCAAATACCGCCGCACCTGTCGCATATTCATAATGATTGATAATGTTGCCTTATCGTTCGTCGTGCGAGACCCCTGAAAATGGCCTCTGTCGTCGATCAAAAGCCCGAAGAATGACCTCGGCACCACTCTGTTCAATCCCCGGATACGGCCCGGGCCGTCGACGACGCGCAGCCGTGGCCTCGGCGGTCACGACCGCGCGCGCGACCCCGATCGCCGTCGATATGCCGGATATCGGCGAAATGGTCTCATGACCATGGGCCGACAGAACGAGTATCCGGACGAAGCCCATGGCTCGCAGACCTTCGGGCATTCGCAGTCCTTCGAAAGGTCCACTGGATCTTCCGATACGCCCGAAGGGTACAGGACGCTCACCATTCGCCGTTGGCAAAGCCAAACCGTTGGCTTTCCGCGGGCGATGCCGACCCCTCCCCCTCCCCTGCCCGTTCCGACAGAAGCCGCCAAGCAGCTTCCCGGCCATCTCGATGCCTGGCCGGCCGGGCGCGCAACTATGTCGAAGCGTCCAGCTCGCAAAACACCCGGTGCGCCTATGCGTCCGACTGGAAACAGTTTGCCAGCTGGTGCCGCCGCCAGGGTTTTGCGCTCACGCCGCCCGATCCGCAGCGGGTCGGGCTCTACATCGCGGCGCTGGCCTCCGGCGACAAGAAATCGGTGGCGACGATCGAGCGGCGGCTGTCCGCCCTGTCCTGAAATATGCGCAGCGCGGCGAGCCGCTCGAACGCAAGGACCGTCACATCGCCACCGTCACGGCCGGCATCCGCAACAGGCACGGTGCCCCGCCGCGGCAGAAGGAAGCGATTCTGCCGGACGACCTGATCGCCATGCTGGAAACGCTCGACCGGGGAAGCCTGCGCGATCGGGCGATGCTGTTGCTGGGCTTCGCCGGGGGGGGGGCTGCGTCGCTCCGAGATCGTCGGCCTCGATGTCGGCCGCGCCCAGACCGAAGATTCGTGCGGCTGGATTGAGATTTTCGACAAGGGCCTGCTGGTCATCCTGCGCGGCAAGACCGGCTGGCGCGAGGTCGAGATCGGCCGGTTCGTCCGACGCGACCTGCCCGGTGGTGGCGCTCCAAACCTGGCTGAGGCTCGGCCGCATCGCCCATGGCCCGCTGTTCCGCCGCGTTTCCGGGCAAGGCAAAAAAGTCGGCGCGGATCGGCTGCACGACCAGGAGGTGGCCCGGCCGGTCAAGCGCGCCGCGCGGGCGGCCGGCGTGCGCGGCGACCTGACGGAAGGTGAACGGCACAGGCTTTTTGCCGGCCATTCGCTGCGCGCCGGTCTCGCCTCCTCGGCCGAGGTCAACGAGCGCTACGTGCAAAAGCAGCTCGGCGATGCGTCGGCGGAAATGACGCGCAAATATCAGCGTCGCCGCGACCGCTTTCGCGTCAATCTCACCAAGGCGTCCGGGCTGTAGGAGGCAAAAAGGCCCCTCCCCTTCCCTGCGCGTACAGTCTGAAGATCAGCGCCAGGACAACTGATCCTTCGGCAGGCGGCCGCTCGGATCACTTACATTGACCTTGTGCGGCCGCTGCGGGCCCCAATCCCAGAGCACCAGGTTTCGGTCGTTGATCTCGGTGCCCGGTGCAAAACTCGGCACGAGAATGCCGGCGACGCCTCGGCCAAGGAGCCGGTCATACACCGACCACGAGGTCGGCCGGTCGCCCTCTGCAAGGGCCATCGCCCACGCACAGGCCATGTCGTCGAGGGAGACCGACCATTCCTGCCTCCCCTGTTCGCTGGTCAGGTCCGCGATGTCTTCGCACTGGACGTCATACGCGCACAGCACGCAGGGGTCGATCCGATGGGCAAAGCCTTGGTTGGCCTCCTTGACCGCCGTCAGGATGCTCAAGCCGAGATAAAGCGCGGGCACCCCCTTTGGGTTGAAGCGCGCGCCCCTTGTCGCTGCACCATCACCGGAGATCGGCTTGAAGGCCCAGCGCGGATCATGGGCTCGATAGCAGGTTCCGACAAACTTCACGCAAAGCCGCCGAGCGCCATGTGGTCGAGATAATCGCGGACGGCGGCCGCCTTGCCATCCTTGACAAGCGCCTCGGCGGTGCGGCCGCCAAAGGCCGGTAGCGGCTGAGCTCGGTACCACGCCATGGCCTGTTCCTTGCCGCCCGCCCATTCCATCACGCGGCTGATGATCTCGAGCATTTCGCGCAGACGCCCCTGTGTTTTCGCTCCACGGCTGCGTTCGGCCCTATACAAGGTCTCCCGGGCAAGGCCAGCCGTTTCTGCCAACTGGGTCTTGGACATTCCAAAGCCGTCCGCAACGTGTCCGATCGTGATCTTCCCGCTGCTATCCAAATAGGACCAGAGCAGCGGCCTATCCTGAGCCGCTTCACGCGCATGTCCCATGGACTTCTCCTTGTCGCATCTGTAGCCATACTTTCGGTACCAAATATGTGACGCTAGTCGACCTCAATCAAGCCCGTAGCCGCTGAGCGTCAGGAAGCGGCGCGGCTGGTCAATGGGTTGTTGTGCCTGGTGATGTCCTTGGCGATTTGAACGAAAAGAAACGCGCAACGTTCTTGGCCGGGCATCCCTTGCGCGCGGAAGTGGCCACCTAGTCCGAGGACGATGAGCGCCTTGTGCAAAAACAGCTTGGCCGCGCCTCAGCCGAATGACCCGCAGATATCAGCGCTGCCGCGGCCAGGTTCCGGGTCAATCTCGCCAAGGCGAGCGGACCCTAGATCGGAAGTGTCCGCCGACATCGGCTTGAGCGCATCAACTTGCTGGCATGGCACAGCGGCGGGCCGGGTCAACGCGGATGGGTGTAGCAGAAGACTGTAACTGTTTCGGCGACAAGACCGTGACGGCGCAGCCCGCGTGGCGTGCGCGGTGATCGGCCTGCCCATGGTGTCGATGTCGCTGATCAGCGTGCCGGGCGACCGCGTGACGGCCATGCCCTTGCGCTGTGTTCACAGCGCGTCTGCATCCTGGGCGGCAAGACGTTTGCGACTCTTTCCCGAAACCGGGCGAAGCACCAGTCATAACGGGGGGACGAGAGCAGCGGGCTGCGTTGACGAGGTCAATGCCTTGAGATTATGTGTCGCGCCGACAGTCGGCTAGTTCAACGGGTGCGTGTGTATGCTCAGTCTCGATCTGTCCGATAGATTAGCAGTTGTTACCGGAGGAGCGAGCGGCATCGGTTTGGCAACTGCGAAGTCCCTCCATGAATGCGGGGCCCGCGTTGTAGTGCTCGACCGAGCTCCCTTCGATCAGCGCGTTGCAGAAATTGGTTTTTGCCGAGCCGACGTCACCGATCCCTGCTCTATCGATGGCGCACTGGAAAGCATCGCTGCGAAGTTTGGTTTCATCGAAATACTTGTTAATGCTGCTGGGATCATGGAGCGGCCATTGCCCATCCAGCGGGCAAGCGACAAGGAGTGGGATCGTGTAATCTCGGTAAATCTCCGGGGCACATATTTGTGCTGTCGGCATGTCGGCCTTCGCATGGCCGAGCTCGGCAAAGGTTCTATTGTCAACGTAGTCTCTGTTGCTGGATTGAGAGCTAGTCCTTTGCGCGCTTACGGTGCCTCGAAGGCGGCCGTCATCAATCTTACTGAAGGACTGGCCGCTGAATGGGCACTGGCAGGGGTCCGGGTGAATGCCGTTGCCCCCGGGTTCACCAATACGGCACCGATCGGGATTGCGGCCGCCGCAGGTATGATCTCGATCCAGAAGCTCGCAGATGCTAATGCCATGCGCAGGTTGGTGACTGTCCAGGAAGTCGCAAACTCCATTGTATTTCTGGCCTCGGACCAAGCCTCTGCAATCACGGGCGTCACGCTACCGGTCGACTGTGGATACCTGGTCGCAGGCGCTTGGGGCCCTTATGGTGCACCAGACGCCTGATCCGGCCATCCCGGAAGATTCCGGAACCGTCGACCCCATTCAGCAATCAGGGGCGAGTTTGATTTCGCGAGTTCTCAGCGAGTCGTTATGACGGTTAAGCTTGACACTACCCTGCACCTGCTTTGAGCTAAAGTCGAATTTGAAAGACGCCCCGCGAGTGGTGGCGCACCAGTATCGCGCCATCGCACATGACAGCAAATGCGCTTTGACTCGCACGAGGCCATCGTAAACTTAAAGTCACGCATCCACATTTACCAAACGCCGCCGCTAATGTGGACGAATGGCGAGTGCGACGATGTATTTGGCATCGGCGAGTATGACGGTGCGAGACTCGATCGACATTCCCACCTCAGTCGGCCTTCCACGCACCGACACGATGCCCGATCCGTGGCAATTCCCTATCGCTTCGCTTCTAACCCACGCATGCAAGCGGGCCCGACATGAGGGCTCTTTCTCCAGAGCGGTCAACCGCCAGTGGTCAATCCCGCTTCCCGATCGTGGTGGCGAGACCACGCATTCCTCAACGTTAATGCCAGCATCTGCTCGCTGTGCGACTGCGAGCGCAATTGCTTCTGCGCAATGTGCGATGCTGATTGCGAAGGGCTGGCCCACGGCAGGAGCCTGGAAGAAGGGCTTTCCCGTGGTACTGACGTGCAGCCACCATTTAGCGGCTGGGACAATGCCTCGCGTCTTAAGGGACATCACCTGCCTCATCAGCCCATGGCCGATGACATAGGCTTCCGCGCGCGGGGGGCTGGAATTGTCTGCCAGCCTCGTCCGCTCCGTCTCATCCAGGAGGGGGTGGTAATCTCGGACGAAGCGGCGCGCGCCCGAAATTGATACGAGCCAAGCATTGCCCGCCTAAAAGCGAGTTCCATTGCTGGATGTGGCATCCACATGGTCGCTTTGGCTTCCATCATGAACCGCATTGTCGTGCAGGGATGCCGACCCAAGTGCTACCTGCCGGCTCTCGCCTTTCTTAAGAAACGAATCTGCCTCCACGCAGGTCCCCTGGCCGAACTTCGTTCCATAGTGCACAAAGGCGGCGCAACCGATCGTAGCGCCCGAACCATTATCGATGCGATCGGACTTGCAGGTTCCGTCTTCCTGCGAATGCCCCTGAAGTATGCTCGCTCGGTTTGCGGTACAGTAGTCGCCAATTGTCGTGAGGGAGCGTTCAGGGTTGGTGCACCCGTCGTCGAAAAGATTGGCGCCAACTCGCATCCCGAGCAGCCGCCAGATCGCGCCCTTCAGGGACATGCCTGACAACCGTGCCAGAGGGGGACGCATTCAGCTTCCAATACCGCTCATGCCGCCAACAATAAGGATCGTACATCGAGCAAAGGCGGGGTTGCAGGCCCTCGAACGACATCGAGGCGCGTTCGGCCAGGATGAAATAGCCAGCCGTCAGAAACGGGACCGCGGCCGCAATGGCGGGGATGAGCAGATATTCAAACGCGGCGTAGTAAGTGATGACGCTGCCGACGACGACGAGCAGGAGGTAGAAGTAGATCCATCAAAGGTTCAACGCTCTGTCCAAAGGAGGGGATGAGGTTACGCCGGGATTGTCCATTATGATCTGCGGACCACCCCCATTTCGGGTGCCCGGCCGATTGGCGCATCCACGAGTTCCGTTAAACTGCGACAAGCTGCAATCCGAGGCAGGAGCTACCGGAAATGCTTTGCACCCTCTCTCTGTCCGCAGCCTACCTGGCAAGCGCGGCATTGGCGGTTCCAACACTGGTCTACTGTGTCCAATGCGTCGCTGGGCTGCTGCCGGGCCGCGCCGTCCATCCCCGGTACAGCGGTCCCCGGCCGACGGTGGCAATCATCGTGCCGGCTCACAATGAGGAGGTCGTGATCGCGCACACGCTCGCGTCGGTTCGTCCGCAGCTGCGACCCGGCGACCGCCTCCTGGTCGTTTCCGACAACTGTACGGACCGGACCGCAGCGCTGGCTGCCGAAGGCGGGGCGGAAGTGCTTGAACGCACGGACCCCGTGCGTCGAGGCAAGGGATACGCTCTGGATGCCGGCATGCGCTTCCTTACGGCGTCTCCTCGTGACCACGTCATGATCATTGACGCAGATTGCGAACTTGACGAAGGAGCGATCGACCATCTGGTTTCGATGGCCGCAGCCACCGGCGAACCAGTCCAGGGCAGGAACCTTATGAAGGCGCCGTGCGATGCTCCTTTGGAGACCCGCGTTGCGGAGTTCGCATACCTGATAAAAAACATGGTGCGACCGGTCGGCATGAGCCGGCTTGGCCTTCCCTCCCCGTTGATGGGGACAGGCATGGTCCTCCCCTGGCACATCATGAACAAGGCGGATCTGGCACACGGACATATCACCGAGGACATCAAGTTGAGCATCGACGTCGCCCAGGAAGGACATTCCCCGGTCTTCTGTCCCGCCTACGGCATCGTAAGCTATTTTCCTCGCTCAAGCGGCGGCACTTTCTCGCAACGTCAGCGATGGGAAGGTGGGCACCTGAAGATGGTGGGAACGGCTTTGATGCACTTTCTCAAGCCGAGATCGATCAAGACATGGCCCGCGTTCTTCCTTCTCCTCGACCGGATGGTTCCACCCATAACCCTTCTGTTCATGATGCTCGCTGGGCTCACGCTGCTGACGGCTCTCCTGGCATTTGCCGGTGCCGGCAGCGGGCCCCTCGCGGTCTCACTGAGCAGCCTGATGTTTTTCCTTGGGACAACATTCTCGGTGTGGGTTGCACGTGGAATGCAGATACTGCCGATTTCTCTGGTCAGAGCTGTGCCCCTGTTCATCCTGCAAAGAGCAGGAGGGTACTGGAAGTTTGCCACGACCGGTCTCGGTCGCGAGTGGATTCGAACTGAACGGACGAAAGAACGCGACTCGTTCTGATCACGGGCGAAGCGTCGCACAGCAATAGACGACAAACTTGAGCGAACTGTCTACCTTAGTGCTCATGCTGCAGGCACGCTTTGCGAAGCAATAGGGCCAGTTCGGTCATCAAGAAAGCAAAGCGATTTAGTCGCCAAGTGCTTGTGCGAGCACCTCGCTTGACGAATCCAGCGGCAGGGGCAAATCGATCGCATCTCCCCCGGGTGCGTAAACGCGTACGGTGCCTGCGCTTGCCCCCCGCATTGCCGCCAACAAATCCTGCGAAGCCACGGTTTCGACTAGGCACCCTTGTGCCGTGCACCGGGAAGGGACCATAGCCTCGCTGAAATCGCCGATCTTCACCTCCGCGCCGCGTTGTATGTCAATCCCGAGCGGCAGGGCCATCTGCAGGCGGGACACGTCGGTACCTTGCCCCTTCGCGATCGCAACGACCATTGCGACTTGATCGTTGACTCGAGCCCGCAGGATTGCTTGGCACATCCGCGGCTCGGCATCCTGTTCGACGCATTCGAGTTGCCAGCCATCTTCGTTCTCTGCGGTATTTGAAGTTTCCTGTGCAGATTGTCTGGCCGGCTGCGGCGATGCCGGGGATCGGACAGACGGCGCCGACGGAACAGCTTGGGGAACACTGGTAGGCGGCGGTGCGGTAGGCGCCTGTTCGGGTAGCCCGATCGTCGGTTCGGACTGCAGCGGGGCCACCTGAGGTCCGTCATTTGGATTGATCTGCGCCCATGCGGACGAAGCCAGCAACATGAGCGTACCGGCGATCAAGGGCGTCCCTATGCGAATTGGCGACATGTTATCTCCCGCTCTCATGCTCGGCTGCAGGTGTACTTGAAACCTGCAGTCGCGCAATTCCTTTTATTGTGTCAGCGTCAGTTTCGGCCATTGCCTGCCACCGGCTGCATTGTTAATAGCAAACAATAAAAGGGGAAAGGGAGCCGGCATGACGTGGCGTATCGCACTTGGCGCATTGATCTTGACGCTGGGCGTGGCTACGGCATCGGCCCAACCCTCGGACGCCTACGTCAACCAGGTCGATCGGTCGGCGCGAAGCGTCATCGTGGCCCCGTCGGGTAACGGCCTGCACGGTTCCGCATACATCATACAAGTGCCGGAGACGGCTCGGCCCGTGCCCCCCCGCGTGGTCCAGCGCCGGGCGCCCGCCCGTGCCGCCGCGCCCGCGCCCGCTCCGCAGACGGCGGCCATCCAGCCTGCCCGGCAAGTCGCTGTCTATCCCTTTGTGGGCAGCGGCGTCGCGCTGGCGTTGTCGCAGGCGTCCGCAACGCGGCGCTTTCCCGACGTCGGAGCGGGCGTCGGCGCGCCGTAGTGAGGCTTATCCACGAAATGCTGCGCTCTCGCCAAGATTAACCTTGCCAGTTAACCAATGCAAACCAGGAAGGCGTTTCGTTTCGACAGTGTCCTTTGCGCCACAGTTCTACCGGCTTCGCTTTTCGACAGAATTGAATCGGTGTCCCCGCTTGTTAGGCCTCATCTGAACAGCTATTGAGCGTCGTTGTTGTGCGTCCGGCGCGACGAAGCAGGCAATGAGCAGTTGATCTGCGCGCATTCGATGAAGCGCGGTTCCACGCTCATGCCGGACGAGGGGATGAGGGGTTTGTGATGGGTCATGCGGGCATCTTGAGTGCGCTGGTTTCGACGAGTATCGCGCTGGCGGGCTGCGCGACGGGGCAGCAATTGCCGACGCCGCCCGCTCAACTGGAATCGCTGACCAAGACCACGCTCAAGGTCGAGGCGGTCCCCGCGCCCGCGCAGCCGGTCGACGTCGCCGTCTACGAATTCCCGGACCTCACCGGCCAGGCCAAGCCCAACGACAACTTCGCCGAATACAGCCGCGCCGTCACGCAGGGCGGCGCGAACCTTCTCATCGACGTGCTGAAGTCTACGGGCAACGGCCAGTGGTTCCGCGTGGTCGAGCGAGGCGGGCTGAAGAATCTCGTCCAGGAACGCACGCTGATCGAAAACACCCAGCGCGCCTACAGCCCCGGTGCGCCGAACCTGCCGCCCGTGCGCTTCGCCGGGCTCATTCTCGAAGGCGGCATCGTCGGCTACGATTCCAACGAACGGACCGGCGGCGCCGGCGCCCGCTATCTCGGCATCGGCGGTGACGTCCAGTACCGCTCGGATCTCGTGACGATTTCGCTGCGCGCGGTCAGCGTCCAGACGGGCGAAGTCCTCGCCTCTACCACGACCTCCAAGCAGATATACTCGTATATGATGCGCGGTGGGGCCTACAAATTTGCTGCGCCCGAGGAGTTGCTCGAGATCGAGATCGGCAATTCTTACAACGATCCCGGCCATCTTGCCGTGCGCGAGGGAATCGAGTTGGCCGTCTATTCCTTGATCGTCGACGGTCTTAAGACCGGGCTCTGGCGTCTGGGAGATACCGCGGCACAGGAGAAGTTGATCCGAGAATTCTCGACATCGTACGCTAGAAAGCTGCCGCAAGGAGCGTAGTCGATGCAGTCGCACGGTTTCAGGTTGCCCTTGAATCGATAGCCGTGCCCTGACACGCTCTACCTGACATTATTTCTAAGTTCGTGCGCCTCGCCGGGAAACCGGCGGGGCGTATTTCGTTTTGGCACATGCGCGCACAGTCTGACGCGGGATTTGTTTCAGTTCGAAGCATATCATGTCTCTTGTATCATTTTGAACGAGTCATCATGAATTTTAGAGAGTCACGATTCACCATTTAGCGATTTAGAAAGTATTTTGACTTGCGACTCTGCAATCGTGGATGATATTAACCCGGCGTTAACCGTCGCTCCCAGGGGCACGGGGGGCAATTTTGGGCGGGGGAGGGTCTCCCGCGGGTCAAGGCGTCAGGGAGACAAGACATGTCACGAACTAAACTTTTGGCGGGCGTCGCAATGATCGCCCTCACCGGCGCGGCGCACGCGCAGACGACGACCGAAGAGGGCAACAGCGCCTTCGTCGGCCAGCGCGACCGCAGCAACTATGCGTATCTGTCGCAGTTCGGCAGCAACGACGCGTTCGTCTATCAGTACGGACAGCAGAACGTCTTCACGCCGCTGCCGACGAATGGCGAAGGCGGTGACGCGCAGGTCGGCTCCAACACGCTCGGCGTGATGCAGCGCGGCAGCCTCAACTTCATCGGCGACAACTTCCTGCAGAAGGGGAGCAACATCGCCGGCATCGCCCAGTTCGGCGAGGGCAACATCGTCAACAAGTTCCTGCAGACCGGCCAGAACCGTGGCGCGATCTTCCAGGGCGGTTATGCCAACCTGGCGCAGAGCGAGCAGACCGGCACCGGCAACGATACCGGCATCATCCAGTTGAATGGCAACGATTCGGCCGAGGGCAACTACGCATTCAGCAGCCAGCTCGACGGCACCAATGTTGAGGCGACCAACTCGTTTGCGGGCATCATCCAGGGCGGAACGACCAACGTCGCCACCAACGCGCAGAGCCAGCAGACCGGCTCGGACGCAACCATCGTGCAGGCCGGCGCACGCAACGTCGCCGCGAACACCCAGAAGATCGACATCTACAACCAGGCCTCGACGATCTCGCAGTATGACATCGGCCAGGACAACGAGGCTGGCATCGTGCAGGTCGGCAGCGACAACGTCGCCGCCAACAGCCAGGATTCGAGCACGCGCGGCAGCGTCGGCATCATTCAGGG
Organism: Aliihoeflea sp. 40Bstr573; assembly: GCF_024105655.1. Lineage (GTDB taxonomy): Bacteria > Pseudomonadota > Alphaproteobacteria > Rhizobiales > Rhizobiaceae > Aliihoeflea. Next base: position 13,107 of record NZ_JAAAMH010000007.1, read on the forward strand.
CGGCGAACGCAACGACGCGTTCAACTTGCACACCGGCGGCACCGCCCACATTGCGGCGATCGCCCAGTTCGGCGACGACAACACCGCCACGAACCTGAGCCGTGACGGCACCGGCAACGCGGCCACCACACTCCAGATCGGCGACGACAATATCGCCACGAACAATTCGAAGGACGGCTTCGGCGACGTCGCCGGCATCGTCCAGCTCGGCGAAACCAACACCGCCTTCAACAACCAGGTCGGCGCCGACAATCTTTCGCCGGGCACGAACGCTTCGGCCCTCATCGTCCAGGACGGCGCGGGCAACATTGCGGCCAACCAGCAGACCGGCCAGGTCGATGGCGGCAACAATTCGGCCGGCACGCTCCAGGTCGGCGATCTCAACCAGGGATACAACACCCAGTCCGCCGGCGTGGACAATGCCGCAGGCATCGCGCAGTTCGGCGACGGCAATACCGGCGTCAATACGCAGACCGGCGGTTCCGACGCGACGGCCCTGATCATCCAGGGCGGCTCGGGCAATGTCGGCGTCAATACGCAGACCAATGTCGATCCGACCTCGGCCACCATTCTCCAGCTCGGCTCCGGCAACACCGGCGTCAACACGCAAACCGACGTCGTCAATTCCAGCGCGCTGATCGTGCAGTACGGCGAAGGCTCCGCCGACAATCTGGGCGCCAACACCCAGACGGACGTGACCGGCAGCTCGGCCAACATCATTCAGGGCAATGACGGCGGCGCGCTCAACCAGGCCTTCAATACGCAGGTCGACGTGACGAGCTCGGCAGCCTGGATCGCCCAGTTCGGCTCGGGCAATACGGGCGCGAACACGCAGCAGGCCGGTAGCGCGGGCGTCGATGCGGCGATCCTGCAGGTTGGCGACGGGAATGTTGCCAGCAACACGCAGGGTTCAGAAGTTGCGTATGCGGGCGCAAGCTTTACCGCGGACCTGAATAACTATTCGGGTGGTCTGGCAGGGCCGTTGTATGAACTCAACTGGCGATATCGAACTGACTACCTTGCCTCCAGCTTTGCCGGCGGTCTTGCTTCGGTGCGCGCCGAAAATTCTAATGCTGCTGTAGTTCAGGTCGGCGACGTAAACGTTGCATCGAACACCCAACTTGGCCACTACACACCTGGGACCGGTGCATCGCAAGGGTACACGAAATTCGAGTGGAAGAAGATTGGTACCAGGCAAATCGGAACTGTTCCATTATTCGGCTGGCCCATCTACGGCGATGACTACGATTGGGTTCAGACTGAAAGTGTAGCGGCTGTCGACAATGCTCCTGGCACCGTAATCCCAACCGTCGACTCCAACGCCATCATCGGTCAGTTCGGCGACGGCAACCTCGCTTCCAACCAGCAGATCGCGACCAACGGCGCCGATGCCGCTTCGGTCCAGATCGGCGACGGCAACGACGCCTTCAACGTCCAGACGCTGTCGGCGGACTCCAACGCGGCGAACCTGCAGATCGGCGACGACAATCTCGCCGCCAACAGCCAGACCGCTACCTCGGGCGCCAATGCGGCCAACGTTCAGGTCGGCGACGACAACATCGCCGGCAACACGCAGACCGCACTCACGACCGACTCGAACGCGATGAACGTTCAGGTTGGCGACCTCAACACCGGCTCGAACTTGCAGACGGCCACGCTCGGTTCGGATGCAGCGAACGTCCAGGTCGGTGACGACAACGATGCCGGCAACGTCCAGACCGCAACCGAGGCGGCGACCGCCGTCAACGTGCAGGTCGGCGACGACAATTTGGCGAGCAATCTCCAGGCCGGCGTGACCGATGCGCTCGCTGTCAACGTGCAGATCGGCGACGGCAACACGGCGAGCAACGCGCAGCAGAATGGCAGCTCCGCAGTCGCGGCTCTCATCGTGCAGGACGGCAACGGCAACAATGCCGCCAACGTCCAGGGCGTCGAGACGGTGACCCTGGAAGTGCTCGATATCCCCGTCAACACGGCAAACTCGCCTGCAACATTGTCGGCAGCCGCGATCGTCCAGTCGGGTGATGGCAACACGGCAACCAACATCCAGGGCGGTTCCGTCGAAGTCACGAACATTCCGGGCATCTTGGAAGTCAACCTTCCCGGCCCAGTCGCGGCGTCTGTTGCAGGCATCGCGCAGTTCGGTGACGGCAACACGGCATCGACCTTCCAGCTCGCCAGCGTCGGCGCAATCTCCGGCACCGTTCAGATCGGCGACCTGAACACGGCGTCGACGGTGCAGTCGCTCGTTGCCGGCGTGGCGGCTGCCACGGTGCAGGACGGGACGAGCAACACCGCCTCGACCCTGCAGACGACCTCCGCGCTCTCCGTTGCCGGAACGATCCAGAGCGGGACGGGCAACGCGGCCGGCACCACCCAGCAGAACGGTTCGGGCAACAACGCCCTCACCATTCAGCAGGGCAATGCGAACTCCGCCACGACGCTGCAGATCGCCAGCGTGGGCAGCAACTCGCTGACCGTCCAGAATGCCGACAATTCCGGTGCTCTGGTCTCGCAGACGGGCAATGCTCAGAACTCCGCGGTCTATCAGTCCGGTGCCTACAGCTATGCGCTGGTGAACCAGATCGACAGCGGCAACTCTTCGCTGGTCGTTCAGCAGGGCACCGGCTCCAATGCCACAGAAGCCAACTTCGCATCGGTCGCGCAGTCGGGCTCCGCGAACAGCTCCTTCGTCGGCCAGTACGGGCGCGGCAACGTCGCCGTGGTCTCGCAGTCGAACGGGAACTGATGATCTGGCGGGGCGTCGCGAGGCGCCCCGCCATTCTTTTCGAAATCCGGGAGGCTCGCATGATCGGCAAATCGCTCATCGCAACGGGTCTCCTCCTTTTCTCCAGCGCAAGCGAAGCTTCGATGAACGGCCAGACGATCGACGGCGACATCCTCGACCCACGCATCGCCGCATGCGGCGTGACGGTCGACGGCAATGGCGGCGTGTTCCTGCGGCCCTTCATCGAAACCTCGCACGAACTGGCCGGCACCTACCGCTTCGCCATCTCCAGCTGGTCGGGCTCCAACTCGAACACGACCAGCCAGGCGAACCGGTTTTCCGGAGGGACGCTCGGCTCGAGCGTGGTCGGAATCGGGCGGGCCTCCAAGGTCTCGATCGACCTCGAGGTGACGGAAGCGAACGGCGCGGCGCTCTGCCGCGTGAAGACGGACATCGATCTCGACGAGGGCGCGATCCGGCTGTGAGGCGCGGATCGGGGCAACAGGGGACTGGCACATGACGAGCTGGACGAAACGACTTGCAGGCGCAATGGCCGCGCTGGCCCTGTCGGTGGGCATTGCCGCGGCGACGGAAATCCGCATCGTCAACGAGGCGGACTATGGCGGTGCGCGCGCGGAGGCGGTCGTCTCCAGCCTGATGCAGCCGATCAACCCGTTCGTCGCCGGGCAGGCCGGCAACACGACCTCGATCGCGCAGATCGGCACCGGCCATTCGGTCAATTCGTCGATCGAGGGGCATTCCAGCGCCTCGCTGATCGCGCAGGAAGGCACACGCAATCGCGCGGTTCAGGCGATAGAGGGCAGCAATTCGGCGCTGCTCCTCGTCCAGTCGGGCACCAGCAACAACGTCCTGCAGGCGAGCCGCGGCGACAACAACTTCCAGCTCGTCGGCGTGTCGGGCAGCAACAACGATGTCGGTTACGTGCAGGTGGGCAACAATCTTGCCGGCGTCCTCGACGTGCGCAATTCGCACAACACAACCGTCGTCGCGTTCCAGACCAATCAGTCGCGCAACTTCCTGATGCCGACGGGCATCAGTGGGCTGAATAACGTCGCCGTCGTGATTGTGCCCGGCAAGATGTATGTGCTACCGAAGAGATAATCTGTCCACCGGCTGTATTGCGCCGTTGTTCTTGTTCCGGAGGATTCTCAAATGAAGGTTTTGGCTGCCGCTCTTCTTGCTGGCGCTGTGCTTGCCGGCGGCGCCGCCCAGGCATCCGAGCTCGTCTATCGGCCGATCAACCCGTCGCTCGGCGGCGATCCGCTGAATGGAAACTGGCTCCTGTCGCAGGCGACGGCGCAGACCGAAGGCGGCGGCTCGCCGGGCTTCTCGATCGACTTCCCGGATTTCGGCGGCGTCGCGCAGCCCGATCCGGATCTCGTCGAGCAGCCCGAGGTCGATCCCGCCGGCACCGGCGACTGACGCCTGCGGGCCGGCCGTCCGCTTGAGCGCGATCAGCGCTGGCGGATGATCGCGACGTTGCCGTTGCCCTGCTGCGAAACCATCGCCTGGTGACCGATCCCGCGCTGCGTGATCGAGGCGACGTTGTTGAGGCCGATCTGCTGGATCAGGCCGACATTGCGGCTGCCGAACTGGCTGACCGTGCCCTGGTTGCCGCTGCCCTGCTGCCAGACGAGGCCGAGATTTCCCGGGCCGCTCGGCTGCAAGGCGGGCATCTGCATGGCGAGTTCGACGATCGGCTGCATCAGCTCGCTGGTCGTCATCCGCACGGAAGCGGACGTCGGCGCGATCTGCTGGATATAGGCCGGCGAAGTGAAACTTTGGGCACCAGCCTTGGTGCTAAGGGCGATCAACAAAATGACTGAAATCAGCGCTCTATTCATCTCTGTTCTCCGATACAGAGAAAGAGTAGCAGATCGAAATCTAAAATGACGTGAACGTGAATGGTTTACGTCAGGTTTAGATATGTCTCTATTTATTCTGATAACTGCTGATCCTTATCGCGGCAGGCCATCCTGACGCAGATCAATTCGCACGCCCGGTTCGCTATTTCAATCGCTTTTCGGCGTGGTGGATCATGAACAGAAGTTCCTTCCGAGACTTTTTCACACGACGTGACGGCCTCATCAAACATTAAGCGATCGAAATCCGTCATGGCCAAAACCCCCGGAGGCTGCCATGAAGTACAGCGCAATGTTGAACAGCTGTACGTTAGTGCTTGATGTCCTCCAACCTGCCAAGCCGAAACAGTCCGCCACGCCCGGCCAGGTGACGCAAAATGTTTACGAGATCGGCCATTTGCCGGTCGGCCAGTCTCCAGGGGAGAGTTGTCATTGAAAGTGGTGATGGCGTCTTTTTCGGTTGGCTGCGTTCGCGCGCCTTCGAGAATTAAGTCGCAGCCGCACAGATAATCTCCTCGAAATTTACGCCCCGTACGTGTTTGCCTGTATGGTAGGTGCCGCAGTTCGTAGGCTAGCCCGTCGATGAGATAACGCAACAGTTCCTCAGCGGCGACGGCACCGGGGTCCTGACGAACTTCTGTTCTTCGGAGATCAGGAGTTTTCAACGCAATAGCTTTCGTGATGTTGAATGGGGCCCGCAAGGCGTTCTCGGGCTTCTCGGCTCGCACAGGTTCTAGCTTCTGGTGTTAGTCGAAGATTGCGTCGACGACCTGACGCGGCATATTGGTGAGTAGGAGAAGGAAAGGCTGGATAGAATGTCCAACGCGCTGCGCATCGCCATCGGCCGGTTCGGGCGGGTGGCTCTTCTCGACATGGACAGGCCGTTGGTCCGCCACGCGCACCCGCATTGCCACGTGCTGCTGAAGGTCGAGGGGGCGGACACGCAGTTTTCGGTGCGCGACCGCACTGTGCTCCTGACCGACGAAAGCGCCGTGCTGATCAACGCCTGGGAGCCGCATGCCTACGCGCATGATCTTTCACGGCCGAAGACGGTGATCCTGGCGCTCTACATCGAACCCCAATGGTTGGAACATTTCCGCAAGAACTGGGGTGCCAGCCATGCGCCGGACTTCTTCGAGTCGGCGGTTGGCTCGATCACGCCGAATATCAGGCGGCTTGCCCGCGAGCTGGCAGAGGCAATGGTGCATGCACCGCAAGCCGCCGCATTGCACGAGGACATGCTCGGCCGGCTGATGATCACGGTCATCGAGCGTTTTACCGCTTGGCGCGGCGTGCCTCAGTCGATCAGCGCGATGGCCGTGCGCGAGCCGTCCGATTTCCGCATCCGCAAGGCCGTCATGCTGATGAAGGAGAGCCCCGGCACGATCTCGGACATGGACACGCTGGCGGCCGATGTGGGCATGTCGCGGGCGCATTTCTTCCGACAGTTCGAAAGTGTCATGCGCGTCAGCCCCCGCGTCTATCTCAACGTTCAGCGGCTCGAACGCGCCGTGAGCGCCGTCTCGGACGGACAAGAGACCTTCGCCGACATCGGCGAGCGGCTCGGCTTTTCGGTTCCGGCGCATTTTTCGCGCTTCTTCCACGATCACGCCGGGTCGTCGCCGAGCGTGTTCCGCTCCGTGACGCGTCTCGCTGGGCCGCAATTTGAGACTCCTCGGTAAGTCATGAGACACGCCGGTATCGCCGGTTAGGCTCAATGGCTGTTCCTTCCGTAAATGGTGCTGCTTCCAACGCACGCGCCAGGGAGGAAATGCCATGAACGAGCACACGCGGCCGAAAAGCCTCGTCGGAAAGTCGGTCGAACGCGTGGAAGATGCGAGCCTGCTCAAAGGCCGCGGGCGCTTTATCGACGATCTTCCGACACGCCGTGATACTGCGCATGCTGCATTCCTGCGCTCGCCGCATGCCCATGCCGAAATCCGCGCCATCGATACCGAAAAGGCCAGGGCCCATCCCGGTGTGTATGCGGTACTGACCGGCGAAGAGGTCGCAAATCTGACCAACAGCCTCGTCGTCGGAGTGAAGGCTGATGTCGAATGCTGGCCGATGGCGCGAGACCGCGTCCGCTATGTCGGCGAGCCGGTCGTGCTGGTGGTGGCGGAAAGCCGCTATGTCGCCGAAGACGCGCTGGACCTTGTGGAGGTCACCTACGAGACGTTGCCTCCCGTGATCGAGCCGCGCGCGGCTCTGCTCGACGACGCGCCGGTGCTCCACCCCTCGCTTGGTACGAACCTGATCAACGAACGCGCGTTCCGCTACGGCGACCCGGACGCTGCTTTCGCGGTCGCCGCGCACCGGATCGCGATCACCACCGCCTATCCGCGCAATTCCTGCACGCCGATCGAGACCTATGGCGTGATCGCCGAATACGACCCCGGCGAAGACGCCTACGACGTCACGGCGAACTTCCAGGGGCCTTTCTCCATCCATGCGGTTCTCTCGCGCGCGCTCAAAGTGCCGGGCAACCGCATGCGGCTGCGCACCCCGCCGGATTCGGGCGGCTCCTTCGGCGTCAAGCAGGGCGTCTTTCCCTATGTCGTGCTTGTCGCCATCGCCGCGCGCGTCGCCAATCGGCCGGTCAAGTGGATCGAGGATCGCCTGGAGCACCTGACCGCTTCAGTCTCGGCAACCAACCGGGTGACGACGTTGGAAGCGGCGGTGGAATCCGACGGGCGGATCACGGCGCTTTCCTGGGACCAGATCGAGGATTGCGGCGCACATCTGCGGGCGCCCGAGCCGGCGACGCTCTACCGGATGCACGGCAACATGACCGGTGCTTACGCGATCGAGAACGTCACCATCCGCAATCGGGTCGTTCTGACCAACAAGACACCGACAGGCCTCAACAGGGGTTTCGGCGGCCCCCAGATCTATTTCCCGCTGGAACGTCTGGTCCACAAGATCGCCGACGAACTCGGGCTCGACCGGCTTGACGTGATTCGCAAGAACCTGGTGCCGAGTGACGCCTTTCCCTACCGCACGGCGACAGGTGCCCTGCTCGATTCCGGCGACTACCAGTCGGCGCTCGACCGTGCCGTCACCGAAGGCGGGCTCGACGAACTGATCGCCCGGCGCGACGCGGCCCGCGCCGAAGGCCGGCTCTACGGCATCGGCTTCACCGCCGCGGTGGAACCGAGCGTCTCGAACATGGGCTACATCACCACCGTCTTGACGCCGGAAGCACGCGCCAAGGCCGGGCTGAAGAACGGCGCGCAGGCCGTGGCGACGGTCGGGATCGATCCGCTCGGATCCGTCACCGTCAAGGTCGCATCGGTGCCGCAGGGGCAAGGCCACCGCACGGTGCTCGCGCAGGTCGTCGCCGACCGGCTGGGGCTGCCGCTCAGCGCGGTTCGGGTCAACACCGAGCTCGACACCAACCGGGACGCCTGGTCGATCGCATCGGGCAATTATGCAAGCCGCTTTGCCCCGGCCGTCGCCGGGACCGCAAAACTCGCGGCAGACAGTCTGCGCGGTCGGCTGGCGACCATTGCCGCAGCTCAGCTCAACGTCACCGCCGAACAGGTCGAATTCGCCGACGGCAAGGTGTTCGACAGCGGCAACCCCGACAATTCCGTCTCCTTCGCGCGTGTTGCCGCGGCCAGCCACTGGGCTCCGGGCACCGTGCCGGAAGGCACCGGGCAGACGATCCGCGAGACCGTGTTCTGGACGCCCGATGAACTGACCGCGCCGACGCCGCAGGACGGGATCAATTCGTCCCTCTGCCATGGCTTCATCTTCGATTTCTGCGGCGTGGAAATCGACCGCGATACCGGCGCGGCGCGCATCGACCGCTACGTGACCATGCATGATTGCGGCACGATCCTTCATCCCGGCATGGTGGACGGCCAGGTACGCGGCGGCTTTGCCCAGGCGCTCGGTGCCGCACTCTACGAAGAATATGCCTATGGCGCGGACGGGGCCTTCCTGACCGGCACGCTCGCCGACTATCTGATCCCGACCGTGCTGGAGACGCCGGAGCCGGTCATCCTTCATTTCGAGAGCCCGTCGCCCTTCACGCCGCTCGGCGCAAAAGGTGTCGGCGAAGGCAACTGCATGTCGACGCCGGTCTGCATCGCCAACGCCATCGCCGATGCGACCAGTGTCGAGGACCTGACGCTGCCGCTCTCGCCGAGCAAGATTTCGGCCCTGATCCACGGCGAGGAGAAGCCCTCGGCAAAGCCGAAACGCGACGTCAAGCCGATGAAGGCGCGCGCGGGCGAGCGGACGCTTTCTGGCGAAGGGTCCGCTGAGGTTTCCGCCCCGCGTGAAGAGATTTGGGCGATGCTGCTCGATCCCAAGACGCTGGAAGCGATCATTCCTGGCGCCCACAAGGTCGAAAAGATCTCCGACACCCAATTCCGCGCCGACGTCACGTTGGGTGTCGGTCCGGTCAAGGGGCGCTACCGGGCCGATATCACCCTGTCGGACATGGTTGAACCGGAAGCGGTGACGCTTTCCGGCGGCACCGAAGGGGCGCTCGGGTCTGGACGCGGACAGGGTCGCATCACGCTGACCAAGACAGAGACTGGCACCCGGGTCTCCTACAGCTACGAAGCCGGTATAGGCGGCAAGGTGGCCTCCGTCGGCGGGCGCCTGCTCGATGGTGCGGCGCGGGTGGTCATCGGCCAGTTCTTCCAGTCGCTTGCCCGGTATGCCGGGCGCGGCAAGGCCGCCAAGTCCGCTTCGTCCGGCATCTTGGCGCGACTTCGATCGCTCCTGGGGAGGCGCGCATGAAGCCCGCAGCTTTTGACTACCTTCAGGCCGCAACGCTCGACGAGGCCCTGGACCTGCTGCACGAGGCAGGCGGCGATGCCCGTGTCATCGCCGGAGGCCAGTCGCTGGTGCCGATGCTCAACATGCGCCTCGCCCGGCCAGCGGTTCTCGTCGACATCATGGGCATCGATGATCTGCGCAAGATCGAGGCCAGCGCCAACGACATCAGGATCGGCGCAGGCGTGCGTCAGGCGCAGCTCGAAGCATGGCCGAACCTTTCCGCCCGGTTGCCGCTCGTAGCGATGGCCCTGCCTTGGCTCGGCCATGTCCAGACCCGCGCGCGGGGCACGGTCTGCGGCTCGCTCGCCCATGCAGATCCGAGCGCGGAGCTGCCGTTGTCGCTGATCGCGCTTCAGGGAAGTCTGCACCTGCGCACGAAACGCAAGCGGCGCACGGTTGCAGCCGACGATTTCTTCCTCGGCATGATGGCGACCGAGCTTGGCGAAGGCGAAATGATCGAAGCGGTGTCGTTCCCCACCCGCCGCGAGGGCACCGGATACGGCTTCAATGAAATCGGGCGTCGCCACGGCGATTTCGCCATCACGGCGGTGGCCGCAGTCGTCACCGAGCGATCCGCATCGATCGCCATTGCCGGCGTGGACGACCGGCCGCGGCGCTTCGACGTACCGTTGCCGAGCGATCCCGGCCTCGATGATGCGCTGAACGAGATCGCCTGGGACCTCAACGCCCGCGACGACATTCACGCTTCGGCCAGCTACCGGCGCGAACTCACACGGCGACTTGGCCGCAGGACGATCGAGGAGGCTGCCGCATGTCTCGTCTGAAAGCCCATCAGAAAAGGACCGTCGCCTTCCGGCTCAACGGTCTTCCCGTCAGAGCCGAGGCGGAAAGCCGGACGCTTCTGAGCGACTTCATCCGCCATGAGATCGGCATGACCGGCACGCATGTCGGCTGCGAGCACGGCGTGTGCGGCGCATGCACGATCCAGGTCGATGGAGCGCCGGCGCGTGCCTGCCTGATGCTCGCCGTTCAGGCGGAAGGAACCGACATCCGCACCGTCGAAGCGTTATCGCCCGGCGAAGCTCGGCTGTCCGCGCTTCAGGCCGCGTTCAAACGCCATCACGGCCTGCAATGCGGCTTCTGCACGCCTGGCATCCTGATGTCACTCGATGCGCTGATCGGCGCACGGCCCGACGCAGGACGCGAGGAGGTGCGCGACCATCTTTCCGGTCACCTGTGCCGGTGCACCGGATACGCGACAATCGTGGAGGCCGCTCTTTCGGCCCTCGATGACATCCGCAGGGAGGAGGCTAACGGCAATGTTTGATTTGGGAACGAGTTTTGTGGCGAGCGTGGATCGCGATCCACATGCGCTCGCCATCGTGGACGGCGACACGCGCCTGACTTATGGCGAATGGTACGAGCGCATTTCGGCACTTGTCGCCGGTCTTGGGGAAATGGGGCTGCGGCGTGGCGACCACGTTTTGACGGCGATGCAGAACCGCTGGGAGAACGCCTCGCTTCATTGGGCGTGCCAGTTCGTCGGCATCATCGTCACGCCTTTGAACTGGCGCGCCAAGGCTGACGAGGTGGATCACGGCATTGCCGATTCCGGCGCCAAGGCCGTGTTCTACGAGGAAGTGACCGAGGAAGCCGTCGCCAACTCGGCGAAAGCCGCCGGTCTCGCCAAGAAATCGGCCACCGAACTTGCGGCAATGATGCAGGCGCACGCACCGCTCGCCGTGCCGCAGGCATCGGCCGACGACTGGTCGCTGATGCTCTACACCTCCGGCACCACGTCCCGGCCGAAGGGCGTGCCGCGCCGCCATCGCGCCGAACGCGCCGGGGCGCTCGCCCATGTGGCGCAGAACCTTTATCGCCTTGGCGAACGCACGCTCGGCGTCATGCCGCTCTATCACACGATGGGGGTACGCTCGCTGATCGCATCCTCGCTGATCGGCGGCGCGTTCATCTGCCTCCCGCGCTTCGACGCCGGCAAGGCGATCGACCTGATCGAGGCCGAAGGGATAACCAACCTCTATCTGGTGCCGACGCTCTATCACGACGTCGTCTACCACGAAGGTTTCTCGCCGCAGCGCGTGAAGTCGGTGACCAAGCTTGGCTATGCAGGCGCATCGATGACGGATGGACTGCTGCGCAAGCTCGACGACGCCTTCAAGCCGGAACTGTTCGTGAACCATTACGGCTCCTCCGAGATCTACACGTTCACCATCGATCAGAAAGCAGCGTCAAAGCCCGGATCGGCGGGACGCGCCGGCATCAACCAGATGATCCGGGTCGCGAAGCTGAACGCGGCAAGCCCCGACGAACTTGCCGAACCCGGCGAGGAAGGCGAAATCATCGCGCTCGCCAAGAGCGACGAGGCCTTCGAAGGTTACTGGAACAGGCCTGAATCGACCGAAAAGGCCCTGCGCAAGGGCTGGTACTTCACCGGCGACACCGGCTTCTTCGACAAGGATGGCGATCTGTTCGTCACGGGCCGCGCCGACGACATGATCATCACCGGCGGCGAGAACGTCTCGCCCGTCGAGGTGGAAAGCTGCCTGTCGCTGCATGACAACGTCGCCGAAGTTGCCGTGGTCGGCCTTCCCGACGAGCGCTGGGGCAAGATCGTCACCGCCTTCGTCAAGCGCCGCGGCGACGTGACGGTCGAGGAGCTCGACCAGCACTGCAAGACCTCGGGCCTTGCCAATTTCCGCCGGCCCCGCCGCATCGTCTTCGTCGAGGACATTCCCAAGTCGCCCGTCGGAAAGATTCTGCGCCGAATGCTCGTCGCCGGCGATTACCGCGAAGAACAACGCACCCCCGAAAACCAATAAGCACTCCGCCTGATGAACAGAAGGACTTCCGACATGGCAGAAAAAGCCACTTTTGACGACAAGCGTCTTGCAGACCTCGACGGCTTCACCGTCGTCATCGACGCTGAGCGTCAACGAGCCGACATCACGCTCGACCGGCCGCCCTACAATGTCGTCTCGATGATGGCGCGCGACCAGCTCCGCCTCGTCTTCGAAGCGCTCGACGAGGACGATCGCGTGCGCATCATCGTCGTCACAGGCGCAGGCGATCACTTCTCTTCCGGGGGCAACATCAAGGGCTTCCTCGAGGCGAGCCCGGAGCACGTCTCCAAGCTCGCCTGGAACATCGCCGCGCCGGCGCGCTGCTCCAAGCCGGTGATTGCGGCCAATCGCGGCTATTGTTTCGGGGTCGGCTTCGAACTGTCGCTCGCCTGCGATTTCCGCATCGCGACCGACACCACGCGCTATGCGCTGCCCGAGCAGAAGCTCGGCCAGATTCCCGGCTCGGGCGGCTCGGCCCGCCTCCAGAAGATGGTCGGGGTCACGCGCACCAAGAACATCGTCATGCGCTCCATGCGCATCACCGGACAGCAGGCCTATGACTGGGGCATCGCCTCCGACGTCGTCGCCGACACCGATCTGGAAAAGGCCGTCGATGCCCTGGTCGAGGAGTTGATCGCTTTCTCGCCGATCGCCCAGCGCACCGCCAAGAAGCTCTTGAACGACACCGACGATGCGCTGCTCACCACCGCGATCGAACTGGAAGGGCATTGCTACAGCCGCCTTCGCCAGTCCGAAGATTTCCGCGAAGGGGTCAACGCCTTTCACGAAAAGCGAGCCGCCGTCTTCGTCGGTCGCTGAAACCAAAGCCGGGCCCCGCAAGGGTCCGGCATTTTTTTCACCGGGCCGCACCAGGGGGCGCGGCCGTCAATGGGAGGAATTTCAATGAATACGGACGCCAGACATATCATCGAGCCGGCTCCCGGCTTTGCTTCAGGGCTGCGGGACCTGCCGAAATATCTTACCGTAAAGTCCTTTAGTGCCGGTCTCGTCGCCGCGATCTTCGGCTGCTCCGGCCCGGCGCTCATCGTGATCGGCGCCGCCAATGACGGCGGCCTGACCAACGGCCAGACGGTGGCATGGCTGTTCGCCATCTATTTCCTCGGAGGACTGATCAGCCTGTTCCTGGCGCTGCGTTACAAGCAGCCGATCACCGGCGCCTATTCGATCCCCGGCGCCGCGATGGTCGCCGGCTCGCTCGCCACTTTCTCCTTCGACCAGGCTGTCGGCGCCTTCATCATGGCTGGCGCGATCGTGTTCTTTCTCGGCATCTCGGGCCTGATCGGCAAAGTGATGCGCTGGATTCCGATGCCGATCGTCATGGCCATGATCGCCGGTGCATTGATGCGCTTTGCGACCGGCGCAGTCGGCTCGCTCGGTACCGCACCGCTGATCGCAGGCGCGGCCATTATCGCCTTCTTCGTGTCGATGCGCATGACCAAGACGATACCGCCGGTGCTCGCCGCCCTCGTCGCCGGCCTCGTCGCTGCATTCGCAACCGGTTCGGTCGGTGCTGCGGCAACCGATATTGCCTTCGTGTTCCCCGAATTCACCGCACCGACCTTTACCATCGACGCGTTTCTGGCGATCGCCGTGCCGCTGGCGCTGCTCGTCATCGGCGCCGAGAATGCACAGGCAACGGGCGTGCTGATGGCCGAAGGCTACAAGCCGCCGATCAACATGATGACCGTGATTTCTGGCGTCGGCGGCGTTGCTGCAGGCCTGCTCGGCGGTCACAATGCCAACATCGCCGGACCGATGACCGCGATCTGCTCTTCCGAGCAGGCGGGCGAGAACAAGGAAGGCCGCTATGCCGCGACCGTGGTGAACGGCGTTCTGTTCGGTACCTTCGGTATCGTGGCGGGCGCGGCCGTGCCGATCGTCATGTCGCTGCCCGGCGCACTGATCGGGACCGTTGCGGGGCTGGCCATGATCGGCGTGCTTCTCGCAGCGCTACAGAATGCTTTCGGACGGTCGTTCGGCAATCAGACCGGCGCCTTCGTCGCGCTTGCCGTGTCGCTCTCCAACGTGTCGCTGCTCGGGATCAGTGCGCCATTCTGGGCTCTTGTGGCAGGCGTCGTGGTATCGGCGGTCGTGGAACGGCACGCTTTGACGGCCGCGAGAGCAAGCCCGGCCAGCGCTAGCTAAGGCGCGGCGCCTCGCAAAATCGCGCTCGGCTCCCAGGAGCCGAGCGCTCGTTTCTTGCAGTGGAAAGAGACGATCCGGCGGCAGGACGTCTGGGACGACCTCGCAATTGCACTCGCTCCCCTGCCCTGAGCATCGAATTCGCAAGCGAGCGCCGCTCACGGGATATCGACGTTCGGATCAGGCCGCGCGGGCCGCCGCCTTGCCGTTGCGCGCCATCAGCGCGCGGGCACGTTCCAGGCTCTGCGGCTGCTCGTTGCGGTAACGCGGCCCGATTTCCATCATCAGGACCGTATCGGGCAGGAATTCCAGCTCGGCGAAGATGTCATCCCAGTCGATGTCGCCCCAACCGAGCGGCATGTGCAGATCGCCGATGCCGAGCGCGTTGTTCTCCTGGACGAAGAACGGTTTGTAGGAAGCCTGCGGGCGGCCGAAGGAATCATGGACGTGCAGGTGTCCGGCGACCCGCGCCATGGCCCGAAGCTCGTCGCGGAAGTCGAGGCCGCGATAGGTTGCCTCGATATAGGCGTGGCTGAAATCGATCAGCGCGACGAGGTTGGGATGGTTGACCGCCGCCACCGTCTCGGCCACCTGCGACGGCGTCTGGCGGTACTGGCCCTGCTCGGCGGTGAAGATGTTCTCGAAGGCGATGCGCACGCCATAGGGCTTGCAGAACTCGGCGAGTTCATGAAGCGCGTCGCGCTCGCGGCGGTCGGCATCGGCCCGCTCGTGGACCTGGTCGGGGCGCAGATGACCGCCATGCTGGACGAGAATGCCCGCGCCAATTCGATCGCAAAGCTGCGCCAACGCCTCGGCGGCGGCGAGTTGGTAGCCACAGGTCGCCGGGTCCATGAAGTTCGACGAGACGAGACCGTGCACCGTGTAGCGGAAATCGAACTGGCTCGTCAGCTTGGCAAGACGGTCTGCCCGCTCGGGGATGATGCGGCCTCCCGCGATGAGGTCGAGGCTCGTCAGCGCGAGTTCCACCGTGTCGACGCCGATGCCGGCAAGGCGGCGTAGATCCTTTTCGAGGCTGTCGAGCTCGCCGTCGACGGACCCGGAATTGAAGCCCGTGGCAATGATGTTGGACATGTCGGTTCTCCTTTTGAAGGTTGATGTGGATTTCAGCGAACAGTCGGGTCGAGCTTGTCGCGCAACCAGTCGCCGACCAGCGAGATCGAGAGCGTCGTCAGCATGATGATCATCGCGGGGGCGAGCATGATCCAGGGTGCGGTGGTCAGGTATTCGCGCCCGAACCCGACCATGTTGCCGAGGCTCGACTGGGGCGGCTGCACGCCGAGCCCGAGGAAGGACAGCCCGCTTTCCATCAAGATGATCTCGGGAAAGGTCAGCGTCATCGAGACGATCAGCGTCGAGGCAATGTTCGGCAGGATGTGGCGGAAGTAGACCCGCATGGGCGTTGCGCCGAGTTGCACGACCGCCGATGCATAACCCTGCGCGCTAGCGGAGATCGCAAGTCCGCGCGCGATGCGGGCATAGCGCTCCCAGCCGTAGAAGCCCATCAGGCAGACAAGAAGCCACATGGACGAGCCGAAGAAGGCGAGCAGCGCCAGGGACATGATGAGAAACGGCAATGCCGCCTGGAAATCGGCGAGCGCCAGGACCAGATGCTCGACGACGCCGCGGAACTTGGCGGCGGCAAAGCCTAGCGCCGTACCGAAGACGGCCGACAGGATGGTCGCACCGAAGGCGATGACCAGGGAGATGCGGATGGACTGGAGAAGGCGCGAAAGGACATCGCGGCCAAGCTCGTCGGTGCCGAGCCAGTGTGTCGGATGGCCCGGGCCGACGAGGCGGCTCGAAAGGTCCATCGCAGTAATGCCGTAGGGCCGCAATACGTCTGCGAAGATCGCGATGAAGACCATTGCGGCGAGCCAGATGATGCCGAGGCCAACGCTGAACGGCGCCGCGTTCCGCGTGCGCAGGAGAAGCCGTTCGGCAAAGCCGCGTCCACGTTGGGCAGTGGCGGTGTCGATCACGGTCATGACGCGCTCCTCAATGTGCCGCCTGCGAACGCAGGCGCGGGTCGAGCCAGCCATAGAGGAGGTCGACGATCAGGTTGGAGACCACCATGGCCGAGGCGATCATGAGGAGGATGCACTGCACGACGGGCAGGTCGCGGTTGGTGACGGAGACGACGAGCAGACGCCCGATGCCGGGCCAGGAGAAGATCGATTCCACCACCACGGCGCCGGCGATCAGCGAGCCGACCATGAAGCCGACGATGGTGACGATCGGCACCGCCGCGTTCGGCAGCGCATGGCGCCACACGACGTCCCGCCAGGCCATCCCCTTGGCCGAGGCGGTGCGCACGTAGGGCTGGCCCATCACTTCGATCATCGCGCTGCGCGAAAACCGCGCCAGTATGCCGATGCCGCCGATGCTCATCGTGAGCGCCGGCAGGATGGCATGCTGCCAGCTTCCATAACCGCCCGAAGGCAGGATGGCGAACGTCACCGCGAAGACCAGGACGAGCAGCAGGCCGAGCACGAAGGAGGGCACGGTGAACCCCAGAACCGACAGGAAGATCACGCCGCGATCGGTCGCGCTTTGCCGGTGCAAGGCGGCGTAGACGCCGGCGGGAATGCCAATGGCAAGCTGGAGCACAAGCGCGGGAACGGTGAGCTGCAGCGTCGATGGAATGCGCTCGAGAACGAGCCTGGCTGCCGGCATGCCGTCACGCATCGAAGTGCCGAAATCGCCCGTAAGGATGGAACGGATATAGGCGAGGTATTGCATCCAAAGCGGCTGGTCGAGGCCCCACCGGCTGCGGAACGCCTCGATCGCGCTCGTCGGCACGTCCGGACCGAGCATCACCTGCGCCGGATCGCCGGAAAGCCGCAGCACCACGAAAGCGAAGGTCATGACGGCGAAGATCGTGACTATCGCGCGCACGAGCCTCGAGAGTACGAAGTTGATCATCGCTTCCCCTATGCGGCAACGGAGGTGGGCTCGGGCGAGACCATGTGGCAGGCTGCACTCCGGTTCGGGCCAACCCAGCGCAGGGGCGGTGTCTCGGCGCGGCAAACGGCGGCGGCGAGCGGGCAGCGCGGATGAAACGGACAGCCGGACGGACGGTCGGCCGGGTTCGGCGGTTCGCCCTGCAGTATGGTGCGGTCCTTCAGGCGCTGACCCGACACCGGCACGCTGGAGACCAGCGCCTTCGTGTAGGGATGGCGCGGCGCGCGGAAAAGGACGTTCGAGGTCGCCTCTTCGACGATGTGGCCGAGATACATGACGGCGACGCGGTCGGCGATGTTGCGCACGACCTTGAGGTCGTGGCTGATGAAGATCATCGCGATGCCGCTCTCCTCCTGCAGGTCGCGCAGCATGTTGACGACCTGTGCCTGGATCGACACGTCGAGCGCGGCGACCGGCTCGTCACAGACCAAGAGCTGCGGCCGCGAGGCCAGGGCGCGGGCGATGACGGCGCGCTGGCGCTGGCCGCCGGAAAGCTCGTGCGGAAAGCGTTCCGCCTGGTCGGGGCGCAGACCGACGGCGGCCATCAGCTCCGCAACACATGTTTCACGCTCAGCCGAGCCGGCGAGCTTGTGGATCTCCAGCGGCTCGCCGATCTGGCTGGCGATCGGCAGGCGTTTGTCGAGAGCGGCCAGCGGGTCCTGATAGACGAGCTGCATGCGGGCGCGAAGCGCGCGCCACTCAGCCGTCCCAAGGCGCGGCATCGGCTTGCCGTCGAACCTCACCTCGCCTGCCTGCGCCGGGTCGATGCCGAGCAGCATCCGGCCGAGGGTCGACTTGCCCGAACCCGATTCCCCGACGATGCCCAGCGTCTCGCCTGGCATCACCTTCAGGGATACGCCGTCGACGGCGCGCGTGTCGGTCGCTTTCGAAAACAGCCTCTTGCGGCTGTGGTAAATCCTGACCAGATCGCTGGCCTCGATCAGTGGCGCGCTCAAAGCGCCGCCTCCAGCACCCTTGCCGGTTTCCGGCCTTGTTGCGGAACCGGGACAGGGTTGCGACAGGCGAGCAGCCGTCCGTTAGTGTCGGCCGTCAGTTCCGGAACGCCGCTGCCGCACGCGTCCATGGCGCGCGAGCAGCGCGGCGAGAACGCGCAGCCCGTGGGCATCGCCTTCGGGTTCGGCACGGTGCCGGGAATGGGGATCAGCCGGCTTCGCGGTCCGTCGATCTGCGGGATCGCGTCGAAGAGGCCGCGCGTATATGGATGACGCGGATGGGCGAACAGCTCGTCGATCCCGCCCGCTTCGACGATCCGCCCCGAATACATCACGCACACCCGGTCGCAGACCTGCGAGACCGCGCCGAGATCGTGGCTGATGAAGACCGTCGCCATCCCCGTCTCCGCACGGATGTCGGCAAGAAGATCGAGGATCTGCGCCTGAATCGTTGCGTCCAGCGCGGTCGTCGGCTCATCCGCGATCAAGAGGTCCGGTTGGCCTGCAAGCGCCATCGCGATCATCAGCCGCTGGCACTGGCCGCCGGAAAATTCGTGCGGGAACAGGTCGAAGCGCCCGCGCGCATCGGGAATGCCGACCATATCGAGAAGGCGCAGCGCTTCCGTCCGCGCCGCCGCGCCGCCAAGGCCGCGATGGATCGACAGCGCCTCGACGATCTGGCGGCCGACGCGCAGCACCGGGTTGAGCGAACTCGACGGGTCCTGGAAGATCATCGCGATCTTTCCACCGCGGATACCCTCCAACGCGGCGCGCGGCTGGCCGAGCATTTCGCGCCCCTCGACCTTGACCGAGCCGGTCACGGTCGCCTTGCCGGGCAGCAGTCCGAGTGCCGCCAGCCAGGTGACGGACTTGCCGCAGCCCGATTCGCCGACGAGCCCGAGCGCCTCGCCCGGCGCGACATCAAGATCGATGCCATGCAGGACGGTGGTTCCGTCGAATGCGACCTTGAGGTCGCACAATTCCACGAGATTGGATCGCATCGCGTTCTTCATCCCTCGAACAGGTGGTTCGTATCGCAGCGCCCGTCACGCGCGGGCGAAAATGAAACAGCACCGGCGAGCGGGTCGCCGGTGCTGTCGGGATGGCCTCAAAGGTGCCAGTTCTCGGTACGGAAATCCATCGCGAATGCCGGGGCGGCCTTCCACTTCAGATCCGACTTCATTCCGGTGAAGACCGCATTCTGGTGGAGAACTGTGTAGACCGGGTCCTCGCGCTCGCAGATTTCCAGCATGCGGGCGAAGGCCTTGCGGCGCTCCTCATGATCCGTGCTGGTTTCCAGAACGACCGACAGCCTGTTGACCTCGTCATTTGTCCATTCGCGCGACTGCTGCACCTGGCCGTTCGGGCCGAACTGGGCCACCATAGGCGTGACGGGGTCGTTGATGTTGGCCGAGGCCGACCAGTCGCGGATGCCGCGCTCGCCCTCTTCCATGATCTGACCCCAGTTCTCCACCATCTGGATCTCGACATTGAGGCCGGCCTGGCGCCACATCTCGGCGAGGATCTGACCCGTGGCGGTCTGGTTGGTATAGTAGTTGTTCAACAGGCGGTACGGGATCGGCTCGCCGTTGTACCCGGCCTCTTGCAAGAGGTCGCGGGCGAGGTCGAGATCGAACTCGGGCACGTTCCAGCCTTCGATGAACATGTCGCTGCTCTTGAAGGATTCGAACTGCAGGCCCGCCGGGATTACGGTCTCGCCACCCCAAAGTGCGTCGACGATCGCCTGACGGTCGATCGAGTGGGTCAGTGCGCGGCGCACCAGCGGGTTCTTCAGAACCGGATGGTGCATGTCGAACACGGAGACACGGTGATTGAGGATGGTCGAGCCCTGGACCTCGAAGCCCGGCGTCGACTGGACGGCGCTGATCTGGTCCGGCGGCAGGTCGCAGGCGAAGTCGTACTGGCCGGAGATGAGACCGTTGACGCGCGATGCGACCTCGGGAACCTCGACGAAGCGGATTTCCTCAAGCGGTGGACGGCCGCCCCAATAGTCGTCGAAGGCGACCAGGGTCAGCGAGACGTCCGGCCGGTATTCGCCGACCATGTAGGGGCCAGTCGTGACCGGCTTGCGCGCCCAGTCGGCATAGCTCGCCGCCTCGTCCCAGGCGCGGCGGCTGGCGATCTGGCTGCCATAGGCATAGAGGCGCCCTTCGAGGGTCACGTCCGGCGTCGCGTTGTGGAAGCGCACCGTATGCGAGTCGATGATCTCGACGCCGGCAAGGGCGGGCCAGAGGCGCCGACCGACGCCGGGCACGGCAGCGGGCAGTTCGCGCGCGGTTGCGGGCTGGTGCTGTTCGGCGAAGACGGTTTCGCCGCCGGCCGGCTGGGTGTCGCCGAAGACGCGCTCGGCGGAGAAGGAGAACGCCACGTCCTCGGCGGTCATCTCGTCGCCATTGTGAAACTTCACGCCCTGGCGCAGCTTCAGTTCCAGCGTCTTGTCGTCGATGCGGGTCCATTCGGTGGCAAGGCCCGGGACCGGGCCCTGATCGCCCATCCAGTCGCGCAGGATCAGGCCTTCCCAAAGATTGGGGAAGAAGACGCGCTCGCCGACATTGGACTGCTCGTTCCAGATGTCGAGCGTGTTGTTGTTGGTGATCTTCTGCACGGCAACCGTGATCGAACGGCGCTCACCCTGCGCCGAGCCGATGCGCGGCAAGGCAAGCGTGCTCGCGGCGGCCCCCATCAGGCCGATGGCGCGGCGTCTGTTGATGTTCAGCATCTGCGTATCCTTCTTCCAGGCAATAAGGTGCCGCTCCCGCACGAAGGGGTTCGCGCGCGGTGGAGGCGTTCGGGGTTCGTTATTGACCGAGGCGGCCATCAATCGGCTGCGGGGCTAACCCGTGCCGAATATCGGGCTGTCGACGATGAGGACTTCAGCAGACATGAACAATGCTCGCCGCCTCGTGGGCTTCACCAAAAGGAAGGCGTCCCGCAAGAGCGAGCCGAACCTTCAACCGTCATCGGCATTCAGGTGAAACCGACTTGATGCCGGGTCTAGGTCATCAATGTTACGCGCATGTGACGCCGGGCGGCACGATGTGATGGGAAAGCCGGTGCCCCGTTTCTTGCTCTCGGACTACCCGATGCCGCTATTTCCTATGGCTCATCTGGCACTCGACCTCTCATGCATCATCGAGGGGCGTGGCGGCGCGATTGCGATGACGCCGGCGCTGGCACAGGTTCAAAAATCGAATGGCTCAAGCTGCCGACGGCGGCGACACGGTGTGAACAATGGCAAGAATGAGGCTTGCGCTCTCCCCCTCGAGCAGAAAGATAGCAGCCAGAGATCGAACGAGATCTTCCGGGGACATTATTCAGACCAAGGAGAGAACAATGACCATTCAATTTGGCGGTTTGGCAAAGACCGTGGCCATCCTGTCGCTCGCGGGCGGCCTTGCGGCCCTGCCTGCCCTCGCGCAGGACATCCAGTTCTTCCGCATCGCCACGGGCGGCACCGCCGGCACCTATTTCCCGATCGGCGGCCTTCTCTCCAACGCCATTTCCAACCCGCCCGGCTCGCGCGCCTGCGATGAAGGCGGAAGCTGTGGCGCGCCGGGCGTCGTCGCAACGGCCCTCGCCTCCAACGGCTCGGTCGCCAACATCAACGGCATCGCCAGCGGCCAGATCGAATCCGGGTTCTCGCAGTCCGACGTCGCCTACTGGGCGCATACGGGCACAGGCGTTTTCGAAGGCAAGGGCGCGCTGGACAACATCCGCGCCATCGCCAACCTCTATCCGGAAAGCATCCACCTCGTCGCCCGCGCGGACGCTGGCATCAACTCGGTGGCCGACCTCGCCGGCAAGAAGGTCTCGCTCGACGAGCCGGGTTCGGGAACGCTGGTCGACGCACGCATCATCCTCGAGGCCTATGGCCTGTCGGAGGACGATGTCGAGGCGGAGTTTCTGAAGCCCAATCAGGCGGCCGACCTGATGCGCGACAACAACATGGATGCGTTCTTCTTCGTCGGCGGCTTCCCGGCCGGTGCGATCACCGAGCTTGCGACCAGCCAGGACATCGTCCTCGTCCCGATCGAAGGACCGGAAGCCGAAGCGCTGCTGGAAGAATACGGCTTCTTCGCCGAGCACGTCATCCCCGGCGGCACCTATGAAGGCGTGACGGACGATGTCCAGAGCATCAGCGTCGGCGCCCAGTGGGTGACCAGCGCCGAACAGCCGGACGACCTGATCTACGAGATCACTAAGGCGCTGTGGAACGACAATTCGCGCGCGCTGCTCGACAACGGCCACGCCAAGGGCGCGTCGATCAAGAAGGAAACCGCGCTCGAAGGCGTCGGCATTCCGCTCCATCCGGGCGCCGAGCGGTTCTACAAGGAAGCCGGCCTCCTCGCGGAATAATCCCGGTACCGGGCAGCGGTGCGGCCCGTCCGCCCTTGCCATGCCATTCGCCGATCGCTCGGCGAATGGCATCTGCTTTTCCATGAACCTGCAAAGCGACAGCGATGACCAAGTCCGCGACCGATACGGATCAGCCCGACCTTGCCGAACTCGAAGAAAAGTTCGACCCGGAGGTGCGATTCCGCCCGCTCGGCCCTGCCGTGGGCTGGCTGACCGCCTGTCTGCTGTTCACGCTGTCGGTCTTTCACTATTACACGGCCGGCTTCGGCCT
The DNA here is from genome assembly GCF_024105655.1 of Aliihoeflea sp. 40Bstr573. GTDB lineage: Bacteria > Pseudomonadota > Alphaproteobacteria > Rhizobiales > Rhizobiaceae > Aliihoeflea. The sequence continues at coordinate 36,080 of NZ_JAAAMH010000007.1, forward strand.
CCTGCGTGAGGTCACGCATCGCGGCGTGCACATGGCCTTTGTGATCGCGCTTATCTTTATCGTGTTCGCGGCGACGCCAACCGGTCAGAAGACGCTCTATAAATCCTCGCTTCTGCGTCCGGGCGGCATCCCCCTCCTCGACTGGATCTTCGCCATTGCCGGCGCAGTCTCCGTTCTCTACGTCCCGTGGATCTTCCAGGACCTCGCCTTCCGCGTCGGCAATCCGCTGCCGATCGACGTCGCGATGGGCACGATCCTGATCGTCGTTCTTCTCGAAGCCACGCGCCGCTCCATGGGCTGGCCGCTGCCCGTCATCGCCTGCCTGTTCATGTTGTATGCGGTTTTCGGGCGCAGCGCGCCCGGCATCCTCGTCCATCCGGGCACGAACTGGTCCGGCCTCGTCAACCATCTCTACCTCACCAGCCAGGGCATCTTCGGCCTGCCTGTCGGGGTCGTGGCGACTTATGTCTTCCATTTCGTGCTCTTCGGCGTGCTTGCGACCCGGATGGGCCTCGGCAAGCTGTTTATCGACCTCGCATCGGCCGTTGCGGGCCGCTTTTCGGGCGGTCCGGCGAAGGTCTCGGTCCTGTCCTCGGCTCTTCTCGGCTCGATTTCAGGTTCATCCATTGCCAACACCGTGACCACGGGGTCGCTGACGATCCCGGCCATGATCCGTGTCGGCTATCCGCGCCACTTCGCCGCCGCCGTGGAGGCCGCCGCGAGCACCGGCGGGCAGATCACGCCGCCCGTCATGGGCGCTGCCGCCTTCCTTATGGTCGAGTTCCTCGGCATCCCGTACACGGACATCCTGATCGCCGCGCTCGTTCCTGCCTTCATGCATTTCTTCGGCGTACTGATGCAGGTGCATTTCGAGGCCAAGCGTCTGGGGCTGCGCGGCCTCACCGCGGACGAACTGCCGCGCGTGTGGTCCGTGCTGCGCCATGACTGGCCGACCGTGATCCCGCTCTTCATCCTGATCGGCGTCCTGATGAACGGCTACACGCCCTATCTCGCCGCTTTCTGGGGCATCACGGCCTGCATGGTCATCGGCCTTGCCAATCCGCGCAACCGCATCACCGTCCGCGACATCTTCGCCGGCTTCGTTCTCGGCGCCAAATTCGCCCTTGCGGTCGGTGCCGCTGCGGCGACGGTGGGCATCGTCATTGGCGTCGTCACGCTGACCGGGGTCAGCTTCAAGGTTTCCTACATCGTCACTTCGACCGCCGCTGCGTGGGCGGGTGCGATCGAGCCCTTCATCCCGTTCGAGCTGATGCAGCCGGCGACACTGACCCTCGTGATAACGCTTTTCCTGACGGGCATCGTGTGCGTACTCATGGGCTGCGGCATCCCGACAACCGCGAACTACTTGATTATGGTGACGGTCGCGGCGCCGATCCTCGGCATGCTCGGCGTGCAGCCACTCGTCGCGCATTTTTTCGTCTTCTACTACGGCGTCCTCGCCGACATCACGCCACCGGTCGCGCTTGCGGCTTACGCCGCCGCAGGGATTGCCAACGCAAACCCGTTCAAGGCAGGCAACACGGCCTTCCGGCTCGGCATCGGCAAGGTGCTGATCCCGTTCGTTTTCGTCTTCTCGCCGTCGCTCCTGATCGTCGTCGAAGGCTTCACCCTCGAGGCGTTCCTGCTTGCCTTCATCGGCGCGACGCTCGGCATCATGGCACTTTCGGCTGCGTTCTCCGGCTATCTGATCGCGCCGCTTCGCGCCATCGAGCGGCCCCTCCTGGCGGTCGCGGCGATCCTGATGGTCGCGCCGGAACTGACGACGACGTTGCTCGGCGCGGCGATCCTCATCGCCATCGCCGTGATGCAACTCGTCCAGTTGCGTATGGCGACTGCCGGCGCCGGAACGCGGTAGCAACAAGAAGGCGACAGAGGCCGGCAATGGCCTCTGCCGCTCGGCGCAATGTCGGGCCAGGCAGCTATCCCTTGTATTCCCGATCGAAAGGGCCTACATCTGCAGGATCGATCTTGCTGACGAATATTGTTTTCGCGCTTCGCGCCATTCGCGATCTTCCTATTCAACTTCGATCTGACGGCCTGCGGCATTCGGTTGCGGGCTCAGCACCCTTTGTCGATTGAAAGGAAATCGTCATGGCTACCGGTACAGTTAAGTTCTTCAACTCCACCAAGGGCTTCGGCTTCATCGAGCAGGACGGCGGCGGAGCCGATGTGTTCGTTCACATCTCTGCGGTCGAGCGCTCGGGCATGAGCACCCTCGTCGACGGCCAGAAGGTCTCGTTTGAAGCGGTCGTTGACCGCCGCAACGGCAAGACGGCCGCCGAAAACCTGCAGGCCGCATAAGTCAGCAGGCCTATCGTTTCATGGCCGCGACCACGGATGTACTGGCGCGTCCAGCGAGATGGCAAAAAGGTCGGACACATGTCCGGCCTTTTTTTGTCCCTGAGCATCGAGCCACGCTCGTTGCTCCAATCTCTTTGAGGAAAGTACAGAATTGTCACCCATGAAGAACCAGACGCTCGCCGAACGGCTTGCGACCTCCAACGCGGCGAAGAAAGATCTCCTCGCGAAGTTCAAGGCCAGGCCCGCGATCGATTCTCCGGAAGTTCTCGCAAGGCAGTCGGAGCGCGCGCGCATCTCGCGCGAACGGGCCGAACGCGCGGCCGAGCGCGACCAGGAAAAGCGCGAGGAAGCCGAACGGCTGGAGCGCATCAAGCTCGAAGAGCGCGCCGAAGCCGAAGCAGCCTCCAAGGCGGCCATGGTCGCTAAGGAAGAAAGCGACCGTGCGATGGTCAAGCAGTTGCTCGACTACGAAGCCGAACTGAAGAGCAAGCGTGACGCCCGCTACGCCGCACGCAAGCAGCGCCAGCGTTAGGTGGGTCAAGCCGCGCGCCGTTTCCACGTACCGCGCGGTCGTTCACGGCGGCCCCGGTGCCGCGCCCCGTTCGAGCGCGGCCGGCAGGCCGGTCAGCCAAGCACTTCCCTGACCGCCTCGGCCGTCTTGCTCACGACCTCGTCTGCCTCCGCGCGCGTGAGGCAGAGCGGCGGGGCGAAGCCGAGGATGTCGCCCTGCGGCATCGCGCGGGCGATGACACCGCGCTTTAGGAGGGATGCCGCGACGGACGGCCCGACCTTTTTCGCCGGATCGAAGAACGTGCGCTTGTCGCGATCCTCGACGAATTCGACAGCGCACAACATCCCCTCTCCACGCACGTCGCCGACATGGGCATGGCCGCCCAACGCCTTGCGCATCTCGGCGTTCAGGTAAGCCCCCGTCTCGCTGGCGTTGTTGACCAGTCCCAGGCTGTCGATCAGCTTCAGATTCGCCACGCCGGCCGCGGCCCCGATTGGGTGTGCCGAATAGGTCCAGCCATGGCCGATGGGGCCGTTCTCGTCAGTGCCCTGCTCGAGGACCTTCCAGACCTTCTGCGAGATGATCGATCCGGACAGCGGCGCATAAGCCGAGGTCAGGCCTTTTGCGATCGTGATCATGTCCGGCGCGATGCCGTAGTGGTCGGAGCCGAACATGGTCCCAAGACGCCCGAAGCCGGTGACGACCTCGTCGGCGATCAGCAGGATGTCGTGCTTCTTCAGCACCGCCTCTATCGCCGCCCAGTATCCGGCAGGCGGGGGCACGATGCCGCCGGTTCCCAGAACCGGCTCGCCGATGAAGGCCGCGATCGTATCCGCGCCTTCGCGCGCGATCAGCTTTTCCAGTTCGTCCGCGCAATGCGCGACGAACTCGGCCTCGCTCATGCCCCGGTCCGCTCGACGGAAAAAATCGGGCGCCTCAGTATGGAGGATGCGCTCCAGCGGCAGGTCAAACTTGTCGTGGAAGAGCTTCAGGCCGGTCAGCGACCCCGTCACCAGCCCCGAGCCGTGATAGCCGCGCCAGCGCGAGATGATCTTCTTCTTTTCCGGTCGGCCGAGAATGTTGTTGTAGTACCAGACGAGCTTGACGTTGGTCTCGTTGGCGTCCGAGCCGCCGAGCCCGAAATAGACCTTCGACATGTTCTTCGGCGCGCGTTCCAGCACCATCCTGGCAAGCGTGATGGACGCTTCCGTGCCGTGGCCGACATAGGCGTGGTAGTAGGCGAGCTCCTTTGCCTGTTCGGCGATCGCCTCCGCGATCTCGGGGCGCCCATAGCCGACATTGACGCAGTAGAGACCCGCAAACGCGTCGAGGAGACGGTTGCCGTCGCGGTCCTCGATGAAGACGCCCTTGCCGCCGGTGATGATGCGGGAAGCCGACTCGCCGCGGGCGTGCTGGGCGAGATGGGTCGACGGGTGGAAGAAATGCGCGCGGTCCCACTGGTCGAGCATGTCGTTCTTCAGCATCGCTTGGCTCCTTGAGTTTGGGTTGCGCCGGTTATGGACCAGCGGCGGGGACGAGGAAAACCCTTGTGCCAACAATTTCGTCTTCTTGCCGTCGCGGTTGATCGTCGCCGAAGGTTTCACCCTCCAAGGCGTGCCTGCCTGCCTGCATCGTCGCGACGCTCGGCATCATGACACGTTCGGCTTCATTATCCGGCTACCTAATTGCGTCGCTCGGCTATCGAGCGGCCCCTTCGATCCTGATGGTGGCGCGGAACGGACAACGACGTTGCTCGGCGCTACGATCCTCGTTGTCATCGCGGTGATGCAACTTATGCAGTTGCGTATGGCGACTGCCGACATTGGGGAACGCGCTGACTGGTCCGAGGTCAGGAGGTTCTATTCCGATAGGTGGCATCGACGAACCGGCGAACGCCGTCGCGCCAGTGCGGCAGTTCATGCCCGAAGGTCATATTGAACTGACGATTGTCGAGGCGTGAGTTCGCTGGACGCTTGGCGGGCGTGGGATATTGCGAGGTGGCGATCGGCTTAACGGCCGCAAAGGCTCCGCCCGCTTCCCGCGACCGTGCGAACACCTCTTCGGCGAAACGGGCCCAGCTCGTGTGGCCGCCATTCGTCATGTGGAAAACACCGCGCCAGTCGGATTGCGAGGCCCGGTCGGCAATCGCACCGCAGACCGCGAGAATGCCGGCCGCGATATCTGGCGCAAAAGTCGGTGCTCCCGACTGGTCGGCGACAATGCGCACGACATCCCGATGCTCCGCCAGCTGCAGCATCGTCCGCGCGAAGTTGTTGCCCCATGGCGCATAGACCCAGGAGGTGCGCAGGATCACATGCCTGTCATTGGCCCGCATGACCGCCGCTTCTCCAGCCAGCTTAGAGGCCCCGTATATGCCGATCGGGCCGGTCGCATCCGTCTCGACATAGGGCAGGCTTCCTTCACCCGAGAAGACATAGTCGGTCGAGACATGGACGATTGGCAGCGATGCCTGCGCCGCCTCCGCCGCAACATTGCCGGCTCCGTCGCGGTTCACGGCGAAGGCGATGTCCGGTTCGCTTTCGGCCCTGTCGACCGCTGTATAAGCGGCAGGGTTGATCACGATATCGGGTCGGTGACGCGTGATCGCGGCGCGGATGGACGGGGCGTTGGTAATGTCGAGTTCGGGCCGGCCGGCGCAAACAACCTCAATGTCATGCGAAACCGCTCGTGCCAGAGCCGTCGCGAGTTGCCCGTTCTTGCCCGTTACGAGAAGCCGCAGAACCATGTTCAGGCGACCCTGCCGAGCCTCTCCCCTGCATAGGAGCGCTCCCGGATCGGTTGCCACCACGACCTGTTTTCAAGGTACCAGTCGATCGTCTTGGCGATACCGGTTTCAAACGTTTCCCGTGCGCGCCAGCCAAGATCGCGCTCGATCTTCGACGGATCGATGGCGTACCGACGGTCGTGACCCGGGCGGTCAGGAACGAACCGGATCAGGTCACAGTAGCTCGTTCCATCTGCACGTGGTCGCCGCTGATCGAGAAGATCACAGATCGTCTCGACGACCTGTAGATTGGTCCGCTCCGCACGTCCGCCGACATTGTAGCTTTCGCCCGGCCGTCCCTTCGTTGCAACCATTTCGAGCGCGCGCGCGTGATCATCGACATAGAGCCAGTCGCGCACGTTGCTGCCCTGTCCGTAAACTGGGATCTCGCACTCGTGAAACGCGTTCAGAATCACGAGCGGAATGAGCTTTTCGGGAAAATGACAGGGACCGTAATTGTTGGAACAGTTCGATAGGACGACCGGTAGGCCATAGGTCACATGCCACGCGCGGACCAGATGATCGGACGCGGCCTTGGAAGCCGAATAGGGCGATGAGGGACCATAGGGCGTATCCTCCGTGAAGATGCCACTGTCGAACGGCAGGTCGCCGAAGACCTCGTCGGTCGAGACGTGGTGGAAGCGAAACGCATCGCGCCGCTCTCCCGTCAGTCCCCGCCAGTAAGCCAGGGCTGCATTCAACAGCTTGAACGTGCCGACGATGTTGGTCTGGATGAACTGGCCCGGCCCGTCGATCGAGCGGTCGACGTGGCTTTCGGCGGCCAGATGCATGATATGCGTGATCTCTTCGGCTCTCAGGATTTCGAGCACCGCTGCATCGTCACAAATGTCCGCTTGGTGAAAGCGATATTGTAATGACGACGCGGCCGCGCCGACCGAGGCGAGATTGCCCGCATAGGTCAGCTTGTCCAGATTGACGATCCTGACACCCTGCCGGCCGGCGAGGTGGCGGATGACGGCAGAGCCGATGAAACCCGCACCACCCGTAACGAGAATGTTCATGTCGCGCCCTCCTGCTCGCGTTCGAGAAGGCCGGGCCTCGCTGCCCGGCCGAAAAGTTCGGCTGCGCCGAACGAAGGCGCCGCCTCATCCTTGGCGGAAAGGTGAAGATCGGCCCTATCGACCGGCCACGCGATCCCAATCTGCGGGTCGTCGAAACGAATGCTTCGGTCGCAGGCCGGAACGTAGAGGTCCGTCACCTTGTAGATGACCTCCGTATCCGGCTCGAGCGTGACGAAGCCGTGGGCAAATCCGCGTGGGATAAGAATCTGGTTCCATCTGGCGGCTGAAACCTCGAGGCCCACCCAGTGGCCGAAGGTCGGCGATGCCGCGCGGATATCGACCGCAACGTCGAAGATTGCGCCCCTGACGACGCGCACCAGCTTGTCCTGCGCATGGGGTGGTAACTGATAGTGCAGCCCGCGCAAAACGCCCTTGGCGGCCGAATAGGAATGGTTGTCCTGGACAAAGACGAGATCGATCCCCGCTTCCTGCAGGTGCCGCGAACTGTAGGTTTCCGAGAAGAAGCCGCGCGCGTCGCCGAACTTGCGCGGCACGATTTCCAGCACTTCGGGAATGGCGAGCGGGCGCACCTCAAGCACGGACGATATCCTTCAGTCGTCGCAGATAGGCTGCATATTCGGTCTTGCCGAGCGCATCGGCCCGTTTCATGAGCTGCTCGTCCGTCAGGTAGCCGAGTGCGAAGCCGATCTCCTCGGGGCACATCACCTTGATGCCCTGTCGCTTTTCGATCGTCCGCACGAAGGCCGTTGCCTCGTGCAGGCTGTCATGCGTGCCAGTATCAAGCCATGCATAGCCACGGCCGAGGCGCGCGACGTTGAGGTCGCCGCGTGCGAGATAAGCGTTGTTGACGTCGGTGATCTCCAGTTCGCCGCGCGTCGAAGGCGTGATGCCTGCCGCGATGTCGAGCACGTCGTTGTCGTAGAAATAAAGTCCGGTCACAGCCCAGTTCGACTTCGGGCGGGCCGGCTTTTCCTCGATCGTCTCGGCCATGCCGGAGCGAGGGTCGAACGAGACGACGCCGTAGCGCTCGGGATCGTCAACCCAATAGGCGAAGACGGTCGCCCCGGCCGCCTTCAAGCGCGCCTCTTGGCAAAGCCCCGAAAGCCCCGCGCCGTAGAAGATGTTGTCGCCGAGCACGAGTGCGACCGTGTCGGTGCCGACGAAATCCCGCCCGATGATGAAGGCCTCGGCAAGGCCGTTGGGGCTTGGCTGTTCCGCATAGGAGATGTCCACGCCGAACATCGACCCGTCACCCAGCAACATCTCGAAAGCGGGCTTATCTCGCGGGGTGCTGATGATTAGCATTTCACGAATTCCCGCCAGCATCAGCACACTGATTGGGTAATATATCATCGGCTTGTCGTAGACCGGCAAAAGCTGCTTCGACACGGCAATGGTCAGTGGAAACAGCCGCGTGCCGGCGCCACCCGCAAGGACGATACCCTTCAAGACCCCACCCCGAATCCTAGTATTCATTGATCGAATTACATCAATAATACTTAAGATTTGCAGCCGCAATTATAGATATATATAGACCGAATTACCTATGAAAGATCTGATCGAGGCCAGCAGGGGGCCGAGCACTTCGCCCTCCGCCTCTGCCGTCTTCTGGACGATCCCGTCTGCTTCCGCGCGTCAGGCAAAGCGGCGGCGCGAAGCCGAGGATATCGCCCTGCGGCATCACCCGGGCAATAACGCCGCGCTTGAGGAGAGCGGCCGCGACCGACGGACCGATCTTTCTCGCCGGATCGAAAATCGATCGCTTGTCGCGGTCTTCGACGAACTCGACCGCGCACAGCATACCCTGGCCGCGCACGTCGCCGACATGGGCATGGTCGACCAGCGCCTTGCGCATTTCAGTGTCGAGATAGGCACCGGTCTCGCCGGCATTCATGACAGCCCAGGCTGTCGATCAGCTTCAGATTGGCGCCGCCCGCCGCCGCCCCGATCGGGTGCGCCGAATAGGTCCAGCCATGGCCGATCGGTCCGTTCTCATCCGTCCCACGCGCCAGCACGTCCTAGCGAGGTGACGCTCTTGCCCGAGCCCGATTCGCCGACCATCGCCAGGGTACTGCCGGGCGCGATGTCGAAATTCAGGTCGTGAACGACCGTGTTGCGGCCAAACGAGATGCTCAGGTTGCGAACCGAAATGACGGGCTTCTGGTCCATTACGATGCATCCTTCAGCCGGGGATCGATGGCATCGCGCAGGCCATCGCCGATCAGGTTGAACGCCAGCACCAGAAAGAGAATCGCGAGGCTCGGGATGAGCGCGAGGTGGAATGCGCTCAGTATGTTGTCGAAGCCGTCGCGCACCATGCCGCCCCATGTCGGCGTGGGTGGCGCGAGCCCCAGCCCGATGAAGGCGAGCGAGGCCTCGGTGCGCACGGCGGTCGCCATCCACAGCGAGGCCATGACATCGCCCCCCGTCTTGGACGGCTGAAGGAGGTTGAAGACTGTCAGAGCAGACGATTGGCAGAGTTCGCGTGCGTCGCTTGATCTCTCGGCATTCTCCAGCAAATGCTCGGAATAAGCCCCATCGCCACTCTCTCTGGCTATTATAACGCCGGCTTATGCATGTCAGCCTGACCGTCGTCTGGATGCGCGGAAATAGGCACGTCGACAGGCGGCGGCTTGCATCGCAGCAAACAATGCTACATGCGGCCAGTCATGCATGATTGGAACGCACCCAGAAACGCTGTCAGATTAGCGCCGAGCGCGTCACAGAGATAGCCGCCCTCCTGTACTATGACCGACGGCATGCCGAGGCCGGCGATCGCGGCGGCCATCCGTGCGAACCCCGGGGTGGTCACCGAAAGTCCGCCGAATGGGTCTCCCTCGAACGCGTCAAGCCCGAGCGCGACCACCAGCGCGCTAGGGGCGAACGCTCGGATGCGGCGCAGTGCCGGCTCCAGCACGGCCATGAACTCGTCATCGCCGGACTTGCGCGGCAGCGGCAGGTTAAGGTTGTAGCCCAGCCCCGGCCCCTCGCCCCTCTCGTCGGCGTGGCCCCAGAAGAACGGGTAGAAGCGCACCGGGTCGGCATGGATCGAGACGGTGAGCACGTCGGACCGCGCGTAGAAGATGCCCTGGGTCCCGTTGCCGTGGTGGAGGTCGACGTCGAGGATAGCTACCCTTTCCGCCCCTCCTGCCAGCAGACGCTGGGCAGCGATCGCCGAATTGTTGAAGAAGCAGAACCCACCGGCGACGTCCGCGAAGGCGTGGTGGCCGGGCGGGCGGCAAAGCGCATAGGCAGCCGACGACCCCGTCGCCACCGCGTCGGCCGCATCGACCGCGCTCCAGGCACTCCAGCACGCGCTCTGAAACGTCTCGGCAGAGATCGGACAGGCCGTATCCGCCATGTGGTAGCCGGCCTGGCCAACGGCCGACGCCGGATAGCTGCCGCCGCGCGCGATCGGGTGGATATTGGGGATCACCTCCGCCGATGCACCCGCGATGTGCTGCCAGCGCGCGTAGATGTGCTCGAGGAAATCGAGATATTCGGGCGTGTGGACCGCGGCGATGGGGCCAAGGCCGTGGTCGCGCGGGCGCTCGATCTCGAGCCCTGCCGCGCGAGCGCCAGCAAGCAGCCGCTCGACGCGTTCGGGCTGCTCCGGGTTCGGCTGGGGCGCACCGCTCGAAAGGAACGCCTTGGGATCGTGGTGCTTCTGTTCGTCAGCGTAATAGGCTTTCACGGCCGCTCCTGTTTGTTTGCGCGCAGAAGGTTCTGGAATGCATCGCCATAGGCGCCACGCTCCCGCTCGTCCTCCCGATATGTGATCCCGACGCGCTCGTAGAAGGTCTGCGCACGAAGGTTGGTGACGTCGACGGATAGCCGCAGATAGGCGCCGCCGCGCTCTGCCGACCATGCCGCGACTGCGCGGACGAGCGCCTCGCCCACCCCGCGCCCGCGAAACTCGCCGGCGACGTAGAGGTCCTGAACGAAAACGCCGCCCCGCCCGAGCCATGTCGAGAAGATAGGGAAGAACAGCGCCAGTCCCGCCAGAACGCCTTCCGCTTCCGCAATCAACCCATGGAAGGCCGGTTCGGGGCCGAAGCCGGCGCGGCGCAAGTCCCCGGCGGTGACGGTGATCTTCTCGCGCTGGCCGAGCGCATCGCCCAGTTGCAGAAGCGCTGCGTGAATCGTGTCCACGTCTGCCTCGAGCGCCGGGCGGATTGCAAACAGGGCAGCCATCAGAATGCGACCCGGTCGCCGCCCTTCAATCCCAAAAGTTCCCGCGCTTCGCCGGGCGTCGCGATCTCCAGCGACAGCGCTTCGAGGACGGCGCGGATGCGGCGCACCTGGTCGGCATTGGATTTCGCCAACGTGCCGCGCCCGTCATATAGGCTGTCCTCCAGCCCGACGCGGACATTGCCGCCCATTGCCGCCGCCATCGTGATCATTGGCATCTGATGGCGACCCGCCGCCAGCACAGAGAAGCTGTAGTCGTCGCCGAAAAGCTTGTCCGCGATCCGCTTCATGTGGGTCAGGTTCTCGGGGTCGGCGCCGATGCCGCCCAGCACTCCGAACACGAACTGGACGAATATATGCCCCGTCACCAGGCCGCGGTCGCGCAGATGAGCAAGCGAATAGAGGTGCCCGACATCGTAGCATTCGAATTCGAACCGCGTGCCGCAGCCTTCACCCAGCGCCGACAAGGTGTGCTCCATGTCGGCAAAGGTGTTCTGGAAGATCGAACTGCGCGTCGCTTCGAGCAGCTTCGGCTCCCAGTCGTGCTTCCATTCGGTCTGCTTGTCGAGCGCGGGAAACAGCGCGAAATTCATCGAGCCCATGTTGAAGGACGACATTTCGGGCTTGGCGCGCAGCGATGCGGCAAGCCGGTCTTCCACCGTCATCAGCGACGACCCGCCCGTCGAGATGTTGATCACCGCGTCCGTCGACTGCTTGATGCGCGGCAGAAACTGCATGAAGACTTCGGGATCTGCCGAGGGACGGCCATCCTTCGGATCGCGCGCATGAAGATGAAGGATCGACGCGCCCGCTTCGGCGGCGGCGATCGCATCGGACGCGATCTGGTCGGGTGTCAGCGGCAGATGCGGCGACATGGTCGGCGTGTGAACCGAGCCGGTGACCGCGCAGGTGATGATGACCTTGCGGTCGTTCGTCTTCTTGGAAGCCATGGTCTGCCTTCAGCGATTGACGGGAAGGTCGAGCTCGGTCGCGAGCGCGTCGAGGGAATCGGCGAGGATCGCAATCATCTCGCCGACCTGTCCGGCGGTGATGATCAGGGGCGGCGCAAGAATGAAATTGTCGCCCTCGATGCCGTCGCCACGGATGCGCCGCGAATAGATGATCATGCCGCGCTCGTAGGCGAGGTCGACTAGCCGTTGGTTGGCATTCCTGGCCTTGGGCAGCGGCGCGAAGGTCTCGGGATCAGAGACCAGATCGGCGCCGATGAGCAGTCCCTTGCCGCGCACGCCGGCGATGAAGGGATAGAGCTTGGCGAGTGATTCAAGCTCGCTCTTGAGCAGATCGCCCATCTTCCCCGCGTTGTCGACGCAGCCGAGCCGTTCGGTCTCGTCGAGGACGGCGAGGCCGGCTGCGCAGGAGAGCGGATTCCCAGCATAGGTGTAGCCGTGCTGGAAGCCGCCCGCATCGAGGACCGGCTTGACCAGCCGCCGCGACGCGGCCATCGCGCCGAGCGGCGCATAGCCCGAGCCAATGCCCTTCGAGAGCGTGATGATGTCTGGCCGGCAGTTCCAGTGGTCGCCACCGAGATAGCGTCCGGTGCGCCCTGCCCCGGTCATCACCTCGTCGTGGATGAGCAGGATGCCATATTTGTCGCAAATTTCGCGGATGCGCGGGAAGTAGCTGTCGGGCGGAACAAGCGCTGCGGTAGCGGCGCCGCCGATCGGCTCCATGATGAAGGCAAGCACGCTTTCGGGACCTTCGGCGAGGATTTTTTCCTCCAGCATGTCGGCGTAGCGAAGCCCGCGCTCTTCCATCGCGAAGTTGTCGCGGTCGCGATAGGCGCGTGGCGCCGGGATCGTCGGCATGTCGCGGATCTGCGGCGCGAACGTCTCCGTCAGCGCGAGGTCGCCGGTCACCGCGAGAGAGCCCATCGTGCCGCCGTGATAGGACGGAAACCGCGAAATCACCTTCCAGCGCTTTGCCTGTCCGGTCACCACCGCCCATTGCCGCGCCAGCTTGATCGCGGATTCCACCGCCTCTGACCCGCCCGAGACGAAGAAGATCCGGTCGAGATCGCCCGGCATCTTTTCGGCCATGCGGCGCGCGAGTTCCTCCGCCGGCTCGTTCTCGAAATGCAGCCGGTAGGCGAAAGTCACCCGCTCCATCTGCCGCTTCATGGCCTCGATGACGTTGCGGTTGCCGTGACCGACATTGACCACCATCGCCCCGCTCGACCCATCGATCATGCGCCGGCCCTGCGTGTCCCACAGATAGATGCCCTCCGCCCTATCGACGAGCGGCCGGCGAAGGCGCATCATGTAGAAGAGGTGCGAGGCCGGACGCGACGGTTCGGACGAAATGGCAAAGGGTGTGGCAGCGGTCATGGATGCGCCTGTCGCGAAGAGGAGCCAAGGTAGCGGTCGAGGACGTTTGCGGTTACGCGCTCGACCATGGCGTCGCCGCGCTTCAGCGCCGCGACCCATTCGCAGCTACCGGCGTGGAAGACCTCGCCCTTGCCGCGCGGGAAATTGACGATCATGCCGCAGCCTCGCTTGACGCGGTCGACCGCCGCATCGCCGTCGTCGCCGACGAGGGTGCGGGCGACGAATTTGGCGTCGGCGTCCGATAGGAACTGGTCGTCGGCCGGGATGTCGGCGCTTTCTTCCTTGAGCGACGACATGCCGAGCGCCAGAACCTGCAGGCCTTCGGGAGCGCCGCTGTCTTCCGTCGGCTCGGGCAGCCCACCTCGGATCACGTAGTCGAGCCCGTCGACCTCGTAGCCGAAAGCGTGGCCTTCGGAGCCAAGAATGTCGCCATAATAAATGCCGGTACCGGCGAACGCCCAGTGTTCGGGGCGATAGACGGGAAAGCCGCGCGCGCCGCGCGGGGCGCAGCCACCCCAGCCGACATAGAGCCCTGACGTAGCGTTGAGTCCGAACGTCCTGGCACCCGGACGACCGATCGCCTCGTCCTCCCAGGAGCCGGACATGCGCGTCGGATCACCCGACTGGAACACCGGGTCTTCGGCACGCGCGCGATATTTGTAGCAGACCTGCCGCTTACCGCCGTCCTCGAGGCGCGTCTGCCACATGAAATTGCCGGCAAAGCGGGCGGCCCTGCCACCGCGCTCGACATAGGTGTCGACGGCGTCACGCATCTCCCACGTCCAGTATTCGTCATGGCCGAGAAAGGCGACGCAGTCGTAGCCGTCGAGGATTTCGGGCGTGAAATGGAGTTCGTGCTGGCTGACGAGATCGACGCCGTAGCCCTGCCGTTCCGCCCAGCGGAAGAAATGACTGTCATAGCTCGCCCAGCCGGACGAGGCGTATTTCTTCGAGTAGCCGTTGGCATAGGCCCATTCCATGTGCGGATAGCGCGGCGCAGTCGCGAGCGGCGTGTGGATTTCGAGCGGCACGCGTGGCGCGTCCGGCGGCAGGACGACGAAGCCCCGGCAGAACGGACGCTCGATGCTGACCGTCGTCGCATACTGGTTGCGGTCCGGGCCGGTGATGCCCTGGTAATGGTTCGACCCGCCCCAGGTGTTGTAGGCAGTCCAGGAGCCGGTCGCGGCGACCTGCAAAACCCGGCCTGGCTTGCGGCCCGGCGAGGGGCGGACGATGAAGAAATGATGGCAGTGCATCGGCCTGCCGTCGCGGCCCTCGGCCGTCAGCGTGAGGCGGTAGCCGCCGGACGGCCAGTCCGGATCGACCGTGAACTCGAACGAGGTCTCCCATCCGCAGCCTGTAACTGAACACTGGTCGGGCGTCTCCTGCCAGCGGGCGGAGAGATTTTCGCGCGCCATGATCGGCGTCTCGACGCCACCGTCGCGGACGATTTCGAGCCGGTAGCGTTCTGCCGTCGAGCTGACCTGCAGGCGAACCGTCGCGCCGGGCGCGTAGGCATAGGCGTCGGTGTAGCACCAGATTTCGCCGCGCTCGCCGTCCATGCCGGGATATTCGTAATAGTGCCCGAGGACCGCCTCGCGGCGCTGCTCGGGCGTCAGCCGGAAATCGGGAAAGTCGTTCTTGCTCATGGCGTCCATCAGGCGGCGAGATATTTGCGCAGGAAGGTGCGGGTGCGTTCGTGCTGCGGCGCGCGGAACATGTCTTGCGGCGCGCCTTCCTCGACCACGACCCCGCCATCCATGAAGAGCACCCGGTCGGCGACCTCGCCAGCAAAGCGCATTTCATGCGTGACGATCAGCATGGTCATGTGCTCGGCGGCAAGCTGCTTCATGACCGCGTTGACCTCGTCGACGAGTTCGGGGTCGAGCGCCGAGGTCGCCTCGTCGAAGAGCATGACCTTGGGCTGCATGGCCAGCGCGCGGGCGATCGCCACGCGCTGCTTCTGCCCGCCGGACAGCCGCGAGGGAAATTCGTCGATCTTCTCGGCAAGTCCGACCTTTGCGAGAAGCTCTTCGGCCAAGCCACGCGCATCGCGCTTGCTCGTTCCTTTGAGAACGATCGGTCCCATGGTGATGTTGTCGAGCACGCTGAGGTGCGGGAACAGATTGAAGTGTTGGAACACCATCCCCATCTGCTGGCGCACCGCATTGATGTGCCGCTCGAAGGCCCCGCCCTTCAGTGGCTGGTTGACCAGCACCCCGTCGAGCCAGACCTCGCCCGCGTTCAACGTTTCGAGATGGTTGATCGAGCGCAGCAGGGTCGACTTGCCCGAACCGCTCGGCCCGATAATTGCGACGATCTGGCCGCGATCGACGGACAGGTCGATGCCCTTGAGCACTTCGAGCGCGCCGAAGGATTTGCGCGCGCCCTTCACTTCGACCATCGGCCGCAAATCGGTCATCGCGAGACCTCCACTTTCCGCTCGACCCGGCGCAAGCCCGCTTCGAGGACGAGATTCAAGATGTAATAGAGCGCCGCCGCCGTGAGGTAGAATTCGAACGGACGGAACGTCTCGCTGATGCCGAGCTGGGCGGCGTGGACGAGTTCGGCGATGCCGATGACCGAAACGAGCGAGGATTCCTTCAGGAGCGCGATCATGTTGCTGCCGATCGGCGGTGCGGTGTTGCGCACGGCCTGCGGCACGACGACGTAGCGCAGCGTCTGCAACCGGCTGAAGCCTATGCTGCGCGCGCCTTCGGCCTGGCCCGGATCGACCGCGACGATGCCGGCGCGCAGGATGTCGGCATTGTAGACGGCGAAATGCAGTCCGAGCCCGATGATGCCGGCTGCGAGTGCCGGAACATCGATGCCGATCTGGACGAGGCCGTAATAGATCAGGAAGAGCTGCAGGAGCAGCGGCGTTCCCATGAACAGCCAGATGAACGCCCGGACGGGATAAGTGGCGAATTTCGGCGCATAGAGAAGGGTGACAGCGAAGACGATGCCGAAGATGAAGCTCACGACAGCCGACGAAACGGTGAGCACGACCGTCCACCAGACGCCCATCCACAGGATGCCGGCATAGGGGAGGACGACGGAGAAATCCAAGCCTTGCATATGCCGCCCCTCAGACGATTTCGTAGCGATTGTCGATCAGATCGACGGTGCGGGCGACGGCGTAGACGATGATCATGTAGAGGAGTGCCGCGACGGCGAAGATCTCGAACGGCTTGTAGGTGGAACCGATGAAGCGCTGCGCCGTGTAGGTCATCTCGATGACCGAAATCGTCGAGACGAGCGCCGACCCCTTGACCAGCGCGACCGCGTTGACGCCAAGCGGCCGGATCATCAGGCGCGCGGCCTGCGGCAGGATCACCCGGCTCATCGTGTCGAGCCGTCCGAAGCCGATCGTGCGCGCCGCTTCCGCCTGGCCGCGATCTACGGCAAGGATCGCGCCGCGGATCGACTCGGCCATGTAGGCGCCGATGTTCATGCCGAGCCCGATGACGCCGGCAGCGAACGGCTCCAGATTGATGCCGATCTGCGGACCGCCGAAATAGAGGATGAAGAGCTGGATCAGGCACGGCGTGCCCCGCCAGACGCTGACATAGACCGTCCCGATCATTCGCACCGGAGCCGAGCGCGACAGCTTCGCCGACGCGGCCAAGGCAGCCACCACGAGACCGAGCAAAAGTGCCAAGGCGGAAATCTGGATCGTGACCAGGGCGGCTTCCAGGAAAAACGGGAAGACGCGCTGCATCAGCGCAAGGTCCATGCGGAGAGCTCCGGGCAAATCGGGGAGCTTCCGGGCCGGTCATCGGCCCGGAAGTCTCATGGCGAGGGATCAGCGAATGTCGCTGCCGACCCATTCCATGGCGATCTTTTCGTAGGTGCCGTCTTCCATCATCTCGTCGAGTGCGGCCTGCATGGCTGCCTTGAGTTCCGGATTGTCCTTACGGATCGCGATGCCGATGGCGACGCTGCCGCCTTCGATGTCCGGCGTGTCGAGACGGCGGATCTTGTCGCCGGTTTCCTTGATGGCCACCATCACCGGAATGTTGTCGACGACGATGGCGTCGACACGGCCAGCCTTCAGTTCCAGCATCAGCTCGGGAAGGCCCTTGTAGGTGCGGATGTCCCAGCCGCCCTGCTCGCGCGCCCACTTCTCGTGCGTTTCGCCCAGCGTGACGCCGAGCGTCTTGCCCTTCAGGTCATCGAGCGCCTGGACCTCGGCGTCGTCCATGACGAAGACCGCGCGGCCGGCATGATAGTAGGGGCCGACGAAATCGACGGCCTTCTCGCGTTCGGGCGTGATCGTCATCGAGCCGACGATGGTGTCGAACTTGTTGGCGAGCAGCCCGGCGATGATGCCGTCCCAGGCCGTCGTCACGATCTCGCCCTCGACGCCCATGCGCTTGGCGATTTCCATGCCGATCGACGCGTCGAAGCCGACAACCTCGTTCTGGTCGTTGACGAAATTGAACGGCGGATACTGGCCGGTCATGGCGATCTTCATGGTGCCGGCCGACTTGATAGCCTCGAGGTCTTCGGCCATTGCGGGCGATACCGCGAAGGCGGAGGCGATCAGCAGGCCGGCGGCGGCGATGCCGGAGAGAAGCGATTTCATTCGGCTTTCCTTTGTTCCTCTGGATGTGGCGCGCGAAGTCATTGTCATTCTTGGGACGCGTCCAGCGACGCTACCGAACTGCATCCTTGCCTTGCCATATCCATTGCGCAAATAGATAATCGAAATAATCAGGATAGATTTCGAGAATGCTGCCATCACGAAACGATCGACTGATCTGGGAACTCGACTGGAACCTGCTGCGGACGTTCGTGGTCATCGCGGAGGTCAAGAGCATCACGCGCGCAGCCGAGCGCCTAAACCTCAAGCAGCCGAGCGTGAGCAATGCGCTCCGCCGCCTCGAAGCCCGGCTCGGGCGCAAGCTGGTCGAGCGTGACGCGACCCGGTTCGAACTTACGGATGTCGGCCGCCTGCTCTACGAACAGAGCGTCGAGGTGTTCGGCACCATTTCGCAGCTTCCGCTCCTGATGCGGGGCGTCAGCGATGACGTGACCGGCCATGTCACTATCGCATTGGCGAGCCATGTCGTATCACCGCTCCTCGACCGCGCGCTCGGCGACTTCCATCGCACCTATCCGCGGGCCAGCATCACGCTGTCCGTCGCGCCCAGCGTCGAGGTCACCAAGCAGGTGCGCGAGCGGCGGGCCTCGTTCGGCATATGCCTCGTCAGCCAGCGCGATCCCGCGCTCGATTACCTCGCCTTCTACCGCGAGTTCTTCGGCTTCTTCTGCGGCCCCGGCCACAGGCTGTACGGGCGCCAGAACCTCACTTTGGCGGACTTGGAGGGCGAATCTTCGGTATCCTTTCAGACCGACCACATCTCCGATGCGCTGCGTCCGGTGGCGCTTCTGCGCAGCGAGGCCAAGCTCGACGCCAACGTGGTCGGCGTCTCGTCGAGTCTCGAGGAGGTCCGGCGGATGATCCTGGCGGGATTGGGCATCGGGCCCTTGCCGCTCCATGTCGCGCGCCGCGACGTCGCAGACGGCCTGCTATGGCCCCTGCCCCCATACGCTGCCTTGCCCGCGATCGACATCTACCTGCTGACGAACGCGGAGAAGGTACTCAACCGCGCCGAACGCGCGCTGATTGGCACCTTGACGGACCTGATCGAGCAGACCCCGTTCGACGACCGGACTTACGGCGCCTGATCGATGTGCGGTTCGCGGGCAGGACCCCTCCAGGGAGCAACGGAATCCGTGTTCGCCATGGGGAAGGGTTGCCGCCATAGGGAAGGAAGGCTTGCCGCCATGAGGGAACTCGGCGCCAGAATCGCCGGATGCCTCGTCTCGTGAGACGCGCCACGACGACGACAGCCTTCCAAGTTCCGGCATCGTCCCCGTCTCGTATTTACAACGTTCTGACACTGCACCTGACCGGCAACGCTCCATTCCCGGACGCCTGGAAGAGGTGGGACCTGGCGATCGGGCCGGCCGGCACCGCTGTCAGCGAATCCTTCAGGGGACCCGCCTGCTCCCTCTGGCGAGGACGTGGATCCGTACCCCCTGAAGCGCCCTTGGCTGGACGTCAAGACGCCTGACGAAAGAAGTCATCCCGGACGTTCGCGGCGTGTCGCGGCAAGTGAATCCTTCAGAGCCCGCCTCGAAAGGGTCGAGTAGCTGGCGCGTTCGTGATACCGAATTGGGTGTCGAAGGCTATTCGGAGAGACCTGATGTGAACGCCAGCTACCCGTCGCCAGCATAACGTGAAGCCTGCGCTACGAAACTGATCTGACGGATCGGGAGTGGAATTTGATGGCGCCGATGATGCCGGTGGTGGCGCGAACGGGGCGGCCGCGCAGATGGACGCTGCGCGAGATCATAAAGGTGATCTTCTACGTCATGCGCGGCGGTATCGGCTGGCGGTTGCTGCCTTCCGACTTCCCGCCCAGAAGTACGGTGTTCCGGTGGTTCTGCCGCTTCCGCGACGAGTGTCGGTTCGAGAAGATCAACCACAGACTGCTGACGCTGGATCGCGAGCGCTGCGGTCGGGAGGCCTCGCCCACGGCGACGATCATCAGCCAGAGTGTTAAGACCTGCGAGAGCGGCGGGCCGTGCGGCTATGACGCCGGCAAGAAGATCAAAGGCCGCAAGCGTCACGCGTTGGTCGACACCGACGGTCGGGCGTTGGTGCTGTTCCCGCACCCTGCCAACATACAGGATCGTGACGGCGCGGGTCCGGTGCTGCAGGCCTCGCGGCGACCGTTTCCCTTCCTCCGCAAGGTCTTCGCAGACGCAGGCTATCAGGGACCGCGCGGAAGTCACCTCCATCGCCGTCGAGATCGTCCAGCGGAAGCCTGATCAGGTCGGCTTTGTCGTACAGCCGAGGCGTTCGGTGGTCGAACGCTTCTTCGCATGGATCAGCCGCAACCGAAGGCTCTGGAAGGACGCGGAGGCCACCATCGAATCTGCCACCGCATTCCTCTACGCCGCAGCCGTTATGATCCTCGTCAGACGCATCGCGCGCCACTCATGAGCAGTTTCGGCACGGACACTTAGGAGGCACTCGATGCCACGGCTCCCGCAAGCTTATGTCCCCAACCGGTTCAGCGCGTATCCCGACTTTAGCTACGCTGCGCCGGCGAACCCAGAAGTCTTGCTGATTTTGGCAGATTCGCACGCGCAGGCAATCCAAGGCGCCACAGCAGAGGCCGGACGCTTCAGCGGTGTTACCGCCTCGTTCCGGCACGAGGCATCACGTCCTCTTCCGTCGAGTACACAAAGTCGTTTGAACTAGCTGGCGTATTTCACGACGATTAGAGACGGGCCGTCCTCATCGAGTGCTGCCTGGAATGCCATGTTGAACGTATCTAGGTCGTCGGCTTTCTTGGCTGCCACACCCATGCCTTCGGCAAGCTGAACCCAATCGAGATCGGGCTTGTCGAGGTCGATCATGGCAGTGGCGTTCGGGCCAGGCACGCCGAATCCCACATTGGCGAATTCATGGTGCAGCGTCGCATAGGTGCCGTTTGCCAGAAGCACGGTCACCACGTTCGCACGCTCGCGCGCCTGCGTCCACAGCGCCTGCAACGTGTACATCGCGCTGCCGTCCGCCTGTAGGCAGACGGTCTTGCGGTGCGGTGCCGCTATCGCGGCTCCCGTCGCCAGCGGCAATCCGATGCCTATCGCGCCGCCCGTCAACTGGAGATGGTCGTGTGGCGCGGTATGCCGCAGGGCCGGCAGCAGCTTGAAGCTGGCGCTGATCGACTCGTCGACGAGAATCGCGTCGTCGGGGAGGAGTGCGGCGATGGACGCGCCGAGGCCTTCGAGGGTCATGCCGCCCCGCCCTGGCTGGCGCTCGCCGCGCCCAAGCAGGCGATGGGCCGAGGCCGGTTTCGACGCTCCGAGGTGGTCTGCGAGCGCATCGAGGAATGTCGCGACTTCATTAGCTCGGGTCGTGACCGACAATATTTGAGCCTCCGGCGGCAGGACGAGGCTCGGCTTGCCGGGATAGGCGAAGAAGGCGGCCGGCTCAGACAGGCCGCAGAAGACCGCGTGGCGAACGCCTGACAGCATCTTCAGCGCCTGGTCGACGACATAGGGCACGCGCTCGACCGCCACCGTTCCTGCTCCGCGGCGGGTCCGGGCGGCGCTCGTCGGGCCGATGAGGCGGCAGCCGGTGGCTTCCGCGATGCGGCCTGCGACCGAAAGGGCCGGGTCGCGCAGGCCCGGACTGCCTATGAAGAGCGCCGCACCTTCGTTGCGGAGCATGGCGGCCGCCTCGGCAACCACGACCTCATCGATGCGGATCGCCGGCGCGGATCGGCAAGCGCTTGTCACCGGCTGGCCGCCGGAATTCCAGGCGACGTCCGCCGGCACGATCAGGGTCGCGACCTTGCCGCCACCCTCGCCCGATGCCTCGATGGCTGCGGCGACGTCGCTGCCAAGCTCGGACGCCGTCATGCTCGTGTGCACCCAGTGCGAGACGGGCCGCGCCAAGCCTTCAATGTCGCTTGACAGGGGTGCGTCGTACTGGCGATGGTAGGTGGCATGGTCGCCGACGATGGAGAGCATCGGCGTGCCAGCTTTGCGGGCATTGTGAAGGTTCGCGATGCCATTGGCGAGGCCCGGCCCGAGATGGAGGAGCGACGCCGCCGGACGTTCGGCCATGCGCGCATAACCGTCGGCCGCGCCCGTCACGACGCCTTCGAAGAGCCCGAGCACGCAACGCATCCGGCTGTAGCGGTCGAGCGCGCCGACGAGGTGCATTTCCGACGTGCCGGGATTGGCGAAGCAGGTGTCGACGCCCGCATCGAGCAGGGTTTCGACGAGGCTTTCGGCGCCGTTGAGCTGGTTCGTCCTGGTGTCCATGGGCGGAGCCTCCCTCATTCAGATGATCTTGCGGCCAATGGTCCGTGCCGCTTCGCGCAGGAGCGCGACGTTGCGGTCGAGTTGCGCCCTGATCGGCTCGGTCAGGCCGGAAATGGAGAGCGAGCCGACAAACCGGCCGTCATGGCCGAAGATCGGTACGCCGAGCCCGGCGAGGCCGAGCACAAAATCGTCGACGGCGAATTCATAGCCCTGTTCGCGCACGCGCTGCGCGACCACGCGCAATTCCTCGGGATCGGTAACGCTCACCGGCGTCCGCTTGGGCAGCGGCTGGGCGAGCGCGTGTTCCCGGTCTTCCGGCGACATGTAGGCGAGGAGCACGCGCGGACCGCCGCCGCAGTTCAGCGCGGTGCGCGTGCCGACCGTAAACCAGGGCGCATCGACATTGGGGATCGCCGCGCGCACCCGCTCGACGCAGAGCCCCATGCCCTCATGGGGTATCCACAGGAAGGATGTCGCACCGATCCGGTCGGCGAGATCCCCCAGATAGGGCGCCGCGACCTCGCGCAGCTCGCGGCCGGTATCGACTGCCGACGCGATCTCGAGCAGGCCGACCGTCAGCGCGTAAAGCCCGCTGCGGGTATCGTGCTCGACAATACCGGTGACCTGGAGCGTGTGCAGGAGACGACGCGTCGTGCCCTTGTCGAGCTCGGCGGCACGGGCAAGTTCGGTCAGGGTCTGCCTCGGCTGCGCGGCGGAGAACGCCCGCATTAGCGCGATGCCGCGCTCCAGCGCGCGCACGACCGGAACTCCCGGCTTTGCGGCCGGTCCTGTCACCATGATTTCGTTGCCGGCGCGGTCAGTCATGGGCGTTCGCGAAGTCGAAATGTCACTAGATGACACTAGATATCATCTATTGACACCCCTGTCCAGCGTTGGTCTACTCCCCAACGTCAGGCTGACAAGACCGGAAAACGGCGACCGGCCGACTGGGAACAATCGCGATCAAGTCCGATGGAGAGTCCGATGAGAATGCGTACTTACCTTGCAGCCGGCGTAGCCGCGCTCGTCTTTGCCGTGACCTCGGCAGTACATGCGCAGGTCGAGGGCGGCAGCGTCAGCGTCGTCGTCACGCCAGAGCCGCCGATGCTGATGCAGGCGCTCAACCAGAACGGCCCGACGAACATGATCGCGGGCAACATCTACGAATCCCTGCTGCGCTTCAACGAAGCGCTGGAGCCGCAGCCGTCCCTCGCCCAGAGCTGGGAAATCTCGGAAGACGGCAAGGTCTACACCTTCAAGCTGCAGGAAGGCGTGACCTGGCACGACGGCGAGCCTTTCTCGGCCGACGACGTCGTCTTCTCGCTCGACGTCTTCCTGCGCGAGGTTCATCCGCGCTGGCGGCCGATCGTCAACAACCAGGTCGAGACCATCGAGAAGGTCGATGACAACACCGTGCGCCTAACGCTGAAGCAGCCGTTCGGTCCGCTGCTGCTGGCGATGGAGACGGCGTCCGCGCCGATCGTACCCGAGCACATCTACGAGGGTACGGACTACGCCTCCAACCCAATGAACAACACGCCGATCGGCACTGGTCCGTTCAAGTTCGAGGAGTGGAACCGGGGGTCCTACGTCCATCTCGTCAAGAACGAGGACTACTGGATGGATGGCCGGCCCTATCTCGACGAGATCTACTGGCGCTTCATTCCTGATGCCGCCGCGCGCGCGGTGGCCTATGAGACCGGCGAGGTCGACGTGCTGACCGGCGGTGCCGTCGACATCTTCGACGTGCCCCGGCTTTCGGAGCTCGACAACTCCTGCGTGACCAGCAAGGGCTGGGAGATGTTCGCCCCGCATGCGTGGATCACGATCAACCACCGCAACGGCATCCTGGGCAACCAGCAGTTCCGGCAGGGACTGATGCATGCGATCGACCGCGAGTTCGGCCGCGACGTGGTCTGGAACGGCTTCGGCGAACTGCCGACCGGCCCGATCTCGTCGAAGACGCGCTTCTACGACGCCGACGTGCCGACCTATGAATACGACCCGGAAAAGGCGCGCGAGCTGATCGAGGCTTCGGGCTATGACGGCGAGCCGATCGAGTTCCTCGCCTTGCCCTATGGCGAGACCTGGACGCGCTGGGCCGAGGCGATCCGCCAGAACTTCGCCGATGTCGGCGTCGACCTGCAGATCGTCACCACCGACGTTCCCGGCTGGACCCAGCGCACCAGCGAGTGGAACTTCGACATGACGTTCAACTTCCTCTACCAGCTCGGCGACCCCGCCATCGGCGTCGCCCGCAGCTACATCTCGTCGAACATCATCAAGGGCAGCCCCTTCGCCAATGTCGGCGGCTATTCGAACGAGGAGGCGGACAAGCTGTTCGCGGCGGCGGCCAGCACGCCGAGCGACGAAGAACGACAGGAACTCTACTCGCAGCTCCAGGCGCTTCTCGCCGAAGACCTGCCGGTGCTGTGGCTGCTCGAACTCGACTACCCGACGATCCACCGCTGCAACATCAAGAACCTCGTGACGACCGCGATCGGCGTCAATGACGGGTTCCGCGACGCCTGGAAGGAATAGGCGTCCTTCCGATCATCGCCACCCGGCTCCGACAAGGGTCGGATGGCAATCGCGGCGGATGAGAGGAATGGCTTGAAATGGATTTGATGCGCTTCGTCGCGATGCGGCTCGGCAAGGGCGTGATCGTGCTCTTTGCGATCGCAGTCCTGAACTTCTTCCTTGTGCGCGCTGCCCCTGGGGATCCGGCCCAGGTGATGGCCGGAGAAGCTGGTGCGGGCGATGAAGTGTTCCTCGAACAGCTCCGCCAGCAATTCGGTCTCGACCGCCCGCTCTACGAACAGTTGTGGACCTATCTCTCCAACTACGCCACGCTCGATCTCGGCTTCAGCTATCGACAGCAGCAGCCGGTGCTCGACCTGATCCTCGACCGCCTGCCTGCCACGCTTCTCCTGACTGGGGCAGCCTTCTTCATCTCGCTCGCGCTCGGCGTCGTTCTCGGCGCGCTTGCGGCAAGGCGCGTCGGCAATTGGTCCGACAGCGCGATCACAACGCTGGCGCTCGTCTTCTATGCGACGCCGCTGTTCTGGATCGCGCTAATGAGCCAGATCGTCTTCTCGCTGAAGCTGGGCTGGCTGCCCAATGTCGGCTTCGAAACCATCGGAGGCGGCTATACCGGACTTGAACGCGCACTCGACATCGGCCGCCACCTCGTCATGCCTGCGCTGACGCTCGGCCTCTTCTTCACCGCCATCTACGCCCGCATGATGCGCGCCTCCATGCTGGAGGTGGCCGGCGCCGACTTCGTCAAGACCGCTTATGCCAAGGGCCTGTCGCCTTCGGTCATCACGCGCCGCCACGTCGCGCGCAACGCCATCCTGCCGGTCGTCACGCTCGCCGGGCTGCAGGCGGGGCAACTCGTCGGCGGGGCGATCCTGACGGAGACGGTCTTCGCCTGGCCGGGCATCGGCCGACTGATGTTCGAGGCACTCGCCCAACGCGACTATTCGGTCCTGCTCGGCGTCTTCTTCGTCTCGTCGGCAATGGTGGTCGTCTTCAATCTCATCACCGACATCATCTATCGCCTGGTCGACCCCCGCATCGAGGCTTCGACATGAACGCGTTCTCCCGCTTTGCCGCCAATCGGGGCGCCCTGATCGGTTTGGCGCTCCTCGTCGTGCTCGTCGCCATCGTGGTACTCGCGCCGATGCTCTACCCGCAATCGCCATGGCGCATGGTCGGCCGGCCGATGGGTGCGCCGCTCGACGGCGACTTCCTGCTCGGCACGGACACACTCGGCCGAGACGTCGCGGCTGGCATCGTTCACGGCGCGCGGGTGTCGCTCCTGATCGGCATCGTCTCGACCGTCGCCGCGCTTTTGATCGGCGTGCCGCTCGGCGCGGTCGCCGGCTATTTCGGCGGGATGATCGACGATGCGGTCATGCGTTTCACCGAATTCTTCCAGACCATCCCGAGCTTCGCGCTCGCGATCGTGCTGGTGGCGATCCTGCAGCCGTCCCTGCCCTCGATCGTGCTCGCCATCGCCATCGTTTCCTGGCCGCCCGTCACGCGGCTCATTCGCGGCGAGGTGTTGTCGCTGAGAACCCGCGAATACGTCCAGGCGGCGATCACCGTCGGCCAGTCGACGCCGCGCATCATCTTCACGCAGATCCTGCCGAACACGCTCGCGCCCATCATCGTCATGGCGTCGCTGATGATCGCGACCGCGATCCTGCTCGAATCCTCCCTCTCCTTCCTTGGGCTCGGCGATCCGAACCTTATGACCTGGGGCTATATGGTCGGTGCCGGCCGCTCGCGCATCATCGACGCGTGGTGGATCAGCTTCTTTCCGGGCCTTGCGATCTTCCTCACCGTGCTGGCGCTCAACCTCGTCGGCGAAGGGATCAACGACGCCCTCAATCCGCGCCTGCGCAAGGAGCTCCGCAAATGAGCGAACCGATCCTCAAGGTCGAACGGCTTTCGCTCTCCCTGCCGAGCGTCGCCGACCGCCCCTTCGCATTGAAGAACGCCTCGTTCGATATCGCCGCCGGCGAAACGCTGTGCGTCGTCGGCGAATCGGGCTCGGGCAAATCGATGATGGCCCATGCGGTGATGGGCCTCTTGCCACCCGCGGTGAACGTGGCGGGCGGCAGCATCAAGCTCGCTGGACGCGAGCTTTTGACGCTCGGCGACCGCGAGATGCGTCGGGTGCGCGGGCGCGAGATCGGCATGATCTTCCAGGAGCCGATGACCTCGCTCAACCCGCTGATGCGTATCGGCGACCAAATCCGCGAGATGTTCGAGGCGCATGGCGCGCTCGATGCGGCGGCGCGCCAGAAGCGCGCGCTCGACCTCATCGAAGAGGTCGGGCTGCCCGATCCGGCGCGCATCGTGCGCGTCTATCCGCACCAGCTTTCCGGCGGCCAGCGCCAGCGCGTGATGATCGCCATGGCGCTCGCGCTCGAGCCCAAGCTCCTCATCGCCGACGAGCCGACGACCGCGCTCGACGTCACCACGCAGGCCCAGATCCTCAACCTGGTCGACCGCCTGCGCAGCGACCACGGCACGGCCGTGCTCTTCATCACCCATGATTTCGGCGTCGTTGCCGAGATCGCCGACCGCATCGTCGTCCTCCAGAACGGCGAAATCTGCGAGACGGGAAAGACGGCCGAAGTTCTGCGCGCACCCTCCGACGACTATACGCGCAAGCTGATCGAAGCGGTGCCGTCGATCACGCCGCCGCCGCCGCGCGTCGTCGAGACCGCACCTGCCGCCCTGACGGTCGCGGGACTGGCGAAGACGTACAGGAGCGGCGGCTTTTTCACCAAAGGGCGCGAGGTCAAGGCGGTCGATGATGTCGCCTTTGAAATCAGGCCGGGAGAAACGCTCGGGCTCGTCGGCGAATCCGGGTCCGGCAAGTCGACCGTCGGCCGCTGCTGCCTGCGACTGATCGAGCCAGACAACGGCACGATCCTGCTGGAGACAATCGAAATTCAGGGCATGACGCAGCGCGCGCTGCGACCCCACCGCTCGCGCATTCAGATGATCTTCCAGGACCCCTACGCCTCCCTGAACCCACGCCGGTCGGTCGGGCGGATCATCGCCGAAGGCCCGGTCGCACAGGGCGTCGACAAGAAGGCGGCGATGGCGCGCGCGCGCGAACTGCTCGATCTCGTCGGCCTGACGCCCGGCGCCGTCGATCGCTACCCGCATGAATTTTCCGGCGGGCAGCGCCAGCGCATCGGCATCGCACGCGCACTCGCGCTCGACCCAAAGGTGCTGATCGCCGACGAGGCGGTGTCGGCCCTCGACGTCTCGGTGCAGGCGCAGATCCTCGACCTGATCCGCGACATCCAGAACCGCCTCGGCGTGGCCATCCTCTTCGTCACACACGATCTGCGTGTCGCAGCCCAGATCTGCGACCGGATCGCGGTCATGCAGCGCGGTCGCATCGTCGAACTTGCGGCCACGGCCAAACTCTTTGCCAACCCGTCCCACGACTATACACGCAAGCTGCTCGCAGCCGTGCCCGGCCGCGACGCCTTCGCCCACGCCAACTGAACGGAGACCATCCATGCCCCTCGCATCCGACCTGCGCGACAGGATCATTGCCGCCGTGGAGGCCGGGTTCGACGACCAGATCGGCTTGACGCAGGAGATGATCCGCTTCCCCTCGCTACGCGGCGAGGAACACGCGATCCAGGACCATGTGTTCCGGCTGTTGCGCGACCGCGGTTACGCGATGGAGCGCTTCGAGATGGACGAAGACGCGATTTCGCGCCATCCGGGCGGCGCGCCGTTCACGCCCGAGCATTCCAAAGCGCCGATCGTCGTCGGCATTCACCGGCCGCGCGAGGAAAAGGGCCGCTCGCTGATCCTGCAGGCGCATGTCGACGTGGTGCCGCCCGGCCCCGCGAAGATGTGGACGCGCCCGGCCTTCGAGCCGGTGATCGAGGGCGACTGGCTCTACGGCCGCGGCGGCGCGGACATGAAGGCCGGCCACATCGCCAACATCGCGGCGCTCGACGCGCTGCGCAACATCGGTCTCCAGCCGGCGGCAACCGTCTACGTCCAGTCAGTGGTCGAAGAGGAATCGACCGGCAATGGCGCGTTGATGACGCACCTGCGCGGCTATAGGGCCGACGCCGTACTGATCCCCGAGCCAGAAGAAGAGATGCTGGTGCGCGCCAATACCGGCGTCTTGTGGTTCCAGGTCGAACTGCGCGGGCTTCCCGTCCACGTGCGCGAGATGGCATCCGGCTCGAACGCCATCGACGCGGCCTACCGGGTGATCGCGTCGCTGCGCGAACTCGAAGCGAAGTTGAACGCGCGCAAGGGTGACCACGAGCATTTCAAGGACGAGGCACATCCGATCAACCTCAACATCGGGAAGATCGAGGGCGGCGACTGGGCGTCGTCCGTCCCGGCCTGGTGCCGCATCGACTGCCGCATCTCGCTCTATCCCGGCACCACCGCCGAGGAGGCGGCGAAGGAAATCGAGGATCATCTACAGGCAGCCGCGCGCGCCGACAGCTTCCTCGCCAACAACCCGCCGCAGGTCACCTTCAATGGCTTTTACTCGGAAGGCTACGTGCTCGAGCCGGGCTCGGAGGCAGAGGCGGTTCTCGGCCGCGCACACGAGGCCGCGACCGGCGCGCCGTTGAAGACCTTCATGACGCCCGGCTATCTCGATACCCGCGTCTATGCGCTCTACGACCGCATTCCGGCCCTCTGCTACGGTCCGATTTCGGAAAACATCCACGGCTTTGACGAGCGCGTTAGCCTGGCTTCGCTAAAGCGCATCACCACGGCCATGGCCCTTTTCGTCGCCGAATGGTGCGGCGTTGAGAAGTTGAATTAGCTTTGGTATCGATGAGCGCCATGGCAAAACCGCTCGCCACGTCGGTCGAGGTGACCCGCAGATGTCAGGGCCGCCGCTGCCTTCAGAGAAGGAAAACAATGCGGTACCGGCCGACTTCCCGGTTGAGCAGCACGCCGGTCCGCGATCCACCCGACTTGCGATGCTGTGTAAAGCCCTTGCCGGCCAGACAACAGTGCCGCGCGTGGCATCGGAGCCATCGCGAGACCGCATCTTCGAGAAATGCATCGAGATGCTCGACGCGATCGTATCGAAAAGCAAGCTCGGCGCAGGCAACGTTGATCAACGCGGCCCATCAAGGCTTCGCGCCTCCGAGCGGCCTCGGTACAGCGGAAATGGCTCCCACGCCCAAGAACCGACCAATGAACCCCGCCAAATTGCTATTCGCACGTTGTCGACTGATGCAACGAGGAAACGGACTATACGCGGCCGTTGCTACATCATCGGCAGGGAGTACGGACCGTCCAGCAGCGCCACCGCGAGGCGATTGCTTCCTCTCAAGGAGGCGTCAAGGTCATGTCTCTGCGTGCTCTCGGCAGGGCTCTTGTGGATCTCGGCTGATGCGAATCCGGTCGCGCGAGCTCAGGCAGGAACGCTGCGACGCTTACGTCATACTCCGGGGGTATTCGCCTTCAGCGCCGCCATCAGCATCGGCCCGACTGAAAATTCCCCTTGCCTCGCCTACCCGGGCACGGGTACTGGGCCGCCAAGTGGCGACCGGTCCGCCCGCCTCGATCTATGCCGAACGTACAAGAAACGCGACCCATCGAAGATTTTCTATCGATCAGCTTTGACTGAGGTACGTCAGACGCTGGCAATCCTCGCGGCAACACGTTTCACGCCCTCCGGAATGCTAGACGCAGCAATGGATGAACAGGCCATGCGGAAATAGCGGCACCAAGTGACAGTTGACGCTGCTGACGGCGCTTCGGGTCGAGAACGCGATGCAGATGCACGCGCGAATGTCACCACTGCGAATTCACCAAGCGCTCGGTCTCTGCCTGCGCTTCGTACTTCTCTTCGAGTACCGTCATCGAGGTCAGGTCCCATTCGTGCCGCGCATCCTTGATGTCAGCTATCAATGCCTGACTTCGATTGAGCGCGTAGCCGATGTCGGAAAGAAGGGTCCGATCCGCCAATCCGGCGCGCTCATACTCGTTTTGCGCACGAACGAGATCGCCGACCGTGTCATTGACCCTTGTGACCATTGCAGCAAACGCCGCTTCGCCATCGACGACATAACACTCGCACGGTAGTCTGTCCGCACGATGCGTGTATCCCCCCTCAAGCACCACGTTCGGCTGATCTATGAGTTCGTCGATCGTACCGAGTACTCCCGCTAGACGAAGGTACACTTCTCTACGCAGAGCAGATAGATCCTGTTGGTCGCTCATTTTACTGCCTTTATATCGATCGATATGCGAGATAAAAACGCTCACGCACATATTTAATTACTGAAACACTTTATATATTATTGATTTTTTACAATATTATATCTACTATCATTGTATAATCAAGCTGTTATTACCTACTTTATTTAATTTATATTTAGTAGTATCTCCATAATATGTGAAAAAGTTCGTTTTCCTCCATTCAATTGCATTGCCGAGCATTTTCACCAACACAGTCGCTCGCCGTTCGTAATTCCCGGTACGGAAAGCTGCCGAGCGCATCTAAAGCGCGTACAGCAGTGATCGTTTCTGGCTGTCGCGCCGCCTCTTCGAACGCCTTCGTTAACGGGACACCGAAGAAATCTCTCTGATTTTGATCGAGAAACAATTGCTTATTTTGGTCTTGGTTTTGCCTACGTACGGGCAGGTTGTCCCAGACTTGGAGACCATCGACCTCCGCGAGCATGATCTTGGCACCCGCGCCGGTATCTTCGACCGCTGTCAGCACGAACTGCGCGACATCGCCAAAGGGGTTTACAATCGCCTTTCGAAATCCATTGCTTATGCGGATCATCGTCATGTTTCGCTTCCTGATGGGCCCTTGAGGACTTGAAGGCGTCACTCAATGTCGAGCGACCTGATAGGGTCGCTCATGTCGACGAACACGATCCGAGCGCATAGGACAAGCTGAGGTATCACCAACCTTGGCGACGGCATCGGCATCTTGATGTGCTCTGTCCAAGAGCACACTTGCCTGAAGGTTCGACACGTTCGGACTCCGGGGGGAGCCAATTCGAGCAGCTCCCCCGTGATGAGGCCTTAAGTCGATCGCTGCGTCACCTTTCGATGAAGACGCCGGATCGTTTCAAGTTTTGTGCAACTGATCCTAGTTGCAGCTACCGTATTGCTGAAGCGTGCGGGTCTGCTCGCGCATTCCCTTGAAAATTTTCAGCATGTCGTCGAGGTACAGGTACTGGCCCCGAAACATCACTTTCTCGGGGAATGCGTGATCCGTAAATACATCCTCTAGCATGCTCACATCGAGCCATAGTGTGTCGAGCCGGCGAAGAACTTCGTCGATGAGTTCATCGCTTGGATTCGGCTTGGTCTTCTCTATTGCTTCGTCTCTCATTGGGATATCTGCCCACCTCTGCATGATGCTCTGACGAATGCTCCGTGCATCCGTCTTCCTTTATGAGGCCGCGCAAATTTCGCATCGGTCAACGGGGTTCTAGGGTTTTCTCCCATGTTGCCCGATGACGAAAGGTCAACTGCGTCGTCGTCGGGCGACCTCCTCGTCAGACCGTGCTCGCGTGCCGATAGCAGCTGCCGGGCAGCTGAACCGCCGGCGGACGGCGTCCCTTTCAGGCACGATCTGAGAATCCGTGCTCCCGTTACTCCCTGAGTGCGAATCGGCGAAATCGAAGCTGGAATCGGAAGATTGGCGGCCGCACCCCTAGAAGCGAATTTTGAACCGAGGGCCTATCCCATGCCCGGAACATGCCGTGATCGAAAGGTCCTCCTCCCGATGCTGGGCCTTCTCGCCGCTCACAAACGGCGTGAGCAGCTGAATCGGAAAAATGAAATCCGGAATCGCATGACCGCAAATTGTCCTGATGCATTTCGCATTTATGCAACGTGCCGGCACCGGGTTTCGCTGTGCGGCGCATCGCGCGTTCCGGCACACTACGCGATGGCCACCAGTCGCAGCGTAAACCTCGCGAGGCTTCGAAGCGCGTTGACGGACGGCCGGATCGGCAACAGCATTTTTCCAAGGGCCCGGTGTGACGAGCCATGAGTTGGAGAAATCAAATGTCGATACCGCTTTATCCGGACATTCATGTTTGCATGGAGGAACGGGATGCCACCGCAATCAAGATGATCAACAAGGTTTCAGCGAGCATGCACGAACACGGGCTTGGGCGAACCGAGATCACACAGTTTATGTCCGAAGCCCTGTCCGGATCTTATGCAAACGTGAAGACGGTTTGTCATCGCTTTGTGAATTTTCAGGAAGGCCCGCGCTGATGCTGATGACGCCCTGCCCCGACCAGAATCTCAAGGCCAATTCCTCGCTCTCCGGCGTCGTCCAACGTGGTTCCTACGGAGAGATTTTGCGTGGAACTTTGGCCGACGGTGCATCCATCGACGTCACCGGCATCCTTGCTTGCTTCGCGTCGGTCTTGCCGGAGAAATTTGTCGAGTTCGACAACAAGCAACGCGGTGATGCCCTGAACCTGGAACTCTATGGCTACGACTACTCCCAAGGTGTCGCCATCGTCCAAATCCGCCATGCATTTCGCCGCTACCGCAACGGCTATCTGAACGTGCACAAAGACTATGTGCTTGTCGGGCAAAATGAGGAGACACGCGAATTCTTCCGGCATCCCGTATCGGCCCACGCCGTGCACGCTGCGATCCGCAAGGACGATCTCGACCCGATTGCGCCGGTGCGCGGCGCGCAGCGATGGATGTGGAGTGTAACTGACAAGCAGCTTTCGCAGGGCATCCGGCAAGGCGATATCCTGATTGTCCCTGCCAAGAGCCGCCCTCCCCTGGCGGAACCCATCGACGCCACGTCGGTGATGGTTGGTCGGACCCATGAGATCCATGCCTCCGCGTTCTGTCGCGACAAGAAAGGGATCGTGTGGGCTTTCGCCCCGACTGTCCGGCACACGAAGGGCCAACACATGAAGGCGTATGGCGATCGCGACTGCTGGCATTCGGTTCGCGTCGGCCGGGAAGCGCCGACATGGGAATGGGGCGCGCGACTCGGCGACTGAGGGAGACGGCCATTGGACCTTCGCCGCCGTGATCCCGGCGCAACCAATGATCGACGCGCCGGCAGTCGGGGCGTCGCGAGCGATGGTGAAGTACGTGGTTGAAGCCGTGTGCGGGTTTTTGCTGTGCTAGCCAACGGCTTGTTGCGCCGCGTTGTAGGTCATGCTGCCAGCAAACGTCCGCAATTCGCAAATCCCCTGAAGAGGTGGCGGCGAAATGTGCGGCCCTCAACGTGATCCAGATTTGACTGAAGTTGATGAGGTGGCTGGCCGGACCGGCGCGGTCGATGCGCGAAACCGAATAGTCGATCAAATACCGTTCAATTTGCTCACCTGATTACAGGAACCGCGCCTCTAAACCGGCTTTAGCTAAAGCCGGAGGGGCGTCGTGAGACTACAAGACTACACAGACGGGGAAATGCCGATTGAAGACGGTGACGCAACTGCTCCTGAAAAGGGGCTCGGTCACCGCTTGCAGGAGATCAGCAAGGTCGTTGCGAACGATCGACGGCGGGCGCTGAGAAGCCTGTTCCAGGTGGCGCAACGGTGCGAAGCCATCAGGCAGGAGGTTTCGGCTCGCGAATACAAGGTGTTCATGACCGACATTTGCGG
This sequence comes from Aliihoeflea sp. 40Bstr573, assembly GCF_024105655.1. Taxonomy (GTDB): domain Bacteria; phylum Pseudomonadota; class Alphaproteobacteria; order Rhizobiales; family Rhizobiaceae; genus Aliihoeflea. The sequence goes on from NZ_JAAAMH010000007.1 coordinate 70,270, forward strand.
CATCACCAAGAGCGACGTCGCTTCGTACCTCGCTTTGATGGAAACGCTCGGAGAACACCAAGAACTCCTGATCGCGAACGCGGTTTCACCGGCGCTTGCCCTCAAACTTGTCCGCGCGCGCCCCGATGTACGTGACGAGGCTCTGCGCATGATCCGCAGCGGTCGGAACGTGCAGCCAAGCGAACTTCCCGCTCTCAAGCGCGACATCGATCATGTCAAACTGCTCGTCGAGGATAGCGTCGACTTGAAGCGGCCGGCCCTCTTGCGCCAGGCCGCCGCCCGCAAGGGACGACGTCTTGCCGACGGCCTGCTCAATGATTTCGAGCAGTTCGCAAGCCAGTTGCTGATCTGGATCGAAAAGCCGGCCTTCAACCCGTTCATCGGTCCGGAAGCAGGCGAGCTGGCCGAGCTCGGCCGCAACGCGGCAGCGCTTGCCGCTCGGGTCCGGCAGGTTGTCGACCAGAGCGATCTGGCTGTGGCAAAAGGTGGGTTCGTTTGGTCAGATGCGTTGCACGCTCTCGACCAGATCGCGGCCGGTGAAGTTTCGGAAGAACCCTGGGACAGGGCCGAAGAGGAAATGTTCGAGGTTGAGGCACGGCGCGAGATTATCTTCAATATCCGACTACTCGAAGATGTCGCCGGGGCATTTGGACATCGATTTGAAGCAGGCGGGCCACGTCAACGACGCATCATGAACGATATGGGGCGGATCGTTCTGTCCGACGATCGACAGCACGCCCAATTGCAGCAGCTCACCGTTCTGGAGATCTGCGCCGGAGGCGGCGGCCAGGCAATCGGCCTGCATGCGGCCGGTTTTCACCATGTCGGTCTCATTGAACGGCTGGAACCCGCATGCGCAACGCTTAAGCTCAACCGGCCTGACTGGCCGATCATTAAAGCTGACGTCGCCGATATCGACTTTGAGCAGTATCGCGGTGTCGACCTCCTTGCCGGCGGCGTACCCTGCCAGCCGTTCTCATTTGCCGGAGAGGGTCTTGGGAAGGATGACCCGCGCGACCTGTTCAGACGTGCCGTCGAGATCACCGGCATCGTCCAGCCCAAGGCCATCATGTTTGAGAACGTGATGGGCCTGCTGGGTCCCAAGCACCTCGATTATCGACTGTTCATCCTGAGCGAGCTGGACCGCCTCGGCTATGAAGCCGAATGGCGCGCAATTGAGGCCCCGAGTTTTGGAATGGCGCAAAAACGAGAGCGGGCAATTCTTGTTGGCTTCAAGAAGGGGCTGATGCACCGCTTTCGGTGGCCCGAGCCCTTGGAGATCGCACCGAAAACGATCGGCGAAACTCTTCTCGACCTCATGGCATCGAATGGCTGGCCGCATGCCGAGGATTGGGCCGCCAAGGCTACCGGGCACTGCATGACGATCATCGGCGGGAGTGAGAGAAAGACCAGCTTCGACCTGGCGATGGAAAAAGGCCGCGAGCACTGGTTTGCGCAAGGCATCAATCCATCCCGCCGCGCCGATAATGCACCAGACGCCAGTGCCGGTCCCGTCGGAGAATTGGGATCAAAGGATCAAATTGACACTTATCCGAAGTTGACCATCCGAATGGTCGCGCGACTTCAGGGGTTCCCCGACGAATGGCGTTTCGCGCCGCACGCGAAATGGACACCCGAAACGGGGTACGACCTACGCGGCGATATTCCGCTCGGAAGCCCGATGCCCAAACTGCGTCAGATCGCCAACGCGTTTCCACCGCCTCTCGCCCGCGTTCTTGGCATCCGGATCAAGCGGGCGCTGACCGGATATGGTGAAAGCATTCCCGATGCTGTCGATCAGCCTTTCCGCAGCACGCTCGGCCCGATGGCGCGCCTGAATCTTTCGGATCAGTCATGGACAGCACGCATGGAGCAGGAGGACCAGGAGTACGACCACTTCTTTCACAAGCGGTACGGCTGACCTTGCCACCCTCCCCCGGGATCATTCCGGGGGAGGCAGGCTCTGCCAAAACTTTATTCCGCGACACTGCGTGATCTTGCCACGCGCAAGTGGGCTGTGGAAACACCTGGGGCGAGTTGATGCGATGCTGGGGCGATGATCGGTCGTTGCGCTGCACGTGGTGACGTCATCGTTCGTGAAGACGGCGTGTCGAGAGAACGTCGGCATTCGTGGACCTGTTTCCATGCCGATCGGCGAGTAGGTTGACCCGCCGGCCAAAGACGAATTGCCACGCAATCCATAGTCGCTGGATCTTGCATCCAAGACGTGGCCGCTCGGGAACTTCGTGTAAGCTGTGGGCGTCTCAGCAAGGACAGGCAAAATAGGCCAGCCTGTCTCCCGATTGCGCGCCCAGCCAGTTGCGACAGGTGGAGACTTGACCAGACAAGCGCAGACGTCATGTCTACAATGAAAGCAGGAACACGCGGGACGGAAAAATAGGTGCTGCATGCAGATCACGAACTACGCTTCCGGCTTCGTGTCGGAATTGATCCGCGCCGGCAATGAGACGGAACAGCTCAGGACGGCCGAATGTGCGCGCCTCCTGCAGCGGGCGGCCTGCACCATCCGAGACTACCGCGACGAAATCGATGTCCCGGATGCGATGGCTTTCGACGGCACGCCGGACGACATCGTCTATTGCCTCGAAAACATGGCAGAACGCGTCGAGGAATTCGCCGTTCATGAAATCGCAGAGGCTTTGCTCGAGGCTGCCGAGGCCGTCAAGGTTGGGCACATCCTCGCCGACGCAAAGCAGGAAATGGAAGCGCGCGGCATCGTTACTTTACGCTCGGCACCGTAACGGCTGTCCGATTCAACTGCGTCCACCTCGACGATTCTAGGCACGTCGGCGGTGCGCAGCGGCGGCTTCTCACTACAGCCAGCGCCGGTGGCCGCCCCCAGTTCCATCGCCGTCAGCCGCAACGTCGATCTTGCCAATCGCGCGGGCACCCACAAAAAAGAAAAGTGGCATTGGCTATCTCATCTGCGGTTGGTCGGCCGGCGTCGCCGTCCATCAGTTTCGGTCGACGGCTATAGCAATCACTCTGACGGATACCAAAAGAAAAGGCGGCATTGCTGCCGCCCTTTCATCCGCCTGTTCGGCGGCCAACTTGACCAAGAACTTGTCCAGAGCCACCTGCGCGGCGGCGAACAGCCTTTTACGGTCACATATTTCAGAGCCGCTTGTGCTTTCAGAGCCGCTTGTGCAGCGGAGAACTGAACGTGCATGGGAGTATTCCCACATCCGGTATAGGCGAAGGTCAAATCGCTTCCACCTCTTGAGGATTGCCCGGACAGACCGCTCCGTCAACACGAATTTTCCGCCTCTGCGCATTTTATTGGGCCGTTGTCGAAGGTCTTTCCCAGACCCATGCGCGTGGTCGGTCGACGTTAGTGAGCGCGCCGGCGGACGGTTCGTGTCCGAGAAAGGACGTTCTGTTGCAGCACCGCGCCGAGCAGCGGGAATAAAAGAAAGGCGGCATCGCTGCCGCCCTTCCGTCCGCCTGTTCGGCGGCAAAACCGACCTAAAGTCGACTCTATTCCGTCCGCCTGTGCGGCGGCACCCTCAGTCACCTGAGAAATCGTAGGCCCTGCGATTTGGGAAGTCGGCAGGGAAACCACGGCTTCAGCGACCTTGATCGCGTCTACCCTTTGAGGATTATCCGGAGCGACCACTCCGTCAACATCGATCGTCCCCGCGATACCTACTTTTTTTTTGGTCTCCTGTCGCAAGTCTTTGCCCAGCCCCATGCGCGTGGTCGGTCGGCATGACCAAACGCGCCGGAGTGGACAATGCTTGTCCAGGGAAGGACGTCCTGTTGCAGCACCGCACCGGCCAGCGGGCAAAAAGAAAGGCGGCATCGCTGCCGCCCTTCTGTCCGCCTGTTCGGCGGCAATCTCAGTCACCTGAGAAAAGCGCGGTCCTGCGATTTCGGGAAGTCGGCAGGGGAACCACGGCATCAGCGAGATCATTCGCTTTTACCCTTTGACGATGTGCCGGATCCGGCGCTCGGTCAGCAACGTTATCTGAACTGGATACAAGCCAGCCGAGGACGGCGCACAGCACCTCGAACGGCGGGACATCCAATGTGGGCGTTCAGCGTCAGTCCGCGAGGCTAGTGCCGCAGCCGTGGCGCGGGCACCGTGTATTCCTCATCATCGTGCGGAACTTCGCCTAGAATTTCCCGCAGCTCATCCGCTGTCACGCCGAGCGCCGTCGCGCACTCGTCGGCATCCATATCCGGGTCCGACAAATGCAGATACGGCAGCGCAAAAGCCGCTTGCTCAAGTCGATGTCGACGGGTCGCAGAACTGCGGTTCTCTATGTGCTGTTTGGCTGCCTGCATTCGTTGCCGGCGGCTTTGGTGACGCACTTCGCGTTCACGCGCCTCGACGTCAAAATCCGGCTCGTCCTCGTCAGGTAAGGCTCCTGGCTCGGGCATCGAATGACCGTTCATCCGGCCGGCAACATAAACGAAAGCCTGTTCCGCATGCTCGGCCGACAGACCGGCAGGCACACTGCCGGATTTCATGGCTTCATAGGCATCCACCGAAATCCCGAGCATGCGCGCGACGTCCGTGTCGGCAAGGCCCGCGAACCGAGCCAGACCAGCGATCTTGCGGGCGTAGATTTCGGTCTTGAGCCGTTGGCTTGCGGCTCTTTCTGCGGCCGTGCGCTCTCGTAGAAGGGGTGCGTTTGCAAGGGCCTTCGCGACGTCCTCGGGAGCAACGCGATGGACTTCGCGGCCGCGGGGCAGTCTCCACACCGTATGAAAGGCGCGTAGCGCGCTAATCGGAGCTTCCTCTCCCACAAGGGTGTACTCGCGTCCGGACACCGTGACTGCGACGCCCAAGCTGGGCTCGTACGAAACGACAGGGGTCGATACCCAGGACGTTCCGAATTCGTCGTCTCCAGCAATCAAGGGTGCCTGGTCGGAGTCTTCGGGCCGCACAAACCCCCATGTTACCAGCGTTCTGGTTCTCGTCATTTCAGTGTCTCCAGGCGGCAGTGGGCACTTCCGGGGCCGGAACTGCGGCCGCCAGTTCGTCCAGCGAAGCTAGGTCGACGAGTTCGTGCGGAATTCCGTGATTGCGGCAATACTGGCGAACCATGGGCCAGGTGTCCGGATGGGGATCCGAAAGCCGCTCGTCGCCGACGAGACGGTAGACGCGACCCGAAAGCGTGACAGCGGTGCGCTCAGCTCGGTCATAGGATTGCACGTCCGTCGACATCCGCATTCGACCCGATTCAACCGGGATCCCGACAAGAGCGAAGAATTTTTGTCCGATACAGTCTGGGCCAACGCGAGCCACGACCCAGTGCTCGATGTGGACTTCGGGCTGTGCTTCAACCGGCGGCGCTTTCGACATTAGATGTTCTCCTCTGCGACCTTTAGATTGCTGCCGCCGGCGGCAATCGACAACGACGATCGAGGTGTAGCCGGTGGGTAGCGGTCTGGGAGCCCCAAAATCAAAACCGCTCGTAAGTGGCCGAAAAGGCCACTTACGAGCGTTATTGAGAGCGAAAAACCCAACGAATTCAGTAAAACCGGGTGTGGCCAGCAACCGGGACGCGCGCATGGTACGCAGCCGAATGGCACGACGGATCCACCGTTGAGCAGATCAGAACGGCCGCGGCGGGGCGTTCTTTTTCTTCGGTCTGGGATCAATCACGGTGCCGTCAGCCAGGAACGTGCCGAAATTCCAGGTCGCCCACGGGGCGGGAACGAGGGGATGCGGTGCCCGCGCAGGTTTGACGTAATGCGGATTGATCCGGTTCGTCACTGGCGGGCGTTTTGGGGTCGCGATGGGGGCGAGGTCGACTTTTCCATTTTCGCCTGCCAGCGGGCCGTTTTCGCGGCTACGTTCACGCGTGGTGGCTTCAGGCCCGCGGAGACCGCTGCCGGCCTCTGACGGACTCGATCGGTTTGGCTTGATCATCGGGATCCATGCTTTATCGGACTTCGGCGTCGGTCGTGTCGACGTCGGAGGGAATGGAGGCCCTATCTTTCTGACGGCCGTTGGTTTCTCGGATGCGGTCATGTCGTGATCCGGTATGTCTGAGGACTTGAACGAGGTCGTGCGATCAATGGGTTTCCCGTGGCCCTGGCAGGCTTCGGATAGACCAGGCGTGTTCGGGACCCCATATTCGGATTCCACCTCCCTATGGGGCGTCTTCGGCACGCTGTGAGAGATCACCGGAAAGAACGTGTCTTCCAGGTTCATTCCTCTATTTCCGGATACTATCGCTACCGCCCCTTTGAGGTCGCCTGGAAAGGAGTCACGGTTCCTATTCTGGAATCCGGATTCGAAGACCGAATCTCCGAGGTCTGAATCGAGAGGGGCGGAGGGGGATAGGCCAGGTCCTGAGAGGGTATGTAGGGAAAAACTGCCGGGAAACGGGACGACCGTACCATCGTCACCCGACACGTCGGCAGGACGGTTGTCCCGGCACCAACGGTCGAACGCGACGTCCATCGTCTCCTTCAGAACGTTCCGGTACTCGGCTCGCACTATGAAGCTGTCGTGGATCGGCAAGCACACGACATTCTTGCTGATCATCGTGTCCATAACCATGGTGGCCACATCGCTGTCATGACGCTGAAGACGGACCCCGATCCCGGTGTGGAAGTAGGCAGAGATGTCTGGATGCGCCGCTTTGACCGCCATAATGATCTTTCGGGCCTCGGCCTTGTGCGTTTTGGTCTCCACCACCTCGCGTGAGGCCGCCAGCTTGACCGAGAGGGCTGCCGTAGCCGATGACAATGTGTCCGCGTTGATGACGATCTGCCAGCCGAGCTTGGCGTCCTCACGCGCGATGCCGGGAATCGTATAGGCGTCGCCGTCTAGCTTCTTGCCCGCCAGGACGTAAAGCATTCGCGGATGGATCTGAGAATAGTCGAGTTCGACCGTTGCGCCGCCGTCGATAGTGACCGACGTCCCGCGTAACTCGGACGGTAGCGATTGCCACCAGCCTCCGTAGTACCGGCCGCCCTTGTCGAAGTTGCCGTCGGTGAAGATGCGCGTCAGACAGACCGCCTGCGTGTTGATAGACTGCCCCTTCGGCGAACGCGCCAGAGACCCGTCGCGGGTCCAGTCGTCCGGAAGCGCGACCTCGATACGCGACGACATTATGATCGCGTTCCACACATCGACGTTGGCTTCCATACGCTCGGCCTTGGCCGCTTCGCCCTCCGGGACGAGCGCGAAGCCGCCAATGCCACCGCGCACGACGAGGGCACGGCCCGGCTGGTGAACGCTGGTTAAACTGGCGTGCGCCGACAAGGCGGGATTCGGCGTCATCGTCGACTGCCAGCCCGTGCCGCCCGGAGCCGAAGGCGCGATCCAGTGATCTTCGATCGCGTCCGTGCAGACGAGGATGACGTCGACCGCAGCGCGCACGAGATGATAGGAGCAGTCAGGGCCAAGATAAGCGCGCGAGACCGCGTACCAGTCCTTGGAGCGCGAATAGGAGACTTTACGACCCGGGTGCATCCATGCCGCGTAAGCGAGGAAGGACAGGATCGCGTCGATGACACGGGCCTGCTTCGCCGACGGAAGGTCCTTCTCGGCCGGAAGCGACGGGAAGATGGCGCGCCACTCGACGTAGCCGAGCGAATGCAGGAAGCCGAGCGCCAAATCACGCTCGGCGACGTCCATCCTTGGCTGCGGGATTTTGGCAAAATCCATTGGGTCCGGGTCCATCTTGTTCGACGGCCCGTCCTGAGTTCATGCGCCGCTCACCAATGATCCGTCGACACCATGCGACCGGCAAAGAGATTCTGCGGAAAGATGGGCGTCACCCTGCACGCCATGGATTCCAAGGGATCCGGTTTGTGGCGCGCAGTTTGCCGGACGCGTGATCCGCCGGCGGCCGTTGGGCCCGAGCGGCTGCAAGCGACGATCATCACGTCCCCATCGGAGATTGCATCCCAGCAGGGACCGTCACGTTGAATGGATTTTGCAGGGTCAGCAAAGCCGACGGACCGGTCGGTCAGAAGGCTTTCGGGCTCGAAACGACGAAGCAACCGGCGGGCCTGATTACTGGCCATCGCACTTGCAGACGCAGTGATATGAAAGCTGTTCGAAATCCATTTAAGACCATGACCGCTTCCGGCCCCCCTCCCAGGCTAACATCGAAGACGGAAATCCACGCGACTGCGTCCGCCCGGCCGAACGTCATGCGCGCGACCGGACGCACATGATGTCGGGCTCTTTCGGCACCGCTGCTCTCGAGGTGGGCCACACCTTAAGGCATCAGTCCGGCGGCGACCCCTGCCCCGTCAATTATCGGCCGGATGAATGCGCTCCCGACGTCGGGAGCCAGTGAGAGAAAGTGCCACCAGAACTGATGCGCGGCAGAACTGAAGCTCCGGTCTGCCATTAGACGGCTGCCGATCGCACTCCCTTAACCCTGCCGGCGCACAACCAAAATTTGGGGGCTCACAACTTTACCGCGTGCGCCTATATCGGGTTCAAGCGTCGATCCTGTTTGACGCGTCAAACACGGAAGGGCGGCGGTATGCGGTTATGGATCTGGTCGGACCTGCACCTCGAGATGCAGAATGTACGGATTCCAAACGATGCCCCCGCCGGCGTCGACGTCATCGTCATCGCCGGCGACCTAGCACATGCGGACGAGCTGAGAAGCGAACTCGAATACATTTCCGACCGCTACGAGTTGCCCATCGTGTTCGTTCCCGGCAATCACGAGTTCTATGTCGGCCTGGGTCAGAGCGGACTTCGCCGCGGCGTTGAAGCAGACCGCCGGCGCATGGGCTTGATCACTGTCAAGAGTCACCTGATGTCGAACCGCGTTTACGTCCTCGACGACAGCTCGGTGATCATCGACGGCGTTCGGTTCCTCGGTTCGACACTATGGACGGATTTCGCCTTCGATCGAGCCGGCGAAGCCGAAGGGCATTCTCCGGACGAGATCGCCGCGGAGAACATGCGTTTCGCACATATGTCGATGATGGACTACCGCCGCATCCCCGGTCTCGACGCCGCCGCTGTCCTGGCCATGCATCGGACGTCGCGTGACTATTTGTGCCGGGAACTGGCACAGGAGTTCGCGGGACCGACTGTCGTGGTGTCGCACCACGTTCCGCATCCGGCGGGCGAGCCGCCGATCTATCGAAACGAGCCTGGAAACTGCTATTTCACGAACTCGGCCGGGGCGTTCGGTAAGATCCTCGAAAGCGTCACGGGGCCGGATCTATGGATTTACGGCCATACCCATTACCCCGTCGATGTCGAGATCGGCCGCACGCGGCTGCTTTGCAATCCGCATGGGTATCGAGGGCGCGAGGACGGAAACGGGTTCAACTGGGGGGTGACCGTCGATGTCTGACGAGACACCCGTTTGGGACCCGGACGGCGTCCTGCCGGAGCACGAGCGTATCGGCCTCCTGCTCCATATTGAAGACAACTACGGGCGAAGGCGAGACGACTTCCGCGTGATCGCATACACGCAAGTGCTTTGGTCCGGCTGGGAATGCGATCACGGCATCGTACTGATCGAGATCGACGGCCGGCGGGAGGTTCAGATGATCGCGGGCGTTTTCCATCCCAATGATAGGGGCGCGGCTACAATGCTTCGCGAGCGGCTGCACGCCTATCGCGATGCGATCGCCGATACCGAGTTCTTCCTCTCCAGGCTCGAAGGCGACGTCGCAGACGCAAGGGTCGGAAGCGGCGATTTCCTCCACGATCGCAAGTACCCGGACCCTGGCGAGACCAGGCGGAGGTTCGCGCTCGCAAATAAGATCGCGCTGCATATCGAGAAGCAGGGCCTGACGGCGGAAGGTGCTGCCGGCATCGCCGGGATTTCCGCAAGCGAGATGGCGCAGATTACGATGAGTGGTGCGGCGTTCACGACTGATGCCCTGGCAGAGATTCTCCGCAGACTCGGCGGGGCTTTCGACGAGAGCGATGATGGTGCGTAGAGAACCGGATCTCGGAGAGAACCTGACGGCGAAGTTTGCGTGGCTCGCGGAACAGAAATTCGCATGGGGCTGGGATTGCGGGATCGGCTGGGAGAAGATCCTCACGGATTTCCTGACGACGGTTGAGCAGGAATGCCCGGGCGGCAAGGGGTTCGAGATTCGTCAGGTCAAGGAGAAGCTCGGCACAGTCCGGTTTTACTTCGCGCTCAAAAATGTTGACGAAGCGGCCGCACGGCGCATCTACGACGCTGAAACCCTTCTCGATGCGCGCTCGCTCCACACATGCGAGATTTGCGGCGAGCGCGGTCGGCTGCGCAGCGCGGAAGGCTATCGCTTTGTCGCGTGCGACGAACATGCGGCGTTCGAAGGCAGGATCGTCACGACCTTCGGGCCGGAGACCCGATACCGGTTTCTCGGCGCAACGTAGCGTTGGTACGACCCTGACAAGGACGCCTTCGTCCAAGACGTGCCGCCGCAATCAGATGAGGAGAACTGCGATGGCTGAGATCGACGACTTCTTCGAAGCGCAAGATGAGATTCAGGCTCATTTGGAAGGACGCTTCCCGTGGCTCGCAACGCAACGCCTCGACTGGGGGTTCGAGATCGGCCGCGGATGGCTCAAGATCCTCGAGGACTTTTTTGCCGAGGTCGATACCGCCCTTCACGGCGGTGAAGGCTTCACATTGCGGCAGGCGAAGGAAAAAATGGGCGGGTTGCGGCTGGCTTTTCTGGTCTCCGATGACGTCTCAGCGGCAGCTGCCGCCCGCATCTCCATCGCGCATCAACTCGCTTACGCGCGAGCTTATTACACGTGCGAAGTCTGCGGTGCGCCCGGGTCGCTTTATTCCATCGGCGGCTGGTGGACCACTGCGTGTGCTGAACACGCCGGAGCGAAGGCGACGGGCAGGAAAGCAAAGCCGTTCCAGCGCATCACCGATCATGTCGGCACCATCGCCGCAGGCCTGCTCGTCCGTTACCTGCCCAGGGAGGACCGGCTGACAATCGAGCGCGAGCACGGCGATCGAACGCGTACGCCTGTTACGGCGGAAGAGGACGCGCGCGCGATACTCACGGAAGCCACACGCCTCGTCGAGATGTCCCGCGCGGCCGAGCGGCTGGCGGCGGCTCAGTCCGCGATCGCGGCCGAAGGCAAAATGTCCGACCTCGGAGCCGACGCGACGGAAATCGACGTCGCGGAGGAAGCGACGCGGCTGCAAAAGGAAGCGCGCGAAGAACTGCGCAAGGAAAGGTCCGAAGACACCTCCAAGCCCGAAAATGTACGCCCGCTCGATGGAACGACGCCGCCGCGAAAGAGGCCGCGATGACGGCCCGGGCATACTGGTGCCTGGGCTGCGGCTCGCGAGGACCTATCGCAGACTTAAAGGACAACTCCTGTCCGTCGTGCGGGAAAATCGACCGCTCGCGCTGGCTGTGCTGCCAGTGCGACACCGAAGGAACCGGACCTCGTCCGGACGCATGCCCGACCTGCGGCTGCCAAGATTCGTGGTTTCAGACCGGATCGGGCGACCCCGAACCGATGCGCGAAATCTTCGAGCGCGTGATGCGCGCGGCACTGGGGAGGCTGCATTGACCAAAACCCGTTGGCTGTGCGGAGCGTGCAGAAATGAGGGCGACGGCGCGACGCCCGATGAGTGTTCGGCGTGCGGCGAGACCCATTTCTGGTGTTTTGCGGTCGAGCCCCATATGTCGCTGTCCGCGCTATATGATCAATTCAGGCGTCGGATGGCTGACCGCTTGCGGAGAACACTGCATTGAGCGATCTCGAGAAAATCCGACCTCGCCCGATTGGCGGCGAACCCAGCCGTTCACACAGGATTATCGACCGAATTCCGGAAAGGAAGCCGGATCTCGATGGTGGGCTTTTCGACCTACCCGCCTGCGAAATTGATATCGCACAAGCACGCGGGGACCCTTGGTGGGTCATCCCCGCAGCTTTGATAATGTGGGCGCTCGTCGCGGCAGGTGTCGTGATGTTAATGATGGCGCTGGTCGTCTGACGCCTGGCCACGCCGATGTCGGGCTTGCCGGATGCCATTCGTCAAGCCCTCTTCATGGCGAGCACGGCGACGCGAAACGGAATTGCGTCTCGCCATATCCGGGACCTCAAGACCGGCGACCTTCCACAATGCTATGGCTTGAGCTTCGGATATCTCGATTGTGGCAACAACCAGCTGGTAAATCGCCTGGCGAGCCGGCGCACGGTCCAGCGAAACCACCCATGCATCGAGAAATTCCCGCAAAGCCGCGCCGACGGTGGCGGCCAGTTCGACCGGCACCGCATTGCCCAGCATTTGGTCGAGCGCCACCTTTGGCGCTCCCGACGGCCATTGGTAGTCCGGAGGAAACGTTTGAATGCGCGCCCGCTCGGCATGCCCGAGAACGGTGACGCCGCTGGATGGGCAGGCGGCGTCCCGGGGATGTCGCCGGTACGTCGAAGGCATCGGACGGCTGGTGCCGCGCACCGTTGGCGACGGGTCGTCCACGGAAAAAATTGCGCGCCGCGAATAGGAGCGCGGATGGCGGTAATAATGTTCGAAGTCGAGCGCTTCCCCGAAATACTCGCGCACTGACATCCGCGTCGTCGATGCGCGCTGCTGAAGCGGAGCTTCCAGAAAACCGTCATCCGCGCCCAGGACGCCGACCGTGAACAGTCGCTTGCGCTTCTGGGGCACACCGAACAGCGAGGCATCGAGCACGATCTGGGTAATCCCGTAACCGGCCTGGCGGAACCTGCGGATCGCTTCGGCCTGGGCGGCGCTTCGCGCGGCGCGATCCACATTTTCCATAATGAATGCCAACGGCCGTACTTCCACGACGGTGTCGGCGAACGTCACAGTGAGATCTGCTTGGACCCCTTCATGCCGCCGGCCAGCTGTCGAAAAATCCTGGCATGGCGGACCGCCAGCGACGATATCGGGTCCATAGGCCCGGATGGCATCAGCGGCCGCCCGGGCATCCGAAAGATCGAGCAAATGCGCCTGGTGAGCATGATTAAGTTGGTATGTCTTCAGCGCGATCCCCCAACCATCAAAGCCGGCGACGACTTGGAGGCCGCCCTTCGCCAAGCCCGCCGAGAGCCCCCCACATCCGCAAAACAGGTCAACCGCTGTGTATTTCATATCGTCCCCGCTCATTTCACTTCACTCAGTGTTTGGCGAAGACGACCGCGCCACAAGTCGCCGGCGGCTTACCATGCGGCATCAACCGCCTACCGACGGCGAGGGCAGGGACAGTACCCGCATCTTCGAACGGTGGAGAATCTGATCGTTCGCGAGGGATCGGTGTCCAGCGACATCCTTGAGCGCTGGGGACCATTCTCAGGCATCCATTAGCGATCGACTGGGATTCGACTTTTCGTGTTGGGATCTCGTGCTACAAGATTGAACGGTGGGACCTTTGGCTCGCAGCGGCCGGTGCGAGCCGTCCGGATCCCCCAAGGCTTCACGCCGGCCGCTACGGCCAGCGGCACCGGGCCTCTATCTGCCCCGGCAGTCTAGCATCCGGAAATGGGCTTCCCCGCAAAGTATGCCGATCGCGCTTTGTTAACTTCGTCCGCGTCCTCGGCGGGCCGAGGGGCTCTCAAGCCGCCCCGTGCCCCCTATCTGTTGTTCCCAGCAATGGAGGTCGCAATGTCTTCTCTATATAACAGCCGCAATCCCGCCGGCGTCGCAGTCGGCCAGCTCGGTCTGCTTACCACGGTACTCGCATCCGGCGTGATGGATTGCCACACACGCGGCATCGCCGCGATGCAGGCTGCGCGCCAGGCACGAGAGGAGCACGATACTCATGCCGCGCTCCATCACCTCCACCGGGCCAACGAGGAACTCGGAATTCTGGCGCAGCGCGCCTTGGAGGAAGTCGCGCGGCTGACCCGCGCGAACGCCGATCTTCAAGCCGAGGTGCGTGTCCGGCAGGAGCACATCAACACGCTGCGGGTGCAACGCACCGCGGCAAATGCCGCCTGAACCCATCTCCGACGCCGATTGGAGGTGGCTAAGGACAATTATGGCGACTTCGTCTTGGAAGAGCCGGCCTACGCGGCAAAGCTTCTGGCTCTACGTGATAGGTGGTCGGAGACGAACAAACCATCCGGAACGCTCTCGTCGATCTCGGTATCATTCATGAACCAGGCGCAGGCGGGGGGGTATCATCAAAATCGGGCAATTTACTCCGGGAAAGGGGTAGCCGCCGACATAGCGCACACAAAAATCCCGGAAACGCTGGGTTCCTGGGAGCAAGATGGCGAAATCGTTACGTAACGGATCTCATACAGGCTTCATCGATCTGGAGTTGAGGTTTTCTCGCACGCGCTCGAGCATGTCCGATGTCGATGCCCCGCCGGCGAATTCAACTGCACGGCAGCTCGATAGCCCAGGCTTGCCCGCCGCCAACGCCGCAAACGTCGGCGGCAGGGCAATGCCCACGACGCCACACTTCTTACCTTCGCTCGCCCTTGCGCAGGCACCCGGACCGGCGACCGCCAGGCGGCGGAGGTCGCTTTCAGGCAAGTCCAGGAGCCATTTTCGGACATGGGCCGGCACACCAGCGAGCGGAATCTGGGCCCGGTCCCCGGGCTTCGCCGAAGCATACGCATAAACGGTATCGCCGACGGACGTCGAGCGCGGTCCACGCTTTCCTTCGGCTTGCGGGGCTGAGATCGCTAGGCTCCGCTTCTGCACTGCCTCAAGCGCGGCGGAGGCCACGCTGTGGGCATCAGCGGCCGGATGGCGCGAATTTGCGGGGTTGACGTGGTCTGCGCCATTCCCGAAAATCATACTCAATCCGTAGTCGAGTATGTGGAACGGAATCTTCAGGCAGTCGATCCCGAATTTGCTTATGATCCTAATGATCCGACCAATGATACCCAGAACTCTCAACGCACTTTCCTCCGGCAGCACCGACGTCGCTGTAGGAGAATTTGCCGCCGGCTTGCATGCCGCAACGCGCGCGGGAAAAGTTTCGGCCAGAGCCCACCGGTCGGTATCTCCTATGGAGAACGACAATGGCGAAATAGCGAATGCAAACTGATCACGGAAGGGGAAGACGACGAGCGGCTCTTCTAGCCGTCAAGAAGCATGCGGGCATTAGGCCGGAAGCAGGCAAGATGCTGGGCAAGCGCGAAGGGACTATGTATGGTTACGGAGCTTTCCTGCGGGTTGATTTGAGATCGAGTGGGTGCAACGGTGGCGCTGAACATCCTCAACGGCGCAGTCTTCGCCGCGCACCGCAATGCCAGGATGTCGTCCTGTCTGAATGTCAGAAAATCAACCTCGTCGGTTTCGGACGAAGGCCTAACGCGGTCGCGTGTGTAGCGCGCATTATCAATACTGCCATTCCGAGGGAGCGTTGCCCAAGCAAGAGCCCCCGCCTTCGGATTTTGACCTTCTCAGATACTGATCATGAAGTTGTATGGGTTCCCGCGATCTAGTGTCCGTGATTGAAGATTTGAAAAGTTGCAGGCTGTGCCGCGCGTGTTGGCGGCGATGAGGATCTTATGCGGGCGATTATGGGTCTAGTCTTTGTGGCCATCCTTACCGGGTGCGCCACGCCGTCGAAGGAGATGAGCACTGCTGTTGGCGTGAAAGGCGACTACAAGCAGCTGGCCTCCTGCCTACAAGAAAAAACGAAGGACACTGCTCCTTGGAACGTCTCCGAGATCGATGAGCGACGCGTCGACGTCCGCCTTGGTAATGCGCCGGGCGACGTGTCGCGGATCGAGTTTCATCGGATTGATGATGCCGATACCGACGTTCGGTTCTTCATTCCTCATCCGGAGAGCTACATCGCTGTCGTGCTTACATGTGGCGGTTCATGATCTCCACGCGCCGTTTCTGCCGCGGAGATACGCCGAGAAAAGCCACACCGAAGCGGGGCTGTTATCGAGGCCGAAGCTACCATTAAGAGCTCTTTAGCCATGTTCGAACAAGTCTTCGGGGGGGGGTGACTCGCGCCGCAATACGCGGTGACTATCGGTGCCGGAAGATACTAGGCAGTGTGGACGAATTTGATCAAGCATAGGCCGGCCGCGAAACTGACGAGGGATCGGTAGTTCCGTGGGTCTTTTCGCAGCAGGGCGACGCGCTTGAAGCGCTTGAGCCGCCCGAAGCCCTGTTCGATGCGGGCGCGGGCCTTGT
This sequence comes from Aliihoeflea sp. 40Bstr573, assembly GCF_024105655.1. GTDB lineage: Bacteria > Pseudomonadota > Alphaproteobacteria > Rhizobiales > Rhizobiaceae > Aliihoeflea. The sequence goes on from NZ_JAAAMH010000007.1 coordinate 86,334, forward strand.
AGAGCGCCCTGGCGAAGAAGGCTGGCGTGTTCTTCTCGTTGGCCTTGTGAGGGATCACCGGGGCAATGCCACGAGCCCGCGCGGGCGGCGCGATTGGCCTTGCTGGAATAGCCTTTGTCGCCCAGCGCAACGCGTGGGGTGATGTCCGGCCCTATGTCGAGCAGTGTCTCGAAGCGGGTCAAAGCACGCCAGCGCACATTCTCCACCGCAAAGCAGTGCATCGCTTCCAAAAATAGCCGGTCGTCCGCGGCCTTGCGGCCCCGCGGGAGCAGGCAGGCGCGGAAAACCTCCAGCGCGTTCACCCGACCCGTATCCGTTATCTTCGTGGACATCGCCGACCTCTCAAATCAGTCGACAACCTCTGAATCAAGCCGGATTCATCCGCGGAACCCCAAAAACTGTACCTGAGTCAATTCGTCCACACATCCTAGTCTAGGATGTCGGGGGCAGCGGTATCGCTCCGATAGTCTCGGCGAGCCAATCACGGGCAAGTCCAGCAGGACCTTCGGGATGCGGCGGGCGGACGACTACCGCAACATCCGCGTGGTGGAGTGCAATTTCGCAGGCCCCGACAAGTCGGCCATCGACGCCAATCTCGACGGTTAAGACGGCCGTCTCGGCTTCGTGAATCCGGGCAATGTCGAGCACAAGCTCGTAGGCCAGAAGCCGTTCGAAAAGCTCGCGCTGCGACTGGTGCTGACCAAACGCCCAGGTGGGCCAAGACTGAAATGCGATATCAATAACGTCTTCGTGATCAACGGCCGGTGGGACCGGTACGAGTAAGTGAGAAATGCCTGCGGGTGAAAGATGAAGCGCAATGTCCGACATGCAGCGACGCTGCATGTTGGAGATGCATGGAACAACAGCACGATGTCCAAAGGATAGCGATCACCAGGGATTGGTCGACGGCGATGACAGAGCAGATCGTTTGGAAGACGCTGGCGGCGCAGATCACGTTGACGGAGGGCCGCGTCTCCACCATTTTGCGTAAGACGTTCTTGCGCGGCTAATGATCACATGCCCGCGCGCCGAAGCTACTCGTCGGTATTTGCTCTTGTTATGGTGACCCGTCCAACAGCAAGGATAGCATCTCAGCTACACGGCCAGCTGTGAGTTCTCTCGCCTGTGGCGACGGCTTTTCGGTTCACTGCGCCGCGACCGAAGAATGGCAGCGTCGGACGTCCTTTTCCACTAAGGAAAGACCGTCAGAACCGTATCTCCATCTCACAGCGAAGCGATCAGGTCATCTCATCCTCTTTTTTCCTGCCCAAACCGCTCAATTATAGTGCGCATTAATATGATGCAGTCCAACTTAACCGACTGATTCAGAACATAGTCCTTATCTTTGGTTGCCAGACGCTCTGGCTCGGACATATCGATCCCCTCGATCTGCGCCAAGCCAGTAATTCCAGGCCGAACTGCGAAAACACCGCGCCTTCGCCGTTCCTGGATCAGTCTGGTCTGGTTCGGGAGACAAGGTCGCGGTCCAACCAGGCTCATGTCGCCTCTGGTAACATTCCAGAGTTGCGGCAACTCGTCGAGCTTGGTGCGCCTCAGCATCGCGCCGATGCGGGTGGTGTGGGCTGGGAGGGCAAGATGCGTGGCGACGTTGGGCGCATCGAGCCGCATAGTGCGAATCTTGTAGCAAACGAACGGCCTTTCATCGCGCCCGACCCGGAGCTGGCGGAAAAGCCCGGGACCGGGTGAATCGAATCGCGCCAGGACGATGAGGACGGCGATGACCGGCAGGGCAACGACAAGCCCCAGGCCGGCGATCGTGATATCGAGGAAGCGCTTCGCCAAGACTTTCCATTCCTTGTCATGCCGGTCCTTGTCATGCCGGCGAAATCGACCGCCAGCCGTTTCTCCCTAACCAGCCGGTTTCGAAACTGCAAACGATCGCGCGGGACTTTGCTCAGGTGGATTGTGCTGAGCCGGCCGATCAGTTAACCGGAGCCGCCACCCCTCACATGTCATGAAGGCCAAGATCTTGCACAAGCGGCTACGCATAGGTGTGGATGCACGTAACCTGACCTCGCACATGACGGGGATCGGGCGCTATGTGCACGAACTGAGCCGGGAACTGATCGCCGGCGGCCACGACCTCATCCTCTACCTGCCCGAAAAACCCAACGCGCAGGTCGCCGCGCTCAACGGCGCCAGGCTGCGCCTCGCGCGAATGCCGGGACCGATCCTGCGCCAGATCTGGGGGCATGCCATCCTGCCGGTCCAGTTGAGGCGCGACGCGCTCGACGTGTTCTGGGGGCCTGCCCATCGGCTGCCGCCGTTCCTCCCCGCTGATCTTGCACGGGTGGTGACGATCCACGATCTCGTCTGGCTCCACGCGCCAGAGACGATGCGCACCCGCACGCGCCTCGGCGAGCAGGTGTTCATGCGCCAATCGCTTGCGCGGGCCGACATCGTCGTCGCCGATTCCGAGGCGACCGGGCGCGACATTTCGGCGGCCTTTCCCGATCTCGGCCGCGAAATCGTCACCATTCATGCCGGCGTCAGCGGACGTCCGCCCGTCGGCGTGCCGCCGCCCCTGCCTTGCGGCATCGATCGTCCCTATGTCCTGTTTGTCGGAACACTCGAGCCGCGCAAGAACCTCAAGCGATTGCTCGATGCCTGGCGGCTGCTTCCCGAGGAACGACGCCGGGACTGGCTGCTCGTCATCGCAGGCGGCAAAGGCTGGGGCATCGACGACATGGCCGGCGAGATCGCCGCACGCAGCCTCGACGGCTCCGTCAGGCTGACCGGGTTCGTGAGCGAGGATGAGCTCGACGCGCTCTATGTCAACGCTATGCTTCTGGCCATGCCGTCGCTGTATGAAGGTTTTGGCCTGCCCATTGTGGAGGCGAACGCGCGGGGCGTTCCCGCGCTGACATCGAACCTGTCCTGCCTGCCGGAAATCGCCGGTCCCGGTGCGATCCTGGTCGACCCGACGTCTCCAGCGTCGATCGCAGCCGGGCTCGACAGCGTCTTGTCGGGGCAACGCGACTGGAAGACGCTGTCGCGCGCGGCGAGGGCCAACGCTGCGCGATTCGATTGGTCCACCGCGGCAAGGCAGTTGCTCAACGTGTTCGAAACCGCGATCGCGACGAGAAGAGCCGCCTGATGCGCGTCCTTCATGTGTTCAAGACCTATTGGCCCGAGACCTATGGCGGCATCGAGCGGGCGATCAACTCGATCGCGGAAGGCACGGCCGATCTCGGCGCCTCTAGCACGGTCTTCACCCTCGCATCACACACGGCCGACCTGCCGGAGACGTTGGGAAGACAGCGCATCGTGCGCGCCAAGCGCACGTTCGAGGTCGCATCGACGGGCCTGTCGCTCAACGCCATCGGCGGTTTCCGTCAGTCGGTCGCCGAGGCCGATCTCGTCCATTACCATTTCCCCTGGCCGTTCATGGACGTGCTCCATTTCGCCGGCCGGGTGCGCAAGCCCGCGGTGCTTTCCTACCACTCCGACATCGTCAAGCAGCGCAGAATGCTGCAGGTCTATCGACCGCTGATGAACCGCTTCCTGTCGCGGATGGACGCGATCGTGGCGACCTCTCCCGACTATGCCGCCACGAGCCCGACGCTGAGCGCGTTCATCAACCAGCTGCACATTATCCCGCTCGGTCTCGAACGTCGGGACCACCCCCCCGCCGCACCGGAGCTCCTCGCCAGCTGGCGGCAGCGCTTCCCGCGCCCGTTTTTCCTGTTCACCGGCGTCTTCCGTTACTACAAGGGGCTGCACATCCTGATCGAAGCCGCAAAGGCCGTCGACGCTGACATCGTTTTGGTCGGCGCGGGACCCGAAGAAGGCGCTCTGCGCGCGCAGGCGCTTGGCCTTGGCGCCGCCAATGTCCATTTCGTCGGTGCGGTCGAAGACGCGGACAAGAATGCGTTGCTCGAACTGTGCCGCGGATTCGTGTTCCCCTCCCATCTTCGCTCCGAAGCTTATGGCCTGTCGCTCGTCGAGGCCGCGATGATGGGAAAACCGATGATCTCCTGCGAGATCGGCTCGGGGATGAGCTTCATCAATCGCGACGGCGAGACGGGCATCGTGGTCCCGCCGCGCGATCCGCGCGCGCTCGGCGCAGCCATGCGGGTTCTCGTCGAAGACCCCGCCGAGTCCCGGCGCATGGGCGAGGCGGCGCAAGAACGTTATCGCGAGCAATTCACGGCCAAGCGCATGGCGGCGTCGTATTTCGCGCTTTATCAAGACGTGCTCTCGCGAGGCAAATCGCGCCGTCCCTAGCGTCTGCGCTCTACTTGTAACTTCACGGATCGTGTCCTAGAAGCGCCCAGTATTCTACAAATATCAGAAAATGGTCCATGCTCGATTTTGAAAAGGCCCTGGCTGGCAAATCCGTTTTCGTCACCGGTCATTCCGGCTTCACGGGGAGCTGGCTTTGCGCCTGGTTTGCCAAGGCCGGGATCAATGTCAGCGGCTTTTCGCTCGCGCCGGAACCGCACGAGGCGCTGTTTTCGCTACTTGGCCTGGACGATGACGTATCGAGCGTCACCGGCGACATCCTGGACCTGGGACGGCTGCAGCGCGCGATGAAAGACGCGCAGCCTGAGATCGTCATTCATCTCGCCGCCCAGCCGCTGGTGCGCAAGTCCTACCGCGAGCCCTTGCGGACCTTCGCGGTCAACGCGCAGGGCACGGCGAACGTGCTCGAGGCGGCACGCCTGACGCCGTCTGTACGCGGCATCGTCGCCATCACCACCGATAAGGTCTATGACAATCGCGAATGGGCCTGGGCCTACCGCGAAAACGATCCGATCGGCGGCAAGGATCCCTACAGCGCGTCCAAGGCGGCCGCGGAAATGGTCATCAAGGGCTATCGAAGCCTGCCCGGCGGCGAAGGCGGGATGCCGCTTATCGCCACCGCGCGCGGTGGCAACATCATCGGCGGCGGCGATTTCTCGGAGGACAGGCTGATCCCCGATTTCGTGCGCGCGGTCGGGACCGGCAATCCGCTGACCCTGCGCTTTCCCGACGCGACGCGCCCTTGGCAGCACGTGCTTGCGCTGGTGCAGGGCTATGGAACGCTGGCAGCGGGACTTCTATCGGATGCACCAGAGAAGGTCGCCCGGGCCTGGAACCTCGGCCCGAACGATCCCGGCCAGTACACCGTCCGCTCCGTGCTCGAGACGATGTCGGGCGTGTGGACCCGACCCGACCTTCGCTACCTCGACGAACCTCTGCCGGAGGCCGGGGCCCTCCAGCTCGACAGCCGCCTCGCCTATAACGAGATCAACTGGCGCCAGCCCTGGAGCGTGCCGCGCATGGTAGAGGAGACGGCGCTTTGGTATCGTGAACACGCACGCAGCGGCGACATGCGCGCCTTCACCGGCGCCCAGATCGACGCATGGCGCCGCGGTCTTGCGGCCCTGGCCGCGAGCTGATGCGCATCCTCGTCACAGGCGCGGGAGGCTTCCTCGGGCAACGCCTGACGCGACACCTGCGCGCGGCGGGCCATGAGCCGGTCGCGACCACGCGCAACCGCGAAATGGCGGCCTCGGGGGACGTGCATCATCTCGCCGACGCGCTCGACGCCGGCGCCTATGGCCGCCTGATCGCCGCGCAGGACATCGAGGCCGTCGTCAACCTCGTGGCAGCCGGCGTCGATCCGTCCGATCGCGACATCCCGCGATTGGTTCGGGCAAATTCAAGCTTTCCCGCCGAACTGGCCGTGGCCGCGAAGGCGGCAGGGGTTCGCAGCTTCGTCCATGCCGGATCGAGCGCCGAATATGCGCCGGCGGTCCGGGCGAGCGGGATGCGCGAGGACGATGCGCCGACGCGTGACAAGATCTACGGCGCGACCAAGGCGGCCGGCTCGCTTCTCCTGGAAGCGACGGCGCGCGAGATCGGCCTTCGCTGTGCCATCGTGCGACTGTTCAACATTTTCGGCCCTGGCGAAAAATCCTACCGACTCTTTCCGTCCCTCGTCGACCGATTGTCGCGCGGCGAGGAGGTCGCGCTTTCGGCCGGAACGCAGATGCGCGACTTCCTGTTTGTCGACGACGCTTGCCGCGCAATTCTCGAAGTGCTAGTCGCGCTGGACGCGCAACCGGGCGTCGGCGGCACCTACAATCTGGCAAGCGGCAAAGGGCTGGCGGTCCGCGACTTCGCCTTGGCGATCGCCGCGGAAATGGCAGCCGATCCGCATCTGCTGAAGTTCGGACAATTGCCGATGCGGCCCGACGATTTGCCTTATGTGGTTGCCGATACCAGCCGTCTCGACGATCTGATCGGCCCGGCGGCCACCACCCGCCTGGCAGATGCGATCGCAGCGACACTGGCGGAAACGAAACGATGCGAGGCCCCATGAACGGACCCGAGCGCAGGCCGCGCGAGAGCCAGATGCCACTGATCTCCATCGCCATCCCGGTCTACAACGAAGCGCTCAACATGGACGCGCTTTACAGGCGGCTGACCGGCGTCGCCGAGCGCATGTCGGACCGCTGCCGCATGGAATTCGTTTTCTCCGACAACAATTCCACCGACGACACCTGGAGCCGGATCGAGGCGTTCGCCGCGAGCGATGCACGCGTCCGCGCGATCCGCTTTTCCAAGAATGTCGGCTTCCAGCGGTCGATTATGGCGAACTACCTGCACACGCGCGGCGACGCGGTGATGCAGATCGACGCCGATCTGCAGGACCCGCCGGAGATGCTCGAGCAGTTCTTCGAGGTTTGGCAAAAGGGTTTCGACGTCGTATACGGTGTCCGGCGCAAGCGCCGCGAGGCCGCATGGATGAACCAGTTCCGCCGCTTCGGCTACTGGATGATCAACGCGATCAGCGAACACGACATCCCGCGCGACGTCGGCGATTTCCGGCTCGTCGACCGCAAGGTCATCCGCGCCCTGTCGCAGATGCGCACGCCCAATCCCTATCTGCGGGGCATGATCGCCGGCCTCGGCTTCCGGCAGACGGGCCTGGAATACGAGCGCGATGCGCGTGTAGCGGGCGAAAGCAAGTTCGGGCTGTCGCGCCTCCTGCGCCTCGGGCTGACGGCGGTGTTCAACCATTCGTCGGTGCCGCTGCGCATGGCCTCGATCCTCGGCATCATGATGATCGCGGTGTCGGCCATGGGAACGATCTACTTCGTGTTGCTGAAAATACTGCAGCCGGAACTGCCTCAGGGCCTTGCCAGCATGCATGTTCTCGTGCTTTTCGGCATCGGCCTCCAGTCATTACTTCTGGGAATCATCGGCGAGTACATCTTGCGCATCTATCTCATGCTGCGCGCCGAACCGCTCGCCATCGTCGACAGCTCGATCAACATCGAGCCTGCGGAACTCGTACTCTAGGAACTCAACCCATGAAACTGGTCATTCTCGCAGGCGGCCTGGGCACGCGCATCGCCGAGGAATCCGAGACCAAGCCGAAGCCAATGGTCGAAGTCGGCGGGCGGCCCCTCCTGTGGCACATCATGAAGACCTATGCCCACCATGGGGTCAGCGAGTTCGTCATCTGCCTCGGCTACAAGGGCTACGTGATCAAGGAGTTCTTCATGAACTACCAGCGTCACCTGTCCAATCTCGAGATCAACCTCAAGGACGGCAGCACCACCGTCCTCGAAAGCTCCGCCGAAGACTGGAAGGTCACGCTGATCGAGACCGGCGAGAGCACGATGACCGGTGGGCGCCTGAAGCGCGTCGCCCCCTATCTCGGCAACGAAACCTTCTGCATGACCTATGGCGACGGCCTGTCGAATATCGACATCACGGCGGAACTCGCCTTCCACAGGAAGCACGGCAAGCTCGCGACGGTCGCCGCCGTCCAGCCGCCCGGCCGTTTCGGCGTCCTTGCGGTCGAGGACGACGGCACGGTCTCTTCCTTCCAGGAAAAGCCGAGCGACGAGATCGGCTGGATCAATGGCGGGTTCTTCGTCCTCGAGCCGAAGGCCATCGACTACACCGCCGGCGACGAGACGTCGTTCGAGCAGGAGCCGCTGAAGACCCTTGCGCGCGACGGCCAGTTGGCCGCCTTCGAGCATCACGGCTTCTGGCAGCCTTGCGACACGCTTCGCGACAAGCGCGAGTTGGAAAAGCACTGGGCCGAAGGCCGTGCACCCTGGCGTGTCTGGTAAGCGCCGCGGTCCATGAGCCAAACCCCGTCCGTGCAACTTGGCAAGACCCGCATCCACGTCCGCTCGATCGTCGGGTGGGCAGTGTCGATCCTGTGCCTGGGGCTGATCGCCTGGAACGTCGATCTGGCCGGCGCTGCGGCGGCCATGCGCGATTTCGCCTGGCCGTTCGTCCTGCTCGCGCTCGTCGGGTTGTCGTTCGGCTATGCCATGCGCATCATCCGGTGGGCCGTGATGCTGCGCGCGACGGAGACGGCTGTGCGGACCGGCGATTGCGCGGCGCCGTTCCTCGGTTCGATCGCGCTCAACAACGTGCTGCCGCTGCGCGCGGGCGACATCGTGCGCGGTACGGTCTTTCCGGCCGCGATCGGCGTGCCGCGCACGACCGCGATCAGTTCGATCGTCATGGAGCGGCTGCTCGATCTGTTGACGCTTGTTCTTTTCCTGACCGTCGGCACCTCGGTGCTGCGCGGTGCGCGCCTGCCGGACTGGCTGGTCGAAGGCACGATCGTGCTCGCGATCATCGGCGCGATCTCGCTGCTCGCGATCTTCCTTTTCAGCGGAGCGATCGCGCGGATGCTGCTCGGCCAAGCGGGACGACGCCCCGAGGGCGACATCGTCGGCAAGGGGCTGCGGGTGGCCGCCGAATTCCTCGACGGCTTTCGACACATGTCGGCCCCGCGCGCGCTCGGCGCGGTCTTCGCATTGTCGATACTGGTCTGGCTCGGCGAGTCGGCCGCCTTCTACTTCGTGATGGCCGGCTTCGGCATCGAACAGCCGCCCATCGCCGCACTGCTCGTCATGGCTTTCGTCACGCTTTCCACCCTCGTCCCGTCCTCACCCGGCTATGTGGGCCCGTTCCACCTGGCCGCGTTCTCGGTGATGATTCTATTGGGGGTGAGCGAGGAAGTCGCGACCAGCTTCGCGGTTTTGTCACATTTGATGGTATGGGTGCCCACGACCGTGGCCGGGGGCATCGCCATGCTTGCACGCCCGGAGATTTTCCGCACCGCCCGATCGGTGCAGGCCCGCGCTGCCCAGGAGAGAGATACGCATGACATCCCAACCGTATGACGTCGCCATCGTCGGCGCTGGCTTCACAGGGCTGGCCGCCGCCTACGACATGGCAAAGAAGGGCCTCAAGGTGCGCGTCGTCGAAGCCGATGTCGACGCCGGCGGCCTTGCCGGGACATTCGAATTTTCCGACGGGATGCGGATCGAAAAGTTCTACCATCACTGGTTCAACAACGACCTCTACGTGCCCAAGCTGGTGCGCGAGCTCGGCCACGAGGACGACATCGTCGTCCATCCCTCGCGCAACGGCATGTATTTCAACGGCCGCCACTGGCGCCTGACCACGCCGCTCGATCTCCTGCGCTTCACCGCCCTGCCCTTCTGGGACCGCATCCGTCTCGGGCTGATGGTGTTCCGCGTGCGCGGCGTGAAGGACTGGAAGCAGATCGAGAACCTGTCGGTTCGCGAGTGGCTCGAGCCGATCGTCGGGCCGAACGTCTACCGGGTGGTTTGGGAGCCGCTGATCAAGTCGAAGTTCTCGGTCCATGCCGAGGACATCAACGCCGTCTGGTTCTGGAAGAAGCTCGTCCTGCGCGGCAGCACACGGGACAAGACGGGCGGCGAGGAACTTGCCTATTTCCGCGGCGGCTTCGGACGGCTCGCCGAAATCATGGTGGACGCCATTCGCGCCAAGGGCGGCGAAGTGTCGTTTAGCACGCCCGTCACCGGAATTCGTACCGAGGGCCGCCGCATCATCGCTCTGGAAACGGCCGAAGGGCCGGTCGAGGCACGCCAGTTCCTGTTCACGCCGGCTTTTCCGATCATCGCCGACATCTTCGAAGGCAAGGTCGAGGCCGACTATCTCGCTAGCCTGCGGCGCGTCCGATATCTCGGCAACATGTGCCTCGTGCTGCGTCTCAACCGCAGCCTCTCCGATACGTACTGGCTGAACGTGAACGATCCCGGCTTTCCCTTCGTCGGCGTCATCGAACACACGAATTTCGACCCGCCGGAAAACTACAAGGGATCGCACATCGCGTTTCTGTCGAAGTATCTGTCCGTCGACGATCCGGTCTGGAACTACTCCGAGGACGAGTATGCGGATTTCGCGCTCGAGCACCTGAAGCGCATGTTCCCCGACCTCGACAGGTCGTGGATCAAGGAATACCGCATGTGGCGTTCGCCCTATGCGCAGCCCGTCACCGAGCGCGGCTATTCGCAATACGTGCCCGGCCGCGCGACGCCGTTCGACAACGCCTTCATCTCCACGATGGCGCAGGTCTATCCCGAGGATCGCGGCACGAACTACGCCATCCGCGAAGCGCTCGAGGTTTCCGAAGAGATGCAGGCAAAGATGGCCGCCCGGGCCGATGGCTGACGCGGACGCATCGCAGCGCTGGGTTCATCATCCGGCACGAGGCGGCTTTGCGTTCGGCGCCTGGGGGCTGGCCGTTGCCGGGCTTATGGTGCTGGGCATGGTCGCGGCGCTTCTGCTTCCCGTCGCGCGCGTGGGCGACGGGATGGAGTATTACGGCCTCTTCTACGCGTGGTCGCAAACGCTGCGGCCATGGATGAACGAGACGAGCTTCGCGCTCTACCAGCAGCTTCACGAAAGCGGCCTGATCGTTGGCACGCTCGATCGCAGCTACCTCGAAGGCGCGTTCCCGGCCCTGCGCCTTGGCGAGACCGCGGATTTCAACCATTTCTGGTTCTACAGCCTGCTGGCGGCTGTGGTGAACGCGCCTTTCGCCCTTATCGGCCTGCCGCTCGGGCCGCATGGCAGCTTTCTCGCGCTTCACGCAGTCCTGTTCGTCGGATTGCTGTCGGTGGCGACGCTCGGCCACGGCTGGCGCGGCTTCTGGACCATCGTCGCCATGACGCTCGGCTCGCCGATCGTATGGTACTTCAACAAGGTCCATACCGAGTTCTTCACGTACTGCGTCACACTTGGCGGCATTGTCCTGGCAATGCGCAACCAGCTTGTGGCTTCGGCGGTCCTCATGGCGGCAGCCGCGACCCAGAACCCGGGCCTCTCCTTCGTGCCGGTCCTCCTCGTCGCCCTGCGCGGACTTTCGGACTGGAGCGTGCCCTATTCGCGCTGGGAAGTGATCGGAGTGGTCGCAACCGTGCTTCTGCTCGCGCTTCACCCCGCCTATTACTTCCTGCGCTACGAGGTGGTGACGCCGCAATTGCTGGCGGGTGGTGCTGCGCCTGGGGCAGGACTGTCCTACGCCTACATCTGGCTCGTCGACCCCGATGTCGGGCTGTTCCCGAACTGGCCTGTGGGCCTGGCACTTCTCCTCGGCGGGGCGCTCTTGTGGCGAAGGGCCATGCGCAATCCGACATTGCGGCCCGTGCGTCCGCTTCACCTTTGGAGCGTCATCGCTCTGTTCTTCGTCGCCTCGATGTACAGCCACGCCTCGACCGAGAATCTCAACTCCGGCGCGACGCCCGGTCTGGCACGCTACGCGCTCTGGTACATCCCCCTCATCTACCCCGCAGCGCTTGCCGTCGTGGCCACCATGTACGGCTTATCGGGCGTGCGCAGGGCGACATGGGGCACGGTCTTGTGGGCCGGCGTCATCGTCACGATGGTCGTCAACCTGTCGATCAAGTGGGAATCCTACACGGCGCCGTCATTTGCCTCCGGGTTTGTGCAAACCCACGTCCCCTGGCTCTATACCCCGCCAGCAGAGATCTTCGGCGAGCGCTATTCGGGGCTGGGCGATTCGCTCTATGCATCATCCGCCGTCGTCGGCCCCGACTGCCGCAAGACGCTGCTTCTGCCTGCGCCCGCGAACGAGGCCGTCATCAGTGTGTCCGACGATTGCGCGTTCGATGGCGAGCAAATCAGGTCGTGGGTGGTGTCGGCCCGCGAGGGCCTCGAGCGACCGACATTCGTTCAGCTCGACGCCGACGATCCTTCCATCGTCGTGCCGCCAGCGCCGATGGCGCTCGGCCAGGCACTCGCGCACGACGCGACCGGCACGCAAGTGAGCCTGTCCGGCTGGTCCGGCGCGGAACCGACGCATCGCTGGAGCGATGCGGCGCAGAGCAGTTTGCGCTTCACGCTGCCGGAACATGCGGGCGATGACCGCTGCCTGCTGATCGACGGTTTCACCTATGGGCCGCAGACCATCGCCGCGTCCCTGGACGACGAACAGGTGTTCGAACAGGCTTTCGACGGTGACGCGCGCCTTGTCGTTCCGCTCGGCGAGCGCTCCGGCGCAACGCGGGTCGATCTGACCTATTCCGACCCGAAACGGCCGCCGGGCGATTCGCGCCTCATCGCATTCGGCCTGCGCTCGTTCGTCATCGATTCCTGTCCCTGAAGGGCGAACTTATACTCCTCCCCACGGGCGGAGCTATCCTTGGGCCCTCATCCATTCCCAAGGACAGCCGCATGGATACGACACCGCGACACGACTTTCCGCTCATCATGCCCTCGCAGGCGCAAAAGCACGTCACGCACAACGAAGCGCTGTCGATGATCGACGCGCGGCTCAACGCGCATGCCAGTTCGCGCGGCCTAACAGCGCCGCCGGCGGACGCTTTGCCCGGCGACACCTATGTGGTTGGCGCACCGGCATCCGGCGCATGGGCCGGGCGTGAACATGCGATTGCGGTGGCGACCGGCGCCGGCTGGTCGTTCGATACGCCGCGAGCAGGCAGCCTGATCCACATCGCCGACGAGAACGCGCTCCTCGTTTTCGATGGCACGCAGTGGCAGGTCCAGGGCCAACGCGGCACGATCGACCGCCTCGCGTTCAACGCCTTGCCGGATGACGAGAACCGACTTTCCGTACGGGCGCCCACGTCGCTCTTCGACGGCGACGAGGCGGACGGCGGGCACCGTCTCAAGATCAACAAGACGGCGCCTGCCGAAACGGCATCTGTCGTGTTCCAGACGGGGTATCACGGCCGGGCCGAGCTCGGCCTGACCGGGTCCGACGCATTTTCCATCAAGACGTCGCAGGATGGCGAGACGTGGCGCGCGGTCGCGATCTTCGATCCGGCGACCGGCTTTCTCGGCCTCGGTTCGGCCGCTGCGCCCGATTGTGCGCTCGACGTGCGCGGACATCTCGCGCGCGTCTCAGCGCCCAGCTTCGCCGCCTTCGCCGTCGCAGCGACGGGCGCGGGCGGGCGGGAATACCGGTTTGCGGCGACGGACGACAGCAACGGTCTTGGCGGCGGCCGCTTCGTGCTGTTCGACCAGAATGCGGGGACGATGCGGATCGCAATATCGCCGCAGGCCTTCGAGACGACGCTGCCGCTGAAGCTGAAGACCACCGCCCTCGCCGCGCTGCCCGACGCAGCGACCAGCGGCGCCGGAGCGGTCGTCTACGTTCCGAACATGACGGGCGGCCCCGGCCTCGCCTTCAGCGACGGATCGGTGTGGAGGCGCGTCGGGGATGGTGCTGCCCTTTAGCAGCATCCATCCGATGGGGCACCTGGTCAGGGCGGCGATCGAAATGGACCGTTGCCCATGCCGCGTCAGGCGACGTTCCGCTGGGCATCGGCCTCATCGGGCTCGGCATTTGCCGATCTGACGGAGGGCGCGCCTGCGCTTGCCGGCGTGACGAGGGCCTTCATGAGCAGTTCGGCGCTTTCCTGCCAGGTCACCCAGCCGATGGACCTCGATCGAGGATGATCGTTCGCCTCGTGGAGCTGCTTCCACTCGTCGACGGCGGCCGCAAGTTCCGTGCCGTTGGAGGCCTTGAAATAAAAGGCGTCATTGCCCGCCACTTCACGGAATACGGGTATGTCGCGGGCGATGATCGGCAGACCAGCCTGCGCGGCTTCGATCAAGGGAAGTCCAAAACCTTCGCCTTCCGAGGCCGCGATCAGTGCATCGCCGGCCCCGTAGATCTTTTCAAGGAACTCGTCGCTCGCCCGCTCGAGCCATATGAGCCGCTTGCCGTTTTCCGGGTGGTTTCGCAGGCGCGAGACGAGACTGGGCAACGACCTTGCCTGGCTGGGAGGGACGCCTTTCCAGCCCTCACCGCCGATCAGCACCAGAACGTCCTTCGAACCGGCCGCCCAACGTTCTTCGAATGCGTCGACCACTTGCGCATGACCCTTGCGCGGCTCGATCGTTCCGACCATCAGGAAAACGCATTCGCGCTCGAGCCGCTCGAGGAGTTCGGGACCTTCAGCCGGAATGCCAAGCGTCGGAGACGACGCGCCGATGTCTGCGCCCAGCGGCCACGCGACGATGTCGATCTCGCCGGCGCGCGGATGGCCCGTCCGAGCAAGCCACGCCGCGACGTCGTCGGCAACCGCCTGCGAGATACAGATCAGCTTGTCGGCAACGTTGCATATCGCCTGCAGCCACAATTCGTGAACGGTGCCCGATTCCTCGGGAAAATTATGCGGCATCGTGACGGGCAGGATGTCGTAGACGACGAATGCGATCTGCGCCCCGCGCTGCTTCCACTCCTCGTAGACGCCGGTGTGTGAGGCACCGATCGCACCATGCGCGAAGAAATCGAGCGCCAGGAAGATGTCGCCTTCACCCACGTCGACGGGCTGCTCCGTCAGATCCGCACGAGGCGATCCGAGGAACTCCATGGTGTACCGCCGGGCGTAGTGGTAGCGCCACTCGCCATAATCCTTGTTCATCCAGACCGGCTCGACGCGGTACTCGTTCCGGTTGCTGGCAAGGAAATCGCCGAGGACCGAGCGTACGACCCGCTGAATGCCCGTGCGAAGATCGAAATTTCGCAAGGCGGAGATATCGACCAGAATCTGCTTTGCCGGCCGGGGCAGATTGGGGATCAATGTCAGCCCGCGCGCCATTTCGAGCTTGGCCTGCATGTCGCCATCCGGGAGCATGCGGGCACATTCGATGAGCTTCTGGTGGTCGTAGAGCGTCTCGCTGCCCATGTAGAATTTCTCAAGGGCTGCGTGATACCGCTCCGCCGCATAGGCGACCGTGTGGTTCTCGCCAACGTATGCCGCTGCCCGCGCACCCAATCTCTGGCGCTTGGCTTCGTCCTGCTGCAGGTCCACGAGTGCGGTGACCAGATCGGCCTCGCTGAACTCGTCCTCCAACAGGATCAGGCAATCGTCCGGCAGCTCTGCCATCGATCCGTTCGAATTGGCGATGGTCGCGATGCCGTAGGCCATGCAATCGAGGACGGCAGCAGACGTCTCACCGCGGGAATTGCTACGCAGTTGGACCCCGATGTCAGCCGCTTTCAGGTAGCGCTGGTACTCTTCGGGCGAGGCAAATCCGGACACAGATACGCGTCCCTGTCCATGCTCGGCGATCCTCCGGAGGAGTTGATCGCTATAGGCGTCCTTGTGCGCCGCGCCGACATAGACGAGCTTGCAGTTCTCGTCGGCGGCCAGGGGCGACGCGATCCATGCGTCGAGCAGACGATCATTGAGTTTGGTCGAACCCAGAAATCCGAAGGTGCAGACGAGAATCTCGTTGGCCTTCAACCCAAGCGCCGCGCGTGCATCCTCCCGCTTCGAGACATCGGGCGCGATCCGCGGCAGCGGCACGACCTCCCAAGCGCGCGTCGAGTATGCCGGATAGAATTCGGTGGCGAGCGACACGGGGTGCTTGCTGTGGACGATGACGCCGGCCGCCTGCGCGAGAATGGCGAAATTCGCAGGGTAATTGTCGATCGCGCGGCGGAAGGTCTTCACGTCGTTGCGCTCGGCCAGCGCTGCATGACCGTGCGAATATGCGAGCGATTCCGTCCAGATCGTTCCCCATTCGCCGTGCAGCTCCAGATAGGCGATCATGCTGCTGAGGAAAAAATCATGCAGCACCACGACGCCCGGCACCTCCCGCAGAAGCGGGATCATGTGACTGTGGAAAAGCGAGTTTCCGAAGTGATACATGACCCGGTCGAAGTCGCCGGCGTTCTCACGGAACCACTCGGCGCTCCTGACGGGGACGTTGTCGCGCAACCAGTCATCGGCGATCTGCGACTGTTCGGAAATCAACGTGATGTCGTAGTACCGGCACAGTTCCGGTAGGAGCTGGGCACTGTAATCGGCGATCCCGGTCCGCTCGGGGGGCAGCGGCGAAAAATATGCGAGCTTCGGCAGAGCATTATCCTGCCCACGATCGTGCTGCGATGCGCGTGCCGTCAGCGCCTTTGCGAAATCCAGCCGGTCGCACGCAAGGCGTACGCTCGTCGAATCGACAAACCCGTCGAAAGCGACGCCGGTCGTCTTGGGAAAGATCGCGTCGCTCAGATGACTGGGCACCGTGAAGCGGCGAACGCGTTGCTGCAGGCGCGGCGACCGGTCGAGCATCCATCGAGCCAGGCGATAGGATGATGGATAGCGCCTGACGATGCCATGCGCGCGCGCAATCCCGCTGCGGACGACGCGATCCGGGCGCGACTGCGGCTTGAAGGTCAGCCAGGCGTGAACTCCATGAGCGAACTTGCGCAGGACGCCCCTTGCGATACGCACCGGTTTCGTCAGGCGCCAGGATCTGCTCAGGCGCAGCAAATTCAGCTCGTGATCCGTCCACGCCAAGCGGGCGGTCAAATCCCTGATCGCCGCGTCGCGCTGCTGCAGTTCAGCTTCCAGTTCCTGCAGGGCTATCCGGGCGGCATCCCGCTCGCTGCGGCCGACATCGACGACCGACACGATCTCCCGATCCTCGCTCGCATCCTGTCGTTCCGAATCCATACCGCGCAATCCTGCCTGCAATTGAAGATTGCGCACAGATAACATAGCACGGACTTTATCATTATACTTTTTAAGTCTCAGGATTTTTTTTTTGAAAACCTCGGCATGATTGCGAAGGTTTTCGATAGTTTTTTCGAGTTCACTAATATTGCTTCGGAGCCCATCATTCTCCGAGGCGACGTGGCTACTCTTCCGCTCACTTTCTGCCAGTCGATCCTGCAGAAGCGAAATCTGTTGCCTTATCGGCTCGAGGTCCACCAGACCTGAAGCATGGACGAGAGCGAACCCATCGAACACGTTCGGTCCCGGGCCGAAATGCTGCTTCAATTCCTCATGTTCGCGCGAGACGTAAAAACGGCTGAGACCGTCGAAATAGACGAACTCGTATCCGCGCTCGATCAGTTCGTGCTCCCACTGCTGATGCGTCAGGGTCTGGGAATTCGGCCAGGTACTCTCGACGCACAGGATCCAGGGCCGGCGGGGGCTGTCGCCCCAGCTTGCCAGGACGTCGGCCTCCATGCCTTCGACGTCGACCTTGAGCCAGTGGATGTCGGGCCCCTCCACGGCGTCCAAAAGGCTTGCGAGCGACATGACGGGGACGAGCGCTTCGGAGACTTCGAAGCCCGAAGCCGCATATTTGCGCGCAAGGCCCTCGTCGCTCGTGCTCAAACCCGTATCGGTGACGGCAAAAAAACGCATCGGCTCCGTGCCGTTGCCGATAATGGCCTCCACCACCTTTTCGTCCTGGCGCGCCTCGCGCAGACGTCGGGCGTAGGACGCACTTGCATCAGCGTGGATGCCGCGCCACCCCTTCTCATAGAAGCCGAGGGACACCGAGTCGATCGTCGGGTCCTGCGCGCCCACATCGACATACACGCCCTTTTCGACATGTTTCAGAGCACGCCACAAAATGACGTCCTCGAAATTCTGCGCATATGATTTGAACATGAGATCGCTTCGCCAAAAGAGCGCCGTGGCACGGGAACATCCCGTATCCGGCAGCGCCGTGCAAGCCGCCTGATCAGAGGCTCGGGAACAGCGACTTGCCGGGTTCGTTGCGGGAAATCAAGGGCAGGTCGATCACTTCATCTTCGCCAAGAAAACTCGCCACGATCAGGCCGTCGCCGCTGAAGGATTCCTGCACGCTGTGCTCAACCAGGACGTGCGCGCCGAGACTGCGAAGTGCGGCGACGCAGTCCACATGCGTCGTCGGTGATCCGGAGATGCTGGAATGATGCGTGGAGACGACCAGGAAGCGGGGCCTTTGGGCGGCCGGCACCTCTGCGATCGACCGCAGGAAGCCGAGTTCGGCGCCCTGGACGTCCATATGCACCATTTCGATCGGTTGCCCGCCGGTCAGCGACGACACCGCCTGCATGTTCATCAAGGGCAACGTCCTGGCGACATTGTCGGATTCGCAGACGGCCGTCAGTTCCGTCGTCGCGCCGTCCCCGACCCAGGCCTGCCGATAGACCATCCGGTCGGCCATCGCATTCAGCCCGGCGTTGAACTGGCCGACGGCGAGGCTCGCCGGATCCGGCTCGATGCAAAAGGCGCGCGAGCCCGGAATTTCCGTGAGATACCAAAGCGAGTAGTAGGACCAGAAAGCGCCCAGTTCCATGATCAGGCTGTTGTGGCGGACATAGCGCATCAAATCCGCGAAGATCAGTTCCTCCTGCGGCTCGTGATGGCCGCGCAGCGCGCGGATGATCTGCGCCATCCAGTCGCCGTGATAACCGCCCGCCTTGACGCGCAAGCCGTTGTGCATGATCTGAACGCGCCCCTCCGGCGCATCGACGATGCGTCCGGCATCGGCGACTTTCGGCAGAGCGTCGCTGTCGCGACAGCCGATCGTCATCAGGGTTCGCTGCAGAGCGTTCAATCCAGGTCCTTCGTTATGGTGAAATCGGCATCCAGTTCGCTCGTGCCGATGAAGTAAGGCCGGTCGGCGTTCACGACGTCGAACACGATGGCGTTGTCCTGCCATTCGTAGTTTTTTTCAAGATGCGTGTCGGAGGCCGAAAGCGCCACGGCGAGGCCGTAGGAGCCGGGGCCGAGCGTGCAGGTGAAGGCGACGTTCACCTCCACGCGCCCGCCGGCGCGCACGTCAACTATATGGTCGCCTGTATGCCAGGTATTGGTTCCCCACACGACATGGCCCGTCCGGTCGCGCAGCATGACCCCGACGACGAGCCGGGGAACGTCCTCGTTCGCGGTGGCGCGGATCTTGAGAGCGAGCTTTTGCCCCACCGTCGCCGTTGCGACCGGCTGGCGGCTCTCCCGGTCGAGCAAGTCGAGCGTCTCGGTCACGATCTCGTAGCTGCCCGAGCGCGAATGCAGCCAGCCGCCCTTGGTTCGCCGCTGCTCGATCGTCAGCTTCGCGTTTTCCCGTTCGGCGATCAGCGCGTTGTAATAGTCGACCACCTCGTCGGGCGGTCCATCCTTCAACACCGCGCCCTTGTCGAGGAGGATCACACGGTCGCAGAGGGCGCGCACGTCGGCAAGTCCGTGCGTGACCAGAATGATGGCCGTGCCCGCTTCCTTGAACGCGCGCACGCGATCGAAGCTCTTGTGCTGAAAATAGCTGTCGCCGACCGAAAGCACCTCGTCGATGATCAGGATGTCAGGGCGGGTGGCCGTGGCGAGCGCGAAGGCCAGCCGGGCCATCATTCCGCTCGAATAGGTGCGCACGGGCTGGTCGAAATGCTCGCCGACCTCCGCAAAATCCTCGATCTGCGGCGCCAGGCGCTCCAGTTCGGCCTGCGAATGGCCCATAAGGCCGCCGGCATGGAATATGTTCTGCCTGCCGGTCAGCTCCAGATTGAACCCGACCCCCAGTTCAAGGATTGCGCTGACGCGGCCATGCGCGGCGACGCGGCCTGACGAAGGCCGAACCGTGCCGGTGATCATCTTGAGCAGCGTGCTCTTGCCGGCCCCGTTCTGGCCGATCAGCGCGAGCGCCTCGCCCGGCGCGACGTCAAACGATATCTCGCGGTTCGCCCAGAACTCGCTGACGGGCATCACCGACGCGCCGAACCAGCTGCCGATGCGGGAGACCAGGCTGCCATATATGGCGTAGCGCTTGGAGACGCGGTCGACGGACAGGAGCGCCATCACAGGGCGTCCACAAGGTCGGCGCTGGCCCGGCGGAAAACCACGAAGGACAGGGCGACGGCGACGACGCCGATCGTCGCCGGCACGATCAGCGCGCGGGGGTCCGGCCAAGCGCCGTACAGCATTGCATCCTGATAGATCGTCACCAGCGGAACCATGGGGTTCAGATCGATGATGGCCTGGTAGCCTTCCGGCACGATCGAACGCGGATAGACGATCGGCGTAATCCAGAACCAGAGCTGGACAACAACGGTCATCACCTGCGCCACGTCGCGGCTGAAGACGTTGAGCACGCCCAGGAAGACGCCGAGCCCGAAGGCCAGCATGGAAATCAGCGCCATGCCAAGCGGAATGGCCAGCCATGCGGCATTGGGATACTGGCCGAACATCACCGCGAAAATCACGAGGATCGCCGCCAGAAGCAACAGATGGTTCACCATCGCGCTTCCCCAGACGATGATGGGAAGGGACAGCCGCGGGAAGGTGATCTTTTTCAGGACGCTCGCCTGTTCGATGAAGATGCCCACGCTGCGCGTGAGGATTTCGCTGAACAGCGTCCATGCCGCGAGGCCCGACAGGAGGTAGATCGGATAGGCCGCTTCGATCTCGACGCCTTCGAGGCGCGCCCCGAGCACCTCGGCGAGCACGATCGAGAAGATCAGCGCCTGGGCGAGCGGATGCAGGATGAACCACATCGCACCCAGTCGCGAGCGGGCGAAGCGATTGCGCATGTCCGCACGGATCGAGGACATGATGAAATGCCGGAACGTCCACAGGCTTTTGAACATCGTCACTTCCGATCGGCCAGCCGCATCTTCCAGTCCTCGAGCACGTCGCGCAGCGTCGTCGCGATATCGATGCGCGGCCGCCAGCCGAGGTGGACGCCGACAGCCTCGTTCGCGCCGGCGGCGCTCGGCAGGTCGTTCGGCCGCATCCGGTCGGGATCGAGTTCGATGGCGATCGGGCGGCCGGCGGCGGCGATCAACGCGTCGAGCAGGGAACGGATCGAGCGGGGCGTTCCGGTGGACAGGTTGAACACGAGCCCCGGCCTCCATTCGCCGGCACCGAGCGCTGCATCCACATAGGCCCGCACGACGTCCCGAACGTCGAGAAAATCACGCTTGCCGTCGAGATTGCCGACGCGGATGACCGGCTCGGCACCGTTGACAACGATGTCGGCGATCTGGCGGGCGAAGGCCGGGACGACGAAAGCATCCGCCTGCCCTGGACCGGTGTGGTTGAACGGGCGAAAGCGGATCGCTCGCAGGCCGTCATGCGACATCTGGCCGATCATCATGTCCGCTGCCGCCTTGGTCGCGCCGTAGGTGTTGACCGGGTTCAGCGCCGCGTCCTCGGTGATCGGACGCTCCGCGCACGCAGCGAAGGACGCACCGTAGGCCTCCGACGAGCCGACATGGATGAACCGGGCTTGCGGTGCGTGACGCATCACCGCTTCGGCCAAGTTCATCGTGCCCGTCAAGTTCACATCCCAAGCCCGGCGCGGGTCGGCATGGGCCTGTCGAGGGGCGGCGATCGCGGCCAGATGGATGACCGCCGAAGGCTTCAGCTCGGCAACCGCCCAGGCTGTCGCCTGCCTGTCGGTCAGGTCGAAGCCGCCTTCGCTCGAGGCGGCATGGACGACGAGGGGGCTCGTCTTCGCGCGCTCGGCCAAAAGTGCGCGCACGTGAGCGCCGACGAACCCACTCGCACCCGTGACCAGGACCGACATGCCTTGCGTTGCCAATACCTCGGCGCTCCCTTGCGACAAAAAATCAGCCAAGACGCTTCAGATCGGCGTCGACCATTTCCGTGATCATCTCCTCGAGCGAGGTCTTGGCCTGCCAGCCAAGCTTTTCCTTCGCCTTTGTCGGATTGCCAAGCAGGACGTCGACCTCGGCCGGGCGGAACAGGTCCGGATCGATGACCAAGTGATCGTCCATGGCAAGTCCGACATGCTCGAACGCGATGCGGCACATGTCGCGAACGGTTGTCGTCAGGCCGGTCGCGACGACGTAGTCGTCGGCCTCATCCTGCTGGAGCATGAGCCACATGGCCTCGACGTAGTCCTTCGAGTGACCCCAGTCACGCTTGGCATCGATGTTGCCGAGGCGCAGCTCGTTGGCGATGCCGAGCTTGATGCGGGCGACGCTGTCGGTGACCTTGCGGGTGACGAATTCGATGCCGCGCAGCGGCGATTCATGGTTGAAGAGGATGCCGCTCGACGCGTGAAGGCCGAAGCTTTCGCGGTAGTTCACGGTCAGCCAATGACCGTAGAGCTTGGCGACCGCGTAGGGCGAACGCGGATAGAAGGGGGTCGTCTCCGACTGCATGTCTTCCTGGATCAGGCCGTACATCTCCGACGACGACGCCTGGTAGAAGCGCGCGTCCGGCTTTTCAAGGCGGACGGCCTCGAGAATGTTGGTCACCCCGAGGGCCGTGACTTCACCCGTCAGGATCGGCTGCTGCCAAGACGACTTCACGAAGGACTGTGCTGCAAGGTTGTAGACCTCGTCCGGCTTTACGTCGCGCATCGTGCGGATCAGGCCGGACAGATCGAGCAGATTGCCGTCGACGATGCGCACGTCCTTCTCGATCCCGAGCCAATTGAGCCTTGTCAGGTTGACGTCGGAGGTGCTCGAACGCCGGGCCAGGCCATGAACCTCGTAGCCCTTCGACAGCAGCAACTGCGCGAGATAGGCACCATCCTGCCCGGTGATGCCGGTGACGAGGGCTTTTTTGCTCACGTTTAATTCTCCAGTTCGAATGATTGAATCGGTTGTCGGCGGATCGCCGCCGCGTAATGCGTCAGGCGCGGCCGTAGATGTCCTCGTAGCGGACGATGTCGTCCTCGCCGAGATAATCGCCGGTCTGCACCTCGATCAGCGCGACATTTTCGGTGCCCTGGTTCTCGAGCCGATGCTTCGCGCCGCAGGGAATGTAGACGGATTCATTCGGCGACAGAACGAGGGTCTGATCGTCATTGACCACCGTCGCCTTGCCGGCGACAACCACCCAATGCTCGGACCGGTGCGTGTGCGACTGCAGGCTCAGCCGTCCGCCCGGCACAACCTCGATCCGCTTGACCTTGAACCGCTCGCCCTCGTCGAGAATGGTGTAGGAGCCCCACGGCCGATGCACCGTGGTGTGGATGCTGTACTCTTGGCGACCGGTCTGCTTGAGCCGCTCGTAGATCTTCTTGACCGACTGCGCCTGGTTCTTGTCGGCGACCAGCAGCGCGTCCGGCGTGTCGACCACGATCATGTCGCGCAGCCCGACCGCGGCGACGAGGCGCCCCTGGGCGCGGATCAGCGAGCAGCTGCTGTCCTCGACGAGAACGTCGCCGATGAGATGGTTGCCCGCACCGTCCGGCTCATGGAGGTCGGCAAAGGCGTTCCACGAACCGACATCCGTCCAGCCCATGTCGCAGGGCACGACCGCGATGTCGGCGGCCTTTTCGAGGACGGCATAGTCGATCGATATTTTGCGCGTGCGAGCGAAGGCGTCCGCCTCGAGGCTGACGGTCTCGCCCTCGTCGCCGGCGACCCTGCGGGCGGCATCGACGCTGTCGCGGCATGTCGCGAGGATGTCGGGGCAATGCTCTTCAAGAAGCGCGATCATCGTGTCGGCGCGGAAGCAGAACATGCCTGCGTTCCAGAGGAAGCGGCCCGACGAGACGTACCTGCGCGCCGTCTCGCGATCCGGCTTCTCGACGAAACGTATGACGTTCTCGCCCTCTGCTTCGATGTAGCCGTAGGCCGTCTCGGGATAACGCGGTGTGATGCCGAACGTCACTAGGCGTCCATCCGTTGCAAGCTCGATGGCGCGTCCCGACGCCTCGACGAAAGCGGAAATGTCGGAGATCATGTGATCGGCGGGCAGCACCACGAGAACGGCATCGCCCGCATGCGCGCGGGCCACCTCCAGGGCCGCGACCGCGATCGCGGCGGCCGTGTCGCGTCCTTCCGGCTCGAGGACGAACCGGTGGTGCAGATCGAGGCCCGCCTCGGCGAATTCGGACTGCGTCTTCCAGTGATGTTCCCGATTGGTGATCGTGACGATTTCCTCGACGCCCGGCAAAGCCGCCGCCCGCTCATGGGCCTTCTGGAGCAGGGACATTCCCTCGTCGATCCGCAGGAGAGGCTTGGGAAAGGTCTCGCGCGAGGCTGGCCAGAGCCGTGCGCCCGCGCCGCCGCTGATGATGACTGGAACTGTCGTGACCACGTCGTTCTTCCTTAATTCTTGAATTGCTCGACACGCTGCAGGCACAGTCGCAGCATCTCATCGGACTGCGCGGCCGACGGGCTTTCGATGTAGCACCGCAGTTCGGGGGCGTTTCCCGAAGGCCTTAAATGGACAATGCAGCCATCGGCCAATGACATCCTGAGTCCGTCCGTCTTATCGATTGAGGCCAGCGGCGCAAAACCGGCAAGAAACCGCGCGCAATGCTCCCCGCCCGACTGCAGGATATCGACGAGCTCGGCGCTCGTCTCCGGCGCGATGTCCTGAAGCCGATCACTGGCATTGACGGGCAAGTCCAGCGCCGCCACGACGTCCGCGACGGTCGTCCCGGCGCGCTTTGCTGCAGCCAGCGTCGCCAGGATCGGGACGATGCAATCGCGGGTTTCCAGTGCGGCGAGCGGGCGATCTTCAACCATGAAGCCCCGACCGACAAGGACCCCGCCATTGGCCTCGAACCCCAGGACGGGAAGCTTCGCGTTCTCCATGCCCGCAATCACGAACGGCGAGCCGACGCGCGTGCGCATCACCTCCCAGTCGCCGGCGCGCTCGACGCCCGAATTCGACGTGACGGGCGTGACGAGCGTTGCTGCGCCGAGCATGCGTGCCGACAAGATGCCCAGCACATCGCCGCGCACGATTTCGCCGCGTGAATCGGCCAGGAGCGGCCTGTCCCCGTCGCCGTCCGTCGAAACGATCGCATCGAATTCGCGCCCGGCTGCCCAGGCCCGCAACTGCCCGATCGTTTCAGGGCTGACGGCTTCGGTATCGACGGGGGTGAAATGGCCCGACCGCTCCAGCGCAACCGTGTCGGCACCGTAGCCGCGTAGGACGTCGTGCAGAATGTCCCGCGCGACCGAACTGTGCTCGTAGACGCCGACGGTCATGCCCGCGAGCGCGCCCGGTGGAAGAAGATTGGCGCAGCGCTCGAGATATGCCGCCACGACGCGCGAGCGCTCGTTCGACCAGTCGGCGTCCGGCGTTGCGGCAGCTTCCGCTGCAACGCGCGGGTGCGAGACTGCCCGCGCGTGGATCGCCACTTCATCCACTTTGCCAATCTCGCCGTCCGCCCGGTAGAATTTGATGCCGTTGCGGTCGGCGGGAATGTGCGAGCCGGTGATCATCATGGCGGGACGCCCGCGCTGCAAAGCGGCAAGCGCAAGCGCAGGCGTCGGCACCTCACCACAAAACACGGCGCTCAGACCCGCATCCTCCACACAGACCCGGCAGACTTCGGCGATCCGGGGGCTGCTTTCGCGAAGATCCCATCCGATCAAGACGGAACCACCCGATGCGACCTGGCCGGTTGCGAC
The DNA here is from genome assembly GCF_024105655.1 of Aliihoeflea sp. 40Bstr573. Classification (GTDB taxonomy): domain Bacteria; phylum Pseudomonadota; class Alphaproteobacteria; order Rhizobiales; family Rhizobiaceae; genus Aliihoeflea. The sequence goes on from NZ_JAAAMH010000007.1 coordinate 111,763, forward strand.
CAGATGGGCCGCAAATGCCGATGCATAGGCGTGGGCGTCGCCGGCCAAAAGAGAAGTGACCAACCCGCGGACGCCGCTGGTACCGAACTTCGTCGTCATTGAGCTCTTCTGTTGAAACTGTGTTAGATGGCGGCACCGGTATCGCATCGAAAAGCACGCGACAACCAAAAATTGGATGCAACTGGAAATTCGTTCGCGGTGGCCTCGATAAGGCTACGAATTCTGCGGGTAACTTTACCACAAATGTCACTATATTGGTCGCATACCGGTGCGATCGTTGCCCAATACTTGGGCTGATTCTTCAGCCCGCCTCACCCTCGCGGACCACGGTCAGAAGGGGCGTGACGCTCGAGGGGCGGCGATATTCGGGCACGATGCGCCGAACGAGTTCGACGGCGCGCCCCGTGTTCTCCGCTTCCACGGCGATCTTCAGTTCCCCGACCGACTGCAGCAGCCGCGCCTTGTCCATCACGCGCGGTGCGGCGATGACATAGCCATCGAGCGGGCTGGTCGACTGGATTTCCGATGGGTCGAACAGTTCCTCGAACAGCTTTTCGCCAGGGCGGAGTCCCGTGAAAGCGATCTCGATGTCCACGCCCGGCTTCAGGCCAGCCATCTGGATCATGCGCTCGGCCAAGTCGACGATGCGAACGGGGCTGCCCATGTCGAGAACCATAATCTCCCCCCGTCCGCCCTCGTCACGGTCGACGGCCTGTGCGGAGGCATTCAGCACAAGGCGCACGGCCTCGGGAATGGTCATAAAGTAGCGCACCACGTTCGGGTGGGTTACGGTGACCGGACCTCCCGCCAGGATCTGCTCGCTGAAACGGGGAACCACGGACCCGTTGGAGCCGAGGACGTTGCCAAAACGGACCGTTTTGAACCGCGTGCGAATAGAACCCACGTCCATCGCCTGGCAGTAGGCTTCCGCAGCACGCTTGGTTGCGCCCATGACGTTCGTCGGATTCACGGCCTTGTCGGTAGAGATCATGATGAAGGTCGCCACATCCGTGGCAACCGCTGCATCGACGACATTGCAGGTGCCAAGCACGTTTGTCTTGATCGCCTCAAGCGGATTCTCCTCCATCATCGGCACGTGCTTGAGCGCGGCGGCGTGGAAGACGATCTCGGGGCGGTATTCGAGGAACAGTGCATTGAGCCGCCGTGCGTCGCGCACGCTGACGAGACGCGTTACGATGTCGAGTTCCGGATATCGCTCGCGCATCTCGGTATCGAGAAGGTAGGCGTTGTGTTCAGAGTGATCCGTCAAGATGATCCTCGACGGTCCGAACTGCGCGATCTGGCGAATCAGTTCCGATCCGATCGACCCACCCGCACCGGTTGCCAGAACCACCCGACCTTTGATGAAGCGACCCACGCGAGCGACATCGGAAACGACCTCTTCCCTGCCCAGGAGATCGCGCAACTCGACCGGGCGCGGCTCGAGGGTGGAGGCGTTGTCGAGAGATGTCGGCTCAGCGATATCTGGAATGCGCGTGGTTCGCAGACCGCAGGCCGTTGCGATCTGCACGATATCGCTCAGTCGCTTGCGGCCCGGCGAAACCTCGGCGACGACAAGTTCCGTCACTTCGATATCGTCCTGGCGCAGCCGCTTCAGCACGGATTCCAAATCTTCCAGACGGCCTAGGACACTGATGCCTTGCACCCGCTCCGATCGTGACGACGAGGCCGAGTCGAGAATGCCCGCGATCTGAAACCCGCTTCCCCCGGTCCGCCGCCAGGCGCGCACGAAACTTTCTGCGCTCGAGGTCAACCCGAGTACGAGAACCGTTCGATCCGAACGAGGCGCCCGGAACCGGCGTAGAGCGAATGGACCATGTCCTTCAACGGCCAGCCGGTAGAGCATGCGCGGCGTAATCAGGCCGGCCATCAACATCAGCGCGCTCAGAACGACGACGCTTCGTGGAACGTTGTCACCGCGTGACACCAGAAATGCGCCGATCGTATAGACCATCACGGTGGCGAGCGCCGCCTTGAGAAGGCTGTAAATCTCGGGAAGCGAGATGTAGCGCCATGACCCCTTGTGGACGGAAAACGCGAACAGCATCAGAATCGCGATCGCAACAAATGCAGCCGTCTTTTCGAAGATGCCTGGGATATATCGATAGAACGACGCGTCATAGACAATCGCGTAGGCGCACAAGAAAACCGCGCACGCGATCGAGGCATCGAGGACGATGCTTGCGGGTCGCAAGAGCTTCTTGAATCTGGTGCGCCAGAGAGGCATATGGCAAGCCTATTGATGTGCGCTGCGGCGTGCTCTTATGATCGGGTTGCCAGCATGTTGCAACAAGCAAACTCAATTGGGCTATGTTGCGGCGAGGCCGTCGATTGCGACCTCTTTTCCGTGCCGGAGACGTGATGATCCCTGAGCGCATCCTCGTGACCGGCGCGACCGGATTTGTTGGCCGCGCCTTGGTTAGAGGCTTGGCGCAGCATGGTTTCGATTTTCGTCTTGCCGTGCGCGCATCCGGGGCCGCCAGTTCGCATCCGGCCATTGAGGTGGGTAACATCGACGAAGCAACCAACTGGGCTACGGCTTTGGAGGGTGTAGGAACGGTCCTCCATCTCGCTGGTGCAACGCCAGGTGCCCACTCCGAAACCGAATTTGCCGCAGTCAATTCGCATGGTACCCGCCGCCTTGTGGATCAGGCAAAGCTCTCAGGCGCGCGCCGCTTCGTCTTCCTGTCATCGTCGCACGCAGCGCTTGATAAGGCTGGGTCAGGCTATGCAATTTCTAAACGCGCTGCAGAGGACCATGTCGCTACCTTTTCCGGCGATGGCAGGCAGGCGATCTCGCTGCGCGTGCCGCTGATCTATGGTGCAGAGGCGAAGGGCAAGTGGCGCCGGCTCCAACAGATCGCGGCTATGCCGGTTCCACTGCCTTTCGGCAGGCTCCAGGCCCGGCGCTCGCTAATGGGGCGTGAGAATCTTGTAGACGCGCTCGTTCATCTCGCTGCGATGCCAGACTGGCGCCGTGAAGGAACGTTCGAGATCGCGGACGAGCAGACCATCGACCTGGGCGGAATTATCCGTCATCTGCGTGAGGGTATGGGGCGCGCGGCGCTGCTTTTCAATTGCCCGCCAGGCCTTGTTGAAACCGCCGCGCGTCTTACGCTGGGGCAGGCCGGCGCCGACCGGCTTCTCACCGGAACGCTACATGACCCGCGACCGTTTGCCGATGCTTTCGGCTGGTCGCCGTCCGAGGCGTTGCCGGACGCCATCCGGCGCTCCGGACGCGAGTTCATTGCCTCCAACGACTGAAAGACGGGCACTATTCGACGGTAACCGACTTCGCCAGGTTGCGCGGCTGATCGACATCCGTGCCCTTCAGGACCGCCGTGTGATAGGCAAGCATCTGCAGCGGCACCGCGAACACCAGCGGTGCGAGAAGCTCGGGCGCAGTCGGCACGACGATGGTTTCCAGCGTCTCGATGCCGGCCTTGTCGGCGCCCTTCTCGTCGGTGATCAGGATGATCCTGCCGCCCCGCGCCGCCACTTCCTGCATGTTCGAGACGGTCTTGTCGAAGACGCGGTCATGCGGCGCGACGACGATGACGGGCATGTCCTCGTCGATCAGCGCGATCGGCCCGTGCTTCAGTTCGCCCGCAGCATAGCCTTCGGCGTGGATGTAGGAGATTTCCTTCAGCTTCAGCGCGCCTTCCAGCGCGAGCGGATAGCTCGTGTCGCGGCCGAGGTAGAGAACGTGCCGCACATGGGACAGTTCGCGCGCAACCTTCTCCACCTGATCGACGACCTTGAGCGCCGCATTGATATAGCGGGGGGCTTCGGCAAGCTGACGCACCAGCCGCATCTCTTCGCCGGCATCGATCGTGCCGCGCTGGACGCCGGCGCGAAGGGCGAGCGAGGCGAGGACCGCGAGCTGGCAGGTGAACGCCTTGGTCGAGGCGACGCCGATCTCGGGACCGGCGAGCGTCGGGAAGGTGCCGTCGGATTCGCGCGCGATCGTCGATTCGCGCACATTGACGACCGCGCCGATCTTCATGCCGACCTGCCGGCAATAGCGCAGCGAGGCGAGCGTGTCGGCGGTTTCGCCGGATTGCGAGATGAACAGCGCCGCGTCCTTCGCCGCGAGCGGCATTTCGCGGTAGCGGAACTCGGAGGCGATATCGATGTCGACCGGCAGGTGCGCATGGCGCTCGAACCAGTACTTGCCCACGACGCCGGCGAGATATGCCGTTCCGCAGGCCGAAATGGCGAGGCGGTCGATCGACGAAAAGTCGAACGGCGCGGCCATGTCGCGGATGCGGCCGGTCGAAAAGTCGAGATAGTGGGCGAGCGTGTGGGAGACGACCTCCGGCTGCTCGAAAATCTCCTTCTCCATGAAGTGGCGGTAGTTGCCCTTGTCGACGACATAGGCGGCGTTTGCGGCCTGCCGCTGCTCGCGACTGACGGCGTTGCCCTCGGCATCGAAGACCGCGAAGCTGTCGCGGCGCACCACCGCCCAGTCGCCGTCTTCCAGATAGGTCACGGCACTGGTGAAGGGCGAGAGCGCGATGGCATCGGAGCCGAGGAACATCTCGCCCTTGCCATGGCCGATGGCGAGCGGCGGGCCATTGCGCGCGCCGACGATCAGATCGGCATCGTCGGCGAACATGATGGCAAGCGCGAAAGCGCCTTCCAGCCGCTTGATCGCGGCGTGGGCGGCCTCGACAGGGCTTGCGCCCTTCTTCATCGCGTCGGCGACGAGGTGCGCAACGACTTCGGTGTCGGTCTGCGAGGTGAAGGCATAGCCGTCACGCTTCAGTTCCTCGCGCAGTTCGGCGAAATTCTCGATGATGCCGTTGTGGACGACGGCGACGCCGCTTGAAAAATGGGGATGGGCGTTGGTCTCGTTCGGAACGCCGTGCGTGGCCCAGCGCGTGTGGCCGATGCCGATCGTCCCGTCGAGCGGGCTGTCTTCCAGCCGCCGTTCCAGATTGACGAGCTTGCCCTCCGCCCGCCGGCGATCGAGCCCGGCATCGGAAAGCGTCGCGACGCCCGCGGAATCGTAGCCGCGATATTCGAGGCGTTTGAGCGCGTCGACGATCAAGGGGGCGACGGGGCGGACGCCCACGATTCCAACGATACCGCACATATCAGGACCTCATCGGGAGAGCGCCGCCCCGCGCGACGGCATTCAATTCGGGTGAAGCTGCATTGCGACGTCGAGCGAAAATGTGGGATCGCGCAGCAAGACGTTGCGGCGGCCATAGCACTGCGATTTTTCCGTCGCAAGGCTGGCGCATCAGGCGCGATCCTCCAGGATCATCGCCTCCACGACCGCCTGCCTGTCGGCGAGGAGCGCAACGTCGCCGCGCGTCTCCAGGTTGAGCCGCAGCAACGGCTCCGTGTTCGACGCCCGCAGGTTCAGACGCCAGTCGTCGAATTCCATCGACAGCCCGTCCAGCCAGTCGGTCGAGCGCGCCTTGCCCGCAAATCGGTCGGCGATGCGGTCCTGGACATTGCGGCTGTTCGCGACGGTGAAATTGATCTCGCCCGAACAGGGAAAAGCCGCGATGCGGTCGGCGAGGAGATCGGCCAGCGAAACGTCGCGCGCGGAAAGTTCCGCCACGACGGCAAGCCAGGCCAGCATGCCGGAATCGCAATAGGCGAAATCGCGAAAATAGTGGTGCGCGCTCATCTCGCCGCCATAGACCGCATCCTCCGCACGCATCTTCTGCTTGAAGAAGGCGTGGCCCGTCGGGCACGCCCTGGCGACACCGCCCATCTTGTGCACGATGTCGATCGTATTCCAGCAGACCCGCGGATCATAGATGATCGGCGCGCCGGGGTGGTCGCGCAGCATGGTCGCGGCGATCATTCCGACGAGGTAATAGCCTTCGACGAATTCGCCGCGATGGTCGTAGAGGAAGCAGCGGTCGAAATCGCCGTCCCAGGCTATGCCGAGATCGGCGCCCGTCTCGCGCACGGCGGCGCTGGCGCGGAGGCGCTTTTCCGGCAAGAGCGGGTTCGGGATGCCGTTCGGCAGGCGCGGATCGGGTTCGTGATCGAGGCGCACGAATTCGAAGGGCAGGTGCGGCCCCAGCATGTCGAGGACTGGCCCGGCGCAGCCATTGCCGGCATGGACCACGATCTTCATCGGCCGCAGCGGCTTGCCCGCGATGGAGGAAAGGAGCCGCTCGATATAGGCCTGGCGCGGCAGGATGTCGTGCAGATGCCCGCGCGCGGCGTAATCTTGCACCGCCGGCAGCGGCATTTCGGACAGGACGACCTGTTCCAGCGCATCGAGCGCGTTCTCGCGCGTCGCGGTGCGTGCTCCAGAGAGCACCATCTTCAGTCCGTTATAGTCGGCCGGGTTGTGGCTTGCCGTGACCATCAGCCCCGCATCGGCGCCGCTCGCGGCGGTGTGGAAATAAACTTCCTCGGTGCCGCAAATGCCCAGCGGAAGAACGTCGACGCCGCTGTCAAGAAGCCCCTGCGCCAGCGCCAGCGCGAAGGCCGGGCTTTCCTGGCGCATGTCGTGGCCGACCACGACAGCGCGCGGCGAAAGCTCCCGCCCAACCGCCTTGCCGAAACGGTGCATGAAGGCGACGTCGATCTCCTGCGGGATCCGGCCGCGAACATCGTAAGCCTTGAAAGGCGACCCCACTGGCAGACTCCACGGAAGACTTGATCGGCCAAGTTGCATAATCTGTGTTGACGACATGTAAATCGGACTTTGTCATGAATGCTCCCGGAAAGAACCGGGAAAGACAGCGGGGACGTGGAAATGCTCTTGCCGATTATCATGGCGGGCGGGTCGGGGACGCGGCTCTGGCCGCTCTCGCGCCAGCTCTACCCCAAACAGTTCCACGCACTCGTCGGCACGGAAACAATGCTGCAGGCGACCGTCTCGCGCCTCGACGGCCTCGATGCGCAGACGCCGCTGGTCATCTGCAACGAGGAACAGCGCTTCCTCGCCGCCGAGCAGATGCGCGTCGCGGGCGCGGGCGATGCGACGATCCTGCTCGAGCCGGTCGGCCGCAACACGGCTCCGGCGATCGCTCTCGCCGCGATCCGCGCGTCGGCCGGCGGCCATGATCCAGTGCTGCTCGTCCTTGCCGCCGACCATCACATCCGCCAGTCCGACCAGTTCCGCGACTGCGTTCGCGCTGGCATCAAGCTGGCGATCGAAGGCAAGCTCGTCACCTTCGGAATCGTGCCGGCAAGCGCGGAAACCGGCTACGGCTACATTCGCAAGGGCAGCCCGCATGGAGCCGGCTTCGAGGTCGCGGCCTTCGAGGAAAAGCCGGACGCTGCCACCGCCGGACGCTACATCGCCGAGGGCAGCTATCTGTGGAACAGCGGCATGTTCATGTTCCGCGCCCGCCGCTACCTCGAAGAGTTGAAGAAGTTCCGGCCCGACATCCTGAGCGCCTGCCGGCAGGCGATGGCCACCACCACGCCGGACATGCAGTTCGTGCGCATCGACGCCAAGGCCTTCGAGGAATGCCCGTCCGAATCCATCGACTATGCCGTGATGGAAAAGACGAAGGACGCGGTCGTGCTGCCGCTCGATGCCGAGTGGAACGACATCGGATCGTGGTCCGCGCTTCTGTCGGTGCAGGAGCGGGACGAGGACGGCAACTCATTCTCGGGCGACGTGCTTTCGATGGGCACGCGCAACACGCTGGTGCGCGCCGACGGCAGGCTCGTTGCCCTGGTCGGCATCGAGGACCTCGTGGTCGTCGAAACCAAGGATGCGCTGCTGGTTGCGCACCGGGACAAGGTGCAGGACGTCAAGGGCATCGTCGACCAGTTGCGAGAAGCCGGCCGCACCGAGCATCTCAACCATCGCGACGTCTACCGGCCCTGGGGGCACTACGATTCCATCGATGTGGGCGAGCGCGACCAGGTCAAGCGGATCACGGTCAATCCGGGCGCCAAGCTCTCGGTGCAGATGCACCATCATCGCTCCGAGCACTGGGTCGTCGTGCGCGGCACGGCGCGCGTCCACAAGGGCGAGGAGACGATCATGCTGACGGAGAACGAGTCGGTCTACATCCCGCTCGGCGAGATCCATGCGCTCGAAAATCCGGGCAAGATCCCGCTGGAACTGATCGAGGTGCAGACCGGCTCCTACCTCGGCGAGGACGACATCGTGCGCTTCGAGGATCGCTACGGCAGGTCCTGATCGAGCGGCAGGACGTCGACGGCCTGCGTGGCGGTCTGGCCGCCGGCCGTGCGGATGACACCGCGCACGGGCGGCACGTCGGCATAGTCGCGGCCATAACCGACGACGATGTGGTCGGCTGCGACCACGAGGTCGTTGGTCGGATCGAACTCGACCCAGCCGATTTTCGTCCCGCACCATGCCGATACCCAGGCGTGCATCGCGTCGGCGCCTTCGAGGCGCGGCTGGCCCTTCGGCGGGATCGTCCGCAGATAGCCGCTGACATAGGCGGCCGGAATGCCCAGATGGCGCAGGCCGGCGATCATGATGTGGCTGAAATCCTGGCAGACGCCATGCCGTGCCTCGAAAGCCTCGGCAAGCGGCGTGTCGACGTCGGTCGCCTCGGCGTCGTAGCGCATGTCGGCATGGAGCGCTGCATTGAGGGCGTGCGCCGCATCGAAGATCGTGTGCGCGGCTTTCGTCGTCTTTTGTGCATAGTCGCGGACGCCGGCATGGGGCGGGACCAGGGCCGAGGCATTGAGGAAATGCGCCGGCGAAGGCGCCAGAAGCGTCCTTGCCGCTTCCAGTTCCGACGCCATGTCCGCAAGGATGGCGGAATCGGCAGCGACGTGGACCGGCGCGAAGCGCTCGACCCGCGCCTGCGCCGTGTAGACCAGATCGTCAGGGATGGCGTCGAAGGCGCAGTCGGTGACCGGATTGCCGAAGAAATCCGTGCGCGCCGAGCGCTCGCGCGGCACCGGATCGACGTCGACATGGCCGGCGATCATCCTTTGATGCACGCCGAGCGTCTGCGGCAGGACGCGGATCGCGTGGCGACCGCCGCCGGCAAGGCCCGAATAATCGAAGCGCATCGTCAGCTTGATGTCATAGAGCATGGCGCGTCACCCCAGATAAGCGGCGGCGACGAGATCAGAAACGATCTCGAGTTCGCCATGCACGCGTTCGAGAAACGGCGCATCGACATCCTGCGCCTGCGCCGTCGCGAGCACGGTGTGGAGCCGCAGCGTCGCGCGCGCCAGATCGCCGGCGCGGCCGGCAAGCCCGCCATCGGGAAGCAGCTGCACCTGGTCGTTGATCTCCGAGACCTGGAACAGGATCGAGCGCGGGTTCATCGGGTCGAGCGCCAGAAGCGCCACGACGCTTTCGATACTGGCTTCAAGCGAAAACCGGCGGCGATGGGTGAGGACGCTGTCGCCGATTTCGAGGGCGATGTCGAGCGCACCTTCCGGTGCGTCGTCGGCGATCATGAAGCCGAGCATGGAGGCCGTCGCGATGGCGCGCTCGATCGAGCGGCCGATCCGCATGAAGCGCCAGCCCGTGAAACGGTACATGTTTTCATGCGCCAGACCGGAAAACCCGGTAATCTTGCGCAGAAGAACGCCCATGGTCCGCCCGTTTGCGTCCGAAACCTCTCCCTTCTCGCTCATATTCCGTGTCGTTGCGGCCAGATCCTTCAGCGCTGCCCAGCCATCCACCGAGAAGCGGTCGCGCACTTTCGAGGCGCTAAAGACGGCCGAGCCGATGGTCGTGGACAGCGCCTCGGGGATGCGCTGGGCAAGATCGATGCCGAAATCTTCCAGAAGCTCGCCGAAATGGACGAGCAGCGGCGTTTCCTCGCCGCCCGCCTCGGCTGCGCGGACGCGATAGGCGCGGATGAGCCGCATCGTATCCTCCGCCCGCTCGACATAGCGCCCGAGCCAGAAGAGATTGTCGGCCGCGCGGGCCGGAAGCGCGCCCTGCTGGGCCTTTAGATTGGCCGCGTGCTCGCCGGAAAGGAGGCTGATCGCCTCGACGGGCTTGTCGGCGACAACCCAGACGTCGGCGACCTTGCCGCCGAGCGCGAGGCTCGCCGCCCCGCCCTCGCCGGCCGCAATGCGGGCATAGCCGCCCGGCAGCGCCTGCCAGCCATCGGCCGTTCGCGCCAGGAAGACGCGCAGGCTGAACGGCCTGGCGACCAGCCTTTCGCCGTCGAGCGCCGGCGTCGAGCCGAGCGAGACGATCTCCTGCGCGACGAAGAGTTCGGGATGGGTTTCGGGGGAAGCGTCGATAGAGAAGCCGTGGGCGGGGAGCGGCACGTCGCCCTCATAGGGCAGGCTCGTCGAGAGCGCAGAAGACCGGTGCAGGTTGGTCCGTCCCTCGACGGCGGCGCGCGCCACCGCGTCACCGCACCACCATGTCGCAACATTCGGCAGGGCCAGCGGTTCGCCGTGGAGAATTTCGGAGAGGCGCGGCATGAAGGCGAGGAGCGCGCGCGTTTCGAGGACCCCGACGCCGAGCGCATTGACCATGGCGAGGCTGCCTTGTCGCAGCGCCGAAACAAGGCCAGGCGTGCCGAGCCGTGACCGGTCGTCGAGTTCGAGCGGGTCGGCATAGCTCGCATCGAGACGCCGCCAGAGCACGCCGACGGGCTGCGGGCCGGAGACGGTGCGCACCATCAACTTGCCGTCGCGCACGGTCAGGTCTTCGCCTTCGAGAAGCGACAGACCGAGATAGCGGGCGATGTAGGCGTGCTCGTAATAGGTGTCGCTGTGCGGTCCCGGCGTCAGGATCGCGGCGCGCCCCTCACCGCCCGGCGCAAGCGACTGCAGGCTGGAACGGAAATCGCGGAAGAACCCGGCCAGCCTGTGGACATTGGTGCGGGCGTAGAGTTCGGCGAAGATGCGCGCGGTCGCAACGCGGTTTTCGAGCGCGAAGCCGGCGCCTGACGGCGCCTGCGTGCGGTCGCCGAGCACCCACCAGCTTCCGTCGACCGAGCGCGCGACGTCGAAGGCAACGATGTGCAGCCGGTGGCCCGATGCGGGCGGAACGCCGACCATCGGGCGCAGCCATTCGGGGCTCTGTGCGACGATCGCCGCCGGCAGGTGCCCGTCCGCGACAAGCCGGTTCTCGCCGTAGAGATCGGCCGCGACGGCTTCGAGAAGTTCGGCGCGCTGGGCGAGCCCGGCGACAAGGCCGGACCAATCCTTCTCGTGGATCAGGACTGGCAGATGGCTGAGCGGCCAGACCCGTTCGGCATCGCCCGCGCCGAATTGGCGCAGATAGACGCCGGCATCGCGCAGATATTCGTCGCCCCGCGCGACGCGGCCCTCGATCTCGCCGGGTTGCATCCGCGCAAGCTCGTCGACGAGACCGCGCCAAAGGGGACGCACCGCGCCGCCTTCATCGACGAGTTCGTCATGCGTTCCGGGAAACGCGCGATAGGTTTCCAGAAGCGCGGAACGCCTCTTCGGCAGGGAAGGGCGCGGCGAGAGAGCGCTCATAGGTTCGCCGGTCGCCGCAGGTCGAGGGTCGAGGGAAATTCGGGATGCGGCGTTTCGCGTACCGCCTCGAAGCGGCCGGGCGTATGCCCCCACGGTTCGAACCGCGACAGGCGGCGGGCCTCGGCCTCGTTGTTGTTGACCGGGAAGGTTTCAAAATTGCGTCCGCCCGGATGGGCGACGTGATAGACGCAGCCGCCAAGGGAGCGACCCGTCCAGTTGTCGTAGATGTCGAAGGTCAGCGGCGTGTCGACGGCGAGCACCGGATGGAGCGCCATCGCGGGCTGCCATGCCTTGTAGCGCACGCCGGCGACCGCAACGCCGTTCGCTACCTTTTCCAACGGCAGCCGCCGGCGGTTGCAAGTGACGGCATAGCGCGACGCGTCGGCCGCCTGAAGCTTGACCTGGAGGCGCTCGGTGGAACTGTCCGTATAGCGCACCGTGCCGCCGATCGCGCCGGTTTCGCCGAGCACGTGCCATGGCTCCAGGGCCTGGCGCAGTTCGAGCTTGACCCCCTCGACCTCGATCTCGCCGCAGAACGGGAAGCGGAACTCGGCCTGCGCCTCGAACCATTCGGAACGGAAGGCGAAACCGTGATCCTTCAGATCGGCGAGCACGTCGAGGAAATCGGTCCAGACATGGTTTTGGAGCATGAAGCGGTCGTGGAGCGCCGTGCCCCAGCGCGTGAACGCGCCCTTCACCGGGGCTTGCCACAAGCGGGTGATGATGGCGCGCACCAGCAATTGCTGGGCGAGCGACATGCGCGGATTGGGCGGCATCTCGAAGCCGCGGAATTCGACGAGCCCCAGCCGGCCGGTCGGCCCGTCCGGCGAATAGAGCTTATCGATGCAGATTTCCGCGCGATGCGTGTTGCCGGTCACGTCCGTCAGGAGATTTCTCAACAGGCGATCCGTCAGCCAGGGCAATGGTTGGCCGCCCTCCTGCGGATCGGGGATCTGCGCCATCGCGATCTCCAGTTCGTAAAGCCCGTCGTGGCGGGCCTCGTCGATGCGCGGCGCCTGACTCGTCGGGCCTATGAAGAGGCCGGAGAACAGGTAGGACAGCGAGGGATGGCGCTGCCAAAAGAGAATGAGGCTGCGCAACAGGTCGGGTCGGCGCAGGAACGGACTGTCCATCGGCGTGCGGCCGCCGACGACGACGTGGTTGCCGCCACCGGTCCCGGTATGGCGGCCGTCGATCATGAACTTGTCGGCGCCAAGCCGGCACTGGCGCGCCTCCTCGTAGATCGCTTCGGTCGTCGCCACGCAGTCGCGCCAGGACGAGGCCGGATGGATGTTGACCTCGATGACGCCCGGATCGGGCGCGACGCGGATGACGTTCATGCGCGGGTCGGCCGGGGGGGCATAACCCTCGATATGAACCTTGACGCCGAGCTTTTCCGCCGCGTTCTCCGCTGCAGCCACCAGTTCCAGATAGTCCTCGATACGCTCGACCGGAGGCATGAAGACGCAAAGCCGGCCGTCGCGCGGCTCGACGGAAAGCGCGGTGCGCACGGCCCCGCCCAGTTCGCCCATCTCCTGCGGCACGATCGCCTGTTGCGGCGTCGCCGCAGTGAAGCTCGCCACTTTCTGCTCCGGCTCCGGAGGTGCTGGCAGCGGGCCGCGTTCCTCGGTCGGATCGGCCGGATTCACGTAAGGGTATTGCGCCGGCGGCACATAGGGTAGCGAGCCGAGCGGCAGGCGATAGCCGACCGGGCTGTCGCCGGGCACGAGGAAGAGGTGACCGCGCCGCACGTTCCAGACTTCGGACATCCAGCGCGGAGCGCTCGCCGCCGCCTGCCAGCGCTGCACCGGCAATACGTAGCCCGACGGCTCCGTCAGCCCGCGCGAGAATACGCGCGCGATGCGGTAGCGCTCCTCGGGGTCCTTCAGCTCGGAATTTTCCGGCGTGACGTTCTCGGGAAGCTGGCCTTCCTTCAACAGCCACTCGGCCGGGTCCTCATAGGCGGCCACCACGTTTTCGCCCGGGAGGCCGAGTTCGCCCGCGATGGCCTGCAAGAGGCTCTCTGCCTCCTGCGGCGTCGCCGCGCCACCGCCGGCCTCCGTCGCGATCCGGTCGGCGTCGCGCCAGATGTGTTTGCCGTCCTCGCGCCAGTAGAGCGAGAATGTCCAGCGCGGCAGCGTTTCGCCCGGATACCATTTGCCCTGGCCGTAGTGCAGGAAGCCGCCTGGCGCGAAGCGGTCCCGCAGGCGCCGGATCAACCGGTCGGCGAGCGCGCGCTTGGTCGGTCCGACGGCGTCGGTGTTCCATTCGGCGGATTCGAAGTCGTCGATCGACACGAATGTCGGCTCGCCGCCCATCGTCAGCCTTACGTCGCCAGCCTTGAGCGCCGCGTCGACCCTCTCGCCAAGCCGGTCGAGTTCGGTCCATGCCTCATCGGAAAATGGCTTGGTGATCCGCGGATGCTCGGCAACGCGCGTCACCTTCATGTCGAAGGCGAAATCCACCTCGGCATAGCTCGCCATGCCGGAGATCGGCGCGGCGTTGGAAAAGTGCGGCGTGGCGGCTAGTGGAATGTGGCTTTCGCCGGTCAGGAGGCCGGAGGTCGGATCGAGACCGATCCAGCCCGCACCGGGCAGATAGACCTCAGCCCAGGCGTGCAGGTCTGTGAAGTCGTGGTTCGTGCCCGCCGGCCCGTCGAGTGCGACGAGATCGGGCTTCAACTGGATCAGGTAGCCCGAGACGAAGCGGGCGGCGAAGCCGAGATGCCGCAGGATCTGGACGAGCAGCCAGCTCGTGTCGCGGCACGATCCGGAGGCGCGCTCGAAGGTCTCCTCGGGGGCTTGCACCCCCGGCTCCATGCGAATGACGTAGCCGATCTCACCTGCGAGACGGGCGTTGAGATTGACGACGAAATCGACCGAGCGCGTTGGCTCCCTGGATATCGTATCGAGAAAGGCCTGGAGGCGCGGACCGGCCGGCTCCGGCTTGCGGTAGATGACGAGATCGTCCTGTAGCGCGGCCGGATAGTCGAACGGCCACTGCTCGGCCTCCTCCTCGACGAAGAAATCGAAGGGATTGTAGACCGTCATGTCGGCAACGAGGTCGACCTCTAGCTTCAACTCGCGCACCGGCTCGGGAAAGACGTAGCGTGCCAGCCAGTTGCCATAGGGGTCCTGCTGGTAGTTCACGAAATGGTTGTCGGGCGAGACCTTCAGCGAATGCGAAACCACGCGCGTGCGGCTGTGCGGCGCGGGGCGGAGGCGGATGATCTGCGGGCCGAGCGTGACCGGGCGGTCATAGGAATAGTGCGTCAGGTGGCTGATGGCAGCGAGAATCGACATCGGGCGGATGGAGCTTCCATGTGGGATCGGGTCGCGCGGACGTTTCCACAAATAGGTGCGTTGCACCACAGCTTTGTTGGAAAAGAGTTGCATAGCTCGCTCCTGGCCATCACCTTGCGCACCGACGATGGAGAGAATGATGAAGACGAAGGCAATCGTGACCGGTCACAGCCGCGGTCTCGGCGAGGCGATCGCCGCCGCGCTGCTCGACAAAGATGTCGATGTGCTTGGCCTGGCGCGGCGCGGCTCAGCAGACCTGGCCTCGGCCGCGGGCTCGAAACCGACCGAGATCACGATCGACCTCGGCGACGTCGCCGCGCTCGCCGATCGCACGCTGTCGGATCGGATCGAGGCGTTCTGCGCCGGGGCGGACCGTGTGTTCCTCGTCAACAACGCCGGCACGGTGAAGCCGATTGGTCCGGTGGGAACGGGTGGCGCGGAAGCCATCGCCAAGGCCGTCACGCTCAACGTCACCGGGCCGCTGGTGCTGGCCGATCTCTTCCAGGCCGTCGCGGCGCCCGTGAAGGACCGCCGCATTCTCCACATCTCGTCGGGTGCGGGACGGCGCGGCATGGCCGGATGGAGCGTCTATTGCGCGACCAAGGCCGCACTCGACAACCATGCGCGCGCGGTCAAGGAAGACGCCATCGCGGGCCTGCGCGTATCCAGCCTTGCGCCCGGCGTCATCGACACAGACATGCAGGCCGACATTCGCGGCTCGAGCGTCGAGCAGTTCCCGGCCATCGACCAGTTCAAGGCAATGAAGGCCGACGGCGTTCTCGCCTCGCCTGCCGAGGCTGGCGCGAAGATCGCCGCCTACCTCCTGTCCGACGACTTCGGAAACGATGCGGTAACCGACTTGCGCAGCCTTTGACGACGAGATTTCGGGATCAGGTTTCCCCGACGCTTTCCAGCTCCTGCTCGAGCCGGTCGAATACGCGCTGAACCTCGTCCGGACGGATGCAGTCGCTTTCCATCAGGCGCAGCGACCAGAAGCCTTCGATGGCGAGAAAGGCGATGGCCGAGAGTTCGAAATCGGCCGAGCGCTCGCGCAGCCGCTCCATCACCTGCTTTTGATAGCGGCGTACCGGATTGATGAATTCAGGATTTTCCGCGATTGCCGCCAGCACGCCGGAGGCCGGTTCCGGCTTGTCGATCATCTCCTGGCGCGAGTGACGCAGATAGGCCAGCGCCATGGCATTGCGGCCTTCCGGCCGTGCCTCGATGCTCTGCGCAAGCGCCGCCTCGGCGCGCTCGATATGCATTTCGACGAGCGCTTCGAGCAGCTTGGCCTTGCTCGGGAAGTTGTAGAGCAGGCCGCCCTTGGACAACCCTGCCCTTGCGGCAACGGCGTCGAGCGATATGTTGCCGGGGCCTTGTTCGCGCGCGAGCGCTTCTGCCGCCTCGAGTATGCGTTGCCGCGAGCTTGGTCGTCCCGCTGGAAGCTTCAATTCGTCACGCCGTGCCTTTGCAGTTTAGCAAATGTTGACAATACCGTCCGGACGGTACAGTAATGCGCCGCACAATTGCAAGACCTCCACGCATCATAGCGCATTTCAGCGCCATCCAGCATCGTCACGGGCCCACCGATGATCAAACGTTTCCTCATTGCCATCGTCTTCATCGCGGTCGTCGTCGGCGGCATCGTCGGCTTCAATCTATTCCGCGATCAGGCGATCCAGGATTTCTTTGCCAACCGGCAGGCGCCTGCCTTCCCGGTGGATTTGGTGGTTGCCGAGCCGACCGACTGGCAGCCTGGCATCGAAGCGATCGGCACCGTCTATGCGGCGCGCGGCATCGACCTGGCCGTCGAGGCGACAGGCGTCGTGCGCGAGGTCAATTTCCGCGCTAATGACGAGATCGACCAAGGCGACCTTCTTGTCCAGATCGACGACACGATCGAACGGGCCGAGATCGTCGCCGCCCAGTCGCAGGTGGACGTGAGCACCCAGGCGCTGGAACGCGCCCAGACGCTGTCGGACCGCGGCGTGAGCTCTGCCTCGACCGTGCAGGAGGCAGAGGCGGCTGCCTCGTCGGCCCGCGCGCAGATCGAGCGGCTGCAGGCCGTGCTCAGCCAGAAGGCGCTCGAAGCGCCGTTCTCCGGCACGATCGGCCTGCCGCGCGTCGAGGTCGGCCAGTATGTAGCGGCCGGAACGACGGTTGCGACCCTGCAGGCGCTGGACACGTTGCGCGTCGACTTCACCGTCCCCGAGCAGCAGCTGGGCAACCTGCGGATCGGCCAGACGGTCAACATCGCGACGGAGGCGGGCGGCGCCGTCTCGTCCGGCACGATCACCGGCATCGAGCCGCGCATCGATCCGCAGACGCGGCTCGTCAGCGTGCGCGTCGAGGTCGACAACCAGGAAGGCGCGCTCAACCCGGGCCAGTTCGTGCGCGTGCGCGTCGAGATGCCGATCGAGAACGACGTGATCGCCGTCCCGCAGACAGCTGTGACGACGAGCCTTTACGGCGACTTCGTCTATGTCGTCGGCGAACCCGAGGAAGCGCAGGAGCCTGCCGAGGGCGAGGCCGAACGTTTCGTCGCGCGTCAGGTATTTGTTGAGACCGGACGGCGCAACGGCCAACTCGTCGAGCTGACCGAGGGCGTCAACGCCGGCGACCGGGTCGTCGTGGCGGGCCAGAACCGCCTCTCGAACAACGCGCCGGTCACGCTCAGCCCGTCCGCCGATGAGCCGGCCGACGATGCCGAAACGTCCGTCGAAGCCGCGGAGACCGACCAGTGAGCCTCTCCGAACTCTTCACCCGCCGCCCGGTCCTTTCAACCGTCCTCGGCGCGCTCATCCTGCTCCTGGGTTTCCAGGGGCTCTTCAATCTGTCGATCCGGGAGTATCCCGAGGTCGAAGAGACGGTCATCACCATCAACACCGTCTATCCGGGCGCCAGCGCCGAGCTCATCCAGGGCTTCGTGACGGCACCGATCGCCTCGGCTGTCTCGACGACGGAGGACATCGACTACGTGACCTCGGCGAGCCGCCCCTCGTCGAGCACGGTCACCGTCCAGATGCAGCTCGGCGCCAATCCGGACGTCGCGCTGACTGAAGTCATGTCCAAGGTGCAGCAGGTGCGCGGGCAGTTGCCTTCGGATTCCGAAGACCCCGTCATCGTCAAGGGCACCGGCCAGCAGTTCGCCATCATGTATCTCGCCTTCCAGAACGAGAACATGACCGCCGAGCAGCTTACCGAGTATCTCGAGCGCGTCATCCGGCCGCGCATGTCCACCATCGAAGGCGTCGCCGAGGTCCAGATCCTGGGCGCGGCCAACTACGCGATGCGCGTGTGGATCGATCCGATCCGCCTGGCCAGCCGCGGCGTCACCGCATCGGAAGTTCTCCAGGCGATCAACGCCTCGAACTTCCTGTCCGCCCCCGGCCAGACCAAGAACGAGTATGTCGCCTATTCGATCACACTCGAATCGACGCTGCAGACACCCGAAGCCTTCGGCGCGCTCCCCCTGAAGTCGCAGGGCGACGAGGTCGTGCGGCTGCGCGACGTCGCCAATGTCGAGCTCGCCGCTGAAAGCACGGACACGGTCGTCAACTTCAACGGCAATCCGGGCACCTTCATCGGCATCTTCCCGACGCCGTCGGCCAATCCGCTCGACACGGCAGACGCCGTCATCGCCGAACTGCCGGCGATCCAGTCCTCCTTGCCGGACGGAATGAACGTATCGCTGGTCTACAACGCGACCGACACGATCCGCGCCTCGATCGACGAGGTTTTCGTTACGATCGGCGAAGCGGTCGCGATCGTGGTGGTCGTGATCCTGCTCTTCCTCGGATCGTTCCGGTCGGTGCTGATGCCGGTGGCGACGATTCCGCTTTCACTGATCGGCGTCTGCTTCTTCCTTCTGATGATGGGCTATTCCATCAACCTGCTATCGCTGCTTGCCATGGTGCTCGCCATCGGCCTCGTGGTCGACGATGCCATCATCGTGGTCGAGAACATCCACCGCCACATCGAGGAAGGGCTCACCCCGATGGCGGCCGCCATCAAGGGCATGCAGGAGATTTCGCTGGCGATCGTGGCGATGACGCTGACGCTCGTTGCGGTCTTCATGCCGCTCGGCTTTACCGGCGGCCTGACGGGCGCGCTGTTTCGCGAATTCGCCTTCACGCTGGCCGGCGCGGTCGTCATCTCGGGCATCGTCGCCCTGACGATCACGCCGATGATGTCGGCACGGCTCTTGAAGTCGGGCGGCCACAGCCGTTTCCAGGTCTTCGTCGACCGCACCTTCGACCGGCTGTCGAACTGGTATGGCCGCATGGTCTCGGGCTCGCTCAACTACCGGCCGGTGACGCTGTTCATCTCGGCCGCGCTGGTGGCGGTGACCGCGTTCATGTTCTTCAACACGTCGAGCGAACTTGCGCCCGAAGAGGATTCCGGCGCGCTCTTCTCGCTGATCACCGCGCCGCGCTATGCCACGACGCCCTACACGTCCCGCTATGCCGAGGAAATCGAAACCGCGACCAGCGACCTTGAAGAAGTGCGCTCGCGCTTTTCCATCGTGGGCCTCGGGGGGCAGACCAACTCAGGTTTCGTCGTCTGGGCGCTGGAGGACTGGGGCGATCGTGACCGCAGCCAGGCCGAAATCCAGCAGGACATCCAGGCCCGGATCAGCACGGTCGACGGCGTCGAGGCGCTCGTCTTCGCGCCGCCTTCGCTGCCAGGCGCCGGCGGCGGCCTGCCGATCTCGCTCATCGTTCAGTCGACCGGCGATCCGAGCCAGGTCTACGAGGTGGCCGACCAGATCCGCCGCGAGGCGGAAGCGACCGGCCAGTTCATCGTCGTCCAGAACTCGCTCGCCTTCGACGCGCCGCAGGTGACCGTCACCATCGACCGCGAACGTGCCGCCGCCCTCAACGTACCCGTCAGCGACGTCGGCACGACGCTCGGTACGCTTGTCGGCGGCGGTGCCGTCGCGCAGTTCGACCGCGAGTCGAACAGCTACGACGTGATCACCCAGGTGCCGCAGGAATATCGCGACAATCCCGAAAAGCTGGGCGAATTCTTTATCCGCGCGACGACTGGCGAGATGATACCGCTTTCCTCGGTCGTGACCATCTCGACCAACGCCGCGCCGGCCGCGATCGAGCAGTTCAACCAGTTGAACTCGGCGACCATCTCGGCCCTGCCACTGCCCGGCATCACGACGGGCGCTGGGCTGCAGACGATCACCGAGATCGCGCAGGCCGCCCTGCCGGATTCGTTCTTCATCGAATATTCCGGCCAGTCGCGTCTCGAGGTCCAGCAGGGCAACACGATCCTGATCGCCTTCTCATTGGCTATCGTGGTCATCTATCTGCTGCTCGCCGCGCAATTCGAGAGCTTCCGCGATCCGTTCATCATCCTGATGTCGGTGCCTTTGTCGATTTTCGGCGCGATCCTGCCGCTCAACCTGGGCCTCGGGACGCTGAACATCTACACGCAGGTCGGCCTGATCACGCTGATCGGTATCATCACCAAGCACGGCATCCTCCTGGTCGAGTTCGCCAACCAGAAGCGCGACGAGGGCATGTCGATCCGCGAAGCGATCGTCTATTCCGCGACGGTGCGCCTGCGCCCGATCCTGATGACAACCGCCGCGCTGGCGCTTGCCGTCATTCCGCTGATGATCGCAGCAGGCGCAGGTGCCGCCGCGCGCCAGGCAATGGGCCTCGTGATTTTTTCGGGCCTCTTGATCGGCACGTTCTTCACGCTTTTCGTCGTCCCGATGTTCTATACCTTAATTACCTCGAAGGAGCGGTCGGAGGCGACGCGCAAGCCGACCGTCGACGCTTCGCCGCAACCTGCGGAGTAGACGTTCGCTGCCCATCCAGGAGACGGCCCGTCAGCGGGCCACGTCCTCCTCTCGTTAAAAGCGACGGCTCTGTGTCGCGGCGAAACGAATTGTGTAGCGACAGCCCCCTTACGCTCTTGAAACCAATCGCGTTTGAATCGGTTTAGCGTCAGCCTGATATGCGTCGGGTGTTCGACAGCGCTTAGACGGATTCTTTTAGAGCATGAACATTCAGCCCGATCCGGCCCGCATCCGCGACGCCGCTCCGCTCCTGCCTGCTGCAGTCGACACGCCCATACGCTTCACCCCCGGCAAGGACATAACGCTCCACGCGCTCGGCTATGACCTGGCGGGCGGCCGTTTCGAGCCTGAATTCGACCTGTTCGAACTCGATCTTCGCCAACGCGCCAACGACAATGCGGACACAATCCTGGCGGTCGTGACCTATCTCGGCACGGCCCAGCAGAATGGCGAGCCCATTACGCCTGCCGCGAACTGGCTCCTCGACAACCACTATCTCGTCGAGGACACGATCCTTCAGGTCCGCCGTGACCTGCCTGCCCGGTTCTTCAAGAAGCTGCCGCTTGCCACCCTGCCAGACGGGCGGCGAGTGCCGCGCGCGCTCGTGCTCGCCTGGACCTATGTCGCGCAATGCGACAGCGCGATCTCCGTCGCCGGCTTCGAAACCATGGTCGCAGCGTTCCAGGAGGTCGATCCGCTGTCGATCGGCGAATTGTGGGCGCTGCCGTCACTTCTGCGATTCGTGCTGGTGGAAAATTTACGCCGGCTGGCCGTGCGCGTGAAGCGGGCGCACGAAATGCGCGCCGTCGCCAACAAGGTCGCCGACCAGGCGCTGGCGCAGGGCTCCGTGGAGGAGGAACTGCGCGTTCTGGGCACATATGAGGAGCATGCCCGCGACATGACATTCGCCACGCAGCTTCTCTTTCGCCTGCGCGACGGCACGCAATATGCCGCAAGCGCGCTTGGCTGGCTCGAGACCGAACTGGAACGCTTCGACCTCGACGCCGAAGAAGTGGCACGACGCGAGCACGCCACGCTTTCCTCCGGCAACGTCACCACAGGCAACATCATCAAGGGCCTGAGGCTCGTCGACGACACCGATTGGACGGTGTGGTTCGAGGAGCTCAGCCATGTCGACCAGACACTGCGTGCACATACCGACTTCGCCGAACTCGACTTCCAGTCGCGCGACCAGTATCGCCGTGCGATCGAGGAGCTGGCGGGCGGCACCGAGCTTTCCGAGCGCGAGGTCACGGAACGGGCGATCGCAATGGCGGCGGACCGCGCAATCGCGATCGGCCAGCAGACCTGTCCCGATATCGGCCTTTTCGTCGTCGGCCCGCGGCGTCCCGAATTCGAGCATGCCATCGGTTACGAGCCGAAATGGCCGACACGCCTGCGCCGCTTCTACCGACGCACGGGCTGGATGGGCATCGTCCTGCCTGCCGCGGCGCTCACCGCCCTGCTGCTTGCCGCCGTCGGCTTCACCCTGGAAGGGATCGGGCTATCCACTTTCGCCGTCACGCTGCTTCTCGCGCTGTTCGTGCTGCCGGCCAGCGAAGCGGCGCTCGGCCTGTTCAACACAGTCGCCTCGCTTCTGGTCGAGCCGACACGGCTGATCGGATACGAGTACAAGGAAGGCGTTCCCGACCATGCGCGCACGCTCGTCGCCTTGCCGATCCTCATCGGCTCTCGCGACGATGTGGAAGACGCGCTCCACAATCTCGAGGTCCACTACCTTGCCAACATGCAAGGCGAGCTCGACTTCGCCATCTTGTCGGACTGGCGCGACAGCCCGTCGGAGCAGACCGCTGAGGACATGGAGCTTCTCGACTACGCTCGAAAGCGTGTCGCCGCTCTCAACGAGCGGTATCCGCGCGGCGAGCGGCCCCGCTTCCACTTCCTCCATCGCCGCCGCCTCTACAATGAGGCGGAAGGTGTGTGGATGGGATGGGAGCGCAAGCGCGGCAAGCTGCATGAACTCAACGCGCTCCTGCGCGGCGACCTCGACACGACGTTCATCGCGCCGACCACCCCGCTGCCCTCGAACGTCCAGTATGTGCTGACGCTCGACGCCGACACGCGCATGACGCGCGACGCGGTCGCCAAACTCGTCGGCAAGATGTCCCATCCACTCAACCGGCCGGTCATCGACCCGGCGACGGGGCAAGTCCTGGCCGGCTATGGCATCTTGCAACCGCGCGTGACGCCTTCGCTGACGACCGGCAACGAGGCCTCGTTCTTCCAACGGATCTTTTCCGCCAACAGGGGCATGGACCCCTACGTGTTCGCCGTTTCCGACGTCTACCAGGACCTTTTCGATTCCGGCACCTTCACCGGCAAGGGCCTCTACCACATCGACGCGATGGAAGCCGCGCTCGAGGACCGCATCCCCGAAAACGCCGTCCTCAGCCACGACCTGCTGGAGGGCGCGTGGGCGCGCTGCGCGCTCGTCACCGACGTCGAACTGATCGAAGACTATCCGACGCGCTACTCCGTCGACGCTTCGCGCAACCATCGCTGGATCCGCGGCGACTGGCAGCTCCTGCCGTTCATCCTCGATCCGCGCTCGGCCATTCCCGGGCTTTCCCGCTGGAAGATGATCGACAATCTGCGCCGCTCGCTGACGCCGATCTCCTGGGTTCTGGCTTCAATCGCCGGCTGGGCGTTGCTTCCCTTCGCCTATGCCGCCCAGTGGCAGGCGCTCCTGATCCTCAGCCTCGTGCTTGCCCTGACCTATTCGATCGTCGACGCGCTGATGCCGCGCAATTCGGAGGCGACGCTGCGCAGCCATTTCTCCGCGCTCGCGCGGGAGATCGCATTCGCCACCGCGCAAGTCGTGCTCAAGGTCGTGCTGATCGCGCACCAGGCCTGGGCGTCGGCCGACGCCATCGGGCGTACGCTGATCCGTGTCTTCGTCACCCGCCGCAAGCTCCTCGAATGGCGCACCGCGTCGGACGCGGCACGCGGCGGCGAGACGCTGCAGGCCTATCACGCGATGATGGTCGGCTCGCTGGTGATCGCGCTCATCGGCTTCGCGATCGCCGTGATCGGTGAGCGCACGGGCGTGATCGTCGCAGGCATCTTCCTGTTTTTCTGGGTCGGCGCGCCCGGCTTTGCCTGGCTCATCAGCCGATCGGCAGAGACCGAGGACCAGCTCGTCGTCGATCCGGCCGACGCCGCCAAGCTGCGCACCGCGGCCCGGCGCACCTGGCTCTATTACGAGACCTTCGTGACGGCCGAGCACAATTTCCTGCCACCGGACAATTTCCAGGAAATCCCCTCGCCCGTCGTCGCTCCGCGCACCTCGCCGACCAATATCGGCATCTATCTGCTCTCGATCGTTTCGGCGCGCGACTTCGGCTGGATAAGCCTCGCCGACGCAGTGCGGCAGTTGGAACGAACGATATCGACCATCGAGCGCATGGAGCGCCATCGCGGCCATCTCTACAACTGGTACGATACGCGGACGCTGAAGCCGCTCCTGCCGCTCTACGTCTCCTCGGTCGACAGCGGCAATCTTGCAGGCCACCTCGTCACGGTCGCCGCCACCTGCAACATCTGGGCGCAGGCGCCCGCCGCGCATCTGCAGGGCGACTATACCGGCATCCTCGACTGCGTGACGATCCTGGAGGAAAGTCTCGACGAGCTGCCGGACGACCGTCGTCCGCTGCGTCCCCTCCGGCAGCGGCTGCGCGAGCGTGTCGACGGCATGCGCCGGGCAGTCGAGACGATCCGCAGCGAGCCGGAGACGGCCGCCATCCGCACCATCAACCTTGCCGTCCTCGCCGCCGACATCCGCAAGCTGGCGCGCTCGATCGACGAGGAAATCGGCTCCCATGCCAGCGAGACGCTGGCGCTGTGGGCCAACAAGCTCGAAGCGACCTGCCAGTCGCACATCGCGGATTCGCACATCGAGGACGCGCATGTGACGGCGCTGCGGCACGAACTGATCGCGCTGCGCGACCGGGCGCGCCAGTTCGCCTTCGAGATGGATTTCTCGTTCCTGATGCGCGGCGACCGCAAGCTGCTTTCGATCGGCTACCGGGTCGACCAGCGCCAGCTCGACGAGGCCTGCTACGACCTTCTCGCTTCCGAAGCGCGGCTGACGAGCCTTTTCGCCATCGCCAAGGGCGACCTGCCGACCGACCACTGGATGCGGCTCGGCCGCCCGGTGACGCTCGTCGGCTTCGCCGGAGCGCTGGTGTCATGGTCGGGCTCGATGTTCGAATATCTGATGCCGCCGCTGGTGATGAAGGAGCCGCTCGGCGGCATCTTGAACCAGACCAACAACCTCATCATCGCCCGTCAGATCCGCTATGCGCGCTCGAAGGGCATTCCGTGGGGCATCTCCGAAAGCGCCTACAATGCGCGCGATCGCGAGATGACCTACCAGTACACCAATTTCGGCGTGCCGGGCCTGGGGCTCAAGCGCGGCCTGGCGCAGAACACGGTGATCGCGCCCTATGCGACGATGCTTGCCGCGCAGTTCAAGCCGCGCGAGGCGGTGCTCAACCTTGCCGAACTGGAGGCGATCGGCGGGCGCGGGCGCTACGGCTACTACGATGCTATCGATTTCACGCCGACACGTGTCCCGACCGGCGCGGCCTGCGCCGTCGTGCGCAACTACATGGCTCACCACACAGGCATGTCGATCGTCGCGGTCTCGAACGTCGTCTTCGAAGGCCGCATGCGCGACCGCTTTCATTCCGACGCCGTGATCGAGGCTGCCGAACTCCTGCTGCAGGAAAAGGCGCCGCGCGACGTGCCGGCCACCAAGGCGCGTGCCGAAGCGGGCGACCGGACGACGGCTGAGGAGGTCGAGACGAGTTCGGACATCCGTGTCGTCGCCGATCCCGTTCATGCGCTGCCGGCCACCAGCTTGATGTCGAACGGCTATTACAGCGTCATGCTGACGGCGAAGGGCACCGGCTACAGCCGCTGCGGCGATATCGCGATCACGCGCTGGTCCGGCGATCCCGTGGAGGACCGCTCCGGCACCTTCATCTTCGTCTCCGATCCGGCGACGGGCGCATGGTGGTCGGCCACCGGCGACCCGAAGGCTGCCGAGAACGAGCGCGCGGAAGCGATCTTCAGCGATGACAAGGCGACGTTCATCAAACGTGTCGGCCCGATCACGACCAAGGTCGAGGCCATCGTCACCTCCGAGGCGAACGGCGAGGCCCGCAGGATCACCATTTCCAACAATGGCGAGGCGGACGAGCACCTCGAGATTACCTCCTACGGCGAGCTCGCGCTCGCCACTGAGGCGAGCGACCAGGCGCACCCGGCCTTCTCCAAGATGTTCGTCAAGACGACCATCGCAAACGAGGGAAGCCTGATCCTCGCCCGGCGCAACAAGCGCGCGCCCGCAGAGGCGGACGTCGCGCTTGCGCATTTCGTCACCGCCGGCGCCGGCATTTCGCGCGAGGCCCGCGCCCAGACCGACCGTCGCGAATTCCTCGGACGCGGCCGCTCGATCGTCGATCCCGCCGCCTTCGACCGCAATGCGAGCTTCGAGGGCAAGGACGGTTTCACGCTCGACCCGATCCTTTCGATCCGCTGCAAGGTGCGCGTTCCCGCCGGCAAGGAGGTCTCGCTGACCTTCTGGACCGTCGTGACCGCGACCGAGGACGACGCGCGCGCGGCTGCAACCCGCTTCGACAATCCTGAATCCTTCGAGCGGCAGGCGATGCTCGCCTGGACGCGCTCGCAGGTGCAGACCCGCCATGTCGGCCTGTCGCTCGCAGACGCCGCCGGCGTCCAGAAGCTCGCGCGCTATCTGCTCTATCCCGATCCGGCGCTGCGGGCGCCGTCGGAGACGATCCTCGAGGGTCTGGGCTCGCAATCCTCGCTTTGGCCGACGAGCATATCGGGCGATTTCCCGATCTTCGCCTTGCGTATCGCCGATGTCGCCGACCTCGAAATCGTCTCGTCCGCGCTGCGCATGCAGGAGTATTTGCGCGCGCACGGCCTCGTCGCCGACCTCGTCA
This sequence comes from Aliihoeflea sp. 40Bstr573, assembly GCF_024105655.1. Lineage (GTDB taxonomy): Bacteria > Pseudomonadota > Alphaproteobacteria > Rhizobiales > Rhizobiaceae > Aliihoeflea. Next base: position 138,294 of record NZ_JAAAMH010000007.1, read on the forward strand.
TCGTCAACGAACAGGCATCGTCCTATGTGCAGGACCTTCAGCAGGCGATCGAGCAGCTTTGCGACAACAGCCGCATGCGCGGGCGCGATCTAGGGCCGCGCCAGCACATCTTCGCCGTGCGCCGCGACCTCATGGACGACCGGACCTACAAGACGCTGCTGGCGGTCGCGCGGGTCGTTCTCCACACGCGCAACGGCACAATCTTCGACCAGATCGATCGCGCCGAAGCCATCGCCCATCAAGAACTCGGTCAGCGCCGTGCGCTTGCGTCCGCGCAAATCTCCAAGCCTGCAACACGGCTTGCGCCGGTCGCAAACGCCGAGGGAAGCGGGCTTGCCATGTGGAACGGCTATGGCGGCTTCGCTGACGAGGGACGCACGTATGTCGTGCGGCTCGACGGACGCCGGCACACTCCGCAGCCATGGATCAACGTGATCGCCAACGAGAATTTCGGCTTCCACATCTCGGCCGAGGGTGCCGCCTTCACCTGGAGCCGCAACAGCCGCGACTTCCAGATCACGCCCTGGACGAACGACCCCGTAACCAACCGGCCGGGCGAAGGCGTCTACATCGTCGACCGCGATACGGGCGAAGCGTTCTCGCCCGCGGCGTCACTCCTGCGCGACCCGTCGCTGATCTACGAGGCGCGGCACGGCCAGGGCGTATCGACTTTTTCCGTCGAGCGCAGCCGGATCGCCACCGAGCTGACGCATCTCGTCGACCCGGCCGACCCGGTCCGCATCTCCCGCCTGAAGCTTGCCAATCGCGGCGATACGCCAAAGCGGCTGCGCGTCTACGCCTATGTCGAATGGGTGATGGGCGTGAACCGCACGCGCACAAGCGCGACCACCTTGCCTGGCCATGATGCTGCCGCCGACATGGTGACGGCCGCCAATCCCTACCATCTCGACTATGGCGATCGCGTCGCATTCCTGGCCGGCGATCAGCCAATCCAGTCGTTCACATGCGACAGGGCGGAGTTTCTCGGCCTGCGCGGATCGACGGAGTGGCCGGCGGCGGTCGTTTCTGGCGCTTCGCTTTCGCGAACGGCTGAGGCGGGACGCGACATTTGCGGCGCGGTCGCCTTCGACGTCGATCTCGGCGCGGGCGCCGAGGAAGTGCTGACGCTCTATCTGGGCGATGCAGGCTCGCTTGCAGAGGCGCGAAACCTCGTCCAGCACCACCGCCAGCAAACCTTCGACGAGCGCCTTGAGCGCAATGACGAGAGCTGGCGGGACTTTGCCGATGCGCTGCAGGTGGAGACACCAGACCCGGCCTTCGATGCACTGGTCAACACCTGGCTTCCCTACCAGGCCTTCGCCTGCCGCATCCGTGCACGGGCCGCCTTCTACCAGGCGAGCGGCGCCTACGGCTTCCGCGACCAGTTGCAGGACACGCTTGCGCTTCTCTTGCACGATGCCTCGCTCGCCCGCGCGCAGATCCTCAACGCGGCCGGACGTCAGTTCCGCGAGGGGGACGTGCAGCACTGGTGGCTGCCGCGCTCGGGCGCAGGCGTGCGCACGATGATCTCGGACGATGTCGTCTGGCTCGCGCATGGCACCCAACGCTATGTCTCGGTGACCGGTGACGCGGCCATTCTCGACGAGAACCTCCCCTTCCTCGAAGGCGAAATGCTGCAGGAGGGCCAGCACGACGCCTTCTTCACCCCGCAGACCTCGAAAGAGACGGCATCGCTCTACGAGCATTGCGCCCGCGCGCTGGACCTTGCGATCCGCCGCACCGGCCCGCACGGCCTGCCGCTGATCCTCGGCGGCGACTGGAACGACGGCATGAACCGCGTGGGCGAGAAGGGACGGGGCGAAAGCGTCTGGCTCGGCTGGTTCCTGGCCGCGACGCTGCGCGACTTCGCGGTGGTTGCCGACGAACGCGGCGACGCAAAGCGCGCCGAGGCATGGCGGCGCCATCTCGACCAGCTCAAGATCGCGATCGAGGACGCCGGCTGGGATGGTGAGTGGTATCGCCGCGGCTATTTCGACGACGGCTCGCCCCTCGGCTCGCGCCAGTCCGACGAATGCCGCATCGATTCCCTTGCCCAGTCCTGGGCCGTCCTTTCCGGGCTTGGACCCGAAGACCGGGCCAACCAGGCGATGACGAGCGCGCAGGAATGGCTGCTCGACGAGGAGCACGGTCTCATCCGGCTTTTCACACCACCCTTCGAAAATACGCCGAAGGAGCCGGGCTACATCAAGGGTTACCCGCCGGGTGTGCGCGAGAATGGCGGACAGTACACACATGCCGCCACATGGTTTGTGCTTGCCCTTGCGTCACTCGGTCGCAGCGACGACGCCTATCGCGCCTTTTCCGTGATCAACCCGGTGAACCATGCCCCGGACCGGCCCAGCGCCGACATCTATCGTGTCGAGCCTTACGTCGTCGCTGCCGATGTCTACTCGGAAGCAGACCGTGCAGGGCGCGGCGGCTGGACTTGGTATACGGGCTCGGCGGGATGGCTCTACCGGGCCGCCGTGGAGGGCATTCTCGGCATCGAGCGGACCGGGGAGGCGATCTCGATCGCGCCGCGCCTTCCTTCCAACTGGCCGGGATTCCACGCGAAAATGCGTTTCGGCGAGGCCGAGTACCGAATTTCGATCAAGCGTGGTCCAACCGATTCGATTGTTCTTGACGGAACGCAGGTGCAGCAAATAAAGCTTGCCGATCAGGGCCATCACGAGGTCGTCGTTACCGTCGCAAACGGTGAATTGGACTAGGCATCACGCGCCGCATTGGCACCGCATTTGCGGCGCACGATTCCAATTGTTCATATATTTCCGATTGTTAAAGCATCACGGAAAGTAACGACCTTTCGTTCTTCTTGTAGCGAAATTCGCAACCTGTTCCCCACATACCCGATTGTTCAAGTCCGCAGCCTGACGTAGCGTCACTTATGTTGCGGCGCACAATGAATGCTGAAAGGCCTGATGCCGTGTCCCTAGTGGAAGTGTACTGGAGAGCCCTGTCCTATCTTGCCGTCGCCCGCGGCAAGGTTGCGGTCATCTGTGGCTCCAACGTCCTCCTCGCGATCGTCGCCATCGCGGAACCGATTCTTTTCGGTCGCATCATCGATACCATCTCCGACAAGGCCGACGTGACGCCTGCGCTGGCGATGTGGGCCGGCCTGGGCATCTTCAACATTGTCGCATTCGTGCTCGTCTCGCGGGGCGCGGATCGCCTGGCGCATGCCGTACGAGGGGACGTCCTCGCGCGCTCCTACGAGAACGTCGTCACCATGCCGCTTGCCTGGCACTCCAAGCGCGGCACGTCCAATTCTCTGCACACGCTGCTGCGCGCCGTCGAGGCCCTGTTCAGCCTGTGGCTCGAATTCATGCGCCAGCACCTGTCGACGGCCGTTGCGCTCGTCCTTCTCGTGCCGACCGCGATCTCGCTCGACCTGCGCATGTCGATGGTGCTGTTCACGCTGGGCACCGCCTATGTGACCATCAGCCGCCTGGTGATGAAGAAAACCAAGGACGGCCAGGCCGAGGTCGAGCAGCACTACCACAAGGTGTTTGCCCATGTGAGCGACTCGGTCGCCAACGTGTCGGTTCTGCAGAGCTATGGCCGCATCCAGCACGAAACGCAGGCGCTGAAGGAGCATATCGGCCGCCTGATCGGCGCCCAGTATCCGGTGCTCGACTGGTGGGCGCTGGCAAGCGCGCTGCAGCGCCTGTCCTCGACCATCTCTATGATGGTCGTGCTGATCATCGGCGCGCTGCTCGTCTCGCGCGGTGAACTGCGCATCGGCGACGTCGTCGCCTTCACCGGCTTCGCCACGCTGCTGATCAGCCGCCTCGACCAGGTGACGGGTTTCGTCAATCAGGTTTTCGAAGCGCGCGCCAAGCTCGAAGCGTTCTACGAAATCGAGGATTCGGTCGAGGAGCGCGCGGAAGCCTATGATGCCAAGGTTCTCGACCGCGTCCAGGGAAACGTCGTCTTCGACAATGTCAATTTCCGCTTCCCCGGCACGAGTGAGGGTGTAAGCGACATTTCGTTCTCCGTCGGCGCCGGCCAGACCGTGGCGATCGTCGGCCCGACAGGCGCCGGCAAGACAACGCTGATCAATCTGCTGCAGCGCGTCTACGATCCGCATTCGGGCGCCATTTACGTCGACGGTATCGACACGCGCACCGTTACGCGCAACTCGCTGCGCCATCAGATGGCGACCGTCTTCCAGGACGCAGGACTCCTGAACCGCTCGATCGAGGACAATATCCGCCTCGGCCGCGAGAACGCGCTCAACGATGACGTGCACCATGCTGCCCGTGCGGCGGCTGCCGAGGAGTTCATCCTCGGCAAGTCGACCGGATACGACACGATCGTGGGCGAACGCGGCGGCCAGCTTTCGGGCGGCGAGCGCCAGCGCATCGCGATTGCCCGTGCCATCCTCAAGGATGCACCGATCCTCGTTCTCGACGAGGCGACGAGCGCGCTCGACGTGGAAACCGAGGAACAGGTCAAGCAGGCGATCGACCGGTTGCGTGAGAACCGCACCACCTTCGTGATCGCGCACCGCCTGTCGACCGTTCGCGACGCCGATCTGGTGATCTTCATGGACCGCGGACGGATCGTCGAGATGGGCGGCTTTGGCGAACTGGCGCAGAGCAATGGCCGGTTCGCCGGTCTTTTGCGCGCCGGCGGGCTTCTCAACGACGAGGAAGTGCGCCGCTCCTTCCGTCTGGCGCCGTCCATCGAAGCGGCCTGACCAGACGCAATCCTCAAGGAATCCAGGGCCGCCTTTATGGCGGCCTTGCTTATTTCAGCGCTTGCTGAAACGAAGTTTCGCGAAACGTGATCCTGAAAAGGGATCGGATTCGGTAGTTAGCCCGTTGATGACTCGCTTCCAGCATTGCCGCAATTTAGCCCGGCAATGCCGTCAGAGCGTTGTCTTCACTTCAGGAGGGGACGCCTGGCTTGCGAAGCGGCATGAACCCGTTTCGCATCGTTGGAATCTGTTTGCATGATGAATGCCAAGACCCCCATTCGAGATACCCGGATCGACGTCATTCGCGCCGTGGCGCTGCTGTCGATCTTCGTGAACCACGTGCCGGGCAATCCGATCGAAGTGATCACGCACAAGAATTTCGGCTTTTCCGATGCGGCAGAAGCCTTCGTGCTGATTTCCGGCGTCTCGGCCGCCCTCGCCTACGGGCTGAAGTTCGAACCCGGAAACCGGCTCGTCACCGCGCTCAAGACATGGCGTCGCGCGGGTGTCCTCTATATCGCCCAGCTCGGAACGACGATGGCGACGCTCGGCATCTTTTCGTTCTTCGCGCTCTACTTCGGCGCGCCGCACCTCATGGCCAAAATCAATATCGAGCCTGTCGTCACCGACACTGCGGCTTCATTGGTCGGCATCGTGACCCTCGGCCACCAGCTTGGCTACAACAACATCTTGTCGATGTACGGCATCGTGCTGCTCCTGCTGCCGCTGTTCCTCTTGATTGGCACGGTCAGCATCGGCTGGATGGTCGCGGCCTCGGGCCTCCTCTGGACGGTGGCTGGCCTGCTGCCGATCGCGCCGCCGCAATTCCCCAATGGCGGCTACTGGTTCCTCAACCCTTTCTCGTGGCAGTTCCTGTTCGTGATCGGCATGGCCGTCATGATGCATGTGAAGCGTGGCGGATCGCTTCCGGTCAATCGCTGGCTCATCGGCGCGGCTGCCTTCTATCTCGTCACGGCGCTGCTTTGGGTTCGCGTGCCGCTGTGGGGCGTCGACATCTCGATGGGGCTGCCGAAGATCTTCACGGGCTTCGACAAGACCTTCCTCTCGCTGCCGCGCGTGCTGCACGTCCTGGCCGCCGGCTATCTGCTCTATGCGATCCCGGCGATCTCGAACGTTTTTCGCACGAGTTTCGACAATCCGCTTGCAGTGCTCGGGCGCCACGCCTTGCCGGTTTTCGTCGTCGGCACGATCCTGTCGATGGCGGCGCAGGCCTGGCGCGGCGTTTTCGCGCCGACGGTGGCGAGCGACGTCCTTATAGTGACGGCCGGCATCGCGCTCCAGTTCGCGCTTGCATACTACATCGAGTGGTATCGCCGCCTGCTGAAAGGCGCCCAGGTCGCGCGCGAGCCGACCCGTGTCGTTCTGCACGGACGCGACCTGGCGGCGGTCCCGGTGCGTACGCAGCCGCCGCGCCGATGACGGCCGGCCTCCTGAAATGAAAAAAGCCCCGGCAATGCTGCCGGGGCTTTTTCTTGGCAATGACGTCTTTGCCTCACAAAGGCTTCTTGATGAGCTTCGACAGCACGCCGACGATGCCTTCCCGGAACAGCATGACGCAGATGACGAAGACGATGCCCTGGACGATCGTGACCCAGGCTCCGAAGGTCGCCAGATAGTTCTGCATCGTCACGATCACGGCGGCTCCGACGATCGGTCCGAACACCGTCCCCATGCCGCCGAGCAGCGTCATCAGCACCACCTCGCCCGACATCGACCAGTGGACGTCGGTCAGCGAGGCAAGCTGGAAGACGAAGGCCTTGGTCGAGCCTGCAAGTCCCGCAAGCGCCGCCGACATGACGAACACGGTCAGCTTGTAGCGGTTGACGCGATAGCCGAGCGAGATCGCACGCGGCTCGTTCTCACGGATCGCCTTCAGCACCTGCCCGAAGGGCGAGTGGATGATGCGGTAGATGATGAGCAGGCCACCGAAGGTGATGCCCAGCACCAGCCAGTAGAGCGACATGTGATTGGAAATGTCGATCACGCCGAGCAACGGATTGCGCGGTACGCCCTGGATGCCGTCTTCACCGCCCGTGAACGGCGCCTGCAAGGCGAAGAAGTACACCATCTGCGCGAAGGCCAGCGTCACCATTGCGAAATAGATGCCCTGACGGCGAATGGCGAGCGATCCGAAGGCCAGGCCAAGGATAGCGGCGGTGGCTGTGCCCGCAAGGATCGCCAGTTCCGGCGACAGCCCCCACACCTTGGCCGCATGGGCCGAGACATAGCTTGCCGCACCAAAATAGGCCGCGTGGCCGAAGGAGAGCAGCCCGCCGAAGCCCAGCAGGAGATTGAACGCGCAGGCAAACAGCGCGAAGCACAGCACCTTCATGACGAAGACGGGGTAGAGCATGAAGGGGGCGACGATGCCGGCCGCAAGCAGCATGACGAAGATCGCCATGTGATGAGCCGGCATGCCCATCGCCTTCGGGCGGCTTCGGGAAGCGGCGGCGCCCGAACTCGTTTCGCTATCGGTCACGGAAACCATCAGACAGTCCTCCCGAACAGGCCGGCGGGCTTGATCATGAGCACGATGGCCATGATGACGAAGATAACGACGGCGGAGCCCTCGGGATAGAAGACGCGGGTCAGGCCCTCTACCAGGCCGAGGCCGAAGCCGGTTATCACCGAGCCGAGGATCGACCCCATGCCGCCGATGACGACAACGGCGAAGACGACGATGATCAGATCGGCGCCCATATTCGGGTTGACCGAGTAGATCGGTGCCGCCAGCACGCCGGCGAAGCCGGCCAGGGCGACGCCGAAGCCGTAGGTCAGCGTGATCATCAAGGGCACGTTGATGCCGAACGCCCCGACCAGCGTCGGGTTCTCGGTGGCGGCGCGCAGATAGGCGCCAAGACGCGTCTTCTCGATCACGAACCATGTGCCAAGGCAGACGGCAAGCGAAGCGATGACGACCCAGCCGCGATAGTTCGGCAGGAACATGAAACCCAGATTCGTTCCGCCGGCGAGTTCCGCCGGGATGCCGTAGGGCAGGCCCGAGATGCCGTATTCGTTGCGCAAGAGGCCTTGAAGGATCAGCGCGAGGCCAAAGGTCAACAGCAGGCCGTAGAGGTGATCGAGGTGATAGAGCCGCGATATCAGAAGCCGCTCGATGATGATGCCTGTCGCGCCGACGATGATCGGCACGAGCAGCAGCGCCCACCAATAGCCGATGCCCAGATAATTGAGCAGCATCCAGGCGACGAAGGCCCCGAGCATATACTGCGCGCCGTGCGTGAAGTTGATGATGTTGAGCAGGCCGAAGATGATTGCAAGGCCCAAGGACAGCATCGCATAGAACGAGCCGTTGATCAGACCCAGCAACAACTGGCCGAAGAGAGCTTGCGGCGGAATGCCTAGGAGCTCGAACATGTGCGCATCCCGTGGTCGAGAAATTTACGGAGACCAAAGGCGGCGCGGCTCACAGGCCGCGCCGCATCGATTGACACAAGCCTACTCGACGAGCGGGCAGCCACCTTCCTCAAGCGGACGGAAGGCTTCCGCCGCAGGCGTCGTCGCAACGGTCTCGAAATAGTCCCACGGTCCTTCCGACTGGTCTGGCGTCTTGACCCGGAAGAGGTAGGAATCGTGGATGTGGCGGCCGTCGGCGCGGACTTCGCCCTTGCCGAACAGCGGATCGTCGGACGGCATTTCCTTCATCTTGGCGACGACATCCTTGGAAGTCTTGTCGCCGACGGCCTCAACGGCCTTGAGGTAGTGAAGGATGCTCGAATAGACGCCGGCCTGGACCATGGACGGCTTCTTGCCGGTCTCTTCCTCGAAGCGGGCCGACCATTCGCGGGTGCCTTCGTTCAAATCCCAGTAGAAGCTTGAGGTGAGCAGCAGGCCCTGCGCGACGTCGAGACCGAGCGCGTGGATGTCGTTGATGAAGACGAGCAGGCCCGCGAGCGACTGTCCGCCCTGGGTGATGCCGAATTCGGATGCCTGCTTGATCGAGTTGATCGTGTCGCCGCCGGCATTGGCAAGGCCGATGACCTTGGCGCCCGAGGACTGTGCCTGGAGCAGGAAGGACGAGAAGTCCGTGCCTGGGAACGGGGTGCGAACGGAGCCGACGATCTCGCCGCCGGCCGCCTCGACGACCGCCGAAGTGTCACGCTCGAGCGCGTGGCCGAAAGCGTAGTCGGCGGTGACGAAGAACCACGTGTCGCCACCGTTCTCGACGACCGCGCGGCCCGTGCCGTTCGCGAGCTGCCAGGTGTCGTAGGTCCAGTGGACCGTATTGGGCGAGCAGGCCGCGCCGGTCAGGTCAGACGTAGCAGCGCCCGAATTCAGGAACACCTTGTCGGATTCGCGCGTGATGTCGTTGATGGCGAGCGCGACCGAGGAGGTCGGCACATCGACGATCACGTCGACATTCTCGGTGTCGTACCACTGGCGCGCAATGGTGGAGCCCACGTCCGGCTTGTTCTGGTGGTCGGCCGAGACGATCTCGACATTGATGTCCTTGGATTCGGCGTCGAAATCCTCGACCGCCATGCGGGCGGCGACGACGGAGCCTTCGCCGGCGATGTCAGCATAGATGCCCGAGCGATCGTTCAGGACGCCGATCTTGATGTCGACGGCATAGGCCGGCGCGGCGAACACCGCGGCGGCGATCGATCCCAGAAGAATCGTCTTCAAGTTCATGTCCTCACTCCTCCACTTGCGACGCTTATGAGCGCCTTTCCTCAGTCAGACGCCCAGATAGGCGTGCAGTTTCTCGATGTTGGCATCGAGTTCGTCGTTCAGGATCTGGTCGACGACCTTGCCCTGTTCGACGACGAAATGGCGGTCCGCCACGGTGGCGGCGAACCGGAAGTTCTGCTCGACCAGAACGATGGTGAAGCCCTCCTGCTTCAGCCGCGCGATGGTCTTGCCGATCTGCTGGATGATGACCGGCGCAAGACCCTCGGTCGGCTCGTCCAGGAGCAGCGTCTTGGCCCCGGTGCGCAGGATGCGCCCGATCGCCAGCATCTGCTGCTCGCCGCCGGAAAGCTTGGTGCCCTGCGAGTTCAGGCGCTCCTTCAGATTCGGGAACAGCTCGAAGATGCGCTCCACCGTCATGCCGCCGGCCTTGACCTGCGGGGGAAGCATCAGGTTCTCCTCGACCGAGAGCGAGGAGAAGATGCCGCGCTCTTCGGGGCAATAGGCGATGCCGGCGCGCGCGATGGTGCGGGCGGGCAGCTTGATCGTCTCCTTGCCCTCGAAAGTCACCGAACCGGTGCGCTTGCCAAGGATGCCCATGATCGCCTTCAGCGTCGTGGTCTTGCCGGCGCCGTTACGGCCCAAGAGCGTGACGACCTCGCCCGGCTTGACGTCGAAGGTGACGCCATGGAGCGCATGGCTTTCGCCATACCAGGCGTTCAGGTCGCGGACGGCCAGAAGCGGCGCGGCCGCCGATTGCGCCGCCGGCTTGGCGGCAAGAGCTGCATCATGCATGGGCGACTCCGATATAGGCTTCGACAACGCGCGGGTCCTTGGAAACGGTCGCATAGTCGCCTTCGGCGAGCACCTTGCCGCGGGCAAGAACCGTGATCGTGTCCGAGAGATCGGCGACGACCGACAGATTGTGCTCGACCATCAGCACGGTGCGATTGGCCGAAATGCGCTTGATCAGTGCGGAAATGCGCTCGACGTCCTCATGGCCCATACCGGCCATCGGCTCGTCGAGAAGCAGCATCTCGGGATCGAGCGCTAGCGTCGTCGCAATCTCCAGCGCGCGCTTGCGGCCGTAGGAGAGTTCGCCGGCGAGCGTGTCCGCGAATTCCGACAGGCCGACATCGGCCAGAAGCTCGAGCGCACGGCCGTCATAGTCGGACAGATGTTTTTCGGAGCGCCAGAAATCGAACGAATCGCCGCGCTTGCGCTGCAGCGCGATGCGCACGTTCTCCATCGCCGTCAGGTTCGGGAAGACCGCCGAAATCTGGAACGAGCGCACCAGACCGAGCCGCGCGATGTCGGCCGGCGACATCGAGGTGATGTCCTCGCCCTTGTAGGTGATCTGTCCGCGCGAGGGCGACAGGAACTTGGTCAGGAGATTGAAGCAAGTGGTCTTGCCGGCCCCGTTGGGACCAATGAGCGCGTGAATCGTGCCCCGCTTCACGCTCAAATCGACGCCTTCCACAGCGAAGAAGCCCTTGAACTCCTTCGTCAGGTCGCGCGCCGACAGAATGATACTGTCAGTCATGCGTATATGTTCCTCCTCGGCGCCGGCGAGAAAGCTGCGTGGTTTAATGCCGGGCTCTCCCATGGCCCACCATCGCAGCGCCCTTGGTCCAGCGCTTGTCGTTGCGCATGAATGCACGCCAGCGCGACAGATGCAAGTTCGTAGAAATACGCTGCCTTGCACCGCACAAAGCCTTGCGAAATCAGTCGTTTCAGTCTTCGCAGGCGCGAACTCTACGACTTAAGTCTAGTACGCTTCTTGTGATGACCTTTGGTCAGATCGCGCTCTGGTTGACGCGGCTCGACACCTCTTCAACCGTCTCGACCCGTTCGGAATACCTGTCCGTGAGGTAGTCTGCACGGCCGCGCAGGAGAAGCGTGAATTTCATGAGCTCCTCCATGACGTCAACGACCCGGTCGTAATAGGAGGATGGACGCATCCGGCCGGCTTGGTCGAACTCGTTGAGCGCCTTGGCGACGGAGGACTGGTTGGGGATCGTGACCATGCGCATCCAGCGGCCGAGGATGCGCAACTGGTTGAGTGCGTTGAAGCTTTGCGATCCGCCGCAGACCTGCATCAGCGCGAGCGTGCGGCCCTGCGTCGGCCGCATTCCGCCCAGCGAGAGCGGCAGTCAGTCAATCTGGGCCTTCATGATGCCAGACATGGCACCGTGACGTTCGGGTGAGCACCAGACTTGCGCTTCGGACCACATCGACAGTTCGCGCAGTTCCCGGACCTTCGGGTGGTCGGCGCTCTCGGCATCAGGCAAGGGAAGTCCGCGCGGGTCGAAGATCTTCACCTCGGCGCCGAACGCTTCGAGAAGGCGCGCCGCTTCGAGCGTCAGAAAGCGCGAATAAGAGAGTTCTCGCAGCGAACCGTAGAGCATCAGCACGCGTGGCTTGTGCGTCAGGCGATCCTGCGCAAAGAGCGCGTCGTGGTCGATCGGGCGGAACGCATCCTGACGCAATGCTGGAAGATCCGTCATGTCAGCGCGCCCTCACAATCTCGCCATCCTCCTTCACGAAATCCTCGGCGATCGGGTTCGGTAAGATTTCGAGCACCTGCTCCGACGGTCGGCAAAGACGGGTCCCTTTCGGCGTCTCGACGATCGGGCGGTTGATGAGGATGGGGTGCGCGAGCATGAGATCGACGAGTTCGTCGTCGCTCCACTTGTCCTCGGCGAGCCCGAGTTCCCCATAAGGTGTGCCCTTCTCGCGCAGGAGCATGCGGGGCGTAATTCCCATCTTCGCGATCAGCTCGACGATGCGATCACGCGACGGCGGGGACTTCAGATATTCGACGACGACAGGCTCCTCACCCGAGGTGCGGATCATCTCCAGCGTGTTGCGCGAAGTGCCGCAGGCCGGGTTGTGGTAGATGGTGACGGTCATTGCATCTCCTTAGGCGAACCAGTGGCGGGTGCGGTTGGCGAAGGCCACCAGTGAGAGCATCACCGGCACCTCGACCAGCACGCCGACCACGGTGGCAAGCGCGGCACCCGAATTCAGGCCGAACAAGCCGATGGCGACCGCCACCGCGAGTTCAAAGAAATTCGACGTCCCGATCAGCGCGCAGGGCGCGGCAACATCGAACGGCACTTTCCAGGCGCGTGCGGCAAAATAGGCGAGAAAGAAGATGCCGTAGGACTGGATCAGGAGCGGCATCGCGATCAGGACGATGACCAGCGGATTGTCGAGGATCACGTTGCCCTGGAAGGCGAAGAGCAGGACGACCGTCGCAATCAGCCCGACGACGGAGATCGGCTTCAACTTCGCCGTGAAAGCCGATACCGCCGCCTCGCCACCCCTGCCATTGGCCCTGCCGATCAGCCAGCTTCGCACCAGCGCGCCGGCGAGAAGGGGAATGACGATGTAAAGAACCACCGACAGGAGCAGCGTCTCCCACGGCACCACGATGTCGGTAACGCCCAGAAGCAGCGCGACGATCGGCGCGAAGGCGAAGACCATGATGATGTCGTTCACCGAGACTTGCACCAGGGTGTAGTTCGGGTCGCCGCGCGTCATCTGGCTCCAGACGAACACCATCGCCGTGCAAGGTGCCGCGCCGAGCAGGATCAGCCCGGCGATATATTGCTGCGCGTCGGCAGGGTCGATCAGCGGCGCAAAGAGATATTCGAAGAACAGAACGGCCAGCGCGGCCATGGTGAAAGGCTTGACCAGCCAGTTGACGACGACCGTCAGCACCAGCCCCTTCGGCTTGTCGCCGACATGGCGCAGGCTGGCGAAATCGACATTGACCATCATCGGGAACACCATCGCCCAGATGAGGATGGCGACCGGCAAATTGACCGAAGCGACTTCGAGAGCAGCAAGAAAGCCGACAAGCTGCGGGGCAATGGCCCCAAGCACGATACCGGCCAGAATCGCGGCGGCGATCCAGGCGGACAGCCATTTTTCGAAAAAGCCGATGCCGGCCGGCGCGCGCTCGTTCAAGATATCATGAGTCATTGGGAAAATTCCGTCCAGGCCTGCGCCTTGCCGCTTTGGCCGATCTCATCCAGCCGGCGTTTCAGGGCCAGCCGGTCGATCGCTTCGATGGGAAGGGCCGTGAAGACCGAAATGCGGTTCGCGAGCATCCTGTAAGCCTCGGCAAAGGCGAGGTGGCGCTCGGCATCCGTGCCATCGGCGCGCGCCGGATCTGGAATGCCCCAATGCGCCGTCATCGGGTGACCGGGCCAGACCGGGCAGGATTCACCGGCCGCGTCGTCGCAGACGGTGAAGATGAAATCCATCTGCGGCGCGCCGGATTCCGCAAACTCGTCCCAGCTCTTCGAACGCGCAAAGCTTGTGTCGATGTTCATGCCGGACAGGAGCTCGAGCGCGAAGGGGTGGACCGCGCCGCGTGGGAAGGAGCCCGCCGAATATGCCTTGAACCGGTTGCCGCCGACCTGGTTCAGGATCGCCTCGGCAAGGATCGAGCGCGCCGAGTTGGCGGTGCAGAGAAAAAGGACGTTGTGGGGTCGCTGCATGTCACACCTTCAGCATTTGCAGGCGATGGCGTCGAGGACGGGACGGCAGAGCTCCGGTTCCCCCTGGCAGCAATCTTCCATCAGATACGCCATCAGGTCGCGAAAGCCCGTCATGTCGGCGAAGTAGCGGATGATGCGGCTTTCGCGCTGCGAACGGACAAGGCCGGCGGAAGCCAGGATGCGCAGGTGAGCCGACATGGTGTTCTGCACGGCGCCCAGCCGCTCGGCGATCTCTCCGGCCGGAAGTCCGGCCTCGCCCTCGCGTACGAGCAGCCGGAACACATCGAGGCGGGTCTCCTGCCCCAGCGCCGCGAGTGCGGCCAAAGATTGCATCTTATCCATTTATCTACCCTTCTCGATATGTCAGTATCTGACCTTTCGGCTGCGGTCAATCGAATGGCGGCTGGACAATGCCGACGCGACAAGCGAGAGATCGGGTGTGGACGACGTCACACGACAACCAGCGCCTGCTTCACGCATGACGCGCGCCTCGCTCGGCTGGCGGACCGCCACCGTCGCGGGCGTCGTGCTGGCAATCGGGCTTTGCCTCTTCCTGATCATTTATGCGTCGAGCGGCTTCCTGTTGCTCTTTGCCGGCACCCTCTTCGCCGTCTTTCTCGACGCCTTCACGACAGGGCTCGGCCGGCTGCTGCCGATCCCACGCGGGTTTCGGCTCGCCATTGCCTGTGCCCTGACGGGCGCAGCGGTCATTGGTTTCGTGACCAGCGTCGGCGTCACGGCCGTTTCGCAGACCCCCGACCTGGTACGCACGCTGGAGCGCGAAATTCGCGGGATCCAGCAGATGCTGCAGGAATACAATATCGTCGATGTCGTAAGTGCCGAGATCACCGACCAGGCCGAAGGAGGCGAAACCGATGAGGAAAGCGCCGCGCGGCCGAGCGGCATCGCGGACTGGCTGCCGGACCCGTCAGGGCTGTTCGGCCAGGTGCGCGCGGCCTTCGCGACGACGTTTGGCGTCATCGGCAATATAGGCGTGATCCTGGTTGTGGGGGTTTTCCTCGCAGCCCAGCCGCAGCTTTACCGTGACGGCGCGGTCAAGCTCGTCTCGATCGAAAGCCGGGCGCGTTTCGGCGAAGTTCTCGACGAGATCGGCGCCACGCTGCGCTTCTGGCTGATCGGCCAGTTCGTCACGATGAGCATCATCGGCCTCGTGGTCTATGCCGCACTTGCGGCCGTCGGAATGCCGGGCGCCATCCTGCTCGCCTTGACCGCCGGCGTCCTCAACTTCATTCCCGTTCTCGGCCCGATCCTCGCCGGCATCCCCATCATCCTCGTCGCCATGTCGCAGGACTGGTGGGTTGTCGGCTACGCGCTCGGCGTCTATTGCGTCGTGCAGTTCCTGGAAGGCAACATCCTGACGCCGCTGATCCAGCGCCAGGCTGTCAGCCTGCCGCCGGCACTGATCATGGCCTCGTTGGTCATCATGGGGCTTTTGTTCGGCCTTGTCGGCATCATGCTGGCCACGCCCTTCGCGGCCGTCCTGATGGTGCTCGTCAAGCGCCTCTACATCGAGGACGTGCTGGGCGACAGGGCCGGCTGAGCGAGGAACCGCTCGCGGCCGATCCAACGGGTGATGAAGAGCACCGCCACGACGGCCAACCCGACCGACAGGCCGATCCAGATCCCGATACCATCGAAGCCGAGCGGGAAAGCCAGCACGACGCCGAGCGACATGCCGATCGCCCAATAACCGATCGCGGCATAGATCATCGGCACGGTCGTGTCGTGCAGGCCGCGCAGCATGCCGCCGCCGACCGCCTGCGCGCCGTCGACGATCTGGAACAGCGCCGCCAGCGCGAGGAAAGTGACGGCCAGCTCGACGACCGGCAGGTTTACCGGATCGTCGAGATCGATGAAGGCCCAGATCAGAGCGCGCGGCGCGAGCAGCATGACGAGCGCCACGAGTGCCATGAAACTGACGCCCAGCACGAACGCCGTCCAGCCGGCGCGGGCGATGCCTTCGCGGTCGTTGGCGCCAAAGGCGCGACCGACGCGCACCGTCGCTGCCTGCCCCAGCCCCATGGGCACCATGAAGGTGATCGAGGCGATCTGGATCGCGATCGCGTGGGCGGCGAGCGCGGTGGCGTCGATGAGCCCCATCAGGAGAGCCGCGGCGTTGAAGACCGAAACCTCCAGCGCCAGCACCCCGGCGATCGGCAGGCCAAGCCGGACGAGTTCGATCAGCCGCGGCCAGTCGGAGCGCCAGAAGCGGCCGAAGATCGAATAGCGCCGGAACTGCCTGTCGGTCGTCACCACCACGACCATGCCGGCGAACATCAGCGTGCTCGACGCCGTGGTCGCGATGCCCGCGCCGACGATGCCCATCGACGGGAAGCCGAGATTGCCGAAGATAAGCGCCCAGTTGGCGACGATGTTGAACGCCACGGCGACGAACATCACCACCATCGCCGAGGCGGGACGCTCGAGCGCGGACGTGAAGGAGCGCAGGACGATGTACCAGTAGAAGGGCAGAAGCGCCCACTGCAGCGCGCGCATGTAGGCGGCGGCCTGCGCGGACAGCGCCGGATCCTGCCCCATGGCGAGCAGGATCGCCTCAGTCTGCCAGAGCAGGAGCCAGATCGGCACGGCTACGATGAGGCCGGCCCACATGCCCTGCCGCACCGTGCGGCGCACGTCGCGCACCGAAGTGGCGCGGCGACCGAGTTCACGGGCGATCATGGGCGAGGTGGCCAGGATCAGGCCGAGGCCGAAGATCATCGGCGCGAAGTAGACGTTTGAACCGAGCGTGCCGGCGGCGAGCGCCTCTGGGCCGACGCGGCCCATCATCATCACGTCGGTCGCCGTCATCGCCGTCTGGGCGAGATTGGTCAGGATCATCGGCCAGGCGAGCAAAAGCATTGCGCGGATTTCACCGCGCCAGGAGGCTCGGGACGCGTGGGCTGGCGCGGATTGAAGCATTGCGGGCCTATAGCGCCACCGGCGCTACAAGCTAGGCCCAGGGCGACGCGAGCCATTGGCTCACGGCGGGCGGCTGGGCTGCAGATCAGCCGGCGACGGCCGCCTGTGGCTTGAACGTCATGGCGACGCCATTGATGCAATGCCGCTTGCCTGTCGGCTGCGGGCCGTCGTCAAAGATGTGGCCGAGATGCCCGCCACAGCGCGCGCAGTGGCACTCGGTACGCGTCGTGAAAAGCGTGTTGTCTTCCTTGGTGCCGATCGCATCGGGCTCGGACTGCCAGAAGCTCGGCCAGCCGGTGCCGGAATCGTATTTCGTCTCCGACGAATAAACGGGAAGATCGCAGCCCGCGCAGTGGAACATGCCAGCGCGCTTCTCGTCGTTCAAGGGGCTAGTGAAGGCGCGCTCCGTCGCCTCCTCGCGCAGCACCTGGTACTGCATGTCGGAGAGGATCGAACGCCATTCGGCCTCGGTCTTCGTCACCTCGAAACTGCCTTCGGCGGCGGCCATCGCGTGGCCGGGCATCAGTCTGTAAAGCAGGCTGCCGCCGAGCGCCGCAAATCCGATCGCGCCGGCGCTGCCGTAGAGAAACTTTCTGCGTGTCATCGGTTCATCTCCGCCTAGTGAAATGCACCATACATGCACCCTGGCTGCACGGCGCAATCAATTCGCCTTGAAAGTCAGCGTGAGGACCGAAAGGGCCCCGCCCTTCTCGCGGGTGCAGACGCGAACACGAAGAGCAGGGCCAAAGTCGGCCGGCGATCCATGCGGGAGCAGGGAGACCGCCGGCCGGTTGCTGAAGACGGTTCTTACATCTTCGGCAGAAGAACCGCGTCGATCACGTGGATCACGCCGTTCGACTGCTCTACGTCGGCGATCGTAACGGTCGCCTTGCCACCGTTCTCGTCCGTGAGAACGATGTTCTCGCCGTCCATCGCGGCCTTCAGCGTGCAGCCGCCGACGGTCGGTACGTCGTGTTCGCCGCCATCATCGGCGATCATGGTGCCGATGGCGTCCGACATCGCGTCGGCCGCGACGACATGGCAGGTCAGAACCTTGGTGAGCTGTTCCTTGTTCTCCGGCTTCAAGAGATTGTCGACCGTGCCTTCCGGCAGCGCCTCAAAAGCTTCATTGGTCGGAGCGAAAACGGTGAACGGGCCTTCGCCCTGCAGCGTCTCGACGAGGCCGGCGGCCTGAACCGCGGCGACGAGTGTGGTGTGATCTGCCGAATTGCTGGCGTTCTCGACGATATTCTTGTCGGCGAACATTTCGGCGCCGCCGACCATCGGGTTGTCCTGGGCGAACGCCGAACCGGCGAGCGCGGACAGGGCAATTGAGCTGGCGAGAATGGTACGCGTGAAACTACGCATGTTCGAAACCTCCTGATTGGCCCTCTGAGGGGGCTACGGAGAAGTCACGAAACCGCGCCACGAGAGTTTCACCTGTGGTGGAAAATATTGTCGCCAGAAAACGAAAATCGGCCGGCAGAGCCGGCCGATTCCGTGTCCAGGGGGCCTGGAGTCCGTTTCGCTACTCTGCCGGATCGGCCGGCGCCGTGGTTGCCGGGGGCTCGGCCATGCCGGCGGGCTGATCGGTACCGGCATCGTCCGTGCAGGCGGCCATGGCGAGAAGCCCCAAAGCAATCAGCGGATATGTCAAGATACGAAACATGTGCTTCACCTCAAAATACTTGGAATTCCCGACCCGCGGTCAAAGTAATCGCCTAGGGCAGAATGTCGACCACTTGAGGATGAATTCAGGTCACCTCTCAAAAAATGACGTGAAGCAACATTGTTATTTCAAATCAGTCAGATGCTGCGCAGATTGCCAAGTGCGACGACCGGCCCGGTGGGCTGGCCCGTCGGCGAGCCGCCTTCGGGTTCGAGCGAGACGGCAAGCACGGCACCGGCCGCGAATTTGCCCTGCAGGTCCTCGGATGGTGTCACCTCGAGATGGTCCGCATCGCCGAGCACGCCGAGCGAGGCAGGCGGCTCATCGCCCTCGATGACCCACAGTTCGAAGTCCTGACCGGCGGCGGCCGCACCATCGAGGCGCGACAGGCTGATCGTCCGGGCCGCTTCGTCGTAGAGCGCCAGATAGCGGACGTCCGTCTCGGGATTTTCGAGCGAGGCGACGAAACGCGGCGACGGCGTCTCCTCCACCGGGGGCTGAAGGTTCCAACCGACGACGAGCGCCAGAGCGACAACCGACGCGACCGCCAGCCCACGCCACAGGCCAAGGCTGTTCCACCATGAGGCACGATCACGCGAGGCAGCGGGCACAGCGGCAGCAAAAAGTCGCCGATCGAGCGCCTGCTTGACGGCGGACGGCGCTTCGACCGGCACGTAGAACTCGCCAAGCGGCGAAAGACGCGCTTCCCACTCCTCGACCAGACGGGCGAACTCGATGTCGGCATCGATCCGGCGCGCGACATCAAGCCGCTCGGACGCCGGCAGCACGCCCAGAACGTACTCGGCGGCGAGCGCTTCGTCGCCTCCAAGTTCCGGTTCGTGATGGTCGCTCGGCGTCATCGTTCGAGACAGTCCTTCAGCTTCATGAGGCTGCGGCGCAGCCAGGTTCTCATCGTGTTCAGCGGCACGCCATGGCGCTCCGCAAGTTCCGCATAGCTCTCGCCAACAAGATAGGCGCCGCGCACGGCGGCCGCCCGGTCAGCGTCCAGTTCCTCAAGGCAAAGATGGATGCGCGCGCCCTCGTCCCCGGCAACCGCAAGCGCCTCCGGCCCCGGTGCAGGGTCGGCGATCTCGGCAGCCTCGTCGAGCCCGGTCTGCTTCATGCGACGCGCCCGGATGCGGTCGATCGCGTGATTGCGCGCCACGGCCACCAGCCATGAAATCGGACTCAAGTCTGAGACGGCGAAGCGGTCGGCCTTGGTCCATATCTTGACGTAGACTTCCTGCAGCGCTTCCTCGGCTTCGGCCCGATCGTTCAATACACGCAGGCAGACGCCGAAAAGTTTCGCGCTCGTTTGCCGATAAAGCAGATCGAAGGCCGCGCGGTCGCGCAGCGAGGTCCGGACGATCAGCTTGGAGATATCGGGTGGCGTCATCTGGCACCAAACTAGCGGGCGGCTTTCGTTTTGCAACGCCTGATCGCATTTCCTTTCGAGCAGCGGCGAAGGCGTTTGCCCGTTCCGGCGAATGAAGCTAAACAGCCCCCGCCCATCATCATGCGAGGATTCCCATGACCCCCGAGCAGCTCGGAACCGCCGAGGAACAGGCCCGCCTTCTCTCCGCCGCCCTGCCCTATATGCAGCGCTACGAGAACAAGACGGTCGTGGTGAAGTATGGCGGCCATGCCATGGGCAATGTCGAGCTCGGTCGCGCCTTCGCGCGCGACATCGCGCTGCTGAAGCAATCCGGCGTCAACCCGATCGTCGTGCATGGCGGCGGACCGCAGATCGGCGCCATGCTCGCCAAGATGGGCATCGAGTCGAAGTTCGAAGGAGGCCTTCGCGTCACCGACCAGAAGACGGTCGAGATCGTCGAGATGGTCCTTGCCGGCTCGATCAACAAGGAGATCGTCGCGCTCATCAACGCCGAAGGCGAATGGGCGATCGGGCTTTGCGGCAAGGACGGCAACATGGTCTTCGCCGAAAAAGCGCGCAAGACCGTGAAGGACCCCGATTCCAATATCGAGCGCGCCATCGATCTGGGCTTCGTCGGCGAGCCGGTCGAGGTAGACCGCACCTTGCTCGACCTTCTCGCGCGCTCCGAAATGATCCCGGTCATCGCGCCCGTCGCGCCGGGTCGCGACGGCCACACCTACAATATCAATGCCGACACGTTCGCAGGCGCCATCGCCGGTGCGCTGGGCGCCTCGCGCCTTCTCTTCCTGACCGACGTTCCAGGCGTCCTCGACAAGGACAGGAACCTCATCGACGAACTGACTGTCGGCGAGGCCCGCGAGCTCATCGCCGACGGTACGATCTCGGGCGGCATGATCCCCAAGGTCGAGACCTGCATCGAGG
Organism: Aliihoeflea sp. 40Bstr573; assembly: GCF_024105655.1. GTDB lineage: Bacteria > Pseudomonadota > Alphaproteobacteria > Rhizobiales > Rhizobiaceae > Aliihoeflea. Next base: position 159,119 of record NZ_JAAAMH010000007.1, read on the forward strand.
CGATCGAGCGCGGCGTCGAGGGCGTCGTCATCCTGAACGGCAAGACGCCGCACGCCGTGTTGCTGGAACTGTTCACCGAGCATGGCGCTGGAACGTTGATCGTTCCCTAGCCCACCAGCACCAGTACCACGATGCCCGCCACGATCAGCGCGCAGCCAGCGATCTCGATGCGGTTGATCGCTTCTTTGAAGAAGAAGACCGAAGCGGCGAAGGTGAACAGCATCTCGACCTGCGCCACTGCCTTGACGACGGCGGCCTGCTGCAGCGTCATTGCCATGAACCAGCCGAAAGACGCGGTCGCGCCGACGACGCCCGTGAAGAGCGACGGCTTCCAGGCCCGCCTGATGCGGCCGATCTCGGCGCGGTCCTTCCACAGCATCCACGCTGCCATGATCGCCGTCTGGAAGGTGATGACGACGGCCAGCGTCACCGCCGCCTGCATCATGAAGTTCGGCCCGCCCAGCGAGAGCGACGCGGCGCGATAGGCGACCGCCGAAATGCCGAACGCCGTGCCCGATGCGAGACCGATCAATGCGTTCCGCGCGACGACGGACGTCACCAGATTGCGCCAGGTGATCTGCATGTGCGCGACCGAAATCAGCATCACGCCGAAGACGCTGATTGCAATGGCGGCCAGCGTTCCCGCGGTCACGCGCTCGCCGAAGAAGACCAGCGCGAACAGCGCCGCCTGCGCGGGCTCGGTGCGCGAATAGGCAGTGCCGACCGCGAAATTGCGGAACGAGAACAGGTGGATGAGCAGGAAGGTCGCGGTAATCTGGCCGATCGCGCCCAAAACCACCCACGCGGCAAAGGTCGCGTTTAGCGATGGCAGGTCGAAGCCGGCGAGGCCGTGCAATCCGGCGACGAAGGCGAGCGCGAAGGGCAGCCCGAAGCCGAAGCGCACGAAGGTCGCGCCGGTCGTTCCCATGACGCTCTTCAGATGCTTCTGGCCGGCCGACCGCAGGTTCTGGAGAAACGCGGCCGCAATCGTGATGGGAATCCAGAGTTCCATGTCGCCCCCTGACGCGAGAGCGGCTAGGGCATAACGATCATTCGCGCAAGCGGGGCGTTGCGCTGGGCCCTTCGCTGCGCCACAAGCAGGCCATGACGAATCTTCCCGACCCCGCCCGCTTCGCCCATGTCACGGACTGGGTGTTCGACCTCGACAACACGCTCTATCCGCACCACACGAACCTGTTCGCGCAGATCGACCTGCGGATGACGCGCTACATCTCGGAGCTTCTAACGCTGCCGGCGGACGAGGCGCGGCTGATGCAAAAGGCGCTCTACAAGGAATACGGGACGACGATGAAAGGACTGATGGAGCGCTATTCCATCGACCCGGACGACTTCCTGCAAAAGGTCCACGACATCGACTATTCGCCGGTCGAGTCCTCGCCTGAGCTGGGCGCGGCGATCGCGGCGCTGCCCGGCCGCAAGTTCATTTTCACGAACGGTGATCGCAAGCATGCCGAGAACACGGCGCGCCGGCTCGGCATCCTCGACCATTTCGACGACATTTTCGACATCGTGGCGGCTGGGCTCAATCCCAAGCCCGCCCGCGCAACCTACGATACGTTCGTGGCTCTGCATGACGTGGTCGGGCCGAACGCCGCGATGTTCGAGGATCTGGCGCGTAACCTTCACGTTCCGAAGGCGCTCGGCATGACCACCGTCCTCGTCGTGCCCAACAATTTCGAGCCGACCTTCGCGGAAGTCTGGGAACAGGACCCGGACCATGAAGACGATGTCGACTACGTCACCGACGATCTGACGTCGTTCCTGACGTCGATCCTCGCGAAACGCTAGACGCGGGGGTCGGAGGTCCGGTCCGGCACGGGGTCGACCGCGTCATCGGGATTGGCGCCGGCACTGCGCGAAGGTGGCAGATCGCCGAGTTGTTCGGCGCTCGAGACACCCGGCCGCTTGTCCTTGTCGAATTCGCCGTCCTTGCACTCGGTCTCGTCGGGGAGCGAATCCTGAGGATGCTCGCTCGGCTGCTCGGCAGGCGTCTCGGAATGCCCGAGGTCTTTTTCCTGCTGGTGACGGATAATGTCATCGTCGGTGCTGGTGCGTCCGTTCATGGCAATGCTCCTTTGGAGAAGAAACGCCGCGCGCGCCGCACCTGTTCCGCTCAGTGACGGTGCGCCTTGATCACCGCAGGCTCGCGAACAGGAAACTGCAGCACCACCGAGCCCGCCTTCTCGAAATCCAGCGTCAGCTCGATCTCGTCCTCGGCGACCAGCGCCGCATCGATACCGGTCAGCATGAAGTGCAGCCCGCCCGGCTTGAATTCGACCCTGTCACCCGGCCCGATCTCGATGCCGTCCGCGATCGGCCGCATCTTCGTCACTCCGTCCTCGATCGCCATCTCGTGCATCTCGACGCGCGGTGAAGCCAGAGACGTCGCACCTATCAGCCGATCGGCCGTCTCGCCGCGGTTGAGGATCGAAAGATATGCCGCCGCCACCTTCTGGCCGGGGCGCATGGCGAGCACCCATGCGCCGGAAAGCTGAAGGTCGTCGGCCATCACGGTGTCGAGGTCGACGCAGCCCGCCACGTCGAGGATCTGGCCTTCGAGGCACTGCTCATCGGAAGCGAGGGCCGGGGCAGGCAGAGCCGAGAGCGCGAGACAGGCGACTGCGATCAGGTGCAGCGGGACGAGATTCATGATCCGAAGGTCCTTTCCGACCTATTTTCCTGCGTCGATCTCATAGAAACGCGCAATCACGTCCCAGGCTTCCTGCGCGGTGTCGACAAAGTCGATGATATCCTGGTCACCCGGCGAAATCGTGCCCTGCTCTGCAAGAAAATCGAGATCGACGGCGCGCTCCCAGAACGACTTGCCGAAGCAGATCACCGGAACGCGCTCCATGCGGCCGGTCTGGATCAGCGTCAGCGTCTCGAAGAACTCGTCCATCGTGCCGAAGCCGCCGGGGAAAACCGCGACAGCCTTGGCGCGCATGACGAAGTGCATCTTGCGGATCGCGAAATAGTGGAAGTTGAAGCACAGCTCCGGCGTCACGTAGAGGTTCGGCGCCTGTTCGTGCGGCAGGACGATGTTGAGGCCGATCGAGGGCGCGTCGACGTCGGCCGCGCCGCGATTTCCGGCCTCCATGACGCCAGGACCGCCGCCGGTGACGACGACGAATTCGCGGTAGTCGAAGCTAGCCGAGTGCTGCGAACACAGGCGGGCGAATTCGCGCGCCTCGTCATAATATTTTGCGTTCGCCAGGAGGTTCTTCTTCTGCACCTCGTTCTTGGCCGCCCAGGCCGCGCCGCCCGGCTCGGGAATGCGCGCGCCGCCGAACAGGATGACGGTCGATTCGATGCCTCGCTCTGCCAGAACCATGTCGGGCTTCAACAGTTCGAGCTGCAGGCGCACGGGGCGCAATTCGCGCCGCGTCATGAACTCCTCGTCGTCCCAGGCCAGCCGATAGGTCGGCGCGCGGGTCTGCGGCGTATCCGGCACGCTCTTGGCGCGTTCGCGATCCTCGTCCGAATGCGGCAGAGGCGACCAGTCGTTCTTTTTCGTCCGTTGCATGAAAACCGAATATCCCAATCTTGCGCGAAGCGCTTCGCGCGCGCTCGTTTTGATCAGTCAAACCATGAAATGACGGCGCTTGCACGTGGCTTGCGCCAATACCGCGCTTGGCCTAGTTTCCGCGCCGACTGGAAGCCGCCCGAAGCGTAGCAGAAGCGGCCTTAACATAGCTGCAATGGAGCAAATTGATGACCAAGCCCGATATCGGCGCGCTCGAACAAACCATCGAAAAGGCGTTCGAAGAGCGTGACGGGGTCGGCACGGGCACCAAGGGCGAAATTCGCGATGCGGTCGAGGCCGCGCTCACCCTGCTCGATCGCGGCGAGGCGCGCGTCGCCGTGCGCCAGGCGGACGGGTCGTGGACGGTCAACCAGTGGCTGAAGAAGGCCGTTCTCCTGTCCTTTCGCCTCAACGACATGGAAGTCATCAAGGGCGGGCCGGGCGACTCGGTCTGGTGGGACAAGGTTCCGTCCAAATTCGACGGCTGGAGCGCGATCGACTTCCAGCGCGCCGGCTTCCGCGCCGTACCCAATGCCGTCGTGCGCCGCTCGGCCTTCGTCGCGCCGGGCGCGATCTTGATGCCGTCCTTCGTCAATCTGGGCGCCTATGTCGGCGAGGGCACGATGGTCGACACCTGGGCGACAGTCGGCTCGTGCGCGCAGATCGGCAAGAACGTCCATCTGTCCGGCGGCGTCGGCATCGGCGGTGTGCTCGAACCCATGCAGGCCGGTCCCACCATCATCGAGGACAACTGCTTCATCGGCGCGCGTTCCGAAGTCGTCGAGGGCTGCATCGTGCGCGAGGGTTCGGTGCTCGGGATGGGCGTCTTCATCGGCAAGTCGACAAAGATCGTCGACCGCGAAACCGGCTCGATCACCTATGGCGAAGTGCCGCCCTATTCCGTCGTCGTCGCGGGCGCACTGCCCGGCAAGCCGATGGGCAATGGCGAGCCCGGGCCCAGCCTCTATTGCGCCGTCATCGTCAAGAAGGTCGACGAGAAGACGCGCTCCAAGACCTCCATCAACGACCTCCTGCGGGCCTGATCCGGTGAACCAGTTTCCGATCCTCTGGCTGTTCTTCGGCCTCAAGGGACGCATCAGCCGCGTTGCCTTCCTGCTCGGTGGCCTGATGATGACGGTCGTCACCTTCTTCGTGCTCTACCGCATGTCGGTCGCCGAAGAGGTCGGCCAGGGGTTCGAATTCTGGAACTCTGTCCTCGGCGTCGTCGTCTTCGTGTCGCTCTGGTGCCAGGCAGCGCTCGCCGCCAAGCGGCTGCATGACATCGGCCGGCCGGGGCTCTTCGCGGTCGCGATGTTCGTGCCGCTGATCAACTTCATCGCCTTCATCGCACTTTGCGTCATTCCCGGCGAGCGCGGCCCCAACAAATACGGCGCGGCAACCAACGCGCCCAGCTAGAATGAGATGAGCGTGACCAAGCCGACCGATCCCGTCGAAAACCTCGCCGCCCTCATCCGCTGTCCCTCGGTGACGCCCGCCGAAGGCGGTGCGCTCTCCACTCTCGAAGCCATGCTGACGCCTGTCGGCTTTTCCGTCGAGCGGCCGACCTTTTCCGAAGACGGCACGCCGGACGTCGAGAACCTTTACGCCCGACTATCGGGCAACGGCCCGCATCTGATGTTCGCCGGCCACACCGACGTCGTGCCGCCCGGCGACGAGGCAGCCTGGACGCATCCGCCCTTTTCCGCCGAGATTGCGAACGGCACGATGTATGGCCGCGGTGCGGTCGACATGAAGGGCGGCATCGCCTGCTTCGTTGCCGCCGTGGCGCGCTATGTGGAGAAGCATGGCGCGCTCAAGGGCTCCGTCTCGCTGCTCATCACCGGCGACGAGGAAGGCCCCTCGATCAACGGCACGACCAAGCTGCTCGACTGGGCAGCGGCCAAGGGCGAGGCGTGGGACGCGGCTATCGTCGGCGAACCCACCAATCCCAGTACGCTCGGCGACATGATCAAGATCGGCCGCCGTGGCTCGGTCTCCGCCGATCTCGTCGTCAACGGACGTCAGGGCCATGCGGCCTATCCGCATCTTGCCGATAATCCGGTGCGCGGCATGGTCGCGCTGCTTGACGCGCTCATGCATCCCTCGCTCGACGAGGGTACGGACGATTTCCAGCCAACCAATCTGGAAGTGACAACGGTCGATGTCGGCAATCCGGCAGTCAATGTGATCGCGGCGAAGGCCAAGGCCTCGTTCAACATCCGCTTCAACGACACCTGGACGCCCGAAACGCTTCAGGCGGAGATCCACAACCGGCTCGACCGCGCGGCATCGCGGACGCGGCTGCGGCCAGGCAAGGACGACAGGATCGATTTCGACCTGATCTGGCGCGACCGGCCGAGCCCCGTCTTTCTCACCCGCAACGACAAGCTCACCGACACGCTCTCTGCCTCGGTTCGCGCCGTTACCGGCCTGACGCCGACGCTGTCGTCCTCGGGCGGCACGTCGGATGCGCGCTTCATCAAGGATTTTTGCCCGGTCGTCGAATTCGGGCTCGTGGGCCAAACCATGCACATGGTTGACGAGCGCGTGGCTCTTGCCGACCTCGAAACGCTGACGCAAATCTATCTGCGTTTTCTAGAGGACTGGTTCGGATAGACGTCAGATGCCTTCGGCCGACTACGTTCAGCAATCGCTCTCCGGCGCCGCGCGCCTCATGGCCGGCAAGAAGGACGGGCTGCGGTACCTCGACATTTCGGCCGACGGTTTCTGGACGTCCTTCTTCGCGATCGTGGTCGCGCTGCCAGCAATGACGGTCGGCTGGGTAACGCTCGCCAACGAACTCGCCTTCCAGGGCGACGGCATCGGCAGCCGACTTTCAATCGTGCTCAGGCTCGCCACGATCGACGTCCTCGCCTGGATCGTGCCGCTCGGCGCCTTTGCGCTTCTCGCCAGGCCCGCCGGCATCGCCCACCGCTTCGTCCATTTCGTCGTCGCCAGCAATTGGGCTTCCGCAATCTTCGTTTGGCTGATGCTGCCACCTTCGCTTATCCGGCTTTTCTGGCCGGCGGCGGGCGATGGGCTGACCGCGTTCTCGCTTGGTCTTTTCCTGTTTTCCATGGTCCTGTCCTGGCGGCTGACCAACACCGTTCTGGAAAAGGGCCCGGCCTTCGCAACAGGCGTCTTCACCGCGATGTTCGTGGTGTCGCTCGTCGTCCTCTTCACGCTGCAGGGCGTGTTCGGCTTCGTTCAGTCGTAATCGACGCGCGTGAGGAACAGTCCGTCCGGAGGCGCGACCTGGCCGCATCGCGAACGGTCGGCGGCGTCGAGCGCTGCGCGAACCTCCTCGACCGACCACGCCCCCTCGCCTGCCTTTTTCAGCGTTCCCACCATCGAGCGCACCTGATTGTGCAGGAAGGAGCGCGCCGAGGCGCGGATCTCGACGATGTCGCCGTCGCGCGTCACGTCCAGCCGGTCGAGCGTGCGAACCGGGCTGTTCGCCTGGCACTGGCCAGAACGGAAGGTGGTGAAATCGTGCCGGCCGAGAAGGGTCTGCGCCGCCTTGTGCATCACCCGCGCGTCAAGCGCTTTCGGCACATGCCAGACGCGGCCGAGATCGAGCGCGGCCGGCGCTCTGCGGTTGAGGATGCGAAAGAGATAGTGGCGGGCGGTCGCCGAAAAGCGCGCGTCGAAATCTTCGCCGACGCCTTGCACCGCAAAGACCGCGATCGGATCGCCCGCAAGCCGCAGATGCGCGTTGAGCGCGCCCATGAGCTTGTCGGCCGACCAGTCGCGGGCAAGATCGACATGGGCGACCTGGCCCGTCGCATGGACGCCAGTGTCGGTGCGCCCCGCCCCGCGGATCGACACGCGCTCGGCCGTAAACCGGAAGATCGCGTCCTCGATCCCCTGCTGGACGGTGGGCAAGTCGGCCTGCCGCTGCCATCCGGCATAGGGCCGGCCGTCATATTCGATGTCGAGCCGGAAGCGGGCCATCACGACTGGGAAAAGGCGGCGGCATAGACCAACCGCCCCATGGTCGGCGCCTCCGGCGAGAAGGCGAGCGCCTGCAAATATTCGCCCTGGTAGTCGCTCTCCAACTTCGCTGCGCGCTGGCGTGCATAGCCGAAGCGAGCATAATAGGCTGGATCGCCGAGGACGACCGACAGTTCTTCGCCGGCATTCTTCAACAGGTGATGCGCGTTCTCGATCAGCGCCTTGCCGACGCCGGTGCGCTGCTTGTCGGGCCGCACCGCGACCGGCGCTAGCGCTACGGCATCGGCGCTGCGGTTCTTCGATTCCACGACGAGCCGTGAAAACAGGATGTGGCCGTAGATCTGCTGTTCGTGCGTGGCGACCAGTTCGAGCACATCGTCGCCTGCAGAGCGTATGGCCTCGACCAGCTTCGCTTCGCCGGGATTGCCGAACGCCTCCTCCAGAAGCCAGCGCACGTCTTCCGCGTCGCGCGCCTCGAAAGGCCGTATAACCAGTCCGCGCATCATAGCAGGTCGCCTTTCCGCAAGCCCGCGCCGCGCAGGAAGACTTCGGCCTCCATCGGCTTGCCACCGGCCCGCTGCACCGTAACGAGGCGCACGGCTCCGCTGCCGCATGCGATCGTCAGCCGGTCATCGAGGATCGCGCCGGGCACGCCCGCGCCCTCGCTCAATGTCGAGCGCAGCAGCTTAAGCCGCTCCGGCTTGCCGCCGATATTCGGCTCGCACCAGGCGCCCGGAAACGGCGAGAGCCCTCGAATGCGGTCATGCACCTCTTGCGCCGGCCTCGACCAATCGATCCGTGTCTCGTCCTTGGAGATCTTGGCGGCGTAGGTGACGCCCTCGTCCGCTTGCGCGACAGTGGGCAGGTCGCCCACATCCAGCCTGCCCAGCGCCTCGACCATCAGCCTCGCCCCGACGTCGCACAGCGCGTCGTGCAGTTCGCCCGCTGTCATGTCGGCGCCGATGGGGACACGCTCGGTCAGCGCCACGGGACCAGTGTCGAGCCCCTCGTCCATCCTCATGACCATCATGCCGGTCTCGCGATCTCCCGCCATGATCGCGCGCTGGATGGGCGCGGCGCCGCGCCAGCGCGGCAGAAGCGAGGCGTGGCCGTTAAAGGCCCCAAGCCGCGTTCCCGCCAGGATCGCCTTCGGCAAGAGCAGACCGTAGGCAACCACCACCGCGGCATCGGCCTTCAGCGCCCTGAACGCCGCCTGCTCCGCTTCGCCCTTCAGCGAAACGGGCGTGCGAACCTCGATGCCGAGGCTTTCTGCCAGTTCGTGAACGGGCGATCCCTTCAGTTCCAACCCGCGCCGTCCGGCCGGGCGCGGCGGCTGTGAGTAGACCGCGGCAACCTCGTGCCCCGCCTCGACGATCGCCTTCAACGTCGCCGCGGAAAATTCCGGCGTGCCCATGAAGATGACGCGCAGGGCCACCGTATCAGCCGACGAGGCGCTGCGGCGCCTTCTCGCGGGCGAGCTTCTTGAACTTGCGCACGACCATGTCGCGCTTCAGCTTGGAGATGTGGTCGATGAAGAGAACGCCGTTCAGATGGTCGATTTCGTGCTGGAGGCAGGTCGCCATCAGCCCGTCCGCCACCATTTCCTGCGCCTTGCCGTCGCGGTCGAGATAGGTGACCGTAACCGTCTCCGGGCGCTCCACCTCGGCATAGTAGTCCGGGATCGACAGGCAGCCTTCCTCATAGACCGAGATGCCATCGCCCGAGGAAACGATCTCAGGATTGATGAAGACATGCGGGGCCTTATCCTCGCCTTCCTTGGCCAGGTCGATCACCAGCATACGGATCGGCTCGCCGATCTGGATCGCGGCGAGGCCGATGCCCGGAGCGTCATACATCGTATCGAGCATGTCGTCGGCGAATTTGCGCGTCGCGTCATCGACGCGTTCCAGCGGCTTCGACATCTGGCGCAGGACGGGATCGGGAAGGATGATGAGCGGCTTGATCGTCATGGCCGTCAGGTAATCGGTGAAACCGCGGACGTCAACGCTTCGACATGTGGACGTTCACGTTTTGGTCTTATTGCGACGCCGCGAATCGGCTAGTGTCGCGCGATGAACCCTTCCGAGACGCTCTTCGCCGCTCCCCTCCTCCAGCTTGGGTCGACCACGATCACCCTCGGTCACGCGCTGATCGTGGGTGCAGCCGTCATCGTGACGCTTGTCGCGCTCCTCGTCATCTCCGTCTCGCGCGCGGCGCGGGTACAGGCCGAACTGGCGGACGAAAGTGCGGTGCGGGCGCGCGAGGCCGATGCGCGGCTGGCCGAGATCACGCGCGCGCAGCTCGAGATGCAGGGGCGCATGGGCACGATCGCCGAGGTGTTCGGCGCGCGGCAGGCTGAGTTGAACAAAGCCATCGGCGAGCGGCTGGACGTCATGACCTCGCGGCTCGGCCACTCGATCACCGAGCAGACGAAGTCGACGCACGAGAACCTTGCGAAGCTGCAGGAACGGCTTGCCGTCATCGATACGGCCCAGAACAACATCCAGTCGCTCGCCGGCCAGGTCGTGCAGTTGCAGCACATCCTTTCCAACAAGCAGACGCGCGGCGCATTCGGCCAGGCGCGCATGGAGGCGATCATCGCCGATGGGCTGCCGCACGACGCCTACGAGTTTCAGGCGACGCTATCCAACGGCAGCCGGCCCGACTGCACGATCCGCATGCCCAACGGCGCGCCGGATCTGGTCATCGACGCCAAGTTTCCACTGGAATCGTGGAACGCGATCCGCGCCGCCGCGGAGGCGGAAAACCCCGAGGCGCAGAAATATGCGGCGCAGACATTCCGCCGCGACGTCGAGGTCCACCTGAAGGCGATTGCCGAAAAATATCTCATCAATGGCGAGACGCAGGACACGGCCTTCATGTTCGTGCCGTCGGAGTCGATCTTTGCCGAGATCCACGAGAATTTCGAGGCGCTGGTGCAAAAGGCGCATCGCTCGCGCATCGTCATCGTGTCGCCTTCGCTCCTGATGCTGTCGATCCAGGTCATCCAGGCGGTGCTGAAGGATGCCCGGATGCGCGAGCAGGCCCATCTCATCCAGGGCGAGGTGATCCGCCTCATGGAGGATCTGGGCCGCCTCGACGAGCGCGTGCGCAAGCTGCAGACACATTTCGGCCAGGCGAATCGCGACATCGACCTGATCCTGACCTCGACAGAAAAGCTGACCAAGCGCGGCGAGAAGATCGAGGCGCTGGAGCTCAATGCCCCGCAGATCGAAGAGAAGGCGGAGAAAAAGCCGGCGGAAGCGCGCAACGGCTCGCTGCGCCTGCGCGTCGTCGACGACGAATAGACTGTTCACCTGTCCGCGACTGGCAATCGGCCGGCCTAGGCCATACCTCTTCTTCAAATTCGAAGGGATATGAACGATGGAAATCGGCCTTTATACGTTCGGCGACGTCGGCACCGATCCGGTGACCGGGGACGTCGTTAGCCCAGCGCAGCGCCTCAACAATCTCATCGAGGAAGTCGAACTCGCCGACCAGGTCGGGCTTGACCTCTTCGGGCTCGGTGAGCATCACCGGCCGGACTATGCCGTCTCGGCCCCTGCCGTGGCGCTCGCAGCCGCCGCGCCGCGCACCAAGAACATCAAGCTGTCGAGCGCGGTTTCCGTGCTCTCATCTGACGATCCGATCCGGGTCTTCCAGCAGTTCTCCACGCTCGACAACATCTCGAACGGGCGTGCCGAGATCATGGCCGGACGCGGCTCCTTCGTCGAATCCTTCCCGCTTTTCGGCTACGATCTCGGCGACTACGACACGCTGTTCGCCGAAAAGCTCGAAATGCTGATCAAGCTCAACGAGGGCGAAATCTTCTCGTGGGAAGGCGGCCAGCACACGCCGCGCGTCAGCGAGCGCGGCGTCTATCCGCGTCCGGTGAATGGGAAATTACCGATCTGGCTCGCAGTCGGCGGCACGCCGCAATCGGTGGGGCGGGCGGCCATGCTCGGTCTGCCGCTCGCGCTTGCCATCATCGGCGGCGAGCCGGCCCGCTTCGCGCCCTTCTTCAAGCTCTACTGTGAGGCGGCGGAGAAGTTCGGCCGCGACCCGGCGACGCTGAAGACCTCCATCAACGTCCACGGCTTCGTCGGCCAGACCCGCAAGGAAGCGATCGACACCTTCTATCCGGCACAGGCCGAGGTGATGAACCGGATCGGGCGCGAACGTGGCTGGCCTCCGACGAGCCGCCAGCAGTTCGAGGCCGCCGCCGGCCCGCGCGGCGCGCAGTTCGTCGGCGACGCGTCGGAACTGACCGACAAGATTCTCGCGCACTACGAGATTTTCGGCTTCGACCGCTTCGTCATCCAGATGGCGATCGGCGTGATGGATCACGCAAAGCTGCTAAAGGCGATCGAGATTCTTGGAACGCGCGTGGCGCCGGAAGTCAGGAAGGCCGTTGGCGAGCGCAGGATCGCTGCAGCCTAGCCCTCCTCGTTGGCAAGGTCGTTCCAGGCGTTCTGCTGTGCCAGCATCGAACGTAGATAGGCGATATTGGCTTCGGCCTGCTCGGGAGACAATTCGCGGCTGGCGATCGCCTCGGCGTCGGCGAAGCGCCCCTGCAGCCCGACCACCAACGCCAGGTTCTGGCGCACGCGGCTGTCGGCGCCGGGCTGGGTGACGGCGTTCTGGAGCTGCGCCTCGGCCTGCTTCAGATTGCCCTCCAGAAGGTAGGACATGCCGAGATTGGAAAGCACGCTCGGATCGTTTGGCTGCATTTCCAGCGCGCGGGCATAAAGCCGGCGCGCCTCGCCGGGCTGGCCGAGCTGGTCGAGGATGGCGCCTTCGGCCGACATCAGCTTCCAGTCCGGATATTCGGGCGTCTGCGCGCGGCGCACAGCATCGAGCGCGGGCTGTAGATCGCCCGCGGCGGCCAGCGCCTTGCCGTAGGCGGCGAGCACCTGGCGCTCCTTGGGATGATCGATCGCCGCCTTGCGCATCACGGCCAGCGCTTGGTCGTTGCGCCCGTCCATCTGCAGCACCGAGGCGTATTGCATGGCGACGTTCATGTCGGAGGGATTGCTCGTATAGGCGGTGCCAAGCTGATCGGCCGTGGCGCGCAGTTCCGGCGCCGTCATCTGCGTCACCGCGCCGGTCGTCGTGCGGTCGACCGAAGCGGTCGTCATGCGCTTGTTGCCGGCGCAGCCGGCCAGCGCGAGCGCTGCCGCCAGCACCAGGATCGCCGCCGTGGTCCTTGCTCCGGCTTTCCGATTGATCGACATTCTGCCCGACCTCCACATCGACGCGACATCGGTGCCGAAGCACCCGTTAATGTCCCGAGCAATATTCCGTTAACCCTAACGGAGCGTTAAAAGGGACCCTCAACTGCTTCGCGCCCGCCTTCCAGGAGACACCATGCCGATCGAAATCACCGAAACGCCGCTCGCCGATGCGAAGCCCATCCATGTCGTCGCCAAGGGCGCGCTGGACGACGCAGCGATCGACGCGCGCGCGCGCGCCTGGGCCAAGGCCAGCGGCTTTTCCGGCCAGTCGGGCAAGGTTCTCGCCTTCCCAGACGCCGACGGCGAACCTGCGGGCGCACTGGTCGGCATCGGCAGCGAGGACGGCCCAACAGCGGCGCTCGCGCTCGGGCGCCTTGCGCGCGACCTTCCATCGGGCGAATGGGCCTTCGCGCCGGGCGCGTTCGATGCTCACCTTGCAACGCTCGCTTTGGTGCTCGGCGGATATCGGTTCGAGCGCTACTGGAAGGACAGCCCGCGCGACATCCGCTTGCAGCTTACCGCCGGCGTCGACCTTGCCCGCGTCACCCGCGAGGCCGAGGGCGTCATCCTCGCCCGCGACCTCATCAACACGCCGACCAACGACATGGGCCCGGCCGATCTCGAAGAAGCAGCGCGCAGGCTCGCCAAGGGGCACAGTGCGAACATTTCCGTCATCGAGGGCGACGCGCTCGTGAAGCAAAACTTCCCGATGATCCATGCCGTCGGCCGGGCCTCCAGCGAAGCGCCGCGTCTGATCGACTTCACCTGGGGCGCCAAGGACGCGCCCAAGGTGACGCTCGTCGGCAAGGGCGTCTGCTTTGACACAGGCGGTCTCGACATCAAGCCGGCAAGCGGCATGCTGCTGATGAAGAAGGACATGGGCGGCGCGGCGAACGTGCTCGGCCTTGCCTCGATGATCATGAGCGCGGCGCTGAACGTGCGCCTGCGCGTCCTCATTCCCGCCGTCGAGAACGCCATTTCCGGCAACGCCTTCCGGCCGGGCGACGTCCTGATCAGCCGCAAGGGCCTGACCGTCGAGATCGGAAACACGGATGCGGAAGGCCGCCTGATCCTCGCCGATGCGCTGGCGCTCGCCGACGAGGAGAACCCTGAACTTCTGATCGACATGGCGACGCTGACAGGTGCTGCCCGCGTAGCTCTCGGTCCGGACCTGCCGCCCTTCTTCAGCGACGACGAGACGCTCGCCGCCGACCTTTCGCGTGCGGGCGAGACGGTCGCCGATCCCGTTTGGCGGATGCCCCTGTGGAAGCCCTACGCGAAGAAGCTTTCCTCGCGCGTCGCCGACATGAACAACGTCACCACAGACGGCTTCGCCGGCTCCGTCACTGCCGCGCTTTTCCTGCAGAAGTTCGTCGAGAATGCGCGGAGCTGGGTCCATCTCGACATCTTCGGCTGGAACCCGATCGACAAACCCCATGCGCCGATCGGCGGCGAGGCGCAGGCGATCCGGGCGCTGATGCGCGTCCTCGAGGCGCGGTACGGCAAATGACCGCCCTCGACCGCCGCCTCCACGCCTTCCGGCCCGACCTCGCCTCGGCGGACCTGCGGGGCCGGGTCACGGCCAGCGCATTCGCAGAAGGCCGGCCGGCACGCATCGCCTCGCCGGTCGTCGACCTGCGGCCCGAACCGCGCGCCGATAGCGGCATCGACACGCAACTGCTCCACGGCGCGACGGTCCGAATATTCGACGAGCGCGAGGGCTGGGCGTGGCTGCAGGCGGACGCCGATGGCTATGTCGGCTACGCGCCGGCATCCGCGCTCGGTGCACCCGAGGAAGCGACGCATGTCGTCGTCGCCCAACGCAGTTTTGTCTATCGCGGCGCCGATTTGCGCTTTCCAGCGACCCAGGCTCATTCAATGGGCGCAACCGTGCGCATCGTCGACGAAACGGAGACGCGCGGCACGCGCTATGCGCTTTTCGATACGGGCGAGGCGATGATCCTCGATCATCTGCGCCCGATCGGCCAACTGGAGGCAGACTACGTCGCGGTCGCCGAGCGCTTCGAGCACGCGCCCTATCTGTGGGGCGGCGTCTCCGGTTTCGGCATCGACTGTTCAGGGCTGGTGCAGCTTTCGATGGCAATGGCGGGCATTCCAGTGCTGCGCGACACGGACATGCAGGCGGCAAGCATCGGAGCGGCGCTCGACATCGGAACCGATCTCGCCGGCCTGCGGCGCGGCGACCTCGTCTTCTGGAAAGGCCATGTCGCGATCATGATCGATCCGGCTTCCATGATCCACGCCAGCGGGCACACGATGTGCGTTACACGCGAGAAGCTTTCCGATGCCGTCGCGCGCATCGGCCATCTCTATGGCGGGCCGACCGGGTTTCGCCGGCCCTGATCAGTAGCCCGCCGAACGATCCACCAGATGCTGCAGCGGATCGCCCCGCTCGAAGCGGTCCATTTGATCCAGCATCAGCGGCACGAGATGGCGTGCGTCGGACGTGGCGGCCGCGTGGGGCGTGAGGAAGACGCGGGGATGCGTCCACAGCGGGCTCGTCGTCGCCAGCGGCTCGGTCTCGAAGACGTCGAGGCTCGCTTCCTTGAGCGTGCCGTCATCGAGCGCGCGCAGGATGTCCGCCTCTTTCTGCAACTTGCCCCGGCCGGCATTGATCAGGCAGGCGCCGCCAAGCTGATTGTCGCGGCGCAGCTTCGTGATGAGGTCGTAGTCGACGATTCCCTCGGTCGCCGGCGTGTGCGGCAGCAGGACTACGAGGATGTCGGTGGCGTTAAGGAACGGCGTCAGCCCCGCCTCGCCGCTGAACGTTTCCACGCCCTCGACTGTCTTTGCCGTCCGCGTCCAGCCCTTCACGTCAAACCCGACCGCCTTCAGCGCTTTCGCAGCGGCTTGGCCCAGTTCGCCGAGGCCCAAAATGCCGACAGAGACGTCCGGCGAGGCGGGCTGCGCGATCTCTCGCCAGCTCTTCTTCGCCTGTTCGGAGCGGTAGAACATGCCCTGGCGCTGATGGTCGAGCACGCGCCAGACGACATAGTCGACCATGTGCTGGGTGAGGTTTCCGGCCACCACGCGAACGATAGGCACATCGGGCAGGTTCGGGTCGGCAAAGATGTGGTCGACCCCTGCGCCGATCGAGAAGATCGCCTTCAGGTTCGGCAGCGCGGCGAGAATTCCAGGCTGGTGCTTCCAGACCACCGCATAGTCGATCGACGGGTCGCTCCCGCCCTGCGGCTCGATCACCACCTCGCGCGTTGCCGAAAGAAGCTCATGCCACTTCTTGGGGTTGAAGCCCTGGACGGACAGAAGAATGCGGCCCGCACGGTGGTCGGTCATGGTCTGCTCCCTGATGTCTTCTTCTATTCGCTGACGACGCCGGCTGGCGCGGTCGCGAGATCGAAGGCGGCGGCGATCAGCGCCTTCGTGTAGTCGGTCTGCGGGTTCTCGAAGATCTGCTGGCTGGTGCCGTATTCGACGACCTTGCCGTTGCGCATCACGATCACCTCGTTCGCCAGCGCGCGCACGACCTTCAGGTCGTGGCTGATGAAGAGGTATGCGAGCTGGTGCTTCTTCTGCAGGTCGCGCAACAGGTCGACGACCTGCGCCTGCACGCTCATGTCGAGCGCCGAGGTCGGCTCGTCGAGCATGACGAAGCGGGGATTGAGCACCATGGCCCGCGCGATAGCGATGCGCTGGCGCTGGCCGCCGGAAAATTCGTGCGGATAGCGGAAACGCGTCGCCGGATCGAGACCCACTTCCTTGAGGACGTCCACCACCAATACGTCGCGCGCGTCCGCATCGAGCCTGGGCTGGTGGATGCGCAGCCCTTCCTCGATGATCTCCGAGACCGACATACGCGGCGAGAGCGAGCCGAACGGATCCTGGAAGACGATCTGCATCTCGCGGCGCAGCGGCTTCATCTCGCGGAACGAGAAGTCATCGATCGCCTTGTCGCCGAGCATGATCTTGCCTTCAGACGAGATCATGCGCGAGAGCGCCAGTCCCAGCGTCGTCTTGCCGGAGCCGGATTCGCCGACCACCCCAAGCGTCTGGCCGGCGCGCACCGTCACGTCGATGCCGTCCACCGCCTTCACATGGTCCACCGTCTTGCGGAAGAAGCCTTCCTTGATCGGGAACCAGACCTTGATGTCCTCACCCTTCATGACGACGGGTGCTGCTTCGTTTGCCGCCGGCGGCTCGCCCTTGGGCTCGGCCGCGAGAAGGTGGCGCGTGTATTCGTGTTTCGGATTGGCGAAGACCTCTGCGGTCGGCCCTTCCTCGACGATCTTGCCCTTCGTCATCACGCAGACGCGGTCCGCGATGCGCCGCACGATGCCGAGATCGTGCGTGATGAAGAGCATCGACATCTTGTTGCGGGTCTTCAATTCGCCGAGGAGTTCGAGGATCTGCGCCTGGACGGTCACGTCGAGCGCGGTCGTCGGCTCGTCGGCGATCAGGAGCTTCGGCTCGTTGGCGAGGGCCATCGCGATCATGACGCGCTGGCGCTGGCCGCCGGAAAGCTGATGCGGATAAGCGCCGAGCCGCTTTTCGGGCTCGCGGATGCCGACTTCGTGCAACAGTTCCAGCGTGCGCGCCTTCGACTGCTTCTCGTTCATGCCGCGATGCAGTTTCAGGGTCTCGCCGATCTGCCGCTCGATCGTGTGCAGCGGATTGAGCGACGTCATCGGCTCCTGGAAGATCATCGTGATGTCGTCGCCGCGCACGCGCATCAGCGCCCTCTCGTCGAGCGCAAGCAAATCCTTGCCCTCAAAGAGTACCTGCCCCGACGGATGGCTCGCCGCGGGATATGACAGAAGTTTCAGGACCGACAGCGCGGAAACCGACTTGCCCGACCCTGACTCGCCGACAAGTGCAACCGTCTCCCCCGACGCGATGTCGAAGGACACATGATCGACGGCGATCTGCTCACGTCCGCCTTGGGTGAAGGCGACGGACAGATCGCGGACGGAAAGAAGCGGAGCGGTCATCGGAAGGTCTTCCGGGGATCGAAGGCGTCGCGCACGGCCTCGCCGATGAAGATCAGCAGGGACAGCATGATGGAGAGCGACAGGAAGCCGACGATGCCGAGCCAGGGCGCGTTCAGATTGCGCTGGCCCTGGCGCAGGAGTTCGCCGAGCGAAGCGGAGCCGGGCGGCAGGCCGAAGCCCAGGAAGTCGAGCGAGGTCAGCGTCGTGATCGAGCCGTTGAGGATGAAGGGCAGGAAGGTCAGAGTCGCAACCATCGCGTTCGGCAGGAGGTGACGGAACATGATCGTCGCATTGCCGACGCCAAGCGCGCGCGCGGCGTTCACATATTCGAAGTTGCGCGCGCGCAGGAATTCGGCGCGCACCACGCCGACGAACGCCACCCATGAGAAGAGCAGCATGATGCCAAGCAGGATGAAGAAGCCGGGCGGCAGGATCGCGGCGATGATGAGGATCAGATAGAGAACCGGGATCGACGACCAGATCTCGATCACGCGCTGGAAGATCAGGTCCGTCCAGCCACCGAAATAGCCCTGCACCGCGCCGGCCGAGACGCCGATGATCGCCGAAGCTGCCGTCAGGACGAGGCCGAACAGGACCGAGATGCGGAAGCCGTAGATGACACGCGCGGCAACGTCACGCGCCTGGTCGTCCGTGCCGAGCCAGTTGAAATTGCCGAGCGTGCAGTTCGGATCGTCCGCGCCCTCGAAATAGCGCTGGCAGCGCGTCTCGCGATCATAGAGCCAGGACGGCTTGGCAGGCGCCGCTTGCGGGATTTCGTTATTCACCGTGCGGTAGGAATAGCGGATCGGTGGCCAGATCATCCAGCCATTCGCCTCGATCTCCTCCTGGATGACCGGATCGCGATAGTCGGTTACCGCGAGGAACCCGCCGAACTTCTCCTCCGGGTAGTCGACGATGGTCGGGAACAGGATTTCGCCGTTGTAGGAGGCAAGGACGGGCCTGTCGTTGGCGATGAACTCGGCGAACAGCGACAGGACAAACAGGACGAGGAATATCCAGAGCGACCAGTATCCGCGCCGGTTCGCCTTGAAGTTCTGCCAGCGGCGCTGGTTGAGCGGCGACAGCCACGGCCTCCTGACCTTCTCGCGCACTTCCTCGACCTGCGCTTTCGAAAGGATATCCGACATCAGACGTCCCTCCGCTCGAAGTCGATGCGCGGATCGACCCATGTGTACATCAGGTCCGACAGGAGGCTGACGAGCAGCCCGATCAGCGAGAAGATGTAGAGCGTGGCGAAGACGACCGGGTAGTCACGGTCGAGCACGGAGCGGAAGCCGAGGAGCCCGAGCCCGTCGAGCGAGAAGATGTTCTCGATCAGGAGCGAGCCGGTGAAGAAGGCCGAGATGAACGCGCCGGGGAAGCCGGCGATGATGATCAGCATCGCATTGCGGAAGACGTGACGATACAGCACCTGCCGCTCCGAAAGCCCTTTTGCGCGCGCGGTGACGACGTATTGCTTGCGGATTTCCTCAAGGAAAGAATTCTTGGTCAGAAGCGTCGTGGTGGCGAAGGCCGAGAGGACCATCGCCGTCAGCGGCAGGGCTAGGTGCCAGAAATAGTCGAGGATGCGCTCGGGCCATGAAAGGTCCGACCAGTTCTCCGATGTCAGGCCGCGCAGCGGGAACCAGTCGAAGAACGAGCCGCCCGCAAACAGCACCATCAACAAGATCGCGAACAGGAAGCCCGGGATCGCGTAGGCGATGATAACGACCCCGCTGGTCCACACGTCGAAGCTCGATCCATCCTTGACCGCCTTGCGGATGCCCAGGGGGATGGAGATCGTGTAGGAGATGAGCGTGATCCACAAACCGAGCGAGATCGACACCGGCATCTTCTCGACGATCAGGTCGATCACGGAAATGTCGCGGAAGTAGCTCTCCCCGAAGTCGAAGCGGATGTAGTTCCAGATCATGTTGGCGAAGCGCTCGAGCGGCGGCTTGTCGAAGCCGAACTGGCGCTCGAGTTGGGCGATGAATTCGGGGTCGAGCCCCTGCGCGCCGCGATAGCTGGATTCGCCGCCCGTATCGAAGTTCTGGAAGTCGGAGCTGCCGCCGCCAATGCGGTCGGCCGCGCCGCCGCCCTGCCCGGTGATGTTGGCGATGACCTGCTCGACCGGCCCGCCCGGCGCGAACTGGATGACGATGAAGGATATCGCCATGATGCCGAACAGGGTCGGGATCATCAGCAACAGGCGTCGAAGGATATAGGCGCCCATCAGGTGCGCTTCGTCTCGGAAACGGTCAAGTCAACCTCAAGCCCTGCCAATCGATTTCGCCTTTTCCTCGTCGTACCACCACAGGGCCTCGACCGGAAAGCCATAGTCCGGCTTTGGGTCCTTGAAGCCGAACATGTCCCAATAGGCCGCCCGGTGATTCGGTGCATGCCAATTTGGTATCCAGTCATGACGCGCGCGCAAGATGCGGTCCATGACCTTGAGCGTGACGACGAGCTCGTCGCGCGTCTCGGCCCTGCCGGCACGCTTGATCAGCGCGTCGAGCGCTGGCGATTTCGTACCCGGATAGTTGCGCGTGCCCGGCAGGCCGGCCGAGCGCGAATGGAAGAAGTTGGCGAGCGAATCGCGCGTCGGTGTCGCGCCGAAGGAGGCCGCCATGCCCACCATGTCGAAGTCGAAGTCGAGCTGGCGCGCCTGGTACTGGGCCGAATCGACCTGCCGGATCGAGGCGTCGATGCCGATCTGGCGCATGTTCTCTATGAAGGGCGAACCCGAGCGGATGAAGACCTCGTCCTGAATCAGATACTCGACCGACAAGGTCTGGCCGGCGGCATTCTTCAGCGTGCGCCCATCCGCCTGCCACCCGGCTTCCATCAGCAGGCGGCGCGCTTCGCGCAACAGGCGCCGGTCGCGGCCCGAACCGTCCGATGTCGGGGCGACCACCGCCTCGCCGAAGGCTTCCTCGGGGATTTCGCCGCGGAACTCCTCCAATAAAGCGAGTTCCGCCTGGGAAGGCGCGCCCTCTGCGCGGAACTCCGATTTCTCGAACACCGAGTTGGAGCGCGCATAGGCGCCGTAGAAGAGATTGCGGTTCGTCCATTCGAAGTCGAAGCACATGCCGATCGCCTGGCGCGTGCGCGGATCGGCGAACTTCTCGCGCCGCTGGTTCAGCGCCCAAGCCTGCATGGAGGGCGACTTCTCGCTCGGGAACTCGCGCTTGACGACGCGCCCCTCCGTGATCGCCGGGAAATCATAGCCCGTCGCCCAGGTTCGCGCCGTGAATTCCTGGCGGAACTGGATGTCCCCCTTCTTGAACGCCTCGAAGGCGGCATTGCGGTCGCGGTAAAACTCGATGCGGATCGTATCGAAATGAAAGAGCCCGCGCATGACCGGCAAGTCGCGCGCCCAGTAGTCATCGACGCGGTCATATTCGATTGTCTGACCCGCATTGACCAGGCCGACCTTGTACGGCCCCGAGCCGAGCGGCGGATTGAGCTGCGAGGCGTCGAACGGGTTTTCCTCGTAGAAAGCCTTGGAGACGATCGGCATCGAGATGACCGAAAAGATCGTGCGCGAGGACTGGTTGCCGCTGAAGGCGATGCGGAAGGTCGCCTCGTCCTCGGCCACCGCCTCCGTCATCTCGGTCAGCGGCAGGATGAGCGAGGGGTGCCCCTTTTCCTTGAAGAGATTGAACGAATAGGCGACGTCCTCGGCCGTCAGATTGGAGCCGTCATGGAAGCGCGCCTGCGGCCGCAGCTTGAAAGTGAAGGAATTGCGGTCGTCCGCGATCGTCACCGTCTCGGCGAGAAGGCCGTAGGCCGAATCCGGCTCGTCGAGCGAGCCGGCCATCAAGCTGTCGAAGCAAAGCTCCATGCGCGGCGGCGCATCGCCGCGCGGCACGAAGGAGTTCAGCGTGTTGAAGGTGAGGACCGACTGGTTGTAGCCCCAGTTCGGCACCGAGAAGTTGAACCGTCCGCCCTTGGGGGCTTCAGGGTTCGCATAGTCGAAATGCGTGAAGTCCGGCCCGTATTTCAGGTCGCCGAAGGCCGAGATGCCATGCAGCGGCGTTCCGGTTTGAAGCTGCGCAAGCGCTGCGCGCGGCAGGAACGGCGCAGTGAAAGCCGCGCCGCCAAGCGCAAGAAAGGCGCGGCGGTCGAGAACCGCGCCGCTCATTCCGTTTCCTCGATCTGTTCTTCGATCTGCGCCTCTCGGTGCTGCAATATCCACCAGGACTGCGTGTCGATGCCGGCATATTCAGGCTGCTGCTCGGGAATGCCGAACTTGTTCCAGTAGGCATAGCGCATGGTCGGCTGGAAATATTGCGGCACGGTGTAGTAGTTCCACAAGAGCACCCGGTCGAGCGCGCGCGTGGCGGCCACCAGTTCCTCGCGGTCGGCCGCGTAGATGATCTTGTCGATCAACGCGTCGACCACCGGGTCCTTGATGCCCGGAACGTTGCGCGAACCCTCCGCATCTGCTGCCTGCGAGCTCCAGTAGTCGCGCTGCTCGTTGCCGGGCGATTCGGATTGCGGGAAGCGCGCCGTCACCGCGTCGAACTCGAAGGCCTGGTAGCGCTGGATGTATTGCGAGGTGTCGACGATGCGCAGCGTGGCGTCGATGCCGATGCGGCGCAGATTTGCCATGTAGCCGCCGGTTATGATCTCGCTGGTCGGCGAAGCACCCAGGAACTCGATCCTGAACTGCTCGCCCGTCTCCTTGCTGACCATGCGCCCGTCCCGGATCGTCCAGCCAGCTTCCTCGAAGAGGCGCACCGCCTCGCGCAGATTGTCGCGTTGCGCGCCTGGCGTGTCGAAGACCGGCAGCTCGAATTCCTCGGTGAAGAGCTCGGTGGGCAGTGCGTCACGGTGCGGTTCTAGGATTTCCAGTTCCTTGCCCTCGGGCAGGCCGCTCGAGGCGAGCTCGGAATTCTCGAAATAGCTGGAGAAGCGCTCGTTCATGCCGAAGAACTGAAGACGGTTCTGCTCCTCGAAATTGTAGGCCAGCGTCAGCGCCCGGCGCACGCGCCGGTCCTGGAAGCGCGGCTGGCGCATGTTGAACGCGAACGCCTGCATGTGCTGGATGCCGCCCGATATGAACTCGCGCTTGACCACGTCGCCGCGCTCGAAGGCCGGGAAATTGTACTCGACCGCCCAGCGCCGCGTGCTCGTTTCCAGACGGATGTCCTCGAAGCCGCCGCGCGTAAAGGCCAGGAACTCCGCATTGTCGTCCTGGAAATAGGTGTAGGTCATGCGGTCGAAATTGTTGCGGCCAATGTTGACCGGCTCTTCGGCGCCCCAGTAATCGTCGACACGCTCCCAAACGATGCGTGAGCCCGGATCGAAGGATGCGATCTTGTAGGGACCGCTGCCGAGCGGCGCCTCGAGCGTCGGATTGGCGATGTTGCGCTTTTGCCCCCGCGCGTTCTCGCCTTCCCACCAGTGCTTCGGCAAAACGGCCAGATCGCCCATGATGTGAGGCAGTTCGCGATTGCCGGTCTGGTCGAAGGTGAACTCGACCTCGCGCTCGGAAACAGCGACGGCCTCGGTCACGTTGGCATAATAGCGGCTGTAGGCTGGGCTGATCTCCTTCAGCTTCTCGAACGACCAGACCACATCTTCGGCGGTAATGGGCTCGCCATCGTGCCAGCGCGCGTTGGGGTTGAGCCGATAGGTGGCGGACGAATAGTCGTCCGGATAGGTGAACGCCTCGGCGATCAGCGCGTGGCTCGTCCCGGCTTCGTCGGGGGACTGCTGCATGAGCGTATCCCAGAGAAGGCCGCCGAACTGGCTGAGACCCGCCGCTGGCGTGCCCCGCACGATAAAGGGGTTGAAGCTGTCGAATGTGCCGAAGGCGGCCGAATTCAACGTTCCGCCCTTGGGAGCATCGGGATTGACGTAGGAATAGCGGGTGAATTCCTCGGCGGGCGGTTCGGTCTGGATCAGCGACGACGTCGTGCGCCATTGCGCCTCGCCGTCCTGCGCAATCGCGCTTCCCGTGCCCATGGCCAGAACTGCCACCGCGATCAGCGAATTGCGCAACTTGTTGCCGCTGCTGCTGAAAACCATCCGACGCGTCTCCTCTTCGTCTGCACGCGCACCCTACCCGATCGGGCGCGATTGGAAACCGGCAGTGCGGCTAAACTTTGCGTGGCTGCCCATTCCGCCGGATGCAAAAAAGCCGGGCAAAACCCGGCTTTTTCGTGATCGTTGAAATTACGCTTTGGTTAGTTCTGCGCCGGAGCCCGCTGCTCCTCGTCGGACACTTCGCCATCGGGAGCGGGCGTTGCTGCATCTGTTTCGGGCGACGCGGCGGAACCGTCTTCCTCGCGGGGAACTTCGATCGGTGCAGCTTCGGTCTCGGTCGTCGCATCCGCGTCAGCGGGTTCGGTTGCGTCACCGGCAGGCGCAGCGGCGCCATTTGCCGGCGCGGCCCCGTCCGCAGCGGGGCCGGCTTCGGCGCCAGCCGCTGCTTCCTCGCCTGCAGCGGCTGGCGCGGCTTCCTCACCGTCTGCGGGGGCAGCGTCTTCGCCCTCGGCCGGAGCGGCGGCGTCACCCTCTGCGCCTTCTTCCTCGGCAGCGGCCGGCTCGGGCAGCGGCAGCGGATTGTCCGACTGCGCATTGATGTAGGCGATCAGGTTGGCTTCTTCCTGCGGGTCGCGCATGCCGGCGAAGGCCATGATCGTGCCGGGGATGTACGAACGCGGGTTCACCAGGAACGCGCTCATGTTCTCGAATTCCCAGGTCTTGGTGCCGCCCTCGGAATACGCCGTCATCGCGGCGGAGTAGGAAAAGCCTTCGTGCGACGCGACGACGCGGCCCAGCACGTCGTGCAGGTTCGGCCCGACGCGGTTCGCGCCACCGGCTTCAATCGTGTGGCACGAGGCGCAGCGGCGGAAAGCGGCTTCGCCGGCGGCCGGATCGGCGGTGGCAAGAAGGTCTAGCGCGCTCGGTCCGCTTTCAGCGGGCGCGCCGCCGCCAGCCGGCTCGTCGGGAACCTCGATCGCATAGCCCGGAGTTTCAGGGGCGTGGGACGCAAAGATCGCATCCGAGACCAAGCTGACCGAAAAGACGACGAACACGACGCCCAAAAACGCGCCGATCAGCTTGTTGAGTTCAAAAGAGTCCATCTACCCAAGGCTCCAAGGTTCGACCGGGGTGATGGGCCGTGCGGCCGGCGCACACGCGTCAAAGGGTCCCCCACCCGGTCGTGCCGGTGAAAATCGCGCGGAAACTAGGTCTTTTGCTTGGATGTTGCAACACATATAAGGGCCTTTCCACGTGAGACCTTTTGACACTTTTCCGACTGTCCCGAGAGCAGCACCGCCGCGCCCCAGATGTCCCGACTGATCCTCATTCCCGCCCGCATGGCCTCCACCCGCCTGCCCGGCAAGCCGCTGGCCGACATAGGCGGACTGCCGATGATTGCGCAGGTGGCGAGGCGCGCGGCCGAAAGCGGCGCCGGCGAGATCGCCATCGCAACCGACAGCGCCGAGGTGGCCCGCGCTGTCGAGGCGCTCGGCTTCACGGCCGTGATGACGGCGCAAACGCACCAGTCAGGCTCGGACCGCATCTTCGAGGCGTTGAAAACGCTCGACCCTGCCGGCCGCCATGGGACGATCGTCAATCTCCAGGGTGACCTGCCGACCATCGATCCCGCGCTGATCGCAAGAACGGCCGACGTGCTTGAAGAAGGCGACGCGGATATCGCCACACTCGGCGTAGAGATCGCCGACGAGGCGGAGAAGACCAATCCGAACGTCGTCAAGATCGTCGGATCGCCGATAGCGCCCAAGAGGCTGCGCGCACTCTATTTTACCCGTGCGACCGCGCCTTGGGGCGATGGCCCGCTCTACCACCATATCGGCATCTACGCCTATCGCCGCGACGCGCTCGAACGTTTCGTCGGCCTGGGCCCCAGCCCGCTCGAGACGCGCGAACGGCTGGAGCAGTTGCGTGCGCTCGAAGCGGGCATGCGGATCGATGTCGGGCTGGTGAATTCCGTTCCGCTGGGCGTCGACACCCCCGAAGATCTCGAGCGCGCCCGCGCCATCCTTTCCTAAAGAAGAGCCAGAAGCCGCATGTCCAAGACCAACCGCATCGCATTCCAGGGTGAACCCGGCGCCAATTCCGACACCGCCTGCCGGAACATGTTTCCCACCATGGAACCGATGCCCTGCGCAACCTTCGAGGACGCGTTCAACGCGGTCGAGAGTGGCGCGGCCGAACTTGCGATGATCCCGATCGAGAACACGATCGCGGGCCGTGTCGCCGACATCCACCACCTCCTGCCGGAATCGAGCCTGCACATCGTCGGCGAGTATTTCCTGCCGATCCATTTCCAGCTCATGGTGCTGCCGGGCGTGAAGATCGACGAGATCAAGTCCGTCCACAGCCACATCCACGCGCTCGGCCAATGCCGCAACGTGATCCGCAAGCACAAGTGGAAGCCGGTCATCGCCGGCGATACTGCCGGGGCCGCGCGCCAGGTGGCCGAAGAGGGCGACCGCACCGCCGCGGCGCTCGCGCCGGTTCTCGCAGCCGAACTCTACGGCCTCGACATAGTCGCCGAGAACGTGGAAGACACGGACAACAACGTGACCCGCTTCGTCGTTCTGGCCAAGGAAGAATCCCGGGCGCCGCGCAAATCCGCCGACGATCTGATGATGACGACCTTCATCTTTCGCGTGCACAACATTCCGGCCGCGCTCTACAAGGCCATGGG
The DNA here is from genome assembly GCF_024105655.1 of Aliihoeflea sp. 40Bstr573. GTDB lineage: Bacteria > Pseudomonadota > Alphaproteobacteria > Rhizobiales > Rhizobiaceae > Aliihoeflea. Next base: position 185,513 of record NZ_JAAAMH010000007.1, read on the forward strand.
CGGCTTTGCCACCAACGGCGTCAACATGACCAAGCTGGAAAGCTACCAGCTCGGCGGCACCTTCTTCGCCTCACAATTCTACGCCGACATCGAAGGCCATCCCGACGACGCCAATGTCGCGCAGGCGCTGAAGGAACTGGACTTCTTCTCGCGTGAGGTGCGGGTGCTCGGCGTTTATCCGGCGGCCCAGTTCCGCGTCGCGCAGCGCAGCGGCGGTTAGCTGTCCACCCACGCTCGGATCAGATGATTGGCGATCGCGGCGTCCGGCGGCACGATCAGTCCGTCGGGATGCGTACCGGCAATCATCGACCGCACCTCGTCGCGCGTGAACCAACGGCAGGCTTCGAGTTCGGTGAAGTCCGGCGTCAGGTCCTCGTTCATCGCCTCGCCAAAACAGCCGATCATCAGCGAGTGGGGAAACGGCCAGGGCTGGCTGGCATGATAGGCGACGCGGCCGACCCGCACGCCCGATTCCTCCAGCGTCTCGCGCCGTACCGCATCCTCGATCGTCTCGCCCGGCTCGACGAAGCCGGCCAGCGTTGAGAACATGCCCGGCACGAAATGCGGGCTGCGGCCCATCAGGCATCGCTCCTGCGTCACCGTCAGCATGATGACGACGGGGTCGGTGCGCGGAAAATGCTGTGCGCCGCAACCGGTGCACACACACTTGTATCCGCCGATCCGGGCTTCGGTCGCAGCCCCGCAACGCCCGCAGAAGCGGCAATTGGCGTTCCACGCCAAGAGCGATGCCCCTTGCCCTACCGCGCCAATATCCTCCGGCCCGAGCAGGCCCTGACTATTCAGTGAGCGCAGGTCTATCGCCTTGATGGCGGCCGGCAGGTCTTCCGGCTCGAGTCCGCCGGGCGCGGCGATGACGGGGCCGTTCGCGCCATGTCCCAGCAGCACGGCATGCTGCAGTTTGGCCTTCAGCCCTGTCGCCTCCGATGCCGAAAAGCGGCAATCGGGACCAGCGCCGTTCATCTTCAGATACAGGCGTCCGCCTTGCAGAATCAGGACGGAGAGGCGCGGGTCAGAGAGCGCATCCGCAAGCGCCGTTTCCGAACGGTTCTCGGCCTGCCGGTCGATGCGATTGCCGGCAAAGCCGACGAAACGGCTCGGCTCTTCGGCCGGCCGGTCGAACAAGGCGAATGTCACAGGCGGCCCTTGATGTCGTTGATCAGACCGTGGAGATCCTCACGGCGGTAGGGTTCGGGCTGGCCGTGGCCCCAGACGGGACCTGGCCAGTTCGCGTCGCCTTGCTTGCGCGCGATGACATGGACGTGGAGCTGGCGCACGATATTGCCGAGGGCGCCGATATTGATCTTGTCGCAGCGCGTGACTTCCATCAGCGCCTTGGAGACCAAGGTCGTCTCGAAGGAGAGCATCGCCTGGTCGAGCGGCGTCAGATCGTGGATTTCGACGGCGCCACGGCGCTGCGGGATCATGATCAGCCAGGGCCAGCGCGCATCGTCCATGATCCGCAGCTCGCAAAGACCGAGCCAGATCACTTCGCAACTGTCGCGTTCAAGCTTTCTGTCGAGCTCGAAACCGCCGGCCCTGTGCGGCATGTCCATGTCTCCCTCCTCTCCAAGGATTGCGAAGCTAGAGCGTTTCCCTGCCCGATGGAAGCGAATCGTTCCAGCGATCGATCCGGTCTTGCATTCGCCTTTCGAATTGCCGATATGGGGCGCGGGAGGTTGGTGGTGGACGAGCCACTCGCCAACCGGGTCAGGTCCGGAAGGAAGCAGCCCTAACGAGCCCCGGCACGGGTCACCGTGCCAGCCTCCCACCTTATCCTTCAAGGCCAGGCGTCGGCGCCCTTCTCGGCATTGACGACCGGCTATGTCGGGACAACACTCGCGCCGCGAGGATGAAGGGGCCGCAAGGCCCGGGCACGAGCGGGATTTCATGGATCAGGCGCCGGACAAGGACCAAAGCCGCCCGAGCGGGCCCTACCGGGTACTCGCGCGCAAATATCGCCCGCGCGACTTTTCCACCCTGATCGGCCAGGAGCCGATGGTGCGCACGCTCACCAATGCGTTCGCCACCGGCCGCATCGCGCAGGCCTGGATGCTGACCGGCGTGCGCGGCGTCGGCAAGACGACGACGGCGCGCATCCTCGCCCGGGCCCTCAACTACAAGACCGATGCGGTCAGCCAGCCGACCGTCGACCTTTCCGTTGCCGGCGAGCATTGCGAAGCCATCATGGAAGGCCGCCATGTCGACGTGGTCGAGATGGACGCCGCCTCCCACACCGGCATCGACGACATTCGCGAGATCATCGAGCAGGTCCGCTATGCGCCGGTCTCCGCGCGCTACAAGGTCTACCTCATCGACGAAGTGCACATGCTCTCGACGCAGGCCTTCAACGGCCTGTTGAAGACGCTCGAAGAGCCGCCGCCGCATGTGAAGTTCATCTTCGCGACGACCGAGATCCGCAAGGTGCCGATCACGGTCCTGTCGCGCTGCCAGCGCTTCGACCTACGCCGCGTCGATGCCGGCCTCCTTACCGCACATCTGCGTGGCATTGCACAAAAAGAGGACGTCGCGATCGACGACGACGCGCTCGCGATGATCGCGCGGGCGGCGGAAGGCTCGGTGCGCGACTCGCTTTCGATCCTCGACCAGGCGATCGCACACGGTTCGGGCACGGTCACCGCTGGGGCGGTGCGCGACATGCTCGGCCTTGCCGACCGCGCCCGCGTCATCGACCTCTTCGAACTCCTGATGAAGGGCGACGTCGCCGGCGCGCTGGGCGAATTCCGCGGCCAGTACGATGCCGGTGCCGACCCCGCGACGGTCCTCACCGATCTTGCCGAGTTCAACCACCTCGTCACGCGCATCCGTTTCGTGCCGAATGCGGCGGACGACGCCTCCATATCGCAGGAAGAGCGCCAGCGGGGCCGCGAGTATGCGGACGGGCTTTCGGTCCGCGTCCTGTCGCGAACCTGGCAGATGCTCCTGAAGGGGATCGCCGAGGTGCAGACGGCATCGCGGCCGGTCAGTGCCGCCGAGATGGTGCTGATCCGCATCGCCCATGCCGCAACGCTGCCGACGCTCGACGAGGCGCTGAAGTCGCTCGACGGCGAAGCCTCGGCTCGCAACGCTCCGCAAAGCCCGACCCCGCCCGGCACCGGCGGTGCTGCGAGCCGCGCACCGGCCTCCGTCGACGCCATTGCCACACAGCCCGTCGCGGTGGGATTGAGTGGCGGCGGGCAGACGATGCGCCTCGTGCGCACCGAGCCGGAGCCGTTGCCCGTGGCGGTGCCGCAGCCGAAGGTCGAAGAAGCACCGGCCGGGCCGCGCATCGCCTCGATGACTGATCTCGTCGCGCTGTGCGACGCCAATCGCGATATGGCGCTGAAGGTTCAAATCAAGCAGTTCCTGCGGCCTGTGCGGTTCGATCCGGGACGCATTGAGGTCAGCCTGACGGAGCACGCGCCGCGTATGCTCGTCAGCGACCTGACGACACGGCTCCACGCATGGACCGGGCGGCGCTGGATCGTTACAGTCTCGCGCGAGCGCGGCGGCGACACGTTGTCGGAGATCGAGCAGGCGCGGCGCGACGTCGCCCTCCTCGATGCCAGGAACGACCCTTCCGTCGCCGCCATTCTCGCCCGCTTTCCCGGCGCGAAGATCATCGACGTGCGGCTGCCCGATGCTGCCGAAGCCCCGGAGATCGAGATCGAAAGCGACGAGGTGCCGGTCGATCCGGGCATCGGCGATCTGGACGATGACGACGAAATCTGACCAACGGAGATCACGATGAAAGACCTTCTCGGCATGATGGGCAAGGCCCGCGAGATGCAGGCCAAGTTCGCGCAGATGCAGGAGGAACTGGCCAACGTGGAAGCGTCCGGCCAGTCGGCCGGCGGCCTCGTCCAGGTCACGCTTGCCGGCAAGTTCGAGATGAAGTCGCTGAAGATCGATCCCTCGCTCTTCAAGGAAGACGACGTGGAAATTCTCGAGGACCTGATTCTCGCTGCCCACAACGATGCCAAGGCCAAGGTCGAGGCGATCATGCAGCAAAAGACGCAGGAACTGACCGCCGGGCTTCCGATCCCGCCCGGCATGAAGCTGCCGTTCTGACGCTTCGACAACGCGCTCTTAACGCATTAAAAAGCATTTGAACGATAGGATCGGGCAAATCCGGTTCTGATCGCGAAGTTGCGGCACAGGCGCGTTTTGAACGTGCCGCCCCTTTTTTGCCGCAAATCGCCCTTTCAAAATCGTCCACCAAACGGCGGGGGCCGTTCGGAGAGGTCTGTATCGTGTTCTTTCGGCTTCCGGCCGCGGCCTGCGCGGTCGCCCTGTCGCTTGTTGTCTCGTCGTGTACGTCCAGCAGCGATCTTCTCAGCGAGGCCGCCACATCGTCGGCCAAGCCGGTCGCGGCGACGGCCAGCAATCGTGATTGCCTTGCCCGCGCGATGTTCTTCGAATCGCATCGGTCGAGCCGGGAAGGCCTCGTAGCCGTCGGTACGGTGGTGATGAACCGGGTGAACTCGGGCGAGTATCCCGACACGATCTGCGGCGTCGTCGGCCAGAAGAATCAGTTCGCGCCGGGCGTGATGACGCGCAAGATGGATTCGAAGGCATTGCCGGACGTGATGGCCGCCGCGGACGCCGTCCTCGCCGGTGAACGTCACCCCATGGTCCAGAACGCGAAGTTCTTCCATACCGCCGGGCTGAACTTCTCCTATCCCAATATGCACTATGTGCTGAAGGCCGGCGGCAACGCCTTCTACGAGAAGCGCGGCCGCGAAGAGCGGGCCGCCAAGGGCGTTCGCCCGCAATCGCAGCTTGTCGCGGCCGGCCGAGTGGAGGGCAAGCAGGCGCGCGTCCAGGTTGCCGCCGCCCCGCAGTCACAGCCACAGCCACAGCCCGAACGTTTCGGAACGCCGCAGCCCGGACCGGCGGTCCCGCAGATGCAGACGGCGAACGCCTCAGTCTCGGCGGACCCGGCAACCGACGCGCTCTCCTTCGCCATAGACCAGGCAAAGGCGGACGCGATCGGCGCTTTGATCCTCGACCAGACGCGGACCGTCTCGATCGACTGAGTTCGACCTACACATCGGCAGGTTTCGGCGCTAAACCGGAGCCATGTCGAAGAGAATCGCCGGCCCGGAAATCGAACGTCTGATCCAGCTCCTGGCAAAGGTGCCGGGGCTTGGGCCGCGCTCGGCCCGGCGTGCTGCGCTGCATCTGATCAAGAAGAAGGAGCAGCTCTTCGTGCCGCTCACCGCCGCGATGGGCGAGGCGGTGGACAAAGTGCGCGTGTGCTCCACCTGCGGCAATGTCGACACGTCCGATCCCTGCACGATCTGCACCGATCCGCGCCGCGAGGATGCAACGCTGATCGTCGTCGAAGACGTCGCGGACCTGTGGGCCTTGGAGCGCGCGGCAGCCATGAACGTGCGCTACCACGTTCTTGGCGGGACACTTTCACCGCTCGACGGCGTCGGCCCGGACGACCTCAATATCAGGACGTTGATCGCCCGCGTCGCCTCGGGAGCGGTGTCCGAGGTCATCCTCGCCGTCAACGCCACGGTCGAGGGCCAGACGACGGCGCACTACATCACCGACCAGTTGTCGAGTTTCGAGGTCAAGGTCACGCGTCTGGCCCACGGCGTGCCGGTCGGCGGCGAACTCGACTATCTGGACGAGGGAACGCTGACCGCAGCGCTGAAATCGCGCACCGCGTTTTGAGCGCCGCGACAGGAAGGATAGCCATGAGAATCGCCGCCCTGCTGGTTTTGCTGCTTCTCCCCTTCCCCGCATTCGCCCAATCCATCGACCAGCAGTTCCGCGCGTGGCTCCAGAACGACCTTTGGCCCGAGGCCTCGCGCGCCGGCGTCTCCCGCTCCACCTTCGACGCGGCCTTTGCCAATATCGGTCCCAATCTCGACCTGCCCGACCTCGTCATGCCCGGTCAATCCGCGCAGACGCCGCAGCGCCAGCACCAGGCGGAGTTCGGCTCGCCCGGCAACTACTTCGCCGAGAACATCGTCTCGGGTGTCACCGCCGGCGGGCGCCAGCGCGCGGGGCGGCTCGCGCCGGTGCTACGCGACCTCGAAGCCCGCTATGGCGTTCCCGGCGCCATCCTCCTTGCCATCTGGGGGCGCGAGAGCGGTTTCGGCGCGGCGAGAATTCCGCACAATGCGTTCCAGGTGCTCGGCACCAAAGCCTTCATGGCGACGCGCAAGGAGATGTTCCGCGCAGAGGTGATCGCGGCTCTGTTGATGGTCGAGCGTGGCCATGCGCGCGTTGCCGACATGAAGTCCTCGTGGGCCGGTGCCCTTGGTCAGCCCCAGTTCCTGCCGACCTCTTACCTCGAGTACGCGACCGCCTATTCCGGCGGACGGGCCGACATCTGGGCCTCGGAGGCCGATACGCTCGCTTCCATCGCCAACTATCTCGCCCATTTCGGCTGGGTCCGTGGGCGCGACTGGGGCTTTGAGGTCTCGGTGCCGGCAAGCGTCTCCTGCGCGCTCGAAGGTCCCGACCGCGGCCGGCCGATTTCCGAATGGGCCGCGATGGGCGTGACGCGCGTTTCGGGCCGTCCGTTCCCCGACCACGAACTGCGCGGCGAAGGCTACCTCATGATGCCGGCCGGCGGTTCCGGCCCGGCCTTCATCGTCACGCCGAATTTCTACGTCATCAAGGAATACAACGAGAGCGACCTCTATGCGCTGTTCGTCGGCCATGCCGGCGACCGAATTACCTATGGCGACAGCCGCTTTTCAGGCAGGTGGGGCAATGTCGGTGGGCTGATGCGCTCCGACGTCGCAGCCATGCAGCGCGGCTTGCAGGCGCTCGGCTACGACACCGGAGGTGCCGACGGGCTCGCCGGTTTTCGCACCCGCCGCTCGATCGGCGATTGGCAGCAGAGGAACGGCCAGGCGCCGACCTGTTTTCCGGACGCCGGAATCGTGCGCGCGCTTCGGTAGAAAATACTTCAACCCCCTCGGAACCGGACAGCGCGTTGCGACTTCATGAATTTGGGACGGGTCTGTTTTGGAGTGAGCTCATGAAATTCGATTTCTCCGGGATAAAAACCGGATTGTTGGCCGTGGCCGGCGCCGGCCTTCTGGCTTCGTGCGTTGTCGTTGAGGAGGGCCCGCGGCCGTTGCCCCCGCGTCCCGGGCCGGAGCCGATCTGCACGCAGCAATATGACCCCGTGTGCGGCGAACGCGGCGGTGATCGCCAGACGTTCCCCAATTCGTGCGTAGCGCGCGCCGAAGGCTACCGCATTGCCTATGGCGGCGAGTGCCGTCGCGGCGGAGGTTCCAATTGGGACCGCCCCGGTCGTCCCGGAGGCCCCGGCTCCGACCGGCCAGGCCGTCCCGGCCCCGACCGTCCGCAGTTCTGCACGCGCGAATATGCTCCGGTCTGTGCCGTCCAGGGCAATCGCCAGCAGACCTTCGGCAACGCTTGCGAAGCGGAAGCTGCCGGCTGGCGCATTCGCCGCGGCGGCGAATGCTGATCTAGGAAAGGAGAAAGGCCGGCGCGAAGCCGGCCTTTCTTCTGGCGCCTATTCGGCGGCGGCGTTCACCACCGTCAGTCCGTAGACCTCGGCCAGTATCTCGAAGGACCGTACCCGCGCCCCATGATCGTGGATTTGCGCGGTCACCATCAATTCGTCCGCGCCGGTGCGCGCGATAAAGGCGTCGAGCCCTTGGCCGATCCGCTGCGGCGAGCCGACGATGGAGCAGCTCAGCGCCTGGTCCAGCATCGCCTTCGCCATGGGGTCCAGCCCTGCTTCGAAATTCTCGATCGGCTTCGGCAGCTTGCCGGGCCGGCCGGACCGCAAATTGACGAAGGCCTGCTGAAGCGAGGAGAACATGTAGCGCGCCTCTTCGTCGGTCGGTGCCGCGACGACGTTCAGCCCTGCCATGACATGGGGCTTGTCCAGATATTCGGACGGCTCGAACCGGGTTCGGTAGATCTCGAGCGCGTGGTCGAGTTCGGCTGGAGCGAAATGCGACGCGAAGGCATAGGGCAATCCCAGCGCCGCAGCGAGTTGCGCGCCGTAATGGCTCGAGCCGAGAATCCAGATCGGCACGTTCGTGCCTTCGCCCGGCACCGCACGCACGCGCTGGTTGGGCTCGGCCGGCTTGAAATAGGCCAGGAGTTCAAGCACGTCGTTGGGAAACTGGTTGACGTCGCCCGACAGGGACCGCCGCAGCGCATGGGCAGTCAACTGGTCGGTGCCCGGCGCGCGGCCAAGTCCCAGATCGATGCGCCCAGGGTAGAGCGAAGCCAGCGTACCGAACTGCTCGGCAATGACCAACGGCGCATGGTTCGGCAGCATGATGCCGCCGGCGCCGACCCGGATGCGCGACGTGCCGCCGGCAACATGGCCAATGACGACCGAGGTCGCGGCACTCGCGATGCCGGGCATGTTGTGGTGCTCGGCAAGCCAGAAGCGATTGTATCCGAGGCGATCGGCGTTCCTGGCAAGGTCAAGCGTATTGGCGAGCGCGTCGGCGGTCGTCGCGCCGTCGGGCACGGGCGAAAGGTCGAGTACGGAAAGAAGGGTCATCGCGTCATCCGGGTGTGTTCAATGCCCGGATATAGGAAGGACGATGCCGCCCGCCAACGTTACGGCGCGACGTGCTGCGCCTCTTCCTGGTTCTCTTCCTCCTCCTCGGCCGTTTGCTGGGCCGACAGGAAGTTGCCGACATGGCTGAGGCTCTCGAAATGATCGCAGAATACTTTGATGACGACGAGGAGCGGCACCGCAATCAGCGCGCCGACGAAGCCCCAGAGCCACGACCAGAAAGCGACGGCGATGAAGATTGCCACCGCATTGATCTCCAGCCTACGACCGACGATCAACGGATTGACGAAATTCCCCTCGATGATATTGCACAGGAGCACGAAGGCGGGCGGCACGAGCGCATAGGCGAGGCTGTCGAAAGTGACGATCGACAGGACGGCGACGAGGATGATGGTCATCGCCGCGCCGACATAGGGCAGGAAGTTCAACAGGCCCGCCGCAACGCCGAACACGAAGGGCATCGGCATGCCCAGCGCCCACAATCCGGTTCCCACTACGATTCCAAGGCACGTGTTGATTGCCGCGACCGTCAAGAGATAGCGCGAGATCTCCCGCTCCACGTCGTAAACGACGCGCAGCGCACGCTTCTTCTCGCTGAGCCGGGTGAAGGATTGGATGATCTTTTCGTAGAACATCGTCCCCGAAGCGAGCAGGAACAGCGACAGGACGAAGGTGATCGCCGCCGTCGTCGAGCCGGACAGGAGATTGCCAGCCGCGCGCGAGACGATGCCGGGTTGCGAGACGACAACGCGCTGGACATCGGGCTCCGAAGTCGTATCGGCCGCCTCGTCGACTTGGCGCGAGACCTCCATGAAGCGCTCGAAGGGGCGGCGCAGATCCTCGAGTCGCTCGGTCAGGCGCTGGCCGATCGCCGGCGCGTCGTTGGCGAGTTCGACCACCGGACCGGACAGGAAATAGCCTGTGGTGCCGATCGCGGTCATCGACATGAAGACCAGCAGCGTCGCCGAAAGCGCCTCGGGCACGCCGCGCTTGCGCAAGAACCGGACGATCGGCGTCAGCATCAACGCCAGCAGAAAGGCGAGAACGATGGGCATGAAGAAATCGCGCGCGAAATAGAGCGCGTAGACGACTGCGAAGAGGAACAGCCCCAGCATGAAGGAACGGATCAGGCGCAGGTCCCGATCGCGTGCAGGCGCGGGCTCGGGCGGCACGGAAGGCCCCGCGTGATCGAATTCGCTTTTCATGACGGCTCCACCGGCTCCCCTGCCGCGAATGCCGGCGGCATTCGGGCGGGTCGGCTGAAACGCGGCGCCATGGCTTTTCGTTCCGGGGCTAGAACACGTTCTGCTGGGAGATCTGGATGCCGGCCGGGCCCAGAATGACGGCGAAGAGAACCGGCAGGAAGAAAAGGATCATCGGCACGGTCAGCTTGGGTGGCAGCGCCGCCGCCTTCTTTTCGGCAGCGGTCATGCGGGCCTCGCGGCTTTCGGCCGAGAGGACGCGCAGCGCATGGGCGACAGGCGTGCCGTAGCGCTCGGCCTGTATCAGCGCCTGGGAGACGGAGCGCACGGATTCGAGGCCTGTGCGGCTCGCAAGGTTCTCGTAGGCCTGCTTGCGCTCCTGCAGAAACGACAGCTCGGCATTCGTCAGGACCAGTTCCTCGGCCAGTTCGACCGATTGCGATCCGATTTCCTCGGCTACTTTGCGGAACGCAGCCTCGACGGAGATGCCCGATTCCACGCAGATCAGCATCAGGTCGAGCGCATCCGGCCAGGCGCGCTGGATCGACTGCTTGCGCTTGCTCGCCTGGTTCGAGACGTAGAGCACCGGGACATAGAAGCCGGCATAGGCGGCGATGACGCAGATCAGCCCGCGGATGAAATTCGGCTGTTCGGCAAAGGCGCCCATGCCGAACACGTAGACGAGCGCGCAGGCAAGGAAGACGAAGGGCAGAACCAGGCGAAAGAACAGAAACTTCGTCAGCGGGTTCTGGCCGCGATAGCCGGCCATCCGCAGTTTGGCGATCGTCGCGTCGTCGGCGAGTGCCCGGCGCAGGTCCAGCTTCTCGACGATCGAGCGCATGCCGACCGATTCCTGCTCGCGGATGCCCTTGCGGCGGCGCTCGGCCTCGTTGGCAAGGCGCACCTTCTGCTGCGCGCGCAGCTGGTCGCGCTCGAGTGCGACGGCCCTCATGCGCGCCTTCAAAGGATTTCCCGAAAGGGCGGGCAGCGCCGTGAACAGCGTGGCGAACACCGCCACCGAGACGAGAACCGCCAGGAGGAAGCTGGGATCGGTAACGATATTGACGACCGAGCCTGTCATGGTTCGCCCCTAGAAGTCGAAGTTCATCATCTTGCGCATCACGAGCAGGCCCATGCCCATCCAGATGCCAGAGATGAGCAGGATGAGATGTCCGGTGCTGGTGGTGAAAAGCGGCATGATGTAGCCCGGGCTCGACAGGTAGACGAGCGTCGCGACGACAATCGGCAGCGCGCCGATGATCACGGCCGAAGCCTTCGCTTCCATCGACAGCGCGTCGATCTTGGCCTTCATTTTCTTGCGGTCGCGCAGCACCTTGGACAGGTTGCCGATCGCCTCGGAGAGGTTGCCGCCGGCCTGGCTCTGGATTTGGATGACGATGCCGAAGAAGCTCGCCTCGGCGGCGGGCATGGATTCGGGCATGCGCATCACCGCCTCGGGAAGCGACAGGCCAAGCTGCTGGTGCTCGACGACACGCTTGAATTCGCTCCGCACCGGCTCGGGCGATTCGCTCGCGATCATGCGGACGGCATCGTTGAGCGGCAGGCCGGACTTGACTGCGCGCACGATGACGTCGAGCGCGTTGGGAAACTCCGCCAGGAACGCCTTGACGCGGCGGCCGCGCTTGAAGGCGACGAACCAGCGCGGCAGGCCAAGGCCGCCGGCGATCATGGCGCCGGCAGCCACGAGCAGCGGCGCGCCCAGGAAGATGAAGAGGATGAACATGACGAGCCCGGTCGCGGCCGAGACGACATAGAACTGGCGGATCGTCATGGTGAGGCCCGCCTGCCGGATCTGCACCTTCAATGGCGGCTTGTGCCGGCCCTGGCCACGCGCCTTCTGCTTTTCCTCGAGATCCTTCAGCGTGTCCTGCACCGACTTGCGACGCTTGGCGGCTTCGGCGACGCGATCGCGCGAGGCGCGCACGACATTGCGGTCCGCCTCCGCGTTGCGAACGGTCTCGAACCGGCGCTCGATCGTTCTCTCGCTCTGCACGCGGGAGAACAGGAGGCCGTAAGCGAGCGCGCCTGCGCTGACGGCGGCCAGCGCAACGAAGAGCAGCAGGTTCATGTCCATCGAAGACCTCCCGCCTGTACCATCACGATTGGACTTCCATCGCTTCGAGGGCGGCGGCAAGACGCGCCTCCTCGCCGTAATATCGGGCGCGGTCCCAGAAGCCGGGGCGGCCGACGCCGCTCGAGACGTGGTTGCCGATCAGGCGGCCATTGGCATCCTCGCCCTTGATCTCGTAGGTCATCAGGTCCTGCGTGATGATGACGTCGCCTTCCATGCCGATCACCTCGGTGATGTGGGTGATGCGGCGCGAGCCGTCGCGCAGGCGCGCGGCCTGGATGATGACGTCGATGGAACCCACGATGATCTCGCGCACCGTCTTCTGCGGCAAGGTGAAGCCGCCCATGGCGATCATCGATTCCATGCGGTTCAGGCATTCGCGCGGATTGTTGGCGTGGATGGTGCCCATCGAGCCGTCATGGCCGGTGTTCATCGCCTGCAACAGGTCGAACACCTCGGGTCCGCGCACTTCGCCGACGATGATGCGTTCCGGGCGCATGCGAAGGCAGTTCTTGACGAGATCGCGCATGGTGACCTCGCCTTCGCCCTCCAGATTGGCGGGGCGCGTCTCGAGGCGCACGACATGCGGCTGCTGAAGCTGCAGTTCGGCGGAATCCTCGCAGGTGATGACGCGCTCCTCGCGATCGACATAGTTGGTCAGGCAGTTGAGGAGCGTCGTCTTGCCCGAGCCGGTGCCGCCGGAGATGATGACGTTGCAGCGCACCCGGCCGATCACTTTCAGCACTTCCGCGCCTTCCGGCGAGATCGAGCCGAACTTGACGAGCTGGTCGAGCGTTAGCTTGTCCTTCTTGAACTTGCGGATCGTGAGCGCGGTGCCGTCGATAGCCAGCGGAGGCGCGATGACGTTGACGCGCGAGCCGTCGGGCAGGCGCGCGTCGCAGATCGGAGACGATTCGTCGACGCGCCGGCCGACCTGACTGACGATTCGCTGGCAGATGTTCAAGAGCTGCTGATTGTCGCGGAAGCGGATCTGCGTCTGCTCGACACGGCCGGCGACTTCGATGAACACCTGCCGGGCGCCGTTGACCATGATGTCGGCGATGTCGTCACGCGCCAGAAGCGGCTCCAGCGGACCGTAGCCGAGGACGTCGTTGCAGATGTCCTCGAGCAGTTCCTCCTGCTCGGAGATCGACATCGCGAAATTCTTGATCGCTATGATGTCGTTGACGATGTCACGTATTTCTTCGCGCGCGGCGTCCGGCTCGAGCTTGGCGAGCTGCGACAGGTCGATCGTGTCGATGAGGGCGGAAAAGACCTGGCTCTTCGTGTCGTAATAGGCTTCCGAGCGTGGGCGGGTGGGCGTCGCCACGCGGCGTGGCTCGGGCGCCATCGGCGGCGCGGGGCTGACCACGCGCTTCGGCGCGGGGGAGCTTTCCCCGCCGCGTTCGGCCGGACGTTCGTCGAGCGTCAGGGATTCGGAGACGGGCGCCGCCGGGGCAGACCTGAACTCCGGAACATTGCGGCTTCCGCCTTCGTTTCCACGCTTGCCAAACATCTTGTCGCCCGTTCCCTTGGCTCCGCTATCGGAGCCTCAGATGAGTTGCTGCCGCAGTCGCGCCGCGCTCACGCGCTCTTCTTCTTCATCTTCAGCCGGCCCAAAAGGTCACCGAGACCGGCCTTCTTCTTCGACTTCATCTCGCTTCGCCCCGTCAGAACGTGGGCCATCTCATGCACGATCTTGACGATCGCATGCTGCGCGTCCGTCTCGCCCAGCATCCGGCCATTGTTGGCGGCGTTGCCGAAAAGCAGCGGCTCGAACGGGATCACGGCCAGTGGCAGCACGCCGAGCGGCTCGGCAAAATCCTCAGGCGAAATCTCCGGCCGCTTCGGCACGCCGGCCTGGTTGATGATCAGCTTGGGCGGTGAATCGTTGGGGCGCAGCTTGCGCAGCATGTCGATGAGGTTCTTCGTGTTGCGCAGGTTGGCGAGTTCGGGGGTCGCGGTGACCACGATTTCGTCGGCCTGCGCGAGTGTCTGGCGGGTCCAGCCGGTCCACACGTGAGGAACGTCGAGAATCACGGTCGGCGCGCTGCGCTGGGCGGTCTCGATCAGCGAGGCGAAGGCGTCGGTCTCGAAATCATAGACGCGGTCGAGCGTCGAGGGTGCTGCGAGCAGCGACAGGCGCTCGGCGCACTGCGCCAGGAGACGGTCCAGATAGACCTCGTCGATGCGCTCGGGCGAGAACACCGCTTCGGCGATGCCCTGGGCGGGGTCCTGGTCGAAATTGATGTTGGCGGTGCCGAAGGCGAGGTCCATGTCGGCCACGACCACTTCGGACTGGAACAGCGTCGACAGCGTCCACGCGATGTTGTGGGCTATGGTCGAGGAGCCGACGCCACCCTTGGCGCCGATGAAGGCGATCGAGCGCCCGATCGGCTCGGCGTCCGGGTCGACGAAGATCTTGGCGATATCGGCCACGATGTCTGCCATCGAGATTGGCGCGACAATGTATTCGGAGATGCCGAAGCGGATGAGTTCGCGATAGAGCGCGACGTCATTGTGATGGCCGATCACCACGACCTTGCTCGCGGGGTCGCAGACTTCGGCAAGCTTTTCCAGCTTGCCCATCAGCGCGCGCGGTTCGTCGCGCGATTCGATGATGATGAGGTTGGGCGTGGGTGCCGTGTGGTAGAACTCGATCGCGGTCTGGATGCCGCCCATGTGCACCTTCACATGAGCCTTGGCCATGCGGCGGTCCTCGGCGGCGCGTTCGATCGGCTGCGCGACGCCGTCGGTTTCGCAGAAGGCCTGGATCGAGATGCGCGGCACCGGCCGAAGTGCCTGCATGGCGGCTGCATCGGGCACGATGGCGTCGTTCGGATCGGTGGTGTAGGCCAGGTTCGTCATGTCGGTGCCCCCACGCTGTCCTAGTAGTTGATCTCGGACGTGCCGATGAATTCCGGCGCGACCTGACGGCGCTGATACTGGTCGATCGCGTTCGAGCGGTTCTGCGCATCGATCGGCGTCGACTCGCGCGGCGTCAGCAGATCGGCCGGGTTTGCGATCTGCGCGGCGAGATTGTTCTGGTAGGAACAGCCGAAATTCGCCCAGTGCTTGTTGTCGACGCGCGCCAGCATGTCCTCCGGCCAGCGGCCGCAATTGGAGGCGACCTGAGCGCGCATGTTCGCATAGGTCAGCCGGATGGGTGCCGAGGCGTCCGCGGGTGCTTGGTAGTGCTGCTGCACGACCCGGTTCTGCGGCACGCCGGCCTTGTGCATGTAGCCGATGAACTGACCGGCGATCCGCATGGCGGCGGCCGAGTTGGCCGAGCCATACGGCACCATCACATGAACCATCGGCGCCGCCTTGCCATCGTAGCGCGCCATGAAGCCGTTGATCGCCGCGCGCTGGACGCCGGTCATGTCATAATCGTTGAGACCGACGGGGATGTCGATCTTCTCCTGCTTCTCCGCGACGACGATCGGGTGGTTGGTCCGATAGTCGTCCGGGATCGCACCGACGACGATGCTGTCGCGCTGGGTGCAGCCGGCGGCGAAGGCGGCCGAACCGACCAGCGCGAGGGCGATCAGGAAGCGGGAATTCCAGGTGGTCGAATGGGCAGACATCGTGCGGTCCCCGCTCACTTGTAGATGAACCCGACCACGCCGTGGTAGCGGCCGGCGGGCCGATCGGTCTTCATGGTCCCGTAGACGCGGTTGACGCGGCCGAGGAAGTTACCCGCACCTTCCGAGGCCGGGTTGAAATTGTCGTCCGGCTTGGCCAGTTCGTTGCGGGCGACCGGCCGCGCCAGATAGGGCGTGACGATGATGACGAGCTCGGTCTCGTTGCGCTCGAAGGCCCTGCTGCGGAAGAGCGCGCCGAGCACGGGGACCCGGGAAAGACCAGGCAGGCCGTTGATCGACTGCCGCACGTCGTCGCGCACAAGCCCGGCGATCATCATCGAGCCGCCCGAGGGCAGTTCGACCGTGGTGTCGGCGAGGCGCTTGCGGATCGAAATTATGTTTGTGCCCGGAACATTGCCCTGTTGATTCCGTGCCGCACCGCCCTCGAAAAGTACAGAGCCCTCCATGGTCGGCTCCGACACCTGCGTTCGCAACTTGAGGCTGATGCGGCCGGGCGAGAGCACGGTCGGCTGAAATTCGAGCCCGATGCCGTAGTCGATTTTCTCGATCTCGTAAGCGGGCCTGTTGTTATCATCAACGTCGCGGTCGGTGACCATGTTGAACTCGCCGCCAACGCGGAACGTCGCCTTTTCACCCGAGACAGCCGTCAGCGTCGGTTCCGCCAGCGTCTTCATGACGCCCGATTGTTCCATCGCGTTGAAATAAGCATCGAGCGCTGATCCTCCTATGCCAAAGCCGCTGTTCGACAGCGGCTTCCCAAGGCCCGTCGGATTGTCGCCCAGAACCGACCATGCAAGCCCGTTTGATGATCCGCTGCCGACCATGTTGACACCGAGCTGGCGCATGACCGAACGCGAGACCTCCGCAATGGTCACCTTCAGCGTAACCTGATCCTCGCCGATGATCGACAGCATGTTGACGATCTGCGAGACGCGGCGCTCGCTGTCGGGGTTGTTGATGTCGACGCCGCCGATGGCCGAGCCGCCGGCCGCGGTCTGCGAGAACTGGCCGGTCGTCGCCTCACCGCCGGAGACGAAGAGCTGGGCGATCTGCTCGGCGCGCTTGGCGTCGAGCGGCGTTTCGACCGTACCCGACAGCACCACGTTGTCGTTGATCAGTTCGATCCTGATGTCCGAATTGGGCAAATAGCGCTTGAGATGATCCTCGAGGCCAGCCACGTCGCGCTCGATCGACAGGTCGAGGCTGACGATCTGTTCGCCATTGGCGCCGAAGACGAAGATGTTTGTCTCGCCGACCTGCTTGCCGAAGAGATAGATGCGCCGCGAAGTGCGGGTCACCGCATCGGCCACGGCCGGATTGGCGACGAGGATGTCGTAGGCGTCGGCAGGCAGGTCGATGACGATCGACTTGTTCAGGCCGAGCTTGACGCGCTGGGTGGCGGCCTGCGAGGCGATACGCACCTGCGCATAGACGCTCCCCGTTTCGGCCAGAAGGACAGCGCCGGTCAGCGGTGCTACCAGCACCAGCGACGCGGCGGTGCCGATCAACGTTCTCTTGAAGATATCGATCATTGACGGCCCCCCACTTCGGACACCTGCCCGGACTTGATCAATCGTATGGCGCCGCGGCGCCCGCTGCCCGAAAGGAGGTGGTCGGCCTGGTCGGTTACGACTTCCTGCGTGTCGACGACGGAGCGCAGGGCCAGGCTCAGCCGATCCGCCATCTGCTGGGCGACCGTGATGATTTCGGCCTGTTCGGGCGTCAGCTCCAGCGTCGCCGTCTCGCCGACCTTGACCCGTCGGCCCTCCTCGTCCTCCTGGATCGCCTGATCGATCGCGAGGACGCGGATGTTGCGCAGCACCGTCTCGGTCGCGTAGGCCTCCACGCCGCTGCTGTCGGTCTGGCGGCGCGTCATGATGACGTCGACATAGTCGTTCGGCAGGATGAAGCCGCCCGCCGACGTGTCGGCGGAAATCTGCGTCGCGACCGCGCGCTTGCCCGACGGCAGGATCGACGACATGAAGCTTTGGCCCTCGCCGATCAGCTTGGAGCGGCGCAGCGGCTCACCGGCATAGATCGGGACCCTGGCGATCGCGGTCTGCAGCTCTTCGAGCGCGTCGGGGTCGACGTCGCGGCGGATGAAATAGTCGTAGACATTGCTGGATGGCCAGGACTGCCAGGCGAGTTGCTCGCCGAGCGCGCCGCCCATCGGCACGTCGCCGCTCATCACGAGCACTTCCGTCAGCGCGATGGCCGGTTCGGCGGGGCCGGTTTCGATGAAAACCTGTTCAGGCGGCGCCGAGGCCATGTTCCTGGCGATCAAGCCGGCGCCTGCGGCGGCCACGACCGCGACGCCAAGGATGATTACTCTGGATGGAGCCATGTCCGCGCCCTTTACCCGGCATTTTCTTCAAGCCAGGGCGGACCTTGCATCACCAATCGTCAAATTAAGGTTAACGACCAGCTTACACTTATGCTTAACGATCGATTGACGACGCTCTACCTGACGAGAGACTGTATCGCCCATGCGCCCATGGGCGAGGACGGGAACACCATCAGCCCGGCCGCACCGAGCGCAATGCCGTAGGGAATCCCCACGCGCCGGTCGGCGAAATTGCGCAAGAGCACGAAATTGCCGGTGACGTCGGAGATCGGCGAATTGCGGTAGGCGAGGATCAGCAGCGTCAGCATGCCGCCCCAGACTGCGCCGACGACGACATACTCGGCGAGCGGCATCCCGAATCCCATCCACAGTGCAGTCGCTGCGAGAAGCTTGGCGTCTCCCCCGCCCATCGTGCCGAGGGCGAAGAGCGCAAATGTCACGCACAGAACCGCCGCCGCGGCCATGACGTGCATTCCCAGCATCGCCACAGGCATGCCCGTCAGCGGCGCGACGACCAGAAAGGTCGCGACAAGAAGAACGGAGACGCGGTTGGCGATCGTCATGGTGATCATGTCCGAAACGGCCGCATAGACCATGCAGAACGGAAAGATGACCAGGATCAGCGCTTCGACCATGACAAACCCTCACTTTACAGGCGCAAGCTAGACCGGTCACGCTTAAGCTTTGGTGAAACGGATCGGGGGATTTGATGCAATCTGCACGGGCGCCTTGCGGTTAACCGCCAATTCACCATTCTCCTTCACCTTCCAGAAGATTACCGAATAAGGGAACCGAAACGTGGCGCGGTCGACAACATCCATTCGCTTCATCGCGGGCCTGGCGCTTGCCGGAGCCGCATCGCTCTTCGCGGCTCCTGCGCTGGCGGATGCCGGCATCTCGGTCCTCGTCAACCAGGCCAAGATCGTCAAGCTCGCGCGCGCTGCCGACACGATCATCATCGGCAACCCTGCAATCGCCGACGCTTCCGTGCAGGACGCCTCGACATTGGTTCTCACCGGCAAGGGCTTCGGCGTGACCAACCTCGTCGTTCTCGACGCCGACGGCCAACCGATCGTCGACGAGCAGGTGACGGTGTCGCGGCAGTCGGTGAATTCGGTGCGCATCTATCGCCGCGCCGCCGTGCAGACGCTCTCGTGCACGCCGGTGTGCGAAGCGGCGTATGTCACCGAGGCGGAAGCCCTCTCGGACACGACGATCGGCGCACCCTGAACGCGGCGTTAATTCTTTTCGTCGCATCCTAGCGACCGCCACAACCTCAATTCAACATGACTGCGCTAGCGTGGTCGGTGGAGTTGAACAGGCGGGACCCGAAGAATGCCGACACACGCATCCGTCACTGCGCCATCTGCCCGCAAGGGGCTGCTCAGCGCCTTTGTGCGCCGACGCGACGGCAGCACGGCGGTCGAGTTCTCGATCCTCGTCATCCCTTTCGCGCTCCTGGTATTCGCGATCCTTGAAAGCTGCATTTCCTTTGCGGCCCAGCAGGTCATGACCAACGCGACCGACGACGTCGCCCGACTCTACCGCACGGGCCAGTTGCGGGCCGACCAACTCAGCCACGATCAGCTTCGCGACCGCATCTGCCAGCGCATGGAGATTCTTGTTTCGGCCGGTTGCCCAGGGCTTGAGGTCGATCTGCAGACCTTTGAGACCTTCGCGCAGGCTGCCGCGCTGCGCACGCCCTACAGCAATGGCGATCTCGACGACACGGATTTCGATGCGGTTTCCGGCGGCGCCGAGTCGAAAAACGTGCTGCGCGTCTATTATCGCTGGCCGGTCATGACCGACATGATGCGGCTGTCCATGTCGACCATCAATGGTGGCAAGGTGCTGCATTTCGCAACCGTCACCTGGCAGAACGAACCCTATGCGGAGTGAGGCGGCCCGATGATGCGATCCATTGCAAGTGCCGCCAAACGCCTACGCGCGGACACGCGCGGCGCGGCCGCGATCGAATTCGCGTTCATCGCGCCGATCCTGCTCGTTCTCTATTTCATGACCATGGAAGTGTCGCAGGCGATCGAGACCAACAAGAAGGTCGGCCGTATCGCCTCCATGGTAGGTGACCTTGTCGCGCAACAGCGTGAGGTCCCGCGCGTGGACGTGGACCAGATTCTGGATATCGGCGCTGCGATCATCCAGCCCTACAGCCGTTCGCGTCCCACGATCATCATCGAGCATATCGGCATCGAGGGCGACAAAGCCAATCCCAAGGCCGTCGTCGAGTGGTCGCGCCAGATCGAAGGCAACCACAAATCCCAGGCCGTGCCGAAGAACACCGAAACGGTGGTTCCCGAGCAGTTGCGCGTGGTCGGCACCCATCTCGTACGGGTCACCACGGAACTCGGCTACAAGCCCGTCATCGCATGGACCGCCGAACAGAAGGCCTCGCTCGGACTGGCTTCGGCCTTCAGCACGCTGAACATGAGCGAGCAGTACTATCTGCGCCCGCGCATGTCCGCCGACGTCAGATGCGGCGACTGTTGAGGCTGGCGACGTTTGCAACGCCCCCGGCATAGCCCTATCTGTCGCCATTATCGCGACAGATGGACCAACCTATGCGCCGCGCCTTCCTTCTCGTGCTCGATTCATTCGGCATCGGCCATGCCCCGGATGCCGAACGGTTCGGCGATGCGGGGTCCGACACGCTCGGCCACATCGCGGAAAGCTGTGCGCGCGGCGAGGCCGACAGGCCCGGCCTTCGCCAGGGTCCGCTCCACCTTCCCAACCTGGCGCGGCTCGGCCTTTTCCACGCCGCCGACCTCGCCGCCGGACGAAAGCCGGCCGCGAATGGCGTCGACGGCTTCTTCGGCTCCGCGCAGGAGGTTTCGAGCGGCAAGGATACGCCCTCCGGACACTGGGAGATGGCCGGCGTTCCCGTCACCTTCGACTGGGGCTATTTCCCCGAGGAAGGACCTGCCTTTTCCCACGATCTTGTCGCCGCAGTCGTCGCGGAAGGCGGCGTTCCCGGCATTCTCGGCAATTGCCACGCATCGGGCACCGACATCATCGCGCGCCATGGCGAGGAGCACATCCGCACCGGCAAGCCGATCTGCTACACCTCGGCCGACAGTGTCTTCCAGATCGCCGCGCATGAGACACATTTCGGGCTCGAACGGCTCTACATGCTCTGCCAGACAGTGCGCCGCCTCGTCGATCCGCTCAATATCGGCCGCGTCATCGCGCGCCCCTTCGTCGGCGAGACTGCCGATACGTTCCAGCGCACGTCCAATCGACGCGACTATGCTGTGCCGCCGCCCGAGCCGACGCTGATGGACCGGGTGATCGCCAGCGGCGGCCGCTCGCTCGCAGTCGGCAAGATCGGCGACATCTTCGCCCATCGGGGCGTCTCGCACCTGCGCAAGGGCCCCGACAACATGGCGATGTTCGACCGCGCGCTGGAAGCGATGGAAGACGCCAGGGACGGTGATCTCGTCTTCGCAAACTTCGTCGACTTCGACGCGCTTTACGGCCATCGGCGCGACGTTGCCGGCTATGCCGCTGCGCTCGAAGCCTTCGACCGGCGCCTGCCGGAAGCGCTTCAAGAGCTCCGCCCAGGCGATCTTCTGCTCCTGACCGCCGACCATGGCTGCGATCCGACCTTCCGCGGCACGGATCATACCCGCGAGCAGGTTCCCGTCATCGGCACCGGGCCCGGCCTCAAATCCGGCGCGGTCGGCGTGCGCAAGAGCTTCGCGGATATCGGCGAGACGGTCGCCGCGCATCTGCGGCTTTCGCCAGGTCCGCACGGGCGATCCTTCTACGGCGCGATTGCCGCCGATGCCTGAACTTCCCGAGGTTGAAACGGTTCGTCGCGGGCTCGCCCCCGTGATGGAAGACGCCACCATCGTCGCGGTGGAGCAGCGCCGGCCGGATCTGCGCTTTCCCTTTCCGGAAGATTTCGCGGCAAGGCTTCAAGGGCGGCGGATCGTGTCGGTCGGCCGGCGGGCGAAGTTCCTCTTCATCCATCTCGACAAGGATCCCGTGCTGATCGCGCATCTGGGCATGTCGGGCTCGTTCCGCATCCATGACGAGGACAGCCAGGAGATGCCCGGCAACTTCCGTCACGAACGCACCAAACTAGCCGCGCATGACCATGTCGTCCTCCACCTGGAACGAGGCGGCAGGACGCACCGCGTCGTCTATAACGACCCGCGCCGCTTCGGCTTCATGGTCTTTGCCGAGGCGTACGACCTTGACGCCCATCCCTTTCTTGCCTCGCTCGGCATCGAGCCGACGGGAAACGCACTCGACGGCGCGGTTCTGGCCGCACTTCTTGCTGGCCGCCGCTCGCCGCTCAAGGCCGCGCTCCTCGACCAGAAACTGATCGCCGGGCTCGGCAACATCTACGTATGCGAAGCGCTCTGGCGGGCCGGACTTTCGCCCAAGCGGCTGGCCGGAACGGTGTCGGGACGGCGCGCCGCGCGGCTTGCAGACGCCATCCGCACCGTCATTGCCGATGCGATTGCCGCCGGTGGCTCGACCCTGCGCGACCATCAGTTGACCGACGGCTCGCTCGGCTATTTCCAGCATTCCTTCAATGTCTATGACCGCGAGGGCGAGCCTTGCCGACGCGAAGGCTGCGCCGGCGTCGTCAAAAGGGTTGTGCAGTCGGGCCGGTCCACCTTCTATTGCTCCGCCTGCCAGCGTTAGCTATCCCATGTCGAACGCAGTCTTGCGCGCAGGAGGATAGCTTGGCCTACGAAACCATTCTCGTCGAAACCCGCGGCCGTGTCGGCCTGATCACGCTCAACCGCCCCAAGGCGCTCAATGCGCTCAACTCCGAAATGCTCAAGGACGTGGTCGCCGCCGCCGAGGCGTTCGAGGCCAATCCCAAGATCGGCGCGATCGTGATGACCGGCTCGGAGAAGGCCTTTGCCGCCGGTGCAGACATCAAGGAGATGCAGCAGAAGTCCTATGTCGACATGTACATGCAGGACTTCTTTTCCGGCTGGGACGCCTTCACGCGCATACGCAAGCCGATCATCGCCGCGGTGTCGGGATACGCGCTCGGCGGGGGCTGCGAGCTTGCGATGATGTGCGACTTCATCATCGCAGCCGACAATGCCAAGTTCGGCCAGCCCGAGATCACGCTCGGCGTCATGCCCGGGATGGGCGGCTCGCAGCGCCTCACCCGTTTCGTCGGCAAGTCGAAGGCGATGGACATGTGCCTCACCGGCCGGATGATGGACGCCGCCGAGGCCGAGCGCTCCGGCCTTGTCTCGCGCGTTGTGCCGGCGGGCGAACTCATCGAGGAAGCCCTGACGGCTGCCGCGAAGATCGCCGAATTCTCGCTGCCGGCGGTGATGATGACCAAGGAGGCCGTCAACCGCTCCTACGAGACCTTCCTCGCCGAGGGCCTGCGCTTCGAGCGACGCGTCTTCCACGCCATGTTCGCGCTCGACGACCAGAAGGAAGGCATGGCCGCCTTCTCCGAGAAGCGCTCGGCGAATTTCCGCAATCGCTAGGCCGATAGGCGTTGACGCAAGGGGGCGGCTCGACTATAAGCCCCGACGACTGAGGCAGCTTGCGGGCTGCCCCAATTGTTTTTGCGCCCGGCTCCTGCTCGTTCGGCGCGTCCACGCAAAGAGACACTGAAGAGAGGCATTCGATGGCCAATACGTCTTCGGCCAAAAAGGCAACGCGCAAGATCGCTGCCCGCACGGCTGTTAACAAGAACCGCCGCTCGCGTGTTCGCACGTTCCTGCGCAAGGTCGAGGAAGCCCTCCTGTCCGGCGACAAGGCCGCCGCCCAGGAAGCTTTCCGCGCCGCCCAGCCGGAATTGATGCGCGCCGCCTCCAAGGGCGTGTTCCACAAGAACACCGCTTCGCGGAAGGTCTCGCGCCTGGCCAATCGCGTGAAGGCTCTCGAAGCCTGATACGACGCGACCTGGAATTTTGAGAAAACCCGGCTTCGAGCCGGGTTTTTTTGTGCCCTGTGAACGGATTTCCTGCCGCCGGGGAAGGCAAATGTCATCGATTGCAACGACTTGCCGACGAAAGAATCGCAGATCGCGCCAACCCTTCCCCATGGTTATGCACAGGCTTTCGGTCAGCATGTTTTTCTGTTTGAAATCAATATCTTACCCGGGGTCTTTTGAAGCCCGCCAAATGAGAGCCACACCCAGCGAAGCCGGCGATGAGTCAAGGCGCCTTTTGGAAAATTATTTGAAGCCCACAGGCAAAATCGGCGGCCGGCCAAAAAGGTTTTGAATCAAAACGGTTTATGCGCCGGCGACGGATTTGGGCGGGCGCTTTGGAGGCCCGATCCAGGTTGCAGAGGTGAAGAATCCGTTACGGCGGTCTTGCCTGTCCGGCGCCGCCTTTTGTAATGTCGGTCCCGTTGAGAGGGGCAGGGAAACCTGCGGATTTCGCCATTTCCGACATGCCGGACAACGTGGACGCCAGTGTCTGCGCACGTCATTGGCTTGTCCGCTTTCAACACCATAATAGTCGATTTCGCCGTCAGGACTGACGGCCATGCCACCGGCCTTTCTGGCTGGACGGCCAGCTATTGCCCAGGGGGGCTTGGGGAACGGGGCCGGCGTTCGTGCCGGCAAATGAAGGGATCACACACTTCGGCAGCGACCGAGGTTCAGGTCAGACCAAACGAGGAAGCAGCAGGCCGGGTCATCGTCGAGGAAGACGCGCCATGCTGCTCGCACAACAGGGACACTCAATATGCAAAGCGGCGTCGAAGCGGGTGCGCGGGCAAGCACCTCCTTTTCGAAATTGAAGGTCGAGGGACAACATCAGATGGAAGGCGACAGCGCACCGGGGGCCGGAGCGACATTCGAACGTGTGACCGCGCAATTGAAGGCGCGCCTGGGCAATGACGTCTATTCGAGCTGGTTCGGCCGGATGCAGGTCGCCGAGGCCTCACGGGGCATCGTGCGCCTCTCGGTGCCGACGGCCTTCCTGCGTCAGTGGATCAACGGCCACTACCGCGACCTGATCGGCGAGTTGTGGAAGCAGTCGGACCCGTCCGTCCTGAAGGTCGAGATCGTGGTGCGCAGCGCCACCCGGCCCGTCAAGGCCGTCGAGGACGAGGACATCCAGCCCGGCAAGCCGCGCGCGCTTGCCAGTGCCACCGTGACACAGATGCCCGTCCGCACCGGCGTTCCGGCCGGCCAGCCGCGCGCGGCGTCGAACGAGTCCTTTGCGCAGCGTCAGTCTGTCCTCGGCTCTCCACTCGACAGCCGCTACACGTTTGCCTCGTTCGTCGAGGGCCCTTCGAACCGCGTGGCCTTTGCCGCCGCCCGCGCCGTCGCGGAGAGCGCGTCGAATGCGGTGCGCTTCAACCCGCTCTTCCTCCACGCTTCCGTGGGGCTGGGCAAAACGCACCTCCTCCAGGCGATTGCCGCCGAAGCGCTGCAGCGCCGGCCGCAATCGCGCGTCGTCTACCTCACGGCCGAGTACTTCATGTGGCGCTTCGCAACCGCGATCCGCGACAACAATGCGCTGACCTTCAAGGAACAGCTTCGCGACATCGACCTCCTGATCATCGACGACATGCAGTTTCTGCAAGGCAAGTCGATCCAGCACGAATTCTGCCATCTCATCAACACGCTGCTCGACAGCGCGCGCCAGGTCGTCGTAGCTGCCGACCGGCCACCTTCCGAGCTGGAGTCGCTCGAGCCGCGCGTGCGCTCGCGCCTCAATGGCGGCGTCGCGCTGGAAATGGCGACGCCGGACTTCTCGATGCGTCTTTCGATGCTGCAGCAGCGCCTTGCCGCCGCCGCCTCGGAGGACCCGTCGATCGCCATCGCCGACGGCATTTTGGAGCACGTCGCGCAGACCGTGACAGGCTCGGGCCGCGAGCTCGAGGGCGCGTTCAATCAGCTCCTGTTCCGCCAGTCCTTCGAGCCGCAACTGTCGGTCGACCGGATCGACGAATTGCTGGGCCACATGTATCGTTCGGGCGAGCCCAAGCGGGTGCGCATCGAAGACATCCAGCGCATCGTGGCGCGCCACTACAACGTGTCGAAGACGGAGCTTCTCTCCAACCGCCGCACGCGCACCATCGTGAAGCCGCGCCAGATCGCCATGTATCTCGCCAAGATCATGACGCCGCGCTCGCTGCCGGAGATCGGACGGCGCTTCGGCGGGCGCGACCACACAACGGTCCTCCATGCCGTGCGCAAGATCGAGGGACTTTCCGACGGCGACACCAAGATGGCGCAGGAACTCGAACTCCTGAAGCGCCTGATCTCGGACCAGGCCTGAACAAACCGCTGGGCACGGTCTATCCACGCCTTTGACATGCTTCCGGGCCGCTCGTTGTGGCCCGGACTTGCGTTTTCGCCGGATTTCCTGTCAGTCTGCCCACCCGTTTCCGGCGCCGCTCTGGCCGCCAGGAAGCCCTGCCATCAAGTCCTTCGCGAGTATAATCGGTCATGCGCGTCATCCTCGAACGGTCGAACCTCCTCAAGTCGCTCAACCATGTTCACCGGGTGGTCGAGCGGCGCAACACGATCCCGATTCTGTCGAACGTCCTTTTGAGCGCCGATGGCGAGGGCCTATCGCTGAAAGCCACGGATCTCGACCTCGAAGTGACCGAAGCGACGCCCGCGCGCGTCGAGCAGGCCGGCGCCACGACCGTTCCCGCACACCTTCTCTACGACATCGTGCGCAAACTGTCGGACGGGTCGGAAGTGATGCTGAAGCTCGACGAGAGCGGCAAGGCGATGTCGGTCGTCTCCGGCCGTTCCTCCTTCCGCCTTCAGTGCCTGCCGCAGTCGGACTTCCCCGAGCTCACGGCCGGCTCCTTCACCCACCGTTTCCAGATGCCCGCCGAGGCGCTGAAGCGCCTGATCGACAAGACGCAGTTCGCGATCTCGACCGAGGAGACGCGCTACTATCTCAACGGCATCTATCTTCACGCGATCGAGGCCGACGGGCGGCTTCGCCTGCGTTCGGTCGCGACCGATGGCCATCGCCTGGCGCGCGCCGAAACGGAAGCGCCCTCGGGCTGCGAGGGCATGCCGGGCATCATCATCCCGCGCAAGACTGTTTCCGAACTCCAAAAGCTCGTCGACCAGCCCGACCTTCAGGTCTCGATCGAGCTTTCGGACACCAAGATCCGCTTCACGATGGGCTCCGTCGTGCTGACCTCCAAGCTGATCGACGGCACTTTCCCCGACTACCAGCGTGTCATCCCGACCGGCAACGACAAGAAGCTCCTGATCGATCGCCAGAGCTTCGCGCAGGCCGTCGACCGCGTCTCGACCGTGTCGTCCGAGCGTGGGCGCGCCGTCAAGCTCTCCATCGGCGACGGCATGGTCACGCTCGCCGTCAACAACCCGGATTCGGGCAGCGCGACCGAAGAGGTTGCAGCCGACTATTCGGCCGATCCGCTGGAGATCGGCTTCAACGCCAAGTATCTCCTCGACGTCGCGGCGCAATTGTCGGGTGGTGAAGCGCAGTTCCTGCTCGCCGACGCCGGCTCGCCGACGCTGATCCAGGATGGCGCGGATGCCGATACGCTCTACGTCCTGATGCCGATGCGCGTCTGATCGCCGGACACGGGACTTGGCCGAGCAAACCGCAATCCGTAAGCTGACGCTTACGAACTTCCGGAATTACGGCCAGTTGACGCTGTCGCTCGAGCGCGGTCCCGTGGTGCTGACCGGCGACAACGGCGCCGGCAAGACCAATCTCCTGGAAGCCATTTCGTTCCTCACGCCGGGCCGCGGCCTGCGCCGTGCCGCGCATGAGGATATCGCGACCGCTGCTGCTTCCACCGGCTTCGCCATCAACGCAAAGGTCGAGGGGCCGTTCGGCGAGGTGTCGATCGGCACCGGAACGCTGTCCGACCAGCCGGGCGTGGTGGAGCCCGCGCGGCGTGTGCGCATAAATGGCGTGCCGGCGAAATCCGCCGATGACCTTCTCGAATGGCTGCGCATCATCTGGCTCGTGCCGTCGATGGATTCGCTCTTCAACGGTCCGGCAGGCGACCGTCGCCGCTTCCTCGACCGGCTCGTCCTCGCCATCGATCCGCAGCACGGCCGACGCGCGCTCGACTACGAGAAGGCGATGCGCGGGCGCAACCGGCTTCTCGCCGAAGGCAGCCGCGACGACGGCTGGTTCGAAGCCATCGAGACGCAGATGGCCGAAACAGGCGTCGCCATCGCCTCGGCGCGCATGGAACTCGTCGGGCTGCTCGCCGGCATGGTCGAGAAACTGCCCGACGGCGGACCGTTCCCGAAATCGGACGTCGCGCTCGATGGGGTCCTCGAGGTGTTGGTCGGCACCGCGCCCGCTGTCGACATCGAGACGGCCTTCATCGAACGGCTTGCGGACAATCGCGCGCGAGACCGGGCAGCGGGGCGCACGCTCGAAGGCCCGCACCGCTCGGACCTGACCGTCGCGCACAGGCCCAAGGCAATGCCCGCCGCGCTGTGCTCGACCGGCGAGCAGAAGGCACTGTTGACCGGCATGATCCTGTCGCAGGCGCGGCTCGTGGCCGAGATGACCGGCGCGACGCCGATCCTGCTTCTCGATGAGATCGCCGCCCATCTCGATCCCGGCCGGCGCGCCGCGCTCTTTTCGATCCTCACCGAGCTCGATTGCCAGGCGTTCATGACCGGCACCGACGCCGCGCTGTTCTCCAGCCTTGACGGCCGCGCGCAATTCCTGGACGTGAATGCCGGCACGATCTCGCCGCGATGACAAAAGAGGCGCCCGCCGCTACCATCCAGCCATGAACCAGCCCCCTGCCCTTTCCGACGACGAACTCGAGCGCTACGCGCGCCACATCGTGCTGGCCGAGATCGGTGGGCCGGGCCAGCAGAAGCTGAAGCGCGCGCGCGTCCTCGTCATCGGCGCGGGTGGGCTCGGCGCGCCGGTCCTGCAATACCTCGCCGCAGCCGGCATCGGCACGCTCGGCATCGTCGACGACGACCACGTCTCGCTGTCCAATCTCCAGCGGCAGGTGATCCATGCGACCGACGCAGTCGGCATGGCGAAAGGGGAAAGCGCCAGCGAAGCGATCGGTCGTCTCAACCCGCATGTGAAGGTTGAACTCCACGCCATGCGCATCACGGCCGACAATGCCGCCGGTCTCCTTGAAGGCTACGACATCGCCGTCGACGGTTCGGACAATTTTGACACGCGCTATGCGCTCGCCGATGCCTGCGCGACGGCCGGTGTTCCGCTCGTCACCGGCGCGGTCGGCCGGTTCGACGGGTCTCTCACCGTGCTGAAACCGTTCGAGACCGGGCCGGACGGACGGCAGAACCCGTCCTACCGCGATCTCTTCCCCGAGCCGCCGCCGGCCGGCCTCGTTCCGTCCTGCGCGCAGGCGGGCGTCGTCGGCGCGCTGACGGGCGTCATCGGCACGCTGCAGGCAATGGAAGTGATCAAGCTCGTCACGGGCGCCGGCGAGCCGCTGGTCGGCCGGCTCCTGCTCTATGATGCGCTCGGGGCGCGCTTCGACATCGTGAAATACCGCGCCGCCAGGGTTTAGCGGCGCATCGGATTTTCCGAAGACCGGTTTCCACTTTTCGGTCCAGTACGTCAGACCTTGAGCGGCAATACGCGGTCCGGCGGACGGTGGCCGTCGAAATAGGTGCGGATGTTGATGATCACCTTCTCGCCCATGTCGATCCGGCCCTCGATCGTCGCAGAGCCCATATGCGGCAGGATGACGACGCGGCCCTTTGCGGCAAGCTTCAGCAGCTTGGGGCTGACCGCCGGCTCATGCTCGAAGACGTCGAGGCCCGCGCCGGCCAACTTGCCGTCCTGCAGCATCCTGATGAGTGCATCCTCGTCGATGATGTCGCCGCGCGCCGTATTGACCACATAGGCCGAGGGCTGCATCAGCGCGAGGCGTCGGGCCGAAAGGAGATGGAACGTCGCCGGCGTCGAGGGACAGTTGACCGAGATGATGTCCATACGGGCCAGCATCTGGTCGAGGCTTTCCCAATAGGTCGCCTCCAGCTCATCCTCGATCTTCGGCGCAACCCGCTTGCGGTTGTGATAATGGATCGACAGGCCGAACGCCTTGGCGCGGCGCGCAACGGCAGTGCCGATGCGGCCCATGCCGACGATGCCGAGACGCTTGCCCCAGATGCGCCGCCCAAGCATCCAGGTCGGCGACCAGCCGGGCCATTTGCCGTCCTCGCTCAGCACGGCCGCACCCTCGACCAACCTGCGCGGCACGGCCAGCATCAGCGCCATCGTCATGTCCGCCGTGTCCTCGTTGAGGACGTTCGGCGTGTTGGTGACGGTGATGCCCTTCCTGGATGCGCTCACGACGTCGATATTGTCGACGCCGTTGCCGAAATTCGCGATCAGCTTGAGATTCGGCCCAGCCTGCTCGATCAGCGCCGCATCGATCCGGTCGGTGACGGTCGGCACGAGCACGTCCGCCTCGCGCATCGCCGCGACGAGTTCGGGCTGCGTCATCGGCCGGTCGTCGACATTGAGGCGCGCGTCGAAAAGCTCGCGCATACGCGTTTCGACCTGATCGGGGAGCTTGCGGGTAATGACGACCATAGGCTTCTTGCGGCCTGCCATGGGTTCCTCGAATCCTGACGCGTTGAGACCTCTTTAACCAAGAACGCGGATAGTTGGAACCGGAATCACCCGCATCTTCCGCGTGGCGCCGTTCTGCCGCTCGCCGCTGGCAGCGCCCACAGGAATGGCGCCTCAGAAAGGCTCGTCTCGACCATGCAGGACCGCACCGCTTCCTCCTCGCTCCTTCGCCGTGCGACCCTTACGGTCCTCGCAGCGGTGCTGGCGTTCGGCAGTGTGGGGCTTTCGGGCGTCATCGGGCAAGGGGCCGCATATGCGCAGCAGGTCGGCCCGAGCGGCTTGCCCCTGCCGCGCTTCGTCAGCCTGCGCGCCAACCGCGTCAACCTGCGTGTCGGTCCGGGCACCAATTATGCCGTCGAGTGGATGTATTTGAAGTCGGGCCTGCCGGTCGAAATCATCCAGGAATACGACAACTGGCGCCGCGTGCGCGATGCCGAGGGCGCGGAAGGCTGGATCAACCAGTCGCTTCTTTCCGGCAACCGGACCGCTGTTGTCGCGCCCTGGCACAAGGGCAAAGACGACGTTCAGGTCAATCTTTATGGCGCGGCGAACCGTGCTGCGGCGATCCGCGCCTATCTGGAGCCGGGCGTCATCGGGTCGATCCAGGCCTGCAACGGTGAATGGTGCGAGATGGACTTCGCCGGCCATCGCGGATGGATCGAGCAAGCGCAGGTATGGGGCGCCTATCCGGGCGAAACCTACACGAACTGACCGATCAGATCAGTTCAGCGGCTCTTCGGGCGCAGGCGAATGACGATGTCGACATTCGCGATTTCCATGCCTTCCGGCGGCGTCGGCAGATTGGTCACGCAGACCGGTCCGTGCTCGATGTCCATCACGCGGTTCTCGCCTTCGACGAAGAAGTGGTGGTGGTCCGACGTGTTGGTGTCGAAATAGGTGCGGGCACCCTCGACGGCGAGAATGCGCAACAGACCCGCTTCGGTGAACTGGTGGAGCGTATTGTATACGGTCGCCAGCGAAACGGCGACGCCGGCACCCTGCGCTTCCTCATGCAACTCTTCAGCAGACAGGTGACGGTCGCCCTGTGCAAACAGAAGATCGGCAAGCGCGATGCGCTGGCGGGTCGGACGAAGTCCGGCACGCCTGACGCGCATTTCGATATCAACTGGGGAGGTCTCGCTGCCTGAGGCCATTCTCTCGCCGATAAACTTGCCCTTGGAAATCGTGTTGCCGCCCAATTTCCCAGGCAGCGTTCCCAGCAAGATATATTCGGTATGCCGACCACGATCAATAGCGGCACATTGACCGCCAAAGACAGGCGCGTTAAGCGCGGAGCGCGGTTTCCTCGCGCAAACCGACTATGCTAGGGACTTTCTCAAACGGTCGCATGATGGCCGTGCCAACGGGACGGAGCGATATGGCTGACCAGAAATCAAGCTACGGTTACGAGGACCTTCTTGCCTGCGCAGAGGGCAAATTGTTCGGACCGGGCAATGCACAGCTCCCCGCTCCTCCGATGCTGATGTTCGATCGGATCACGCAAATCAGCGAGACCGGTGGCGAGTTCGACAAGGGCTTCGTGCGCGCCGAACTCGACATCAAGCCCGACCTCTGGTTCTTCCCCTGCCACTTCCCGGGCAACCCCATCATGCCCGGCTGTCTCGGGCTCGACGCCATGTGGCAACTGACCGGCTTCTTCCTTGGGTGGCTCGGCGAGGAAGGCAAGGGCATGGCCCTTTCGACCGGTGAGGTGAAGTTCAAGGGCATGGTGACGCCGTCGGTGAAGAAGGTCGAATACGGCGTCGACTTCAAGCGCGTCATGCGCGGCCGCCTCGTCCTCGGCATCGCCGATGGCTGGCTGAAGGCGGACGGCGAACAGATATACAAGGCAACCGACCTCAAGGTCGGTCTGTCGAAGCAGGAAGCTGCCTAAGGCATCCCGATACACTTGCGGACAAGTTATTGCCCGCCATCAAATGGAGCGCCATATGAGACGCGTCGTCATCACGGGTTTGGGAATCGTTTCCTCGATCGGAAGCAATGCCGAGGAGGTGACGACGTCACTGCGCGACGCGCGCTCGGGCATCTCCTTCTCCGACGAGTTCGCCGAGCACGGCTTCAAGTGCCAGGTCTGGGGCAAGCCCGACCTTGATCCCGCCGAGGTCGTCGACCGCCGCGCCATGCGCTTCCTGTCGAAGGGCGGTGCATGGAACCATGTCGCCATGGAGCAGGCGATCGCCGATGCGGGACTAGGCGAAGCCGAGATCACCAATGAACGCACCGGCATCATCATGGGCTCGGGCGGCCCGTCCACGCGCCAGATAGTCGAAGCTGCCGACATCACCCGCGAGAAGGGCAGCCCCAAGCGCATCGGGCCGTTCGCCGTGCCGAAGGCGATGTCGTCGACCGCGTCCGCCACGCTCGCCACCTGGTTCAAGATTCATGGCGTCAACTATTCCATCTCGTCGGCCTGCTCGACCTCGGCGCATTGCATCGGCAATGCCTATGAGTTGATCCAGTTCGGCAAGCAGGACCGCATCTTCGCCGGCGGCCACGAGGATCTCGACTGGACAATGTCGAACCTCTTCGACGCCATGGGCGCGATGTCGTCCAAGTACAATGACCGCCCGGAAGTCGCCTCCCGCGCCTATGACGAGGGCCGCGACGGCTTCGTCATCGCCGGCGGCGCAGGCGTCCTCGTCCTCGAGGACCTCGAAACGGCAAAGGCGCGGGGCGCCAAGATCTATGCCGAGATCGTCGGCTATGGCGCGACGTCGGACGGCTACGACATGGTCGCCCCTTCCGGCGAGGGCGCGGTGCGCTGCATGCGCCAGGCGCTTGCCACCGTGAAAGGCGACGTCGACTACATCAACACGCATGGCACCTCGACGCCGGTCGGCGACAGCAAGGAAATGGGCGCCATCCGGGAAGTGTTCGGCGACAAGATCCCGCATATCCAGTCGACAAAGTCGCTGACGGGACACTCGCTCGGCGCCGCCGGCGTTCAGGAATCGATCTATTCGCTCTTGATGATGCAGGCCGGCTTCATCGGCGAGAGCGCGCATATCGAAAATCTCGATCCCGAATTCGAAGGCATGCCCGTCGTGCGCAAGCGCATCGACGACGCCAAGGTCGACATCGCGCTTTCGAACTCGTTCGGCTTCGGCGGCACCAATGCAACGCTGGTCTTCCAGCGCTATCAGGGCTGATCCGATGCAAGGACTGATGAAGGGCAAACGCGGGCTCGTGATGGGTGTCGCGAACGACCATTCGATCGCGTGGGGCATCGCCAGGCAGCTTGCCGAGCATGGCGCGGAACTCGCCTTCACCTACCAAGGGGAGGCGTTCGGCCGCCGCGTCAAGCCGCTGGCGGAAAAGGTCGGCGCCAAGCTCGTCCTGCCCTGCGACGTCGAGGATTCCGCCTCCATCGACAGCGTCTTCGACGCGCTGAAGGCCGAGTGGGGAACGATCGACTTCGTCGTCCACGCCATCGGCTTTTCAGACAAGAACGAACTCAAGGGCCTTTACGCGAACACGACGAAGGACAACTTCACCCGCACGATGGTCATCTCGTGCTACTCGTTCACGGAAGTCGCCCGCAAGGCGGCCGAGATGATGAACCCTGGCGGGTCGATGCTGACGCTGACCTATGCCGGCTCCGTGCGCGTCATGCCGAACTACAACGTCATGGGCGTCGCCAAGGCCGCGCTCGAGGCCTCGGTGCGTTATCTGGCAGACGACTATGGCCCGCGCGACATTCGCGTCAACGCGATCTCGGCCGGGCCGGTGCGTACGCTTGCCGGTGCCGGCATCTCAGACGCGCGGCTGATGTTCTCGTTCCAGAGCCGCAATTCGCCGCTGCGCCGCACGGTCACGATCGACGAGGTCGGCGGCTCGGCGCTCTATCTTCTGTCGAACCTTTCATCAGGCGTAACAGGTGAAATCCACTATGTCGATTCGGGCTATCACATCACTTCGATGCCGCAGCTCGAAGAGCTGAAGTCGACTGACCGGATCGTAGGTGAAGGGGCGTAAGAGCCGCTCGAGACTGAAAAACAGTTCTTAACGAGTCTGCGGTAATAACTCTGTGAACCAGGGTTATTCCGCATGACGACTCGAAACCCGATCCGAACGAAAAGCTTCCGGCTGCTGACCGTCACGGTCTGTACGCTTGGCAGTTTCGTGATCGGCCTGACGGCAGCCCGCTACGGCATGGAGGGCGTTGCCGGCGTTCCGGCGGAGCTCGTCGGCCTCAGTGATCCAGCCCCACTGAACGGGTCCACCTTGAGTTATGGTTTTGACCATGAAGGAGGACCACGATGAGCAACAAACGACACAAGCCGGAAGAGATCGTCACGAAGCTTCGGCAGGTTGAAGTCCTGC
>NZ_JAAAMH010000070.1 GCF_024105655.1 Aliihoeflea sp. 40Bstr573
ACAATCAACATCCAAAACACAAATGCCTCCGATGAAACCGGAGGCACTTTGATGACCCCACGTTAAGGGGTCCCGTTTGGACGAAAATCACCCCTTAAACAGGGTCCTCATTCCACGAAAAATCACAACCTTGTCCAGCTTGCCGGCTTCGACGTTCTGCTCAAGCTGTTGGTCCCAGCTCGCCCACTGTAAGTCTGCGAACTAGGAGGCAAAGCGCTTCAGCTCCGCGTCGGATAGGGCGGCGACGGACGCTTCGATCTTTTCCAGCTTGGTCATGGGGGGAGTGTAGCAGGTGGGCGGATGCGGCAAGAGTTAGGCGCTGTTCAGTATGATTAGGAAATCCGACGGTTTCGAAAGGGTGGAATGCTAGCGATCCGCTATCGGGGTGCGGATCGAGGAAAACGGCCATTCCATTTAATAGTAGTATCTTGTGCTCTCTAGGCCGTGTGGACGAATTTGATCAAGCATAGGCCGGCCGCGAAACTGACGATGGATCGGTAGTTCCGTGCGGTCTTTTCGCAGCGCAGGGCGACGCGCTTGAAGCGCTTGAGCCGCCCGAAGCC
>NZ_JAAAMH010000008.1 GCF_024105655.1 Aliihoeflea sp. 40Bstr573
CGATCAGGCTGTGCAAACCCCGACCAGCTTCGCCTGATCGGGCGCTAACCGGCGCGCCCTTCACCAGCTCTAAACCGGGGTCCCTTTTGCGCGAAAATACAGGGTCCCGATTCCGTGGTCATTGACACAAGGTCGCCGATCAGGCGCTGGCCGACTTTGACACGGGGCGCACCCGGCCTCTTTGAAGCATAGTATCTTGCCGCTTCGTCATCCTAGGGCGAAGCCGGAGCGAAGCGGAGGCGCAGACCCTAGGATCCATGCCTCGCCAGATCGACATGATGAGACCGTGGAAGAAGAGCGATAATTCTGCGTCCAATCGCAATTCACCACCACTGAGGCATGGATCCTCGGGTCAAGCCCGAGGATGACGAAGCGGCGAGCGCCCGCTCCTCTCGTCAGTCCCGCCTCACCACACAAGAAACTTATCCCCCTCCCTCAAACCCTCCCGCATAATTCCCCCGCTGTCCTCATGGGAACCGGATGCGCACCGGGTGTCTGGGAGGATGGCGGAGACGTCCCCCTGCCGCTTCGGACCCGGCAGGCACGTGACGGCGCCGAGGTGGATGGGGCCCGCTTCATGCGGGTGCGGGAAAAGCCGCGGGTGCTTCGTGCATCTCTGACCGTCCGAACAGGCGACAGACTCCGGACGGGCGGTCGAAAGATCGCACGCTACACACTTCAGATGAGCGATCCTTCGACCGCCCGTCTTCCCGCTCTTTGACAATGCCCGGATCGCTGCGCGGGGCCGCTTCCGCGCGCCCGCTCAGCTCGTCGTCGGCTTGTCGCGCTCGCAGCCGCCTGGCCCTTCCGAGGTCGGTTTCGTCTGGGCGGTGGCATCACTGGTCAAGCCGGTCAGCGCCGTCGCAGCAAGGACGGCGAAACCCGAAATGGCAAGGGCAAGAAGACGCATGCGCATGACGACCTCCATGTGAACGGCGCAAGCCTACGCCGCGCTTGCCCTTGCGGCAACTCCATGTGAAGCTTCGTCGCTCGGGAGGAAACCGCGACGGCCGCAGGCCGGCCGCCGCTTGCAGCAGATTGGCTCAACGGGAGGTCGGAAAATGGGCAAGCGCGCCGGAGAACGACGCACGGGACCGAAATGCATCGCCATTGTCGGTCCCTTCGCAAGCGGCAAGACCACGCTTCTGGAAGCGATCCTCGCCCGGACCGGCGCGATCCCCCGCCAGGGCGCCGCCGGCCAGACGGTCGGCGATTTCTCGCCCGAGGCCCGCGCCCACGCGATGAGCGTCGAGGCCACGGTCGCCACCACGCAGTTCATGGGCGAGAGCCTGACCTTCGTCGATTGCCCCGGCTCCGGCGAGTTCGCCTATGAGGCGGTGCCGGTGCTGAGCGCCTGCGACCTCGCCATCGTCGTCGCCGAGCCCGACGAGAAGAAGATTCCCGCCCTGCAGCTGATCTTGCGCCAGCTCGACGATCTCGGCGTGCCGCGCATGCTGTTCCTGAACAAGATCGACAAGGCGGCCGGCGGCGTGCGCGACACGCTGAAGCTGCTGCAGCCGGCCAGCCGCACGCCGCTTGTCCTGCGCCAGATTCCGTTGCGCGAGAACGGCATCGTCGTCGGCTCGATCGACCTGGCGCTCGAGCGCGCCTACATCTATCGCGAGCATGCGC
The DNA here is from genome assembly GCF_024105655.1 of Aliihoeflea sp. 40Bstr573. GTDB lineage: Bacteria > Pseudomonadota > Alphaproteobacteria > Rhizobiales > Rhizobiaceae > Aliihoeflea. The sequence goes on from NZ_JAAAMH010000008.1 coordinate 1,633, forward strand.
CGAGCACCGTCACCCAGATCCCCGACGACCAGCGCGCCTCCGAACTCGAAGCCCGCTTCCAGATGCTCGAAACGCTGGCCGACCACGACGACGCGCTGATGGAGCACCTCCTCGAGGAGATCGAGCCCGCCCGCGACGCGGTCTTCGACGACCTGGCGGCAGACCTGCGCGACGGTTCCGTCACACCCGTCCTCATCGGCGCGGCCGAGCGCGGCAACGGCATTCTGCGGCTATTGAAGGCGCTGCGCCACGATGCGCCCGACGTCGCTTCGACGCGCGAGCGCCTTGGCATGGAGGCGAACGAAAAGCCCGTCCTGGCGGTGATGAAGACGCTGCACACGCCCCATGGCGGCAAGCTCTCCATCGCTCGGATCCTGTCCGGCAACGTCACCGATGGCACCGAATTGACCGCGTCGTCCGGCCAGTCGGGCAAGGTCTCCGGCCTCTACACCATGCTCGGCAAGGACCAGGCCAAGATCGGTTCGGCGCGCGAGGGCGAAACGGTCGCGCTCGGCAAGCTGGATGCGATCGCGACCGGCGACACGCTGTCGACGGGCAATGCCGTCGTCAGCCTCGACCTCGCCCCCGCTCCGCAGCCCGTCCAGGCGATCGCGCTGCGCTCGAAGGACCGCAAGGACGACGTCAAGCTCTCCGCCGGCCTGCAAAAGCTCGTCCAGGAAGACCCCTCGCTCACCATGGAGCAGAACCAGGAAAGCGGCGAGACGATCCTGTCCGGTCATGGCGAGATGCACCTGCGCGTCGCGCTGGAGCGGCTGGAAAACCGCTACCAGATCGCAATCGCGTCAAGCGAACCCGCGATCCCCTACCGCGAGACGATCCGCAAACCGGTAACCAAGCGCGGCCGCCACAAGAAGCAGTCCGGCGGCCACGGCCAGTTCGGCGACGTGGTGCTCGAAATCAAGCCGCTGCCGCGCGGTGCCGGTTTCGAGTTCACGGACACGATCACCGGCGGCGTGGTGCCGAAGCAGTACATCCCCTCCGTCGAGACAGGCACGCGCGACAGTTTGAAATCCGGCCCGCTCGGCTTTCCTGTGGTCGACATCGCGGTCAACCTCGCCGATGGCTCGTTCCACAACGTCGATTCTTCCGACATGGCGTTCCAGCAGGCCGCGCGCCTGGCCATGAAGGAAGCGCTGGCCGAAGCCTCGCCCGTGATGCTGGAGCCGATCTTCCGCGTCGAGATCGTCACGCCCTCCGACGCGACGGCGCGCATGACGGCCATCGTCTCGCAGCGGCGCGGCAAGATCCTCGGCTTCGACGCGCGCCCCGGCTGGGAGGGCTGGGATATGGTGGAAGCGCTGATGCCGCAGGGCGAAATGCGAAATCTCATCGTGGAGATGCGCTCGGCGACCACCGGCGTAGCCAGCTACACCGCCCGCTTCGACCACATGGCCGAGCTCACCGGACGGCAGGCGGACGAGCTCTCCCAGGGCAAGGCGGCATGAGGTGCCGGAACTGCGGGCAAAAAAAAGCCGGATCAAAAGATCCGGCTTGAAGTATGGAAGTGCCTTTTCAGGCGAAACCTCCAGAGGGGAACACTCGCGGGCACCAATGGGAGGAGGAACGTGCCCGGGAGATGATCGTGATATGTGCTTTGAATGCCCAAAGATCAAGCAGCGTGTTTTGCATTGCACCCATGCAGTTTTGCATGGACGCCGATTGATGATTTAAGCGACTGTTTTCGTTCATCGCTTCATCATCTGGCTCAATCGATAGGCAGTGCTTGTCCGGCCCATCGACCGTCCCCGCCTGCCAGGATGTCATCGCCGGCGGCCATTGAGCGCCGCTTCGACGCTGCGCACGAGGTCGCGAATCGCCGGCCCGACCTCCTCGTGCATGAAGCGTTCGGTGAACTGGTAGGGCGGCCCGCCGCAGTTGAAGGCGTAGACGCCGGAACCGTCCGCAGCGACGAGCGGAGCGGCCACTGCGTGGATGCCCGGCCGCCAGGCACCGGCCGAAATCGCATAGCCGCGCTGCATGCAGGCGTCGATTTCGGCCCGCATTTCCCGCTCGAGCGCCGGCCAGCTTTCGCCGTAGCGCGGCGCGAGCGCTGCGATCGCGCGTTCGCGCTCGTCGGGCGGCATCACCGAGAGCAGCGCCCGGCCCATCGCCGACTGCGCAAGCGGTATGCCCGAGCCGATGTCGAGCTGGAACGTGATCGCTGCCGAGCCGCGCGAGATGTCGACGTAGAGCGCGCGGTTGCGGTCCCGGATCCCCAGCGCTACCGGCGCGGCGAGCCGTTCGGCGAGTTCGTCCATGTGCGCGCGCGCGATCTGCCGGATCCCCAGATTGGCCAGCGCCGAATAGCCGAGCGTGATCGCGGACGGCGCAAGCTGGTACTTTCCCGTTCGCGGCATCTTTGTCAGATAGCCGAGCGCGCAAAGCGTATAGGTCAGCCGCGTCACGGTGGGCTTGGGCAGCCCGGTCCGCTCGGCAATTTCCTGATTGCCGAGAAAACCGTCTCGCGGGCGGAAGGCACGCAGCACTTCGAGCCCGCGTGCGAGCGCGGTTACGAACTTGCGGTCGCCGCCATCCTCGGCATGCACAGCCTCTACCGCTGAATGCACGCCGTTCCCGTCGGTTGTGGTTGACATGGCTCCTCCATTCCCCAAGGATACCGAATTATTGCGAAAGTCAATTTCGCAATGCGGAATTTGGAGGTTGCCGGGTACGATCCGGCGCGTGGAGGTGCCGGACACGATCCGGCTCAGTGATGGAGCTTCGGCTCCTATCAAAACGGAGGAAACACGAATGTCCTATTTCAGCCGTCTGGCGCTCGCGCCGGCCGTCGTGGTCGCGTTGTCGCTCACCGCCTTTACTGCCAGCGCGCAGGAAAGCGTCACCTGGCGTGTCCAGTCGCATTGGCCGCAATCCTCGAGCTCCTTTGCCGACAGCCTGGAGTATCTGCGCGATACGCTCGATGAGCGCACCGAAGGTCGGCTGAAGCTCGAGTTGCATGCCGCCGGCGGTCTTTTCGGGGCCGACGAGATCTTCAACGCGGTGCGCCGCGGCGTTATCCAGATGGGCACCATCTCGCCGGCCTATGCCATGGGAGAGATGGAGACGGCCGGCATCGCCTTCGGTCTGCCGGCCGCCTTCGAAAACGAGTGGGAAGCGCAGTACTTCTTCAAGACGCTCGGCTTCGAGGATATGGTGCGCGAGGACGCCGCCGAGCACGGCCTCTACTATTCCACGGACAAGATCTTCACCAACGAGATGGTGCTGACTGCAAAGCCTGAGACGGCGGACGATTTTCGGGCGCTGACGATCCGCTCGTCAGGCACGCTGCAGAACTACCTGACCGATGCCGGCGCGGCCGTTTCGTCGATCCCCGGATCCGAGCTCTATCAGGCATTGTCCTCGGGCGTGGTCGACGGCGCACACTGGGGCGCCGTTCAGGGCGCGTTGTCGATGAGCCTCTACGAAGTCGCCAGGTATCACGTACGCCCACCGCTTTCGATCGGCGGAATCGACGCGTTCATCATCAATCAGGAGGCGATCGACGCGCTACCCGAGGATGTCCAGCAAATCCTCTACAACACGCTCGAGGAACAGTTCTGGCGCCGCACGAACGAATATATCGTGGGCGAACAGCGCGCCCTTGCCCGTGCACAGGCCGAACACGACGTCGAAGTGATCGAACTGCCGCAGGATGTCCGCGATCAGATGCTGCAGGCAGCGCAGGCAAGCTGGCAGCGTGAACGCGAAAAGGGCGAGAAGGCGGCAGCCGCGATGGACCTGCTCGACGATTACCTCGCCGAACTCGGCCGCGCGCCCGCAAGCGCCGAAGAAGCCGAAGCCGCAGAGTAAAGACGTCTGCTGCGCCGGGCACGCGCCCGGCGCCCTTTCCCCTCAGAAATCCCGGATCATGCCATGAAGGTCCTTGGCGCGAGCGCAGGTGCGATCACCTGGCTGAACGAATGGGTCGGGCGCATCACCGCCCATCTCGTCCTGTTCATGTTCGTCTTCCTGTTCGTCGAAGTCCTGCTGCGCTACTTCTTCCGCGCGCCGAGCAACTGGACCGGCGAGTTGTCGCAGCTCATCTTCGGCGTCTACGCGCTGCTGGGCGGCGGCTATCTGCTGATCAACAATGGCCACGTGAATGTCGATCTGGTCTATGGCCGCTGGTCGCGCCGCACGCGCGCCATGGTCGACATCGCGACCTCCGTCCTCTTCTTCATGTTCGTGATCGTCCTGCTCTGGCAGGGCTGGTCGCTCGCAGCCGATTCCGTCGCACGCTGGGAAACGTCGCAGTCGGCCTGGAACCCGCCGGTCTGGCCGGTAAAGGTCATCATCCCGCTTTCCGCGGCGCATCTTCTGCTCCAGGGCCTGGTCAAGCTCGCCAACGACATCCTGATCGTCGCCGGTCGCGAGCCGATCGTCCCCGACGCAAAACCTCATGACGGCGCGGGAGACACGCTGTGAGCATCGAACTCCTGACCGTCCTCTTCTTTGGCTCGCTCATCGTCTTCCTGGTGCTCGGCCTGCCGCTCGCCTTCGTGCTGGGCGGCGTTTCGACCGCGTTCCTCTATTTCACCTGGGGGCCGGACGCCTTCTATATCGTCGCCTCACGCATGTGGACGACGATGAACAATTTCACGCTCATTGCCATCCCGCTCTTTATCCTGATGGCGATGCTGCTCGAACGCTCCGGCGTCGCGCAGAACCTCTACCGCATGATGCATCTGTGGTGGGGCGGCGTGCGCGGCGGCCTTGCCATCGGCACGGTCGGCATTTGCGGCCTCTTCGCCGCCATGTGCGGCATTTCCGGCGCGGCCGTCGTGTCGATGGGCACGATCGCGCTGCCCAACATGCTCAAGCGCGGCTACGACAAGGAACTGGCACTCGGCGCTATCAATGCCGGCGGTGGGTTCGGCATCCTCATTCCGCCCTCCATCCTGATGGTGCTTTATTCACTGATCACCGGCGTCTCGGTCGGCCAGCTCTTTGCTGCCGGCATCGTCCCCGGCGTCCTGTTGATGGTCCTGGTTTCGCTCTACATCGCGATCCGCTGCTTCATCCAGCCGCATATGGGCCCTGCCCTGCCGCCCGAGGAGCGCGGCGACTGGGGCGAAAAAATGCGTGCGCTCGGCTCCGTGCTGCTCCCGATCTTCATCGTCGTCATCGTGCTCGGCTCGATCTTCGGCGGACTGGCGACACCGACCGAGGCTGCCGCCATCGGCGTCTTCGGGGCCATCGTCGCCGCCCTCGTCAACCGTCAGTTTTCCTTCGCCATGCTGAGCGATGCCTGCATGCGCACCTTCCGCCTGACCGCTATGGTCATGTGGATCCTGTTCGCCGCGCATGCTTTCTCGACCGCCTACAATGCGATGGGCGCGCAAGCCTTCATTCTGGAGATGATGGAATACGTGCCCGGCGGCGCCTGGGGCGCACTCGCCGCGATTCTCGTCATCCTGTTCCTGCTCGGCATGGTGCTCGACCCCGTCGGCATCATGCTGATCACCCTGCCGGTCTTCCTGCCGATCATCCAGGCGCATGGCTTCGACCCAATCTGGTTCGGCATCGTCTTCATCATCATGATGGAGATCGGCTACATGACCCCGCCCTTCGGCTTCAACCTCTTCTACCTGAAGGGCGTCGCCCCGCCGGAAGTCACGATGGGCGACATCTACCGTTCCGTGATCCCCTACACGCTCGTCGAACTTGTCGGCCTCGCCATCATCATCGCCTTCCCGGCGCTGGTGCTCTGGTTGCCGGCGCTGGTCTATGCGCGATGAAAGACGGCGCCGGCCGAAAGGCCGGAGCTTCCGATAGGGAGGAATACTTCGGTCGGACTCAATACGCCCAGCTACGCGCCTTCGCGATCAGGAAGTCCCGGAAGACATGCAGCTTCACCTGGTTGCGCATGGCATCGGGGTAGCAGAAATAGGTGTCGAACGACGGCACCTCGGTTTCCGGCATGAGTTGGACGAGCGGCGAGCCCTGCTCGATCGTGTAGTCGGGCAGCATGCCGATGCCGGCGCCTTTTTCGATCGCCGCCTTGATCGACAGGATGTTGTTGATCTGCAAACTCGCGACCCGTTTCGAGCCTTCCGGCCGTCCTGCCGTCTCCAGCCAGTTCATGTCGGCCAGGTGCGAAGGGACCGGCTCGCCGAACGTGACGATGCGGTGCTTGTCGAGGTCGGCGATCGAGGTCGGCTTGCCGTGCTTGGCGATGTAGGACGGCGCGGCGAAGAGGTGGAAATGCACGGTGAACAGCCGGCGCTGGATCAGGTCCGGCTGTTGCGGCTGGCGAAGGCGGATCGCGCAGTCCGCCTGGCGCAGTGTCAGGTCGAGCTCCTCGTTGGCGAGCACGAGCTGGAGCTGGATGTCGGGATAAAGATCGAGAAATTCCTGCACGCGCTCGGTCAGCCAGCCCGAGCCGAGCCCGACCGTGGTCGTCACGCGCAGCGGTCCCGATGGCCGGTCGGTCGTCTCGGTGAGCTGCGCCTTCACCTGTTCGAGCTTCATCAGCACGTCGTGCGCCGTGCGGTAGAGCATCTCGCCCTGCTCGGTCAGCACCAGTCCGCGCGCATGGCGATGAAAGAGCGCGACGCCGACATCCTGTTCGAGCGCGCTGACCTGCCGCGAGATCGCCGACTGCGACAAGCGCAGCGTCTCGGCGGCATGGGTAAAGGACCCAGCCTCCGCCGCGGCGTGAAACACGCGCAATTTATCCCAGTCGAGCGCCATATTCCCCTCGTATGATTATGTGTTGCGGCGCGGCATTATTCGGCGGCTTCGCGGTGAACCTCCAGCTCGGCAATGTAGCGTTCCGCCTCCAGCGCCGCCATGCAGCCCATGCCGGCCGCCGTGACGGCCTGGCGATAGATGTCGTCCGTGACGTCTCCCGCCGCGAAGACGCCCGGAATGTTGGTCGCCGTGGAATCCGGCGCGGTCCACAGATAGCCGTTCGGCTTCTGCTTCACCTTGCCGGCGAAAAGCTCGACGGCGGGCGAATGGCCGATTGCGACGAAGATGCCGTCGATCGGCATCTCGCTGATCGCGCCGGTTTTCACGTGCCGCAGCTTGAGCCCGGTGACGGACGGCGGCAACGGCGCCTTCTTCTCGCCGGTGACCTCCTCGACCGCATGGTCCCAGATCACCTTGACGTTGTCCTTGGCCATCAGCCGGTCGCGCAGGATGCGCTCGGCGCGGAACTCGTCGCGCCGATGGATGACCGTGACCGATTTGGCCAGATGCGACAGGTAGAGCGCTTCCTCGACCGCCGTATTGCCGCCGCCGACCACCACCACGTCCTTGCCGCGATAGAAGAAACCGTCGCAGGTCGCGCAGGCCGAAACGCCGAAACCCATATAGGTCTGCTCTGAGGGAATCCCGAGCCACTTGGCCTGCGCGCCCGTCGCGATGATCAGCGCGTCCGCCGTCCATTCCTGGCCGGAGTCGGTGCGAAGGCGGAACGGACGCTGGTCGAGATCGACCGCGGTCACCAGGTCGCTGACGATCTCGGTGCCGACATGCTCGGCCTGCTTGAGCATCTGCTCCATCAGCCACGGCCCCTGGATAGGGTCGGCGAAGCCTGGATAGTTCTCGACATCCGTCGTGATCATCAACTGGCCGCCCTGCTGCATGCCGGCGATCAGCACCGGTTTCAGCATCGCCCGGGCGGCATAGATCGCAGCCGTGTATCCGGCCGGGCCGGAGCCGATGATGAGAACAGGTGCGTGTCGGCTGCCCATGGCAAGACCCCTCGAAATAACCGCGCATTGGCGCGCCATAAAATACCAAAGGTCGATCTAAGTATGACCATGGGTGCGGTGCAAGGCGGCAATGTCATTTCACACAGTTGCGTCGGCAAGGTGACACTTACCGCATGCCGGTTGTCCCCACCATTCCGGCATAGCGTCGCATGCGCCATTGCGAAAATTCGCTGTTTGGGTAATTTCCTTTCGTCTGTACGAAAGATTCGTGCGCAAGCGAAAGACGTATGATGAAAGCCGACCTCGACGCCATCGACTGGAAAATCCTGGCCGAGCTTCAGTCGGATGGGCGCATGACGAATGTCGAACTGTCGCGCCGCGTCGGCATTTCCGCGCCGCCCTGCCTGCGCCGCGTCAAGCGGTTGGAGGATGCCGGCGTCATCCGGGGCTACCGCGCGCTCTTGAACACGCAGGACCTCGGCCTTCACGTGGTCGCCTTTTGCCTCGTCGGTCTCAACCACCAGTCCGAGTCGGATTTGAAGGCCTTCGCCGAAAAGACGCGCGCCTGGCCGATCGTGCGCCGCGCCTGGATGGTGTCCGGCGAAAGCGACTTCATGCTCCATTGCGTGGCCAAGGACCTTGCCGCCTTCCAGACCTTCGTCATCGAGGAACTGACCTCCGCGCCCAATGTCGACACGGTCCGCACGGCGCTGACGATCCGCCAGATCAAGGACGAAGGCCTCGCGGCGATCGGCGAGTGATTCACTTGAAGGGGATGCGGCCCCACCGCGTCGCGCCGAACAGCGACCGCGCACGTCCCGCGATTGCGATTGCGCCCTTGATGACACCCGAGGCGACTTCCCGTCGGACCTTCGCCAGCACCCCCAGCTTGCGGCGCGTTGACAGCCGCTCCTCGTAGAGCTGGCTTCGATACGTCCGCGCCTCGCCGTCGAGAGGCCGCAATTTTCTGAGCTTCAGCCCCTGGATCGCCACCGCCGGCACGAGTTGATGCGCCCGCGCGCGGGCGAATGGCTCGCCTTCGGGGTCGAACAGGAAGTCGTCCACCTGCCGGTCGATCGTCGCGCTCAGTTCGACCAGCATGCGCGCCGTCGCGGCATCCAGCGCATAGGCCCCTGCGCCAAGATGCCTGCCGGTCAACAGATGCACGGCGCGCCCGTGGACCGTAGCGACCTGCGCCTTGCGGATGAATGTGGGCGCGAGATAGGTTTCCAGCTTGACGAGCCCGGCTTCCCTGGGAAACCAGTCTGCGTTGCGCAAGAACGGCGCGGCGCCCTCGCCGAGAAATATGTCGTCCTCGAGCACCAATCCATGGCTCTCTCCGCTCTCGACGAGCGCCTGCCAGCAGCGGCGGTGGCTCATGAAGCAGGCGATTTCGCCCCGGCTCAGATGACGTCCCTCCAGCGCGTCGACACCGGCAATGATGTCGCCCGCCTGCCCGTCCGTCGCGGCAACGCGCGTGAACGCCACGCCGATGCGGCCGAACTCGCGCTCCATATGCGCAAGGCGTTCGGGCGCGCGGTCGAGATTGATGACAAGAACGAGCATAGCGCACCGGAAGCGTTGCAATCGCCACTTCCTATGTGACCGGCGCACCGGATGACAAGTCTTGCGCGCCGCGCTAGACACCGCTGCAAACACAGCAGAGGCGATGTGAGCGAAACCGTCAGCGGATACCAGTTCAAGCCGGCCGACCTCGGCGTCGGCCGTCGCACGCCCGGCATCAGCATCTTCATGCGCGTTCGCAACGGCGCCGATTTTCTCGAAGCCGCGATCCGCAGCCATGCCGGCGCGGTCGACGAGATCGTCGCGGTTCACAACCAGTGCACCGACGGCTCGGACGAAATCCTTCACCGTCTCGCCGTCGAGCTCGGCCCGAAGCTGCGCGTGATCCACTATCGTGACCGCGTCTTCCCGCCCGGCAGCGAAGGCCATGCGCGCGAGGCAGCGGATTCGCCGGCAAGCTTCGTGAACATGTCGAATTTCGCACTCGCGCAGACCCGCCACACGGTCGCGATGAAGCTCGACGACGATCATGTCGCGATCGCCGACCGCTTCGCCAGCTTGGCCGCCCGCGTCAGGTCAAGCGCGTTCCGGCTGAAGGAAACACTCTGCTTCTCCGGCATCAACCTTGCGCGCGGGGCCGATGGCTCGGTCGGCGTGCCGGCCCACGAGCCACTGGTCGGCACCGGCGATCATTTCCTGTTCGAGGTGCGTCCCGACACCTCGTTCCGCCACGACCCGCGTTTCGAGCATTTCCACAACGCCGATCCCCGCGTGTTCGGCGACATCACCTACTGGCACCTGAAATACCTGAAGGCCGGGCTCGGCTTTGCCAATTACGAGTTGGACGAAACGCCCAATCCGCGCTTCGAGCGCAAGAAGAAGCGGCTGATGGAAAACCGCAGGCTCTTGACCGTCGAGGCGCTTGCCGCGCAACAGCCCGCCTGGGCGGGGCTTGCGCGTCATCTGCCGCTGCCCGAAAAGACCAGGCTCAAACTCGCGCGCGCCGCCTGCCTGCGAACCGATCCGCCGGCCCTCGACCTCGACCTCGCCGCACTGCGATCGGCCACTGGAGACAGAAATGACGACCACGATCCCCGATAATGTGACGATCGTTCTGACGAGCTGCGGCCGGTGGGATTTCCTGGTCGTCTCGCTCGACACGTTCCTCGCGCATCACAAGCCCGGCCGGTTCATCCTCGTCGAGGACTCCGCCGACCACGACTTCGCCGCCCGCATCCAGGAACGCTACCCGCAGATCGAAGTCGTGCTCAACGACCCGCGTCTTGGCCAGCACAAGGCGATCGACCGCGTCTACGCGATGATCGACACGCCCTACATCCTCCATCTGGAAGACGACTGGCATTTCCTTGGCGAAATGGACATCGCCGACGGCATCAAGGTGCTGGAAACGAACCGGGCCGGCATCACCGCCGTCTGCTTCGCCCGCTTCACCGGTCTGAAGAAGCGCCAGCGCATCTTCGGGCACAAGGTCGACCACGACGGCCGCCCCTACATGCACATGGGCCGCTCACACCGCGAATGGCACGGTTTTTCCTTCTATCCGAGCGTCCTGCGCAAGGATCTGTGGGTGGAGCACGGGCCGTATGCGAAGTTCCAGAACGAGCGTGCGATTTCGAAGCACATGAAGGCGGCCGGCAAGGAAATGGTTTACCAGCTCCCCGGCGTCGGCGTTCACGTCGGCTCCGGAAAAAGCGTCTACGACCCGGCGCGCGCCAATGAAAAGCGCCGCGTCACCGGCGCCTTCTGGTCCCGCCTCTTCGGCCGCAAACGGTATTTTTTCGACAAGGGATAAGGCAGGAGAAGGGTCGATTCTGTCGAAGAGGACCCCCACCCTGCATCCCTCCCCACAAGGGGGAGGGAGTCCGTGAGCGCTACGCCTCAACGGTCAATGCACCACCCCGTTTCAACGGCAAACTCAACGCTGACGCCTCCCTCCCCCTTGTGGGGAGGGATAAAGGGTGGGGGTCAATTCACAAAGAATCGACCAAAACCGCCCACCGCCATTTCAAAGCGCGGCACTCACGCCCAGCGCAACTGCACGATCTCGTAGCCCCTGGCGCCGCCGGGCGCGTTGACTTCGATCTCGTCGCCGACGCCCTTGCCGATCAGCGCACGGGCGATGGGCGAGGAGATCGAGATGCGGCCGGCCTTCACGTCGGCTTCCTGATCGCCGACGATCTGGTAGGTCTTTTCCTCTTCGGTGTCCTCGTCGACGAGGACCACGGTGGCGCCGAACTTGATCGTGTCGCCGGAAAGCTTCGACACGTCGATCACCTCGGCGCGTGCGACGAGGTCTTCGAGTTCGTTGATGCGACCCTCATTGAGGCTCTGCGCCTCTTTGGCCGAGTGGTACTCGGCGTTTTCCGAGAGGTCGCCATGGGCGCGTGCCTCGGAGATCGCTTCGATGATGCGCGGCCGCTCTTCCTGCTGGCGCCAGCGCAACTCTTCCTTCAGCGATTCGAAACCGGGGCCGGTCATCGGGACCTTGTTCATTTCTATCGACCTTTCGTCGTAATTCCTGTCGGTTGTCTTTTGTTCTTTCGACGGCGGGGATAACGCAAAAGGACGGCTCGGCAGCCTCGGCTAACGAACCGTCCAAATCCCTGATCCCGACAATATAGCAATCGATTGGCGATTTTCACGCAAATTCTGATGTCGGGCGCGTCAGATCACGATCGAAAGATCAGCGCCGCTCCCGCTGCAATGAGGATGAAGCCAGCGACATGGTTCAAGGTGATCGCCTCCTTCAGGTAGAACACCGAGAACAGGACGAAGACGCAAAGCGTGATCACCTCCTGCATCGTTTTCAGTTGCGCGGCCGAATAAGCTTCGTGACCGATGCGGTTGGCTGGTACGGCGAGCCAGTATTCGAAGAAGGCGATGAACCACGAGATCATCACCACTGCGTAAAGCGGCGCGGCCTTGAATTTCAGGTGCCCATACCAGGCGAAGGTCATGAAGACCTTCGAAGCGACAAGAAGGAGGATCGGCAGGACCTTGGCGGAAAGGAGGATCGACATGAATGAAAACCGGTTGCGGGAGCGCCTGCTTTCCGCCCGAACCGCAAATCTGTCAATCGGCGCCTTGTGGAACCGATCCGCGATGCTGCTATAGTGCGTTTCATGTCTGGGAGAGCGAACGTGCAGCAGCGCTTGCAGCCTGAATTCGAACTGACGATCGATCCCGAAACTGTACGCCAATTCGTCCTGAAGGCGCGCGCCATCTCGGCTGGCCTCAGCGACGACTACGATGCCGGCCACGAGCACGAGGTCGAACTCGACGACCAGTCGCGCGACCGCCACGCGCATGACGGACTGGCCGAAGAGGAGGAGGAAAACCTCACGGCTTCCGAATTGCGCGCCCTGATCGAGGATCTGAACGTCGATGAGATCGCGGACCTCCTGGCGATCATGTTCATTGGCCGTGGCGATTTTGACGCGCGCGAATGGGATCAGGCGGTCGCGGAAGCGCGCCCGCGCATCAACAAGCGCATTTCCACCTATCTTCTGGGCATGCCCATGCTGGGCGAATGGCTGGAGGAAGGGCTTGAGAAGATTGGCGCCTGAATACCGCGCGACACCAAAATTGAGCTTCGCCGTGGCATCGTCTGCGGCGCAGGCGCGTTCCCCTTCCGATGCGCCCTTTTCTGATCCCCGCTCTGTCGGCCCTGCTGCTCGTTTCCACCGCTGCATTTGCGCAGGAGGGCGGCCAAATGGAGTTGCCCGAGGCAGCCCCCATTCCGCAGGAGCTTCCGCAAACAGAACGCGAACCGGCCGCACCGCCGCCCCATGAGGGAGACGATACGGCGGAGGATGAACGCAACCGCGCGCCCGGTGACCTGCCGGCGGACGACGTCCAGCGACTGCCCGAGGAAGAGGCGGCACCCCTGCCCTCGCCACGCCCCGAGGCGCCAGGCGAACCTGAGCCCGGTCGAACGATCGCCGACGAGCCCCTTCCCGAAACTCCCCGCTCCCCGCTGCGATCGATCGCAATGCCGTCCGAGGAAATCGCCTGCCGCGCGCGCCTGCGCGAACTGGGCGTCGCCTTCGAGGAGCACCCGCCCCAATCCGAGCCCGAAGGCTGCGAGATGGAGTATCCGATCGCCGTTGCCTCGCTCGGCGGCGGGGTCGAACTCGAACCGGACGCGGTGATGAACTGCGCGATCGCCGAGGCCAATGCGCGCTTCGTGCGCGATCATGCGCAGGAGACGGCTACGCGGCATCTTTCCTCGCGCATCGCCACCGTCAACCAGGTCTCCGGCTATGTCTGCCGCCCCCGGAATGGAACGCGCAAGCTCTCCGAGCACGCCTTCGGCAATGCGCTCGACTGGGGGGCGGTCATTCTCGAGGATGAACGCCGTCTCGACGTGCGCGCCTATCGCCGCGGCTCTGCGGAGGCGACTTTCTTCGCAGGACTTCGCAAGGCTGCGTGCGGACCATTCACCACCGTGCTTGGCCCCGGCACCGACGCCGACCACGCCGACCACTTCCATTTCGATCTGGCGGAACGCTCCAACGGCTCGACTTACTGCCGTTAACCTTACGCGCAGACTTCATTTACCCTTTTTGCCTAACCTTCATTTTGACGGGACAGGAAGACGGGTTTCAGTATCATGCGTAAAGCGTTCGGCGCGTATTTGCCGGGCAAGGTCCGCGCCGTCGCGAGCGTTCTCGCGGTTGCGGCAGGCGCCATTGCCTTCACTTCCTGTTCTGTCATCGACGTCATGTCGCCCGAGCCGCGCGCCGATGTCGGCTACACCTCCTCGATCGCAGCCGTCACGCCGCGTGCGCCCGTCGCGCAGCAGACCGGCCTGCAGCGTCTCGTGCCGTCCAATCCGATGATGGTCGGCTATCCGCGCCTCAACCAACCTTCCGCGCCACAGGGCATGTCGATGCCCGCCGACGAGGCCCAGTGCCGCCAGCGCCTGCGCCGCATGGGCGTCACCTATCGCGATCTGGCCCCGATCAACGATGGCGGGTCGTGCCGCATCGATCATCCGATCCAGGTGTCGAGCCTTGCCGGCAACATAAGGATGCAGCCGGCCGCGACGCTCAACTGCCAGATGGCCCTCGCCTTCGCGACCTGGACCCGCGAGGAACTCGCCCCCTCCGCCCGCTGGAAATACCTCTCGGGCGTCAAGACGATCCATCAGGGGTCGAGCTATTCGTGCCGCCGCATCGCCGGGACGAACACCGCGTCCGAACATTCCAAGGGCAATGCGCTGGATGTCATGCGCATCGAGCTCAACAGCGGCCGCGACATCGACGTGCGCAAGCCCGGCTGGTTCGCCTTCCGCGAAAAGAGCCTCTTGAAAAACGTGCGCCGCGGCGGCTGCTCCTACTTCACCACGGTGCTCGGCCCTGGCTACAATGCCGCCCACGCCGACCATTTCCACTTCGACCTGAAGGGCCGGCGCAACGGCTACGTCGCCTGCAAGTGATTTTCCCGCTCGCCTGACGAGAGCGCCTTTGCTACGAAGTGGGGATCATGCTCACAATCGAAATCGCTGTCGTCGTCGTGCTCATCTGCGTGAACGGCGTCCTTGCCATGTCGGAACTCGCCGTGGTGTCGTCCCGCCCTGCCCGCCTCAAGGCGATGGCCGACGACCACGTCACCGGCGCTCGCAGCGCCATCGGCCTCGCTTCCGATCCCGGCCGCTTCCTCTCCACCGTGCAGATCGGCATCACGCTCGTCGGCGTCCTCTCGGGCGCCTTTTCCGGCGCGACGCTCGGCCAGCGCCTTTCCGTCTGGCTGCTCGAGGCCGGCATTCCCGCCTCGGTAGCCAACCCGCTCGGCGTCGGCATCGTCGTCGCGCTCATCACCTATGGCTCGCTCATCATCGGCGAGCTCGTGCCCAAGCAGATCGCGCTGAAGAACCCCGAGCGCGTGGCCGTCAAGGTCGCGCCGATGATGAAGCTCCTGTCGCGTATCGCGCTGCCGCTGGTCTGGCTCCTCGACATCTCCGGCAAGGCGGTGCTGAAACTGCTCGGGCAGGATTCCGAAGAGAGCCAGAAGGTCACTGACGAGGAGATCAACGCGCTGATGGCCGAAGCCGAAAGCTCCGGCGTCATCGAGACCGACGAGCGCCGCATGATCGCCGGCGTCATGCGTCTTGCCGACCGCTCGGTGCGCTCGATCATGACGCAGCGGCTCGACGTTGACTGGATCGAAATCAACTCCGCCCCCGACGTTGTACGCCGCAAGCTGATCAGTTCCCAGCATTCGCACCTGCCGGTCGCCGAGAACGGCATCGACGGCATGCTCGGCATCGTCCGTTCGCGCGACGTTCTTGCGCATCTCCTGTCCGGCGAGGAGATCGACCTGCGCGCCCTCATCAAAGAGGTGCCGATCGTCCACGACTATACCGACGCGCTGGACGTGCTCGCCACCTTGCGCAATGCGGACATCCCGATGGTGCTGGTCCACGACGAATATGGAAACTTCGAGGGTCTCGTCACGCCCACCGACATTCTCGAAGCGATCGCCGGCGTCTTCCGCTTCGATTCTCCCGATGAAGAGCCGATGTTGATCGCGCGCGATGATGGCTCGTGGCTCATCTCCGGCTGGATGCCGGCGGACGACATGGCCGAGGCGCTGGGACTGAAACTGCCCAACCGCCGCTCCTATGAGACGGTGGCGGGTTTCGTCCTGTCGCATCTCAACCACCTTCCCGAGACCGGCGAGAAGGTCGAAGCGCTCGGATGGCGCTTCGACGTGGTCGACATGGACGGGCGGCGCATCGACAAGATTCTGGCCACCCGGCTCGTGTCCAATGAGCCTTAAGCGGCTTTCGCTTCCTTCTCCTCCGCGTCCCGCGCGGTCTTCAGCGCATTCGCCCACCAGGAAAGCTGGTCGAGCATCGCCTTGGCGCCGTCATTGAGGAAGCCGAACTCGGCGAGGCTCTTGCCTTCGCGCGCCTCGACCATCACCGGCCACATGATGTGAACGGCGGTCTTGATCGGCGCAAGCTGCAGCTCGACGGCGATCAGGCGAAGCTGTTCGACCGCCCGCGCGCCACCTACGCCGCCATATCCGACGAACGCCGCCGGCTTGTTGACCCAACCGGCCGCGGCGTAGTCGAGCGCGTTCTTGAGAACGCCCGTCGGCGCGTGGTTGTATTCGGCGGCCGTGAAGATGAAACCGTCGAATTCGGCGACCTTGGCCTGCCACTTGCCCGCGACTTCGTTCTTCGACGGCGCCCAGGCCGGCGAGACTTCCTCGTCGAAGAGCGGCATCGGATAGTCGCGCAGATCGACGATCTCGAAGGAAAGGTCGCTGCGCCGGTCGCCCAGTTCCTTGATCCACGCGGCAGGCTTGTCGGCAAAACGGCCCGGCCGGGTCGATCCGATGACGATTGCAATCTTTGGCTTGGCCATGAGAAACTCCTGATGTCAGAAAATTGGTATCTTTTCGATACCGACACTACATAAGTGACCACCCTATCGCTTCACAAGGAGGCACTTCATTGACACTCAGTCACCTGCACGAGACCGACACCTGCCGCGCAGTCAGCGGCATCCTGTCGCGCGTCGGCGACAAGTGGACGGTGCTCGTGATCGAAACGCTGGGCGATGGCCCCCACCGCTTTTCCGAGTTACGCCGCATGCTGGGCTCGATTTCGCAAAAGATGCTGACGACGACGCTGCGCGGGCTGGAGCGAGACGGCTTCGTCACGCGTACCATCTACCCGACCATTCCCCCACGCGTGGACTACGAACTGACGCCGCTCGGCCGCGACCTGCTCGTGCCCGTTCGTGCACTGGCCGAATGGGCCCGCGACAACCGCCACAAGGTCGAGACGGCGCGCGCCGCGTTCGATCAGGCCAGTGCGGAAGCCGAAATCATTTCCGCAGCTTGAGGCCTTTGTCGGAATCAATCCGCGAACGGCTTTATTCGGCAGGGACGGCCTTCGGCTTGCCGTCCGTGTCCAGTGCGACCATGACGAAATCCGCATGCGTCACACGCTCCATCAGGTCCGAAAGATAGCGCTGGGCCCAGGCCTCTACCCGCAAGGTCATCGACGAGCGTCCGACCTTGGTGATGTCGATATAGATGCACAGCGTATCGCCCACCTTCATCGGCTTGGCGAAGGACATTTCCTTCACCGCCGCGGTGACGACGCGGCCCCTGGCGCGCTCGGCGGCGCGGATGCCGCAGGCCAGATCCATCTGCGCCATCACCCAGCCGCCGAAGATGTCGCCGGCGGCATTCGCATCGGCGGGCATGGCAAGCGTCCGCAGCGTGAGTTCGCCCACCGGATTGACGTCGCTGCGATTCATGACCTGTCCTTTGCGATGTGATGTCGTAATCACGTAACCCCCGGTCGGAAAATCCACAAGCCATGCCGGATGGCGTTGCGACCCGCTTGCGCTCTCCGGCTAACCTTGCGCCTCCACCCGGTGAGGCTTCGACATTTCTTCCTCCGCACAAATCTTCGACTTCGTCATCGTCGGCTCCGGATCGGCCGGCTCGGTCGTCGCCGAGCGACTGTCTGCCTCGGGCCGCCATTCGGTCCTCGTGCTTGAAGCCGGCGGCTCTGACCGGCGCTTCTTCGTCCAGATGCCGCTCGGCTACGGCAAGACCTTCTTCGATCCGCGCGTCAACTGGAACTACCGCGCCGAACCCGATCCGGGCCTTGGCGGCAATGCCGACCACTGGCCACGCGGCAAGATCCTGGGCGGTTCCAGTTCGATCAACGCAATGGTCTGGATCAGGGGCCACAAGTCGGATTTCGACGATTGGCGCGACGCGGGCAACGCCGGCTGGGGCTACGACGACGTGCTTCCGGTCTTCCGCCAGATCGAGGACAACGAAGCCGGCGCGGATTCATATCGTGGGACCGGCGGCCCGGTCCATGTCACCGACCTGACCCGCCACGTCCATCCGCTGACGAAGCGCTACATCGCCGCCGGCGTGGAACTTGGCCTTGCCCGGAACGCGGATTTCAACGGCGAGACCCAGGAGGGCATCGGCGTCTACCAGATCACCACACGCGATGGCCGTCGCATGTCCGCCGCCCGCGCTTTCCTGCGCCCCGCGATGAAGCGGCCCAACTTGCACGTGGAAATGAATGCGCTGGCAACGCGCATCCTCTTTGAAGGCAATCGCGCTGTCGGCATCGAGTATCTGAAAAATGGCCGCCGGATCGAGGTCCGCGCCGGTCGTGAGGTCATTGTCGCCGGCGGGTCGGTCAACTCGCCGCAATTGCTCCAGCTCTCCGGCATCGGTCCGTCCAATCACCTGCGCGCACTCGGCATCGACGTGCGGCACGACAATCCACATGTCGGCTGCAACCTGCAGGACCATCAGGGCATCAACTACACCTTCAAGGCGCGGGAAAGGACTCTCAACCAGTTGCTGCGTCCATGGTGGGGCAAGTTGCTCGCGGGCTCACGATATCTGCTCGCCCGCGACGGGCCGCTCTCAATGTCGATGAACCAGGGCGGCGGCTTCTTCCGCACGCGCCCGGACCTCGACCGCCCGAACATGCAGCTCTATTTCCAGGCCTTCTCGACCGTCCTGCCGCGCCCCGGCGAGCGGCCGATCCTGTCGCCCGACCCGTGGCCCGGCTTTTCCATCGGTCTTTCCAATTGCCGCCCGACCAGCCGCGGCGAGATCATGATCCGCTCCGCCGACCCGAGCGAGCATCCGAAGATTGTCGCGAATGCATTCTCCACCAACCACGACGTCGAGGAGATGCTGGCCGCCGTGAAGTTTCTGCGCCGCTTCACCGAAACCGACGCCTTGCGCAGCCTGATCGCGGAAGAAGTGCTCCCCGGCCCATCCGTCCGGGACGACGAGGCGCTCATCGACGATTTCCGTCGCCGCTCCGGCACGGTCTACCATCCCGTCTCCACCTGTCGCATGGGCCCCGACCCTTCCAACTCCGTCGTTACCCCGCGACTCAGGGTCCACGGCATCGAAGCCCTGCGCATCATCGACGCATCGGTCTTTCCGAGCGTCGTCGCCGGCAACACGAACGCGGCCGCGATCATGACAGGCTGGAAGGGTGCGCAGATGGTGCTGGAGGATATGGATTGATGTCAGGGACCCCACCACTCCGTCGCCAACTAAGTTGAAGGAGCAAGCATGAAAATCACCGACGTCAAGACATGGGTCGTTGGCAACCCGCCGCCGCAGGCCGGCGGGCGTTATTTCATCTTCG
Organism: Aliihoeflea sp. 40Bstr573; assembly: GCF_024105655.1. Classification (GTDB taxonomy): domain Bacteria; phylum Pseudomonadota; class Alphaproteobacteria; order Rhizobiales; family Rhizobiaceae; genus Aliihoeflea. The sequence continues at coordinate 21,025 of NZ_JAAAMH010000008.1, forward strand.
TGCGACTGACCACGGATGGCGGCGTCAAAGGCTACGGCGAAGCCTACAGCGCCACCTTCGGCCCTCACCTTACCGCGAAGATGATCGAGGATGTTGCCGAGCGCTATCTCGTCGGCACCGACCCGCACTACATCGAGAATTTTTTCCGCCGCGCCTATTCGTCGGGCTTCTCTCAGCGCCCCGACATCTCGATGATGGGCTGCGTCTCAGCGCTGGAGATGGCCTGCTGGGACATTGTCGGCAAGGAGGCGGACAAGCCGGTCTACAAGCTTCTTGGCGGCCAGGTTCACGAGCGCCTGCGCACCTACACCTATCTCTATCCGCAGACCGGCAGCGTCTATCCGAACGAAGCCGACAACGCCGATCGCAATGTCTATAACGACCCCGACCTCGCCGCCGAGTGCGCGCTTGCCTATGTCGATCAGGGCTTCAATGCCGTAAAGCTTGACCCCGCCGGCCCTTATACCGCCTTTGACGGCCACCAGCCGCGCCTTGTCGACATCGACCTGTCCGCGCGCATGGTCAAGGCGATCCGCGAGGCGGTTGGCACCCGTGCAGATATCCTGTTCGGCACGCACGGCCAGTTTACCGCGTCGGGTGCGCGGCGCATGGCCAGGGCGATCGAGCCCTACGACCCGCTCTGGTTCGAGGAGCCCGTCCCGCCCGACATGCCCGAGGTCATGGCCGAAGTCGCCCGCGCAACATCGATCCCCATCGCGACCGGCGAGCGCCTGACGACCAAATGGGAATTCGCGCGCATCATCGAGCAGCGCGCCGCCTCGATCCTCCAGCCTGATCTGGGCCGCTCCGGCGGCATCCTGGAGACAAAGAAGATCGCGGCGATGGCCGAGGCGTATCATATCCAGGTCGCTCCGCACTGTTATTGCGGTCCGATCGTCGGCGCCGCCAACATCCAGCTCGCGGCAACCCTGCCCAATTTCCTGATCCTGGAATCGATCAGGACCTGGGATGGATTTCATGGAGACCTTCTGACCAGAAAAATCGACTGGGAGGATGGCTGGGTCATTCCGTCAAAGGAACCAGGCCTCGGCGTGGAACTCAACGAGGCAGTTGCCGAAGCGCACCCATGGAATGGAGATGCCTTGCATCTGGCTATGGAGCCGCGACCACTCTTCCCATAAAGGCAACGATTTCAGCGCCTTGGACGAATTTTCGGACCCAGGGCGATGCGCCGTTCCACGACCGGATCGCCGTTACAGAAAAACGTGATTCGCTAAAATACGACCGCCGTGCAAATTTCCCTTGGGTCAAGGGGTGCCGCCTTTCGCTCGCGCAATCATTTCATTGCGGCGGGAAGAGTGATGGCCGGCGCCTCTTTTCTTTCGAATGCTCGCAGTACCATCAATCATGGCCAGCGTCAGATCTGGCCGAGCCTGGAATGCGTGGCTGCATTCCGGCGAGAATACGGGAGGCCACGATGGCTCTAACTGCTTTGCGGGCCCGCTCTGGGCACTTGGAAATACAGGACGACAACCGGTTGCGTGATGCGATCGATGCGGTATTCGAAGAACTGGGGCTATCTGAAAAAGAGCCCCTGCGCCGTGCGGCGGTCGAAGCCAAGATGCGCGACGCCTACCGGCGCGGACCCCGCCACAACCTCAACTTGGTCGATGCCGGCCTGAGAGCCTAGCAGCCCTGCAACTGGCCGGCATACTGGTTCGCCATCGAGGTCGCTCGCTGCGCCGCGCGCTGAACGCCGGAATTGCCGCGCCATGAGCCGCGGGCATAGCCCGCATGTCCCGAATAATAGGCGAGATAGAGATTGTAGGCGTCGGTCTTGGCGATGCCGTTCGTCCGGTTGCTGGTGTTATGATACCAACCGACGAAGTGAATGGCGTCGCCGAAATTGGTTCGCCGCGCCGCAAACCGTCCCGTTTCGCGCTGATACCGCTCCCATGTCCCGTCCAGCGCCTGCGAATAGCCATACGCCGTCGATTGCCGCTTCCACGGAATGACGCCGAAAAGCTTCGTGCGCGGTGGACGCGCGCGGGGCTCGAAGTTCGATTCCGTATAAATCGTCGCCATCAATATCGGGACGGGAACGCCGAACTCGCGCTCCACGCGCTGCGCGTCGCGCCGCCAGTTCTCGAAGAAGCCGCTTCGCTGCGCGAAGATCGAGCATGAATTGGTGGTGTTGCTGGGAGCCGAGGCGCAGGCCGACAGGCCCAGCGCCACGAGAACGGCGACAAACACGATACGCATCGCAAATCCTCTCGTCTTGAGAGAATTGCTAAAGAGTAAATCTTAACAGACGGTTTTGATTCAGCTTCTAGCCAATGCCCGGATACGTTTCGCCCTTCAAAAGACGCGCCAGATGCGCCGCATTCGACGCTGCCATGCCGAGCGTTTCCTTCACCGACTTCGGGATCTGGTCGAGGTCCTTGTAATCGACAGAGCCCATCGCCTCGCCGACCCAATAGCATCCCGCATTGGCCGGCACGGTAAAGCCGACATCGTTCAGCGCCTGGAAGCAGGCGGCATGGCAGTGATGCGCACCATCCTCGTTGCCCACGACGGCGACCAGCGCCACCTTGCCGGCGGCCGGCATCCGGCCCTTGTCGTCCGCCTCGCCCAAAAACGCATCCAGCCGCTCCAGCACCCGCTTGGCGACCGAGGACGGCTGGCCCATCCAGATCGGTGTGCCCAGGATGAAGATGTCGGCGGCAATGATCTGCTCGCGGATCGCCGGCCACCCGTCCCCCTCGCCCATGTCGCTTTCGACGCCCGGCTTGATGTCGTGGTCGAGCGCCCGGACGATCTCGCCGGTCACGTCATGGGGTTCGAACGCGTCGAGCAGGTCCGCAAGCATCTTGTCGGTGGAGGATGTTTCGGCGGCGCTTGAAGGTTTGAGCGAACAGTTCAGCGCGAAGGCGGTGAGTTTGGCGGCCATGGGGTTCCCTTTCGCGAAATCCTTGGTGGCCGAACGCAGCTCTTTGCCGGAAGTTTCCTAGTTGCGGCCGATCATGTCCATGCACCGTCGCATCGAAAAGTGCTGCACGTGGTGCGAGGTCCCGAGCAGGATGGTTAGCTGCTCATATCCCGCGCACCGCGCAGCCGTCTCCGCTGCCCGCGCGATGTCGATCGGGCGCATGACGGATGTGGTCAGCACGAGAGCGGCGAGCATGGAAAGCACGAGCGCGGAGGGTATCGAAGGGGATTTCATGAATCAGCAGTCCGTCGTCTGGCGGGCAATCTAGGACGGCAGAACGGTCTGCTCCATGGGTGGTTCGATCACATCTCTGTCTTGGGCACTCGTGGTTAACGGCGGAACCGGATGGTTTGTCATGCATTGCCGGGGGACACGAAGAGGGGTCCAGGAATGCATCAGGCAAAAGCATGGTTTCGGCCATTCGCACGCATCGGGTATGCGGCGCGGGGGCTGATCTACACGGTGATCGGCTTCTTCGCCGCGACCGCCGCGATCGGGTCTGGCGAGACGATGGGCTCGCGCGACGCGCTCGACAGGCTGCTGCAAAGCGGCTTCGGCATCGCCCTCGCCTACGTCCTCGTCGTCGGTCTTGCCTGCTACGCACTGTGGCGAACGATCCAGGCCGTGTTCGACACCGACAACCATGGAACGGACGCCAAGGGCATAGCGGTCAGGGGTGGACTGATGGCTTCCGCCATCGCCTATTCCACGCTCGCATTATACACGGCCTCGCGCATCCGGGGGACAAGTTCGCAGGGCGAATCCGGAGGCAGCATTGCCGACACGATCGCCGGTTTCGTTGGAACGGGCGTCGTCTCCACCGTCATCGCCGCATGCCTGGCGGGGGCCGCCATCGCCCATGTCGTCAAGGCGGTGCGGGAAAAATATGCCGATCACATCCAGGCGGATGCGGCGAAGATGAAGGTGATCCACCCGATCGCCAAGACGGGGCTGATCGCCCGCGGCACAGTGTTCGCGATCCTCGCCTTCCTCGTCGCGCTTCAGGCCTGGCGCGGCAACGGAACGGGCGAGGATGTGGGTTCGGAACAGGCGCTCGAATTCGTCCAGTCCCTGCCCGCCGGAAGCTGGCTGCTCGCGGCGATGGGCGTCGGCCTTCTCGCCTTCGCCGCCTATTCCTTCACGCAGGCGCTCTACCGCCGCATCAATGTGGAAGATGCCTGACCTGCATCATGCCTCCGACGGCCTCGGCTGCGCCAGGCTGCGCTCGCGAAACAGGATGTAGAGCCCGGCGGCCATGGTGATGGCGATGCCGATGGCGGCGAGGCCGTTGGGCAGGTCGACGAAGATCAGCCAGCCGATCAAGGTGGCGAAGGGGATTTCCAGATACTGCACCGGCGCGACGGTGGCCGACGGCGCAAAGCGCAGCGACCACGTCATCAAGAGGTGCCCGCAGGTGCCCAGAACGCCGATGCCGAGAAGCAGCCAGGTCTCGGTCGCGTTCGGCGTGACGATGCCGAAGAACGAATCCGTCCGCCCCCATGTCAGCGCGAGGATCAGCACCAGCACCGGCGTGCCGATGAAGCCGGAAACGGTCTGCAGCGCCAGCGGGTCGCATGCCTTGGCGATCTGCCGCGAGACCAGCATGTAGAAGGCGAAGGTGAAGGCGACGACGATCGGCAGGAAGGCCGGCCAGCCGACCTCGGCGAAGCTCGGCTGCACCACGAGCAGCGTGCCGATGAACCCGACCGCGCAGGCGGCGATGCGGCGCGGGCCCACCTCCTCGCCGAGGATCGTCGCCCCCAGCACCAGCATGATGAACGGCATGACGAAGGCGATGGCGACGGCGTCGGCCAGCGGCAGATAGCGCAGCGAGGTGAACATCGCGCCGATGCCGATGATGTGGAGCGCGGTGCGCAGGAAGGTCATGCGCAGCACATAGGGGCTCATCTTGAGCGAGATGCCGGTGGCGAAGATGATCGGCAGCAAGATGACGGCCTGAACGGCGAAGCGGACGGCCAGAAGCTGCACAAGCGGGATCGCGTCGCCGAGAATTTTCGCCGTCGCATCGCCGAGCGGCGCGATGGCGCAAAAGCCGATCATCAGGAGGATGCCGAGCATCGGCCGATCCTGGGTCATGAATTACCTTGGGTCATCCCTTCCGCTTAGCGGCACGCCTTCCCCGCGACAATGGCGCAGCAGCCGTTTCGGGACCGGACCACCGCGCGAGCGCCGCCGCATCGCGCCCGGCGCGGGCGCATTGCGCACGCCAGGCGATCAGGATGCCGAGGGCCATGGCCTGAAAGTCGCGCTCCGTCGCCGCGTCGAACTGCCCGCCGCAGGCAGCGCCCGCTTCGATGTCGCCCGCGCGGCAGGAACCTGCCCGCCGGCAAGTCGCGCGCGGGCAAAAATGCGGCAGGCCGGCCATGCCGGATTTGAGCCGGAACGCGGTGAGGATTTCGGCCTCGGGATAGGGCGGCGCGGCGACGAGCGCGCCGATCCCCTCGCGCAGCACGCCGACATGGCGGGCGATGCGGACCTCGCGCGGCTCCCAGCTTTTCGGATCGTAAGGCTCGTCCTGCATGGTCTGTCTCCTCGGCTGGATTTCGGGCGTGCGAAAGCGGCCGCGCCCGTTTGCCGGGAGCGGGATGGGTCGGGAAACGGGCGGCCGTCCGGTTCGCCAGTTTGTTTTTGGTATTGCGACCCGAACGGCCGTCCGTCGGTGGCTGTCACGCTCTCGGCCGGTCACAGACGATCCTTTTAGGGACGCCCGCGGCTTTTCCCGCATGGCTTGGGGTTGCGCTGACGCGCGCGCCTCACCACGCCGGCCTGTTCCGTGCCTTCACGAGCCTTCGGCGAACCACGCCTCCGGGGGAAGTCACCGCCGCCCTCCCAAAACCCGGTTCCGGCTCCGGTTCCCGCAAGGGCGATGGAGGGATGATAAGGGAGGTGGCGGGGGTGGGGATAAGTTTTTGTCGTGGAGGCTTATGGCGAACCAGACAATCGTTAAGCTGAATGCTGCATTGCTCAATCGTTACGCTCAAATCTCTACCGGACCGATGACGATATAGCCCACGCCAAGCGAATTCAGTTTCTTATGCGCCAATACTCGATGCCCTGCAAAGATACCGGTTCGACTGCGTGTCGATCTTCGGGCGCAGCGTTGGACTTAAGCAAACTGAAAATATCTCCCAACACCGATCGATTTGCCCCAATGTACCCGTGACCGAACTCACCCAATGACATATCGTTAACGAGGATCGTATCCATCCCACTAATTACGAAAGTTGGCGGCATCACTCCTACTCGGTGATATCCATGTAACCAACCGGATAGCGAAAGCGCCTTGTCTTGGTCCGATATGTATGACGTTGTTCGTCGCGAATACTTTAGGGCAGCAACGCTCAAATTCGGCATTATAGAAGAATCTACGTCTGCTGCCGCAAGTATGACTTGATCAACAGATTTCAGCACCTTTTTGTGGCCATTGGACAGCAATTCCAATGCACCAAGCGTTACACGGCAACCCATACTGTGCGATATAATATTGACACTTTTCTGCTCCGACCTCTCTACAAATTGCTGTATAAATCTTGCTAAATCATACTTACTTGCCTCGGCGGAAGCCTCATCAGCACTGTACGCTGGAATGCTACCTTTAGAAGGCCAACTGAACAGGCCAATTCCCTGGCCCAACCCAAGATCGTAGCCAATCTGGGCGGCACGCAAGACCGCGTCTTTGAAACTGGTGTTAAAGCCATGGACAAATATAGTTGGCTTTTCTCGAATTTTCATTCGCAGTGAGGTTTGCCTCATTAAATCCCAGAACAGATCGTTGTTCAACGAAATTAATCCAACGATCTTAATTCTATCATCTTGCTTATTGAAAAGCCTCCTCCACAACGGAGAACCCAGCGAACCGACCCTATGGCCTTCGGGAACGATTACTTCGCAAACACCATAATTTAAACTAGAATTCTTGCTTGAATCGAAGTCGACTAGCGAGCCTCTTTCAAAAACCGGGCATCTGTTAGTGCCGAAGAATACATCGTATCTGTTTTTGCGTTTCCGCCGATCTAATTCATCCCCTAGGCGGCCACTTCCCGCCTTCTCGCTTCGATCTGCCAAGAAATTGGTCCCACCGTCGCCAGCCTCTTGATACTGCTGATATGCAGACTGCGTTGGAAAAATGCGCTCGGGCTTGGCAGATGCTTCGCGGATTTGCGCCAACGACACGTTGCTCGCGATAATTATAGAGCGGCCAATGTCGGCATCCTTGAGAGAAACATCACTAAAGTCCGCATTAGTGAAAACTGATACTGCAAATGATGATCTAGATGCGTTTGCGCCTAGCAAATTCGCATTCAAAAATATTGCGCCGTCAAAATTCGATTTCGACATATTTGCGTTAAGCAAAATCGCACCCGAGAAATCAGCCTTGGAGAAATTTAGAGTCGATAGATCAGAACCCGTTAGATTCGCGTCAGATAGATTTATGCGCTCGAAGTATCGCGAAGTCTTTGGTGCATCCCGAAAGTCCGGCGGCAGGAAATCAAAAAATCGGATCCCAGATAAGTCGGGAGAAAATTCTACTTTTCTGCGCCGTTGATTCCACCTTTCGACACCCTCCTTTAGCCAGCTTACATGCCATTGATCTGCCATCGGGTCCCTGCAACCTTTCAGTCTGGTGTCGTTAGTGGAGGTTCATGATTTTTGACCCGCAAGTCAACTGGACCCCAATCTGAAGCACAGGGTGCCACGGCGAGGAGGGGCGACCATCGGCTTTTGACGAACGCAAGCAGAAACGGCGAGGCATGGATCCTCGGGTCAAGCCCGAGGATGACGAGGTGGAGGGCGCGCAGACTTTGCCGGTTAGCGGCGGCCCTCCTCCCCTTCGTCATCCTCGGGCGGAGCAGGCGCGGAGCGGCTGCGCAGACCCGGGGATCCATGCCTCTGCGTTTGTGATGGGCGGGCGGGTGACGAATGGGCCTGCGCCGGAGTGCCGGCGGTGATGGCGAGGCATGGATCCTCGGGCCAAGCCCGAGGATGACGATGTGGAGGGGGACGGGCCCGTAGGTCCGGCAGCGTACCCACCTTTACCTCGCCGCCCTTCCCTGCTATCCGCGCGCCTTTCGCAATTCCGGTCGCAGCCTACCCGGTCAAAACAAGGATGAAGCGCTTGGCGCATGACACGATCTATTCGAACCTGACGCAGCTCGGCGCGGACGCCGCCATACCAGTCCGGCCGGAGGATGCCGTATTGGAGCGCGTTGCGAACCCGCAGGCCGGCACGCGCTATACGGTGCGCTTTACCGCGCCCGAATTCACCTCGCTCTGCCCGATGACCGGCCAGCCGGATTTCGCGCATCTGGTGATCGACTACATTCCCGGCGACTGGCTGGTGGAGAGCAAGTCGCTGAAGCTGTTCCTGTTTTCCTTCCGCAACCATGGCGCCTTCCACGAGGACTGCACGGTGACGATCGGCAAGCGGCTGGTCGAGCTTCTGGAGCCTCAATGGCTGCGGATCGGCGGCTACTGGTATCCGCGCGGGGGCATTCCGATCGACGTCTTCTACCAGACGGGCGCGGCGCCGGCGGATGTGTGGGTGCCCGAACAGGGCGTGCCGACCTATCGCGGGCGCGGATAGGTTTCCGGGCGAAGCACCGAGCGGGACCGAAAACCGGTTTCCAACTTTCGCTTCGGTGCGCGAAACCTCTGGCGGCGCGCGGCGCGGCTTGGCATAAGGCGGCCATGACCGATATTTCCCGCATCCGCGCCGCAGCTTCGCGCCTGGAGGGCAAGGCCCGCCGGACGCCGCTTCTCAACTCGCAATTCCTCGACGAGATCGCCGGACGGCGCGTCTTCGTGAAGCCGGAATGCCTGCAGCATACGGGCTCGTTCAAGTTTCGCGGCGGCTGGTCGGCGGTTTCAGTGATCGAGCCGGCGGTGCGCGCGCGCGGCGTGATCGCGTTTTCTTCCGGCAACCACGCACAGGGCGTGGCGCTGGCGGCGAAGATGCACGGCGTGCCGGCCGTGATCATCATGCCGTCCGACGCGCCGAAGATGAAGATCGACAACACCCGCGCCTATGGCGCCGAAGTGGTGCTCTACGACCGCGCCAGGGAGGATCGCGACGCGATCGGCGAGCGGCTGGCCGGCGAGCGGGGGCTGACGCTGATCCGCCCCTTCGACGAGCCGGAGGTGATCGCCGGACAGGGCACGGTGGGGCTGGAGATCGCCGCGCAGGCGGCTGAACTGGGCGTTGCGCCCGGCGAGGTTCTGGTGCCGTGCGGCGGCGGCGGGCTGACCTCGGGCATCGCGCTGGCGCTCGCCGCCGAGGCGCCGGGGTTCACCGTGCGCACCTGCGAGCCCGAAGGCTTCGACGACGCGGCGCGCTCGCTGGAAGCGGGCGAGATCCGCTCGAACGCGGCGGACGGCACGTCGATCTGCGACGCCATCGTGACGCCGCAGCCGGGCCGGCTGACCTTTCCGGTGATGAAGGAACTGTGCGGCGCGGGCATCGCGGTGTCCGAAAGCGACGTGCGCCGCGCCATGGCGCTGGCCTTCACGCGGCTGAAGATCGTGGTGGAGCCCGGCGGCGCGGTGGCGCTGGCGGCCGCGCTTTTCCACGGGCAGGCAATTTCGGGCGGCGACCTGGTGGTGGTCGCCTCGGGCGGAAACGTCGATCCGGAGCTGTTCGCCTCGGTCCTCGCCTGATCAGGCGGCGCGGCTGTCGCGCTGGGGCGCGGCTTCGCCCTTGAAGATGCGGAACGTGCCCCGCCCGGCGGACTTGGCCGCATAAAGCGCGGTGTCGGCGTTGACGAAGAGGTCGGACGGCGGGACGCCCGCGCCGAGCGCGATGCCGACCGACGCGCCGAGCGCGTGGCTGCGCCCGTCGAGCACGAACGGCTCGGCCATCGCGGCGGTGATCGCGCGGGCGAGCTCGGCGATCGTCTCCAGATTGGCGCCGGCACCGACAAGCACCGCGAATTCGTCGCCGCCGACGCGCGCGACCAGATCGGCGGACGCGCACGCTCCCGACAGCCGCGCGGCGGTCTCGCGCAGGCACGCGTCGCCCGCCAGGTGGCCGTGATCGTCATTGACCTGCTTGAAGCCGTCGAGATCGACCAGCAGGAGCGCGCTGAGCGCGCCCGCCTCCGCCATTTCGGAAAGCTTCTCCTGGAACTGCGCGCGGTTCGGCAGGCCGGTCATCTCGTCGAAGGCAGCGAGATAGCGCAGCCGGTCGATGGCGCGCTTTTCGGCCGTGATGTCCTGCTTCATGCCGAAGATGCGCACGGGAACGCCCGCCTCGCACTCGACCTGCGCGGTGATGCGCATGAACTTTTGCACGCCCTTCGCGGTGACGATCTCGGCGTCGAAGGTGAAGGAGGAACGCTCCGCGATGGCGCGGCTGCGCCGGCGCTCCATCTCGGCGCGGGATTCGGGCGTATAGAGCGCGAGCGACGCCTCGCGCGTCGGCATCGAGCCGCGCGGCAGGTCGAAGATGTCGTAGACGACATCGGTCCAGCGCAGCGAATTGTCGGCCAGCTCGCATTCCCACACGCCGATCTGCGCCGCCTCGGACGCGCGGGCGAAGATCTTGCGGAAATGGGCGAGTTCGCGGGCCTGTTCGGCGATCAGCGCCTCCTGCGCGGCCAGGCGCCGGCGCAGGACGTCCGCTTCGTCGATTTCGCCCGACAGGTATTCGTGCACTGCTCGTCGCCCCCGATATCGCGGGAGAGCCTAACGGCGGAGGATTAAGGATTCCTGATATTACCGTCCCGGACGGCCCGTCTTGCCCGGCCGCCGCTTCTGCTTGCGCTGGTCGGCCGGGTCCTCGTAGGAGCCGATGCCGGCGCGCTCGCGCTTGACCGGTTTCGCGTCGTCGACGGGCTTTGCCGGAATGCGGCCCTCGACCGGCTTTTCGGTGCGCCGCACGGTCATCTCGTCGAGCGAGTTCTTGCGAAACAGCGACGCGCCGGCCGGCTGGGCATGATCGCCCGAGGTGCCCATTTCGTCGAGGTCGGGCTTGCGGAAGAGGCTCTGCCCGTCCTCGCCGACCGTGCGGTGGCGCGCCTTGCCCTTGTTGTGCTTGCCCTTCTCGCGGCCCGAGACCGGGCTTTCCATCTCGACGTCGCGCGCGAGCGGATCGTCGGAGATGGCGAGTTCCATCTCGCGCAGGCGCTTGATCTCGTCGCGAAGGCGCGCGGCGCGCTCGAAGTCGAGGTCGGCCGCGGCGTCGCGCATCTCCTTTTGCAGATGTTCCAGATGCGCCTTCATGTTGGCGCCGACCATCTGGCCGTCCTTCGTGACGGACGAGATGTCGGGGCGGACATGGTCGCGCTCGTAGACCGAGGACAGGATGTCGCCGATGTTCTTCTTGATGCTTTCCGGCGTGATGCCGTGCTCTTCATTGTAGGCGAGCTGCTTCTCCCGGCGGCGGCTGGTCTCCGCCATCGCGCGTTCCATCGAGCCGGTGATGTGGTCGGCGTAGAGAACCACCTTGCCGTCGACGTTACGCGCCGCGCGGCCGATCGTCTGGATCAGCGAGGTTTCCGAGCGCAGGAAGCCCTCCTTGTCGGCATCGAGAATGGCGACGAAGCCGCATTCGGGAATGTCGAGACCCTCGCGCAGGAGGTTGATGCCGACCAGCACGTCGAACGCGCCGAGGCGCAAATCGCGCAGAATTTCAATACGTTCGAGGGTATCGATGTCGGAGTGCATGTAGCGCACGCGGATGCCCTGCTCGTGCAGATATTCGGTCAGGTCCTCGGCCATGCGCTTGGTCAGGACCGTGCAGAGCGTGCGGTAGCCCTTCGCGGTCGTGTCGCGGATTTCGCCCAGAACGTCGTCGACCTGGCTCTTGGCCGGGCGCACCTCGACGGGTGGATCGATCAGCCCCGTCGGGCGGATGACCTGCTCGGCGAAGACGCCGCCGGACTGTTCCATCTCCCAGCCGCCGGGCGTGGCCGATACCGCAACGGTGAGCGGGCGCATCGCGTCCCACTCCTCGAAGCGCAGCGGACGGTTGTCCATGCAGGACGGCAGGCGGAAGCCGTATTCGGCCAGTGTCGCCTTGCGGCGAAAGTCGCCCCGGTACATGGCGCCGATCTGCGGCACGGTGACGTGGCTTTCGTCAATGAAGACGAGTGCATTGTCGGGAATGTACTCGAACAGGGTCGGTGGCGGCTCGCCGGGCGCGCGGCCGGTGAGATAGCGCGAATAGTTCTCGATGCCCGCGCAGGAGCCGGTGGCTTCCAGCATTTCGAGATCGAAGCGGGTGCGCTGCTCCAGGCGCTGGGCTTCCAGAAGGCGCCCGGCCCTTTCAAGTTCGGCAAGGCGCAACTGAAGCTCGGCCTTGATCGACTTGGTGGCCTGGTTGAGCGTCGGGCGCGGGGTAACGTAGTGCGAATTGGCGTAGATCTTGACCGACTTGAGGTCCCCGGTCTTCTGGCCGGTGAGCGGGTCGAACTCGACGATGGTCTCGATCTCGTCGCCGAACATCGATATGCGCCAGGCCCGATCCTCAAGGTGCGCGGGGAAGATTTCGATCGTATCGCCGCGCACGCGGAACGACCCGCGCACGAAGTTGATGTCCTGCCGCTTGTATTGCTGCGCGACGAGATCGGCGAGAAGCTGGCGCTGGTCGAGCCGGTCGCCGACGCTCATCTGGAACGTCATCGCCGTATAGGTCTCGACCGAGCCGATACCGTAGATACAGGACACGGAGGCGACGATGATGACGTCGTCGCGCTCCAGCAGCGAGCGCGTTGCCGAGTGGCGCATCCGGTCGATCTGCTCGTTGATCGAGGATTCCTTCTCGATGAAGGTGTCGGTGCGCGGAACGTAGGCCTCTGGCTGGTAGTAATCGTAGTAGGAAACGAAATACTCGACGGCATTGTTCGGGAAGAACGACTTGAACTCGCCGTAGAGCTGCGCGGCGAGCGTCTTGTTCGGCGCGAGGATCAGCGCCGGGCGCTGCGTTTCCTCGATCACCTTGGCCATGGTGAACGTCTTGCCCGAACCGGTGACGCCGAGCAGCACCTGCGTCCGGTCCTCCTCGGCGACACCGGAAACGAGATCGCGGATGGCCGTCGGCTGGTCGCCCGACGGCTTGAACTCGGTTTCCATCTTGATGGAAATGCCGCCTTCGGACTTTTCCGGGCGCGCGGGACGGTGCGGAGTCCAGATCTGCCCGTTCTTGTGCAGCGGATTGCCACTCTCGATCAGCGCCGACAGCGCCGCGACCGTCGCGGTGACGCCCGACGACGACAGCGAGGACGCGTCTTCCAGGCTGATGTCGAGCCCGGCGACGGGATTGAGGCCGGCGGCTGCGCGCTCCTTTGGCGAAGCCGCGCCGCCCATCGACGTGCCGCGGCCAGACCGCGTCGGCTCGGACGAGCGCTCTGGAATCTTCCTGGGTGACTTCGCCGGTCTTGCCGCGTCGGACGGCTTGCGCGGCGGCGCAACCTTCTGCGCCTCTTCCGAAATCTGTCGCGCCCAGTCGGCGACGCCGCCGGTCAGCGGCGCGCCTTCGAACTCAGCCTGCGGCGCTTCGCCGAACCCGTCCAGCGGTTCGGACGCGTCCATGAAGTCGGTCAGCGGGCTACGCCGCGCGGTCTTAGGGGATTTGGCCATGGCCGGAATATGGAGATAGTCCGGGCCGAAGAAAAGGGTGGCGCCGGCTTCGGCGCATCGTCCTGACAGGAGGCTGTCAGGATGATGCGATCTGCCGCGCTTGCGTCAGCCCATCCCGACGACGCTGCGATAGAGATGCCAGGTCGCGTGGCCAAGGATTGGCAGGATGACGATCAGCCCGACGAGGAACGTCGCCATGCCGAGCGCAAGGCCGGCCGCGACGATCATGCCCCAGACGAGGATCGGCACCGGGTTCTTGACGAAGGCGCGCACCGAGGTCTCCATCGCCGAATAGGCGCCGACATCGCGGTCCAGCATCATCGGGAAGGCGATGAAACTGGTTGCCAGCACGACGAGCGCAAAGGCGAAACCGATGAGATTGCCGGCGACGATCAGCGTCCAGCCTGCCTCGGTGCCGACGATCTGTTGCCAGAAGGCGGCGAGCGAGGCCGGCGTCTCGGGGCCGATCAGCGTGACATAGAGTTCGCGCGCCACCAGCAGCCAGGCGAGAAACATCGCGAACAGGAAGAAACCGACCGCGGCAATGGATGGCAGGGTCGGCGAATGGCGCAGATCGAGGACATCGCGCCAGTGCGTGTCGAGCCCCTGCTCCTTGCGCCGGCTGATTTCGTAGATACCAAGTGCGGCGAAGGGACCGATGAGTGCGAAGCCGGAGATGATCGGGAAGACCAGCGGCAGCGCGTTCGCACCGGCCGCCCAGGTCAGGATAAGGAAGCCGATGATCGGGTAGATCATCAGCAGGAAGAAATAGTGCGACGGGCGGTCGCGGAAATCCGCGATCCCGGCGCCGAGACAGCTGAATACCTGCCCGACATCGATGCGCCTGATGCGCGGCCGCACGATGCCGCCCTGCGCGCCTGCAACGACATGAAAGTTTGCCATGCTTCGTTCCTCCGCACTTGAGTGGAGAGAGGACGACGGCGGCCGGCCCAAGGGTCATTTCGCTCAAGCTGGACCGGCCGAACCGATGCCAGCTCTCGAATGGCACATCATACACGATCGGCGCCGCCTGCGCATTGGGAACCCCAGCGCCCGGATCGTCATTTCCCGCCGAGCGAAGGAGCGGCGAGATGACGAAATATCGCAAGGGCGCGAAGGTCGAATGGAAGTGGGGCAGCGGAACGGCGATCGGCATCGTGGCCGAAAGCTTCACCGAAGATGTCGAACGCACGATCAAAGGCGAAAAGATCAAGCGCAAGGCGACGAAGGAGAAGCCGGCCTATCTGGTGGAGCAGCAAGATGGCGGCCGTGCGCTGAAGAGCCATTCGGAACTGAAGAAGGCGTCGTAGGCAGGCTTGGCCTCATCTGCCGAAAACCGCATCGAGCACGTCCAGCACGTCGCGTTCGGCTGCGGCCATCGCCTGGGGGTTCATCTGAACGGCCGGACCCATCTCCACGCAGCCGTCGGCCCAGGAGAACGGCGCGCCAGTCGCCGCATTGACGAGCACGCCCCCCTCCTCGCGCCGGAAGCACGCACGCGAGGTTTGCGCCTCGCCGACCACGTTGTAGGACGGACTGCCGGGATGGTCGAAGGAATGGTGCGCGCCCGGATAGACGGTGATCGACGCGTCCGCACCGGCTGACTTCAGACGCTCGACATAATCCGCGCAGACTGGCAGCGGGTTCCAGACATCCGCGTCGCCATGAAAGGCGCGGATCGGCTGGGGGCCGACTTCCAGTTCGCGTTCTAGCTCGAAATTGCACGGCGGATAGAACGGCAGGTGCGCGGCGAATTGCAGGCCCTCTGGAGCGTAGAGCGCCTCGAACCGCGTCATCGCCGAATAGAGCGCCGGGATGCCGCCGCGCGAAAAGCCCATGACCGCTATGCGGTTGCGATCAATGCGGGGATCGGCGGCAAGCAGGCGCAACGCCTCGAACGCATCGACGACATTGTTGAATTCGCCGACGCCGCCCTGATTCGTGTAGATCTCGTCGAAGCCGCGGGCCGTGTAGCTGTCGATGCGAAACGACGCGTAGCCCGCCCGTGCGAAGACCCCCGCCCAATTCCAGGCGGCGGCGCTGCGGGCGCCGTCCGAGCCGTGCAGAAGCACGATCGCCGGGACTGGACCGCCCGTCGAACCCGGCAGTCGCAGCCGCCCGGTGAGCGTGACCGGCTCAGCTTCCTCCACACGGCCGGAGAGAAACAGGGCGTCATCCATCGTCAACGAGGGAAAGGATAGCGCTTCCTCGCCGGTGACCTGCGCGGATGCCGGGGCCGCAGGACAGGCGGCCGCGAGCAGGATCGACATCAGCTTCACGTTGCCCTCCACTTCGATTGAAGCGGCACAACTTACGGCAGAAGCGGATTTTGACGAATAGATCGAACGGTCAGGTCAGGCCGCGGCCATGCGCACGTCGCGGAACGATACCAGCCGCCGCTGCTGCTCGTCCCACAGGACGAGCTTTACGCAGCGCAGGCTTTCCAAAAACGTGATGCGACCCATGTCGCGCAGCTCGGGATGGTGCTCGAGGACTTCGGGCAGCCGGTAGAACGGCACCTTCGACGACAGATGGTGGACGTGGTGGATGCCGATGTTTCCGGTAAACCAGCGCAGTACCGCCGGCAGGTCGTAATGAGACGAGCCGTGCAGCGCGGCCTGCTGGAAGTTCCAGTCCTGCTGCTCGCTCCAGTGCGTCTCCTCGAACTGGTGCTGGACGTAGAACAACCAGACGCCCGCCGTCGCCGCCATCAGCGTGATCGGAAGCTGCACCAGAAGAAACGGGCCAATCCCCATCAGCCAGATCAGGAGGCCGGCGGGAATGGCGATGCCCAGATTGGTCGCCAGCGTTGAGGTCCAGGGCGTCATGCCCGCGCGCATCAGCCCGATCGGCAGGCGGTACTGGCAGATGAACAGCCAGGCCGGGCCGATGCCGAACATGACGAGCGGGTGGCGGTAGAGCCAGTATTTGGTCCGGCCCCAGCGTGACAGCGCGCGATACTCGGCAACCGTCAGCGTGTCGATATCGCCGATGCCCCGCTGGTCGAGATTGCCGGTCGTGGCGTGGTGGACGGCGTGCGTGCGCCGCCAGTAGTCATAGGGCGTGAAGGTGAGGACGCCGATCACCCGGCCGGTCCAGTCGTTGAGGCTGCGGCGCGCGAAAAGCGACCCGTGGCCGCAATCATGCTGCAGCATGAACAGGCGAACAAGGAAGCCGGCGGCGGGGATCGTCAGCACCAGGGCCCAGTAGTGGCCCGCGACCACGGCAAACGCTGTCACGGTCCACAGCCCGATGAAGGGGACGATGGTCACGGCGAGCTCGAACACGCTGCGCGCGGTGCTCGGCTCGCGGTACCGGGCCAGAACCTTGGTCCAGGCGCGTGCCGCCTGCACGGCGTCATGGGTCACGGCATCAGGGGTCGTGGAGTGGGACGTCATCAGATTCCAGGCTGCAAGAGGAAACGCCAACTGCCGGACATGTGACGCGCGAAAGATTCGATAGCGGGATGCACCCCGATCACGGCCGAAGAACGGCGGGCCGCGATCTCGACTTCCCCCGCCAGCCTGCCTAGTCGCTCGCGACAATGCGCGCAAGCGCGCCCTTCGTCGCGTCCCCGCAATTCGTTCGAGACATCAGCTCTCGGCCTGGCGTGCAACTTCGATGAACTGGCCCAGCAGCGCGTGCAGATCGTTGCGATGGCCGCTGCGCGCCGAAGGGCTCGTCGCGTCCGAGGTCATGACGACGGTCAGGTCCAGTTCGGGCACGATGTAGAGCATCTGGCCGCCATAGCCCCAACCATAGACGACATCCGCGCCGGCGATCTCGCGCAGGAACCAGCCATAGCCATAGCCGTCGCCGCTAAAGCGCGAATTGGTGCGCGCCTGCCAGGAGGTCTCGATCCAATCCGCCGAAACGAGGCGCTCACCATCGGGCGTTTCGCCGCCATTGCGGTAGAGCTCGCCGAAGGCGGCGAGCGAGCGCGGCGTCATCGCCATCTGGTTGCCGCCAAGATAGATACCTTGCGGATCGCGCTCCCATGAGCCGATGCGAAAACCCTCAAGCGCACCGAGCCAGTCGCGCGCAAGTTCCAGCGTCGAGCGGCCGGTCTCCCTGGTCAGGATGGCGGAGAGAAGATGCGTCGACCCGGTCGAATAGAGCATCCGCCCACCCGGCTCGTCGTCGAACGGCATGGAAAGCGCGGCGCGCACCCAGTTGCGGCTCGACACCCAGCGCCCGTAATTGCCGCCCGAGGTGCGGCCGAGGCCGGTCTGCATCGAGAGAAGATGGCCGATCGTGATGTCCTGAACGCGCGGGTCGGCGTCGTCGGGCAGATCGTCGGCCAGAAGCGGCGCGATCTTCTGGTCCGGGCCTTCCAGCACGCCCTTGTCGATGGCGATGCCGACAAGCGCCGAGACGATGGATTTCGACGCCGACTTGATGTTGGTGGACTGGGTGACGGAATTGCCGCGATAGCCCCGCTCCGCGACGAGCTCGCCGTCCCGGGCGACAATCACGGTTTCGAGCGGCGCGAGGCTTTCGGCTTCGTCGAGGAGGGTTTCGAAGGTCCTGGGGTCGTCCTGCGCGATGGCAGGCATTGCAAGAGTGGAGACGAGGGCGAAGGCGAGAAGGGTGCGTCTGTTCATGGCACCGGGTTAGGGAGCGCGCGCGGCGAAATCATGGGCGTCACGGCAATGTGAAAAGGCTGCGCTCGGCGCCCGAGCGCCATGCTCGAGGGCCGTGTCTTTCGAGAAAGTGACCGCTCCCATGTGGGGATGGGTCGATTGTTCAAAAAACGCCTGGTCCGCAGGACCCGCCCGCTCGCCCTAGGACCTGAGCCCCGTCTCGCGCAAGATGCCCTTGCGCTTGGCATCGTAGTAGTAGCCGCGGGCGTAGAAGCGGACCGCGCGGTCATGGTTGCCATCGGCGGTCAAGTATGCGCCGCGCAGGTATTTCACGGCGTATTTGAGATTGGTCTCGGCATCGAGCAGGCCCTCGGCCGCGCCGCGATAGCCCATGGTGCGGGCGGTGTCGTGCCGGATCTGCATGAGACCCCAGTAGATGCGATTGCGCGCGCCGGGGTTGAAATTGCTCTCGCGCTTGACGACGCGGCGAACGAGTTCGACCGGGATTTCGTAGTGAGCGGCATATTTGGCGATCAACTGGTCGAGCTCGGGGCTCTGCGGCGCGACCGACTTGATACCGGACGGCACGATCGCGGCCTGCAGCGCGGAAGATGGCGTCGCACCGGCGAATGCGGAGGCGACGACGGGCGGCTCGCCCGATTGAGAATCGAGGGCGACGTCCGCGTCGGTGAATTTCGCGGAGGGCCGAACCGCGACCGTCTCGGGAAGCGCAAGCTCCTCCTCGGCCGCGGCCTGAAGGTCTGTGGCCAGGTCCCCGGTCGAGGTGCAGCCGGCCAAAAGGCCGAGGAAGATCAGGGAGGCGGCCGTCCAACGGGCCGGAACTGTCTGCGCAGCCAAATTCGTCTCTCGCAAATCGTTTCGAATGTCGTCCCGCCCACGCAATCCTTACGCGAGCGCGCCGCCTTCGGCAATCACGAAACGGGACGGAGCGACGCAAGGGCGCGAAGGGCTGCGCCGGATCGCGCCAGGGTTGCAAGTCAATATGACAGCCTGTGCACAAGTTTCGAACTTATCCACGGCTTTGTTGCACGAGCGACGTGGCGCGCCATACTCGAGCCCTACGATTCGCGTCATGACGAACGCGCGTCAGCATGACCGACGCAGGATGGTCCACCGAAGATCGGGCAAAACCGGGAGCCCGCAACAGCTTCCGGCCGATGTTCACGAAATGCGGGGTAAGGCGGATGGGCAGGAATGTCGACGATTGCGCAAAGCGTCGTCTCGTCGAGCATGACGAGATCGAATTCGCCATCCGCTTCATGATGAAGCGAGGCGTGCGCCCCGACGACGTACCCATCCAGCTCGCGCGTTATTACTATGTCGATATCGACGAAGTGAACGCGATCCTGACCGATATCGAGGCCAGGTCCGCGCCGGCCGAGAAGCAGAAACAGACCATGGCCGCCCCTGCCACGAAACTGCGCAACGTCGCCTGAGCGACCGTCCGGCGGCGCGGCCATCGACCGCGCCTTTCCAACGATCAGATGCGCTTGCCGGTTGCGGCGTCGAACAGATGCGCCATTCCGGGATTGATCGCGAGCGGCAACACGTCGCCGACCTCGACCTTCGTGCCGCCGGGCAGGCGCGCGATGATCTCGCCGCCATTTTGCGTGGCGTCGGCCGGCTGGCCGTGCGCCAGCGTGTCGGCGCCCAGGATCTCGACGGCAGTCACCTTCAGCGTCAGGTCGGCCGTGCTGCGGTTCGACGTGACGACCATGTGTTCCGGCCTGACGCCGAGCAGCACTTCGCGCCCCGCCTCGGGCAGCACCGTGTCGCGCGGCTTGACCGAACCGCCGCCGGCAAGCGCCAGCCCCTGCCCGCCATCCGCGACCTTGGCTGTCAGGAGATTCATCGCCGGCGAACCGATGAAGCCTGCGACGAAGGTGGAGGCGGGCTTTTCGTAGATCGCCATCGGCGTGTCGATCTGCTCGGCAAGGCCGGCATTCATGACGACGAGCGTGTCGGCGAGCGTCATCGCCTCGACCTGATCGTGCGTGACGTAGACCGAGGTGACGCCGAGACGGCGCTGCAGGCTCTTGATCTCGACGCGCATCTGGCCGCGCAGCTTGGCGTCCAGGTTCGACAGCGGTTCATCGAACAGGAAGGCCTTGGGGCTGCGCACGATGGCGCGGCCCATGGCGACGCGCTGGCGCTGGCCGCCGGAAAGCTCGCGCGGCCGGCGCTGCAGGAACTCGGCAAGGCCGAGCGTGGCCGCCGCATCGCGCACGCGCCTGTCGATCTCGTCCTTGGCCATGCCGCGGTTGCGCAGCCCATAGGCCATGTTGTCGTAGACCGACATGTGCGGATAGAGCGCGTAGTTCTGGAACACCATCGCGATGTCGCGCTCGACCGGGCCGAGATCGTTGACGACGGTCTCGCCGATCGAGACGGTGCCATCGGTGATCGTTTCCAGCCCCGCGATCATGCGCAGGAGCGTGGACTTGCCGCAGCCCGACGGCCCGACGAGAACGCACATGTCGCCGTCGGGGATCGAGATCGACACGCCCTTCACCGCCTCGACGCTGCCGCCATAGACCTTGCGGACGTTCTTCAGTTCGACATTTGCCATTTCGGGCTACTCACTTCTCGGTTTCTACCAGGCCCTTGACGAACCAGCGCTGCATGAAGAGCACGACGAGTATCGGGGGCAGCATGGCGAGGACGGCGGTGACCATGACGAGATGCCACTGCGTGTCGGCATCGGCGAAGGAGATCATCTTGCGAAGCGCGATGACGATCGTGTTCATGGAATTGGAGTTTGTGACCAGAAGCGGCCACAGATACTGCGTCCAGCCATAGATGAACATGATGACGAAGAGCGCGGCGATGTTGGTCTTCGACAGGGGCATCAGGATGTCCTTGAAGAAGCGCCAGGGCCCTGCCCCATCGACGCGAGCGGCTTCGATCAGCTCGCCCGGAATGGTCAGGAAGAACTGACGGAAGAGCAGCGTCGCCGTCGCCGACGCGATCAGCGGCAGGATGAGGCCCGCATAGGTGTCGATCAGGCCCAGATCCACCATCACCTTGTAGGTCGGCAGGATGCGCACCTCGACCGGCAGCATCAGCGTGATGAAGATGACCCAGAAGAACACCATGCGGCCGGGAAAGCGGAAGAAGACGATGGCGAACGCCGAAAGCAGCGAGATCGCGATCTTTCCGATCGAGATTCCGAGCGCCATGATGGTCGAGTTGAGGAGCAGCGTCCACGCATCGACGCCGCCGATGCGCCCCACGCCGCCGAACAGGGCCTGATAGTAGTTCTCGAAGAACTGGTCGCCCGGCAGGAGCGGCAGCGGCGGGCGCAGGATCGTCTGCAGCGAATGGGTCGACGCGATGAAGGTGTAGTAGATCGGGAAGGCGACGATGAGGACGCCGATGATCAGGATCGCGTGGGCGATATAGCGAGACGTCCTGGAGACGCCGAGCATGTTTCGTTCTTCCCTGCGGCCGAGCTTGGCCGCAGTGGACGTTCCGGTGGCGGCGGCAGCGTTCTCAGCCATAGTGCACCTTCTTTTCCACGTAGCGGAACTGGATGGCGGTGAGCGCGATGACGATGACCATGAGGATCACCGACTGCGCGGCGCTGTCGCCCAGGATCAGGTTCACGAAACCGTCGTGATAGACCTTGTAGACGAGCGTCTCGGTCGCCTTGCCGGGACCGCCGCCGGTGACGGCATGGATGATGCCGAACGTGTCGAAGAAGGCGTAGGTCGTGTTGATGACGAGCAGGAAGAAGGTCGTCGGCGCGAGCAGCGGGAAGACGATCGTCCAGAAGCGCTTGGTCTCGCCGGCACCGTCGATGGCTGCGGCTTCGATCAGCGTCTTCGGGATCGCCTGAAGGCCTGCGACGAAAAACAGGAAATTGTAGGAAATCTGCTTCCACGCCGCCGCGGCCACGACCAGAACCATCGCCTGGTCACCCTGGAGAAGGGGGTCCCACGGATAGCCCGACGAGCGCATCATGAAGGCGAAGGTACCCATGGCAGGGTTGAACATGAACAGCCACACCATGCCCGCGATCGCCGGCGCGATGGCGTAGGGCCAGATCAGCATGGTGCGGTAAAAGCCCTTCCCCTTGATGATCTTGTCGGCCATCACCGCAAGCAGAAGCGCAATCGCCATGGCGAAGAAGGCGACGGCAACGGAGAAGATCGCCGTGTTCTCGACCGCATTCAGGTAGTTGGGATCGGAGAGGACGTTCCGGAAATTTCGCAGGCCCACGAACTGCGTCGACAGGCCGAACGGGTCTTCGCGCAGGAACGACTGGTATAGCGCCTGGCTGGCGGGCCAATAGAAGAAGATGCCGACGATGACGAGCTGCGGCAGAAGCAGCGCGTAAGGCAGGACCTTGTTGGGAAAGACGACGCGCGGAGACAAGGGCGTTCCTCTCGATGCCGGGCTCGAAGAGCGTTGACGGAGCGTCTGGCGCTTCCGTCTTAAAGAACCGCCCGCGTGTTGACCACGCGGGCGGCATCGATCGTCGAAGGTGCCGGCCTAGTTGCCGATCGCTTCCTGGATCGCGGCGTTGGCGCGCTCGACGGCGTTGTCGAGAGCGGTCTGCGCATCCTGCTCGCCGGCGAGCATCTTCTCGAACTCTTCGTTCTGGATGTCACGGACCTGCGGCAGGTTCACGAGGCGCACGCCGCGCGAATTCTCGGTCGGCTCCTTGCCCATCATCTGGGTGATCGGGATTTCGCGGCCCGGATTCTCCTCGTAGAAGCCCGATTCCTTGGTCGCCTCATAGGCGGCCATGGTCACCGGCAGGTAGCCGGACACCTGGTGCAGGCGTGACTGAATTTCGGTCTGCGAGAGGAACTCGAAGAACGCCGCGACACCGGCATATTCCTCGTCCGACTTGCCCTCGAACACCCAAAGGCTCGCGCCGCCGGGGATCGTATTCTGCGGAGCGCCTTCGGCTTCCGGGTAGTAGGGAAGCTGGCCGAGACCGTAGTTGATGCCGGAGTTGAGAACGTCGCCGAGGCCGCCGGAGGATTCCGTCAGGATCGCGCACTCGCCCGACAGGAAGAGCTGCTTGGCTTCCGAAGTGCGGCCGCCATAACGGAACGTGTCGTCCTTGGCGAGGTCGGCGATGTTCTGGAAGTGCGTGACGAACTGGCCTTCGTTGATCTTCAGCTCGACATCGGTGCCGGCAAGACCGTTCTCGTTGGTGCCATACTGGAGGTTGTTCCAGGCAGCGAAGTTCTCGAGGCCGATCCAGGTCAGCCAGGTCGAGGTCAGGCCGCAGGGCGCAGCGCCCGATTCCTTGATCTTGCGGGCCGCGTCGAACACTTCCGGCCAGGTCGCCGGCGGATTCTCGGGATCGAGCCCGGCTTCCTCGAAGATGTCCTTGTTGTAGTAGAGGATCGGCGAGGAAGAATTGTAGGGGAAGGACAGCATCGTGCCGTCCGGACGCGAGTAGTAGGCGGCGATGCCGGCCAGGTACTGCGACTTGTCGAACTCGGTACCGCCCATCGACAGGATTTCCGCGACCGGCTTCACGGCGCCCTCGGCGGCCATCATGACGCCCGTGCCGACGTCGAAGACCTGGATGATGTGCGGGGCCTGGCTGGCGCGGAAGGCGGCGATGCCGGCGTTCAGCGTCTCGGGATAGGTGCCCTTGAAGACCGGGACGACCTTGTAGTCGCTCTGGCTCTCGTTGAATTCCTTGGCAAGCGTGTCGACGACCTCGTTGTTGGCGCCGGTCATCGCGTGCCACCAGTCGATCTGCGTCTGCGCGAGCGCGGAAGAGGCGGACAGAAGGGTGAAGGTGGCGGCAAGACCCGCCGCGTAGGCTTTCATGGACATGTTTCGCTCCCGTTTGTTGGCGAAAGGTTACTTCCGCGAACCGCACTATCGGCGGTTTGTGACAACCGGACAACAGTTTTGCTGTTATCCGCTGAAACTGGAAACGAAATTTCTCGAAATCGGCTAAGAGTCAACAGGCGTGCCCTAAAAAATCCGCACTGTGCATAGGGTTCAGGCAGGTTTCCAACCGATTTCGACATGGCCTGCATCGGCGGCAACGCGCGAAAGCCACGCCAAAACGAAAGGAAAGCGCGCCAATTCGAAACCAGCCGTGCCCGCGTCGTGCGTGTAGGCGTAGAGTGCGATGTCGGCCACCGACACCGTTTCGCCGGCGAAGAAGGGGGCCTGGCCAAGCCGCTGTTCCATCACGCCAAGCGCCTTGTTCCCGCCGTCCATGAGCGCGGCCATGCGCTTCTCGGTCGCGAAGGCGGCAAGGTGCGGATACTTGACCAGCGAGCGGCGCACGGCGATCTGCGGCTCGTGGCTGTACTGCTCGAAGAACAGCCACTGATAGGCGAGCGCCCGCTCATAGGCGTCCGCCGGCAGGAAGCGTGTGCCCTCGGCAAGATGCAGCAGGATGGCGTTGCTCTCGGCAAGGAGCCGCCCGTCCTCGAGTTCGAGCAGCGGCACCTTGCCGTTGGGGTTCTTCGCCAGGTAATCGGCCGTCTTCGTGCCGCCATCGACGGTCGAAACCTCGACATGGCGGAAGGGCACGCCCAGCTTGGCGAGCAGCAGGCGCGGCTTGTAGCAGTTGCCGCTGTCCGTCATTCCGTAAAGGGTCAGCATGTCTATCTCCGCTGGTTCGGCGCGAAATTGCCAAGCCTTGCGGCTGCAAGCGAGCCCGTGCCGGTGATGGATCGATGATTTCGCCTGATGGAGCGCTCAGGCCGGACGTCGCAGCGGAATGATCTTGGCGTGCGGGCGCAACAGTTCGGGCAGGCGCAGCGGGCGCTGCGTGAAGGCGGAACCGGCAAGGAAGGGCGGGGCGAACAAAAAGCCCTGGAACAGGTCGGCGCCGATTTCGAGCGCGGCCTCGAATTGCGGCGTCGTCTCGACGCCATCGACCATCACCTCGATGCCCTCGGCGTGGAGAAGGACGGTGAGCCGGCTCAAGAGCCCGACCGCGTCGGGCGCGCGCGCCACGGTCCGGAACCAGTTTCCGTCGAAGCGCACATAGTCGGGCGAAGCGGCTATCGCGGCGGCGACGCCGGCCGGGTTCGGCCCGAAATCGCACAGGCCGACGCGAAAGCCTTGCGCGCGCACCGCCCGCGCCTGTTCCGCGGCCGTCGCGACGGCCGGGAACTCGCACCAGATGCGCGGCGGATCGTAGCCTTCTTCCTCGAGCTCGTCGGTTGCCTCGCGCAGCAGCGCCAGCGCCGCATCGAGCATCGGCTGCGGCATCGCGTCGAGCCGCAGCGCGAGCGTCGCGGTATCAAGGTCGAGATAGGGCAGGTTTCCGATATGCAGCGCATGGCAAAGGCATTCGAAGACCAGCCGCTCCCGGTCCGCGAGCCGCTCGAAGAACCGGGCGGGCAGCGCAGGACGCCCGTCGCGGCTCGGCCGCACCAGCGCCCGCGCGCCGACGACCACGAGCCCGCCCTTCTGCAGCCGGTAGACGGGCTGGTAGGCCGAGCGAAGGACGTGACCGTCGAAATGGCCGAAGGCGAGGCCGATCTCGTCATGGCGGATGAGAGCGCCCACTTCGGTGCGCAGTGCCTCGAACGCGCTCATGTGAGCCGCCGCCTGCCGAAGACCGGCGCGCGCGGGCGGCGAGGCGCAACCGGCAGCGCATCGTGATGGGCGGCGCGCGCATCGGCAGCACCGCCGCCCTCCGGCGGAACCATCGGGGCGAGCGCGGGCGGGTCGGGGCGAAAGCGCGTCGGGGCGAGTTCGGGACGCGCGAGCACGAACCCCTGGACCATCGACGCGCCGACCTCGGCGGCAACGTCGAGTTGCCAATTTTCTTCGATGCCCTCGAAGACGGTCACGATGCCCTTCTGCCGAAACTCCCCGACCATGACCTTAAGCAGCGTCACGCCCGGCTGGGAATCCATCAGTCGAGCTACCCATTTGGCGTCGAACTTGACGATGTCGGGCCGCAACTGCTTGACCCGCTCCATGTCGGAGCTGTCGGCACCGTAATCGTCCACGGCGACCCGGTAGCCTTCCTGGCGCAGCGCGGCGACGAAATCCTGGAGGGCGGCGGCAGAGTCGGATGGCTGCTCGGTCACCTCGCAGACGACGTTGGAAAACGGGATGCCTGCCTCTCCAAGTACGATGCGCATTTCGCGCAGCGCCGTATCGACCACCGGCTTCTCGCAGAACAGCGACGGATCGAAATTGATGAAAAGCGTGATCTGCGGCCCGAACGCGGCTCCGGCGTTGAGGATGTGGAGGTCTCGCGCCAGCGCCTCGACGCGCAGCCGGTCGATGGCCGGGATTGCGGCGAAGAACTGGCCGGGCGAGGTCGCCTCGCCATCACGGAACGGCCGGATCAGGCCCTCGTAAGCGCGCTGCTTCAGCCCGTCCGGCTCGAAGGCGAAGATCGGCTGGAACGCGGTCTTGAGGACGTAAGGTCCCCATTGGCCGACGGCGGTGCCGTCGGCTTCGCGCATGATGTGCGGCAGGCCGAGACTGCGGGCCAAGACGAAGGCGCTCCCTGGGGCGATAAAATGAGGGCCCAGCATAGGTCCGCAAGGCTAAGCAGGCGTTAATTCTATACCCCTGGTCTAAGCGTCGAGCCTTGCGGTTTGACGCCGGATCATTCATTAAGCCCGCGGCCGCAAGAGGCGGCTGGAAACAGAGCCGGAGACGAATGACCATGGCCTTTCTTGCCGATGCCCTTTCTCGCGTTAAGCCGTCCGCGACCATCGCCGTGACGCAGAAGGCGCGCGAACTGAAAGCGGCCGGTCGCGACGTCATCGGCCTGGGCGCCGGCGAGCCTGATTTCGACACGCCCGACAACATCAAGGACGCCGCCGTCGATGCCATCCGCCGCGGCGAGACCAAGTATCCGCCGGTCTCCGGCATTCCCGAACTGCGCAAGGCGATCGCGGCCAAGTTCAAGCGCGAGAACAACCTCGACTACACGCCCGAGCAGACCATCGTCGGCACCGGCGGCAAGCAGATCCTGTTCAACGCCTTCATGGCCACGCTGAATGCCGGCGACGAGGTCATCATCCCCCGCCCCTACTGGGTCTCCTACCCGGAGATGGTGGCGATCTGCGGCGGCACGTCGGTCTTCGCCGAAACCTCGATCGACAACGGCTTCAAGCTGACCGCCGAGGCACTGGAAAAGGTCATCACGCCGAAGACCAAGTGGCTGTTGATGAACTCGCCGTCCAACCCGTCCGGCGCGGCCTATACCGAGGCCGAGTTGCGCGCCATTGCCGACGTTCTCCTCAAGCACCCGCATGTGTGGACGCTGACGGACGACATGTACGAGCACCTGACCTATGGCGATTTCGTCTTCAAGACGATCGCCGAGGTCGAGCCGAAGCTCTACGAGCGCACGCTGACGATGAACGGCGTGTCCAAGGCCTATGCCATGACCGGCTGGCGCATCGGCTATGCGGCCGGGCCGATCCAGCTCATCAAGGCGATGGACATGATCCAGGGCCAGCAGACGTCCGGCGCCTGCACCATCGCGCAGTGGGCGGCCGTCGAGGCGCTGAACGGACCGCAGGATTTCGTGGCGAGGAACAAGGACATCTTCCAGGGCCGCCGTGATCTCGTCGTCTCGATGCTGAACCAGGCCAAGGGCATTTCCTGCCCGGTGCCCGAAGGCGCCTTCTACGTCTATCCGTCCTGCGAAGGCACGATCGGCAAGAAGACCCGCGACGGCAAGCTGATCGAAACGGATGAGGATTTTGTCTCGGCGCTCCTGGAGCAGGAAGGCGTCGCCGTCGTGCACGGCTCGGCATTCGGTCTCGGCCCGAATTTCCGCATCTCCTACGCGACGTCGGAAGAACTCCTAGAAGAGGCTTGCAGCCGCATCCAGCGCTTCACCGCATCGCTGGTCTGACACGAACTTCCGCCACGGCGGATAATTGTGATTGAAACATGGCGGGATCGCGTTAGCTTTGGGCTACGCGATCCCGCATTTCTTTCGACGCACCCGATGCGTCCGGCGGGCGACAGCCCCTTGTCCGATCGATCGAACGGCAACGGGCAAAAAATCCGAGGGACGACGATGAACGAAGATTCCAAGAGCACCGTCACTGTCGACGACATCGACTACGAGGTCGGCCAGGACAACATCCAGGTCATGGGTCTCGACATCCACAATCCGGTCTTCGTGGTGTCCGGCGGCATCATCGTCGCCTTCGTCATCCTGTCATTGAGCTTTCCGGCCACCACGGAAGAGTTCTTCTCCTGGCTGCGGCCCTGGCTGACGGACAATTTCGACTGGCTCCTGATGATTGCCGGCAACCTCTTCGTGCTCTTCAGCCTCGCGCTCATCGTCACCCCGCTCGGCTCCATCCGGCTCGGCGGCGCGGATGCGCGGCCCGACTACGGCTATCTCGGCTGGTTCGCGATGCTGTTTGCCGCCGGCATGGGCATCGGCCTGATGTATTTCGGCGTCTCCGAACCGCTGACCCACTATGAATCCGCGCTCGGCGGCGTGACGAGCGAAGGCGGCGTGCGCACCGACTGGGCGCCGCTCGGCGGAACTGAGGGCGACCCGGGCGCCGCGCAGGCGCTGGCCATGGCCGCCACCATCTACCACTGGGGCCTGCATCCCTGGGCGATCTATGCCGTGGTCGGCCTGTCGCTCGCCTTCTTCGCCTACAATCGCGGCCTTCCGCTGACGCTGCGCTCCGTCTTCTATCCGCTGCTCGGAGAACGCGTCTGGGGCTGGCCGGGCCATGTCATCGACACGCTGGCCGTCTTCGCCACGCTGTTCGGTCTTGCCACCTCGCTCGGCCTCGGCGCCGAGCAGGCCATGGCCGGGATCGAGTTCCTCTTCGGCATCGAGGCATCCGACGCCAACAAGGTCATCCTGATCGCGTTCATCACGGCGATCGCGCTCGGCTCTGTTGTTGCCGGACTTGAAGCGGGCGTGAAGCGGCTTTCGGAAATCAACATGGTGCTGGCGCTCATCCTGCTGCTCTTCATCCTGCTGGCAGGCCCGACCCTGCTGATCGTGACCGGGTTCTTCCAGAACGCAGCCGCCTACGCGACCTACTTCCTGCCGCTGGCCAATCCGTTCGGCCGCGAAGACGTCAACTTCCTGCATGGCTGGACGACCTTCTACTGGGCGTGGTGGATCTCCTGGTCGCCCTTCGTGGGCATGTTCATCGCCCGCGTCTCGCGCGGCCGCACGGTGCGCGAATTCGTGACCTGCGTGCTGATCGTGCCGACCCTCCTGTCCATCGTCTGGATGTCGACCTTCGGCGGCGCCGCCATCGACCAGGTCGCCAATGCAGCCAACGCCGCGCTGTCGGAGGCTTCCAACGACCTGAAGCTGTTCATCATGGCGAATGCCTTCCCGCTGACGCAGATCATCTCCTTCCTCGGCATCGTGCTCGTTGTCGTCTTCTTCGTCACGTCGTCCGATTCCGGCTCGCTGGTGATCGACACGATCACCGCCGGCGGCAAGGTCGACGCGCCGGTTGCGCAGCGCGTGTTCTGGGCGAGTTTCGAGGGCCTGGTGGCGATCGCGCTGCTGCTCGGCGGCGGTCTCGTCTCGCTTCAGGCCGCGGCGGTGGCGACCGGCCTACCCTTCGCGCTGCTGCTCGTCGTGATGATGGTTTCGACATGGCTCGGCCTTCGCGGTGAGCGCTATGTCACCACACCCGCCACCACCTCCGCCGGTTGAACCGGCGGAGGTGCCGCCTTGCCAGAAGCCGATTTCCATGCCATGCAATAGGCGTTCGGGTATTTGACGGCCCGGAGACTGGAACGTTTTGGACGACCTTTCCCCGATTTCGTGAACTCTCGACGACCGCGACCGCAACCGAACAGCGGCGCACTTCATAATCAGGGCATAGGAGTCCCACATGAGCAGCCAGAGCGGCACCGTTAAGTTCTTCAACACCAGCAAGGGCTTCGGCTTCATCACCCCGGACGACGGCCAGAAGGACGTGTTCGTCCACATTTCGGCGGTTGAAAAGTCCGGCTTGCGCACCCTCGTCGACGGCCAGAAGGTCACGTTCGACGTCGAGCCGGACCGCATGGGCAAGGGCCCGAAGGCCGTCAACCTTCAGGAAGCCTGATCGCCTCGCAGCAACGCTGCAGGTGAATGTCGAAGCGCCGCCACAAGCGGCGCTTTTTCTTTGTGCGCCGTCAATGCTTCACGCGTGCAGGAAACTTTTTCTTGCCGAGTGTTTCAAAATGCGGGACAGTCTTGACGTTCGGGCAAATGCCGGCCCGGAGACTGGAATAGAATGACCGGACCGACAGACCAGACGACCATGATCGCTTGCACAGTCCATCCGGCTCGACCGCGACACAAGAGAGCTTCCGACAGGCTCCACCACGCGCTGACCTGTTTCTTCTCCCCCACAAGAGCACAGCCCAAGCATGCACCCGCCATTGGTGCACCCTTAGGTCATGGGGCCGAACACCCCTGACGCAATCCCGGGAGATGAGGAACCTTTCCCATGCCGCAGAGTGGAACAGTCAAATTCTTCAATCACGCCAAGGGCTTCGGCTTCATCACGCCGGATGACGGGCAAAAGGACGTGTTCGTCCACATCTCGGCCGTGCAGGCATCGGGCCTGCCGGGCCTGGAGGACGGACAGAAGGTGAGCTTCGAGACCGAGCCGGACAAGCGCGGCAAGGGTCCCAAGGCCGTCAACCTCACCGTCGGCTGACGCTGACACTGATACGCATTGCTGAGCCCCGCGAAGTCCGCTTCGCGGGGCTTTTCCATGCGTCTTCATCCGTGATTTGCCGTTCAGCGTCCGTTCATCGAAAGAGACTTAAATCTTCAAGCAACGCCGGCGATGGATGTGTTTGGGCCGGTCAGGAGTAGAACGATGAACCGCATTGTGAAGACCGCAGCCGTCTCCGCACTCGTTGCAGTCACGGCGCTCACCGCCGCCCTCCCCGCCAATGCCGGCGAGCGCTGGCGCCATCGCGACCGTGGGAATGGCGGCGACGTCGTCGCAGCCGGCGTGCTCGGCCTTGCCGCCGGCGCGCTGATCGCCGGCTCGGCCAACAACCGCCCCGTCTACGGCGAGCGCTATTACGATGGCGGCTACGCGCCGCGCCCGGTCTACCAGCGTCCGGTGCGCGTCTACGAAGAGCGGCGCCCGGTCTATGTCGAGCGCTACGCAACGTTCGAGCCGTGGACCCGCGACTGGTACCGCTATTGCTCGGACCGCTACCGCTCGTTCGACCCGGACACGGGCACCTTCGTCGGCTATGACGGCGTTCGCCGCTTCTGCGAAGCGAACTGAAGTTTCACGAATGAGCGAAAAGCCCGCCGGTTGGCGGGCTTTTTTGTTGGGGGGTGGTGAGGTTTGAGGGCGCTATTTTCTCTGGATTGACCCCCACCCTGTATCCCTCCCCACAAGGGGGAGGGAGTCCGTCGGCATCGCGCACGCCCGTCAATGCACCACCAAGTTTGAGCGATAGGGCGCAACGTCGATGCCCTCCCTCCCCCTCGTGGGGAGGGATAAAGGGTGGGGTCTCCTTCACGAAAACCCACCCGCCTCACACCAGAAACGGATTGTTACGTCGTTCCTCGCCGAACCGTCCGCCCGGCCCGTGGCCGCAGATGAAGCCGATATCGTCTCCGAGCGGCAGGAGCTTTTCCTTGATCGAGCGGATCAGCTTGTCGTGGTCGCCGCCCGGCAGATCGGTGCGGCCGATGGAGCCGGAAAACAGAACGTCGCCGACATGGGCGAACTTGGCGGCACGGTTGTAGAAGACGACATGCCCGGGCGCATGGCCGGGACAATGCAGAACCTCGAAGACGTGGTCGCCGAAGGACACCTTCTCGCCTTCAGTCAGATACCGGTCGGGCGTGCAGTTGGCCAGGCCATCAATGCCATAGGTGCGCGCCTGATCGGCAATCCGCGAAAGAAGCGGCGCGTCGGCCTCGTGCGGGCCGATGATGTCGACGCCGAGCGCTTCCTTCAGTTCCATCGCGCCGCCGGCATGGTCGAGATGGCCGTGGGTCAGCCAGATGGCCTCGATCGTCAGCCCGTTTTCGGCGATGACCTTCGTCAGCGTCTCGACGTCGCCGCCCGGATCGACGACGACACCGCGCTTGGTCTCCTCGTCGAAAAGGATCGTGCAGTTCTGCTGGAACGGCGTGACGGGGACGATCCCCGCTCTCATCTCACCCATGTCATTCTCCTCTTGGTCGGGTCCTAACTGAGGAGAATGCGGGCGGATTGCAAGGTCTCTACTCCGCCGCGATGGCGTGCTTGGGCTGCACCTCGGCCGAATAGTCGTTCATCAGCGTGCGCGAGATCTCGCCGGGCGTGAAGCGGTAGGGGCCGACTTCGGAGACCGGGGTGACTTCGGCGGCGGTGCCGGTGAGGAAGCACTCCGTAAAGCCTTCCATTTCCTCGGGCTGGATCGCGCGCTGGACGACCTCGATGCCCCGGCGCTTGGCAAGGTCGATGACCGTGCGGCGGGTAATGCCGTCGAGGAAGCAGTCCGCCTCGGGCGTGTGCAGCTTGCCGTCCTGGACGAAGAACACGTTGGCGCCGGTCGCCTCGGCGACGCGCCCGCGCCAGTCCAGCATCAGCGCGTCGGCATAGCCCTTGGCCTCGGCCGCATGCTTGGACAGCGTGCAGATCATGTAGAGGCCGGCGGCCTTCGACTTCGAGGGCGCGGTGCGCGGGTCGGGCCGGCGGTATTCGGCCAGGTCCAGGCGGATGCCCTTGAGCTTCTGCTCGGGATCGAAATAGCTCGGCCACTGCCAGATCGCGATGGCGCAGTTGATCCGGTTGTTCTGTGCCGAAACGCCCATCATCTCCGAACCGCGCCAGGCGATCGGCCGGACATAGGCGTCCTGAAAGCCCTGCTTCTTCAAGAGTTCGCGGCAGGCATCGTCGATCTCGGCGACCGAATAGGGGATCTTGAAGCCGAGCAGGCGCGCGGATTCGTGCAGGCGCTCGGTGTGCTCGGTCAGCTTGAAGATCTCGCCGCCATAGGCCCGCTCGCCCTCGAACACGGCGCTGGCATAGTGGAGACCGTGGGTCAGCACGTGAATCTTGGCGTCCGCCCATTTGACGAATTCGCCGTTCATCCAGATATGGCCGTCCAGTTGGTCGAAGGGAACGGATGCCATGGTAACCTCCCGCGGGTCTTTGCCCTTGATCGTTGAGAGCTGCGTTTGTGTCTTGTCGCGTTCCGCCGCATTGGCGCGACGGCGTGGCAAATTGAAGGAAATTCCAGAAAAATCCGCTTCCGCTTGCCTTTTCGTTCGTCAATTGGCGAAAAGATTGGCAAAAATTACAAGCCCGTGCAATTTATGTCAACAAGGCTGACATAAATTTCGAATCTGCTAGGCTGACGACACGATGATGGCGAAGAAACCGGCCGAACTGGCCAAAGCGATCCGCACCCCGCTGACGGTCGATGACGGCATCGATTTTGCGATGATCGAGCTGTTCTTCTTCGCCTATCGCGATTTCACGTCCGATCCCGATCAGTTGCTGGCGACCTACGGGTTCGGCCGCGCGCACCACCGCGTGGTCCACTTCGTCAACCGCATTCCAGGCCTCACGGTCGCCGAGCTTCTGGACGTGCTCAAGATCACCAAGCAAAGCCTTGCACGCGTCCTCAAGCAGTTGATCGATACCGGCTACATCATCCAGATTCAGGGCCTTCGCGACCGGCGCCAGCGCGAGCTCTACCCGACGGCCAAGGGCCGCGACCTTGCCCTGGCGCTGGCCGCGCCACAGTCCCGCCGCATCGCCAATGCACTGACACGCCTTGACGCGCAGGATCGCGGCACCATCGAGGCCTTCCTGAAGTCGATGGTCGATCCTGACCTGCGCACCCAGATCGAACAGCTTCCCGGCGGCGCTGGAAACGTGCAGGATAAGGCGATCGCCGAACCGGAAGCAACGCGATAGGAAACGACTTTCGGGCGGGGGATCGAAGGGAGCATTCATGACCGAGACCACTTCCATCCTGGATGACGATGCCCCGCATCTGCTCATCGTCGACGACGACACGCGCATCCGCAGCCTGCTGCAGCAATATCTGGGCGAAAATGGCTTTCGCGTCACCGCCGCGGGCGACGCGGCCGAGGCGCGGCGCAAGCTGGCCGGGCTCGATTTCGACCTCATCGTGCTCGACGTCATGATGCCCGGCGAGACGGGCGTCGAACTGACAAAGGCGCTGCGCGAGGAAAAGGACGTCCCGATCCTGATGCTGACCGCGCTGTCGGAAACCAACAAGCGCGTGGAGGGCCTGGAGGCGGGCGCCGACGACTATCTGCCCAAGCCCTTCGACCCGCGCGAACTGATCCTGCGCGTCAACGCGATCCTGCGCCGCGGCGGCCCGCAGACGACGCCGAAGGTCGAGCAGATCGTCTTCGGCCCCTACACCTTCCAGATCACCCGGCGCGAACTGAAGCGTGGCGGCGAACTCCTGCGCCTGACCGACCGCGAGCAGGAGATCCTGGCGATGTTCGCCGAGCGCGCCGGTGAGACGATCCCGCGCCACGAACTCGTCGGCGACGGCTCGGAGGTGGGAGAGCGCACGATCGACGTCCAGATCAACCGGCTGCGCCGCAAGATCGAGAAGGACCCGTCCAACCCGATCTGGTTGCAGACCGTGCGCGGCATTGGCTACAGGCTGAGCGTCGAATAGGGCGCACGGCTTTCCTTCAAGCATCGCTTCGCCCTATCCTGGCCGGGGCAAGCGGCAGGTGACGATGGCGAGTTCGGACATAACGGAAAGGCAGGGCGAGGCGCACAAGCCGGCGCCGAGCTTCGGCGAAAGCGTGCTGGCGCTTTGGCGGCGCAGCGCGCGTCGCGTGGCGCGCTATATGCCCAAGCGCCTTTACGCCCGCTCGCTCATCATCGTCATCGCGCCGATGATCCTCTTCCAGTCGATCGTCGCCTTCGTGTTCATGGAGCGGCACTGGCAAACGGTGACGATGCGCCTTTCGGCCGGCGTCACGCGCGATATCGCCGCCATCATCGACATGATCGAGACCTATCCGCCCGGCGACAACTACGCCAACGCCATTCGCATTGCGCAGGAGCGGCTGGGCCTCAAGGTTGATCTCCTGCCGCCAGACCCCCTGCCCGCGCCCGGGCCGAAGCCGTTCTTCTCGATCCTGGATCATTTTCTGAGCCAGGAGATCAACCGACAGATCAACCGGCCCTTCTGGCTCGATACGGTCGGCAATTCCAACGTCGTCGAAATCCGCGTCCAATTGCAGGACAAGGTTCTGCGAGTCTTTGCCCGGCGTTCCCAGACATACGCGTCGAACACGCACATCTTCCTGCTCTGGATGGGCGGCACGTCGCTGGTGCTGCTCGCCATCGCCATCGCCTTCCTGCGCAATCAGATCCGGCCGATCCTGCAGCTTGCCGAAGCCGCGGAAAGCTTCGGCAAGGGCCGGCCGATGCCCTCCGACTTCCGCCCGCGCGGGGCCGACGAGGTGCGCCGCGCCGGCAAGGCCTTTATCCTGATGCGCGAGCGCATCGAGCGCCAGATCGAGCAGCGCACGGCGATGCTGACCGGCGTCAGCCACGATCTGCGCACCATCCTGACCCGCTTCAAGCTCCAGCTCGCCCTCGCCGGCTCCAAGATGGACACGAGGCCCATGGAGCAGGACATCAACGACATGCAGTCGATGCTCGAAGGCTACCTCGCCTTCGCCAAGGGCGACGCCTCGGAGGACACGGGCTTCTTCGACCTGGAGGAATTCCTCGGCAAGCTCGAGGCCGAGGCCAAGCTGAGGAAGCGCAAGCTGACGACCAAGCTTTCCGGCCGGCCCGAGATCACCGTCCG
Organism: Aliihoeflea sp. 40Bstr573; assembly: GCF_024105655.1. Taxonomy (GTDB): domain Bacteria; phylum Pseudomonadota; class Alphaproteobacteria; order Rhizobiales; family Rhizobiaceae; genus Aliihoeflea. The sequence continues at coordinate 56,917 of NZ_JAAAMH010000008.1, forward strand.
GCCGATCGCCTTCTCGCGGCTCCTCTCCAACATCGTCGGCAACGCGTTTCGCTACGCGAAGAAGGTCGAGATCACCGCGATCCATTCGGCCGGATCGCTGACCATTACCGTCGACGACAACGGGCCGGGCATCCCGCCCGAGCGCCGCGAGGACGTCTTCAAGCCCTTCGTGCGTCTCGACGAGGCACGCAACCAGGATGCGAGCGGCACCGGCCTTGGCCTGTCCATCGCTCGCGACATCGCCCGCGCGCATGGCGGCGACATCAAGTTGGACGACAGCCCGCTCGGCGGCCTGCGCGCGATCATCCGCATTCCCGCATGAGCCGTATCGAGATCCGGCCCGCGCGCCCGCACGACCGGGACGCGATCGAGGCGCTGCTGCGCGCATCGTGGCTGGATCACTGGGCGCCCTACATATCGGAACGGTCCGTCGCGCGCTTCCACGACGAAAACCCCGTTGCCGCCTATCTAGACGCACATCTCGGTTCGCTCGATGTCTTGACCGTCGACGACCGCGTCGCCGGCATCGCCCATGTGGAGGGCGACATGCTGCACGCTCTGCACGTGGCAACGGAGCGCATCAGATCGGGTCTGGGCGCAAGGCTCCTCGCCCACGCCGAGGCGAAGGGCGCGCGCCGGCTCGAGGTCCGCGCGTTCAACACCCGCGCGCACGGCTTTCTACCTTGCGCAAGGATGGAGCGAGTCACGGCGCTATCTGGCGAGCGAAATGGGTTCGCACGCCGTGACACTGGAGATGGTCCGCGCCTGAGGAAGGGTATAATATCGCCGCAGGGTGACTTGCCGCATTGTTGTGGCGGGCGAAGTCTGCCACGGATCGGCTCGTGAGGTGCAAGACGATGACCGACGTGAACTGGAATCCTACCGACAATCCGATGAAGACCGGCATTCTCGGCCGCTGCCCGCGCTGCCAGAAGGGCCATCTGTTCAACGGCTTCCTGTCGCTCGCCCCGCGCTGCGAGGTGTGCGGCCTTGACTATTCCTTTGCCGACCCGGCTGACGGTCCGGCTTTCTTCGCCATGTCACTGGGCTGCGTTCCCGCGCTTGCCTTTGCCGTGTGGGTCCAGATGAGCTTCGACCCGCCGCTCTGGGTGCACCTGGTCACGACCCTGCCGCTGATCGTCGCCTGCTGCGCGGCGCTGCTGCGGCCGTTGAAGGGCTGGCTGGTCTGCTCGCAATTTTTCCACAAGGCGGAGGAAGGACGCATCGACCGCGACTGGCATGCTGCCCGCTCTCGGCGCGACGACGACGCCTAGAACAGCCGGCCGCCATTCGGAACGCGCTTGTCGATCGCCGCGAGGACGACTTCGCCGCCTTCGTCTGGAAATCCGAGCGTGAGCACTTCGGACATGAACTTGCCGATCTGGCGCGGCGGGAAATTCACCACCGCCATCACCTGCCGCCCGACGAGCTCGCCAGGTTCGTAGTGCGTCGTGATCTGCGCCGAGGACTTCTTGATGCCGAGCGGCGCGCCGAAATCGATCCTGAGCTTGATCGAGGGCTTGCGCGCCTCTGGATAGGGCTCGGCCTCGACGATGGTGCGTGCCCGGATATCCACCTTGTCGAAATCGGCAAAGCTGATCTTGGCCTTAAGATCGACGCTTCCAGACATGGGTGACTACCGTTGGTGATTGGCCAATTCGGGTCAGGGTGAGCCGAAAACGGTCGATTTCGAGAACCGGAGCGGAGCGTACATTTGGTACGTGAGCACCGAAAGCGCAGAAAGCGGCCGTTTGCAGGCCACCCTCACCCGAATTTCACGCGTTGCCGCGGGTTTCGAAGAGCACGTTCGCCAGCGCATCCTTGGCGCTCGACCCCGACCAGACGACGAACTGGAACGCGGGGAAGTAGCATTCGCACGCTTCGAGCGCGGAGTGCAGCAGCACCTCGACCTGCTGGCTTGTCGGCTCGGCGCCGCCCGACAGGAGCAGGGACTGGCGGAACATGATCGCGCCCTCCTGCTCCCAAAGGTCGAAATGGCCGAACAGCATCTGCTCGTTGATGAGCGAGAGGAGGCGCATGACTTCGAGCGTGCGGTTTTCGGGAACCTTGATGTCGAAGGCGCAGGCCAGATGCAGCGCCTCGAAATCCTCCATCCAGGAGAATGAGACGTGATAGTCGGTCCAGCTTCCGGCCACCGAAATCGCGATCTCGTCGCTGCCTGTCCGCTCGAACGACCATTCATTGGTGTTGGCGACATGCTCGATCACATCCACCGGGTGGAGATCGCGGGCGATATCGAGTTCAAGAAGGCTCATCAAGATCTTTGCTTTCCCGTTCGTTCCCGGCGCAGGAATAGCGCCATTCAGGACCTGCCCCACACGGACTGAAACCCTTGGTCGGAGCGGTGCGAATACGCTCGCCCCGCTCTCTCCCGCATGGATCGAACACTTGGCAGTGCTTCGAATCATGCTGTAAATTCAGTCTATTGATGCCGAGTCCCGTGAACAGCCCCTTTTTGGAACCGGGCCGGAGCAATATGTGGATAGTCGACCGGCGGCAAAGATAAAGGAAGGCTTAAGCGATTCAGCGAAAAGGCGTTTTCGCGCCGGGCGCCTGTGGAGAAACACAGGCGCGAAACTTGCGCAAAACTGGTCTTGCCAGTCGCGCTGACATCTCAAACCGTTGGTTCGGCTGATTTTTCCACGAGTTTAGCCTCGAGGGCCTCGATCCGGGCGGCCAGCTTCTCGTTTTCCGCGCGCGCCTTGAGCGCCATTTCGCGCACTGCTTCGAATTCCTCGCGCTGGACGAGATCCATGGAATTCAAGATGCGCTCGGCCTGGCCGCGAAAGGCCGTCTCGAATTCACGGCGCACGCCCTGGGCGGCGCCCGCGGCATCGGTCATCAGCTTGGCGAACTCGTCCAGAATGCGGTTGGGGCCGGTCGACATCTTCATACCTCGCGTCAGGAATACCGTTTAGCTTGAGGTAGTCGCCACCCCTTCCGATTGCAAGGAAAAGCAGCCGCTTGACCCGGCAAACCCGCCCGCGCCATATGAGGCCCGCGACATTCGCCTGCGGAGCCTCATTTGCCCGACTACCTCGCCCTTCCCCTGACGGCGCTCGCCTTTCCGAACATCGATCCGGTCGCCCTGCAGCTCGGTCCGCTCGCGATCCACTGGTACGGGCTCGGCTATGTCGTGGGCATTCTCTTTGCCTGGTGGTATGCGCGCAGGCTGATCGCCACGCCGCATCTTTGGCCGAACGACACCGCGCCGATCAAGCCGGTCGACATCGACGACTTCCTGATCTGGGCCGCGGCCGGCGTCGTGCTCGGCGGGCGCATCGGCTACATGCTCTTCTACGATTTCGCGCGCTACGCCGAAAACCCGCTCGACGCGCTGGCGATCTGGCGCGGCGGCATGTCGTTCCATGGCGGGCTCGCGGGCGTGACGGTCGCGATGATCCTCTTTGCGCGCCGGCGCGGCCTTTCCGCCTGGAGCCTCTTCGACACGATCGCGGTTGGCGCGCCGGTCGGCCTTGGCATCGTGCGCGTGACGAACTTCATCAACTCCGAACTTTGGGGCCGGCCGACGGACGTGCCCTGGGCGGTCGTCTTTCCCAATGGCGGGCCGTTCGCGCGCCATCCAAGCCAGCTCTACGAAGCGCTTCTTGAAGGCCTCGTGCTGTTCCTCGTCCTTTTCGTGCTGACCCATAAGGGACTGAAACTGAAGCAACCGGGCTTCCTCGCGGGCGTCTTCATCGCCGGCTACGGGCTCTCGCGCATCATCGTCGAGTTCTTCCGCGAGCCCGACGCCCATATCGGCTATCTCGCCGGCAACTGGCTCACCATGGGCATGGTGCTCTCGGTGCCGCTCGTCCTGCTCGGCCTTTGGGCGATGGCGCGGGCGCGCAGGGCCGCGTGACGCTCAAAGGGCGCATCGCCGAACTGATCGCCGAGGCGGGACCGATACCCGTCTCGCAATATATGGCGCTGTGCCTCTTCGACCCGAAAGAGGGCTACTACACGACGCGCGAGCCCTTCGGCGCGAAGGGCGATTTCACCACCGCGCCCGAAGTCAGCCAGATGTTCGGCGAACTCGTCGCCGTCTGGCTCGCCTCCGCCTGGCAGGCGGCAGGTGCCCCGAAGAACGCGATTCTCGCCGAGATCGGCCCGGGACGCGGGACATTGATGCGCGACATGCTGCGCACGCTGGCACGCATCGCGCCGGACCTGATGCGACGCGTGGCGATGATCGAGACCAGCCCGCGCCTGGTTGACGTCCAGAAGCAATTGCTCGGCAACGAAAGCATATCGTGGCATCGGGCGATCGCTGATCTGCCCGACGCTCCGCTTTTCATCGTCGGCAACGAACTCTTCGACGCGATCCCGATCCGGCAATTCGTGAAGACGCAGCAAGGCTGGCGTGAGCGGTGCGTCGGGCTCGACGCGGATGGCGAACTGGTTTTCATCGCCGGTCCCGGCACGACCGACGCGCCTTTGCCCGATGCCCCTGTCGGCGCAATCTACGAAGCCGCCCCCGCCCGCAACGCGCTGATGCTGGAGATTGCCGAGCGGATTGCACGGCAAGGCGGCGCGGGGCTGTTCATCGACTACGGGCATCTGGAGAACGGCGTTGGCGACACGCTGCAGGCGATGCGCGCCCACGCCCATGCCGACGTTTTGGCCACGCCCGGGGAGGCGGACCTGACGAGCCATGTCGACTTCGCGGCGCTCGGCGCGGCAGCCGGTGCGGCCGGGCTCGACGCGCGGACGACGACGCAAGCCCGCTTCCTCATCGGCTTGGGGCTCCTGGAGCGGGCGGGGCAACTCGGCGCGGGCGCGAATGCGGATCTGCAGGAGCGCCTGCACGGCGAGGTCGAGCGGCTGGCGGCGCCGGAGCAGATGGGGGAACTGTTCAAGGTGCTGATGGTGGGAAGGACCATCACCGGCCTGCCTCCGGCCTGACATGCGCGCCCGCGATTGACACCACCCCTCCCCTCAACCACCATCGCGCCCGACCCGGCCCCAACTTGGCGACGCACGGCGGCAGACGAAAAGGCACGACATGCTCGATCTGGCTCGACCGGACCCGGCGCGGTCCGATCTTCTGGACGCCCTTGCGCCCAAGGGCATACGCCACGGCTTCTTCACCCGTGCCGGCGGCGCTTCGCAAGGCATCTATGCCGGGTTGAACGTCGGCTTCGGCTCGGACGATTCGCGCGATGCGGTCGTCGAAAATCGCCGCCGTGCGGCCAGGTGGCTTGGTGTCCCGGAAACGCATCTGGCGACCGTTCACCAGATTCACTCGCCCGATGTCGAAATCGTCACGCGGCCGATCCCCCCGGATGGGCGACCGAAAGCGGACGCGCTGGTGACCGCGACGCCCGGCATCGCGCTCGGCGTGCTGACGGCCGATTGCGGGCCGATCCTCTTTGCCGACGCACGCGCGCGCGTCATCGGTGCGGCCCATGCCGGCTGGAAGGGCGCGCTCTACGGGGTCATCGAGAACACGCTCGCCGCGATGGAAAAGCTCGGTGCAAGGCGCGCCGACATCCACGCCGTTCTCGGCCCGGCGATCAGCGCCGCGAACTACGAGGTGGGCCCGGAGCGCGTCGCCGATCTGATCGCGGCGGACAGCGCGAACGACGCCTATTTCACGCCTTCGGCGACGGCCGGCCACGCGATGTTCGACCTGAACCGCTACACGATCGACCGGCTGAAGCGCGCGGGCGTGACGGTTGACCATGTCGCGCGCTGCACCTATGCGGAAGCCGACAACTTCTTTTCCTACAGGCGGACGACGCACAGGCAGGAGCCCGATTACGGCCGCCAGCTCTCCGCCATCGTCCTGGAGACCTGATTTCATGGCGCTGCATTTCGACAGAACCGAATTCGATTCCCGCCGCGACCGTCTTCTCATCGAGATGGCCGAGCGCAAGCTCGACGCAATCCTGCTCTTCGCGCAGGAGAGCATGTACTGGCTGACCGGCTACGATACGTTCGGCTTCTGCTTCTTCCAGTCGCTGGTCGTGAAATCCGACGGTTCGATGGTGCTTTTGACCCGCTCGGCCGACATGCGCCAGGCCAAGCACACCTCGACGATCGAGAACGTCGTTCTGTGGACCGACCGCGACAGGGCGGACCCGACCGCCGATCTGCGCAACCTCTTGAACGACATCGACCTTCTGGGCTGCCGCATCGGCGTCGAGTACGACACGCACGGCCTGACAGGCCACAATGCGCGCCTGCTCGACGAACAGTTGAAGACCTTCGGCAAGATCGAGGATGCGTCCGATCTCGTCTCGCGCCTGCGCCTCTTCAAGAGCCCGGCCGAGATCAAGAAGGCCGATCGCGCGGCAGCGCTTTCCGACGACGCGCTCGACGCCGCGCTGCCCCTCATCCGGCAGGGCACCGACGAGGGCGCGATCCTGGCGGCCATGCAGGGCGCTATCTTCGAAGGCGGCGGCGACTATCCGGCCAACGAGTTCATCATCGGCTCGGGCGCCGACGCGCTTCTTTGCCGCTACAAGTCCGGCCGGCGCAAGCTGACCAAGACCGACCAGCTGACGCTCGAATGGTCGGGCGCCTTCGCGCGCTACCACGCGCCGATGATGCGCACGATCCTGGTCGGCAAGGCAAGCAAGCGCCATCAGGAACTCTACGAGGCCTGCCACGACGCGCTTCTGGCCGTCGAGAAGGCAATGGTGCCCGGCAATACGTTCGGCGACGTCTTCGACGCCCACGCCAAGGTGATGGAGGCGCGTGGTCTGACGCGCCACAGGCTCAACGCCTGCGGCTATTCGGTCGGCGCGCGCTTCACGCCGTCGTGGATGGACCGGCAGATGTTCTTCTCCGGCAGCCCGGAGCCGATCGCGCCCGACATGACGCTCTTTGCCCACATGATCATCATGGATTCGGATTCGGAGACCGCCATGACGCTCGGTCGCACCTACCTCACCACCGACGCCGCGCCCCGCGCGCTTTCGCGTCACGGCCTCGACTTGATCGTCCAGTAACGGCATAGTGCGCATCATGGCCCTGACGACCCTCCCGCGGATCTCTGCATTCCTGCTGGCGCTGGCGCTGGCCGGCTGCACGAGTTCGAGCGGCGTTCAGCCCAATGCGCTGACCAGCACGCAGGAAGAGGCGATAGCGGCTGCGTCGTCGACCTCGGCCGGCGGCCAGCAGACGGCCTCGCTCGCCGCCGCGGCCGATCCGCCGCTTGCCATACCGCCGGCGATCGGCGCGCCGGAAAGCGCCGCCGTCCCGCTCAGCCAGCGTCTGTCGGCCCGCGCACAGGAACTTGGCATCCCGCTCGGATCGACCGCCAGCGCCGCCGGCCTGACGATGAAGGGCTACTTCTCTGCCATCACCGAAGGCCCGCAGACCACCGTCATCTATGTGTGGGACGTCATCGACGCTGAGGGCAACCGGCTGACCCGCATCCAGGGCCAGGAACACGGCCCGAGCAGGGCGGGCTCCGGCTGGACCAGCGTGGAGCCCGAACTGATGCAGCGTATCGCCGACCAGACGATCGACGCCTACGCATCCTGGCTTCTCGCCCGCGCAGGCTGAATCGCGCGCAAAGCGTGGGACAGGCCGAATTGAATCGGCACTGAATGAGGGCCAAGGGTTGCATTCACGGCGGGTGCCGGTAAAAGGCCGGTCAAATCCTTTGCCGGGGACCTCACTGCATGAAGCTTTTCGCGGGAAATTCGAACCGGGTGCTGGCCGAAGCCGTCGCCCGATACCTGAACATTCCGCTTGGCAAGGCATCCGTCCGCCGCTTCGCCGATCAGGAAATTTTCGTCGAGATCCAGGAAAACGTGCGCGGCGAGGATGTCTTCATCCTCCAGTCGACTTCCTATCCCGCCAATGATCACCTGATGGAAATGCTCATCATGATCGACGCCTTTCGCCGCTCCTCGGCGCGGCGCATCACGGCGGTCATTCCCTATTTCGGCTATGCCCGACAGGACCGCCGCGCCTCGGGCCGCACGCCGATCTCGGCCAAGCTCGTCGCGAACATGATCACCCGCGCCGGCGCCGACCGCATTTTGACGCTCGACCTCCACGCCGGCCAGATCCAGGGCTTCTTCGACATCCCGACCGACAACCTCTTCGCCGTGCCGGTTCTGGCGCGCGACGTGAAGGCGAACTATTCGCTGCCCAACACGATGGTCGTCTCGCCGGATGTCGGCGGCGTGGTGCGCGCCCGCGCGCTCGCCAAGCGCATCGATTCCATGCTCGCCATCGTCGACAAGCGCCGCGACCGGCCGGGCGAATCGGAAGTCATGAACATCATCGGCTCGGTCGAGGGCAAGGACTGCCTGCTGATCGACGATATCGTCGATTCCGGCGGCACGCTTTGCAACGCGGCCGACGCGCTGCTGGCCAATGGCGCGACCAGCGTTACCGCCTACATCACCCACGGCGTGCTCTCGGGCGGCGCCGTCGCGCGCATCACGGGCTCCAAGCTGAAGGAACTGGTGATCACCGATTCCATCCAGCCGACCTCGGCCGTGGAAGCCGCACACAACGTCCGCGTCGTGACGATCGCCGATTTGATCGGCGAGGCCATCTCGCGCACCTCAAGCGAGGAATCGGTCTCGAGCCTGTTCGACTAGGAAAGCAGACGGACGCAAGGAAACGGTTCTGGTTGATCGCAGGGCCGAACGGCGTCGGCAAGACGCACTAGCGTTCAAGCTTGTCGTCGCGATCAGCGGCTCAGTGCCGCTGCCGCCGACCTCTGGCGCGTCCATGAGGCATCCGGGCCAAACCCCTGCCTGGCGCTCGAAGGCCGGGGAACGCGCCTCGACCATCAAGGTGAGAATTGCCTGGCAGGCGCCCACGACCGGATTCGCGACTTCGCCGCCACCCTATCCGACGAACAACCACCCCATCCCCACTAGCGCCGCCCCTGCCAGCACAACGATCAAATTGACGTGGAAGCGCAGCAACGCGATGGCGGCGGCGACCGCGATCAGCGCTGCCGCCGCATCGAAGGTCGCAAGTTCCGGCAAGAGGATGCGCAAAGGCCCCGCCCGCACTTCCGACAGCTGTGCGAACAGCACATGCAGGCCGAACCAGACGGCGAGGTTGGCGATGACGCCGACGACCGCTGCCGTCACCGCCGAAAGCGCGTTGGCCAGCCAGCGCACATTGCGAACGGTTTCGACAAAGGGCGCGCCGGCGAAGATCCACAAAAAGCACGGCACGAAGGTGAACCAGAGCGTGACGATGGCGCCGGCGACGCCGCCCGCCAGCGGCTCGAAGCCGGAAAGCCGCGCGCCGCCGAGGAAGCCGACGAAGACGAGCACCAGGATGAGCGGACCGGGAGTCGTCTCGGCAAGTCCGAGTCCTGTCAGCATCTCGTCCGGTCGCAGCCAGCCATAGATTTCGACCGCCTGCTGAGCGACATAGGCGAGCACCGCATAGGCGCCGCCGAAGGTGACCGCGGCCATGATGGAAAAGAAGCCGGCCTGCTGGGCGAAAACATTCTCGGCGCCCGCGATGAGATGGATCAGCGCGAGCGGCAGGAGCCAGATCGCGAGCCAGACCGCCGTGGTGCGCAGGAAGCGCGGCCAGCTCGGGCGCGCCCAGTCCGGCAGGTCGCGCACGGGCGCTTTCTCGCCGCCCGCCTTGCCGTTGGCCGCCACGCCCAGCGCGCCGAGCGCGGCTGCAGCGAGGATGACGACCGGAAACGGGATCTGCAAGAGCGCGATGGCGACGAAGGCGAGAACCGCGATCGCGACCATTTCCGGCCCCTTGATCGCCCGCTTCGAGACCTTCACCAATGCTTCGAGCACGATGGCGAGCACCGCCGCCTTGAGCCCGAAAAGCAGGCCCTGGACGATCGTCACCTCGCCGGCAACGATATAGATCGACGACAGAACGGTGATGAGGACTGCGCCGGGCAGGACGAAGAGCAGGCCGGCAACCAGGCCGCCGATCGTGCCCTTGAGCAACCAGCCCGCATAGGTCGCAAGCTGCATCGCCTCGGGGCCGGGCAGCATCATGCAGTAGTTGAGCGCGTGCAGGAAACGCGGCTCGTCGAGCCAGTCGCGCTCTTCGACGAGCTCGCGGTGCATCAGCGCGATCTGCCCGGCAGGCCCGCCAAAGGAGAGAAGACCGATCTTGGCAAAGACGCGCGTGACTTCGGCGAGCGAGGGATTTGAATGGGGCTGCACTTGCAAGATTCCGCTTCAGGTCGCCGCAAAACTAGATTGCGCTTCGTACCAGCTCAATGACACATCCGATTCATTTCCAAGGGAAATCATGCGTTCGATTCCGATCGCATCGAGAAACGCAGTGTCGTGGCTGACACGAGGAGCGCGCGCGAAAGTCGCGCAGGCCCACTTGACCTCGGCGATGGTGTCGAGGTCGAGATGATTGGTCGGCTCGTCCAGAAGCGGAAGTTCACGCGCAGCGTCGGCGCGGAACGCCTGGCGCGCGAGCGCGGCGCAAAATTGTTCAACCCGCGCTTGCGCCGATGCGCCTAGCGACCGAAGATCAGGGTCAACCGTCACACGACTGTTGGCTTGCCCCGCGAGAAGGCAGCCAGCTCGAAGGCAAACTCGAAACCTCAAGGGATGGAACCTGCATGAAAATCGTATATGCGGCGGCTTTCGCAGCCGGACTCGCTACGGCGTTGACGCCGGCAATCGCTCAGGACGCGACCAAGCCAGCAACGGAGGCGTCGCAAGCCGCTGTGCAAAACCGGATCGACATCATCCGCCCCGACGCGCCGGAGCTTGCCGCACACGGGGACCTTCCCATCGGGGTGCGTACGGTCGAGGTGACGAATGCCGACCAGATCGACGTGGCAAACACGACTGCCGGTGGCGAGCCGCCGCGCTATGACCGCAAGCTGACGCTCGAGATCTGGTATCCGGCGGCTGAAGGCACCGGCAATGAGGGCACCTACACCACGCTCCTGCGCGACGGCGAGACCGAGGTGACGCTGACCGGGCGCGGCGTGCGCGACGCAGAACCGGCGGCCGAAGGCGGCCCCTTCCCGCTGGTCATCATCTCGCACGGCTATCCTGGAAACCGACTCCTTCTCAGCCACTTGGCCGAGAACCTTGCCACCAAGGGTTATGTCGTCGCGTCGATCGACCACCTGGAATCGACCTATGCCGACCAGGGCGCATTCGGCTCGACGCTCGTCAACCGCTCCCTCGACCAGCTCTTCGTCCTCGACGAGATCGAGCGCATGAGCGGTGAGGACGGCGACTTCCTTTCCGGCCTCGTCGACACCGCCAATACCGGCCTGATCGGTTATTCGATGGGCGGCTATGGCGCGGTGATCACCGCCGGCGCGGGCGTGACCGAGACGTCCGTCGGCTTTGAATGGGGCGCGCCGGCCGGCACGCTGGCAATCCACCAGTCCGGTTCGCCCGAACATGAAGACCGCGCTGAACCGCGCATCAAGGCCGTCGTCGCCTTCGCACCCTGGGGTCGCCAGCGCGGCTTTTGGGATGCGGAAGGCATGAAGGGCATCGAAACGCCGATCTTCTACGTCGCCGGCTCGGTCGACGACGTCTCCGGCTACGAGGACGGCGTGAAGACGCTCTATGAGGAAACCGTCAACGCCGAGCGCTATCTCCTGACCTTCGAGAACGCCAACCACAACGCCGCAGCCCCGATGCCGGCACCGGCCGAAAGCTGGGAATTCAGCGAGAAGCTCGGCTTCGCGCCCTTCGACCATTACGCCGACCCGGTCTGGGATACGGTGCGGATGAACAACATCGCCCAGCATTTCGTCACTGCCTTCCTCGGCAAGGAACTGAAGGGTGACGAGGAAATGGGCGCATATCTCGACCTCGTCGAGAACGCCGCCGACGGCGTCACCGCACTCGACGACGAGGACAAGCCAACCGACGAGCACACCTACTGGAAGGGCTTTGCCGACCGCACAGCGGTCGGCCTGTCGCTGATGCACGCGATGCCGGCGGGCGAGTGATCAGCCGGCCGCGCGGAAATAGGCGCGCGGCGCGGTGCCCAGCATGCGTGAGAACATGGTGGTGAAGGCCGGAACGCTGTCATAGCCGAGGTCCAGCGCGACGGCGGTGACGCTCTCGCCGTCGGCGAGCCGCGGCAGGGCGGCGAAGAGGCACGCCTGCTGGCGCCACAACCCCAGGCTGACGCCCGTCTCGCGCTGGAAGAAGCGCGTGAAGGAGCGTCGGCTCATGCCGAGGGCGGAGGCCCAGCCGTCGATGGTGACTTCCCGCGCCGGCTCGGCCAGGAATGCACGGCACCGCGCGAGAAGCCGCCGGTCGGACGGCAGCGGAAGACCGAGCGGGCGGATCGGCAGGCGAGGAATTTCCTCCACAAGCAGCGCCATGGCGAGGTCGTTGTGCCGGCTGTCATTCGCGGCGGTGCGATCGGTGGCGACCGCCACCAGCGCACGCATCAGGTCGGTCATGCCCAGAACGACGAGATCGGGCGGCGCATCCGTGACCGCGCCGGGCTCGAGATAGACCGAGCGCATCCCCACCTCCCCCATCATCTCGACCGAATGGACGATGCCGGCCGGTATCCACATGGCGTGGTCGGGCGGGACCATCCACCGGCCGAAGGACGTGGAGATCATCGCGACGCCGCTTCGGGCATGAAGAAGCTGCGCGCGGCCGTGGCTGTGGGAGGGAACGACGAAACCGTCCGCATAGGACGACGCGCGGCCGACGACCGCGCCTTCCGCACGGTCCAGCGCGGCGAGGCTGTCGTTCAGTTCCGCCCTGGAGGCAGCGTCGTCGATCATGCTTTGGCCCGATCACGTAAGAAATCGACCAAACCACGAAAGCAGCCATCGAACAACGGGCATATAAGGCGGCGACAGGAGCCGCGATCTTGACCGACACGATCATCCAGCAAGCCCAACCGAACACGCAGACGGCCGCCAGACTTCCCGCCGAGACGACGGCGTTCACCGTCATCTTCGCCGTCTCGTTCTGCCACATGCTCAACGACGTGATGCAGTCGCTGCTGGCCGCACTCTACCCGATGCTGAAGGCGGATTACGGCCTGGCCTTCTGGCAGATCGGGCTCTTGACCATGGCGTTCCAGGTCACCGCGTCGCTGCTCCAGCCGGTCGTCGGCTTCTACACCGACAAGAACCCCAAGCCCTATTCACTGTCCTTCGGCATGGCATCCACCTTCTGCGGGCTGCTCATGCTGGCCTTCGCGCATTCCTACGGCTTCCTGCTCCTGGGCGCTTCGCTGATCGGCATCGGCTCGGCGATCTTCCACCCGGAAGCCTCGCGCGTGGCGCGCATGGCGTCGGGCGGGCGCTACGGGCTGGCGCAGTCGCTGTTCCAGGTGGGCGGCAATTTCGGCACCGCAATCGGGCCGCTGCTCGCCGCCTTCATCGTCGTGCCGCGCGGGCAGGCGAGCGTCGCCTGGTTCTGCGCCGCCGCGCTCACCGGCATGATCATCCTCTATCAGATCGGCAACTGGTATCAGCGCTACACGGCCGCGCGAAAGGCACGCCCTGCCGCGCCCGCGATCGCGCTGCCGCGCAACAAGGTGGTGGTCGCGCTGGTCGTTCTGGCGCTGCTCGTCTTCACCAAGAACATCTACATGGCATCGTTCACGAGCTACTACACCTTCTATGCGATCGAGCGCTTCGACGTGACGATCCAGCAGGCCCAGATGATGCTGTTCCTCTTCCTCGGCGCAGTCGCCTTGGGGACGGTCCTCGGCGGCCCGTTCGGCGATCGATATGGCTCCAAGACGGTGATCTGGCTGTCGATCCTCGGCATCCTGCCCTTCACCATGGCTCTGCCCTATGTCGGCTTCGAAGCGACGCTGGTGCTGACCTTCATCATCGGCGTGATGATCGCCTCGGCGTTTCCGGCCATCGTCGTCTTCGCACAGGAGCTGGTGCCCGGTCGCGTCGGCATGGTCGCCGGCATCTTCTTTGGCTTCGCCTTCGGCATGGGCGGCATCGCCGCCGCGGTGCTGGGTGTGGTGGCGGACGCGCGCGGTATCGAGTTCGTCTACACGATCTGCGCCTTCCTGCCGCTGCTGGGCCTGCTCACCGTCTTCCTGCCCAACATGCGCGAATTGCAAAGACGCTAGGCTGCGACGAGTTCCGGCGCAAAGCTGACGCGGTTGCGGCCGCCACTCTTGGCCTCATAAAGCGCCGCATCCGCGCCCTCAAGCAGCGCGTCCATCGTCATCCCGTGATCGGGGAAAACCGCAACGCCGATGGACGCCGTGATCGAGGGAAGCGAGTTGCCCCCCAGTTCGAGGCTGATCGCACTGATGCCCTCCCGCAGCTCGGCAATTTTCGCTTCGGCATCGGCATGATCGGCATCGCGCAACAGAAGCACGAACTCCTCCCCGCCATAGCGGAAGATCCAGTCGCCTTCGCGCATGTTGGCCTTGAGGTAGCCGCAAACCGCAACCAGCGCCGCATCGCCGGCCCCGTGACCATGCAGGTCGTTGAACCGCTTGAAGTGGTCGACATCGAGCATCGCGACGGCAAGCGGGCGCCCGGATCGATTTGCGTGCGCGATCTCCTTGGCCGCGACCGCTTCCAGATAGCGGCGATTGAAAACGCCGGTCAACGGGTCGCGGATCGACTGTTCCTTGAGCGTTTCGCGCATCCGCAGATTGGCCAGCGTCAACCCGAGCTGGCGCGCCACCATTTCCGCCAGACGCCGCAACGCATCCATGTCGGCGCCAAGTCCATCGGTGCCGTCGAGCGTGAGAAGGCCAAGTGTTTCGCCATGAGCGATCAGCGGAATGCACAGTCCGAGCTCGGGGTGCGTCAAGTGGTGGTCGCAGCACGGCGCGCTGCCGCCGGCTGACGTCTCGTGTATCTGCCCCCGCCGCAACCCCCAGCAATCCTCAGGCGCCAGGGAGCTGTCGACAGGCGCGCCACCGAACGCTGCGAGCGTCGTCAGCCGGTTGAGCGAAGCGGCATATATCCACAGAGCCCCCTGTCTGCCGGGGAACAGGCCTGCGAGCAGGTTCGTCGACAGGGCCGCAACCTCATCCAACGAGTTGCAGCTTTGCAGGAAATTGCTCGCTTCGTTGAGACGCGCGATCTCGTTGCGCTCGCGCTCGATGAGTTGTTTCCCCCGGTCGAGCGTCTCTGCATAGCTTGCGATTTCCTGGGCGGCCGCAGAGGGACGGTGAATTTCCCTGCGCATCATCACGTAGACAAACAGAACGAGCCCGATCCCCGCCCCGGTGAATACCCACGCCGCCGTCTGGATCGCGATCTTCTGGCTGTCGTAGGCGACCGCGTTGCGCGCCATCCTGAGGTCCAGTTCGAGCTGGATGATGCGCGACTGGTCACGGATTTCGTTCATGACCGTGCGGCCTTGATGGGTCCCCACGTAGCGGCGTGACGCTTCGGAGCCTTCACGGGTGTGGGTGCTGATCGCAGATGCCATCTCGCTCAGCTTTTGTTCCGCAAGCTGGCGCATACGCACCGCGGGCTCGCGCAGCGTCGGGTCATCGGCCAGATGCGCGGTGAGTGCGAGCGCGGCCGGGTCAACCTAGTGATAGGGAGCCAGGTACTGGCTGTCGGAGGTCATGAGATAGCCGCGCTGGCCCGTCTCCGCGTTGAGCACCGCCATCATGAACGCCGCAAGAAGGTCGCGGGTCTGCTGGGTGTGCGCGACGTTTTTGCTTGCCTCCATCAGCCGGTCGAGGCTGCGGAAGAACGCGATCGAATTGACGCACAGCACGCACAGGATTACCGCCAGAACGGCGTAACCCCCGATCCGCCTGTAGGATTGCATTTTTGGACTGCCCCTGCTGCCTCGCCGACATCGGTCGAGCCGGAAGAGACCCTAATGTAGTCATTGCTAATTATCGGTTACGGTGATCGCTTCGTCGCGATGTTGCGCCTTCTCCCATCTTGCGCTATGCAGCCGCCACCCGCGTAGACACCCTTGGAGGCAACGCGGGCGATCGTCGTTGGGATTTTCGTTCCAGCGGCTTTCGACGTTTGCGGCATATGGCGATCCGCCGTCGCAGGCGCTCCATAACCTGAAAGGAACTGCCATGAGCCACGAGAGCTACACGCTCGAGGCCGAAGCGCGCGAAACGGTCGGTAAGGGGTCCGCCCGTGCATTGCGCCGCGAAGGTCGCGTCCCCGCCGTCATCTACGGCGACAAGAAGGAACCCGTTTCGATTTCGCTCCCCTACAAGGAGCTGTTCATGAAGATCCACGGCGGTGGCTTCATGACGACGATCGCCACCGTCAAGGTCGGCGGCAAGTCGTACCAGGTCCTGCCCAAGGATTACCAGCTCGACCCCGTCAGGGATTTCCCGATGCACGTGGATTTCCTGCGCGTGTCGAAGCAGACCGTGGTCACCGTCGAAGTGCCGGTCCACTTCCTCAACGAGGAGAAGTCGCCCGGTATCAAGCGCGGCGGCGTGCTGAACATCGTCCGCCATGCGGTCGAGGTCCACTGCCCGGCCGATTCGATCCCCGACGCGCTGGAATTCGACCTGACCGGTCTCCAGATCGGCGATTCGATCCACATCTCGGCGATCGAACTGCCCAAGGGCGTCGAGCCGACCATTACCGACCGCGACTTCACGGTTGCCACGATCGCCGCCCCGGCCGTTCTGACGGCTGAGGAAGAGGCAGGCACGACCGAGGAAGCCGATGCCGAGGCCGTCGAGGTCGAAGGCGAGGAAGAAGCAGCCGAAGGCGACAACGCCGAGGCCAAGGAAGAAAAGGGCGAGTAATCGTCCCGGCCTCAGCGCCGAACCCTCACCCTGCATCCCTCCCCACAAAGGGGGAGGGAGGCCATCGCCGCCGCGATCCGATCGTCGGCGGCGTAACAGGGGTTCAAGGGAGGCTCGACGCTGACGCCCCTTCCCCCTTCGTGGGGATGGGATACTGGGTGGGGCGGCCCCCGTTCGAAAGAACCTCTACCGAGACGAGGCCCCGTCTTCCCAGTTCGACCCTTTCCGGGAGACACCAACGCCAATGCGCATCATTGCAGGTCTCGGCAATCCCGGATCGAAATACGAGAACAACCGGCACAATGTCGGCTTCATGGCGGCGGACGCGATTGCACGCCGACATGCCTTTGCGCCCTGGTCGAAAAAATTCCAGGCATTGATCTCTACCGGCACGATCGGCACCGAGAAGGTGCTCCTGATCAAGCCGCAAACCTTCATGAACCTCTCGGGCCAGGCGGTCGGCGAAGCTTTGCGCTTCCACAAGGCCGCGACGAGCGACCTGATCGTCCTCTATGACGAACTCGACCTCGACCCCGGCAAGGTGCGCATCAAGACCGGCGGCGGCCATGGCGGCCACAACGGCATCAAGTCCATCGACGCCCATTGCGGCAAGGACTACACCCGCGTCCGCATCGGCATCGGCCATCCCGGCATCCGGGAAATGGTCACGAACCACGTCCTCGGAGACTTCGCCAAGGCCGACCACGACTGGCTGGACCCGCTGCTCGACGCCTTCGCCGACCATGCCGAACTGCTGGCCAAGGGCGACGATGCCGGCTTCATGAACAAGGCCGCGCTGGCCGTTCAGGGCAGGAGGGCCGCCCCATCCGCCGCGCCCAAACCCGCCCCGAAAGCGCAAAGCCACATCCGCCAGGCGCGAGCGAACCAACCGCAGGTCAAGCTGCCGGAGACCGGCCCCATGGCCGCGATGCTGAAGAAGCTGTTCGGCAAGGAATAACGCGCCTTGACCGGCGCATGAGAAGAGGTTCGCCCCTCCCTTTTCCACCCGCCAGCACGATATCGCACTGCGACCTCCAGCACGGTTTACACTCATGCCCGACAACAACGACCTTGATACGATGGAAGCCGTTCTCGACACGATCGCCGACGCTGGCGACGGCGAGCGCGTGTCGGTCGCAGACATCGTCAACGAGATCGGCGACGACGCGTTCGGGCCGTTGATGCTCATCCCGGCGCTGGTCGCCGTCACGCCCGCGAGCGGCATTCCAGGCCTCACCGCGACCTGCGGGCTGATCATCGCGCTCGTCGCGGTGCAGATCGTGATCGGGCGCAAGGCGCTTTGGCTGCCGGGCTTCATCCTGCGACGCACCATGCCGCGCTCCAAGCTCGACACCGCACGCAACTGGCTGGCAAGGCCTGCGCGTGTCATCGACCGGCTGACGGGAAAGCGCCTCGCCTTCCTCGTCAAGCCGCCCTTCTCCGTCGTGCCGGCAACGATCTGCCTTGCTGCCGGGCTGATCATGCCCTTCCTCGAGGTCATTCCGTTTTCCGGCTCGATCATGGCAGGCGCGGTGTCGCTGTTTGCGCTTTCCTTCGTCACCGAGGATGGAATCCTGTCGGTTCTGGCAACCGCCCTCGTAGGCGCGGCCGGCTATCTGGCCTATACCGCGATGGCCTGACCCTTGACCTTCGCGCCCCCATTCCCCATAGCCCCCACAACGAAAATTTCTGCCACAGGACGGGCATTTCCATGGGTTTCAAATGCGGCATCGTCGGGCTTCCCAATGTGGGCAAGTCGACGCTCTTCAACGCACTGACCAAGACGGCCGCCGCGCAGGCCGCCAACTATCCCTTCTGCACCATCGAGCCGAACACCGGCGAGGTCGCGGTTCCCGATCCGCGCCTGAAGGCGATCGCCGGCATCGCGAAGTCGAAGGAGATCATTCCGACCCGCATCTCCTTCGTCGACATCGCCGGCCTCGTGCGCGGCGCCTCGAAGGGCGAAGGGCTCGGCAACCAGTTCCTCGCCAACATCCGCGAGGTGGACGCGATCGTTCACGTCCTGCGCTGCTTCGAGGATGACGACATCACCCATGTCGAGGGCAAGATCGACCCGGTCGCCGACGCCGAGACCGTCGAGACCGAACTGATGCTTTCCGACCTCGAAAGCCTCGAGCGCCGCGCGCTGCAGTTCCGCAAGCGCGCCGCATCGAAGGACAAGGAAGCGCTGACCGTGCTGCCGATGATGGAGGCGGCGCTGACGCTTCTGCAGGACGGCAAGCCGGTACGCATGTTGCTCAAGGGCATCGCTGCGGAAGACCTGCGCATCCTCGAGGGGCTGAACCTCCTGACCTCCAAGCCGGTTCTCTACGTCTGCAACGTGGCGGAAAGCGACGCTGCTTCCGGCAACGAGCACACCGCCGCCGTCGCCAGGATGGCGGAGGCGCAGGGCGCGAGCACGGTCACGATCTCGGCCGCGATCGAAGCAGAGGTGGCGCAGCTTTCCGACGAGGAAGCCGCCGAGTTCCTCGGCGATCTCGGCCTCGACGAGCCGGGCTTGGACAAGCTCATCCGCGCCGGATACGAGCTTCTCGACCTCATCACCTATTTCACCGCCGGCCCGAAGGAGACGCGCGCCTGGACCGTTGCCAAGGGCTCCAAGGCCCCGCAGGCCGCTGGCGTCATCCACACCGACTTCGAACGCGGCTTCATCCGCGCCCAGACCATCGCCTATGACGACTACGTATCGCTGGGCGGCGAGACGGCGGCCAAGGACGCGGGCAAGGCGCGCGACGAAGGCAAGGAGTATGTCGTGCAGGACGGCGATGTGCTCTTGTTCAAGTTCAACACCTGACGGGATGCCATGATCCAGGCCTACGCGCTTCAAGCTGGGCTGCTGGTGCCCGTTGCCGTCACCGGCGAAGGGCGCGACGCCGCTGTCTGGATCGACATGGCGTCACCCACCGACGCCGATGAAGCGCTGGTTGAGCAATGGCTCGGCATCGACGTGCCGACCCGCGACGAGATGAACGAGATCGAGCTCTCGTCGCGGCTCTACAGCGAAGGTGATGTTCAATTCATGACGGCGGCCATCACCGCCAACACCCATCAGGAACGCCCGCAGATCGGCTCGGTCACCTTCATCCTGGGGGCCGGCAAGCTCGTCACCGTGCGCTACATCGAACCCTCCACCTTCACGCGCTTTGCCGAGCGAGGCGCCCGCACGCCGCTCGGCTGCCAGAACGCGACGTCGCTCCTGCTCGCTCTGCTCGAGGCCATCGTCGGCCGGGCGGCCGACGTGATCGAGCAGGTCGGCGGCGACATCGCCGATCTGTCGGAGCGCATCTTCTACCCCGCCGCCAGCAAGGCCTCGCGCCGCGACCGCGACTTCCAGCTCATCCTGCGCAAGATCGGGCGCAAGGAGGAACTGCTCGCCAGCCTTCAGGACAGCCTGCACACGCTGCAACGCGTCGCCGGCTACCTCGCCTACATCACCGACCGCGAGAAGGACCACCGCCACCGCATCCGCTCGCTATCGCGCGACGTCACCTCGCTCGCCGATTATTCCGAGCGGCTTTCGCAGAAGATTTTCTTTTTGCTCGACGCCACGCTCGGCATGATCTCGATCGAGCAGAACGCGATCATCAAGATCGTCTCTGTGCTGGCCACGGTCTTCTTGCCGCCAACGCTCGTCGCCTCGATCTACGGCATGAACTTCGAACACATGCCCGAACTCCACTGGACCTATGGCTACCCGCTGGCGCTTCTGGCCATGGTGGCCGCGGCGGCCCTGCCCTTCTGGTACATCAAGAAGAAGGGCTGGCTGTGAGCCGGAATCGGTTGCGTATCGCGACGCTTGCGGCCAAACTATCGTTCAAGATTGAACAGGATTGCAAGGCATGAGCGAAAAGCGCTGGGCGTTCGAGGATTTCACAGTGGGCCGCACAATCGACCTGCCGGTAAAGCACGTCACCGCCGAGGAGATCGTCGACTTCGCCTCGCAATTCGACGCGCAGCCCATGCACCTGGACGAGGAGGCCGGCAAGGCTTCCATCCTCGGTGGCCTTGCCGCCTCGGGCTGGCACACCTGCGCGATGTTCATGCGCATGATGTGCGATGCCTTCCTGCTCGATTCGACCTCCCAGGGCGCCCCCGGCGTCGACTATGTGCGCTGGAAGAAGCCGGTGATCGCCGGCGACACCCTCTCCGGCACTTCGACCGTCACTGCCGCGCGCGTTTCGGCCAAGCGCCCCAACCTTGGCATCGTCACGGTCGAGCATCGCATCTTCAACCAGAAGGGCGAGACAGTCTGCGAACTCGCCAACACCGGCATGTTCCTGCTGCGCAATCCGGGAGTGGCCGCATGACGCTCGACGACTATCTGATGATCGGCAAGCAGATCGATCTGGGCAGCCACACGTTCCGCGCCGACGAGATCAAGGAATTCGCCGCGAAATACGATCCGCAGCCCTTCCACATGGATGAAGCGGCAGCGGCCCAGTCCGTGTTCGGCCGCCTCTGCGCTTCCGGCTGGCACACCTGCGCCATGTGGATGCGCTACAATCTGCAAAAGCGTCAGGACATGGAAGGCGCAGGCTGGGGCGGTGACGGCGAACAGCCGGTCTTCGGCCCCTCGCCCGGCTTCACGAACCTGAAATGGCTGAAGCCCGTCTATGTCGACGAGACGATCACCTTCACCCGCACCGCCAAAGCCCACCGCACCGTCGCCTCCCGCCCCGGCTGGCGCGTGATGACGCTGATCTGCGAGGCGTTCGATTCGAGCGGCGACAAGGTGCTGGAGTTTGAAAGCGCGGTGCTGTTGAAGGCGGAGTGAGCCCAGTCCGTCAGTCCATCTGGGGCCATTGCTGCGCAGCATGGAGCACTCGCAGGATGGTCACGGCCCGTTCAGCTTCGGCATAGACGACGATGTAGTTCGAGCGAACCACCATCTCGCGCGTGCCTGCGACACGTCCCGAGCGATAGAGCCTCGGATAGTCCGGCAAAACTGCCGCCCGGTCGACGATATCTTCCAGGAGCCGTTGACCGGCGTCCGGGTTGTCCGCCGAAATATAGTCAACGATGGCGATCAGATCATCACGCGCGGCCTGTTGCCACTCAAGAACGCGCACGGCGCCTGCTGTCGATCAAAGCCTGAGCTTCTTCGATGACCTGTCGATGCGGAATGGTTGGGCGCTTGTCGTCCAACGCCTCCTGAACTTTGGCACGAAACCAGGTGTCGTGGGCCTCGGGATCGACCGCCAGACCCGCCGGAAGTCCACCCTCTTTTGAAATTCGCGTCAGAAGAATTCGGACGGCATCCGACAAAGTCAGTCCTACATTTGCGAGCTTGGCACCCGCATCTTCCTTCAATTTGTCGTCGACGCGGACGTGGAGCATCGAGGTTTGCGCCATGGCTCAGCTCTCCGATGGATCATTCGAACATAACGTAGATCAATTGAGATACAGGCGCAATTCCTAGGCTTTCCCCGTCACCAGCGCCGCCACGATCTGATCCCCCTCCCGCTCGCTGGCGCCAAGTCCAGCCGCCACGCCAGCGCGATCGGCTTCCGGTCGGTTCTGGCTCATCTTGCGCTTGCCGAAGAGGCGGGTGATCGGCAGGCGGAGGCCAACGATGCCGCGCAGTTGCGCGTCGATGAAGCGCTCCGGCGCATCCGTGATCGCCCAGGGCTCGGCGCGCGCGGCCTCGTGGCGAAGGGTCAGACGCGTGACCACGTCGCGCAGGCGCTCCGCATCCTCGAAGAACTCCACCGGCCCATGGGCATGGACGGCGACGTAGTTCCACGTCGGCACGACCTTGCCGTGCTCGCGCTTTGAAGCGTACCAGGACGGCGTGACGTAGGCATCCGGGCCGGGGAAGATGACCAGCGCCTCACCTGTGGGCTGAAGCTGCCACTGACGGTTCGCCTTGGCGACGTGGCCGTAGAGCGTCCCGAACTCGCCCTCGTTCTCGTCGAGAATAAACGGCAGCGGCGTTGCGACAAGGCCCTCATCGGTCGAAGTAACGAGCGTCGATAGCCCCGCCTCGCGCATGATGGCGGCGAGCGCGGCGGGGTCGTCCTCACGGAAAGCGGGCGGCGTGTACATGGGCCAATCCTAGCACCGCGGCCCGGTTGGGAAAGAGGCGGTCGACCGAAGAGGTTGGACCAGCCTCAGTGGCCTTCGAACGCGACCAGCGTGCGCACCGGCACGTCGAGCGCTTCGAGCTTCGCGCGCCCGCCAAGCTCCGGCAGGTCGATGACGAAGCAGGCTACGACGATCTCGGCGCCCATCTGGCGCAGGAGCTTCACCGCGCCCTCCGCCGTTCCGCCCGTCGCGATCAGGTCGTCGACGAGTATGACCTTTTCGCCCGGCGTGACAGCATCCTTGTGCATTTCCATCTCGTCGAGCCCATATTCGAGGCTGTAGGCGACGCGCACGGTCTCGTGCGGCAGCTTGCCCTTCTTGCGGATCGGGATGAAGCCGGCCGACAATTGGTGCGCCATCGCGCCGCCGATGATGAAGCCGCGCGCCTCGATGCCGGCGATCTTGTCGATCTTGGAACCGGCATAAGGATGCACCAGCTCGTCGATCGCCCGGCGGAACGCGCGCGCATTTCCCAAAAGCGTGGTGATGTCGCGGAACATGATACCGGGCTTGGGATAGTCCGGAATGTTGCGGATCGCCGAGACGAGCGTGTCGTGAAGGGTGGTGTGCATGGCTGCCCCGGAGTGGATGAGCGCTATTGGTAGAAGATGGTGGCGGCGAAGGAAAGCGCCGCGCGGCCATGAAAAAGGGCGCCCGGAGGCGCCCTTTGCAAATCATGGCGGAAACGTCAGTGCGCGACGTTCGCCCAGATCTTGCGCTTGGTGAGGTACACCAGAACCGCAAAGCCGATGAGGAACAGCATGACCACGAAGCCCATGCTCTTGCGGTCCTCCATATGCGGCTCGGCGGCCCACATCAGGAACGCGGTCACGTCATGCGCATATTGCTCGACGGTTTCAGGCGCGCCGTCATCATAGGAGATGAGGCCTTCCTGCAGCGGCGGCGCCATGGAGAGCGACGTGCCGGCGAGGAAATGCGGATTGTAGTACGTTCCCGGCTGCTGCTCGTAGCCCTCGGGCGCATCCTCGTAGCCGGTCAGCAGGTTGTAGATGTAGTCCGGACCGCTTTCGGCATACTGCGTGAAGATGTCGACGACGAAGAGCGGGAAGCCACGCTCCACGGCGCGCGCCTTGGCGATCAGCGACAGGTCGGGCGGAGCCGCGCCGTTGTTCGAGGCGGCGGCGGCTTCCGGATTGGCGAATGGCGACGGGAAGTAGTCGGACGGGATGGCCGTGCGCATGAACATTTCGCCATCGGCGTCCGGGCCGTCCTGGATTTCGTACTCGCCGGCCAGCGCGCGCACCTGCGCTTCCGAATAGCCGAGGTCTTCGAGCGTGCGGAAGGCCACGCGCTCGAGCCCGTGACAGGCCGCGCAGCCTTCGCGATAGACCTTGAGTCCGCGCTGCAGCTCGCCGCGGTCATAGGTGCCGAACGGGCCTGCGAAGCTCCAGTTCTGCTCTACCGGCTTGATCAGCGGATACTCCGCCGCGCTTGCCGCCATCGTCGCACCGACGACGAAACCGAGCGCGGCGATCCCCTTGAGAACAGTCTTCATGTCGTGTCAGTCCTTTCGAGCCGGCGCGCCGGTTCAGCCTTTGGTTTCCGGCGACGCATTGGCGCCGGCGGGCTGGACGGATGCCGCCCCCTTGTTTTTGGCAAGCACCGCTTCGGTGATCGAATTCGGCAGGCGCTTCGGCGTCTCGATCAGGCCGAGCAGCGGCATGATGACGAGGAAGAAGCCGAAATAGTAGAGCGTGCCGATCTGCGACATGATCACATAGACGCCTTCCGCCGGGCGCGAGCCGAGCCAGCCGAGGAAGATCGAATTGACCACGAACAGCCAGAAGAACAGCTTGTACCAGGGACGATAGACGGCCGAGCGCACCTTCGACGTGTCGAGCCAGGGCACGAAGAACAGGACCGCGATGGCGCCGAACATGGCGAGCACGCCGCCGAGCTTGGAGTCGATCGGGCCGATGTTGAAGGTGATGGCGCGCAGGATCGCGTAGAAGGGCAGGAAGTACCATTCCGGCACGATGTGCGACGGCGTCTTCAGCGAATCCGCCATGATGTAGTTGTCCGCGTGTCCCAGATAGTTCGGGATGTAGAAGACGAAATAGGCGAACATGATGAAGAACAGCACCATGCCGAACGCGTCCTTGATGGTCGCGTAGGGGGTGAAAGGCAGCGTGTCCGTCTTCTGCTTGACCTCGATGCCGGTCGGGTTGGTCTGGCCGGTGACATGCAGCGCCCAGACGTGAAGGACCACGACGCCGGCAATCATGAACGGCAGCAGATAATGCAGCGAGAAGAAGCGGTTCAGTGTCGGATTGTCGACCGCGAAGCCGCCCAGGAGCAACTGCTGGATCCACTCGCCGACGAGCGGAATGGCGGTGAAGAAGCCGGTGATGACGGTCGCGC
The DNA here is from genome assembly GCF_024105655.1 of Aliihoeflea sp. 40Bstr573. GTDB lineage: Bacteria > Pseudomonadota > Alphaproteobacteria > Rhizobiales > Rhizobiaceae > Aliihoeflea. The sequence goes on from NZ_JAAAMH010000008.1 coordinate 82,081, forward strand.
CCCAGAAGGACATCTGGCCCCACGGCAGGACGTAGCCCATGAAGGCGGTCGCCATCATCAGGAGATAGATGATCACGCCGAGGATCCACAGGAGCTCGCGCGGCGCCTTGTAGGAACCGTAGTAAAGGCCCCGGGCGATGTGAAGGTAGACCGCGACGAAGAACATCGACGCGCCGTTGGCGTGAACGTAACGAAGCAGCCAGCCCGAATTGACGTCGCGCATGATCTTCTCGACGGAATCGAAAGCCATGTCGACATGCGCCGAATAGTGCATCGCAAGCACGACGCCGGTGACGATCTGCACGACCAGCATGATCGAGAGGATGCCGCCGAACGTGTAGGCGTAGTTCAGGTTGCGCGGAACGGGATAGGAAACGAACGAGTCATGCACCAGCCGCGGCAGCGGCATGCGTGAATCGATCCAGCGTCCGATGCCGGTCGTCGGCGTGTAGGTAGAGTGTCCACCGCTCATTATTGTAAGCTCTCTCTTTACTTAGCCGATTCTGATGACCGTATCGGAAATGAATTCGTACACCGGCACGGGCAGGTTCGTCGGCGCCGGGCCGACGCGGATGCGGCCCGCGGTGTCGTAGTGCGACCCGTGGCACGGGCAGAACCAGCCGCCGAAATCGCCCGACTGGCCAAGCGGCACGCAGCCCAGATGGGTACACGAGCCGACCATGACGATCCAGTTCTCCATCCCCTCGCCTGCCGAGCGCGCCAGATCCGTCGCCGGTTCGGCGTCGCTGAGATTCTCGTTGCGGGCGATCGGGTCCTTGAGCTCGGACAGTTCGACGGCCTTCGCCTCGGCGACTTCCTCTTCGGTGCGGTTGCGGATGAAGATCGGCTTGCCGCGCCACTTCGCCGTCACCGACATGCCCGGCTCGATCGCAGAGACGTCGACATCGACGGTCGCGAGAGCCAGCGTCGAGGCGTCGGGACGCATCTGGTCGATGAAAGGCCAGACAGCGGCGCCTGCGGCGACAACGCCGGCCATGCCGGTGGCGATGTAGAGAAAGTCGCGGCGGGTCGGCTCGGTCGTATCGTTCACGCTCACGGGACTATGATCCTTATTGCCTCACTTTGACCGCAGGAAACCGTGATCTTCATCTGGTCCAGACACGCTGCGCAACGGCAAGCGATGCCGGGAGCTTCCCCCAGTCATTTGGCGAAGGTTTCTATGCTCGCCTTGGGCGCTTGTCCAGCCGTTACAAGGCCGTGATGGCAGTTTGTCGCGGGGCCTGTTGATAGTCGAAAATGCCCGTTGGCGAGGATCAACTGGCACCCAGCCGGGCCAGCACTTCGCCGGGAATCGCGTAGTCGGCGATGGCGTCGTGATGGCGGCGAAGGCCGATCAGTTCGCGCTGGATGAAATAGGCATGGACCGCCTCGGCGGCCGTTTTCAGCAGAACCGCACGCTGTGCGTCGCGCTCTTCATGGGCCGCGAGCGCGGCCAGCGCCGCGACGACGCGGTCGCCCGCGCGTCCCAGGGACGACGCCATCTCGCCGGCAAGTTCGTAGTCGAGCGTGTCGAGCCCCGTCTGGAGCCGCGCACCGCCCTGCCCGGGGAGCCGAAGCGCCATCGTCCTACTCCGCTGCCAGGCTCTGCGCGAGGAAGCCGCCGGACTGGCGCTTCCACAATTGCGCATAGAGCCCGTCGCGCGCGATCAGCTCTTCATGCGTTCGCTCCTCGACGATCCGGCCTTCGTCGATGACGATCAGCCGGTCGAGCGCGGCGATGGTGGAGAGGCGATGCGCGACGGCGATGACGGTCTTGCCCTCCATCAGCCGGTAGAGATTTTCCTGGATCGCCGCCTCGACCTCCGAATCGAGCGCCGAGGTGGCCTCGTCGAGCATCAGGATCGGCGCGTCCTTCAGCATCATGCGTGCGAGCGCGATGCGCTGGCGTTGGCCGCCGGAGAGCTTCACGCCACGCTCGCCGACATGGGCGTCGTAGCCGGCGCGGCCCTTGGGGTCCGAGACCCCGGCGATGAAGTCGTGTGCCGCCGCGCCGCGCGCCGCCTCGACCACATCCGCCTCGCTGGCATCGGGGCGCGCATAGGCGATGTTGTCGTGGATGGAACGGTGCATCAGCATGGGGTCCTGCGCGACGACGCCGAACTGCGCGCGAAGCGAGGCTTGCGTCAGCGTGCGGATGTCGCGCCCGTCGATCAGGATGCGTCCCGCCTCCACGTCGAAAAGCCGCAGGATGAGGTTGACAATCGTCGTCTTGCCGGCACCGGAGGGCCCGACCAGCGCGACCTTCTCGCCCGGCCGGATGTGGAGGTTCAGGCCGTCGATGATGCCGCCATCCTTGCCGTAGTGGAAGGAGACGTTCTCGAAACGGATGTCCCCCCTTGCGCGCGGCGCAACGAGAGCGTCGGGCGCGTCGGTCAGCGTCGGCTCGACGGATATCGTTCCGGTTGCGTCCTGCACGGTCGCGTAGTTGCGGATGAGGCCGTTGATGTTGAACATCATGTAGCCGGACATCTGGTTGAGCCGGTAGGCGAGCCCCATCGCGGCGGCGATGGCGCCGGTGGTGGCGGCGCCCGCCATCCAGCTTTGCAGGGCCAGGAGGAAGATCGCCGCCATCATGAAGCCGTTGATGATGGCAACGGCGGCGCGCACGCGGGTGATGGAGCGCGTCAGCTTCTTCACCGCCATCAGATAGCTGTGCATGCCGTCACGAACGAAGGAATGCTCGCGCCCGCCCGAATCGAACAGCTTGACGGCAAGGATGTTGGTGAAGGCGTCGACGAGGCGCCCGTTGACGATGGAGCGCTCGTCGGCCGTGCGCCGGCCGGCCGCGCGCAACGGCGGCAGGAGCTTCCAGCCGGCAAGACCATAGGCGATGATCCAGACGGCGAGGACCGCCAGCATCCACGGATCAACCGAGAACATGATCGTCGCCGCAAGCACGAGGAAGGTCACGAACCCCCACACGGTCTGCAGCGAGGAGATGATGAAGTCGCCCGTCGCTTCCGCCCCTTGCGTGATCTTGGTCGCGATGCGGCCTGCGAAATCGTTCTGGAAGAATGTGTAGGGCTGTTCGATCACCCGCCGGAACGCCTGCCAGCGCACGCGCTGGTAGAAATTCGGCGCGATCGTCTGCTCCTCTACCACGGTCTGGAAGATCATCGCGACGGCGCGCACGATAAGGATCAGCGCGAGATAGCCCAGGATCGCCCAGCCATAGTCCGCGAGCAGCGCCGTCGGCGTCGTCGTTTCGAGAACGTCGATGATCCGGCCGAGCGCCCAGTAGAGCCCCGCATCCACGGCGCCCGTGAGCCCCCCGGCGATCAGCAGCAGGACGAACGGTCCCGGCGCCTGCCGGGCGAAGAAGCCGATGAAGCCGAACGCCGTCTTCGGGAGCACCGCGCGATCGGTATCGCCGAACGGTTCGATGACGTTCTCGACCCTGCGCCACGCCCGTTCGGTCGGGCGCGGCCTGGCATCGTTCGTCTTCTCCGGCGCTTCGCTCATTCGGCTGCGATGTCCTTTTCGCTTTCCGCCTCGTCTGGCAGAAGAAATCCGCCCGACTGCCGGTTCCACAGATGGGCATAAAGGCCGCCGCTTGCGATCAATTCCTCGTGGCGGCCGTCCTCGACGACATGGCCCTTGTCCATCACGATCAGCCGGTCCATCGCCGCGATGGTCGACAGCCGGTGCGCGATGGCGATGACCGTCTTGCCTTCCATAAGGCGGTAGAGGTTCTCCTGGATCGCCGCCTCGACTTCCGAATCGAGCGCCGAAGTCGCCTCGTCGAGGATCAGGATCGGCGCGTCCTTGAGCATGACGCGCGCGATCGCGATGCGCTGGCGCTGCCCGCCGGACAGCTTCACGCCGCGCTCGCCGACATGGGCGTCGAAGCCCTTGCGCCCTTCCGGATCGGAGAGACCGGCGATGAAGTCCAGCGCCTCCGCCCGCCGCGCCGCCTCGATCATCATCTCCTCGGTCGCGTCGGGGCGGCCGTAGAGGATGTTGTCGCGCACGGAGCGATGGAGAAGCGAGGTGTCCTGCGTGACGACGCCGATATGCGCGCGCAGGCTCTCTTGCGTGACGTCGGCGATGTTCTGCCCGTCGATCATCAGTCGCCCGCCCTCGATGTCGTAGAAGCGCAGCAGGAGATTGACGAGCGTCGACTTGCCCGCGCCGGAGCGCCCGACGACGCCGACCTTCTCGCCGGGCCGGATGGCGAGGTCGAGCTTTTCGAGAACGCCTTTCTGCTTGCCATAATGGAAGCGGACATCGTCGAAGACGATCTCACCGCGCGGCACGACAAGTGCCTTGGCATCGGGCTTGTCGTCGACGATGCGCGGCAGGGAGATCGAGGCGATGCCGTCCTGCACGGTGCCGACATTCTCGAACAGCGCCGAGAGCTCCCACATGATCCATTGCGACATGCCCCAAAGCCGCAGGACGAGGCCGAGCGCGACCGCGATCGCGCCGACCGAGACCGCATCGAGCTGCCACAGCCAGATGCCGAGCGCCGCGACGAAGAAAAGGCACAGCGAGTTGAGCACGTAGAGCAGGCCGTAAAGGCCCGTGACCAGACGCATCTGCCGGTAGACCGTGTCGAGGAAGGTGCGCATCCCGTCACGCGCGAAGGAGGCCTCGCGCTGGGCGTGGCTGAAGAGCTTCACGGTCTGGATGTTGGTGTAGCTGTCGACGACGCGGCCCGTCATCACGGAGCGCGCGTCCGCCTGTTCTTCCGAGACGCGGCCAAGCCGCGGCACGAAATAGAACATCAGGCCGACATAGGCGATGACCCAGCCGGCAAGCGGCAGCGCAAGCCGCCAGTCGGCCGAGGCGACGATGAACAGCATGCCGAGGAAATAGACGACGACGTAGTTCAGCACGTCGAACGTCTTGATCACCGTCTCGCGCACGGCGAGCGCCGTCTGCATCAGCTTTGTGGCGATGCGGCCGGCGAACTCGTCCTGGTAGAAGGTCATCGACTGCTTGAGCAGGTAGCGATGGACCTGCCAGCGGATGCGCATCGGGTAATTTCCGAACAGCGTCTGCTGCTGCAAAAGCGAATGCAGCATGACCATGCCCGGCAACCCGACGAGGACGAGCAACGCCATCCCGGCGAGCTGCCAGCCATTGTCAGCAAGAAAGGTCTCGCGATCCTGCGCGCTCAGCCAATCGACGATGTTGCCGAGGAAGGAGAACATCCACACCTCGGTGATCGCGATCGCCGCGATCAGGATCGCCGCCGGGATCAGGTATGGCCAGGCGTCCTTCGTGTAGTGCAGGCAAAACGCGAAGAGCGTCTTCGGCGGCTCGACCGGCTCTTCGGCCGGAAACGGGTCAAGACGGGATTCAAACCAGCGGAACATCGGGTCGGGTCTTTCAGGTTCTTAGAGGCGCTCGAGGCACAAGCGCAGATGCTGCGCGCCGACGGCGGGATGGATCGGGTCGAGAACGGCGTCGCAAAGCGACGACCTTTGTTCCGCGACCCTCATGTAGGGCGGCGCGGCCGGGCTTCCCATGCCGATGCCCGCACCTCCTGCCACGACGATGGCAAGAAGCCCCGCGACGGTCAGTCCGCCGGCTAGGTCTCGGAGATCGGTCAGGCGCCGGACAGGGCGCAAATCGGGCTGGGGAAACATCGTCGAAATCTCAAAGGTCCGGTCGTCTTGCCGGCGGATTTCGAAAGCGGATGCTTCAGTGCGTCAGGGAAGCGTCGATCCGAAAACCGCAGGCGCGAAAAAAGCGCGGCGCGCGCGAATGCGGGATGGGAAGAATATGTTCATCGCGGGCCTCCTGTGGTTCGGGTGGAACGAGGCTGTTTCATATCCGAAACATGCCGGTTTGACCACCCGCCCCCATTGGCGCTAGGGCGGGCTCTCGATTGCACCAAGGGAAAGACCATGCGCATCGCGCTCTACCAGCCCGACATCGCCGGCAATACGGGAACGATCCTGCGCCTCGCCGCCTGCCTCGGGCTTGAGGTCCACATCGTCGAACCGGCCGGTTTCGACCTGTCGGACCGCAACCTGAAGCGCGCGGGCATGGACTATCTGGAAATGGCCGCGCTCACGCGCCATGTCAACTGGGCGGCCTTCCAGATGTGGCGGGAGAGCAAAGGCGCACGGCTCGTTCTTCTCAGTACCCGGGCCGAAACCCCCTATACCGATTTCACCTACGCGCCGGACGACGTGCTCCTCTTCGGCCGCGAATCCGCCGGCGTCCCCGACGCCATCCACGCCGCCGCCCAGCACCGCCTCACCATCCCCATGCGACCTGGCGCGCGCAGCCTGAATTTGGCAATGAGCGTCGCCATGGTCGCCGGCGAGGCAGTTCGGCAAGCTCGGACGGGTTGAGCCTGGCGGCGGCCGGCCGGATAGTGAAGACCCCCACCCCTTACCCCTCCCCACAAGGAGGAGGGGGTCGCCGGCGTTGCGCACGTTCCTACAACGAAACGCCATGTGGAAGACCGATATGCCACGTTGATGCCCTCCCTCCCCCTTGTGGGGAGGGGTAAGGGGTGGGGGTGGGGCGCAGACGTTGCGAGCAGAAGTACGCCCTTACGCAACCCCGATCTCCCTCAAGATCGTCTCGATGCAGCCGTCGAAATTGTCGCCGAGTTCGCCGGTGTTGATTCGAAGCACTCGATAGCCATCCATCGCCAGCCGCTCGTCCCGAAAACGATCGCGGGTCTGCCGATCAGGAAATTGATGATGCTCGCCATCGAGTTCGATCACCAAGTTCTTCTCATGGATGACGAAATCGACGACATATGGCCCGATTGGCGCCTGTCGCCTGACATGCACGCCATACCAGGTCCGAAACATTTTCAGTTCCGCCCACAGCCGACGCTCGCCGTCCGTCATGGTGCGATGGAGTTTTCGCGCCCGCGAAATGGAACTTGGGTCGATGGCGCTCGGCATATCGGCTTGCCCCGAGGTAGGCATCAACGTCCGCATTTATTGTCAAAGTTGCAAGAAGTTCTAACGAAGGGGACCCCCACCCTTACCCTCCCCACAAGGGGGAGGGAGGGCGTCCACGTCGCATATTCGTCGTCCGCGTGGCGCTTCGTTGAAAAACGTGCGCAACGCTGGCGCCCCCCTCCTCCTTGTGGGGAGGGCTAAGGGGTGGGGGTACACCGTCGCAGGAAAAAGCCCGAGCCACGTCACGGATGCGCACGGCGGACAGGCTCCCCTACCCCCCACTGATCGCCGTCAGCACGAACACTTCGTCCCCATCCGCAAGCCTGTGCCCAAGCTTCACCCTCTCCCCATCCACGAACACATTGATATGCCTGCGAATGGCCGGCCGAGAATCGCACAGCCGGTCGCGCATCCCCGGCCATAGCGCCTCCAGCCCGTCGACCATCTCGGCAACCGTTCCCGCCTTCATCTCGACCCGCCGCCCCGCCCCCGGAAACAGGTCGACGAGGATCGCCGGAAGCCGGACGATGATGTCGGGCCGCTCAGTCATGAACCGTCAGCGTCTCGACCGACAGGATCGCCGGCATGTGCGCCTCGATTTCGCGCCATGTCTCGCCCTCGTCATTCGAGGCGAAGAGCGCGCCGCCGCTGGTGCCGAAATAGACGCCGGCCTTGTCCATCCGGTCGGTCGCCATTGCCTGGCGCAGCACGCCGAAATAGGCGTTTTCCTGCGGCAGGCCGTTGCGCAGATCCTGCCAGGTACGGCCCGCATCGCGCGTGCGCCAGACCGCGGCTTTGGCGTCCGGCATGTAGCGGCCCTTGGTGTCGCCGTTGAGCGGCAGCAGGAAGAGCGTGTCGCGGTCCTTCGGGTGCGCGGCGGCGGGGAAGCCGAAGCTCGAGGGCAGGCCTTGCTCGATGCTCTCCCATTTCACGCCGCCATCGTCGGTGCGGTACATGCCGCAATGGTTCTGCTGGTAGAGCCGCCCGTTCGCGCCCGCCGCCATGACGACATTGTGCACGCACTGACCGAATTCGGGATAGTTCTCGCCCTCGGGCAGGAAGTCGGCGCGCGTGCCGCGGTTGCGCGGCTCCCAGGTCTCGCCGCCATCGGCGGTGTGGAAGACGCCGGCCGCCGAGATGCCGACCCAGATCTTGTCGTCGTCGGCGGGGTCGATCACCAGCGAATGCAGGATCAGCCCTGCCCCGCCGGGGTTCCAGTGCGGCCGCGTCGGGTGCTTTTGCAGCCCCTCGACATGGCTCCATGTCTCGCCGTCGTCGTCGGAACGGAACAGCCCGGCCGGCTGGACGCCGGCATAGACGCTGCCATTATGCGCCGCCACGCTCCAGACCGATGAGATGGGCTCCTGCCCTTCGCCATAGGCAAGGCCGTTCGAGGAATGCGTCCATGTCCGGCCGAGATCGGTCGACTTCCAGACCGCCGGGCCAAACCACGCATCGCCGCCGCCGGCATAGAGCGTGCCGGTTTGCGGATGGGCGACGAAATGGTTGATCGGCCAGGTCTGGCAGAACGGGCCGGAGAGTTTCCAGTCGCGCCGCGCACCGTCGCTTTCCAGGATAAAGGCACCCTTCCTGGTGCCGACCAGTACCAGAACCTTGTCTGCCATCAGATCCTCCATTTTCCCGGCCGGGGAACATTACTCCTTTTGCAATGACGGTTGAACGACCCGCGGACCGACACCGCCCTGCGCAATTTTTTGAAAGCGTTGCGGCTTGTCACGCAATCATCGCTCGGCTATCTCTTCGACCATGAATTCGTCGCGCGCCTCGTTCCCGATCTTCCCGGCCATCGTCGCCGTCGATCGCGCGCGCCTTGCCTCGCTTCTTCTCCTTCTTAGCGGCGATCGTCGGGTTGGCTGAAGGAGCGCCCGGCGGTCGAAGTGCCGCCGAGGCCGAAAGCTCCTTGTCCCGACACCATTCCCACAGCTAGAAGTGCCCGCCGCAATACCTGATCGCGGCCGGGCGAGGAGACGAAGATGAACGAGCAATCGAAGATCGTTGCGCCGAGCGCAAAGGGCATGCCCGACGCCGCCCGCAAATATCAGCCCTACCCGTCCGTGGATCTGAAGGACCGCACCTGGCCTTCGAAGCGGATCGAGAAAGCGCCGATCTGGTGCTCCGTCGACCTGCGCGACGGCAATCAGGCGCTGATCGATCCGATGGGCCATGACCGCAAGGCGCGCATGTTCCAGTTGCTGCTCGACATGGGCTTCAAAGAGATCGAGATCGGCTTTCCCTCGGCCTCGCAGACCGATTTCGACTTCACCCGCTTTGCCATCGAAGAAGCGGGCGTGCCCGACGACGTGTCCTTGCAGGTGCTGGTCCAGTGCAGGCCCGAACTCATTGCCCGCACTTTCGAAGCGCTCGAGGGCGCGCGGCACCCGATCGTCCACTTCTACAACTCCACCAGCGAGTTGCAGCGCCGTGTCGTGTTCGAAAAGGACGTCGCCGGCATCAAGGCCATCGCCACGGACGCGGCCAAGATGGTGGTCGACATGGCGGCGAAGACCGGCGGCGGCTACCGTTTCCAGTATTCGCCCGAAAGCTTCACCGGCACCGAGCTGGAAGTGGCGCTGGAAATCTGCAATGCGGTCACCGAGATCGTGAACCCGACGCCCGACAACAAGCTGATCCTCAATCTGCCGGCAACCGTCGAGATGTCGACGCCCAACATCCATGCCGACCAGATCGAATGGATGAGCCGCCAGCTCGACCGGCGCGATTCGATCATCCTGTCGCTGCATCCCCACAACGACCGCGGCACCGGCATCGCCGCGACCGAACTCGGCCTGATGGCGGGCGCCGACCGCGTCGAGGGCACCTTGTTCGGCAATGGCGAGCGCACGGGCAATGTCGATCTGGTGACGCTGGCGCTCAACATGTACACGCAGGGCGTGGACCCGATGCTGGACTGCACGCAGATCGAGCGCATGAAGGACGTCTACGAATATTCCAACCAGCTGAAGATTCCAGAGCGCCACCCTTACGTCGGCGAACTGGTCTACACCGCCTTCTCCGGCTCGCATCAGGACGCGATCAACAAGGGCATGAAGGCGATCAGGAAGGCCAACAAGCCGCTGTGGGAGGTGCCTTACCTGCCGATCGACCCGCAGGACGTGGGACGCTCCTACGAGGCGATCATCCGCATCAACTCGCAATCGGGCAAGGGTGGGATCGCCTACATCCTGCAGGCCGATTACGGCCTGAACCTGCCGCGCAATTTGCAGGTCGAGTTCCGCGAGGACATCCAGGAGATCACCGACCGGGAGGGCAAGGAACTGCGCCCCAAGGCGATCTACGACCGCTTCCTCGACCTTTATGTGGACCAGCCGGACGGCCGCCTCAAATTCGTCGACCACCAGACATTTCCCGACACCAGCGTGAAGGGCCGCCGCGTGGTCGAGGCGACGATCATCGACAATGGCAAGGAGCTGCAGATCACCGGCACCGGCACCGGCCCGGTCGACGGATTCGTGGACGCGCTGTCGAAGCATGTCGGCGTCGACCTGACGGTCCTCGACTATTCGGAGCATTCCATGCAGCGCGGCTCGAACGCGGCCGCCATCTGCTACATGGAGGTCGAGCATCCGGGCGGGAAGCTTTTTGGCGCGGGCATCAACACCAATATCGTCGCGGCCTCGCTCGAAGCGGTCGTCTCGGCGGCCAACCGCATTCTCGGTGCCAGATGAGCGACCGCCTCGGCGCACGCGTGATGGGGAACGGCGGCCACACGGTCGTCCTTCTCCACGGTTTCGGCGGCTCGCATTCGACCTGGACGGACATCCAGCCGGCGCTCGCGCGCGATGCCACCGTCATCGCCTACGACCTTCCCGGCCATGGCCGCTCTCTCGACTATCCGGGCGCGGGTCCTGCGACGGTGGCGGCCAAGGCCGTCGCCGCCGACCTGACGGCGCGCGGGCGCGAGCGGGTGCATCTCGTCGGCCACTCGATGGGCGGCGCGGTCGCCACGCTGATCGCGATGCGCTCGCCCGAGCGCGTGGCGTCGCTGACGCTCCTGGCGCCCGGCGGCTTCGGGCCGCAGATCAACGGCGAGCTCCTGAAGCGCTACGCCAACGCGCGCGATGCCGGCGCGCTGGGGCAGATCATGGACGAAATGTCCGCGCCGGGCTTCTCAACGCCGCCGAAATACGTCCTCGGCCTTGCCGCCGTGCGCGGGGTGCCGGGCCAGCGCGACAGGCTCGACACCTTCCATGGCGTCATCCAGAAGGATGGCGTGCAAGGTGAAATCCCGCGCGAGGCGCTGGGCAAGCTTGCGCTACCAGTCAACCTCGTCTGGGGCACCGCCGATCCGGTCCTGCCCTTTTCCCAGACCGGGAACCTGCCGGACAACATCCGCCTCACCGCCATCGACGGTGCCGGCCACATGCTGACGGTGGAGGCCAAATCCGCTGTCCTCGCGGCGATCCGCGCCTCGCTTGCCGCCGGAAGCCCTTGACTTTTGGCCCGTTTTCGCCGGAATCGGGATTTAACGAAGCGTTAACCGTACCCCCCGAGTCCCCGGAGCGCCGGCATGAACGAAGCTTTGGAAGAAACGCCCGCCAAGGGCGAATTGCGTCGCCTCGCCGCCGCGATCCGCGAGGTGAAGACCAACAATGCCGACCGCACCGACGTCGTCGTCGACCTGCGAGAGGCCCAGCAGACACGACTCGAAATCCTCGCGCAGGACCTGGAACAGGTCTTCGCAGACATCCCCTCCGACGACGAGCGCTTCGATTTGAACGTCACCGGCGGGCTCCAGCCGCGCCTGTGGATCGACGCGGTCAGCCACGTCACGATGGGCCGCGACAAGCGCACCTACCGCTTCCTGAAGGACACGCGCAACGGTCGCATCGTGCTTGCCGAGACGCCCGACATCCGCAAGGCTGCTGACGCGGTGACGCTCTATGTCGCCGAGCGCATGGTCGAGCGCGAAGCGGTGCTGGCCGGCGACCGCGAACCGCCCGCCCCCGTCCTCGGCGTACTCGACCGCGAACCGGCCAAGGCCGCCTTCGACGTCTTCACCTCGCTCGCGCTGTTCCTCGCCGGTGCCTTCGTCGGCGTCGCCGCGGTGCTCTATTTCGCCTGGGACCGGCTGGCGATCAGCTTCTGACCGGCATCTTCCGTCGGCAAGAGCGTCTGCGCGACGATCTCGCGCACGCCTTCATGGCCGTACATCAGGCCGCGCCGCTGGACGCGCACCCCCCATCCAGCCTCCGGCCCGCCGTCGATCTCGATGAGATTGTATTGAGCGGCCGGCTTCGATCCGCCGATCGCCTGCCCCGCCGCGGCGACGCCCAGCACCGGCACGCGCCCGTCCCGCCCCTCGAGCCAGTAGAGGCTCGGCAGGTGCGTGTGGCCGTGGAGAACCAGTTCGGCGCCGTGGCGCAGCATCACCTTCTTGAACCGGCCGATGCCGTAGAGCCGCTTGTGCTGGGGCGCCGCGCCGCGCACCGGCGGGTGGTGGATAAGGATCACCCGGCAAAGGCCCTTCGTCTTCGCCTCGTCGAGCATCCGGCCGAGCCGGCGAGCCTGCGTGGAGCCGAAATAGCCCGACGCCATGAAGGGCGCGGTCGCGCGCGCAGAAGAGACGCCGATGATGGCCATGTCTCCGCGCACGCGCATGAAGGGAAACGCGCCGCGATGGGCGGGCTGCGCCCTGCCGTCGCCCCACATCCACCGGCCCCAGGCCTTGCAGGCTTTGTCGAGCGCGCCCGGCACATAGGCGTCATGATTGCCCGGAACGACCGACACGTCGTCGCCATCGCCGACCGTCTCGAGCCACTGGCGCGCGACCTCGACCTCGGCATCGAGCGCGAGGTTGACCAGATCGCCGGTGACCGCGATATGGTCAGGCGCGCGCGCCTTCATGTCGTCGAGCAGCATCCCGATCACCTGGTCGTGGAGATTGGCTTTCCGGTTGCGCTGCCAGTTGATGTAGCCCGTGATCCGCTTCGAGGCGAGTTCACGATAGGACATGTCGGGAAGGGGGCCGAGGTGGACGTCCGAGAGATGAGCGAGCCTGAGCATACCCTTCCTTACGATATGAAATTCCAGGTGACCACCCCGGGAGAAGCGCGGTGAACGAGACCTCCCGCTCAATGCCGACACGGCTGCAATGGTTGCGCATCAAGCTCTTCCACGGCTGGTTTCTCCTGCGCCGCCCGATGACGCTGGGCGTGCGCGGCATCGTCCACGACGCAAGGGCCGGCACGGTCTTCCTGATCCGCCACACCTATATCGGTGGCTGGCAATTGCCAGGCGGCGGCGTGGAAGTGGGAGAGACGATGCGGCTCTCGCTCGAGCGCGAGCTTGCCGAAGAAGGCAATATCGAGTTCACGGCCGAGCCGCGCCTCGTCTCGATCCACCTGAACCGGCAGGCGAGCCCGCGCGATCATGTCGCGCTCTATCTCATCACCGAATATCGCCAGACGACGCCGAAGCTGCCCGACCACGAGATCTCCGAGGCCGGTTTCTTCCCGCTCGACGCCCTGCCCGAGGCGACCACGCCGGCGACCCGACGCCGGCTTGCCGAAGTGTTCGGCGACGCGGTGCTGGAGCATCACTGGTAGCGCCGAAGGTGCGTGGAATGCGCCCTAATCTGCGGTCGGCAGCCGCCGGATGGTGAATTCGATGATGTCGTCGGGGCGCTCGGCCCAGCTTTCGATCTCGGTCCAGTAGGCCTGTTTCGGCCAGCGGTCGAACCACTCCTGCGCCTTCACGCGCGCGTCCAGGCGCGGCAGGCGAAACGTCTCGCGCACGAAACCGTCGCGCGGATGGGGGCTACCTTCTGCGCGATGCTTTTCGAGGCTGCGCCTCAAACCCTCCAGCGGTGGTCTGGCCGGCACCCGCACGAAAGAACTCCTTGACCCCAACGTCCAACAGATTAGGGATCAGGGCGTCAAATTACGAGTCAAATGTTGAACGCGTGCCGGCGCTCGCCGAATGCGCGCCTCCCCACGGAGCCATGAATGGAACGTCCCGACATCCCGGCCGGCCTGCCCGACGACATCGAGGCGAAGAAGGCGACCGCGAAGGCCTGGTTCGAGGAACTGCGGGGCAAGATCTGCGCCGCCTTCGAGGCGATCGAGGACGATCTGTCGGGACCGCACGCCTCCTGGGCGCCGGGCCGGTTCGAGCGCACCGAATGGCTGCGCGATGAGGGCCGTGGCGGCGGCGGCATCATGTCGATGATGCGCGGCCGTGTCTTCGAAAAGGTGGGCGTGCACACCTCGACCGTGCATGGCGAGTTCTCGCCCGAGTTCCGCAAGCAGATCCCCGGCGCCGACGAGGACCCGCGCTTTTGGGCGAGCGGCATCTCGCTCATCGCCCACCCGCACAATCCCAACGTTCCCGCCGTCCATATGAACACGCGCATGGTGGTGACCACGCGTCAGTGGTTCGGCGGCGGCGCCGATCTGACTCCGGTGCTGGACCGGCGCCGTGCGCAGGACGACCCCGATACGGTGGCCTTCCACAAGGCGATGAAATTCGTATGCGACAAGCACAAGGCCGTCGCCGACTACGACCGCCTGAAGGCCTGGTGCGATGAATATTTCTACCTTCCCCACCGCGACGAGGCGCGCGGCGTCGGCGGCATCTTCTACGACTGGCTGAAGACGCCGGAGGACCAGGGCGGCTGGAACGCCGATCTGCGCTTTTCCCAAGATGTCGGCCGCGCCTTCCTCGTGGTCTACAACCACCTCGTGCGCAAGAACTTCAACGACAACTGGACCGACGCCGACCGCGAGGAACAGCTGATCCGCCGCGGCCGCTACGTCGAGTTCAACCTCCTCTACGACCGCGGCACGATCTTCGGGCTCAAGACCGGCGGCAACGTGGATTCGATCCTCTCGTCCATGCCGCCCGAGGTGAAGTGGCCGTAGGCATCAAATCGGTGGTGATCGGGCGAAGTCTCCACGGTTGCTGAAGGAGCCGGCGGATAGGTCTGTTTTCTTGAAGGTGACCCCCACCCTCCATCCCTCCCCACAAGGGGGAGGGAGGCATCCACCTCGCGCTTTACCTTTAGGGGTGGAGCGATAGTGACGGCTCGATCGCAACGATCACGTCACCCTTCCCGTTGTGGGGAAGGAAAAAGGGTGGGGGTCACCTCAATAAGAATCCCCTTCGAGCCCCGCATTCCCAGGACGCGGCATCCGACGCCGTAGACGACTGCGATGAAGGGCGGCACCTGCATGGGGCCATTGCGGCGTCAGCGGCAGGTCGGCGATTTCGTCCAGCGACATGGCGCGGATGGCGGAATGGGCGAGCGGGTCGTCCAAGCGCGGGGCGATTTCAACTTTTCTCCAGAAAAACTTGAGCATCGGCTTTCTCCTGACTGGGAACCACGAGGGTTATCCGGCCAGATGATGCCGATTTCACTGGAGTTTGCCTCGCTCTCACTTTAGAAATTCTGCATGCGTGAACTCAACCGCGTTCATATGAACGGCCTGCGCGCGGCCGAGGCCGTAGGTCGGCTCGGCGCGTTGCAGGCAGCCGCCGACGAACTTGGCGTGACCATCGGCGCCGTCAGCCAGCACGTCGCCCGCCTTGAAGCCGCCCTTGGCCGCCCCGTCTTTTCGCGCACACCGCGCGGGCTGGTGGCGACCGAGTTCGGCCGCACCTTTCTCGCACGGCTGACGACCGGCTTTGCCGAACTCGAGGGCGCGCTGAAGAGCGCGCGTCACAACCGGGCGAACGTGTTGACCGTGTCGGTCGCTCCCGTTCTCGCCTCCAAGTGGCTGGTGCCGCGCCTTGCAGGGTTTGCCGCACTTCACCCCGACATCACCGTCAGGCTCGACGCCTCTGTCGCCCTCGTCGATCTCGAGACGAGCGACGTCGACGTCGCCATCCGCGTCGGCGACGGCAACTGGAGCGGTGTGACGAAGACATTCCTGCTGCCGCAGGAGATCTTTCCGGTCTGTGCGCCCGCACTTGCCCAACGGCTTCGCGAGCCGCACGACCTGACAAAGGTTCCGATCATCCGCGACGCGAATTCGACGCTCAAATGGTCGACCTGGCTTGCGCCATACGGCATCAAGGAGCGTGAGCTCGCCGACGGGCACAGCTTCACCGATGCCGCGCTTTGCCTCGATGCCACAATCGCTGGTCAGGGCGTCATGCTCGCGTGGCAGACATTGGCGCAATACGCGATCGGCGCGGGCCAGCTCATCGCCCCCTACCCGCAGCGCGCCAAAACCGGACTGGGCTACTGGGCGATCACCTCGCCGCTGCAGTCACCGCCGCGCAAGGTGCGCGATTTCATCGCGTGGCTGGAGGGCGAACTGGACGAGACACGCCGCGCCTTTCCTTAGAGTTCGAATAAAGTTGCGCCCAAGCAACACAGATCGAACACGAAATTGCGAGCGCATTTTCGTTAAATCACCCATTAACCTTCTGCGTTAATCTCGCGTGCATGAAAACAACGCGCATCGTTACATTAGCTTTGACTGTTGCATTGGGCTGGCCGGCGCTCGCCAGCGAGGTCGTGCCGTTTCCCGCTCTGCCGGCGCCGCAAATCCCGCAGACGGTTGGGAGCGTGACGCGCGAGACCGACTTCACACACAGCATCCACAAGCCGGCAGAGCCGAACGGCCGGACGATCATCCTGATGCATGGCTCGGGCGGCGACGAGACGACGCTGGTGCCGCTGGCGACGAAGATCGACCCGAATGCGACGCTGATCGGCATTCGCGGCCGCGTCGTTCAGGAAGGCGTCAAGCGCTGGTACAAGCGCATCACGCCGACGCGATTCGACCAGAGCGACATTCGCGGCGAGGCCGCCGCCTTCGAGCAGTTCTTCGCCCGACTGGTCAAGAGCGAGGGGATCGACCTCGAACGGACGACATTCCTCGGCTATTCGAACGGCGCAAACCTGATCGCGGCGCTGTCGGTGCTGCATCCCGACGTGGTCAAGACAGCCGTCCTGCTGCGCCCGATGCCGGTCCTCGAAACCGCACCGCATGCGAACCTCGCCAAGGCGAAGTTCCTGACCATTGCCGGCCGCGACGACACGCTCTACGCGCCTTTCGCACCCAAGCTGGAAGCGATGTTCAAATCCTGCGGCGCGGATGTGGTGGCAAAGACCATCATCGCCGGCCATGACATCGGCGACGAGGACGCAAAGATCGCGTCCGAATGGCTGGCGGGACTGAAAATCGCGTCGGCGCAGTAGGTTTCCGCAGGTTCAACAGAGCCACTCCTTTGCAGGAGTGGGTTGAATTGTTCTCCGCTGGCAAGGACCAGGCCGTCAGGCCTGGATCACCACGACCTTGGCACCAACCGGCACCCGCTCGTAAAGATCGATGACATCGTGGTTGAGCATTCGCACACAGCCCGAGGACATGGCGTGTCCGATGGACTGCGGCTGGTTGGTGCCGTGGATGCGGAACATGGTGTCGCGGCCGCCGCGGTGGAGATAGAGCGCGCGCGCACCGAGCGGATTGTTCGGGCCGCCGGGCACGCCGCCGGCGAATTCCCGGTTGCGCGGGTCGCGGCTGATCATGTTGGCGGTCGGCGTCCAGCTCGGCCACTGCGCCTTGCGACCGACGGTGGCGTTGCCGCGCAACGCGAGCCCTTCCTTGCCGACGCCGATGCCGTAGCGCATCGCGCGGCCATTGCCCATGACGTAGTAGAGACGGCGGGCGGGCGTATCGACGACGACCGTACCCTTCGGATGCTTCGTCTCGTAGGCAACCTCCTGCCGGCGCAGCTCGGGCTTGATCTTGTCGAGCGGAACGGCGCGCAGCGGAAAGCTCTCGTCCGGCAGCGCGGCGTAGTTGAGCATGGCGCTGCGGTATTCGGTGCCGGCGGCCGTGCAGCCGGCGAGAAAGATCGGAAGGCCGGCGAGAAAGCCGCGACGCGAGATGGACATGATGTTGCCTTTAACGAAGAAACCCCTGGACATTTTCGTAAACGCGTATGGTTAACGATATCTTCCCGGGCAGAAATTTGAAGGAACTTCCGAACCGTCGTCTGGTTGAGATGCATCGACGCCACACCGGACGTCGGGTATAATTGCCCATTGCCGAAGAGAGGAGAAGACCGATGAAGGAATTTCATTGCGGCTCACTCGTTCCAGGTTGCGACTGGCACACCCGTCATAACGAAGAGGCCGAGGTGATGCGACGCGCGGTCGAGCACATGCGCCAGGCGCATGGCGAGGACACGATCCGCGAAACCATGGTCGAGGCCATTCGCTCCCGCATCACCGATGCGCAGAAGGCCGCCTAGGATTTGAGCGCGAGAAGGTCGCGGGCGCGCTCGACGAGCGCCTCGCGGTCGATCGTGAAGCTGGATGACACCCACTCATCCTTGAGGATTGCGAGCGCCTTTCCAAGGCGCTCGTCCGCTGCGGCGCCGAGCGCGACGAGGTCGCGACCGTGCAGCGGAAACTGCGGCGCCTGCCAATTCTCGGCATATTTCAGCAGTTGCGAATATTGACCGGCGGCGAGGAGATCGAGGTCGTTCTGGACGCCGCGCACGCGCGCGGCCGCGAGAGCCAGCTTCAACTTATCCACACCGGGCTGGTGTCCAGCCGCAAACATGCGCTTTGCGAGCGCAATCTCGCTGGTTTCAGCCGGGATTTCGCCGAAACCGGCCCATTCGTGCAGCCTTTTCGCTTCGTTCTTCGAAAGTTTCAGCCGCTCGGAAAGGCTATCCACGCGCTCCTTCATAGGCGGGATGATCGCCATGAGACGCACAAGCGGATCGACCGCCCAGCCAAGATCGCGCTCAGCGGCGACGAGGCCGGGGACGGCATCGATGCCCCATTTCTCGCTCTCGGGAAGCACCGTGGTCAGCACCCCGGACTGGCGCATCCAAAGGAGCGCGCGGGAGGGGTCGGGAGCGGAGAGGAGTTTCTTCAGTTCCGCCCAGATGCGTTCGGCGGAAAGCTGGTCCAAACCGGACTTCAGCCGCGCCGAAGCCTTGATTCCCTCCGCATCCGGCCGCCCGGAGCCATACCAGGCGAAGAAGCGGTAGAAGCGCAGGATGCGCAGGTAATCCTCGCGGATACGGTCCTCCGCACTGCCAATGAAGCGCAAGGTTCGCGTCTCAAGATCCGCGACGCCGCCAACGAGGTCGAGGACCGTGCCGTCGGCAGTGGCGTAGAGCGCGTTGATTGTGAAGTCGCGCCGTTTGGCATCCACCTGCCAGTCGCGGCCGAAGGCGACGGTGGCGTGGCGGCCATGGTTCTCGACATCGGCCCGCAAGGTCGTGACTTCAAAGGGTTTTCCGTGCGCGACGACGGTGATCGTGCCATGCGCCTTGCCGGTCGGGACCGGTTTGAATCCGGCTTCGATGGCACGCTTTTCCGTCTCCTCGGGCAGGCAGGTCGTGGCGATGTCGATGTCGGTGACGGCTTCGCCAAGAAGCGCGTTGCGCACCGCGCCGCCGGCGATCCGCGCCTCTTCGCCATTCGCGGACAGAACGGCAAGGAGCTTTTGCAGCACCTTCTCCTTCAGCCAGGGCGCATCGGAAATGGAAACGCTCACGCGTAGAGCCTTTCATAAAGCGTGCGAATGATGCCGGCGGTGACGCCCCAGATGTACCGTTCGCCGAACGGCATCGTGTAGAAGAAGCGCTCGCGCTCCTGCCAGATGCGGCTGTCGCGGTTGTGGTTCGCCGGGTCCATCAGGAAGGAAAGCGGCACCTCGAAGGCGTCGTCGACCTCGTCCTCGTTGAGAGTGAGCATAAAGCCAGGCCGGGCGACGCCGAGCACCGGCGAGATGCGAAAACCGGAGCCGGAAACGTAGTCCGGCATCCGGCCGACGATCTCGATCGTCTCCGCGCCGATGCCGATCTCCTCCTCGGTTTCGCGGATTGCTGCGAATTCGGGCGTCGGGTCGGTCGGATCGATGCGCCCGCCCGGAAAGGCGATCTGGCCGGAATGGCTGCGCAGTTTCTCGGTGCGCTTGGTCAGGATGATCGTCGCGCCATCGGGATGGTCGACGGCGGCGATCATGACGGCCGCGTCGCGCAGCCGCTCATGCACGATGAGATGGCGCAGATCCGGGTTGAGACTGTGGTCGCCATAATCGGTATCGACGTGCGGTGCCTGCTCGCGCGCGGCGCGGCGGCGAAAATCGGCGGCCGAAAAGAGCGGCGCTTCGATTGCTTCAGCCCGCAAGACGGTTCAGCTCCGCAATCGGCATCACCGGAAAGACTTCGCCCCTCGAGCGCACGCAAAACATGGCGCGGCCGCCCACCTCGATCTCCTCGCCGATCTCGGCGAGCTGGTACATGACCGGTCGCGCGACGAGCGCTTCGAGCCGGCCTCGGACATGGAGATAAGGTTTCAGTCCCCCCGTCTCGTCCTCGTCGACGAATCGCAACGGGTGCTCGGGACCCGCCTCGACCACATCGCCGACATTGGTGCGGAAGGTCAGGACCTGCCCCTCGCCCTTGCCCGAAACATCCATTTCGACGGCGAGAAAGTGCGCGTCCTCGACCCGGATGCCGACCTTTTCAACCGGGGTGACGAGATAGGTGTTGCCGTCCTCGTCCTTGCGCAGGACGGAAGAGAAAAGCTGGACGAGCGGCATGCGGCCGATCGGCGTTCCCATGTAGAACCAGGTGCCGTCCGCCTTGATCTCCATGTCGAGATCGCCGCAAAATTCCGGGTTCCACCTGTCGACGGGAGCCGCGCCCTTGCCGGCGCGCGCAGCGCGCGAAATGAGCGCTTCGAGGCCTGCGCTGTCGGTCGCTTCTGCCAGGCCTGGCGTTTTCTGTGCATCGGTCATCGTCACGAAATAGTCACTGTTGTTTCGCTTGTCAGCACAGGCGTACCATTTAAGTTGATCGCGCCGGTTGCGCCAAGGCGTGAATCGCCCCCAGCCCAAGGACGACGACATGAGCCTGACCATCAAGGAACCAGCGATGAGCGAGACCGAGATGGTGGCCGAGGCCGAACGCGCGCTGGCCGAGATCGGCAAGGTCCGGCAGGCGGTCGGCAAGGTGATTTTCGGCCAGGAAGCGGTGGTGGAGCGCACATTGGTGGCGATTCTCGCCGGCGGTCACGGTCTGCTTGTCGGCGTGCCGGGGCTTGCCAAGACCAAGCTCGTGGAGACGCTCGGCACCGTGCTCGGCCTCGACGGACGGCGAATCCAGTTCACGCCCGATCTGATGCCGTCCGACATTCTCGGTTCCGAAGTGATGGAGCAGAACGAGACGGGCCGCCGCTCCTTCCGCTTCATCCGGGGACCGATCTTCGCGCAGCTTTTGATGGCCGACGAAATCAACCGCGCCTCGCCGCGCACGCAGTCGGCGCTGTTGCAGTCCATGCAGGAATATCACGTGACGGTGGCCGGCGAGCGCCACGACCTGCCCTCGCCCTTTCATGTGCTCGCCACGCAGAACCCGCTGGAGCAGGAAGGCACCTACCCGTTGCCCGAGGCGCAGCTCGACCGGTTCTTGATGCAGATCGACATCGACTATCCCGAGCTTGCCGCCGAACGGCGCATCCTGATCGAAACGACAGGGACCGCCAACCAGAAGGCCGAAAACGTGCTCGACGCGGACCGGCTGAAGACCGTACAGGCGCTGATCCGGCGCATGCCGGTACCCGAAAGCGTGGTCGACGCCATCCTCAAGCTGGTCCGCTCGGCCCGGCCCGGCTCGGGCGATGCGCAGACCGACCGCCACGTCTCGTGGGGTCCGGGGCCGCGCGCCAGCCAGGCGCTGACGCTGTGCGCCCGCGCCCGCGCGCTTTATGACGGACGGCTCGCACCCTCGATCGACGATGTGCGCGACCTTGCCGAGCCGGTGCTGCAGCACCGCATGGCGCTGACCTTTGCGGCGCGGGCCGAGGGCATGACGGTTCGCGACGTGATCGCGCGGCTCGCAAAGGCCGTCTGATGGCTTCCGTCGGTGCGGTCAGCCCCGCCGTCGCCCCGCGCGACGCGCTGGCCCGTGCCCGCGTTCGCGCAGCGCTGGTGCCCGACCTGCTGATCGAGGCGCGGCGCGTGGTCAACACGGTGATCGCCGGCTGGCACGGACGGCGCAAGCGCGGCATCGGCGAGAATTTCTGGCAGTTCCGCCCCTATGTCGACGGCGAGGCGATCGCGCGGATCGACTGGCGGCGCTCGGCCCGCGACGACCACACCTATGTGCGCGACCGCGAATGGGAAGCTGCGCACACCGTGTGGCTTTGGGCCGATCCATCCGCCTCCATGCTCTTCCAGTCGAAGACGGCAAGCGTGTCGAAGGACTCGCGCGCGCTGGTTCTGGCGCTGGCACTGGCCGAACTTTTGTCGCGCTCGGGCGAAAGGATCGCCTGGCCGGGGCTGACCGACCCCTTTTCGGCGCGAAACGGCGCCGAGCGGCTTGCCGCCCAGATGATGCACGCGGCGAACCTGCCGACGCGACCGAACCTTTCCACCATGAAGCGCTTTTCCGACGTGGTGCTGATCTCCGACTTCCTCGACCCTGTCGAGGAGACGCGCGAATGGCTGGACACGCTGGCGACGCGGGGCGTGCGCGCGCATCTGATCGAGATTTCCGACCCGGCCGAAGAGGAGTTTCCCTATTCCGGCCGCACCGAGTTTCAGGACCCGGAGACCGGCACCAAGCTGACCGCCGGACGCGCCGAAACGCTGCGCGAGGACTATCGCAATCTCTATGCGGCGCGCCGTGAGGAGCTTTCCGCCTGGGCGCGAAAGCTCGGCTGGAGCTACACCGTGAACCACACCGACAAGCTGGCTTCCGACGCACTGGTGCGCGTCCATCTGGCGATGAGCCAGGGGAGCCGCTGATGGGGTTCCTGCCGCTTTCCTTCGGGCTGCCGGCGGTGCTGGCCGGATTGCTGGCTCTGCCGGTGATCTGGTGGCTCTTGCGCCTGACGCCGCCGAAGCCGCAGACGGAAGCTTTTCCGCCGCTGAAGATTCTTGCGCGCGTGCTGCGCAAGGAGGAAACGCCGCATCAGAGCCCCTGGTGGCTGACGCTTCTGCGCCTTGCGATGGCGGCGCTGATCATCTTCGCCCTGGCCGAACCGGTGTTCAATCCGCGCGAGCGCATCTCGACAGGCGGCAATGCGGTGGCGATCGTCATCGACAATGGCTGGGCGTCCGCGCCGGACTGGGCGATGCGGGTCGCGAGCGCCGAGCGGCTGATCGCCGATGCGCAAGCCGAAAACGCACCCGTGCTGATCGCCTTCACGGTCGATGCGCCCAATGCCGAGATCGGCCCCTTCGACGCCGAGGCGGCGCGCGAGCGGCTGAATGCAGCCGAAGCGCGACCGGTGCCGGTGGACCGCGCGGCGACCTATGAGCGCGTTGCGCAGGCCCTGGCCGAGTTGCCGAACACCTCGGTGGCGGTTCTGTCGGACGGGCTGGCGAGCGAAGCGGACGACGCGGCCTTCGATCGGCTTCTCGCCAATGCCGGGGGCCTGATCTGGGCGACGCCGCAAGGGGTCACCGAGATCGGCCTGACGGCGACCGCGAACGAGCCTGACGCCTTCGTGGTCGAAGCGGTGCGGCCGACGGCCGATGCCGGGCCGCGCCAGGCGGTGGTGGCAGCACTCGACGACCGCGGCCGGCGGATCGCGGAGGCGCAATTGTCTTTCGGAGCCGGCGAAGCGGCCGCAACAGCGGCATTCGCCGTGCCGTTCGAACTGCGCAACGACTTCAACTCGGTCGCGGTCGACGGCGAAGCCCAGGCCGGGGCCGTGCGTGTGCTCGACGAGAATTCACGGCGCCGGCGCGTCGGCCTGATCGCACAAGGTGACGGCGACGAGGCGCAGCCGCTCCTTTCGCCGCTCCACTATATCAGCCGGGCGCTCGCGCCTTTCGCCGACCTCGTCGAGCCGTCGAGCGCAGACCTCGGCTCGGCGATCCCCGAACTGCTCGAGCAGCGCCCGGCGATGATCGTGATGGCCGATGTCGGCACGCTGCCGGACGAGGCGCACGCAGCGCTCACCGAATGGGTCGAGGGCGGCGGCACGCTGGTGCGCTTTGCCGGCCCGCGCCTTGCCGCGGCCGAGCCGGACGAGGATCTGCTGCCGGTGCGGTTGCGCATCGGCGAACGCGCGCTCGGTGGCACCTTGTCCTGGACCGAGCCGCAGGCGATCGCCGAATATCCGCAAGGCTCCCCCTTTGCCGATTTGACGCCGCCGGCCGACGTGACCGTGTCGCGGCAGGTGCTGGCAGAGCCGACCGCCGACATCGTCGAGCGGAGCTGGGTGAACCTTGCCGACGGCACGCCGCTCGTGACCGGCGCGCGACGCGGCGACGGGACGCTGGCGCTTTTCCACATCACTCCGCAGGCGACATGGTCGAACCTGCCGATCTCCGGCTCCTTCGTCGAACTGTTGCGCCGGCTGGTGCAGTTGTCGCGCAATCAGGGACCGGGCAATGCGCAGACCGGCAATGGCGAGGCGACGCTGCCGCCCTACCGGCTGATCGCCGCCGACGGCAGCCTGGTGCCGCCGACGCCCGACGCGCGACCGCTGGCGGTTTCCACCGAGGCTGCGGTGACGATCGAGAACCCGCCGGGGCTCTATGGCACCGAGGAAGGCGTCGTCGCGCACAATCTGCTGCCGCAGGACGCGACGCTGGAGCCGATAGCCCGTCCCGAGACGCCGCTCGCCGTTCGAGACGTGGCATATGGCTTCGACGAACAGGTCGATCTGCGCGGGCCGCTCTTCGCGATCGCGCTGGCACTGATGATCCTCGACACGCTGGCCGTGCTGTGGCTCGGCGGAAAGCTGCGCCGGCCGCGCGCAGCGCGCGCCGTACCGGCCGCGCTGGCGCTCGCGCTGATAGGTGCGATTTCGATGCCGGATGCCCACGCGCAGGCCCAAGGGGAGGAAACCGACATCCAGCCGGGCGACGAGGAAGCGATCGCCGCCATCAGCCAGACGCGCATCGCCTATGTCCTGACCGGGGATTCCTCGATCGACGCGATCAGCCGTGCCGGGCTCGAAGGGCTCGGCCGGTTCCTGAGCGCCAAGACCGCTCTGGAGCCCGGCGAGCCGGTCGGCGTCGACATCGCCGTGGACGAACTCGCCTTCTATCCGCTGATCTACTGGCCGATCGACGAAGGCAGCGAGATGCCGTCGCAGGCCGCGCTGGCGCGCATCGACGCCTACATGCAGGACGGCGGAACGGTGCTGTTCGATACGCGCGACCAGTTCGGCGCGGGGTTTGATGCCGGTTCGGCGAGCCCGTCGACCATGCGCCTTCGCGACATCCTCGCCAACATGAACGTGCCGCCGCTGGAGCCGGTGCCGGACGATCACGTCCTGACCAAGGCCTTCTACATCCTTCCCGAATTTCCAGGCCGCTTCAACGGCAGCCCGCTCTGGGTGGAGGCTTCGCAGACCGTGGAGGAAATGGCGGACCGCCCGGTGCGTGTCGGCGACGGCGTGACGCCGATCATGATCACCGCGAACGACCTGGCAGGCGCTTGGGCCATCGGCGGCAACGGCGCACCGATGCTGCCCACCGTGCCCGCCGACCCGATGCAGCGGGTCTATGCCTACCGGGCGGGCGTCAACATCATGATGTACATGCTGACCGGGAACTATAAGTCGGACCAGGTCCACGTGCCCTCCATTCTGGAAAGGCTGGGGCAGTGAACTGGTCCCTCGCCTTCGAACCGCTTCTTGCCTGGCCGTGGTTCGCAGCGCTGCTCGTGCCTGTCGCCGCGCTCGTCGCCTGGGGGCTCTTCGCCCGCCAGCGCGGCGCGTGGCTGCGGCTGGCGGCAATGGCGGCGCTGGCGCTCGCGCTCGTCAATCCCCTCCTCCTCGACGAGGAGCGCGAGCCGCTGAAGAGCGTCGTCGCGCTCGTCGTCGACCGCAGCCAGAGCCAGGAGATCGGCGACCGGCGCGCGACGACGGACCGGGCGCTGGAGGAGATGCAGGCGCGGCTGGCGCGGTTCGACCAGTATGACGTCCGCGTGGTCGAGACCGGCCAGGCGGATTCCGGCGACGAGAGAGCCGAGACGCGGCTCTTCGGCGCGCTCGACAGTGCCCTGCGCGACGTCGCGCCCTCGCGGGTCGGCGGGGCGATCATGATCACCGATGGTCAGGTTCACGACGTGCCCGAAACGCTCGGCTTTTCCGGCCCGCTTCATGCGCTCGTGACCGGCGAGGAGGACGAATTCGACCGGCGCATCCGCTTCGAGCGCGCGCCGCGCTTCGGCATCGTCGACCGGCCGGTGACGATGAGCTACCGGGTGCTGTCGACGGACAGCGCGAGCGGGCCGGTCGAGGTGACCGTGCGCGTCAATGGCGAGCATGTCGTGCGCCAGACGGCGATCATCGGCGAGGAGACGAGCGTCGACATCGTCATCCCCAGCGCCGGCCGCAACATCGTCGAGCTCGAATTTCCGGTCGCCGAGGGCGAGCTGACGGCGACCAACAACCGGACCATCGCGATCCTCGACGGTATCCGGGAGAATTTGCGCGTGCTGCTCGTCTCGGGCGAGCCGCATGCCGGCGAGCGGACGTGGCGCAACCTCCTGAAATCGGATGTGGCGGTGGACCTCGTCCACTTCACCATCCTGCGCCCGCCCGAAAAGCAGGACGGCACGCCTATCAACGAACTCTCGCTCATCGCCTTCCCGACGCGCGAACTCTTCGTCGACCGGATCAACGATTTCGACCTGATCATCTTCGACCGATACCAGCACCGCGACGTGCTGCCGATCCTCTATTACGACTACATCGCCGAATATGTGGAGAATGGCGGCGCGCTCCTGATCGCGGCGGGGCCGGAATATGCGGGCAACCAGTCGATTTCGCGCACGCCGCTGATGGCGGCGCTGCCCGCATTGCCGACCGGCGAGGTGGTCGAACGAGCCTTTTACCCGCGCCTGACGGAAACCGGCGAGCGCCATCCGGTGACGCGCGGGCTGGAGGGCTCGGGACAGGAGCCGCCGCAATGGAGCCGCTGGTTCCGCCAGATCGGCATCGAGCGGCCGCAGGGCGAGGTGGTGATGCAGGGCGCGGACGACATGCCGCTGCTGCTTCTCGACCGGCAGGGCGAAGGCCGCGTCGGCATGCTTCTTTCCGACCATGGCTGGCTGTGGGCGCGCGGCTTCGAGGGCGGCGGACCGCACGTCTCGCTCTACCGGCGCATGGCGCACTGGCTGATGAAGGAGCCGGAACTCGAAGAGGAACGGCTGACGGCGAATGCGCGCGGCATGACGCTCGAGATCGAACGCCAGACGATGGAAGACGAGGCCGGCGAGGCGACCGTGACGACGCCTTCGGGCGAAACGCTGACCGTGCCGCTGGCTGCCGGCGAGCCGGGCACGTTCGATGGCTCGGTGGAGACCGACGAGATCGGGCTCTACCGGATCGCCAATGGCGACCTCGAGACGCTCGCCCATGTCGGCCCGGTCAATGCGCCCGAATTCACCGACACCGTGTCCACGACCGAAATCCTCCAGCCGGTGGCTGACGCCAGCGGCGGCACCGTGCGGCGCATCGAGGCAGGACTTACCGGCGCGCTCGACCTGCCTAACATCGTGCCGATCCGCCCCGGCGCGGATGCGGACGGGCGCGGCTGGGTGGGGCTCCAGACGACGAACGACAGCGTGCTGCGCTCGGTTTCGCGCGTGCCGCTCTTCGCCGGCTTTTTCGGGCTGGCGCTTCTGCTCTTCGCTTTCGGCGCGGCCTGGTATCGCGAGGGCCGCTGATTTTTTCCGAAGGTTCGCTGTCGGAACCGACCGTCTCCGAACGTCCTGTGCGCGGACAATATTCAAGGAGCCATTCCATGCGCATGATCTTCGTCAATTTGCCGGTCAGGGACCTCGCCGCCAGCCGCGCCTTCTTTTCGGCGCTCGGCTATTCCTTCAACGAGGATTTCTCGGACGACACGGCTGCCTGCATGGTGATCGCGGACAACATCTTCGCCATGCTGCTCACGCATGAGAAGTTCCAGGGCTTCATCAATGGCGAGATCGCAGACGGGCACAAGGTCACGGAAGTCCTGACTGCCCTTTCAGCCGACAGCCGGCAGGAGGTCGACGACATCCTCGCCAAGGCTCTGAAGGCCGGCGCCAAGCCGTGGAAGCCGATCATGGACATGGGCTTCATGTATGGCTGCTCGTTCCAGGATCTGGACGGGCATGTCTGGGAATACATGTTCATGGAGCAGCCGGCCTAGGCTACGCGCTGGCCAGCTTGGAAATCCTGCCGGCCTTCGAGATCAAGCGTTGGCGACATCCGCGTGGCTGATCGCGCCATGGAGCGCAGCCGCGGCCCCTGGCACCAGTTCGAGAACCAGCAAGCGCGCCGGATCGACCGGCCAGGGCATGGTCATCGTGCCCGGCTTGACCTGCACGTAGCCGAGCGGGCCGTAATAGGGTGCGTCGCCGACGAGCACTATGGCGCGCGCGCCCTTCTGGCGGGCGGCATCGGCGGCCATTGCCATCAGCTTGCGGCCGATGCCGAGATTCTTCCAGGACGGGCGCACCGCGAGCGGACCGAGCAGCAGCGCGCGACCCGCGCCGACCGCAATGGGCGTCAGCCGCACGGACGCGATGACATGGCCCTCAACCGTCGCGACGAAGGAGAGGTCACGCGCATGCGGCCCGCCTTCGCGGATCTTGTGGGCGGCGCGTGTGAAGCGGCCGGGGCCGAACGCGTCGGCGTTGATTTCTTCGATCTCAGTGTCGTGGGAGGGCAGTTCCGGCGCGTAGGCGACGTCGGCAAGGGTCATGACGGGAATTCCGGATCGGGATGGAAAGGCATGTTTCGGACGGCAGCCAGCCGTCTTGCGCGCGGTCAGGCGCGGGTGCTCTTTCGTCGTCGCTCGATGCGGATTTGAGGCATGGAATTTCCCCCGGAGATTCGCTGCTAGCATGAGAAGTGAGGAACGTCCACCGCGATGATTGACGATCTGTTCAATGCGCAGGATTTGGCTCCACGCGTCCCCTGCCCTACCTCCTTACCTAACAAGAGGAGCAAGACATGGGACTTCTGGTCGACGGCAAGTGGCAGGACAAGTGGTACGACACCTCCAAGACGGGCGGGCGGTTCGAGCGCTCGCAGTCGCAGTGGCGCGACTGGGTGACAGTCGACGGCGAGCCTGCCGAGGGCCGCACGCGCGGCTTCAAGGCCGAGCCCGGGCGCTACCATCTCTACGTCTCGCTCGCCTGCCCGTGGGCGCACCGGACGCTGATCCTGCGCAAGCTGAAAAAGCTGGAGGACGTGATCTCGGTCTCCGTCGTGCACCATTTCATGGGCGAGAACGGCTGGACCTTCAGGACGGACGAGGCGGCGACCGGCGACGATCTCTACGGGCTCGACTTCCTGCACCAGATCTACACCAAGGCCGATCCGCACTATTCGGGCCGTGTGACGGTGCCGGTGCTTTGGGACAAGAAGGAAGAGACGATCGTCTCCAACGAGAGCGCGGAGATCATCCGCATGCTGAACTCGGCCTTCGACGAGTGGGGTGACGACAGCGTCGACTTCTATCCCGAGGAACTGCGCAACGAGATCGACGCGGTGAACGAGCGCGTTTACGACGCGATCAACAACGGCGTCTACAAGTCTGGCTTCGCGACGAAGCAGGAGGCCTACGAGCAGGCATTCGACGAGCTTTTCGCAGCGCTCGACGAGGTAGAGGCGCGGTTGTCGCGCCAGCGCTATCTGGCGGGCAATGTCTTGACGGAGGCCGACTGGCGGCTCTTCACCACGCTGGTGCGCTTCGACGCGGTCTACTATTCGCACTTCAAGTGCAACCAGCGCCGGATCGAGGATTACGCGAACATTTCCAACTATCTGCGCGAGCTCTATCAGGTGCCGGGCGTGGCGGACACGGTGAACATGCACCACATCAAGAGCCACTATTACGGCAGCCACGAGACCATCAACCCGACGCGGATCGTGCCCAAGGGGCCAGAGCTCGACTTCGCCCGGCCGCATGACCGGGCGAAGATGAAGAAGGCGGCCTGACGATCAGATCTCGAGCGGCTGCTGCTGCCGGGGCTGCGCGGCCTCAAGCTGGCGCCGGATGGATTCCGGCATCTCGCGCTGCGGGTACATCAAGGGCTCGTTCTGGAGGACGAGTACAGGCGTGTCGATCGAGACGCGCCCGTACAGGTCGATGATGTCCTGGTTGAACAGACGGATGCAACCAGATGAAACGGCAAGGCCGATCGACCACGGCTCGGACGTGCCGTGGATGCGGTAGAGCGTGTCGCGACCGCCTTCGAAGAGGTAGAGCGCGCGCGGCCCGAGCGGATTTTCAAGGCCAGGCGGCATGCCGCCGGCCCATTGCGCGTTGCGGCCAGGTTCGCGCTCGATCATGGCCGGCGTCGGCGTCCAGGTCGGCCACTGCGCCTTGCGGGCAACGCGTGCCTCGCCCTCGAATTCGAGGCCGGCGCGGCCGACGCCGATGCCGTATCGCATCGCCATCCCGCCTTCCTGCACGAGGTAAAGAAAGCGGTTTTGCGTGTCGACAACGATGGTGCCGGGGCGCTCGGAACGGTGGTAGCGCACCTGCTGGCGGAAAAAGCGCTCATCGACATCGGAGATATCGATGGCCGGAAGCGGAAACCGCTCGTTCGGCTGGGGCCCGTACATGGCCAGGAAATAGGGATCAGGACCCGGCTTCACCGTTTCGAGCGCAGCCGTCGAGGACATGCAGCCCGAAAGGACCAACGGCGCGACAGCGCCAAGTGAAGCGGCCTGAAAAAGGAAGCGACGTCGAGACACACACATCAATCAATCTACCCGATACAGGACGAGGAAACGCGGCGGAAGGCTGCCGTCTGGCAGCGAAGATCAACGTCCCTAATGCTGATGAACTGTGGCCGTGGACGGGACGAAATGCGGCGAAAACGAGTCATGCTCCCCACTGTGTCGTTTGTGTCACAGCTTGAAATATGGCGAAATGCGCCGTGATTGCGGCATCGATCAGGCACATGCCCGAAATCAGGCGAATGGCACCGCAGTCGTGCCGATCGGCAGTTTCGCCTCATGGTCGGGCTCGACATGGATGACGATGCGCACCGAAGGGATTTCTTCCTCGAGTGCCGCCTCGATGCGATCGCAGATCAGATGGCTGTCGCCCACCGACATGTCCGCCCGCACGACCATGTGAAACTCGATGAAGGTGGCGCGGCCCGCGATCCGGGTCTTGAGGTCATGGATTTCGAGCGCGCCCTGCGAATTGGCCGAGATCAGGTCGCGGATGCGCAGGTGCTCCTCAAGGTCGACCGCACGGTCCATCAATCCATCGAGGGAGGCGGTGATGACCTTCCATCCCTGCCACAAGATGTTGAGCGCGACGATGAGGGCGAGCAGGGGGTCGAGCATCCACCAGCCCGTGGCGACGGCCGCGAGAAGGCCGATGAGGACGCCCGCGGAGGTGACGACGTCCGTCATGATGTGATGGCCGTCGGCCTCCAGCGCGGGGGACTTGTGCTGTCGACCGTTGCGGATGAGGAGAAACGCCCAGAAGGCGTTGACGCTCGCGGCGGCCGCGTTGATGGCAAGGCCGAGCCCCGGCGCTTCGAGCGGAACCGGGTTCTGCCATGCGCGCCAGACCTCGGCGATGATCAAGAGCGCGGCGACGACGATCAGCACGCCTTCGAGCACGGCAGAGAAGTATTCGGCCTTGTGATGGCCGTACTGATGATCCCGGTCGGCCGGCTTGTGGCTGACCGAAATCGCCCAGAACGCGGCAAAGGCGGCGATGACGTTGACGATGGATTCGAGCGCGTCGGAATAGAGCGCCACGGAGCCGGTGAGCCACCAGGCGACGAATTTCAGGCCCATCACCGCGAAGGCGACGACGATCGACCAGGCCGCGAGGCGCCGGATCTTCTGCTTGGTGGTCATGTTCGAACTGTCGTCCCTAGGCCGCCTTCGTCTTCACCTTGCGCGGCAGATGCGCGACGACGTTCTCGATCATCCGCATGCCGGCATTCTGGCCGAGCGTCATGATGGATTCAGGGTGAAACTGGACGGCGGCAACCGGCTCGGACTTGTGTTCCAGCGCCATGATGACGCCATCCTCGGTTTCGGCGGTGACGAGAAATTCGGGCGGCAGGCGGACGGGATCGGCGAAGATCGAATGGTAGCGGCCGACCGTGACCTCCTTCGGCAGCCCGGCAAATACGACGCCGGGCTTCGTCACGCGGATGCGCGAAGGCTTGCCATGCATGGGCTCATGCAACTGACGAAGCTCGCCGCCATAGGCCTCCGCCAGCGCCTGCAGGCCGAGACACACGCCGAAGATCGGCAGATCGCGTGCGCGCGCCTTCTTGATCGTTGCCTTGCAGTCGAAGTCGGACGGCATGCCCGGGCCGGGCGAAAGGACGACGAGGTCGGGATCGACGCGGTCGAACACTTCCTCGGGCACTGGCGAGCGCACGGTGGCGACGGAAGCGCCAGTCTGGCGGAAATAGTTCGCCAGCGTGTGGACGAAACTGTCCTCATGGTCGACGAGCAGGATCGAGACCCCCTCGCCCACCTTCGCGCTTTCGCGGTGCGCGGCAGCGGAACTGCCGGGCGCGGCCTCGCGGATCGCGGCCAGCATGGCGGATGCCTTGAGTTCGGTCTCGGCCTCTTCCTCGGCCGGATCGGAATCGTTCAGGAGCGTCGCGCCGGCGCGAACCTGCGCGATGCCGTCCTTGATGCGAATGGTGCGCAAGGTGAGGCCGGTGTTCATGTCGCCGTTGAAATGAACCATGCCGATCGCCCCGCCATACCAAGCGCGCGGGCTCTTTTCGTTGGCTTCCAGGAAACGCATGGCCCAAAGCTTCGGCGCGCCGGTGACCGTAACGGCCCAGGCGTGGGACAAGAACGCGTCGAATGCGTCCATGCCTTCGCGCAGGCGGCCCTCGATATGGTCGACAGTGTGGATCAGTCGCGAATACATCTCGATCTGCCGCCGGCCGATAACACGCACCGAGCCGGGCTCGCACACGCGGCTCTTGTCGTTGCGGTCGACGTCGGAGCACATGGTGAGCTCGGACTCGTCCTTCTTGGAGTTGAGCAGCTTCAGGATCTGCTCCGAATCCGCGATTGCGTCCTCGCCGCGCTTGATCGTGCCCGAGATCGGGCAGGTCTCGACGCGCCGGCCCGACACGCGCACGAACATCTCCGGCGACGCGCCGATGAGGTATTCGTTTTCGCCAAGGTTGATGAAGAAGGAATACGGCGACGGGTTGATGGATTTCAGCTTGCGGCTGATCTCCGAAGGCCTGGAGACGCAACGCTCCATGAACATCTGGCCGGGCACGACCTCGAAGAGGTCGCCGCGCCGGAAGCTTTCCTTGGCGCGGGTGACGAGGCGCGCATATTCGCCAGGCTCGTGGTCGGAGCGCGGGGGGATGGTGTCGGACGGCCTGAAGGGCTGCTCGGCCCCGCCCCGCGGCAGGCCCTCGGTGGAAAAGCCCGCGCCGGCAAAGTCGTAGCGGTCGTGCCAGGCCTTGGCCTGATGATGGTCGACGACGAGGATTTCATCGGGAAGATAAAGGACCACGTCACGCTGGCTTTCCGGCCGGTCGAGCTTGGGCGTGACCGGATCGAACTGGAAGGCGAGGTCGTAGCCGAACGCACCGTAGAGGCCGAGATTGGCGTCTTCCGGCGACTTGAACAACGAGACGATGACGCGCAGGACGGAAAAGACGGTGGGAACGCGGCTGCGCTCTTCCTCGGCGAAGGCGCGCGTCGGCTCGGCGACGGTGAGCGTGACGAGCGCGGGCGCGCGGACGAAGCGGATGACCTCGTCGAGGGCTTCGACGACCGGCGCGATTCCGTCGAGCAGCTTTTCACCGCGCGCATTGAGCGCTTCGATGCGCATGTCGCGGCCGCAGGCCGAGACGATCAGTGGCGGATCGACGATCGCCGTGTCCCAGCGCGTATAACGGCCGGGATATTCGTAGTTGGAGGAAAAGACGCAGCCACGGCGCGAATTCAGCGCATCGATATAGGTCTCGATGGCGCCGACATAGGGCGTCTCGTGGCGTTCGCGGGTGACGGTGACGCCGCCCTCGGTGCGGTAGCGCTCCGCGCCGTTTTCCAGAAGCTCTGTGCTCATGATGTCCTTCCCCTCATCTGTCAGGTTCCGGATCGGCAGGTCCCAAAAAGACGAAGGCCGCCCGGAAAATTCCGTTGCGGCCAAACCTTAAAAACGCGCACGCAAGTGCTCGTGGCCGCTTTTAGCGGGCCCACCACCACTTGTTCGTGTGCGAATGCGCGTTCATGGGCAATCTCATACAAACGATCGGCCGCCGCGGCAAGCACGATTGTGAGGTGTTGATCTTCCAGTAACTGGAAGGATTAGCGTGAGCTTCCTATTTCATGAGTCGAACAGGAGTTGACCGCGATGAACATCGGAGCTGCATCCCGCCGTTCGGCCCTGCCGGCCAAGACGATCCGCTACTACGAGGAAATCGGCCTGTTGCGCCCGGCGCGCGCCGAAAACGGCTATCGCGACTATTGCGACGCCGACATTCACCGGCTGAAATTCCTGCAGCGGGCGCGCGGCCTCGGCTTTTCGGTCGAGGAATGCCGCCAGCTCCTGTCACTTTACGGCGATTCGCACCGGGCGAGCGCGGACGTGAAGGCGCTGGCGGCGACCAAGCTCGACCAGATCGAGCACAAGATCGCCGAGTTGCGGAGCCTGAAGAAGACGCTCACGCATCTGGTGAAGACCTGTCACGGCGATGCGCGGCCCGACTGCCCGATCCTCGACGAGCTGTCCGGCGCCTCTGCCTGACCGCCGCGGCGCCTGCGATAGAGCCGCAGCGCCGAGACCGTCAGCCAGGCAAGGCTCGCCCACGCCGCGCCCATCGCCCAGCCCGCGACGACGTCGCTTGGCCAATGAACGCCGAGATAAATGCGTGAGATGCCGATCATGAGCGTGAGTGTGATGGCCACGGCGAGCACGTAGGCGCGCACGCGCAGATTGTCGACGAAGCGCATGATGAGCGAACCGAGCGTCAGATAGACGATCGCCGAGACCATCGCATGGCCGGACGGGAAGCTTGGCGTATGCGTGTTGACGAGATGCTCGACGAGGTCGGGGCGCGGGCGCGCGTAAAGTTCCTTCAGGAGATGCCCGACCAGCGTTCCGGTGCCGATGGACAGGACGGTGTAGAGCGCGGGCCCGTTCTTGCGCGAGACAACGAGGAAGCCGATGACCGCCGCCACCAGCACGAGAATGACGGTGTAGCCGCCAAGCGCGGTGATCTCCGCCGCCGTCTCCTGCAGCCATTCGGGGCCGATCGGCGAGCCGCCGGGCGTGTGGAACCACAGGAAGATGCGCTCGTCGATGTCGTTGAGCTCACCGTCATCGAGTTCGTCGGCGATGGACAGGAAGAGCGCGATGCCCGCAGCGGCGATGGCAAATACGATTAGCGGCAAGAACGCCGTGCGGTGATCGCGCATGCCGCGCACGAGTTCGGTGATGGATCGGTTCATGACGCCCCTTGGAAGTGAACTGTGGCGATAAGGATGGGGCAGGCAAAAGGTTGCGGCAAGACTTGCCGAGAGTTGCACGCGGCCATCGTCCATGCAGTCGGCTTGCGGCGCAAGGTGACCCCGGCGAACGCGGCGTGGCAAGGGACAGGTGCGACAAACGGCGTCAACCTTGCATTGATCAAGATCAGTTTCTCCCCCGCCGCGCGGATGCTAATGTAGCCGCAGAGGGGAACGGAACGATGCCGAACGGTCGGGGCAAGGTATTGGGCAAGGGCGTCGCGCTCGTCGCGGCCTATATGCTCGTGCTTCAGGCGCTGTTCGGCGCTTTCGCGGCCGGCGCCTCGGCAGGTGTGCCGATGCTCGACGATTTCGGCAATCCGCTGTGCATCACCAGCCACGAGCCGGGACCTTCCGGCGGCGAAGGCCGCGATCATTCGGGCATGCCCGATTGCTGCGCGCCCGGCTGCAGCATGTTCGCGCCGGCCACCGACGGCGACCGCGAGCCGCATGCGCTTTCCAATCCGCTGAAGGTTTTCCGCGCGACCTTCGTCGCGTTGCCGGCAATCGTAGCAACGGACGATGCCGCGCGCCGGCCGGGCAGTCCCCGCGCGCCGCCGCTGGCGGCCTGACACTCCTGATTTCATCCATCTGACGGGCAACCGCAGCTTCGCCTGCGCCCCGTCGGCTCTGCCCGCACCGCGCGCCGCACGACCGGCCGCCCGGGCGCATTTGATCCTTACGAAAGAACACCGATGTTCAAGCACATCATCACCGCCGCCGGCCTGCTCGCGCTCGGCACCACGGTCGCCTCCGCCCATGTCTCGCTCGAAGGCAAGGAGGCCGCGATCGGCTCGACCTACAAGGCGGTCTTCCGCGTGCCGCATGGCTGCGAAGGCGAGCCGACCAATGTCGTGCGCGTGCACATTCCCGAAGGCGTCATCGCGGTCAAGCCGATGCCCAAGCCCGGCTGGGAACTGGAAAAGGTGCGCGGAGACTATGCCACGACCTACGAGTATCATGGATCGCAGGTGAGCGAAGGCGTGACCGAAATCGTCTGGAGCGGCGGCAATCTTGCCGACGACGAATATGACGAGTTCGTCCTGCGCGGCTATCTCACTCCTGCCCTCAACGCCGGCCAGACGCTCTACTTCCCGGTCGTGCAGGAGTGCCCGGGCGGTCTGACCGAGCGTTGGATCGAGGTGCCGGCGGAAGGTCAGTCGGCCGACGACCTCGAAATGCCGGCGCCAGGCGTCGCGATCATCGAGGCGACCGGCGGCCACTGACGGACGAGGATGCGGCGGCCGGCGCGAGGCGTGCCGGCCGCCCGATCGCAGCTTCAGGCGGGCGGACGCATGCAACGAGTGAAAAGCGTAACCGGAATGGCAAGGTGGATCGCGGCGCTGGCGGTGCTGGTCGCGCTGGCGCTGTCCGGTGAAGCCGCCGCGCATGCTTCGCTGACCGGCGCCGAACCGAGGGACGGCGCGGTGATCGCGGCCGCTCCGCAGGTCCTGCGGCTTGATTTCAGCGAGCCGGTTTCACCGCTCGTCCTGCGCATGCTGC
Organism: Aliihoeflea sp. 40Bstr573; assembly: GCF_024105655.1. Lineage (GTDB taxonomy): Bacteria > Pseudomonadota > Alphaproteobacteria > Rhizobiales > Rhizobiaceae > Aliihoeflea. Next base: position 118,939 of record NZ_JAAAMH010000008.1, read on the forward strand.
GCCCCGATGGAGATGCCGTCGACCTTGGCGATTTCGTCGTGCGGGATCGATCGGTGGAAATCGAGGCGCCGGCCGACCTGCAGCAGGGAACGCATATACTGACCTGGCGGGTGGTCTCATCCGACGGGCACCCGGTCGGCGGGTCTGTGGTCTTTTCGATCGGCGCGCCGAGCGCAGCGCCGCCCGTCGCCGAGCCGGTGGACTGGACAATGCGCACCGGCGTGTGGCTGGCGAAGATCGGGCTTTATGTCGGCCTGTTCGTCGGGGCGGGCGGCGCGTTCGCGATTGCGTGGTTCCTGCCCGCTTCGCGCTCCGGCGCAAGGCCCGGGCTGGCGGCCGTCGGGATCGGCCTGGTGGCGGCTGCCGTCTCGCCGGGCTTGCAAGGCCTCGACGCGCTCGGGGCGCCGATCGGGCGCTTCACCGAGCCCGTGATCTGGGAGGCGGGCCTGGCCACGAGCTACGGCCTGACGGTCAAGATTGTTCTCGGGGCGCTGGCTGCGGCCGGCATCGCCATTTTTTGCAGGAACGCTGCCCTGTCACGCATCGTCGCGACACTCGCGCTCGCCGCAGGCGCTTACGCGCTGACCGTCTCGGGCCATGCGAGCGCGGCCGAGCCGCAATGGCTGACGCGGCCGGCCGTGGCGCTTCATGCAGCGGCGATTGCCCTGTGGGTCGGCGCGCTGGTCCCGCTCGGGCTTGCGCTGAAGACGAATGCAGCCGATGCGACGCTCGGCCTGAAGCGGTTTTCGACGGTCATACCTTTTGCGGTTGCCGGACTGATCGCGGCGGGCATCGGGCTGGCGATCATCCAGGTGGAGACGCCGATGGCGCTGATCGGGACGGCTTATGGTAGGCTGCTGCTCGCCAAGCTTGGCTGCCTCGCGGTGCTGTTCGCGCTTGCCATAGTCAATCGCTGGAGGCTGACAAGGCCGGCGCTGGCGGGCGATGGGCGAGCGCTCGTGCGCTCGATCGCGGCCGAGACGCTGGTCGTGCTGGCTGTCCTCGCAATCGCGGCGGGCTGGCGCTTCACGCCGCCGCCGCGCGCACTCGCCATCGCCGCCGCGCAGCCCGCCTCGGTGCATATCCATACGCTCGAAGCGATGGCCGATCTTTCGGTGACGCCAGGCAGGGCGGGACCGGTTTCGGTGTCGGCGATGATCATGACCGGCGATTTCGCGCCGCTCGACGCCAAGGAAGTCGCCTTCGTCTTCGCCAATCCTGAGGCCGGCATCGAGCCGTTTCGGCGGCAGGCCGCCAAGCCCGGCGACGGGACATGGCGCGCGGACGATGTGATCCTGCCGCTGGCGGGGCGCTGGACCGTTCGGCTGGATATCCTCGTCACCGATTTTGACATCGTGCGGCTGTCGACCGAGATCGAAATCAGGCCGTGAGAGTCCCTGCAACGCCCCGCGCGGCGGCGCGGACGGCCTCGATGTCCTCCTTGAGCGTAAGGGCGGCCTCTGCGCGGCGCAGCGCGATGTCCGAATGGCGCGCCGCCTCGATGCGAAAGCGCGGATCGTCGAGGGCGGAGAGCGCGGCGAAGGCCTTTTGCAGTCGCACTTGGACCTCGGCGATGCCCGCGCCATCCCGCGCGATCGGCGAATAGGCGTCATCGAAAAGGTCCGACAGCCTGACGGAGGCGACGTGGACGGCCGGAAAGCGAACCGGCTCGCGTTCCTCCGGCTCGTCCCAGATCGCCAGGAGGCGAACAGTGCGGCCGATGACGTCGATGGCGGTGCCCGGATCGTTGACGGCAGGCGACAGCGCCCGCTGGGCGATCTCGGCAAGAACGGAGAGGCCGAAGCGCGGATCCTGATCGAAGGAACGCTCGCGGGCCAGCGAATAGGCGGCGGCGATCGCCTCGTGCACCTTGCCGTCATCTGACGCGATGCGCGCGAGGGGATGACGGGGATCGACGAATGTGCCGGGAAGCGCCAGCAAATAGATGGCGACGTTCTGCGACTGCGCGATCTCCTGGAGCTTCGCCAAGTCGATGTGCTGGACATAGCCGATGAACGGCGCGGGGATCGCGACGGCATCGGCAGGAATGTCCTTCTCGCCGGCGAGATGGACACCGCCGAGATAGGGCTGCCGGCGGCGGCTGCGTAGCGCGTCGGCCGTCGCCTTCTCCACCACTTCGGTCGTATCACCCACCCGCCCCAGCCGCGTCAGATAATCGATCCAGCGCAGAAGCGTGGCGACGATCAGCAGCACGACGAAGATCGTGACCACGAACAGGATCACGCGGCCCCTTTCGCCATAGGCGTTCATCGACAGCGTGATGATCGCGACCAGGCTGTAGAGGAACGAGCCGACGAAGGTGGACAGCACGTTCTGCGACGTCGGGTCCTGCAGCAGGAGCTTGGTGGCGCGCGGCGTGACGTTGCTGGTGGCGGCCGAATAGGCGGCGACCATGGTCGAGAGCGAGAAGGTCGTCACCGCCAGCATGGACGAGGCGATAATGGTGAGGATGTTGTCGACCGCCTCCGCGCCGATGGAGGCGGAGATGTCATAGGGGATGTACGGCCCCAGGACGATCGCGAGCAGGGCCGAGACAACGGCGAGCAGCGAGATCAGAGTGCTGCGGAACCACAGGCGGCGCGTTACGAGCCGGTAGATCCAGTTCCATTTCGAAACCATGCGCCCTTGTCCCCCAAGCGCTCCGAGTGAGCAACAACGCATATGGATGCCCAAGCGTTGCCTTTGCCTCATACAGCAAAAAGGGCGCCGAAGCGCCCTTTCGCACAGGATCATCGCAAGCCGATCAGAACAGTCCTTCGATCTGGCCCTCATCATTGAGGAAGATCTTCTCCGAGGACGGCGTCTTGGGCAGGCCCGGCATGGTCATGATGTCGCCGCAGACCGCAACGACGAAGCCCGCGCCAGCCGACAGGCGCACCTCGCGCACCGGAACGACATGGTCGTCGGGCGCGCCGCGCAGATTGGGGTCGGTCGAGAAGGAATACTGCGTCTTGGCCATGCAGACCGGCAGGTTGCCGTAACCTGCCTGTTCCCACTGGTGAAGCTGGTCGCGCACCGACTTGTCGGCGATGGCATGCGAGCCGCGGTAGATGCGCTTGACGATCGTGTTGATCTTTTCGAAGAGCGGCATCTCGTCGGGATAGAGCGGGGCGAACTGGGACGCGCCGCTTTCGGCGAGCTCGACGACCTTGTTCGCCAGATCCTCGATGCCGGCCGAGCCATGCGCCCAGTGCTTGCACAGGATCGCCTCCTCGCCCATCGAGGCGACATAGTCCTTCATCGCCTGGATTTCGGCGTCGGTGTCGGAATAGAAATGGTTGATCGCGACCACGGCCGGAACGCCGAACTGCCGCACGTTCTCGATGTGGCGGCCCAGATTGGCGCAGCCCTTTTTCACGGCCTCGACATTCTCGGCGCCCAGATCGTCCTTCTTGACGCCGCCATTCATCTTCATCGCGCGCACGGTGGCGACGATGACCGCGGCTGCGGGCTTGAGGCCGGCCTTGCGGCACTTGATGTCGAAGAACTTCTCCGCGCCGAGATCCGCGCCGAAACCGGCTTCGGTGACGACGTATTCGCCCAGCTTCAAGGCGGTCGTCGTCGCGACGACCGAGTTGCAGCCATGCGCGATGTTGGCGAAGGGTCCGCCATGCACGAAAGCGGGATTGTTCTCCAGCGTCTGGACCAGGTTCGGCTGCATGGCGTCCTTGAGGAGCACCGTCATCGCCCCGTCGGCCTTGATGTCGCGGGCATAGACGGCGGTCTTGTCGCGGCGGTAGCCGATGATGATGTCGCCGAGGCGCTTTTCGAGGTCCTTGAGATCGGTCGACAGGCAAAGGATCGCCATGACCTCCGAAGCAACCGTGATGTCGAAGCCGCCTTCACGCGGGAAGCCGTTGGCGACGCCGCCCAGCGAGCAGATGATCTCGCGCAGCGCCCGGTCGTTCATGTCCATGACGCGGCGCCAGGCGACGCGGCGGATGTCGATCTGCTGCTCGTTGCCCCAGTAGATGTGGTTGTCGATGAGGGCGGAGAGAAGATTGTGCGCGGTGGTGATGGCGTGGAAATCGCCGGTGAAGTGGAGGTTCATGTCCTCCATCGGAACGACCTGCGCGTATCCGCCGCCAGCCGCGCCGCCCTTGATTCCGAAATTTGGCCCGAGCGAGGCTTCGCGGATGCAGACCACCGCCTTCTTGCCGATGCGGTTGAGCCCGTCGCCGAGGCCGACCGTCGTGGTGGTCTTGCCCTCGCCCGCCGGCGTCGGATTGATCGCGGTGACGAGGATCAGCTTGCCGTCCTTGTTGCCCTTCACCGACTTGATGTACTCGGCCGAAATCTTCGCCTTGTCGTGGCCGTATGGCAGGAGGTGCTCGTGCGGGATGCCGAGGCTCGCCCCGATTTCCATGATCGGCTTCTTCTTCGCGGCCCGCGCGATCGCGATGTCGGACTTAACTTCGGCCATTGAGGTCCCCCAGGAGGCTTGCTGCTCGGTTCTGTTCGCGACGGATTTTCAGCCGCGCGTCGGTTCGGATTCATGGCGGTTGACGCAGTTTCGCGCCGTCTCATTAAAGCCGCGCAATGCACGGAATGCGACAGGACGAAAGCGCGATCCGGCCAGGATCGAAAAGCTGTATACAACCCGAATGGAGGGTCCCCCGGCCGTGAAGCCCACGAGGTCTTCGGGCGGAACGCGGCCCATCTCTTCCTCCCAATGCCGGCGGCACAGCGACACGTAGCGGTCCTCGCCGCCGATGGCGACCTGATCGCCCTCGAGCAGCGCCTTGCCGTTCGGCCCGAGGCGCACGACCATGGTGGCCTTGCGCCCGCACTTGCAGATGGTGCGGACTTCGCGCAGTTCATCGCCGATCGCCAGAAGAGCCTTCGAACCGGGGAAGAGCTCGCCGCGAAAATCGGTGCGCAGCCCGTAGCACATGACCGGCACGCCGAGCCGGTCGGCGACGCGGGCAAGCTGCCAGACCTGGTCCTCGGACAGGAATTGCGCTTCGTCGATGAAGACGCAGTGCAGCGGTTCGCGCCGCATCAGCGCCTGGACGGCGGCGAAAAGGTCGGTGTCGACCGTGAAGAGTGCGGCATCGGCGCCGAGCCCGAGGCGCGATGCGATGCGGCCGACGCCGGCGCGGTCGTCGAGCGCGGCGGTGAAGGCAGCCGTGCGCATGCCGCGCTCCTGATAGTTGTAGGATGCCTGCAAGAGCAGCGTCGACTTGCCGGCATTCATCGCCGAATAGTGGAAGTACAGCTTGGCCATTTCCCCTCTTAAGCCCGTTGCCCGCGAAGGTGGGAGTGCTGACGGGCAACCGTCCACGAAAAATCGCTGCACATGTGCAATATCAGGCCTTTCGACATGGTTCTTGAATCATCGGGCAAATGATGTTTGGCTTTGGCACCTCGTGAAAGACCGCGTTTCAAGCGGTGTTCCATAAATCCGATGGGAGACGAATTCGATGTTGCGCAGCCGCACATTCCTCACCACGCTTGCCCTTTCGACCGTGCTTTCGGCCGGAGCGGCGCTTGCCCAGGACCCCGAGGCCTGCCAGACAGTGCGCTTCTCCGATGTCGGCTGGACCGATATCACGGCGACGACCGGCACGGCCACGGTGCTCCTGGAAGCGCTCGGCTACGACACGAACGTGCAGGTTCTGTCCGTGCCGGTGACCTACGCTTCGCTCAAGAACGGCGACATCGACGTCTTCCTCGGCAACTGGATGCCGACCATGGAAGCCGACATCGCGCCCTACCGCGAGGATGGCTCGGTCGAAACGCTGGTGACCAATCTGGAAGGCGCAAAATACACCCTCGCCGTACCGAAATACACCTATGACAAGGGCCTGACGAGCTTCGACAAGATCGCCGAGTTCAAGGACGAACTGAATGGACAGATCCATGGCATCGAGCCTGGAAATGACGGCAACCGGCTGATCCTCGACATGATCGCGGCTGACCAGTTCGGCCTGTCGGACTTCGAGGTGGTCGAAAGCTCCGAAGCGGGGATGCTCTCCGCCGTGACCCGCGCGGCGCGGTCGCAGCAGGATGTCGTCTTCCTGGGCTGGGAGCCGCATCCCATGAACGCCAATATCGAGATGGAATACCTCGACGGCGGCGACGAGGTGTTCGGCCCGAACTATGGCGGCGCCACGGTGCACACCAACGTGCGCAAGGGCTACACCGAGGAATGCCCGAATGTCGGCAAGTTGCTCACCAACCTCGTCTTCTCGCTCGAGATGGAAAACGAGATCATGGGCGCGATCCTCGACGACGGCGCCGACCCGCAGGCCGCCGCAACCGAATGGCTCAAGGCCAACCCCGACGTGCTGGCGCCGTGGCTCGAAGGCGTGACGACGCGCGACGGCGAGGATGGCGAAGCGGCCGTGCGCGCGGAACTCGGGCTCTAGGCCCGGCAACGACGTGATTTCGGAGCGGCCGGCGACGATCCGGCCGCTTCGCGTTTGAACTTCGAGGGGATGAGGCGATGGACCCGGTTTCGGATTGGGTGGCAAGCGAGAAGATACCGGTCGGCGCATGGGGCCAGACCCTGTTCGATTTCCTGATCGGCAACTTCGCCTGGTTTTTCGATTCCATTTCCAATGGCTTGCGCTCGGTTCTGGATTCCCTGGTCGACGCCTTACTGTGGTTTCCGCCGGTCGTCGTGGTCCTTGCGATCGCCGCCCTCGCCTATGCGCTGAAGCGTTCGTGGAAACTGGCGCTGGGCGTCGTCATCGGACTTCTCTTCATCATCAACCAGGGCCTCTGGGCCGAGACGGTCGAGACGCTGGTCCTCGTGGTTTCGGCGGCCACCGCGTCGATGGCGATCGGCGTGCCGATCGGCATCTGGGCCGCGCACAACGACCGGGTCTATGCCTGGCTGCAGCCTGTGCTCGACCTGATGCAGACCCTGCCGACCTTCGTCTATCTGATCCCGGTGCTGATCCTTTTCGGCCTCGGCATCGCGCCGGGCCTCATCGTCACCATCATCTTCGCCTCGCCTGCCCCGATCCGCCTGACCTATCTCGGCATCAAGTCGGTGCCGAAGCCGATGCTGGAGGCCGGCGCCGCCTTCGGCGCGACGCGCAGACAGCTTCTGTGGAAGGTGGAACTGCCTTCAGCCCTGCCGACCATCATGGCCGGCCTGACGCAGTGCATCATGCTGTCGCTGTCGATGGTGGTGATCGCGGCGCTGATCGGCGCGGACGGGCTGGGCAAGCCGGTCGTGCGCGCGCTGAACACGGTCAACATCCCGCTCGGTCTCGAGGCGGGCCTGGCGATCGTGGTGCTGGCGATCATCCTGGACCGGATGGCGCGGATCGGCCAAGAGAAGACGAAATGAGCGCGGCGATCGAATTCCGCCGGGTCGACATCGTCTTCGGCACCCAAGCCGAACAGCGCGCCGCGCTGCCATTGCTCGATGCCGGCGCGAGCCGTTCGGAAATCCTCGAGAAGACCGGCGCGGTGCTGGGCTGCTGCCAGGCCGACCTGACGGTGAACCAAGGCGAGATTTCCGTTCTGATGGGCCTTTCGGGCTCGGGCAAGTCGACGCTGCTGCGCGCCGTCAACGGGCTCAACCAGGTGACACGCGGCGCGGTGATCGTGCATGATGAGGACTGGCAGGCCGATGTGGTGAACTGCTCGCCCGCCAAGCTCCGTCAGATTCGACGCGAATGCGTGGCGATGGTGTTCCAGCAATTCGCGCTGCTTCCGTGGCGCACGGTGGCCGAAAATGTCGGCTTCGGGCTCGAACTGGCGGGCGTGCCGGCCAAGGAACGCAAGGAACGCGTTGCCACCCAGCTCGACCTCGTCGGACTGACGCAATGGGCCGACAAATATGCGCACGAGCTTTCGGGCGGCATGCAGCAGCGCGTCGGCCTCGCCCGCGCCTTTGCAACGGACGCGCCGATCCTGCTGATGGATGAGCCGTTCTCCGCGCTCGATCCACTGATCCGCACCAAGCTGCAGGACGAACTGCTCGACCTTCAGGACAAGCTGAAAAAGACCATCCTCTTCGTCAGCCACGATCTGGAGGAAGCGCTGAAGATCGGCAACACGATCTCGATCATGGAGGGCGGGCGGATCGTCCAGACCGGCGCGCCGGAGGAGATCGTGCTGGCGCCGGCGAACGACTATGTCCGCGACTTCATCGCCAATGTGAACCCGCTCTCGGTGCTGACCGCGTGGAACATCATGCGCGACGCGCGCGACCTCGACGAGGCCGGCAAGGACTGGCTGTGGCTCGACCGGCGCCACACGACGCGCTTCAAGTTCGACGAGAACATGCTCGTCATCGACGCCGAGCGCAACGGCGCGCCGGCGATCTGGGTCTCGTGCGAGAACATGGAAGACCTGCCGGCCGACAAGCCGCAGGTCTTCTGGGCATCCCCGGGAACCCCGCTCAAGACGGTGATGGCTGCCATGCACCGTTCTGCGACCGCGCCGGTCGCGCTGTTCGACGACCAGTCACGTTTCGTCGGCTCGATCGGCGTGCGCGACGTCCTGAAAGCGGTGATCCGGCGCTAGCGGGCTATGCCGCGACGCTTGCCGGAGGATTGCCCTTGTGGATCGCCTTGCGGATTTCCACGCGGAACTCGGGCGTGTCGTGGTGGCCGTGGACAGCGACAGCGTGCAGGACGGCAGCGTCGACGAGTTCCTTCTCATTGTCCGCAGCGATCGCGACCGTGCATTTCATGTCGCTGGGGAATTCGCGGCAGTCGATGTAAAGACGTTCCATCTCAACCTCCTGGAACCCGCACCCCTCGGGCGCGGCAGTCAAGGATACGCCGGTCGCGCGCGCCCGAAAATAGATCGGCATGGCCTCTTCGATCAATAAATCAGCCGCAGATTGCCCTTGTTGATCTCCGTGCCGATGGCCTGGAAGGCGCCGACCAACGCTGCATTCGACTGTGCGTCGTAGTGATATTCGGGCTTGGATGCGCAGGACTGATAGAGCTTCGTCAGCGAATTGCCCATGTCGAAGGCGATGGAGTAAATCGTAATGTCGTGTGCCTTCATGAGCGCGCATGTTTCGAGCAGCATCTCGTTCGACGTGTCGCGTGTGAAGTCGTCGCCGGCCTGGCCAGGATTGTTCTCGCCATCGGTCATTATGACGGCGATCTTGCGCGGCGTGTCGGCATAGGAAAGCGGGAGGTCGGGACTGCCCCATTTGCCTTGCCATTTTGGTGACAGCATCCGGTAGCCCCAAGCCATTCCCTCCTGCGTGCTCGTGCCGTGACCGGTATAGAGCGAGGAAAGGAGCGCGCGCACTTGCGCCGTGCTCGGGGTCAGCCCCAGCGCCCTGTGGGGCCGGGACAGGCTCTCTCGTCATGAGTGAAGGGCGGGAAGGTCTCGACGTCCGGCGGCGCGTCGTTCTGCCGGTTTGCTTGCGAGCGTAGGTCGGGGCAGCCGGGAATGGCGCCCGCGATGGTTTCGCTCTTCTTGCTGCCGCCCCTGCCCTTCTCCTTACCTGTGCTCTTTTCCTGTTCGTCCAGTTCCTCGATCCACCCGTTCTCGTAGTCGATGACATTGACCCGGCCGGAGAATGGGACGACGCCCACATAAGTATTGGGCAAAGTTGCATTAACGCCGTACAAAGTGTCGATCAAGGTCAGGCTCGCGGACCGCAGCGCCTCGATCTTGCCCTTGCCCTTCATCGAGCCGGAGACATCGAGGACCAGAACCAGTTCCATGCCGCCGCCCGATGCGCCGGCCGCCGAGCGCGCCGACAGATCGATGGCGTCGTGATTGGCGAGTTGCATGAAATAGGTCGGCGACCTGTAACTGACCTCGCCATGCAGAACGCCATCGCGCACCTCGAAAGATTTGGCGTAAAGCTTTTCACCTTCCTTGATGAACCGCGCCGCGTTGGACGCGAAAAAAGCACTGGCAGCGTCAAGCGCAGCCTCTTCGCCAGAAGGCAGATACCGCGCACCGGCCAGAACCGCCGAGTCCATTGCCTGTTGCAACGCCGCCTTCTGGCGGTTGGCCATCGTGAAGTCGACGCCGAGGCCGACCGCCAGCACGAGCGGCACCGACAACACCCCCATCATGATGGCATATGAGCCGTCTCTGTTCTGTGCGAATGCACGCATCGTCTTCACCCCAGCGACTACCATTTGATGGTAAAGAGCCGGCAAAGCACTAATAAGTGCTAAAACTCGACTCGCCTTGTCCGATTTTCACGGAAGCGTGAGGTTGGTGAACAGGTTCTGCTTTTTGTCAGGATCGACCACCCTGCGTCTATGCCAGCCAATTTCGACAAGGCAAAGCACCGTCACCACGTCGAAGCGTGCGGGTCGTTGCGGCCTCATGTAGCAAAAGCACCAAGCTGCATCCGGCCCGTTTAGCGGAAATGACAAAATCACTGGTTGAATCGACTCCCCCGCGCGGAGAAATCCGGGCATGGTGCCAAGTATGTTCAAGCGCCTTTTCAAACGCCTCCCATACATTGAATCACTCCGCGCCTTCCTGGAGCAGTGGGGACTATGGTCAATCCTTAGTTGGGCGGGGTCTTTGATGTTCGCCGCTGCGACTGGTGCTTGGGCGTGGGTTGAATCGAGCATCCCACTGTGGGCGGCTGCTGTCGTATTTATTGTGGTTTTTGCCGCGATGCTCTGCGCAGCAAATTTCGGATATGGGCTTCACCTCAAGCGGAAGCAATCAAGAGCTATCGACCAGGCCGTTACGATAGATCGCGACCTGCTTGCTGATGAACTTGAAGACTTAAGCCGAAAAATCGCGGCTCTTGTCGGCGAATACCGTGGGCCAATGCAGGAGGCATGGTGGCGGGATACAGCCAATTCCAACCCGGCTTCGATGCGTGAATCCCATTCGCGTATCGAGGGTCAGATGATCGAAAAATACTCGTATCGCCACGCTGCTGATGCTTGGCGGTTGATAAGGCGTGCGTCAAAAGTCGTGGCAATCGACCAAAGCGAACTATGGGGCGTAAGCCACGGCGTCCGCTCCGAACACGATGTTATAAACATCTACATGCTTCTCGCCCAGCTATCTGACGATGTCAGGTCACCAAAAATCCCGCTGCCCATGACAGACCGTCGAATGGCCGAACACAAAGCTAGAGCTGAAGCTGCTGCGCCCCGATTGCTGACAGGCACTGAAGGAAAAACGCCGCAGTGAATTTCCCGCGCGATAGTTTGTTGCGGATATTCACCTTCTCTCGCGATATTCCGGCTTGATACAGGCGCTGTAGCCGTGTGCAGTTCGGCGTAGATGACCTTCGACAGTTCACCGCGCCCGAATAACACTTCGCGCTTCTGGCGAGGCATGGCGGCATCCAGATCGCCCGTATTGCCCAGCACGTTCAATGTGCGGTCCATTGCGCTTATGTCGTTCTTTATCTCGGCAAGCCTGTCACGAATGCGCTCGGCTTCGTTGGCCGGGCCGCTGATCTCGCCCAGCGTCAACGGGCGCGGGCGCTTGCGCGCGTTCGGTTCGGCCAGCTAAGATGAAAGCCGACTGTTCTATCGCATAACATTTTCGGAGGAATCTTCATGAACCCATCAGGTCACGTCGCGGTCGTCACGGGCGGCGGTTCAGGTCTCGGCGAGGCGACGGCGCGGGCGCTGGCCGCCAAGGGCGCCAAGGTCGCGCTGTTCGACGTCGGACTGGAGCGCGCGCAGAAGGTGGCGGCAGAGATCGGCGGCATCGCCGTCAAGTGCGACGTGTCGAACGCGGAAGCGGGCGAAGCCGCGTTTGGGGAAGTTTCCGAAAAGCTCGGCGAGCCGCGCATCCTCGTCAATTGCGCCGGCATCGCCATCGCGATGAAGACGCTGAGCAAGGACGGCGTCCACCCGCTCGACGCCTATCGCAAGGTGATCGAGGTCAACTTGATCGGCACCTTCAACATGATCCGCCTGATGGCCGACCGCTGCCAGCATCTGGAGCCGATGGACAGCGGCGAGCGCGGCGTCATCATCAACACCGCATCGGTCGCCGCCTATGATGGCCAGATCGGCCAGATCGCCTATGCCTCGTCCAAGGGCGGCGTTGTCGGCATGACGCTGCCGGCCGCGCGCGATCTCGCCCGCTCGGGCATTCGCGTATGCACCATCGCGCCCGGCATCTTCATGACGCCGATGCTCGCGGGCCTGCCCGAAGAGGCGCAGAAATCGCTCGGCCAGCAGGTGCCGTTCCCGTCGCGCCTCGGCCAGCCGGCCGAGTATGGGGCGCTTGCGGTCCATATCGTGGAGAACCAGATGCTGAACGGCGAGACCATCCGCCTCGACGGCGCGATCCGCATGGCGCCGAAGTAAGGCGCATCGCGTGGGGGAGGCAAGGCGCCAGGGGCCGCTCGCCGGCCTCACCGTGATCGAGATGGCGGGGCTCGGTCCCGTCCCCCTCGCCGGCCTGATGCTGGCCGAACTCGGCGCGCGCGTGGTGCGCGTCGAGCGCAAGGCAAAGGCGAGAGGCTTTCTCCACGTACCGCCGGAATTCGATCTCGACCGGCATGGCCGCGACATCGTGAAGGTCGATCTGAAGGACCCGCGCGGCACCGCGCTGGTGCTCGACCTCATCGCCGCCGCGGACGTCGTGATCGAAGGTTTCCGGCCGGGCGTCATGGAGCGGCTCGGCCTCGGCCCGGATGTGTGCATGGCGCGCAACGAGAAGCTGGTCTTCGCGCGGATGACGGGCTTTGGCCAGGACGGGCCGCTCGCCGACCGCGCCGGCCACGACATCACCTATCTCGCCTATTCTGGCGCGCTGCATGCCATCGGCGAGAAGGACGGCAAGCCGGTCCCGCCGCTCAATCTCGTGGCCGATTTCGGCGGCGGGACGATGTTTCTTCTGACCGGGCTGCTGGCGGCGCTGGTCGAGCGCGGGATTTCCGGCAGGGGCCAGGTGGTGGACGCGGCAATGATCGACGGCGTCGCGATGCTGACCGCGCCGTTCCACGCGTTCCTGGCGACCGGGTTCTGGAAGGACCAGCGCGGCTCGAACCTCCTGGATACCGGCGCGCCCTTCTACGACACCTACGAGACGGCTGATGGCGGGCATGTCGCAGTCGGCTGCCTCGAGCCGCAGTTTTTCGCCGAATTCGCACGGCTTCTGCCGCTCGATGCGGATTTCATCGCCAGCCAGTATGACGTGACGGCATGGGGCGCGATGCGCGCGGCGATCGCGGCGCGGTTCCGGGAAAGGACGCGCGACGAGTGGGCGGCGATCTTCGAGCCGACCGAAGCCTGCGTCGCGCCCGTCCTGTCGCTCGCCGAAGCGACGCGCCATCCGCACAACGTCGCCCGCGAGGTGTTTGCAGCGAAGGGCAAGCTGACACGCCCGCGCCCTGCCCCGCGCTTTTCGCGCACGCCGGGCGAAATTACCGGCATGGGCGAGGCCGCAACGGCGGCAAGCCTTGCCAGCCTGGGCATTGCGAAAGAGCGGGTGGAGGAATTGGCGAGCGCGGGGGTGATCGGCTGACCATGGCGGACACCCAGAAAGATGTGCTGCGACCGACGGATGCCGAGGCGATCCGGCTCGGCAAGACCCTGCTGCGCGCCGCGCGTCATGCGGCGCTGGCCGTGCTCGAGCCCGACAGCGGCTGGCCGCTCGCAAGCCGGGTCTCCGTTGCGACGGATTGCGCCGGCCGCCCACTGATCCTCGTCTCGACGCTGTCGGCGCATACAGGCGGGCTGATGGCGGACGGGCGCTGCTCGCTGCTCCTCGGCGAGCCCGGCAAGGGCGACCCGCTCGCCCATCCGCGCATGACACTGAAATGCCGTGCGGAACGGATCGACCGTGAAAGCGCGGACCATGCGGGCGTAGCGCAGCGCTTTCTCGCGCGCCATCCGAAGGCGGCGCTCTATGCCGATTTCGCCGATTTCTCCTATTTCCGGCTGGAGCCCGAGGAGGCGAGCCTCAATGGCGGCTTCGGCAAGGCTTTCCGGCTGACGCGCGCCGACCTGATGAGCGACGAGGCCGTCGCGCGCGAACTCGAACAGGCCGGCCCTGGCGCGGTGGCGCACATGAACGCGGATCACCGGGATGCCATCGCCCTCTATGCCAGACATTTTGCCGGCATCGACGAGGCGCTGGACTGGAAAATGACCGGGATCGACCCGGACGGGTTCGACCTCATGGCAGGCGATCGCACAGCGCGCGTCTTCTTTGCCGCACCGCTCGCCTCGGCCCGCGAGATGCGTGCAGTGCTGGTCCAGATGGCCAAGGACGCACGCGCAGGCGAGATCGGTTGAAAGCCGGTTCAAAGTATTCGACAGAGGTAAAGTTTATAAAGATGCGCAACCTGCGCCGCCGCCGGGCGTTAACGACCAGATTTCTCTTCGAATTACCGAGGGGTAGGATGGTTTCCGATGAACTCGTCAGGAATGCCGGCAGGGCCGCCGGACTGCTTGGCGTCCTGGGGAACGAGAAGCGCTTCGCCATCATGTGCCACCTGCACGAGGCGGAACTCTCGGTCGGGGCGATCGCGGAAAAGGTTTCGTTGAGCCAGTCGGCCCTGTCCCAGCACTTGGCGAAGCTGCGCGCAATGGACCTCGTCCAGACGCGGCGCGACCGGCAGACGATTTACTACAGTTGCGATTCCTCTGCGGTCGAACTTTTGCTCGACACGATGGAGCAGCTTTATGGCGAGGCGCCCAAGCGCCGACAGAACGCTGCGTTGCGTGATGACCGTCAAGCCAGTTGATTTGCTACCATCTTCCTTGACCTTCCAGTGACCGGAAGTCCTATCTCCTGATGAGACAGGAGAACGGACGATGGAAATCAGGCTTGAAATCGATGGGATGACCTGCGGCGGCTGCGTCAAGTCGCTCACGCGCGTGCTCGAGGCGGTGCCCGGCGTCGACCACGCGAAGGTCGATCTCGAAACCGCGTCGGCAAGGGTCGACGGAGACCAGCTTGACGCGAAGGCGCTGATCGGTGCCGTCGAGGATGCCGGGTTCGACGCGCGCGTCGCGGGCTGACGGTCGATGACCACGCACACGCTCGACATAACCGGCATGACGTGCGCGGCCTGTTCGGCGCGTGTGGAAAAGACGCTCGGGCGCGTGCCGGGCGTGACGAAGGCGAACGTCAACCTGGCGCTGGAACGCGCCTCGGTGGAGGCCGCGCCGGGCGTTTCCATCGAGATGCTGATCGGGGCGGTCGACAGGGCAGGCTATGGCGCGCGGCTGCGCAGGGATGACCGGGCCGCGCAACGCCTTGCCGACGAAAGGCGCGATGCCGAGCGACGCGCGGACGAGCGCCAAACGCTGGTGCGGCTCGTCGTCTCGGCGCTGCTCACGATACCGCTGGTGATCGGAATGTTGCCGATGATGACCGGCGCCGGCCATGCCTGGATCGGGCCATGGACGCAGACGTTTCTGGCCACGGGCGTGATGGCTGTGGCCGCGCCGCACTTCGTGCGCGAGGCTGTCGCGGCGCTGCGCGGCGGCAGTGCCAACATGGCCGTGCTGGTCGTGCTTGGCACAGGCGTCGCCTATCTCTATTCGCTCGTGCTGGTCCTTCTGGGCGAAACCCACGCGCATCTGCACTACGAGGCGGCGGCCGTCATCCTGACGCTGATCACCGCGGGCAAATACCTCGAAGCGCGCGCCAAGCGATCGACCTCCGCCGCGCTGACCGCGCTTGGCCGGCTTGCGCCGCGCGAAGCGGAGCGGGTCGGCGCGAGCGGAACCGAGATCGTCGCGGCCGACAGCCTTGAGCCCGGCGAGCGCGTGCGCGTGCGGCCCGGCGCGATCATTCCCTGCGACGGGCGCATTCTGTCCGGACGGTCCAGCATCGACGAGGCGCTGGTGACGGGCGAAAGCCTGCCGGTCGACCGCAAGCCCGGCGATGCGGTGACGACCGGCACGGTCAACGGAGAGGCCGCGCTCGACATCGAGGTGACCGCGGTGGGCGCCGACACGCGGCTTGCCCGCATGACGCGCCTCGTCGAGGACGCACAGATCGGCCAGGCGCCGATCCAGAAGCTGGTCGACCGCATCTCGGCGATCTTTGTGCCGACGATTCTCGCCGTTGCCGCGCTGACCTTTCTCTGCTGGTGGCTGATCGGCGGCGATGCGGTCGCCGGCATGGTTTCGGCCGTTGCCGTTCTCGTCATCGCCTGCCCCTGCGCGCTCGGCCTTGCGACGCCGACGGCCCTCGTTGCCGGCACCGGCGCTGCTGCCCGGGCGGGCATTCTGATCCGCGATATCGAGACGCTGGAGCGCGCCGACGCGATCCGCACGGTCGCCTTTGACAAGACGGGAACGCTGACGCTCGGCGAGCCGGAACTGGTCGAGATCGCGGTGGCCGAAGGCAGCGAGACGCAATTGCTGCAACTGGCAGCCGCCGTCGAGGCGCAAAGCGAACACCCGCTGGCCAAGGCACTGATGCAGCGCGCGGGACCGGACGTCCCGTCAGCGGTGGAGACGCGCGCGCTTGCGGGCCGCGGCCTTGCGGGCCTCGTCGGCAACAGACGCGTCGCCATCGGCAATGCCATGCTGGCGATCGAGGAAGGCGCTGACAGGACCGCGATCGACGCATTGTCATCGAGCCTGACGGCGCAGGGCACGACCTCCTTCGTCACCATCGACGGCAGGCTCGCCGGCGCTTTCGTCTTCGCCGACCGGCCAAGGCCGGAAGCCGCAGGCGTCGTCAGCGATCTTGAGGCCCGCGGGCTTGCCGTCGTCATGCTGACCGGCGACAACGAAGCGGCGGCGAAGGCCGTTGCGAGCGAAACCGGCATCGCCGACCATCGCGCCGGGCTGACGCCGGAGGACAAGATCGCCGCGGTGCGCGAGATCGGCGCCGTGAGCGACGTCGCCTTTGTCGGCGACGGGCTGAACGACGGCCCGGCGCTGGCGGCGGCAAGGCTCGGCATCGCGCTCTCCTCCGGCACGCAGGTTGCACGCGAGGCGGCAGCGATCACGCTGATGCGCCCCGACCTTCGCCTTGTTCCGGCCGCGCTCGACATCGCGCAGCGGACGAAACGCACGATCCGCCAGAACCTCGTCTGGGCGTTCGTCTACAACGTCGTCGGCATTCCGCTGGCAGCGCTCGGCATTCTCTCGCCCGTCTTCGCCGGCGCTGCGATGGCGCTTTCCTCCGTCTCGGTGGTGACGAATTCGACCTTGCTGGCGCGCTGGAAACCGGAACTGGACGCGGCGCGGCGCAACGTGAAATAAGCCGGCGATGACGCCGATCGAGATCACCGACCCGCAAGACCCCAGGATTGCCGCCTATCGCAACGTGCGCGAACGCGACCTCGTCGGCCGCGAGGGACGCTTCGTCGCGGAGGGCAAGGTGGTTCTGAACGTGCTGTTTGGCGCGCGGCGGTTCGAAACCGAATCCGTCCTCATCCTCGACAAGCGTCTGGCCGGCATGGAAGACACGCTCGCAGCGAAGCCGGCCAACGCGCCGCTTTACATCGCGGACCAGGCGACGATGGACGCCATCGCCGGCTTCCACATCCATCGCGGCATATTGGCGATCGGGGCAAAGCGAGAGCCGGAAGCAGCCGCTGTGATACTCGCCGCCCTGCCCGACGACGCGTTGATCGTCGCGATGGTCGGCATCGCGAACCACGACAATGTCGGCGCGATCTTCCGCAATGCGGCCGCGCTTGGGGCCGATACGGTGCTGCTCGACGCCGCAAGCTGCGACCCGCTCTATCGCAAGGCGATCCGCGTCTCGGTCGGCGCGGCGCTGAAGGTGCCCTATGCGGTGCTTCCCGATGCCACCGCGATGTACGACGCATTGGACGCCGCCGGCTTCGAGCAATTGGCGATGACGCCGCGCAATGCAGAGGATCTTGCGGAGATCGCGCCGGCGGGGCGGCAGGCGATCTATCTGGGCGCGGAGGGGCGGGGCCTGCCGGAGGCGTTGATGGCGCGGATGCGGCGCGTGCGGATCGACATGGAGGCCGATTTCGACAGTCTCAACGTCGCGGCCGCCTCAGCGATCGCTCTCCATCGCCTGCGCAGGCTGCACCGGAACTGATCTTGCGCGCTCGGAGGCTTCGCGCAGCGCGCTGATGCGTTCTGCAAGGCTCACCGGAAGCCCCTCGCCTGACGCCTGCGCCGCCTCGATGGCCTTGCGGATGGGCGATTGCGGACCTTCGAGCGTCGCCGTCAGGTGCACCATCTCGGCGGCGAGCTGGTGAAGCTGGTCGCGAAGCTGCGCGTCGTCATCGCCTGAAGGTTTCGGCGATGTGGCCTGCGACTTGAGCTTCTTGTTTTCGCGCGTCAGCGTCGCGAGTTTCTTTTCCAGACGGTCGCGCTCGGCTGCAATCTTATCGGCGGCATCGGGCTCTTCCGCCGCGTCCGCCGGCGCCTTGCCCTTGAGACGGGCGATCTCTTTCTCGCGCCGCTCCAACCTGTCCTCGCGGTCGGACAGATCGGACAGAAGGCGCTCGATGCGCCGGTTGGCATCCTCGCTCTTGCGCGTCTCGACCTTCAGCGCCTCGCGCATCGCCTTGTTGTCGGCGGTGACGTCGCGCAGCTTGCGCTCCGTCTCGTTGCGCTGGTTGCGCAGCGCGGCGAGATCGGTGGCAAGCCGGTCGATCTCCGTCTCGCGCGCAACGACCTCGATCTGCCGGCTGCTCGACGTCAAGCTGGCATCCTCGTAGAGCGCGGAAAGCCGGTCGAGCTCGCTCTTGCGCGCGAAGGCCTCCGCGTGTTCGGAAACCAGCCTGTCTTCCAGATGTGCCACTTTCTCGTCATGCGCGGCTATCGTGGCACGCATTTCCTCGACTTCCGCCTCGAGCTCGGCGATGCGCGTATCGCGCGCCAGGATCACGTCGCCGCTCGATCCGAGCGCCTGGCGCTGGCGGTCAAGGTCGACCATCTGTTCGGCAATGCGCGCGCGCGCGGCCTTGAGTTCGATCTCGACCTTGCGCTGCTTCAGCGCGGCCTCAGCGCGGATGCGGTCCTTGTCGGCCTGGATCTCCTCGCGCGTCAGCGGCAGGCGCGCCTCGATGCGGCGCGTCGTCAGGCGCTCGGTGCGCCGGCGCAGCGCCGGGGCAAACAGGAGCCCGATGAAGGCGGCCGTCAGAAAACCGAGGCCGAAGAACAAGAAGGTCTGGATCACAAACGCTTTTCCATGGACGGCCCGATGACGATACTGACGTGGTGGACCCTGATCCCGTTCTGATCAAGCCTTACGCGCAAATTGCGGCGGAGAACCGCCGCAAGTCTGTTGATGGCGGCATTCTCGAGGTCAGAACGGATTCCATGTCGGGTTCTGGGTGACCTTGAGGTAGCCGATATTGACGCCGAGCCGCGCGCCGACGCCGGTGCGCACCGGGACGAGCAGGATGTTGCCGTGCTTCATGACGTTGAAGCCAAGCCCGGCGACGAGATAGGCCGAGCCGGCGACGCCGGCATAACGCTTGCCATAAAGGCTCGGCACGGCGTCGAGATTGTAGACCAGAACCATGGTCCGCGAGCCCTGCCCGCCGGCGTCCCAACCGACCGACGGACCCTGCCAGTAGACGCGGTGGTCGCCGACATTCTTTGTGTAGAGCGTGCCTTCGCCATAGGTCAGCCCGCCGATGAAGGCGCCGCCGGCTTCCTCACCGAGAATGTAGCCGTTGGGCAGGCCGTAGCTCTGGAAGATCTGCTCGACGACGGTCGCGAGCCCACCCGAGGTCGAACCGAAGAACTGGTGTCCCGAATCGATGATCTCCTGCGCCGTATAGGGCTGGTTGGCGCGCGCCGGCGCGGAAACGGCAAGAACGCCCGCCGTCAAAAGGGCGATCACTATGGACAGGCGCGAAAGGAGAGCTGCTGGCATATGCGGTCTCATGGCGAACCTCCGGAGCAAGCCTGCGCCGCGCGCCGGTCGTGATCCGGGCGCGGCGCGTTTACGTTTAAGGAACGGTAACCCGGCAGGCTTAATGAAAAGTAAGGCCGCCCGCAAAGGCGGGTTTTCTTGATGGACGCGGCCGGCTGTGTCACCACGGCTGACGACGATATCGACACGATTCGCGCGCGGCGCGGAAGCGACGGTCCGTCCAACATACGCATGCCAAACGAGGGGCCGATCGCATGTCCGAACTCTTCACGCTGACCGCAACCGATCTTGCTGCACTCCTGTGCAGCCGCGTTTGCCACGACGTCATCTCGCCGGTCGGCGCGATCAACAACGGCCTCGAACTCCTCGATGAGGGCGGCGCGGACGAAGACGCCATGCACCTGATCCGCACCAGCGCCCGCAACGCCTCGGCCCGGCTCCAGTTCGCCCGCATCGCCTTCGGCGCAGCTGGCTCGGCCGGGATGCAGATCGACACCGGCGACGCCGAAAGCGTGGCACAGGCCTTCCTGAAGAACGAAAAGCCTGAACTGGAATGGACCGGCGAGCGCGCGCTCCTGCCCAAGAACGCCGTCAAGCTGATCCTGAACCTCCTGCTCGTTGCCAATGGCGGCATTCCGCGCGGCGGCAAGATCACCGTGGACCTTGAGAACCTCCAGACCAAGCCGCGATTCACGCTGACGGCCAAGGGCCCGATGGTGCGCGTGCCGGCGAAGTTTCTCGAAATGCATTCGGGCCGCAAGCCCGAAGAGGCGATCGACGCGCACTCGGTTCAGGCCTACTACACGCTGCTTCTGGCACGCGAGGCCGGCATGGAAATCAATATCCGCGCCAGCGCCGAAGACATCGTTCTGACGGCCGAATAGACGCCGATTAACCCATTATTCAGCCAACCGATTACCCGCTTCTTTACCCGGGCCGCGTAGCTTCCTGCTCACAGACAAGGCGGGGGCCGATCGATGGACGGAAGGGATTTCGGGATGAAGCGCTGCATGATCGTGGACGATTCCAACGTCATCCGCAAGGTCGCCAAGCGAATCCTCGCCACGCCGCAGATGGCCGTGGTCGAAGCCTGCGACGGCCGCGAAGCGCTGTCGCACTGCGCTGCCGAGATGCCCGACATCATCGTCGTCGACGCGCAGCTTCCCGACATGGCGACCGTGGACTTCATCCGCCAGGCGATGGCGCTTCCCGCCGAGCCCAAGCCGCGCATCGTCATCTGCATGACCGAATTCGACGTCGGCGCCATCATGCGCGCCAAGCGCGCCGGCGCGAAAGGCTATATCCTCAAGCCCTTCAACCGGCCAATCCTGCTGGAGCGTTTCCGGGAAATCCAGATGGCGGCTTGACGGTTGGGAACGGATTGACAATTCCTCCCAACGACCGACCCGGCTGATCCTGGCATTGAGGGACGCCACTGACGACCAGTGAGCAAAAAGAAAACCCGGCTCGAGGCCGGGTTTTTTCCTGTCTGGATGTGAGCGATCAGGCGCTGACGCGCATTTCCTCGGGCTCGCGAAGCACGTAGCCACGGCCCCAGACGGTCTCGATATAGTTCTGGCCGCCGGAGGCGAGGTCGAGCTTCTTGCGCAGCTTGCAGATGAAGACGTCGATGATCTTCAGCTCCGGCTCATCCATGCCGCCATAAAGGTGGTTGAGGAACATTTCCTTGGTGAGCGTGGTGCCCTTGCGCAGCGAGAGCAGCTCCAGCATCTGGTATTCCTTGCCGGTCAGGTGCACGCGCTGGCCACCGACCTCGACCGTCTTGGCGTCGAGATTGACGATCAGGTCGCCCGTGGTGATGACCGACTGGGCATGGCCCTTGGAGCGGCGCACGATGGCATGGATGCGGGCGACGAGCTCATCCTTGTGGAATGGCTTGGTCATGTAGTCATCGGCACCGAAGCCGAGACCGCGCACCTTGTCCTCGATGCCGGCCATGCCGGAGAGGATGAGAATCGGCGTCTTGACCTTCGAAAGCCGCAGCGTGCGCAGCACCTCATAGCCGGACATGTCCGGCAGGTTCAGGTCCAGAAGAATGATGTCGTAGTCGTAGAGCTTGCCGAGATCGACACCCTCCTCGCCAAGATCGGTCGAATAGACATTGAAGCTTTCCGACTTGAGCATCAGCTCGATGCTCTGTGCAATCGCACTGTCGTCTTCAATCAGCAAAACGCGCATTTCATTCCCCTTCTCCGCCAACAGCCCCGTCAGCTCGGCACCGAAGCGTTGATTTGCCTGAATCGCAGGATGCCATCGAAATGGTTAACAAACTCTGATTCAGCCTGGCAAGAGGCCATCGCAACATTCAGCAGTTTGTCGTAGCAACCTGTTTCAAAAAGACTAATCCGCCAACCGCACCATGAATCTGAACTTTAGGATCTCCGCATAAGCGACTCATGGAAAGGCGCTTTGCGACCGTGACCTCATGTTGGGATTTACCCCGCCTTAAGTCCTCGTCCCTATGATTAACAATGCGCGTAAACGAATGGTTACTTTCCGGCGCGATCGGGGATGGTCGCGAAGAAAAAAGTAACGATATCGACCATAGCGTGCGGGTGGCGTTTCGGGAGCGTTGAGTATGAAGTCACGTGAAAACCTGGTCCGACTGAAGCAATTTCAGGTTGGCGAGAAGCGCAAGCAATTGCTCCAGCTCGACATGATGATCGCCGAATTCGACCGCATGGCCGGTGAACTCGATGCCCAGATCGTTTCGGAAGAGAAGAAGGCGGGTATCACGGACATCAATCATTTCGCTTATCCCACCTTCGCCAAGGCCGCGCGCCAGCGCCGGGACAATCTGCACAATTCGCGCAACGACCTCGCCTCGCAGCGCAGCGCCGCCGAAGACGCGCTCACGGAAGCCGAGGCCGAGCTGGCAAAGGCCGAAGCGCTCGACAACCGCAACCGCGAACCCGACTATTCCGGCCGCGCCGCCACCGGATGACCCTGGCCGCATGAATTTGCGACAAGCCCGCCCCGGCTGAACCGCGGCGGGCTTTTTCATGTCCGCACGGGACGGATCACGGTTGGCGAAGACCCCTGAAACGACAAAACGCCCGGCAGGCCGGGCGCTTCGTCAAATCGGATAACCGCTTTGTCAGTGGCGGTATTGCTGGATGCGCGTGGTGCGCAGGCCGGCAAGACCATGATCGTCGATGGAGGCCTGCCAGGACAGGAACTCCTCGACCGTCAGCTTATATCGCTGGCAGGCTTCATCGAGGCTGAGCAAACCACCGCGAACGGCAGCCACCACCTCGGCCTTCCGGCGAATGACCCAGCGACGCGTGTTGCTGGGGGGCAGATCGGCAATCGTCAACGGGCTGCCGTCCGGCCCGATTACATATTTGACACGCGGTCTAATAAGATCGGTCATCGTACTCTCTACAACATCAAAGACCCAATCGACGGCCACACTAACGCCACAGCTTTAAGAAAGGGCTAAATCACCGGTAAGCCTACCGTAACCTTCGTGAACGCGGGCTTTCGCGGACACCTCAAATCTTAAAGAGTGCGAACGCGGCGCTTGCGGGCGGTTGGCAGCCCCTGCCCGGCTCGCCTATATAGACGCCGACCGCCCCGGTCCTTGAAGCCGGTCCGATCATGCAAGCCTGATGAGCCACCTGATGAACAGCCTTGATTTCGACAAGCGCCCCGAAGACACGCGCGTCGTTGTCGCCATGTCCGGAGGCGTCGATTCCTCCGTCGTCGCCGGCCTGATGAAGGAACAGGGTTATGACGTGGTGGGCATCACGCTGCAGCTCTACGACCACGGCGCGGCGGTGCATCGCGCGGGCTCGTGCTGCGCCGGGCAGGACATTGGCGACGCGCGCGCGGTCTCCGAGAAGCTCGGCATCCCCCATTACGTGCTGGACTACGAGAAGCGGTTCCGTGAGGCGGTGATCAACCCATTTGCCGAAAGCTACATCGCCGGCGAGACGCCGATCCCGTGCGTTGCCTGCAACCAGACGGTCAAGTTCGCCGACCTGTTGCAGACCGCGCGCGAACTCGGCGCCGACGCGCTCGCGACCGGGCACTATATCCGCAGCCGCGCCAATGGCGCGCATCGCGCGCTGTTCAGGCCGATCGACGCCGACCGTGACCAGAGCTATTTCCTCTTCGCCACCACGCAGGAGCAGATCGACTTTCTGCGCTTCCCGCTCGGCGGCATGTCGAAGCGCGAGGTGCGCGACGCGGCCGCGCGCATGGGGCTGACGGTGGCCGCCAAGCCCGACAGTCAGGACATCTGCTTCGTGCCGCAGGGCAAATATGCCGACATCATCGCGAAGCTGCGGCCCGAAGCGGCCCAGCCGGGCGACATCTACCATGTCGACGGCCGACACCTGGGCCGTCACGACGGCATTTTGCGCTATACGATCGGCCAGCGCCGCGGCCTTGGCGTCGCCTCCGGCGAGCCGCTCTACGTCGTCCACCTCGATGCGCCCCGCGCACGCGTGATCGTCGGGCCGAAGGAGGCGCTGGAGACGCACCGGATCG
The DNA here is from genome assembly GCF_024105655.1 of Aliihoeflea sp. 40Bstr573. GTDB lineage: Bacteria > Pseudomonadota > Alphaproteobacteria > Rhizobiales > Rhizobiaceae > Aliihoeflea. The sequence goes on from NZ_JAAAMH010000008.1 coordinate 143,191, forward strand.
TGCTGCGCGACATGAACTGGCTGGGCGACGCACCCCTCGAGGCGCTGCCGGCCGAGGGCATCGAGCTCTTTGCCAAGGTGCGCTCGACACGCCCGCCGCGCGAGGCGCGGCTTTTCGTGCGCGACGGCCGGCCGATCGTCGAACTGGCCGACGGCGAGGCCGGCATCGCACCCGGCCAGGCCTGCGTGCTCTATGCCGACGAGAGCGAGGATACGCGCGTCCTCGGCGGTGGCTTCATCGCCCGAACCGAACGCAGCCGGCGCTCCGAGGAAATGCTCGCCCGGCTGGAGGCCCTGCCCGCCGCCTGACGCTTGGCCTGACGCCTGCGGGAAATCGTTGCTCAGGCATGTGCAGCCGCTTGCAGAGAAACATGCCTCCCCAGGGAGGGGCATAGGGCAATGGTCAAGATCGAAACGGACCGGTGGCAGCGCTGGATCTGCTGCGGTTCGTCGCCGCGTTCGGGGTCGTCCTTGCCCACGGGCTCAATCCGCGCCCGATCGCCGCGATCGGTTACGCGGCGCGCATCTTTCTCCTGATCATGATGGCTGATCTTTCGATCCATCAGATCGAACGAAGAGGAGCGCGCAAGAATCTTGCCGTGGGTTTCTGATCGATCGTCTGCCTGGCGCTGACCGCACTGCAGATGCGCTCGAACTTTTCCGTCTGAACCACTCCAACTGGCTGCTTGGAGGCCCGCCGGGCCTGCGCGTCCGGTTTGTCAGTCGTGCTGACGGCAGCGATGAAGGAGGTTGCCAGATATCCTGACGGCCTCAGTCGTGCAGGACAGTGCCCGCCGTCAGGATCTTGAGAACGCCGATCGCCTCCTCGCCGGACGTGCGCGGCTCCTCGCGCGTTTCGATGCACTGGATGAAGTGCTGCAGTTCGCGCGTCAGCGGCATGCCCTGCTCGACCGGCACATAGGATGGCTCGTTCATCGTGAACGCCCACTGGCCGCTGTCGCGCCAGATCGCGTGGCGATAGACGGCGAGCTTCCGTTCCCACGGCTCCACGTCGTCGAACACCGCCATCGCCTTCTCGCCGACGACCGTCAGCCGCCGCTCGCGATAGGGGTTCAGCCGCGAGGCGAAGAGATGGCTGCGCAGATCGCCGGGAAAGCGCATGTGCAGATGCGCGAAATCGGACAGATGATCGAGCAGTGCCGCGCCCTCCCCGCGCACCTCGACCGGATGGGCGCCGGTGATGGCTAGGATCATCGAGAGGTCGTGCGGGGCGAGATCCCAAAGTGCGTCGTTCTCGGTGTGAAACTTGCCGAGACCGAGCCGGTGAGAGTGGATGTAGCGCACACGGCCGAGCTCGCCCGCGTCAATCAACGCCTTCAGCCCCTCGAAACCGGGATGGAAGCGCAGCACGTGACCGGTCATGAAGATGCGGCCGCAGGCCTTGGCCGTCTCGACGGCACGCGTCGCATCCTCGACGGTGAGCGCAATCGGCTTTTCGACCAGCACGTCCTTGCCGTTTTCCACCGCGCGGATCGCGGCTTCGGCATGGAACTGCGGCGGCAGCGCCATGACGACGGCGTCGATGTCATCGCGGCCGTAGATCTCGTCGACACCGACGGCAATGCATCCATGCTCGGCCGCAAAGCCTTCGGCGCGCGCGGAATTGACGTCCGCCACCGCCTGCAGCGCGCCGAGCGACTTGAGCGTTCGGATATGGTTCGATCCCCAATATCCGCATCCGAGGACGGCGATGCGCGGTTTCATCTGGCTTTCTGGTTGACGGGTCCGAGCGCAGACATAATGGGCGGGCCGAAGGAACTCAACCCTCGCGCCGCGCATGGTGGCGAAGTCGCCGCCGATGACGGAAGGGAATGCGCAATAGGGGCAAAAACCCGTCCGCAAGACCGCGCGCTTGCTTGACAGTGCCACCGCCCGCCCCTTATATCCGCGGCACTTCGCGGCGCCACGGCGCTGCCGGGGCGGAGTAGCTCAGTAGGTTAGAGCAGAGGAATCATAATCCTTGTGTCGGGGGTTCGAATCCCTCCTCCGCTACCACCATTACAGTGTTTGGCGGTTCGCCGGGGTTGCGGCGAGGCAGGTTGAGCAGTTCTGCCAGTGCGCCATTGACGTGTAGGTCAAATTTCCCGCGCCCTTCGCGCGGTATCACCTCAATGCTTGCAACGAGCGAACGAATGGTATTGATCGCTTCCCGACGATCGTCTTCGTTGGAGTGCAGCGCCTCCTGCAAGTCGGCAATCCTGCGGCGATAGACCTCGATCGAAGCCGGATGCAGTTCCACGACATCGCCAGCATCCGAGATTGCGGCAAGATCAGCGGCAAGGCGCTCTTTCTCTTCCTCCATCTCGATCAGCCGAGACTTCATGCCTGCCGTTGCCGCACCATCGGCTATGGCGTCGATGATGTTTGCGATTTGCCTTTCGAGAATGACAAGCCGTTTGTCGATCTGCTGCCGATCATGCCGCATCTTGGCGTTCAGGCGCTTCCTCTCGGCATGATACTCAGTGAGGAATTCCGCAACCGCGTCAGGCGCGAGTAGCCGCTGCTTGATGCCTTCAAGCACGCGGCGTTCGAGGTCGGGCACACGAACGGTGCGGTTGTTCGTGCATGTCCCTCGTTCCCGATGCGCTGTGCAAGCGAGCTGATCCTGGGTCTTGATGGTGTAGGTGGCGCCGCAACACCCGCACCGCACGAGACCGGAGAACATATGTTTCGGCCTTCGACGTTTATGAAGCCGAGTCCCGCCGTAGAGCTTCTTGCGTGCCTGGACGGCATTCCAGAGCTCGTCGCTGACGATACGCAGGTGAGGAGCCTCCACTACTTGCCACTGCTCGGGCAGATTCGGGCGGGAGATGCGCTTGCCGGTCTCCGGGTCCTTGACCATCTGAACGCGATTGAAGACCAGAAATCCGATATAGGCCTCGTTATAGAGTATGCCGCTGCGACGTTTGAGATTGCCGTTGATCGTCGAGGCTCCCCATTCCCGACCGAATGGAGAGGGAATGCCGTCGCGGTTAAGGCCGGCAGCGATGGTCCGGGCGGAACGTCCCGAAGCAAACTCGTGGAAGATGCGCCGGAGTACGCCGGCCTGTTCCTCATCCACTTCCCGGAGGCCCCGGATAGGCTCCCCACGTTCGTCGAGCTTCTTGACCACGCGATACCCGTAGGACAGGCCCCCGGCGGAATATCCGCTGATGATACGGCCGGACTGGCCACGCCTGATCTTGGCAGCCAGATCGCGAAGGAAGAGAGCATTCATCGTGCCTTTCAGGCCGACATGCAACTCATCCACCGTTCCCTCCGACAAGGTGACGATGCGAACACCGGCGAACCGAAGCCGCTTGAATAATGCGGCGATGTCTTCCTGATCACGGGAGAGCCTGTCAAGGGCTTCGGCTAGCACCACGTCGAACCGTCCATCCTGAGCATCCGCGAGCAGTGTTTTGATCCCCGGACGGAGGATCATGCTGGCACCGGAAATTGCGGCGTCGGTATAATTTTCCACGACCTGCCATCCTTCATGGCCCGCGCGCTCACGGCATAGCCGCAACTGATCCTCAATCGAGGCATCCCGCTGGTGGTCAGAGGAATAACGGGCGTAGAGTGCTGCGCGGGTCATGACGGTCTCCGTGTTCGGTCAGTCCTTGATGGCATCCTCCGGCATCGGCTGCACATCCGGCGCTTGGTCCAGAAGCCTCGTCAAATCTCCGCGCTTTGCCGTGCCAGCACGCGCCTTGAGAAAGTCGGCCGCTGTCTCCATGGCACCGATCTTCTGCGCGACGGCCGAGACGATCCACTGGTTGAGAGACACTCCGTCCTCTTGCGCCAGCCGCGCCGCCGTTTCCTTGAGCGACTGCGGCAGTTGCAGCGGGTATTTGTAGCGTAGGGTCTGCGTCATGTATTCAGTCTCCTGACAATCTCTCCCGGCGTTGCAATGGTGATGCCCAGTTTGAGCGCTGGGCGGAAGTCCTTGACGTTATGCGTCACGATGGCCTCGGCCTCGCCGTTCAAGGCGGCTTCAAGCACCATCTCGTCGGCGACATCGGACAGCATGGGCCGCGTCCGAAACGAAATATCGACGCCCTCGGAAACGGCAGCGAGTGCGCTCATCACCGCCGCGACATCTTCGAGGCTGTGGCCGGTTGCCTTGCGGTTTTCCTCCCGGCTCAGCACCGCCTCATATTCGAGAAACAGCGCCGTCGAACACAGCGGCGTCACCATGCCCCGGTCAACGAAGCGGAGCAGCAGGTTGCTCGCGCCGTTGCGGCTGCGGAACGCCGCCACGATCACATTGGTGTCCAGAACCAGCCTCATGGAGGCAGTATATAGACATCTCATAGGATGTCTACAATCACTTCGCATCGGATCATGTGAGGCATAGCTGTGCGGATCACGGCTCTATCGGTCATCGTCATTAGTTTTGGATGACGCATTATCATTCGCCGCGCGCATGGCATCCTCATAGTCCTCGCGTGCCATCCGCCTGCCGATCAACCGGGCGATGGACATCACCACCGCATCCACACGTTCAGACGCATCGGCTGTGCTCCCGGCTTGCTGCCCCTCGGGCGCATGGTTGTCGTTCGCCGGTCTCTCTCTACCCCGATACTTTTCCTCATCGCCCATCGCCGGCCTCTTCCTCTGGCCGCCATTTGACCGGATCGGCGACCCAGCGGTTGATGTCGGATTCCCGCCATCCCGCGCCGTTGATGCTGATCTTGAGCTGGGCTGGAAAGGTGCCCTCTTTGATCTTGCGGTAGATGGTGGATCGCGACAGACCGGTTCGGGCGCGAACAGTGTCAAAGCGGATGATACGATCTGGCTGGCGCATGGCCGCATTGCCTCCTTCTGGCTGTTTCTGGCGATTGCAGAGACCAGACAGAGCAACGAATTGCCGTTGTGCAACAGATATTTAGCCGCCGTAGGGCTATGACGTGCAACCGGCGGTAAATAGGATGGTTGTCGTAGCCGATATTCGGCCCGCCACCGGCGCGCATTGTTGATGAAGGCCAGTTCCGGTCGAAGCGCAGAGCGATTCGGGCTCGGCTTCTACTGTGTGGAATCAACCGCAATATAGGCGGCCACTTGGACAAGGGAAGCGCCGGCGCTCCCACCCAGCCTTTTCTGCTTCCTCGCGCTTTGCCGGGCCGTGAACCTGGCTGTCAAGGCTGGCGCGGAACGCGCCACCGCGAAGCGGCTGCGGCCTTGACTGCCCGGTTCAGGTCCGGCCCCATCTCGGGAAGCAACAAAGGATTGTTCCGAACCTTCCGGTTCCAAATCCTCACCTGTCATTCCGCGCAGCCCGAATGGGCGGAGCAGCGTGTGGCTACATTCCGATGCCCAGCCCTCTTCCCCTGCCGAGACCATGACTGAGGGCCAGATCGCCGCCGATGCCCAGCCCCCTGTCGAAGGAGATGCCCAGTTCGCGCCTGCGGTTGGCGAGCAGGGATTCCATCTGCGGATCGCGTTCGAGGCTCTTGGCCATGTCTCCCATCCATGCCCGGGTGGACCGATAGCCCGAATAGTCGCCCGCCGCATATTGGCGTTCGCTGGTCCGGCTGAGCTTCTGCCAGCGTTCGACAAAGCGATCCGCCCGGCGCTGCGGATCGGTGCGGATTTCGGTTTCGAGTTGCAGCGCGCGAATGGCGCGGTTGACCTTGCCGGTCGCCGCCTCATGGGAAAGACCTGCATCTTGGGAATAGGCTTCTTCCGCATCCTTTGAACCGAAGGGGCGCACCTCATCGAATGTCGTGCGGGCCTCGGCCAGTTCATTCCATTGGACGGGGCTGACCTTGTGGCCTGCGTCTTCGGTGGCATAGATCGTGCTCACGGCATGAGCATGACGGATGAGCGCCATTCTGCGGGCGTGGCGCAAGGCATCATCCGGGTCGATCCCGGCCTCCTGCGCCACCGCCTCGATCTCCTGCCTTATTCCGCTGCCGGCTGCCTCTCTATCCGACCCATCGGCGCCTTGACCGCGGGAGCCTGCGCCAAAGATGATGTCACCGATTCTGTCGTGGGCAGTTTCCAGCACGCGGTCTCGTTCGATCTCGCCGGCAAGAGTGGCAAAGTCGATGCCGCGCCGTTCGGCATAGTTTTGGGCTGGATCGATCTGCTGCTGGTAATCGCTTGCCATGTCCTTGGACCGGTCACGCGACAAGGTGGTTATGAGCTTGTCCTGGCTGGCGAAGTCGTCACGGGCGTAATGGAGGTCCATGCCGTCGCGGTGGCGCGACAACGCGACATAGCTGCCGTGGGCGTCCAGACCCGGTGTCGCCAGCACATGGCTGCGGTCCACGGTCATGCCCTGAGATTTGTGGATGGTCGCCGCATAGCCATGGTCAATGCGGTCATAGTCTTTCAGGTCGAACGCGATACTGCGTCCGTGATCGGTGCGCACTGTCATGCTCTGGGTGCTGATGTCCTCGATGGTGCCGAGCGTGCCGTTCTTGACGCCAAGACCGCGCTCGTTTTGCAGAAACATGACGCGATCCCCGGTGGCAAAGTTTCGTTCGCCCCGTTCGACGGTGACGCTGACATCATCACCCAGGTCACCTGCATCGCGCATCCTGTCGCGGGCGGCCTCGTTGAGTTCCCGCACCTCGGCATTGGTGTGGGTGAGGATGATGCGACTCGCATCCGGTGATGCCTGCCGGTCTTTGTCCCAGCGCTCGATCAGGTCGTCGCGCGCCTGCTCGCGCGTCTGCGCTTCATGCACCATGTCATTTCTGTCATAGGCATGGATGGCATCGGCGGTTTTGCCGGTCGCCAGATCGCGCGTGGCGTCCCGCTGCCAGTCGCCTCGCTGGCGGCGCACGGTTTCGATTTCGACACCACCGTGACGCTCGTGGAGCGAGCGGAAGGCCGCGCCCGCCTCGATGGATTGTAGCTGCTGCGGATCGCCAACCAGCACAACCTTTGCGCCAGCTTCCGCCGCGCGGGACAATACACGCTCCAACTGGCGGGTGCCGACCATGCCCGCCTCGTCGATGACAAGCACGTCGCGGGAAGTGAGCAGGTCACGGTTGTTTGCCCAGCCATGTTCCATGCTGGCAATGGTGCGGGACACAATGCCCGATCCGCTTTCCAGATTTTCCGCCGCAATGCCGGAGAGCGCAACGCCGCGCACCTCGTAGCCTGCCGCCTCCCATGCCTCGCGTGCTACGCCGAGCATGGCGCTCTTTCCCGTCCCGGCATAGCCGACGACAATACCAAGATTGCGCCCGTTGGTGACATGCGCCAGCGCATCGGCCTGCTCTCGGGACAGGACAAGACCGCGTTCTTCTGCACGCACCAAAGCCGCTTCGCGGTTTCTGTCGCTGACCTCGTGCAATTCCTTCTCGGCCATGAGTTCGGCAGCACGGTGCAGGCGCTGTTCGGCCTCGATCATCTCGCGCGTGGTGAAGCGATCCTCGCCGCGTCCGTCCTTGCCGAGTTCGACAAGATCGGGCGAACCGCGCATCGCGCCCATCACCTCGTTGAACTGGTCGATGCCGTCGCTGTGCCGGTGCGCGAACATCGCCATGTGTCGCTGCGTAAATGTCGATTGCTGATGCGTGATCGCGTCCAGCGCCACCGATGGATCGGCGATGATCCGCGCGCCGTTGTTGCGGGCAATCTCGCGGTGCAGGTCGGCCCGATCAGCGAGCTCGGTGCTGTCGATCTCGATCCGCTGCGCGGGCGCACCAATCTGGGTTTGCGGCTCAAGCCCGATCCCCTGCGCCTCAAGGTTGCGATGGTCGATGCGGGCATCAATGTCGAGTTCGGCCAATCGCTCGTTCACATGCTCGGCCCAGCGTTCACGCCAGCGCTCCACCATCTCCGTGCGGTTCCAGTCCCGCACCTTCTGGCCGAAACCGTTCTCGTCCACGCTGCGCATGGTGAGCATGACATGGGCATGGGGTTTGGGCATGCCGTCCTCACCGATGTCCCAATGCACATTGAGGTCAGCAATCATCCCCCGGTCGACAAACTCCGACTGCACGAAGTCGCGGGCAAGCTCGATGCCCTGCGCCTGCGTCATCTCGCGAGGAATGGCGAACTCAACCTCACGGGCAAGCTGGGCGTCCTTCCTGACCTCGAACGCCTCGACGTCATTCCAGAGCCGCTCGCGGTCGCTCCATGCTTCCGGTGCGCTCTTTGGCAGCATGATCTCGGAATGGACGACGCCGCGCTTGCTGGAAAAGTCCTGCACGCGGTCGATGCGCTCGTCGCGCATCCGCGAGGCCGAGCGGTAGGCAGCAGACGCCACCGCACTGCTTCCGGCCTTGCGGGAAATGACCTTGACGTGAAGATGATAGATCGCCATCGCGATCAAGCATTGGCACGGCCAAGCGCACGTCGGAACGACGTATAAGCGCGCCCTCCCTCGAAAAAATCTCGGGATGGACCGGGCCGTGCCACACCGTCCCGGCAACAATACTGCGTTCCGCTGTCCGCGCAACTATCCTCATCGCATCGACAACCAACCGGAACGAAGGAGGCGACATTGCGCAAGCCACGCAATTACGACGCGGAACTGAAGGCGCTCGAAGACAAGGCGCGGGAACTGAAAGCCCGCAAGGTGCAGCAACTCGGTGAACTGGTGATCGCCACGGGAGCCGATGCGCTCACCGCCGAGGAACTGGCCGGTGCGCTGATCGTGCTGGCGGAAACCACCGATGCCGGAAAGAGGGAGGCATGGGCGAAGCGCGGGCAAGCGTTCTTTCGCGGGAAACCGCGCCGATCTGCATCAACGTCTGACCGCGACAACGGCGGCGCTCAAACGCAACCGGGCGGCGCGCAACCGGCATCAGGCACAACGGGCGCGTAACGACATGCGCGCATGGCAGGTCGAGCGCCGCAAGCGCACACGGCATCTGATCGAGCTCGGCGGACTTGTCGTCAAGGCCGGCATCGTGGACCTAACTGGCGATGATCGCGCCATGATCTACGGCGCGTTGATCTGGATGGTCGGCAAGCTCAACAGCGAGGACGGTGCTCGGGCGCGCGGCGTCTGGACAAAGCTGGGAAAGATGGGGCTTGAAGTGGAATGCAAGCGAGATGAATCCGCCGTTCCCAGTCGCCGGCCCCACCTCCCTGCAGGTGCTTGAGGCGGTGACGGGAGAGGATCTGAAGGACATCGCCTTTCCGGGGGTGATTGATCCGCATACCCATTGGGGCAACTTTGGCGATCTGGAAGGCGATTGCGTTCAGGAAAGCCAGCATGCCGCAATGGGTGACACGACCACTGCACTCCTGTTCCAAAAGGTCGCTGCCTCCGGGAGGGACTTTACCGGCTATGAAACGGCTAGCCTCGATTTCGACAAACAACGTTCGATCGGAGATCGGGTCGCTTACGTAAATTACGGCTTCAATCCCATTGTTCACGATGAGGTTACCGCGGCTGAAATCCTCGATCTTGCTGAGAAATGCGGCAGCCCCGCCGTAAAATTCTACATGGCGTATCGGTTACATCAAAGGCGCGCACGTAGGTAGCAAGTGGAATGAGATTGACGTACCCGCCCCGTGCGACTCAGGCGTCCAGTGTCGAGAAGCGCTCCCAGTCGGTGATCTGCGAGGAGTAGTTGTTCCACTCCTGGTGCTTGAGCTTCAGATAGGCGGCCGAGAACTCCGTTCCCAAGGCCTGCTGGAGCTCCGTATCCCTCTCATATTCGCGCAGCGCATCGAGCAGGTTGAGCGGCAGTTTCGGCGCGTCCTTCACCGTATGGCCGTCGCGATACATGTCGATGTCATGGTGCGGGCCGGGATCGGCCGCGCTGCGCACGCCGGACAGGCCGGCGGCGATGATGATCGCCTGCAGCAGATAGGGATTGACAGCGCCGTCGGGCAGTCGCAGCTCGAACCTGCCGGGGCCGGGCACGCGCACCATGTGGGTGCGGTTGTTGCCGGTCCAGGTGACGCTGTTCGGCGCCCAGGTGGCGCCAGAGATCGTGCGCGGCGCGTTGATGCGCTTGTAGGAATTGACGGTCGGGTTGGTGACTGCCGCCAAGGCGGAGGCATGCTGCATGATGCCGCCGAGGAACGTCTTGCCCTTGGCGGACAGGCCGAAGGGCATGCCCTTGTCGGCAAAAACGTTCTCCTTCCCGTCATTGTCCCACACCGAGACGTGGGCGTGGCAGCCGTTGCCCGTCAAGCCCTTGAAGGGCTTCGGCATGAAGGTCGCGCGCAGCCCGTGCTTCTCGGCGATCGACTTGACCATGAACTTGAAGAAGGAGTGCTTGTCGGCGGTGGCGAGCGCGTCGTCATACTCCCAGTTCATCTCGAACTGGCCGTTCGCGTCCTCGTGGTCGTTCTGGTAGGGCTTCCAGCCGAGTTCCAACATGGCGTCGCAGATTTCCGCGATCACGTCATAGCGCCGCATCACCGCCTGCTGGTCGTAGCAGGGCTTCTCGGCGATATCGAACTCGTCGGAGATGCGTGATCCGTCCGGCATGATGAGGAAGAACTCGGCTTCGACGCCGGTCTTGACCCGCATGCCTTCCGCCGTTGCTTCCCGTATCAGCCGTTTCAGCACCACGCGCGGCGCCTGCTCAACGGGCGCATCCTCCATGACGCAATCCGCCGCGACCCAGGCAACCTCCTTCTTCCAGGGAAGCTGGATGACCGAGGAGGCGTCCGGCATGGCGAAGAGATCGGGATGCGCCGGCGACAGGTCGAGCCATGTGGCGAAACCGGCGAAACCGGCGCCATCCTTCTGCATATCCGCGATTGCCTGCGCGGGGACCAGCTTCGCGCGCTGGCCGCCGAACAGGTCAGTATAGCTGATCATGAAGTATTTGACGCCCTTGTCGGCGGCATAGGCCGAGAGGTCCAGTGTCATGTCGGTTCCCCTTTGTTTTGAATCAGACACCTAGAACGGAAGCCGCGGGCGCACCTCCCAGTTGCTGCCCGCCGTCCTATCGCTTCAGAAACCTCCCTTACCCGGGTACCAGCTGGTTCCGGCCAGCGGCACCTGCGCCATCGCGGCCGCCTCCATGGTCAGTGCGCACAGGTCCTCGGGCTCGAGATTGTGCAGGTGGTTCTTGCCGCAGGCGCGAGCGATGGTCTGCGCCTCCAGCGTCATCACCTTGAGGTAGTTGGCGAGCCGTCGCCCGGAGACCTCTGGATCGAGCCGGCTGGCCAGTTCCGGGTCCTGCGTGGTGATCCCCGCGGGATCGCGGCCTTCGTGCCAGTCATCATAGGCGCCAGCCGTCGAGCCCAGTTTGCGATATTCCTCCTCCCACTTCGGATCGTTGTCGCCGATCGCCGCAAGCGCCGCAGTGCCGATGGAGACGGCATCTGCACCGAGCGCCAGCGCCTTGGCGACGTCGGCGCCGGAGCGGATGCCGCCGGACACGATCAGCTGCACCTTGCGGTGCATGCCGAGATCCTGCAGCGCCTGGACCGCTGGGCGGATGCAGGCGAGCGTCGGCATGCCGACATTCTCTATGAAGACGTCCTGCGTCGCCGCCGTGCCACCCTGCATGCCGTCGAGCACCACGACGTCGGCGCCCGCCTTCACCGCCAGCGCCGTGTCGTAGTAGGGCCGCGCGCCGCCGACCTTGACATAGATCGGCTTCTCCCAATCGGTGATCTCGCGCAGTTCGAGGATCTTGATCTCGAGATCGTCCGGGCCGGTCCAGTCGGGATGGCGGCAGGCGGAGCGCTGGTCGATGCCCTTGGGCAGCGTGCGCATCTCGGCGACGCGGTCGGAGATCTTCTGGCCTAGCAGCATGCCGCCGCCGCCGGGCTTGGCGCCCTGCCCGACCACGACCTCAATCGCATCGGCACGGCGCAGGTCGCGCGGGTTCATGCCGTAGCGCGACGGCAGGTACTGATAGACGAGCTTCTGCGAGTGGCCGCGCTCCTCGTCGGTCATGCCACCGTCGCCGGTGGTGGTCGACGTGCCGGCGATCGTCGCGCCGCGCCCGAGCGCCTCCTTGGCGGGGCCGGACAGGGCACCGAAGCTCATGCCTGCGACGGTGATCGGAATCTTCAGTTCGATCGGCTTCTTGGCGAAACGCGTGCCCAGCACCACCGAGGTCTCGCATTTCTCGCGATAGCCCTCGAGCGGATAGCGAGAGATCGAGGCGCCGAGGAACAGCAGGTCGTCGAAATGCGGCACTTTGCGCTTGGTGCCGCCGCCGCGGATGTCGTAGATGCCCGTCGCCGCCGCGCGGCGGATTTCCGCCAGCGTGGCATCGTCGAAGGTGGCCGACTTGCGCGGCGGGGTGGGCGGATTGTGGTAGGACATGGTTTCTCCTCGCCTCAATACGCGTCGGCGTTGTCGATGTTGAAATTGTAGAGCTTGCGCGCCGAGCCGTAGCGCTTGAACTCCTCGGGCCGCACGTCGGTGACTCCCGCCTTGTCCAGCAGTTCGCCCAGCTTCGCGATGTGTTCGGGCCGCATCTCCTTCTCGATGCAGTCGGCGCCCAGGCTCTTCACCGTGCCGCGCACGAAAAGCTTTGCCTCGTAGAGCGAGTCGCCCAGCGCATCGCCCGCATCGCCCAACACGACCAGGTGGCCCGACTGGCCCATGAAGGCCGACATGTGGCCGATCGAGCCATGCACGACGATGTCGATGCCCTTCATCGAGATGCCGCAGCGCGAGGCCGCATTGCCCTTGATGACGAGCAGGCCACCGCGGCCCGTGGCGCCCGCATATTGCGATGCGTCGCCCTCGATCACGACCGTACCGGACATCATGTTCTCGGCGACCCCAGGCCCGGCCGAGCCGTGCACCGTGACGGTTCCGCCATCGTTCATGCCGGCGCAGTAATAGCCGACCGAGCCATGCACCTCGACGCTGACGGGTTTGGCGATGCCGACGGCCACGGCATGGCTGCCGCGCGGGTTGACCACCTCGAACTCCGTGTCGTTTGCGCCGTCCGCGATGGCATGCAGGGCACTGTTGAGGTCGCGCAAGGTTGCGCTGGAAAGGTCGAAGACGGTCATCTCAAGCGGCCTTCTCGTGATCCCAGAAATAGACGGTTGCCGGCTCCGGCTCCCAGACCCGCGCCGTCTCGATGCCGGGCAGATTGACTAGCGCGCGATATTCGGAGCCGAAAGCGACATACTGGTCGGTCTCGGCCATGACGGCCGGCTTGCAGGCGATCGGATCGCGCACCACGCCGAAGCCGGACTTCGTGCCGACAACGAAGGTGAAGAAGCCGTCTAGGTCACCCAGCGCGCCTTCCAGCGCCGCGCCGAGATCCTTGCCCTTCGCCATTTCGGACGTCAGGTAGGCGGCAGCCACCTCGGAGTCGTTCTCGGTCTCGAAACGCATGCCGCCGCGCACCAACTCGCGGCGCAGGTTGTTGTGATTGGAGAGCGATCCGTTGTGCACCAGGCACTGGTCGGGTCCGGTGGAGAAGGGGTGTGCGCCGAGCGTCGTGACAGCCGATTCCGTCGCCATGCGCGTATGGCCGATGCCGTGCGTGCCGCCCATGGCGCGGACGCCGAAGCGCTCGACGACATCCTTCGGCAGGCCGGTTTCCTTGTAGATTTCGACATTGTCGCCGACGCCCATGACACGCATCGAGGGCTTGTCGGTAAGGAATGAGCGAACCTCGTCCGCCGCCGCCTCGGTCTCGATCACCGCGTGCGTGCTCTTGACCGTCACGTCGGCCTGGATGCCGGACGAAGCGAGCTTCTGCGCCAGATCGGCGAAATCCGTTTCAGGCGCCGATGACTGGATCGTCAGCTTGGTGCCCTTGGCGGACGCCGCGCCGTAGATGGCGATGCCTGCCGAATCCGGCCCACGATCCGTCATGGTGATCAACATGTCGGACAGCATGTCGCCGAGCTTCGGCTCCAGCGTCCGGTCCTTCAAAAATAGCCCAACAATGCCGCACATCGCGCTGACAGCCTCCGGTCCAATCTGAACGGAGGCGTAGCACGGCAATCGAGGAATGACAATCAGCGAGAATAAAATATTCTCTAGGAGAAATTATCTCCCACTTCGGTCGCGGTTCGGATAGGAGATGATCGAGAGATAGCGGGCCGGCAATTTGACCAGCTCGACGGGCCCGTGCGGCGCATCCGCGTCGAAGAACAGGCTGTCGCCGGGCTGCATCGCGTAGTTGGAATCGCCATGCCGATAGGTGACCTCGCCTTCCAGCATGTAGAGAAACTCCATGCCCTCGTGCTGAAAGGTGGGAAACACGTCGGACTCCGTCGTCAGCGTGATCAGGTAGGGTTCGACCATCACACCGCTGGAATTGTTGTCGATGTGTCCGAGCAGGCTGTACTGGTGGCCGGCGCGCGTGCCGCGGCGCTCGATGTTCACGCCCTCGCCGGCCTTTACGAAGGTGGCGTTACGCGGTTCCTCGAAGCGGCGGAAGAAGGCGGTCAGCGGCACGCCGAGCGCGCGGGACAGCGCCTGCAGCGTGGTCAGCGAGGCGGAGATGTTGCCGTTCTCGATCTTGGACAGCATGCCGACGGACATGCCCGTCGCGACCGCCAGATCCGCAACGGTGATGCCGAGCTGCTTGCGATAGGCCCGCACCTCGTGGCCGATCGCCATTTCAAGATTGTTCTCTCGCGGCTCGCGCACGGCATGAGGGTTCTGGGCAAGCGGTTGTGTGGGCACAGCCGGCATTTCGTTCGACTTGCGGGGCATCATATGTCCTCGAATTAGGCGCCGAGCCTATCCTGCGAGGAAAATCGCGGCAACTCGGAAGAAACTAGCCCCGCTCCTGCCGGGGCGTATGGCCGAAGGCGCGACGGTAGGCGGTGGCGAAGTGCCCGGCGCTGGAGAAGCCCGTCGCGAATGCGATCTCGGAGACCGACAGCGGACTTTGCTGCAGCAGGCGCCGCGCGTGGCGCAGACGCAGGTCGCGATAGGTCTCGGCGAAGCCGCGCTTGAGGTGATCTGCGAATAGGCGGTCGAGATGGCGCGGGCTGACCCCTGCGAAGGCCGCCATCGCGTCGCGCCCGATCGGGTTCTCGATCGTGCCTTCCATCCGGTCGAGCACGGCGAGCAGGGCGGGATGATGCACGCCGAAGCGTTCCGCCGTCGAGGCCCGCTGCGGCGCGGTCGGCTCGGCCACCGCCGTGTGCAGGTACCAGTCGCTGACCCGCCGCGCGAAATCCGCACCCATCCGCTCCGCGATCAGCGCATGCATCATGTCGAGCGGCGCCACGCCGCCGCCGCAGGTAATGCGGTTGCCGTCCACGACGAAACGCGCCTGGCGCGGCGACAGGCTTGGAAAGGCCTCCATCAGCGCCGGCGCATGTTCCCAGTGCACGGTGAAGTCGCGCCCGTCGAGCAGGCCTGCTGCAGCCAAGACGTAAGGGCCGCCGGAAATGCCGCCGATCCGCATCCCGGAAACGGCGAACGCGCGCAGCGCCGCATGGAGCGACGGCAGGTACCAGTCGGCCGGATTGCCGCCGGCGCAGACGAATAGCGTATGCAGCACCTCCGTTTCGCTCAACGACGCGCAGGGAACCAGCGCACCGGACGACGACGCCACCGGTGCACCGTCAATGGAGAGATACACCGGCTCGTAAAGGTGCTGCCCCGCGAGCAGGTTGGCGGCGCGGAGCGGTTCCGTCGCCGATGCGAAGGACATGAGTGCGAAGCCTGGCAACAGGACAAAGCCGTAACGCTGGCTGCCTGCCCGGATCGATCCTTTGGAAGAAACGCGCGCCATGTCTCTGCTTGAAAGGAATACGTCCCTTATGAGCAGGTATAGACCAGCGCTTTCGGCTTAACAATCGCGGACGAGATGGGACGCAAACGATGCGCTATTCGGCACTGTCCGTTTTCCTGAACGGCCTGAAGGGCAACAAAAGCTGGCAGCCGGCGTGGCGAGATCCGCAGCCGAAGCCGCATTACGACGTCATCATCGTCGGCGGCGGGGGGCATGGTCTGGCCACCGCCTACTACCTCGCCAAGGAATTCGGCAGCACCAATGTCGCTGTGCTGGAGAAGGGCTACATCGGCTCCGGCAATGTCGGGCGCAACACCACTATCATCCGTTCGAACTATCTGCTGCCCGGAAACAACCCCTTCTACGAACTGTCGATGAAGCTCTGGGAAGGGCTCGAGCAGGACTTCAACTTCAACGCCATGGTCTCGCAGCGCGGGGTGCTGAACCTGTTCCACTCCGACGCCCAGCGCGACGCCTATACGCGGCGCGGCAACGCGATGCGCCTGCACGGCGTGGACGCCGACCTGCTCGACCGTTCGCAGGTCAAGGCGATGCTGCCTTTCCTCGACTACGACAATTCGCGCTTCCCCATCCAGGGCGGGCTCATCCAGCGGCGCGGCGGCACGGTACGCCACGACGCGGTGGCATGGGGCTATGCACGTGGTGCCGACAGCCGCGGCGTCGACATCATCCAGAACTGTGAGGTGACCGGGATTCGCCGCGAGAACGGCCGCGTCACCGGCGTCGAGACGTCGCGCGGCTTCATCGGCTGCGACAGGCTGGCGCTGGCGGCGGCCGGTAATTCGTCGCGCGTCGCGGCGATGGCCGAGATGCGCCTGCCGATCGAAAGCCATGTGCTGCAGGCCTTCGTCTCAGAAGCCATCAAGCCGTTCATCGACGGCGTGGTGACCTTCGGCGCCGGGCACTTCTACGTGTCCCAGTCCGACAAGGGCGGTCTGGTCTTCGGCGGCGACATCGACGGCTACAACTCCTACGCCCAGCGCGGCAACCTCGCCACGGTGGAGCATGTGGTCGAGGCCGGCAAGGCGATGATCCCTGCCCTGTCGCGGCTGCGCGTGCTGCGCTCATGGGGCGGCATCATGGACATGTCGATGGATGGTTCGCCGATCATCGACCGCACCCATATCGACAATCTCTACCTCAATGCCGGCTGGTGCTACGGCGGCTTCAAGGCGACGCCCGCCTCGGGCTTCTGTTTCGCCCATCTGATTGCGAAGGGTACGCCGCAGCAGACCGCTTCCGCCTTCCGGCTCGACCGTTTCGCGCGCGGCTACATGCTCGACGAAAAGGGCCAAGGCGCCCAGCCGAACCTGCACTGAGCGGAGGCAAGGAAGCACGATGGCAAGCCTCATCACATGCCCCCATTGCGGCGCGCGGCCCAAGGAGGAATTCACCGTCAAGAGCGCGGCGCTCCCGCGCCCCTCAGCCGATGCCGGCGAGGCGGTCTGGTTCGACCATGTCTACCTGCGCGACAATCCGCGCGGCGCCTATGAGGAGTATTGGCATCATACCTCCGGCTGCCGCCGCTGGCTGGTGGTGAGCCGGAACACGGCGACGCACGAAGTCGCCGACGCCAGAGACGCCTCGGAGGCGCGGCCATGACCTCCTACCGGCTTCCGACCGGCGGTCTGGTCGATCGCACCGCGCCCCTGTCGTTCACCTTCGATGGCAAGGCGCTGAGCGGGCTTGCCGGCGACAGCCTCGCTTCGGCGCTGCTGGCCAACGGCGTGCGGCTGGTCGGACGCAGCTTCAAATATCACCGCCCGCGCGGCATCCTCACCGCCGGCGCATCGGAGCCCAACGCGCTGGTGACGGTCGGCACCGGCGGGCGGAGCGAGCCCAACAGCCGCGCCACGATGCAGGAGCTCTATGCCGGGCTGGTCGCGACCAGCCAGAATCGCTGGCCGTCGCTCGACCTCGACATCGGCGCGCTCAATGGCCTGCTCTGGCCCTTCCTCGGCGCGGGCTTCTACTACAAGACCTTCATGTGGCCGGGCGCGCTGTGGGAGAAGCTCTACGAGCCCTTCATCCGCAAGGCCGCAGGACTCGGACGCGCGACCTACGAGTCCGACCCTGACCAATATGAAAAGCAATGGGCGCATTGCGACCTGCTGGTCGTGGGTGCGGGGCCCGCCGGTCTCTCCGCTGCCCTCGCCGCCGGCCGCGCCGGCGCGCGCGTCATCGTGGCGGACGAGCAGGCACACGCGGGCGGCGCTCTGCTTTCGGAAACGGCGACGATCGGCGGTGCGTCCGCTCCCTGCTTCGCCGCGGCAATGGTCGCCGAGCTGCAGTCGCTGCCCAACGTGCAGTTGCTGACCCGCGCCACCGTGTTCGGCTGGTACGACGACATGGTGTTCGGCGCGGTGGAGCGTGTTCAGAAACATGTCGCCGCCCCTCAGGCGCATCGACCGATGGAGCGCCTCTGGCGCATCGTCGCGCGCCGCGCACTACTCGCCACCGGGGCGGAGGAACGCCCGCTCGTCTTCGGCGGCAATGATACCCCCGGCGTCATGATGGCGGGCGCGGCCCGCACCTATCTCAACCGCTACGGCATCGCGGCCGGACGCAAGGCTGCGATCTTCACCACCAACGACAGCGGCTATGCGCTGGCGCGCGACCTCGAAGCGGCGGGCGTGGAGCTCGCCGCAATCGTGGACAGCCGGCGCCAGCGGCCGTCGGACTACCGCGGCAAGGCGCGCCTGATCTCGGGCGCCATCGTGACCGACGCACGCGGCGGCAAGTCGCTCTCCTCCATCCGCGTCAGCCATGACGGCCGAACGGAGGACATCTCGGTCGATCTGCTCGCCATGTCGGGCGGCTTCAATCCCGTCATCAACCTTGCCTGCCACCGCGGCGGGAGGCCCGTCTGGTCTGACGCCCAGGGCGCATTCCTCGCGCCGGAGAGTCTTGCAGGTTTGGCTCTGGCCGGCGCAGCGAATGCCGTCACCGGCATCGCGGCCTGCCTTGCCGATGGCGCTGAAGCCGGCGCGCGGCTCGCGGCCGAGCTGGGCTTTGCCGCGGCGCCTGACAGCACGCCGTCCGTCGAAGACGACATCATCGCCGCCCCAACCGCCCCGCTCTGGTCGGTGCCGGGGTCGAAGGTCAAGGCCTTCGTCGATTTCCAGAATGACGTGCACGTCAAGGACCTCGGCCTCGCCGTCCGCGAAGGCTACGGCCATGTCGAACTCGCCAAGCGCTACACCACGATGGGCATGGCGACGGACCAGGGCAAGCTGTCGAACGTGAACGCGATCGGCCTGCTGGCGCAAGTGCGGGGTGTGTCGCCCGGCGAGGTCGGCACCACCACGTTCAGGCCCTTCTACACCCCGGTCTCCTTCGCGGCACTGGCCGGTGCGCATCACGGCCGCCACTTCCAGCCGGTGCGCAAGTCGCCGATGCACGACTGGGCCAAGGCGCGCGGCGCGACCTTCGTGGAGACCGGCCTCTGGTACCGTCCGGCATGGTTCCCGCAGCCGGGCGAGACCCATTGGCGGACCAGCGTCGACCGCGAGGTGCGCAACGTGCGCGCCAATGTCGGCCTGTGCGACATGTCCACCCTCGGCAAGATCGAGATCTGCGGCAGCGACGCCGCCGCGTTCCTCGACCGGGTCTACTGCAACCCGTTCCTCAAGCTGCCGGTTGGCAAGGCGCGTTATGGGCTGATGCTGCGCGAGGACGGCATGGTCTATGACGACGGCACGACGAGCCGGATCGCCGAGGACCGTTTCTTCATGACCACCACAACCGCCTATGCGGCGGGTGTCATGAACCACCTCGAATTCTGTTCGCAGGCGCTCTGGCCGGAGCTCGACATGCGGCTTGCCTCGGCGACCGACCAGTGGGCGCAACTTGCCGTGGCCGGTCCGAAGGCGCGGGCGGTGCTGTCGCAGATCGTCGATGACGACATCTCCGACGCGGCCTTCCCGTTCCTCGCGGCCGGCGAGGTTTCGCTGTGCGGCAGCGCGCTGCGCGGCCGGCTGTTCCGCATCTCGTTTTCGGGCGAACTGGCCTATGAGCTGGCTGTGCCGGCCGGCTTCGGCCCTGCCATCGCCGATGCGATCATGGCGGCTGGCGAGGCGCACGGAATCTGCGCCTACGGCGCCGAAGCGCTCGCCGTACTGCGTATCGAGAAGGGCCATGTCACCCACAACGAGATCAACGGCACCGTCGTCCCATCCGATCTCGGCCTGGGCCGCATGGTCTCTGCGAAGAAGCCGGACTTCATCGGCAGGGCGATGCTGGCACGCGAAGGCTTACAGGCGCCGGGCCGCGCCCAGCTCGTCGGCGTGGTCCCGCTCGACAAGGCGGACGCCTTCCGCAGTGGAGCGCATATCCTCGCGGCAGGCGCAGAAACGACTCTGGAAAACGACCAGGGCTACATCACGTCGAGCTGCTTTTCGCCGCATGTCGGCTCAAGCATCGGTCTCGCCCTCGTACGCAACGGCGCCGCCCGGCATGGCGAGGAAATCGTGATCTGGAACGGGCTGCGCGGCGAGATCACCCGTGGACGGCTCTGTGCGCCGGTCTTCGTCGATCCGGAGGGAGGACGACTCCATGGCTGAGATGACAACGAACCGGATACCGCTCACCGCTCCGCCGACGCAGGCGGCGCTAGCCGATCGTGCGCCGGTCGTTCGCGAAGGCGTCACGCTTGAGGCGCTGCCGGAAGGCACGATCCTTCACCTGCTGGCACGGCCGACGCAGGTTGCCGCACCCTTCGCAGATAAGGTCGCAGCCGCAGGCCTCGACCTGCGCGTCGTCGCGCCGGGGCAATGGTTCGCGACGGCGCCCACAGTGATGTCTGGCGCCGACCTCGTCGTCCTCTCGCAGGCGCTGAAGCCGGAGGTCGATGTGGTCGACCAGAGCCATGGACGCGTAGGCATCGTATTGCACGGTCCGCTGGCGGCGCGCGTGCTGGCGAAGGGTACGGCGGTGGACCTCGATCCGTCCGCCTTCCCGGTGGGGCGCTCGGCAACGACGCTCGTCGGCCATATCGCAGCGCACCTCACGCGCGTGAACGCAGAGCGTTTCGAGATCGTCGTGCAACGCGGTTTCGCGGGCAGCCTGTTCGATGATCTTTCGCAGATGAGCCTCGAGTTCGCGCGGCTTTGAAATGACCGGACCGCGCCCAAAAAGCACTTGCATTGCACTGCAAAAAATGTTTGCATTCCCCTCACAGTGCCCGCGCGACGGGCACCATCGTGGACCGACAGCGCCGTCATCCACACGAGGCAAGGAAGCCTGAGCACACCGGCTGGTGGCTCGGGTTTTTTTGTTCCGACGAGGCTGTCGGAACTCCTTCGACCGAATTGACCTGCTGATCTGCCGCTGCGCGTCGCCGCGCCGGCACATGCATCCCTTTACCCAGAAAAACACCACCAACCTCCAGAGGCGGAGCACACGCATGACCATCAATCGTCGCACATTTCTCACGGGTACGGCCGGTGCCTTCGGGGCGCTGGCAGCGCCGGCCATCCTGCCCCGCGCAGCCTTCGCGGCCGACACGGTCAAGGTCGGTTCGATCTTCTCGCTGACCGGCGGCTTGTCGATCATCGAGCGCTCGCTCAACGACGCGACGCACATGGCCGTGTCGGAGATCAACGCGGCGGGCGGCGTGCTCGGCAAGCAGATCGAGATCGTCGCCGAAGACGGCGCATCCGACCCCAAGACCTTCAATGAAAAGGCCTCGAAGCTGATCCTGCAGGACCGGATCAGCTCGGTCTTCGCCTGCTACACCTCGGCCAGCCGGAAGGCCGTCCTGCCGGTGTTCGAGCGACGCAACGGCCTGCTGTTCTACCCGACCTACTACGAAGGCTTCGAGTGCTCGAAGAACGTGGTCTACACGGGCGCGGTGCCGAACCAGCAGCTGTCCAACTTCATCCCCTGGATCATCAACACGCTGGGCAAGAAGAAGTTCTTCATCGTCGGCTCGAACTACATCTACCCGCGCGAGATGGCCAAGGTCTCCAAGATGCTGATCGAGCAGAACGGCGGCGAGTGGGTTGCCGACGAATATCTCGAGCTCGGCCATTCGGAATGGGCCTCGATGGTCTCCAAGATCAAGAGCTCGGGCTGTGACGTCGTGCTGTCCAACGTGGTCGGCGATTCCGTCGTCGCCTTCTATCGCGAGTTCAAGAACCAGGGCCTCTCGCACGACACGTTGCCGATCTGCGCAACGGTGACGTCGGAGATCGAGATCGCCGCCATGGGCGCGGAATATGCCGCCGGCAGCTACACCTCCTTCCCGTATTTCCAGGCCATCGACACACCGGCCAACACGGAATTCGTCGCGCGCTATCGCAAGTTCGTCGGCGACGAGAAGGCGGTGACGCATCACGCGCTCGAGTCGTCCTATTTCCAGGTCTACCTCTGGAAACAGGCGGTGGAGAAGGCCGGCGATACGAGCACCGAGGCCGTTCGCGCCGCCGTCGGCGGCCAGACCTTCGACGCGCCGGGCGGCAAGGTGACGGTGGAAGCCGAGAACCTGCACACCGCGCTCACGCCGCGCATCGCGCAGTGGCAGGACGATGGCCAGGGCAAGATCATCGACGCCTATGACGAGCCGGAGTTCCCACTGCCCTACGTCGCCTATGGCGAGGCGCAGGACAATCTCTACTGCACGGCCTCCGGCCTCGACACGTCGAAGCTGCCGAAGTGACCGCGTGGCGGACGGCGTCCTGCACCGCGCCGTCCGCCGTCTTCCGCATGCCGGCCTGACAGGGCCCGGCTTTGTCGCGGCGCCGCTCGGGCGCCCGCACCGAAACGGATCAAGATCGGGAAGGTCCGCCATGCTGGACACCATCTTCATCGGCCTGAGCGTGGGATCGGTCCTGCTGCTCGTCGCGCTCGGCCTGGCAATCACCTACGGCGCGATGGGCGTCATCAACATGGCGCATGGCGAAATGGTCATGCTGGGTGCCTATACGACGGTGCTGGCGTCCATCCATCTCGGCATCGGCTTGCTGGGTGCCATCCCGATCGCCTTCATGGTCACCGCACTCGTCGGCTATGCCATCGAGCGGCTGATCGTCAGCCGGCTCTACGGGCGCCTGCTCGATACGCTGCTCGCGACCTGGGGCGTCGCGATCCTGCTCCAGCAGGCGGTGCGCCTGTCGCTCGGCCTCGCCTTCTTCGGCATCACCATCGCCGGGCTTGGCACAGGCCTGCAGAACGTGCGCGTGCCTGCCTATCTCTCCGGCGTCATCAGCATCGGCGGCGAGCAGGTCAGCCTATACCGCGCCTTCATCATCCTAGTGACGATCCTGCTGACCCTGCTCACCTGGTTCATCATGTACCGCACGGCGATCGGCGCGCAGGTTCGGGCCATCATGCGCAATCCGGATATGGCGGCGGCCTGCGGCATCGACGTCAAGCGAGTCAACGCGCTGACCTTCGCCTACGGGTCGGGGCTCGCCGGGGTCGCGGGCGTGATGATGTCGGGCTTCAAGACCGTGTTCCCCGACATGGGCACGCCGATGGTCGTGGACGGCTTCCTCGTCGTCGTGACCGGCGGCGTCGGCAGCCTGATGGGCACCGTGCTCTCGGCCGGCCTGCTCGGCCAGATCAACGGCCTGACGGCATCGGTGAGCAACGACATCATCGCACGCGCCGTAATCTTCGCCGTGGTGGTCACGATCATCATCTGGAAGCCCTCGGGCCTCTTTTCCTACAAGGGACGCTGAGCGATGCCCGTTACCAAGAATACGCTCGCGCTGGCGACCTATGTGGTGCTCTTCCTGATCATTCTGGCCGCGCCGCTCTACTTCGACGTCTTCTGGCTCAACCGTTTCTCCAAGTTCCTGGTGTACGGAATGCTGGGCGTGGCGATGGCGCTGTGCTGGGGCTACGCGGGCATCCTGAACCTCGGTCAGGGCCTCTTCTTCGGCCTGGGCGCCTACTCCATCGCGATGTCGATGAAGCTCGCCAGCCCGACCAGCCTGGCGCAGGGCTCGGATACGCCGATCCCGGACTTCATGCTGTGGAACGCCGAGCCCGGCGCGCCGATCGACCTGTGCTGCATTACCAACGGGTCGTTCCTCTGGATCCCGTTCAAGAGCCAGTTCTTCGGCATTGCGATGGGCGTCGTGCTGCCGACGCTGGTCGCCTTCGCGATCGGCTCGATCATCTTCCGCAAGCGGATCTCCGGCGTGTTCATCTCGATCATCACGCTGGCGGTGGTTCTTCTGGTCCGCCTGCTGGTGGTGGAGGCCCAGCCTTTCACCAACGGGTTCAACGGCCTGACCGACCTCGGCTACCTCACCGTCTTCGGCCACGAGTTCGACCCCTACTACGTCTCGACCTATTATCTGATCGCGATCAGCCTGGTGGTGGTGCTCGTTCTGGCACGCATCCTGGTCCAGACGCGCAGCGGCCTGATCCTGCAGGCGGTGCGCGACGACGACCGGCGCGCGCGCTTTCTCGGCTTCGACGTGCCGGCCTACCAGATCTTCTTCTTCTGCGTGTCGGCGGCGATCGCCGGCTATGCGGGCATGCTCTACGTCCTCGTCGCCGAATTCGCTTCGCCGACCTTCATGGATCTCGCCTTCTCCATCACCATGGTGGTCTGGGCGGCCGTGGGCGGGCGCAACTCGCTGCTGGGCGCCTGCATCGGCGCCGTGCTGATCAACATGGTCGAGGCCACCGTCAGCGAGACGCCGCAGCTGATCGAGGCGTGGAAGGTCATCATGGGCCTCGCCTTCGTCCTGGCCGTTCTGTTCCTGCCGCGCGGCATTGCAGGCCTCGTCAGCCGGCTCGGCTACATGATCGTGCGCAAGCCGCAGAAGATGCCTGCGGCGCGGGCGGATGCCGTCGACGCCGAACCGGCACGTGCGGGCTAGGAGGCGAAGATGAGCACAGCCAGCCTGACAATAGACGGCCTGACCGTCGACTTTTCCGGGTTCCGCGCCGTCGACAGCGTTTCGACCGTGGTCGATGCCGGGGAACTGCGCGTGCTGCTCGGCGCCAACGGCGCCGGCAAGACGACGCTGATGGACCTGATCTCCGGCAAGACCCGCGCCACCGCGGGCAAGGTCTATATCGGCGACACCGAGGTCACCGCCATGTCGGAGCACGCCATCGCGCGGGCCGGCATGGGGCGCAAGTTCCAGATTCCCAGCGTCTTCCGCGACCTGACGGTGCGACAGAACCTCGAGGTCGCCGCCTCGCCCAGCCCGGGTGTGTTCGCCAACCTGCGCTTCGCGCTGCCGTCGAGCACGACAGCCCGCATCGATGAGATCATCGAGCTCGTCGGGCTGGGCGATCGCGTGGACACGGATGCCGGTACGCTCAGCCATGGCGAGACCCAGTGGCTGGAGCTCGGGATGCTGATCGCGCAGCGGCCGAAGGTGATCCTGCTCGACGAGCCGACCGCCGGCATGACCGAGGCTGAGACCATGAAGACCGCCGCCATCATCAAGGCGATGCGGGGCGAGCATACGCTCGTGGTCGTTGAGCACGACATGGCCTTCGTCAAGGAAATCGCCAACCGCATCACTGTCATGCATTTGGGCAAGGTGCTGGCCGAGGGCTCGGTCGAGAGCATCGAGAAAAACCAGGCGGTGCGCGACGCTTATCTCGGCTCGAAGGGGATCGTCTGATGCTGAAGCTCGACAAGGTGAACAGCTTCTACGGCCGCAGCCACGCCCTGCACGACCTGTCGCTTTCGATCCCGAAGGGACAGATCACGGCCATCGTCGGTCGCAACGGTACCGGCAAGACGACGCTGCTCAAGACGATCATGGGGCTAACCGTGAAGTCGACGGGCGCGATCGACCTCGACGGCACAGACCTCTCCGCCCAGCCGACCTTCCGCCGCGCCCGCGCGGGGATCGCCTATGTGCCGCAAGGCCGGCAGATCATCCCGGACTTCACGGTGCGCGAGAACATCCTGATGGGCGGCTTCGCCTCGACATCCGGCCGCCAGGTGCCGGCGCTGGTGGGCGCGCTCTTCCCCTATCTGACCGAGAACATGGAGCGGCCGGGCGGCCTCCTGTCTGGCGGCCAGCAGCAGCAGCTCGCCATCGCCCGGGCGCTGGCGGCGAATCCTCAGATCCTGCTGCTCGATGAGCCGACCGAGGGCATCCAGCCCAACATCGTCGAGGACATCCAGAACATCATCATCCGCCTCAACCGCGACGAAGGCCTGTCGATCGTGCTAGTCGAGCAGAACGTCGCCTTCGCGCGACGGGCCGGACATCACTTCGCCATGCTGGAGAAGGGGCGCGCCGTGGCGGCCGGACCGATCGACAGCCTGACCGACGAACTTATCCATCAACACATCGCCGTCTAGCGACAGAACAACCAAGGGAGTTCCCAGTATGCAACATGGTGACATCGTTTCGAGCAAGGATTCCGTCGGCGTTGCCGTCGTCAACTACAAGATGCCGCGGCTGCACACCAAGGCCGAGGTGCTCGCCAATGCGCACAAGATCGCCGACATGCTCATTGGCATGAAGCAGGGCCTGCCCGGCATGGACCTGGTGATCTTCCCCGAATACTCGACCCACGGCATCATGTACGACCCCAAGGAGATGTACGAGACCGCCTCGCAGATCCCCGGGGAGGAGACCGAAATCTTCGCCGAGGCCTGCCGCGCGGCCAAGGTATGGGGCGTCTTCTCGCTGACAGGCGAGCGTCATGAGGCGCACCCCAACAAGGCGCCCTACAACACGCTGATCCTGATGAACGACAAGGGCGAGATCGTCCAGAAGTACCGCAAGATCATGCCATGGGTGCCGATCGAGGGCTGGTATCCCGGCGACTGCACCTATGTGTCGGAAGGCCCGAAGGGCATGAAGATCAGCCTGATTATCTGCGACGACGGCAATTATCCGGAAATCTGGCGCGACTGCGCGATGAAGGGCGCCGAGCTGATCATCCGCTGCCAGGGCTACATGTATCCGGCCAAGGAGCAACAGATCGTCATGGCCAAGGCGATGGCCTGGGCCAACAACAGCTATGTCGCCGTCGCCAATGCCGCAGGCTTCGACGGTGTCTATACCTATTTCGGCCACTCCGCGATCATCGGCTTCGATGGGCGCTCGCTGGGCGAATGCGGCACGGAAGAGATGGGCATCCAGTTCGCCCAGCTCTCGGTGCCGCTGATCCGTGAGGCGCGCGCCAAGGGCCAGGCGCAGAACCACCTCTACAAGCTGCTGCACCGCGGCTACACCGGCATGATCAACTCCGGCGAGGATCCGCGCGGCACCTGTGCCCTGCCGTTCGAATTCTACCGCAAATGGACCAACGACCCGGAAGGCACGCGCGACATGGTCGAGGCCATGACGCGCAGCGCGCCGGGCGTCGAGGACAGCCCGATCGAGGGCATTCCCACCAAGGTTGCGGCGGGCCATCGCTAGAGCAACACGGCGTCCCGCGTCGGCGAAGACCGGCGCGGGACGAACTCGGACGATGACGGCAGGTGCGATGAGCCTCGACCAGTACCGCATAGACCAGCAGCCGTTCTACGCGCCGGTCGGCAACGAGATCGCCTATTTCGAGGCGGCCTATGCCGAGCGCGTGCCGGTTATGCTGAAGGGCCCCACCGGCTGCGGCAAGACGCGGTTCGTGGAGCATATGGCGTGGAAGCTCGGCCGGCCGCTGGTCACCGTCGCCTGCCACGAGGACATGACGGCTGCCGATCTCGTCGGCCGCTTCCTGCTCGAGGGTGGCGACACGGTCTGGAAGGACGGCCCGCTGACGGAGGCTGTGCGCGGCGGCGCTATCTGCTATCTCGACGAGATCGTGGAGGCGCGGCAGGACACGACGGTGGTCATCCATCCGCTGACCGACCAGCGCCGCGCGCTGCCGCTCGAGAAGCGCAACGAGCTGGTCACCGCGCATCCCGATTTCTTCCTCGTGATCTCCTACAACCCCGGCTACCAGAGCGCGGTGAAGGACCTCAAGGAATCGACGAAGCAGCGGTTTGCGGCGATCGACTTCACCTATGCCGATCCAGCCCGCGAACGCGCCATCGTGGCGGCCGAAGCAGGCATCGAGGATGAGCTTGCCGGCCGGTTGGTCGCCATCGCGGCCGCGTCGCGCAATCTGTCGGGCAAGGGCCTCGACGAAGGCGCATCGACACGCACGCTGATCCGCGCCGGTCGACTGATCGCGCGCGGCATCGCCCCGACGGACGCCTGCGAACTCGCGATCGTCTCGCCGCTGACCGACGATGCGGATCTGCGCGGCGCGTTGCGCTCCGCGGTGGCGGCGTGCCTCTGAGCGCGACAGCCGAGGCCAGCGAGACGGGCGCGGCGGATGCCGACCCGATGGAGCGCGAGCTGCGCATGCGGCCTGCCCTTCTCGATGCCTATCGCGCCGCCCGTCACGACATCCGCCGCCACCTTGCACCTGCGGACATCGCGCGATGGTCTGACGCGATGCTGCGCCTCTACCGCGCCAATGCCGGACCGGCGCTTCTGGGGAACCTGTGGACCCTCCAGCGGCGTGTCGCGGCGCATGCCTCACCGGATACGCTGCTCTCGATTTCCAGCGCGTCGCGGGAACTCTGTCTGCACGGCGGTGCGCGCGGCACCGCGCAGCTTGTGGATGCGGTCGGCATGCGCCTGACGTTTGGCGACGACGGTGCGGTCTGGGCGCAGTTCCTGGCCGGTGTCGCCGCGCTCGCACCGCGCGCACCGGAACTCGCCGGCGCGCTGGCCGAGACGCTGCCTGCTCTTGCCGAGGCGCTCGATCCGCCGGATATGGTCGGCTGGGCCGAGGATGCGCTGCGGCTCTATCCGTTGGACCGCCGCCGCCGGTTGGCCTATCTGCGGCTGGACGACCCGATGGCGCGGCAGCGCCTCTCCGCCCATGAGGGCGCGGCGCGGTTCGACGCCCACCGCAATCGTCTCGCCTATCTCGCCCGCGCCCTGTTCGAGCGCGAGTTGCAGACCCAGACGCTCGCCGCGCGCGGCCCCCGCGCCTACGCCCGCACCCGGCTCGCAGGCAGCGTCGTGCTCATGCCGGAGCTGGCGCCGCGCCTGCCATCGGCACAGGCGGAGCGCTTCTTCGAGGCAGCAGTGCTCCATGCGCTCGCGCATCAGGCGTTCACATCGCATCGCTTCGCGGTTGGGAAGATGAAACCCTTGCAGCTCGCGCTGGTCTCGCTGCTGGAAGATGCGCGTGTCGAGCGGTTGGCGATGCAACGCTTTCCGGGCCTGGCGCGGCTCTGGCTGCCCTTCCACACGGCCCGGCCGATGCGCGCGCGGTCGTCCGGCGCGCTGCTGGCACGACTGGCCCGAACGCTGGCCGACCAGTCGGTGGAGGATGACGACCAATGGGTGCGCAAGGGCAGCAGTTTGTTCGAACAGGCGTTCGCCGAGAGGCCGCATGATCAGTCCTTTTGCGAAGTGATCGTGCGTGTCCTTGGGCACGATCTGGGCCAGATGCGCATTCCGTTCGATGCGAAATCCTATCTGGTGGACCCCGCCTACCGCGACGACGGGCTCGGCCTGTTCGAGCTCGACGATCCTGAGGACGCCGACCCGGATACGCTCGACATCATGCTCGATGCGGCGCGCATGGAGCCCGGACGGACGGACGACGGCGCCGGCGATGACAGCGGTGCGGAAGCTGCCCGCAGCCGCGCCGCCGAGGCGGAGGCTGACAAGGGTCCGCTGCTCGGACATTATCCCGAATGGGACCACCGCCTGCACACCGACACGATGGCGCTGACCAGCGTGTATGCCGAGGAACTCGCGGCCCTGCAGCGCCCGCATTGGCTGAACCGCGAGATCGATGCCCGCCGGCGCGAGACGAGCCGCATCGGCGCGATGGTGCGGCGTGCGCGCATGGGGCCGGCGAGGCGGCTGAAGAAGCGGCTCGACGGCGACGATCTCGATCTGGACGCGCTGGTCGAGATGACGGTCGCCCGGCGCAGCGGCGAAACGCCAGATCCGCGCATCTATACCGTCAAGCGGCGCACCGAGCGCAACATCTCCATGGCGCTGCTGATCGATACGTCGGAATCGACGGCAGCACATGTCGCGGCCAGCGGTGGCACGATCCTCCAGACGGCCGCGGTGGCGACTGGACTGTTCGGTACGGCGCTCGACGAGCTGGGCGACGACTTCGCCGTCTTCACCTTCTGCTCCGATGGTCCCGACAATGTGCGCCTCGGAGCGGTCAAGGATTTCACAGACGGCTTCGGCGAAGGCATCGACCGGCTGGCGGCGCTGCGGCCCGGCCTGTCGACGCGGCTGGGCGCGGCTCTACGACATGTGGCGCGGCGCCTGGATGCGCGCCCAAGCCTGCGCAAGGTGATGATCGTGGTGACGGACGGAGAGCCTGCCGACCGGGACATCGACGACCCCGACCATCTGGTCGAGGATGCACGTCGGGCGGTTCTTCAAGCGCGCGCGGACGGGCTCGATCTGTTCTGCGTGGCGCTGGGCAATCATGCCGACCGCGCCGCGAGCCGCGTCTTCGGCCGCCGCAACACGCTGCTGGTGGAGCGTGTCGCGGATCTGCCGTCGCGGCTGGCCGGGCTCTATTTCCGGCTGACGGTCAACTGACCGCGGCGGTCAGCCGGCGCCGAGCACCAGGCCGATGCCGGCGAGTGCCGCGACGCCGCCCAGCAGGCGCGCCGGGAGATTGCCGGCAGCCTTGAGCGCCATGCCCATCACCAGTCCCGACGCATGCAGCAGCGCGGTCGCGAGCAGGAAGCCGCTCGCATAGGACAGGCCATTGGCCGAAGCGGGCATTTCCGCGCCGTGTGCGTAGCCATGGAAGATCGCCGACAGACCCACGGCAAGCATCGCCCAAGGCAAGGGCTGGCGCAGATCGAAGGCGGTCAGCAGGCCGAGCACGACCACTGACAGCGCGATGCCAAGCTCGAACATCGGAATGACAACGCCGGCTGCGCCGAGCATGCCGCCGACGGCCATCATCGAGACGAACAGCAGCGGCAGGCCCCAGCGCGCGCGACCGCCGATCTGCCAGGCCAGCACACCGACGAGCACCATTGCCATCAGGTGATCGAGCCCCCCGACCGGGTGGGCCAGGCCGTGGAGAAGGCTGTAGCCATGGTCGCCCTGCGCATGCGCGAAGGCCGTGGCGGGCAGGAGTGCGAAGGTGGCGGTGAGGCCGAAGCGACGAGTTGTTCGAGTCATGATGCGGGTTCCCTGCTGGATGCCGGTTCTTGAGATACGAGAGAGGTCATTTGCGCCTCGGAGCGGGTGTCCGGCCGTCGAAGGCCGCCTGGACCGATGCGACGAAGGCGGCATTTGCTGCCCGCCGCGATGCCACCGCACTGGTTGCGATGCCACGCACGCACCAGCCCGCATCGTTCGGCAGCGCGCTGATGCCGACCAGAATATCGTGAAGCGCCAGCGCGTCGCGAAGCACATCACGTGACGGCAAACGTGCGGCAGGGCCGAGCAGCAGCGAGGTGCTCACCACCCGCCAGTCCCTGCCCGTCCCGAAGGTCGCGCCGAGCTGCGCGCCAGTCACGACAAAGCGGTCGCGCAGCCGAAGGCGGCCATTTCGATCATATACGGTGACGTCGTTGCACAGCCTGTCGAAGGCGCCGTTCGCCGCCGCCGGATCGTGCCATGCGAAGGCATCGTGCAGCAGCACCACCGCATCGGGGTCGAGCCGAAGCTCGATGCGAGCATCCAGCGCCGCTCCGGGAAACAGGATCGCCGGATCCGGCGTGTAGGCGAGATAGCCGTCCGCCTCGACCTCGATGCGCGTCGTCTGCCGTGCCGGCATGCCGTGGCAGGCATGGACGACGCTTGCGGCCTGCGTAGTGACATGCGCCGCCGCGCCGGCGGTGACCACCAGGCGGTTGTCGAGCCGATCGTCACGGTAGAGCCCGCCCGACGACGACTGTTGGTAGGCCGTCAGGAGCTCCGGAATGTCGGAATCGAGCCGGAACGGCCGCGTGAAGTGAAACGGATAGGAGACGAACTGCTCGCCGATGCGGGTGATGTCGCCGTGGCGGTTGAAGGCGAGGTGAAACCGCCCGACACGCGCCGCCGCATCGAAGCTGTCCGTCGTCATCGCCAAGTCAGCCGGTTGCCAGTGTAGGGTCATCGGAACAGCAGCTGCTTAGCGATGAGGTCGACGATCTCCTCTATACCTTCCCGTGCCCGGCAGTTGGTCAGCGCGATCGGCTTGTCGCCGCGCGCGTTGCGGGCATCCGCCAGCATCTGCGGCAGGTCGACGCCGACATGGGGCGCCAGGTCCTTCTTGTTGATGACGAGGAGGTCGCACTTCAGCACGCCCGGGCCGTTCTTGCGCGGAATGTCGTCGCCGCCGGCCACGTCGATCACGAACATCCACCAGTCGACGAGATCGAGCGAGAAGGTGGAAGCGAGATTGTCGCCGCCGCTTTCGATGAGGATCAGCTCGACATTCGGAAAGATCATCTCCAGTTCGTCGGCCGCGGCGATGTTGAGCGTCGGGTCCTCGCGGATCACCGTATGCGGACAGGCGCCGGCCTCTACCGCCATCACGCGCTTTGGGTCGATCAGGCCCGAGCGGCGCAGCCGCTCGGCATCCTCGGCGGTGACGAGATCGTTGGTGACGACGGCGATGGAGATGCCGCGCGCCGCGAAGGCCGGGATCAGCCGCTCGATCAAGGCTGTCTTGCCCGAACCGACCGGCCCGCCGATGCCGACGCGCGCCGCGCCGACGCGGCTCTTCTCTTGCGAGCCAATCTTGGCCTGAACGTTCATCGCCTACCTCAGCATATAGCGCTGCGTCAGCGGCAGCTCGCGTGCCGGTTCGCAGGTCGCCAACTCGCCATCGACGAAGACGTCGAAGGTCTGCGGGTCGACCCGGATGTCGGGGCACAGGTCGTTGTGCAGCATGTCGGCCTTGCCAAGCTTGCGCGTGCCGCGCGCCGGCAGGATCATCTTCGACAGGTCGAGGCGACCGGCGATGTCGTCCTCGATCGCCAGCGGGTTGACAAAGCAGGCGGAGAGCGCCTGCTTGGCGCGGCCGAAGGCGCCCCATTGCGGGCGCATGATCAGCGGCTCGCAGGTCATCAGCGACGCCGCGCTGTCGCCCATGGCGCCCCAGGCGATGAAGCCGCCCTTGACGACGAGTTCGGGCTTGATGCCGAAGAAGGCGGGACGCCACAGCACGATGTCGGCCAGCTTGCCGTCTTCCAGCGAGCCGATGTGCTCGTGGATGCCGAAGGTGCGCGCGGCGTTGATCGTGTATTTGGCGATGTAGCGCTTGATGCGCTCGTTGTCGCCGAACTTCGTCGATTCCGTGGGCAGGCGACCGCGCTGCTTCTTCATCTTGTCGGCCAACTGCCAAGTGCGGCAGATCACCTCGTTGATGCGGCCCATGCCCTGGCTGTCGGAGCCCAGCATGGAGATCGCGCCGATATCGTGCAGCACGTCTTCCGCAGCGATCGTCTGGGCGCGGATGCGGCTTTCGGCGAAGGCTACGTCCTCGGGAATGGCCGGGTTGAGGTGATGGCACACCATCGTCATGTCGAGATGTTCGTCGAACGTGTTGATGGTGTAGGGGTTGGTCGGATTGGTCGAGGACGGCAGGCACCACGGCACGCCGGCCACGCGGATGATGTCCGGCGCATGGCCGCCGCCGGCGCCTTCGGTGTGGTACATGTGGATGGTACGGCCGTTGATGGCGGCCAGCGTGTCCTCCACGAAACCGGATTCGTTCAGCGTATCGGTGTGGATCTGGACCGGGAAATCCAGCTCGTCGGCGACGCTGAGGCAGGTGTCGATCGACGCCGGCATCGTACCCCAGTCCTCGTGCAGCTTGAGGCCGAGGCAGCCGGTGCGGATCTGCTCGTGCAGCGAAGCCGGGCGATGCGAATTGCCGCGGCCGAGGAAGCCGAAATTGATCGGCCACTGTTCCGCCGCCTGCAGCATCTTGCCGACATTGAACGGACCGCCGCAATCGATGCCCACCGTGATCGGGCCGAGCGAGCCGCCCAGCATGGTGGTGATGCCGGACGAAATGGCGTGTTCGCAGAGCTGCGCGCTGTCGAAATGAACGTGTACGTCGATGGCGCCCGCCGTCGCGATCAGCCCTTCGCAATCGCGCACCGTGGTCGCTGCCGACACGACGAGGCGCGGGTCGACGCCGTCCATCACGGCGGGATTTCCGGCCTTTCCGAAGCCGACGATCCGGCCGTCGCGGATGCCGAGGTCGCCCTTGACGATGCCCAGCACCGCGTCGATCACGACGACGTTGCACAAAAGCATGTCGAGCGCGCCTTCCGCGCTCGTCACGCCGGCCGCGAGCCCCGCGCCGTCGCGCAGCGTCTTGCCGCCGCCATGCAGGCACTCGTCGCCGTAGACGGCATGGTCCTTCTCGATCACCGCAACCAGCGACGTGTCGCCCAGAACCAGGCCGTCCCCCGTGGTCGGCCCGTACATGGTCGCATATTCCCGCTTGCTCATTACCGCCATGACAGCCCCCTATGCGCCCAGAAATCCGCGTGCCTTGGCATTCGCCAGCGCCTTCGCCTTTGCCGCCGGATCGTCGGCGGCGCCGTCCGTCAGGCCATTCAGTCCCGACAGCACCTTCGCGCCGCCGAATTCCGTCAACGTGACCGACTTCTCCTGGCCCGGCTCGAAGCGCACGGCGGTGCCGGCGGGGATGTCCAGACGCAGGCCGAACGCTGCCGCGCGGTCGAAACGGAGCGCCTTGTTGACCTCGAAGAAGTGATAGTGGCTGCCGATCTGAACCGGCCGGTCGCCGGTGTTGACCACCGTAAGCGTTTCCTTACGCCGCCCTGCATTGATCTCGATCTCCCCGTCGTCGACGACGAGACGGCCGGGTTCCACTGTGTCGGCGGGCTTGCCCTCGGCCGGACGCAGCGGCTCATGCACCGTCACCAGTTTCGTTCCATCCGGGAACGTTGCCTCGACCTGCAGCATCGGCAGCATGGCGGCGACGCCTTCCATGACATCGTCCTGCGTCAGGATGCGCGAGCCGAAGGACATCATTTCGGCCACGGAGCGGCCGTCGCGTGCGCCTTCGAGGATCTCGTCGCAGATGATCGCCACGGCCTCCGGGAAGTTCAGTTTCAGACCGCGCGCACGCCGCTTCCGCGCCAGTTCGGCCGCGGTGTATATCGTGAGCCGTTCCAGCTCGGTCGGTGTCAGAAGCATGACGGTCCCCGTTTCGGTTTCATGCGGTCGGCGCGATTGCGGTGTTAGCTCGAGAACAGCCGCTGGCCTGACGCGTCGGGCATCAGCACGGCGATCTCGGCGAGCGGGATGAAGGCGGCGAGCGGCTCGTCGTCTTCGATGGGGGTTGCGGAGAGCGTCGCCACCAGCGGGTGGAGCCGCGCGATCGCGGCCTGCGCTTCGAGCGCACCAAGAAGCCCAAGCCGAACCGCCGCCGTCGCCAGTGAGGCGACGCACTGGTAGCCGCTGATCGCCACCGCCGCATCCTCGCCCACCCCCAGATCGTGCCAGACGAGCCCCTGGACGACGCACAGATGGCCGGAAGCCTGCCCCGCGCGCACAAGCTTTGCGTAGTCGTCGGCCGGCGCGCAGCCGAGCCGCCGATGCGCAGTGAGGAAGGCCATGCCGTTGCGCCGCGACCCGTGCCGGAGCACATCGATGGCAGTCGATGCCTCGACCTCCGCGTCCAGCTCCATGATGCGTGCGAGGTCGCCTTTCATGCGGTGGCTGCGGACCAGTGCGACGCGGTCGGCGCAGGTCCAGCGATGGATGAGCTGCGTGCGCACATAGGGCTCGAATTCGAAGCCGCCGAACCGGTCCGCCAGCAGCGACGAGGCCTCGAGGCCTTGCGAAAAGGCGAATCCGCCGGAGGGGAACGCGCTGTCGGCGTGCTGCATGACAAGCAGAAGGCCGGCGCGGGGATCCGTAGTCATGCGGCGTCCTCAACGAGGCTGACGCGGTGCTCCGATAGCATGGGCGCAATGCGGTCGAGATAGATCCTGGCGTCGCCGTCCTGCGCGACGAGCAGCATCTCGCCATCGAACCGGACGCGCCAATGTAGGTTGCCGGCATGGTAGCCGAGCTCCAGCGCGTCGGTGGCGCTGGCGGGACGCAGGCGCAGCCAGCGCTGTTCGCCGGCGCGCACGATCACGGCGCGGTGTTCGTCGAGGTGCAGCACGGCGCCGTCGGAGAGCTTCTGGTCGCGCGGCAGGGCGATCGCCACGGTCAGTCCGCTTCTCGTCGTCTTCATCAGGCGGTGGCGTTCGAGATCGTCGCCGGACACCTCCAGCACCTCGACATGCCCATGGTGCCCGACCCGATGGAGGAGTTCGGCCATGTCCGGTTCTGAAATGTTGCCGATCACGGATTCGACACGCAGCATGTTGGCCCTCGCTGAGGCGACGTTGAAACTTCAGGCGCCCGTGGGAGTGGATCCCGAGGCGGAGTGATTGGGAAATCGGCGGTCAGCCTCGACCGAGAAAGCTGGCAGCGGAAAACAAAAAAACCCGCCGCTCATGATCCACGAGCAATACGGGCTACACTGCCGCGCAGCCTCCAACGCCATTGTTGAACGCCGCAAGAATACGAGCCGAGGCTCTATTCCTTAAGCTTATTGGGGTCGATTCGGGCTGTCAACAACTCGTGGGCATTGATGATCGCGGTCGCCAGTTCGTCCATCGGGATGCGCTTGGCCATCGCCTGCTGGCGGATCGTCTCATAGGCCTCCCTCTCGTTGAGGCCCTGCGATTCCATCAGGATGTTCTTGGCCTTCAGGATCTTGTTGTTTCCGGCCAGCTTGCGTTCGAGCTTGCGCAGGCGCTTGTTCGCCTCCTGGCGCTCGAGCCACAGGGACCGGGCGATTGTGAGGTTCGTCAGCAGCCCGAACGGCCTGATCGGACGCTCCACGACGGCCAGTGCACCGCATTCCAGCACCACCTGGAGCGTGCCGGGATCCTCATAGGAGGTGACGGCGATCAGCGTCGGAGGCACCCGGGTGTTGAAGCTGCACAGTTTGAGAACCTCGCGCCGCCGCTCCTGATCCACCGAGATGAACACAATGTCGGCGCTGGGATTGATCGTCTCGGGGAGCGGCCACGTCGTCTCGCATTTGCAGCCCATGCGGTGAAGATGCTCCACCAGTGCATGGCCCTCACTGTCCGGCGCGTGAATGACCTGGATGTGCAATCCCCGAAAGTCGCGAAGAACCTGAACGGCCACCGGCTCGATCCTATGCCCGCCGCACGAAGGGAGCGCTTCCCCAATCGTCCAGGGTCGGCGCGATAAAGTAGGGGTCGGGTTTCACACGAATCGGCGCTTCCCATAGAATATCGAATGCCCGCTCGGCATTCACGCGCCCGATTCGGGGCCACAACTCGGTGTGGTGATTGGCTGGATCAATCCGGACCATGCCCTGCGGCGCGTCGAGTTCGATCCCGCCCAACGCGCGGATGAGGTAGTCCGGATTGTCGGTGCCCGCCTTATCAAGCGCCCGCGCATAGACGTAGACCTGGAAATAGGCCGCCTCAGCACACGCGGTGACCGGTTCGGTGATGCCGAACCTGGCTTTGTAGGCCGCGACGAACCGCTTTGCGGCTGGGGTCTGGACGGTCTCGAAGAACGGAGCGGAGGAGAGATGCCCCTTCGCCACCTCCGGCTGCATCGTCCTGATCTCGGCCTCGCTTGTCGTGATTGCTGCGATCGGCATGGCGGCGGCGCTGAAGCCAGCCTCCGCATAGGCCTCGTAGAACATCTTCACGCCCGACCCGACCACGGTTGAAATGACCGCATCGGGAGCGTGCTTCGATATCTGCTTGATGGCCCGCTTGAAATCGTCGGGCTTGGCGTCCAGCGGCACGTAGATCTCGTCGAGGATCTTCCCGCGCGCCTGAGTGACGAGATCGGTGATGACCCGGTTGGTCTCGTAGGGAAACACATAGTTCGAGCCGACGAGGATGAAGCGCGACCCGTGATGTTCCATCAGGTAGCGCGCCAGCTGAAGCGCGCTCTGGTTGGAAGCCGCGCCCGTGTAAAAACACCGCGGCGAATATTCGAAGCCTTCATAGAAGGTAGGATAGAACAGCAAGCCACGAAAGGCTTCGATCTCGGGCAGGATGGCCTTGCGACATGACGACATGTAGCCGCCGAACACGATCCGCACCCGATCCTCTGCCATCAGCTTGAAGGCAAGCTCGCGATAGATGCGCGGCGACGCCTTTGGGTCATAGTCAACAAAGCTGATCGGCCGGCCGAGCACGCCGCCCTGCGCATTGATCTCCTCGATCGCCAGATGGGTGGCGTTCGCCATGGTTGTCTCGACTGCCGACGTGACGCCTTCCCTCGAGAATAGGACACCCACCCTCCAATCTTCTTTCACCATTCGCGTCCGCCAATCGCCCCTAGAAAAAGTAAAACCCCCGGTGCACGCCGTGCACGCGGAGGCCTCATCGCCACAAATCTCGAACAATCCCTGTTCTGAGACACCCTATTTAATCCTCGTAGTCCATGGAACGCAACAATTTTCACGATGCATCCATGGTCGCGCTTCTCGTCCTTTCTGGTGGCTGTAAGCTTCGGGCGTCCTCAGGCTGTCGGCAGACGCCTTATTGGGTCGCGCGTAGAGTGGTGCAAGGTATCGGGTGTCGCGGCCTTAATGGCGCTGTCTTAAGTGGCTAGTGGACCCGAGACGGCTCTATCGGGGGTGCAAGCAGGCCAGATGCCGGCAACCTCGGCGGCTTCCTGTACCGCACGGTGCCACTGCCGCGACGAGGTCGGATCGGTGCCGCTGTGTCACGGGAACAGCCAGCGATGGGGCAACATCACGCCCCGCCGCTTCCTTCGCGCCACCACAGTCGCAACAGTTCCAGGAGTTGCGGCGAAAGCATGGCGTTGCGGTCCTTGCGTCCCTTGCCCTGTTCGACCCGGATCAGCATTCGCGTCGAGTCGATGTCGTCGACTTTGAAATGCGCGACCTCAGAAACGCGCAGACGCGCGCCATAGGCGACCGACCGCCGCCTTGTATTTGATCGCCGCCTCGAGCAGCCGTGCGGCTTCCTCCACGCTCAGAACGTCGGGCAGCTTGCGTAGATTGCGGATTATGACCAAAGTTCGCGCGAGATCCCGACGGTTAAGCGTCACCGTGAACAGAAATCGCAGCGCCGAAACTGTGCTGTTGACTGTGGCCGGCCCCACACCGTTCTCATGCTGGTACAACTGGTAGTGCCGGATGTCCTTGGCGGTTGAGGTGTCAGGAGGACGCCCCAGGAAAGCAGCGAAGCGACGGACATGTCGAACATAGTCGTGCTGCGTATGGGATCCCAAACCTCGCATCACCAAGTCTTGCTGCATATATTGGCGCAGCGGTGTGATCGGGGCGTCAGTCTGCAAAGTCGCCATGGTAAGTTCCTCTCGTTAAATGGAACTCCCATGGTCGGCGCGCCCACCGCGCCCCGCTTAAAGGCTGTCTATACTGTGCCATCTTAGGCCGCGGCGCCCCTCCCGCGAAGCGGTTCTTGCAAGAATGCGCAAAGCTGCCATGAGACGAGATGGAAGATGAGTTCTGTCAAGCGAGCTTTGATTGCTTCATAGCATTGGCCCGCCGGGCCTCGACCAATGGTAAGAAGGGGTGATGCGAAGTCACATGAATCTCTAACGATCAGGCAACCGGCTTCAACAGATGAAATTAAGCGCAACACTGTATTGGCGGTAGCGCTCCTCCGCTACCAACGGTGCAGCCCCCACGGGTGCGGCGTCTTCCTGTAGGAACGGGGCCAGCGTCGCCTCGACCTCGATCGTCATGCATCCATCATCATCGCGATCGAGCGTGATCGATCGGATCAGTTCCCGTACGATCGGCGCAAGCTCGCCCATATCGTCCATCAAGTTCAGCGCCATTTCCAGCCGTGCGCATGGCGAGCGGAGAGGGTCAGTCGCTCTTCCCATCAACTTCCCGGCGAAAGCATTGATCGCGGTCGGGTGCAGGACGACGTTGTTGCCCTTCGGCAGGCTGGCGAGTTCCTGTTTCAGGTCGTCACGCTCTGCGCCCTGCGCCTTCATTCGAGCGTCTATCGCGTCCTGATCGCCCTTCCCCGCCATAAGCAAGTCGAGTAGCCGGTCGTTGTCCTTGGCGATGGCGGCTATACGAGCCTCGATCTCCGCACGGCGACGATGCTCGTGCGCCCCTTGCGCATGTCGGGCCTCGATATAGCGACGAGCATAAATTTCGATTTGTTCGGGGCTGGCGAGTTCCTTCGTGAGGCTTTGAATGACCAGTTCCTCCACGTCGGCGAGATAGAAGGTCTTCGGATCGGGGCAAGCTCCGCTGTTGACGTGCGCAGAACACCGAATGCGTGTCCGGCCGGACTTGTCGACGCCGGCCACGGCCATGCCGGAACCACATGCGCCGCACTTTAGAAGGCCGGACAGGAGACGCTTGGGGCGTTTGTGTATCCCGATGTTATCCGCCCTGCCCCCGTGCGACCGTCCGGCCATTAACGCCTGAACGGCTTTGAATAGTTCGTCAGGCAGGATACGCAGTTCGGGAACAGCGGCGGACTTCCAATCGCTTTCGGGATTGGGCCGGGATACGCGCTTACCGGTCGACGGGTCTTTGATCATCCTGTTCTTGTTCCATACGATGCGGCCCACAAAGATCGGATTACGCAACATGCCTGTGCCCCGGACCGCGTACCCGACCAAGGCGGATGGCGACCATAGCTTCCCCCGTGGTGGCTTCACATGTTCGGCGTTCAACCGCTTGCATATGGCCCGCGGGGAAACGCCCTTGGAGTAGTCCTCAAATATGCGCAGGACGATCGCGGCTTCGTCTTCTACGATGATGGGCTTGCCGGGGTTCGCCGGATCAGGACGGTAGCCATACGCTTTCCCGCCAGCCGACAGTCCCTGTTTGATCAGCCCGGTCATGCCGCGCCGGACTTTATGGACATTTTCTTCCCGGAAGAGTTGGGCGAACATCGCCTTCATTCCCACCATAGCGGTGCTGGCTTTGCCGCCGTGGACTTCGATGATCTCGATGTTGTGGAATAAGAGACGCTTGTAGATGCCCGCCATGTCTTCCATGTCGCGTGAAAGTCGGTCCAACGCCTCGACAACAATGACGTTAAACTCGCCCGCGTAGGCGTCCCGAAGCATCCGTTTCAGTTCATGCCGGCCATGCATCGATGCGCCCGACACGGCCTTATCGGCGTATGTCGCGAC
This sequence comes from Aliihoeflea sp. 40Bstr573, assembly GCF_024105655.1. Taxonomy (GTDB): domain Bacteria; phylum Pseudomonadota; class Alphaproteobacteria; order Rhizobiales; family Rhizobiaceae; genus Aliihoeflea. The sequence continues at coordinate 183,940 of NZ_JAAAMH010000008.1, forward strand.
GATCTCCAATCCCTCCCGTTTTGCGAAATCACGGCAGAGATCAAGTTGGTCTTCGGTGCTACGCTCGTTTTGACGGTCGGTGGAGAAGCGGGCGTATGCAACTGCCTTGGTCAGTTCGGCTGAAAGCATTACACGCATTCCTTCTTGGAAGTGCTCTCCAGAACCGCCGCGTTTTTGTAGAGGTGCCGTTTGAGTATCTGGACGAGCTGGCCATTCATGCTTCGACCATCCTCTCTGGCACGCTGCCTCAACAATTCTTTGAGCGTAGCAGGCAAGCGAACGCGCAAAAGCTCCGTCATGATCATTCTCCAATGCCTCACGAAATGTCCACGGTGGACCACAGAAAAGATAATTGGGAGAGCGGATTGTGGTCAACCCCACGGTGGACCATATTTGGCTTATGTCGAGAGAAGACCCCCCACTGCGCATCCGCCTTCCCGCAGCCTTAAAGTCCGCAGTCCAAGCCCGCGCTGCGGAAAACCGGCGAAGCATGAACGCGGAAATTGTTCGGCGGCTTGAATGGAGCTTGGAAGCCGAACAAGATCATCAGCCGGGGCAAGATAGCGTTCGGCGGCTACTGCAAGCAGGCCTTCCGGCAGAAATCACCAATTCAGACCGAATTGCCAAACTTGAAAGGCGTCTTGCCGAACTTGAACGGAAGTCCAAGTGACCGCCGATTTCGTATCGCTGACCGGGGAAGGCTCCCTCCTAGGCACCGCGCGCCTATAGGAGAGGAGAGTTGTAAGCCAGATCGCTTGAAGCCGCTGGCGAGGTCTGGACGCGCTTGGCAGCGCCCTCGGATATGAAGGTGTGCTGGAGACAAAGGTCGGCCAAATTCCACCGTGTTCAGCGCCTTGCATTTCGCCGACACCGTATCGATCCGAAAAACTGACCAATCTCTCGCTGAGCAAAGCCGTTAACTGTCCCGGTCTATCGTGCTTCTCATCCAACACGGAGGCGCAGGGCAATGGCAGGACACGAAGTCACGCGACGCGAGTATATGCGCACCTTACATCGCGAAATGGGACCGAACAAATCCTCCGTTTGTGCAGCCTATGCGGAAGGTGAGCGTGCTGGCATGGTCACGCGCCATCGGAATAGCCATGATCAGAGCCCGGAAGATTATGCGAGAGCACTGTGGGATGATGGCGTAAGGAAAGGCTGGCTTATTCTCGGCGATGGTCACACTTCACCCCCGCTGTCAGTGCTATCCGTTGCTGAACTGCTGGTCCTTCACGCACAGATCGGCGAGGAGCTACGTGACAGGGGCATAGTGCGCAGCGCGAATAATCCAACTGGTGATCTGGCCGAGTATCTGTTCTGCCGCGCCTTCGGCTGGCAGCAAGCACCAAATTCCGAACGGGGCTATGACGCCACGGGAGCAGACGGTACGCGGTATCAGATCAAAGGTCGCCGCATCCATAGCCGCAACAAGTCACGCCAGCTTTCCGCGATCCGAGACATCGAAAAGGGCCACTTTCAGCAGCTTGCGGCAGTGCTGTTCAATGACGATTTTCAGGTCATGAAGGCGGCGCTAGTTCTTGCCAAGCTGGTGGTAGAAAAGTCCACCTTCATAGCCCATACCAACAGCAACAGGTTCATGTTGCGCGACGACGTATGGTCTGCTCCCGGTGTCCGCGATGTCACCGCCGAGATTGCAGCGGCGATGCCGTGATCCTGCGCACTGCTGGAGAAATCTACCCTAGTCTTTGTGGCCTTTGCCCACCGCAGCCCGCGCGAATACGCGTTCCTGCTGTTCCCGTAGGAACCTCTCATCGTCGGCCACAGCGTAACCCAGCGCACGCGCCGCCTCGACAAACCCTTGAGCGTGGGCGGCTCCATCTCCCCAGTCGCGACGTTCTGCTGGTTGACGACGATGGCGCTGAGCAATGGCCAGCCCTTACCATGCGCATAGTCAATCAGGTCGCCGAGATGAGTGTTGACTGCATATCGGACTGTCGACCAGTCGGACCCGCTGGCGTCGGCCAATTCCTTATAGGACAAGAAGCGTCGCTCAGTCGCCGCCTAGCGGATCAGGTCGAACGACTTCTGAAAGTCGAGGCCGCGCCCCTTCCGCCGTGCCAATTCTTCCATCGCGGCGAGATAGTAAGGCTCGTGCACCTTGCCGTGCGTGCGATGGTTCTCAATAACATTCCGCAATTGCTGGTCGCTGTGCTCATCAATTGGCTTGGTCATCAGAGCCTCTGCACGTTCGATTTCATTCAATGCCCGCCCGCTTAATGCGCCGTTGCAGCAACCTCTCTGAGGATCACCTCGGCTTGCGCCAGCACGGTCTGGATGGCTTCCTGCTCCAGATCGGGCGGGTAGCCGTACTTCTTGAGGATGCGCTTGACGAGCACGCGCATTCGGGCACGGGCACTCGCCCTATGGTGCCAATCGACGGTGGCTGAGCCCCGCATCTGCTCCACCAACTCGTGCGCAATGATACGCAGCTTATCGCTGCCCATAGCCTCGACCGCGCTGTCGTTCTCAGCCAAGGCGTCGTAGAAGGCGAGTTCCTCGGGTGACAGGCCGTGCTCCTCGCCACGGGCGGCAGATGCCTTGATGTCCTTCGCCAGCGCAATCAGTTCCTGTATCATCTCGACTGTGGAGATGGCGTTGGCATGGTATCGGGCGACCGCCTCCTCCAACCGCTGCGAGAAAGTCTTCGCCTCCACGACGTTCGAGCGTGACCGACTTCTGATCTCGCCGTTGAGCAGCTTCTTCAGCGCCTCCAGCGCGAGGTTCTTCTTCTCCATCTGCTGGAGTTCGGCAAGGAACTCGTCCGACAGGATCGACAAGTCGGGCGACTGGATGCCCGCCGCTTGCAGGATGTCCACGATCTCGGCGTTGGCGACGGCCTGATTAAGCAACTGCTCCACGATCAGGGACTTCGCCCGGTCCGACATCCTGCCGGTGGCGGTGGTCTTCACGAGTGCCGCCCGCACCGCCTGAAAGAAGCCGACTTCATCACGGATGGACCGCGCCTCGTCGCTGGCCGAGGCGAGCGCGTATGCCTTGCTCAACTCCAGCACGGCGTCCTGATAGCGCCTATGGGCCTTCTTCTTGTCCTCGGCGCTCGTGACCTTGGCAGCCTCCCGCTCCTGCGATTTCAGTATCCAGTCGATGGCGTCGGCAAGCGCGGCAAGACGCTGCTGCGGCAGGCCGGTGATCCCAAGGCTGTAGTTGTGACCGTGGAACATGCCGCGCACGATCTCGTACTTCTCCATCAGCACCGCGACGGCTTCTTTCTCGTCGATGCCGGTCTTGTCGCGGTCTGACGCCGTGTACTGGCTGAGCGCCTTCTTCAGGTTCTGGGCGATGCCGATGTAGTCCACGATGAGGCCACCGGGCTTTTCCCTGAACACCCGGTTGACGCGAGCGATGGCCTGCATCAGCCCATGACCGCGCATGGGCTTGTCAATGTACATGGTGTGAATGCACGGCGCGTCGAAGCCGGTCAGCCACATGTCGCGCACGATCACCAGCTTGAGCGGATCGTTCGGATCACGAGCACGCTTAGCGAGATCGTCACGCCGCTTCTTGTTGCCGATATGCGGCTGCCAGTCCAAGGGATCGGAGGCCGAGCCGGTCATCACGATCTTGATCCCGCCTTTGTCGTCATCGTCGGAATGCCAGTCAGGGCGAAGGGCCACGATCTGCTTGTAGAGGTCAACGCAGATGCGGCGGCTCATGCACACCGCCATTGCTTTGCCGGGCATGCCCTCAATCCGTGCGTCCAGATGTTCGACCAGATCGGCGGCAATCTGCGACAGACGCTTTTCCGAGCCGACCAGCCGCTCCACGGTCGTCCATTTCGCCTTCTGCTTCTCCTGCTCGCTCAGCGTCTCGTCTTCGAGTATTGCCTCGATCTCGGCGTCGATCTTTGGCTTCTCGTCCTCGTCCAGTTCGATACGGGCGAGCCTGCTCTCATAGAAGATCGGCACCGTGGCCCCGTCCTCAACGGCGCGGCTGATGTCATAAACGTCGATGTACCCGCCGAAGATCGCGGGCGTGTTCACATCCTCTGCCTCAATCGGCGTGCCTGTGAAGCCGATGAACGAGGCATTCGGCAGCCCCTGCCGGATATAGTGCGCGTATCCGTAACGTCGCTTGCCCGTCATCTTGTCGAGCTTGGCGTCGAACCCGTACTGGCTGCGGTGCGCCTCATCGGCGACAACGATGACGTTGCGACGATCCGTCAGCAGCGGGAAGTCTTCCTCTCCGGCCTCGGGCGTGAACTTCTGCACGGTGGTGAAGATGACGCCACCGGACGCACGATTGAGCAGGCGGCGCAGATCATCACGACTGTCGGCCTGTTCGGGCGTCTGCCGGATCAAATCGCGGCACAGGCTGAACGTGCCGAAGAGCTGGTCATCCAGATCGTTGCGGTCAGTCAGCACGACGACCGTCGGGTTCTCCAGTTCGTGTGACCGCACGACAAGGCCGCCGAAGAACGCCATCAGAAGGCTCTTGCCCGATCCCTGCGTGTGCCAGATTACACCGATCTTGCGGTCGCCATCTGGCTCAGCGGCCTGAATGGCGCTGGAGAGAGCCTTTCTCGCACCGTGGAACTGGTGGTATCCGGCGATGATCTTGAACGGCCCGTCGCCCCTGTCGCCGAACACGATGAAATCCCCCAGCAATGCGAGGAAGCGGGTCTTGTCGAATACGCCGCGCAGCAGGGTTTCCATTTCACGCGGGCCGTGCGGCGTGAAATCGTCCTCGGCACCCGTGGCCGTACGCCACGGCATGAAGCGTTCCTCATCCGCCGTCAGCGAACCGATCCGCGCCATCATGCCGTCCGAGGCGATCAGCACCGCATTGGTGCGGAAAAGCGTCGGTATCTGCGCCTTGTAGGTCTGCATCTGGTTGAACGCCGCCGATATGGTCGCGTGCTCGCCGCCTGCGTTCTTCAATTCGATGACGCCCAGCGGCAGGCCGTTGACGAGCACCACGATGTCGGGACGGCGATTATGGCGTCCCTCCACCACGGTGAACTGGTTCGTCACAAGCCAGTCGTTGTTGTCGGGATTGTCGAAGTCGATCAGCCAGACCTTGTCGCCCTTGATCTCGCCATCCCCGGTCGCGAACTCGACATCGACGCCCTCGGTCAGCAGGCGATGAATGCGCCGGTTCTCCTCGACCAGCGAGGGCGTCTCGGTGATGAAAATCTGCTTGATCGCCTCGGCGCGTGCGTCGGCAGGAATGGACGGATTGAGCTGTTCCGCCGCCGCCGTCAGCCGCTCGATGAGGATGACATCGGTATATGCAGTGCGCTCAGGAGCCGCGCCGTCTGGTGCGATCTGGCTGGCGTGAGTGTAGGCATAGCCAAGGTCTGTGAGAATATCGAGAGCGGCCTGCTCAACGATGTCCTCGTTGATGCTCATGCCAACACCAGACGGAGTATCAGCACGAAACGCTGGTAGCTCGGGGTCATTGCGCCGCCTCCAGTATGGCTTCGGCATCACTGAGGCGGACTTTGCCAGACATCAGCTTGGGCAGAAGCAGATCGCGGGTTGCGGCGATAGCTCCGTTCTGTGATGCAGATGCCTGCATTCGGCTCAGCATCGGCTCTACCACCGAACCATACGCGTCGCGGACGTCCAGTGGCGAATAGAGCACAGGCATTCGCTCTAGCGAATTACGCCACACCGCATAAGGAATTGTTGTGCCGCTCGAATGCTGCGTCGCGTAGGCGATAGTGTCGTCGGCGTTTACGACCATAAGGGAAAAGTACAAGTCCACCTTGCGTTTGGGCCGCAGTACAAAAACCGTAGTCCTCGTCGTGCCGTCAAATTCTGCTAGCGCAACCTTGTGGAAGTAAGGGCGCATCGCCCCGAACAAAATGTCGCCCCGCCGGAACCTTACAAGGCTGCTTTGCGCATCCGAACCGGGTCGAACGCTTTGAATTACCAGCGACTTCGCAGTGATGGTATCAATTGGCACGTAGGGCCTAGCTTCGGTTTCGGCGCTTGGTTCGCACCGCTCGACTATACTGACAACCAGATCGCCGAGTATTCCATTTCTCCACCCCTCGGGCAGTCCATCATCCCCTAACCTCGCCGGAAATAGGCCCGCCAGTTGCTGCGCCCGCACGGGATCACTGACCAGCCCGCCCATGTGATCCAGCCCCACTGAACGGGTCCACCTTGAGTTATGGTTTTGACCATGAAGGAGGACCACGATGAGCAACAAACGACACAAGCCGGAAGAGATCGTCACGAAGCTTCGGCAGGTTGAAGTCCTG
>NZ_JAAAMH010000009.1 GCF_024105655.1 Aliihoeflea sp. 40Bstr573
GAGGTCTTCATCCCAGCCTTCGCCGCGCGGACGGCCCTGCAAACCCAACCAGCGATGCCGCCCGCGCTGGCAACAAGACCGTCAATGCACTAACATTCCAGCCGGACCCGTCAGTGGGGGCTGATCATGCTCGTACTGTGCCTGTGGGACGGAACCAGTCTTCGAATTCCCGACCAGCGGAATGGCGAGGATGGGAATGATGAGCATCATCGCGCTCATGATCATCAACGTGTCCGACCAGCCATAGGCGTCGATCAGGCCTTGGCTGAGAGGCGCGAAAATGAACATGCCTGCCGACCCGGCCGCCGTGCCGATACCGAAGACGATCGACCGCTTTTCTGGCGGCGTGTTGCGCCCGAACGAGGCGAGCACGATCGAGAACGAGCTTGCCGCGACCCCGAGGCCGACAAGGACGCCGCCGGAGATATGCAGCATGGTCGGCGTGTCGGCGGTCGCCATCAGCGCGAGGCCGGCTGCGTAGAGGAGGCCGCCGAAGGAAAGAACGCGCCATGTGCCGTAGCGGTCGGCAATTGCGCCGAAGATCGGCTGGCCAAGGCCCCACAGAAGGTTCTGGATCGCCATGGCGAGACCGAACGTCGTACGGTCCCAGCCCTTTTCCGCCAGCATCGGCAACTGGAAGAAGCCCATGGCCGAGCGGGGCCCGAAAGCCATGCCGGCAATGATGCAGCCGCAGATGATCAAAAGCCACGGCACGGGGCGCGTGGCTGGGCGGGCGGCGGAAATGGTTGTCATGGTGCGGGTCTCGATTGGTGATCGAGACTAGCCGAGCGACTGTTCAAACGGAAACGAATTGAAACGATGGATCGTTCAATTTCGCTTATTCGTCATCTTTGCGGAAGCGGCCAGCCCGGCGTGCTCGGCTGCCCGGCAATCGGCACCTCGCCCGGCAGCGGCGGGCGCGTCGGATCGAAGTAGACCTGCCGCTCGCGACGAAATTCGCGCAGCGGAATGTTGGTCTGCGTCTGGATGCCCGGGCCGGTCTGCGCAATCGGCGGCGCGACCGTCACGCGTGGACGGTTGTAGGGGATCTGGCGCGAGCGCGCACCGGCGTCTGGCACCTCGATGTTCATGCCGGCCTGAAGCCTGTTTGGCCGCAGCCCCGGATTGGCCTGCATTAGCGTCTCGACATTGACGCCGCACGCTGCGGCAATCGCCGACAGCGTGTCGCCGCGCGATATCGTCACCTGACCGGGACAGGCGAGGGCCGACGAATTCGCAAGTACCGGCATTGAGACGATCGCGGCGAGGGCGAGCTTGGAAAGCGTCATGCTTGCAACTTAGGGCGCGCGTCCGCGATTTGCACCCGTCCTCCAGCTATTGTGATGGTGCCGCCCGCAGTAGACGCGGTGCGACTGGGATCGTCAGCCCCTTCGCCTCGAAAGCGGCCTTGGCCTTTTGCGTCATGTCGATCTTGGTTTCCCAGAAATCCGCAGTCGCAGTCCAGTAGTGCAGCGTGACGCCGACGGCCGCGTCGCCGAGCGTGGCGACGAAGGTTTCCGGCGCCGGCTCTTCGAGTATGCGCCCGTCTTCTGCGGCAAGATCGAGGAGCACCTGGCGCGCGGTCGCGACGTCGTCGCCATAGGCGATGGTCAGCGCCAGTTCCGTGCGTCGAAGCGGATTGCGCGTCGCATTGGTCACGGGCACGTTCCAAAGGAGACTGTTGGGCGCGAAGATATAGAGCCCGTCCGCGCCGCGCAGTTCGGTCGCGAAAAGTCCGATTTCCTCGATCGTGCCGGATATGGTCGGCGTGGTTATGAATTCGCCCACGCGGAAAGGCCGCAGCACGAGGAGCATGATGCCGGCGGCGATGTTCTGAAGCGTCCCCTGCAGGGCAAGGCCGACGGCGAGGCCGGCGGCGCCGAGCGCGGCGATGATGCTCGTGGTCTGGACGCCGAACTGCGCCAAAGCCGTCACCGCGACGAGGATCAGGATCGTGTAGCGCACGACCTTGGAGAGAAACCGGCGCAGGGTCTCGTCGACGCCCTTGATCCTCCCCAAGGCGGAATAAAGCCAGCGCTCGAAGATGCCCGCCGCGATATATCCGATGAAGAGGAGGACGATCGCGCCAACGAAAGACAGTGAATAGGCGCCGATCAGCGCGCCGGCCTCGCGCAGCGCCATTTCGCTCATGGTCACCGCGTCCGTCGCCCGAGTTTCCAGTTCGTTCATTGGTGATTCCATCCCGTCTGCCAGGGCATATTAAGCCCTTTGCTCGCGCGAAAACCAAGCCGTGCAAGCCGCTGGACAGACGTCCCAATTCGGCCATAATCGGAGCGCGAAAGCGAAAATTCGCCGACCTCGGAAAGGTGTCGGCGGGCCGGAATTGGGAGGAGCAATGCCGGCGCCGGACTTTCCCGAGGAAGTCAGCCGCAATGGCATCCGCACCCACCGCATCAGGCATCACGCTGCGCGCCGCCCGCATCGGCGACGAGGACGCACTGGCCGCCCTCGAGGCCCGTGTGTTCACCCATGACCGGATTTCGCGCCGCTCCTTCCACAAGCTGATCGAGCGTTCGACCGCCGAGACGACCGTCGCGATCAAGGACGGCGTGATCGTCGGTTATTGCATGGTGTTGTTCCGAAAGGGCAGCGGCGTCGCGCGGCTCTATTCCATCGCGGCCGACGAGCACATGCAGGGAACTGGCCTCGGGCGCACGCTGCTCGCTGCCGCGGAGCATGCCGCCTACGAGCACGGCCGCATGCTCCTGCGGCTTGAGGTGCGCGAGGACAATCCGCGCGCCATCGCGCTTTACGAGAAGAACCACTACCGCCGAATCGGCATCGAGGACGGCTATTACGAGGACGGTGTTGCGGCGATCCGCATGGAAAAGCTGCTTCATGGCGAGGTGCGCTCGACCAAGGTGCCGTTCTACGCGCAGACCTCTGATTTCACCTGCGGCCCCTGCTGCCTGATGATGGCGATGGCGCATTTCGACCCTGACTACGTACCCGAACCTGTCAAGGAAATCCGTCTTTGGCGCGAGGCGACGACGATCTTCATGATGTCGGGACCCGGCGGCTGCGAACCCTTTGGCCTTGCTGTTTCGGCGCATGAGCATGGCCTGCGCTCCGAGATCTTCGTCTCGCATGAAGGCCCACTCTTCCTTCAATCCGTGCGCGACAAGGAAAAGCGCCGCGTGATGCTGCTCGCGCAGATCGATTTTCGCGCACGCATCGCCGAATACGGCGTGACCGTCCACGATCGGGCGTTCGTGCTCGACGATATTCGCACCGCCTTGAAACAAGGGCGCCTCGTGATGGTTCTGATCTCGGGCTTCCTGATGTTCGGCAAGAAGGTGCCGCATTGGGTTCTGGCCATCGACGATGATGGCGACCACATATTCATCCACGATCCATGGGTCGAGGAAGAGCACGGCGAGACGGCCTCCGACGCGGCGAACGTGCCGGTGCCATATGAGATGTTCATGCGAATGGCGCAGTTCGGCCATCCCCCCTTGCGGGCCGCCGTCATGCTCGGAGACAGACGAAAAAAATGACCTGGGTCATCCTGACCGGCCGCAAGAGCGACCTCGACCAGTTCGAAACCCCTCACAAGATCATCACCAACCGAGACTACCTCACCCACCCCTCCCTGTTTCGCACGCAACGCCCGAAGATCATCAATCTGTCGGGCTCCTACGCCTATCAGAGCCGCGGCTACTATGCCTCGCTCCTGGCTGGATCGCGCGGTCACCGGATAATTCCGTCGGTCGAGACCATGATCGACCTGTCGGAAAAGAAGCTCTACGAGGCCTCGCTGCCCGAGCTCGAGCAGACGCTCAACCGCTGCCGCAAGGAACTCGGCGGAGCGTTTCCAAGTCGGATCGGCGTGTTCTTCGGCATAGGACCGTCGAAGGCCTGGGACCGCTTCGCGCGGCTTCTCTTCGACTGGTTCCGCGCGCCCGCATTGGAGGTGACGATCCGCGACAATGGCGAATGGGCCTCGATTGGCCGCATCGGCTTCCTGCCGCTGGCCCGCATGAAGGAAGACGAGAAGACGCGTTTTCTCGACGCGCTTGACACCTACACCGCGCGCGAGTGGCGCGACACCAAGCTGCGCACGCCCTCGCGCTATTCCTTCGCGACGCTGGTGGACCCCAAGGAGGAATTGCCGCCATCTTCCATTGCCTCGCTCAAATACTGGTCGCGCATCGCCGCCAAGATGGGCGTCGAGGTCGAGCCGATCAGCAAGCGCGACCTGCCGAAACTGGCCAATTACGACGCGCTGTTCATTCGAGAGACGACCACGATTTCAAACCACACCTACCGCTTCGCGCGCCGCGCACAGCAAGAGGGCATGCCTGTCATCGACGACCCGCTGTCGATGATCCGCTGCACCAACAAGGTCTACCTCAACGAGTTGATGGAGGCGCATGACGTGCCGGTGCCGCCGACGGTAACGATCGCAGGCACGGCTGATTTGCAACACGCAGCCGACATGCTCGGCTTTCCGCTGGTCTTGAAGATCCCCGACAGCGCGTTTTCACGCGGCGTGAAGAAGGCGAATGATTTTGAGGCGCTGAAATCCCTTGCCGCCAAATGGCTGGAAGATTCCGATCTCCTGGTCGCGCAGAAATATTCGCCGACGGATTATGACTGGCGCATCGGGGTCCTCGGCGGGCAGCCGCTCTTTGCCGTGCAGTATCTCATGGCCAACAAGCACTGGCAGATCGTCAATCACGACCGACGCGGCAAGCCCGATGAGGGCGGCTTTCGCGCCTTCACGCTGGCGCAGGCGCCGGCTCATGTGGTCGAGACGGCGGTCCGCGCCGCTCGCTGCGTCGGCGACGGGCTCTATGGCGTCGACCTCAAGGAGATGCCGAGCGGCGAGATCTATGTCATCGAGGTCAACGACAACCCCAATCTCGAACACGGCGTCGAAGATGCCGGCGAGAAGGACGAAGTCTGGGTGCGGCTGACGAAGTGGTTCTTGAACAGGCTTGAAATGCAGGGGCGCTAGTCGACAGCCGCCTCGATCTCTGCAAAGCGCGCCAGAAACGCGTTCTGCACCAGCAATGCGGCCTGCGGTTCCAGCGCGAGTTCGCCAGCTGTGACTCCGGTGGGCCGACCGAAGAATTTCACCGCCTCGGCCATGCCGAATCCGGCAAGCCGCGTCGCCTCGTGATAGGCGGCGATCTGGTCGGCGCGCTTGATGGCCTTCTTGATTGCCGCAGGAAGTGCTGGGGGGAGTCCGAACCGCAGATGGATTGCCACCTGCAGGCGATGCTCGACGACGCGATAGCTGTCGCCGATCTGCCGCTTGAAGGGCGAGATCATGTCGCCGATCACATATTCGGGCGCGTCGTGCAGCAGGGCCGCAAGATGCCAGCGTGGCTCGAACTCGGGTTCGATGGAGCGCAGGATCGTCTCGACGACCAGCGAGTGCTGCGCGACGGAGAAAGCGTGCGCTCCATGCGTCTGGCCATTCCAGCGCGCGACGCGCGCCAGCCCGTGCGCAATGTCGCTGATCTCGATGTCGAGCGGTGAAGGGTCGAGAAGGTCGAGCCTGCGCCCCGACAGCATACGCTGCCATGCGCGCGCGGGGGCGCCCGGACGGTCCGGCATCAGTCGGTCGCGCTCGTCTCGGGAAGCGTGTAGCGCGCCCAGCCCGGAATGCTCAGCGTTACCCGCGCATCGCCCGCGACAATATCCTGGCCGGCGTCGAGCGCATCCTTGACGCGGTCGATCCGCACGATGGCGATGCCGCTGCCGTCTGCGCCTGAGCCGAGCGTACCGATCGGGCGTCCACTGACCGTGATTTCCGTCCCGGGGTCAGGCAGCGCATCGTCGCTTCTGGCGATCATGACCCGCCGCCGCGCGGTCCCGCGGTGCTGCATACGCGAAACGACCTCCTGCCCGACGAAGCAGCCCTTTTTCAGCCCGACACCGCCGTTTTGGTCGTAGAGAATATCGTGGGGAAAGGCGTCCGAAAGCGCAAAGTCAGTTCCGCTTTCGGCGATGCCGCTGTCGACACGCAACCTGGTCCATGCCGCGTGGTCGGCGGTGGCCGCCGGCAAGGCTTCATAGTGCCGCCAGACCGGATCGGAAAAGCGCAGGTCGCGGACGCTTGAATCAGATTGCGAAGCACCAGATTCATCGCCCCATGAAACAGCGACAAGCTCTTGTTCCTGCTTGGCGATCGTGACCTTGGCTCGCAGCTTGTAGATGGTGAGCCGCTTGACGAGATCATCCGCGACATCCGCCCGGCATTCGAGGCGGAATCCCTCTCCCGAGCGGGAGATCAGGAAGTCGAACAGAATCTTGCCCTGCGGCGTCAACAGCGCGCCGGGTCGCGCATCGCCGCGCGCCAGCGAAGCGAGATCGGGCGTGATCAGGTTCTGCAAAAAGTGCTCGGCCTCCGGCCCGTCCACGGTGACGAAAGCGCGCGAGGTGAGATGAACGGTCGGCATGGTGCGACTCGGCGGTCTGTTGCGATGACGCCGCTTAGGTAGGCGCAAGCGCCGGCCGGGGCAAGCCGGCGACCTCACTCACCGCCGACGAAAAACTCCCACTCGCCGTCCGGCGAGATGCCGACACGAAAGAAGATATAGGTGCCGTAGGCTTTCATCTCCTCGTAGTCGCCGGCGGTGACGAGCTTGAAGAGCTCGACGCGCTGCGGCGGCGTCAAGTCGTCGATCGGGATCGCCAGGAAGTACGGCCAGGCATAGATCTCGTTGTCGGTTCCGATGTCCAGATGAACAAACCCGGCGGCGAGCACCTCATAGAGGATTGCAAGGATTTCGTGGCCTTGGTCGTCACCCGAAAGGCTTTTCAGGTGCTCGATCGGGTCACCTTCGACCGCGGACAGCGATAGCTGCGTCGCGTTCGCGCCGGTGGAAAGGAACGCGCGCAGCGCCTCGACGTCTCCCGCCTTGCAGGCCGCCATGATCAATTCGCGTATGCGCCGAACCGGTTCGGGCAGCAGCATGACGTCGTAGAGGACGCGGGGAGCCGCTTCAGGCGCGGACGCGCCCGGCATGGCGGGTCGTATCGGGTCGGGCAGGGGCACTTCAAGCGACGGCATCTCGGGCTGGGGCAGTTCCATCGCCGGCTCGTCTTCTGCCGGTGTCTCGACTTGCGCTTCCTGCAACTCACTGAAGGCATGCGCCGGCGTGGCCAGGAGCAGCGCGGCTAAGCACAGAGCGGGCAGGGTGGGCACGGTGATCATCATGGCCGGAACGCTATCACGCGCATGCAGGATTCGCCCGTGGCAAAATGGTCAGTGCAGCTTCTTGTCGCCGTCGAATGCGCCGGAGAGCGCCAGCTTGCGCATCTTTTCGAGCAGCAGTACGGCGGAATCCTCGCCAGCCGTCTTCACAAGTTCGCGCAGCGCCGTCGATAGCGCCGCCTCGGCGATGATTTCCGGCTCGATCCCCGCAGACAGGCCTTCGGCCCACGCCTCGCAATGGCTCTCGACGGCCGTCAGCCGCTTTTCCTCGCGGATGATCGCGTCGATATCGTTGAGGCTGTAGTTCATCGGCTAACCCCCGGCGCCGAGTTCATCGGCATTTGGTACTTGTCGTTGAGGACTGGTTAAGCCTTTCTACCACAGCAGAAATGTCACGCATCGAGACTTTGATTAAAAAGTTAATCAAATACTAATTGCCAAAGCGCGCGGCTGTGTCGCGAGTAAGCTTTTCGCCTTCTTCCATGTAGCGGGAAATGGCTTCGATCGCCGAAGGGGTGCAGCGCGTGTAGTTGGCTGCGAAGGCCTGGTAACCGGTATTGAAGCTGGCGATGAATTTGGCGCGGCGCGCCTCGTCCGGCTGCTCGGCCTCCAACAGCCGCTCCATATGGCCGAGCCATTCGTCGCTCGCCTCGTCGCACAGATTGCGCAGGAAATGCAGCGATCCCAACACTTCGGACAGCCGCACGAGATTGGCTTCGAAGGGCGAATCCGCCGCGCGCGCGCCAGCGCCCGGCGTCATTACGAGGCCAGCAATGAGCAGGATGCGGAAGAGAAGGGGCATGCGCAGGCGCGATCCGTCAGGTAAAGGTCTTCGTTTAGAACATCGCGCCGAAAAGTGGTATCCAGCGCGCGGTATATTCTGCAGCCGATCTATTCATCTGTCTTCGGGCCGGATTGTGACGTGGCGACTTCGCGCGCGAATTCCAGGGTGGACGCGGTGATGTCGAGCCGTTCCATCTCGCCGATCGTGTACCAGCCAAGGCTCTCTGCATCGTCGCCGGCGACCGCATCGCCAGCCGCTTCATGCGCGCGGAAGACGTCGAGCTCATAGACCATGTCTTCGCCCTCGATTTCGATGCGCCGCAGGAGCACGAGTTTGCCGGCCATGAGCCCCGTTTCTTCCATCAGTTCGCGCCGGGCCGCATCCTCCGCGCTCTCGCCCGCCTCGCAGCGCCCGCCTGGAAAGGCATACAGACCGCGCGCCGCGCCGCGGCCGCGCCTGACGAGCAGGAAGCGGCCGTCCTTGAACAACGCCACGGAGGCGGCAGCGATGCGCTTCATCGGATAGGCTCTCCCGTCCGTCCGTCCACTCCACTACATAGGGGCCATGTGTGGACGTTTCGTATTGACCCAGACGGCGGCGCAGATCGAGGCGCTGTTCGCGATCATGCCGCTCGAGGGCGGCCTGGCACCTCGCTACAACATCGCGCCAACGCAGCCGATCCTGATGATCGCCGCCGGCTATCGCCGCGAGCCGGGCTCGAACCTGCCCGACCGCCGCGCCGAACTGGTGCGTTGGGGTTTGCTGCCGTCCTGGGTTAAGGACGTCAAGGCGTTTCCGCTGCTGATCAATGCCCGTTCTGAAACGGCCCCCGAGAAGAACGCATTCCGTGCCGCGCTACGCCACCGGCGCTCGCTGGTGCCGGCATCGGGCTTTTACGAGTGGAGAAGAGACGGAAAGGGCCGGCCGCAGCCTTATTTCCTGAAGCCGCGCCATGGCGGTGCATTGGCCTTTGCCGGGCTGATGGAGACCTACATCGACCCGAACGGCAGCGAAATGGATACGGGTGCGATCCTGACGACCTCGGCAAACGAGACGCTGGCACCGATTCACGACCGGATGCCGGTCGTCATTCATGAGCAGGATTTTGCCGAATGGCTCGATTGCGTCGGCAACGAGCCACGTGACGTCGCGCATCTGATGCGCCCGGCCGAGCCGGATCTGTTCGAGGCGATCCCGGTGTCGGATCGCGTCAACAAGGTCGCCAATGACGACCCGGATCTCATCCACCCGGCGCTGGTCGCGCCGGAGCCTGTTGCCGCGAAAAAGCCGAAGCCGAAGACGGATCAGCTCAGCCTGTTCTGAGTTCGTCAGGCGGACTTCTTCATCGTCTGCTGCGACTTCGGCTCCGCCGTGCGCTTGCGCGGGGCGGCGAGGACGGCCGCCAGGATCGCCGCCGGCCCGATGTTGCGGTAGTGCTGGGTCAGCGACATGTATTCGGCGCGTTGACGTTCGGTCTTGGTGGCGAGGACGGGCATTTCCTGATCTCCTGTTTGCAATGTTCGGCGGGTACCGGTCCGAACTGGGGATCGAATAAGACCAAAGCTTGGCCGCAGGGATGGCCGATGCGGACAATTCAGTTCAATTTGCACCGGCATGCTTAACGCATTCTTTAAGCGGCATTTTCGCCACGCAAACGGCCATTTGGCGGCCCTATTTCCGCCCTTGACGCGCCTTGATGGCAGCGCGATAAAGCAGCCATGAAAACGCAGCTCGCCATTACCGGCATTTGCATTATCGGCTAGCAGCCTGCTGGTCCGGACGTTTTCGCCCTTCCGATCGTGAACGAGAAAACCTCCCGGCCAGCCGGTGGAGGGCTAGTTTCGTGGGAAGGTTGACGCATGACTGAAGCGCCGCAACTGCGCTTGACCAATACGCTGACGAAGACGAAGGAAGTCTTCCGGCCGATCGATCCGCAGAATGTGCGGATGTATGTCTGCGGCCCGACGGTCTACGACTTCGCTCATATCGGCAATGCGCGGCCGGTCATCGTGTTCGACGTGCTGTTTCGGCTGCTGCGCTATCTGTATGGGGGCGAGCACGTCACCTATGTCCGCAACATCACCGACGTCGACGACAAGATCAACGAGCGCGCGCTGCGCGACTTTCCCGACCTGCCGCTGAACGAGGCGATCCGCAAGGTCACCGAGACGACCGCCAACCAGTTCCATGAAGACGTCGCAGCGCTTGGCTGCCTGCAGCCGACGCACGAGCCGCGCGCGACCGAATTCGTGCTTCCGCGCGAGGACGGCAAGGCCGACATGGTCAGCTTGATTCAATCTCTCATCGACCGCGGCCATGCCTATGCGGCGCAAGGGGAAATCCTCTTCGACACGGTCTCGATGGCGGATTATGGCAAGCTCGCCGGCCGCAACCTCGAAGACCAGCGGGCCGGCGCGCGCGTCGCCGTCGATGCGCACAAGAAGCACCCCGGCGATTTCGTGCTCTGGAAGGCGTCGAGCAACGCCGAGCCAGGCTGGGACGCGACCTTCACCATCAACGGCAAACCGCTCCCGATCCGTGGCCGTCCGGGCTGGCACATCGAATGCTCGGCCATGTCGGCCGCCTATCTCGGCGAGGTCTTCGACATTCACGGCGGCGGCCTCGACCTGATCTTCCCCCACCACGAAAACGAGATCGCCCAGTCCCGCTGCGCCCACGGCACGGATGTCATGGCGAACTACTGGCTTCACAACGGCTTCGTCCAGGTCGAGGGGCGCAAGATGTCGAAGTCCGAGGGCAACTTCGTCACGATCCATGACCTGCTGCACACGGAAAAATTCGGCGGCCGCAAATGGCCGGGCGAAGTGCTGAGGCTGGCGATGCTGATGACGCACTACCGCGAGCCGATCGATTTCAGCGTGCGCAGGCTGGAGGAGGCGGAAAGCACGCTGCGCAAGTGGCTGCGCGTTGTAGACCAGGCGGCCGGTGATGGCGACATCGCCCAGCCAGTGCTCGACGCCCTCGCTGACGACTTGGCGACGAGCGAAGCGTTTCATGCTCTGTCGCAACTGGCGGGTGCGGGCACTGATGAGGCTGCTGCGTCGCTGAAGGCGACGATCGCCTTTTTGGGCTTCGAGCCGGAGACAGTCGACGTGGATGAAGATGCCGTGAAGCGCTTCGTCGCAGACCGCCTCGCTTTCATCCGCGACAAGAACTGGAACGAAGCCGATCGCATCCGCGACGAGCTTCTGGCGCAGGGCATTCAGTTGAAAGACGGCAAGGACCCCGCCACCGGCGAACGCGTGACGACCTGGGAGGTGAAGAGGTGAGCCTTCCCAACAAGCCTGTCTATACCGGTGGTTGCCAGTGCGGCGCCGTGCGGTTTCGCGTCAATGGGGCGCTGACCTCGGTTTCGATCTGCCACTGCCGCATGTGCCAGAAGGCATTCGGAGCGTTCTACGCGCCGCTCGCTACAGCTCCGGAAGGTGGTCTCGAATGGACGCGCGGCGAGCCGAAGCGCTACCGCTCGTCGAGCCACGTGCTGCGCGGCTTTTGCGGCGAATGCGGCACGCCGTTGACCTATGAGGCGCCGGACGGCGTCGCGCTCGCCATCGGTGCATTCGACGATCCGGCTTCGGTCGCGCCGACAAGGCAATGGGGAATCGAGGCGAAGCTGCCTTATGTGGATGCGTTGCCGGCGCTGCCCGCCTCGCCGACGGAAGCGGATGGCGATGCGACTTTCCTCGCCGACCTCGTTTCCTGCCAGCATCCCGACCACGACACCGAATCCTGGCCGCCAAAGGAGCGGACATGACCCGCGAGCGCATCTACCTCTTCGACACCACGCTTCGAGACGGCCAGCAAACGCCGGGCGTCGATTTCTCGGTCGAGGACAAGATTGCGATTGCCAGCATGCTCGACTCGTTCGGCATCGACTATGTCGAAGGTGGCTACCCCGGCGCGAACCCGACCGACACGGCGCTTTTTCAAGAAAAGCGAACCTCGAAATCGACCTTCGTCGCCTTCGGCATGACCAAGCGGGCAGGGGTCTCGGCGTCGAACGATCCCGGCCTCGCCGAGCTTCTTCAGGCCAAGGCGGACGCGATCTGCTTCGTCGCCAAGAGTTGGGATTATCACGTCCGCGTCGCCCTCGGCTGCACCAACGAGGAAAATCTCGACGCGATCCGCGCGTCCGTCGAGGCCGCAAAGGCGGCGGGCCGCGAGCCGATGGTGGATTGCGAGCATTTCTTCGACGGCTACAAGGCCAATCCCGATTATGCGCTGGCCTGTGCGAAGGCCGCCTACGCATCCGGCGCGCGCTGGGTGGTGCTGTGCGACACGAATGGCGGCACGCAGCCGGGCGAGGTGCGCGAGATCGTCGCTGCCGTCATCGCATCCGGCATCCCCGGCGATCACCTTGGCATTCATGCCCATGACGACACCGGCCAGGCCGTCGCCAATTCGCTTGCCGCGGTCAAGGCGGGCGTGCGGCAGATACAGGGTACGCTGAACGGCATCGGCGAGCGCTGCGGCAACGCCAATCTTGTGACGATTATCCCGACGCTGGTGCTGAAGCCGGCTTTCGCTGATCGCTTCGAGACGGCGATCTCGCCCGAGCGGCTCGAGGGCCTTGCTCGGCTGTCGCGCGCGTTCGACGAACTCCTCAACCGCGCGCCGAACATGCAGGCCCCCTATGTCGGCGTCTCGGCCTTCGCCACCAAGGCCGGAATCCACGCTTCCGCGATCCTGAAAGAGCCGCAGACCTATGAGCACGTGCCGCCGGAAACGGTCGGCAACATTCGCAAGGTCATGGTGTCGGACCAGGGCGGCAAGTCGAACTTCATCGCCGAACTGAAGCGGCGCGGCATCGCAGTCGACAAGGCCGATCCGCGGCTCGACACGCTGATCTCGCTCGTCAAGGAGCGCGAGGCGGAAGGCTACGCCTATGAGGGCGCCGATGCGAGTTTCGAGCTTCTGGCGCGTCGTACGCTCGGCCGCGTGCCCGAATTCTTCAAGGTCGACAGCTTCCGCTGCATGGTCGAGCGCCGTTTCGACGCCAACGGCCAACTGAAGACCATTTCCGAGGCGATCGTGAAGCTGAGGGTCGAGGGCGAGGAGAAGATGTCGGTTGCCGAGGGGCACGGCCCGGTCAACGCGCTGGATCTGGCGCTGCGCAAGGACCTCGGCAAGTTCCAGGCCGAAATCGAGGATCTCGAGCTTGTCGATTACAAGGTGCGCATCCTCAATGGCGGCACCGAGGCGATCACGCGCGTCCTGATCGAATCCCACGATGCGACCGGCGCGCGCTGGTGGACGGTGGGCGTTTCCGACAACATCATCGACGCCTCGTTTCAGGCTCTGCTGGATTCCATCGTGTACAAGCTCGTCAAGGCTGGCGAGACGAAGGGCGAAGCCACGGCGGCGTGATTGCACCATCAATCGGATGCGATTGGTGCATCAATGATTTGCGATGGTCGCGCCGGTCGCACCGTGCGACACCGCCTGCCAACACCATCCCGGAAGATTGCCGCCTGCCATGAACGAGAGCCAGATCGAACGCCCCGAGCCCCTGCGCGGCTTCGCCTTTGCGGGGGCGGCCTATCTTTTCTGGGGCTTCATGCCGCTCTTGATGAAGGCACTCGACCACGTGCCGGCGGCAGAGATCGTCGCCCACCGCGTCATCTGGTCCTTGCCGGTCGCGGCGATCATCCTCGTCGCCATGGGCCGCACCGGGGATATCGCCCCGGCGTTGCGCTCGCCGCGCACCCTGGTCATGGCGACGCTGACGGCGGCGCTCATCTCGCTCAACTGGGGCATCTACATCTGGGCGATCGCGGTCGACCGTACGGTCGAGACCGCGCTCGGATACTACATCAATCCGCTGGTGACGGTGCTGATGGGCGCCGTGCTGCTCGGCGAGCGGCTGTCGCGCGCACAGGTCGTCGCCGTCGGCCTCGCGGCAATTGCGGTTGCGATCCTGACCTGGGATGCGGGCGGCTTGCCATGGGTCTCGCTGGTGCTGGCCTTCACCTTTGCGGGCTATGGTTTTCTGCGCAAGACACTGCCGATCGGTCCGAGCCAGGGCTTCTTCCTCGAAGTCCTGATCCTCACGCCACCTGCAATCTTGTGGCTCGGCTATCTTGCGGTGACCGGCCCCACCGCCTTCGGCTTCGACATGCCGCTCACCATGGCGCTTCTGATCTTGTGCGGGCCTGCGACGGCGATCCCGCTCATCCTTTATGCCTTCGGCGCGAAGCTTTTGAAAATCTCGTCGATCGGCATCATGCAGTACATCGCACCGACGATCATCGCGACCATTGCCGTTTTCGTCTTCGGCGAGCCCTTCGGCGCGGCCCGTCTCGTCGCCTTCGGCTTCATCTGGGCGGCGCTCGCCATCTATACATGGTCGATGTTCTCGCAGCGCAAGCTCGGCGCGGCCGAGGCGGTGGCGGCTACATCCGCTCGATGATCGCCTGATCGCCTTCCGCGTCCGCGGTCGCGCGCGCCGCGTCCAGGATCGACGGCACGATCTTCGACGGCTCGTCCACCACCAGCGGGCGCACCATGTGCTGCGAGTGGATGAAGCCCTCGGCCTTCATATGGTCGATCAGCGCCAGCATCGGGTTCCAGAAGCCGCCGACATTGCCGAACACCATCGGCTTCTGGTGCCGGCCGAGCTGCGCCCAGGTCATGATCTCGACGATTTCCTCGACAGTCCCGATGCCGCCCGGCAGCGCGACGAACGCGTCGGAGCGCTCGAACATCGCATGCTTGCGCTCGTGCATGTCCTCGGTCAGAATCACCTCGTCGAGATGGTCGAGCCCAGTCTCGTCGCCGGCTTCCTTGCGGATCAGGAAGCGCGGAATGATGCCTGTGACGTGGCCGCCGGCATCGACGGCACCATTGGCGACGGCGCCCATGATGCCTTTGAGCCCGCCGCCATAGACGAGCGTGAGCCCGGCCTCGGCGATGGCGTTCCCGAGCGCGCGCCCGGCTTCGAGATAAACCGGGCTGTTGCCCGGCGAGGAACCGCAATAGACGCAGATGGATCGAATCGTGCTCATGATGCGCAATGGGTAGGCGTGTGGTCGGCGAGGTCAAGGCTAACCGACGGCCTTTTTCTTGTAGCGCCGCCGGAAACCGGATAAACCGGGCTTTGCCGGCTTTGGGACCGGTTTCGGGAAGGCACGAATGGTCGCGAACTGGCTGAAAATCTTGTTGTTCGTCGCAGGCGGATCGACCGCTGCTGTGGCCACGGCCTACTACACCGGCATCTATGATCCTTGGGCGGCCGAGGATAGCGCGACGCCGATCGCCGCGTCCGAGCCGGCCAGGCCGGAATCCGTCGCGCCCGACGCCGAGACCGAATCGCGGGACGAACCGGAGACTGCCGGCGATGAAACGGCCGGCACAGACAATGCATCGGCAACGGACGCAGCCGACGCGGGCGAATCCGCTTCAGAAATAGCCACGGTAACCGAACCCGAAACGGGCGAGGGGCGAGACGACGATCTTGTCGTGCCATCCTTCGACATCGTTCGCGTCGAGCCCGATGGCTCGATGGTGATCGCGGGCAGCGCCGAACCGAATTCGCAAATTGAGGTCGTTGCCGGCGCGGACGTGATCGCGCGCGCCGATGTGGGTGCGGCTGGCGATTTCGCCGCCGTGCTCGACGATGCGCTGCGTCCCGGAGACTACCAGATCGTGCTGCGCTCGACCGGGCCAGGCGAGGGGTTGGTGACGACGTCGCAGGAAACGGCCATTGTCTCCGTTCCCGAAGATCGCAACGGCGATGTCCTCGCCCTGGTCGAGGAGCCCGGCGCCCCGTCGCGGCTCATTACCGTTCCGGAGACGCAAGCCGAAGGTGCGGTCGAGCCCGAGGCAGATTCGGCCGAAGTTGCGGCCGTCGATGAGACGCAGGACGCGTCGACTGCCTCAGGCGAGCCATCGCAGGAAGAATCTGCAGAGGGCGCGGCGACTTCGGGCGGCGAAGACGAAGTGCCATCGCAGCCGTCGGACAGCGTGGCAGACGAAGAGCCTGCAGTGGGCGAGGCCGAGCTTGCTGCCCGTTCCCAGCTCGAAACCGCACCGACTCAGGACCGGCCGGCCAGCCCACGAAGCGCGCTTGCCGTCGAGGCGATGGAGATCGAAGGTGGCACGGTTTTTGTCGCCGGCCGCGGTGCCGCCGGTTCGACCGTGCGCGTCTATGCAAATGAAATTCTGCTCGGCGAGGCGCGTGTTTCGGACGGCGGGCGCTTCCTGATCGAGACGCAGACCGAACTGCCGGTCGGCGACTACATCGTCCGCGCCGATGTCATCGGTCCGGGTGGCGAAGTAACAGCGCGCGCGGCCGTGCCGTTCCAGCGCGAACCGGGCGAGGCGGTCGCCGCCGTCGCGCCCGCGGAGACGACACCGCCTTCGGAACCCGAGCCCGCTGCGCGGGAAGCCGCCGCCAGTGAAGACGTCGCCGCGGCAGCGTCGGGCTCGCAGTCCGAAGCAGCCTCGCAAGGGGCAGTCGTTTCCGGTGGGCCGGCAGCGACCGGCGAAGACCCGAACCTGGAGACGCCGTCCATGGCAGGCACCCCGGCAGCTTCTCCCGCCCTGGCGGCCTCCGAAGCGGATACTGACGTTGCTGCCGCCACGCCCGCGATCGAGGAAACGATGGCTGCGCCCCTCGAGGCGGCAGACGGAGCGGTCATCATCCGGCGCGGCGATACGCTCTGGCGCATTTCCCGGCGCGTCTATGGGCGCGGCGTGCGCTACTCCACCATCTATCTCGCCAACCAGGAGCAGATCCGCGATCCGGACATGATCTGGCCAGGACAGGTATTCTCGGTCCCGGATGAGACAGAGCAGGGCGAGAAGGCGGATATGAGTACGGTTTCCGACCAGGTCGTTCCCCCAAAGGCCACGCAGTAAACTACAAGGCCGCCATTGAGGCGGCCTTGTCTTTTCCAAGTTCATCGTATATCGACGATGAACGATGATTATCGATCAAACCTGCGATGCCGACGAGATGGCGATGCGCCTTGCCGCACTCGCTCATCCGGCGCGCTTGCACATACTCAAGCACCTGTCTTCCCGGCCGGCTTGCTGTTGCAAGGAGGTGGTCGACAGTCTCCACCTCGCGCAGTCCACCGTTTCCCAGCACCTGAAGATTCTGGTAGAGGCGGGGCTCGTCACGTATCGGCCAGAGCGCCCCCGCTCGCGCTACGAAGTGGATCGCGAGGCGCTGGCAGGTCTGTCGCGCGGCGTGGCTGGCCTGATCGACCTTTGCTGCGCGAACCATGCCGCAGCCACACATTCTTCGCAGGACAATCGAATTGGCATCTAAGACCGTATCGGCCGACAGTGGCTCCGTCTTTGCGACGTTGGTCAATTTGTGGCCCTATATGTGGCCCGACGACCGGCCGGACCTGAAGATGCGCGTCGTCTGGGCAACCGTCTTTCTCGTCGTCGCCAAGCTGATCCTCGTCCTCGTCCCCTACTTCTTCAAGTGGGCGACCGATGCATTGAATGGCCAGTTTTCCGCTCCGGACATGATTCCCGCCATTCTCGTCGCGCCGGTCATGCTGGTGCTCGCCTATAATGCCGTGCGCATCGTGCAACTCGGTTTCAACCAGTTGCGCGACGCCCTTTTCGCAAAAGTCGGCCAGCACGCGGTGCGGCAGCTTGCCTACAAGACATTCGTGCACATGCACGAACTCTCGCTGCGCTTCCATCTGGAGCGTCGCACGGGCGGCCTGTCGCGGATCATCGAGCGTGGAACCAAGGGCATCGAATCGATCGTCCGCTTCACCATCCTCAACACAGTGCCGACAGTTCTCGAATTCGCTTTGACGGCGATCATCTTCGCCTTCGCCTATGGCTGGATTTACGTTGCCATCATCGCCGTCACGGTGTGGCTCTACACCTGGTTCACCGTGAAGGCGTCGGACTGGCGCATCCAGATCCGCCGCGAGATGAACGACAGCGATACCGACGCCAACACCAAGGCAATCGACTCGCTCCTGAACTTCGAGACCGTCAAATATTTCGGCAACGAGAAGATGGAGGCGAGCCGGTTCGACAGGTCGATGGCGCGCTATGAGGATGCGGCGACAAAGACGTGGACGTCGCTCGGCTGGCTGAACTTCGGCCAGGGCGTCATCTTCGGCGTCGGTATGGCACTGGTCATGGGGCTCTCGGCCTGGGAAGTCGCGCGTGGCACGCAGACGATCGGCGACTTCGTCTTCATTAACGCAATGCTGATGCAGCTTTCCGTGCCACTGAACTTCATCGGCTTCATCTACCGCGAGATACGCCAGGGCCTGACCGACATCGAGAACATGTTCGACCTGCTCGACGTGCCGCAGGAGGTCACCGACAAGCCCGGCGCCGAGGCGCTCGTCATCAGCGATGCGGCCGTGCGCTTCGAAGACGTGCATTTCGCCTATGATCCGGCCCGGCCGATCCTGAAGGGCGTCTCGTTCGAGGTGCCGGCGGGCAAGACGGTGGCGATCGTCGGCCCGTCGGGCGCGGGCAAGTCCACCGTCTCGCGGCTCCTGTACCGCTTCTACGACATCGGCTCGGGCGCAATCACCATCGACGGGCAGGACGTGCGCGACGTCACGCAGGAGAGCTTGCGCGCCGCCATCGGCATGGTCCCGCAGGACACGGTGCTCTTCAACGACACCATCGCCTACAATATCCGCTACGGCCGCGTCTCCGCTGGGGAGGATGAAGTCCGCCGCGCCGCCGAACTCGCCCAGATCGGCCCATTCATCGAGCGCCTGCCGGACGGCTACAAGGCGATGGTCGGCGAGCGCGGGCTGAAGCTTTCCGGTGGCGAAAAGCAGCGCGTGGCGATCGCGCGCACCATCCTCAAGGCCCCCCCGATCCTGATCCTCGACGAAGCGACGTCGGCGCTCGACACGCAGACCGAGCAGGAAATCCAGGCCGCTCTGGATCTGGTATCAAAAGGCCGCACCACCATTGTCATCGCGCACCGCCTGTCGACCGTAATCGGCGCCGACGAGATCATCGTCCTGAAGGACGGCATGATCGCCGAGCGCGGACGTCACGCCGACCTCCTTCGCGCTGACGGGCTCTATTCGGCGATGTGGGCGCGTCAGCGCGAAGCGACCGAGGCGGAGGAGAAATTGCGCAAGGCGCGTGAGGAGGACGAGTTTGGCGTCGTCGTCCGCCGACGCACGCCCGAGATTGCCGAGGAACAGCCGGCGGGGTGATGCGTTGCGGGTTGGGGGATGTTCGTCTAATCAGGACGCACTTCCCATACGGACCAGAGCAGCGATTTCATGAGCCTCGTCGACACGATCAAGAACACCTTCGTCCCGATCAATCGGGAAGGCTATCCGTTTATCGCGATCTTCGCGGGTATCACGCTCCTGCTGGGTATCTTTTCGACGACGCTGTTCTGGCTCGGGCTGATCCTCACCGCCTGGTGCACCTACTTCTTCCGCGATCCCGAGCGTGTCACCCCTGTCGACGACAAGCTGGTCGTCAGTCCGGCCGATGGCATGGTTTCGGCTGTGGGGCCGGCTGTTCCGCCGCGTGAACTCGGCCTCGGTGTCGAGGAGATGACGCGCATCTCTGTCTTCATGAATGTCTTCAACTGCCACGTGAACCGCGCGCCGGTGCGTGGGCGCATATCGAAGATCGAGTATCGAGCCGGCAAGTTCGTTAATGCCGAACTCGACAAGGCAAGCAGCGAGAACGAACGCAACGGGCTCGTCATCGAAAGCCCGAACGGGCAGGTGGGCGTTGTGCAGGTCGCCGGCCTCGTCGCGCGCCGCATCGTCTGCTGGGCCGAAGCGGACAGCGACATCGGCATCGGCGAGCGCATCGGCATCATCCGCTTCGGATCGCGCCTCGACGTCTACCTGCCGCGCAAGGCCGTGACGCGCGTCCATGTCGGCCAGACGGCGGTCGCGGGTGAAACCATCATTGCCGAATTCGATGCCTCGTTCACCCCGCCCCTGGTGCGCGTCTCGTGAAGGGCCCCTTCGCGCCCTATGATCCGAACGGACGCCGCCGCAGCCCGCGCCTGCGAGAGATCCCGCTTCGCCTGATCCTGCCGAACCTCGTCACTGTCCTGGCAATCTGCGCCGGCTTGTCCGGAATCAGGCTTGCCTTCGAGGGCCGGTTCGAGATCGCTGTGGCGATGGTCCTGATCGCCGCCTTTCTCGACGCGCTCGACGGCCGACTGGCGCGCATGCTCAAGGCGAGTTCGTCCTTCGGTGCGCAGATGGACTCGCTGGCCGACATCATGAATTTCGGCGTGGCGCCTGCGCTGGTACTGTATGCCTTTGCGCTCGATGGCGCCGGCGCGGTCGGATGGACGGCCGCGCTCGTCTTTGCCATTGCCTGCTGTCTCAGGCTCGCGCGCTTCAACGTCATGCTCGATGATCCTGATCGCCCTGCCTGGCAGAACGATTATTTCGTCGGCGTGCCGGCGCCCGCTGGCGCGCTTCTCGTGCTGATGCCGGTCTATCTCGGCCTCATCGGCGTGCCGGTGAACCAGACCTTCAGCTTCGTGGCCGCGGCGTTTACGGTCGCGGTCGCGCTGCTTCTGGTCAGCCAATTGCCGGTCTACTCGGGCAAGTCGAGCGGCATGCGCGTGCGCCGCGATCTGGTTCTGCCGCTGATGCTGGCGATCGTCGGCTACGTCGCCCTTCTGTTCAGCTATACCTGGACCACTCTGGCGCTGACGGCGGCGGCCTACTTCGCGATGCTGCCCTTCAGCGTGCGCGCCTTTACCCGGCGTGCCGAACGGGCTGACCGCGAGGCGCAGGCCCAGACGAATGTAACCGACGATTCAGGCGGCGCTGTTTAATCCGAGCTCTGCTTCGCAGATTCCGATCAGCCGCGCATGGTCGATCCGGCCATTAGGACTCGTCGGCATGGAGCGGATCGGGATCACGGCCGCAGGCAGCGCAGCGGAATCGAAGCCGAGCCGCTTCCACTGCCGCGCAAGCACGGCACGGTCCGCATCGGCTTCGGTCGTAACGAGCACAATTCGATCGTCGCTGCCCGCAGTCTTCAAGGCGACGGCGGCGTGGACGCTTTCCGGCCAGATCGCTTCCGCAGCTTCCTCGACGAGCGCGAGCGGGACGGTTGTGCCGCCAACCGCGGCAAGACGGCCGGACCGGCCGAGGACGGTCATATAGCCCTCCCGATCGACCGAGACGACGTCGCCCGTATCGAACCACCCGTCACCGGCGATCGGCTCGTCGGCGCCGAGGTATCGAATCGCGATGTTCGGCCCCGAAATCTGCAGCCTGCCACCTTGCTCGAACCCCTCAATAGGATCGAGGCGCATCCGCATCCCTGGTAGCAGACGCCCAACGGTGCCAGCGCGGCCATGCGTGATGGAGTTTACGGCGACGACCGGGGAAGCTTCGGTCAACCCGTAGCCCTCCATGATCGTCTTCCCGAACCGATCTGACCAAAGTTGGCGCGTCGAAGCGCGCAGCCGCTCGCCCCCCGAGACGATCAGGCGCAGGCTCTCGAAGTCAGAGGTCTGCGCCGCCTTGCCATAGGCCGACAGAAGCGCATCGGTGGCGAAGAGGATGGTCGGCTGCCGGGTTGCTGCAATTTGCGGAATCTGGCGGATGTGGAGCGGCGACGGGTAGGCGAGGGCGCGCACACCCTTCATCAGCGGCAGGATCAGGCCGACCGTCAGGCCGAGCGCCGTATGGAGCGGCAGCACGGAGAGGATCGTGTCGCTGCGCGAGAGAACCAGCCGCGCCTCGATCTGAGCGGCGTTGGCGATCAGGTTGGCGTGGCTGAGAACGACGCCGCGCTGCCCGTCCGGCGTCTGCTTGAAGAGGACGACGGCGGCATCGTCAGCCTGCCGGGGCAAGCGCCGCGCGCGCCAGGTGAACCAGCTGGCCATTCGCTCGGTCGCAGTCAACGAGGCTTCAAGGTCCTCGACATAGATCACGCGCCCGCCGGCGGCGGCTATCACCTCGATCTCGCCAGCAAGCCGGGCTTTCTCGACATGGGCGCGCGAGGTGACGACGAAACGGATCGTTCCGTCACGCACGAGGTCGAGCGGGCCGACGCCGGTCCCCATCATGGCGACGACGCGCCCGGCGGACTGAAGGGCGAGAAACGCCGCCATGCTTCTTGCGGCATTGGGCAGGAGAAGGCCGACAATATCGCCGCTGGTGCCGATCTCGACGAACTTGCCCGAGAGCATCCGCGCCTTGGCGAAGAGCGCGCGATAGGTGAGCTTCTCGCCGGCAACGTTTTCGGCGATCACCCGACCGGGACCATAAAGGAGGGCAGCGCTCCGCACGGCGTGGAAGATCGTCTTCGGCCGACCCTGGCTGAAGAAGCGCGCTTCGGCGACGCGGTCGAACAGCGCATTTGACGTCGTCACGCCGACCGGTCCGGCGTCCTCCACCAATTGGCCGATGGTGCGCGCGGGCAGCGCCATGATCCTGAGCTTCGGCAGAAGTTGACGGGGCGTCTTGGCTGCAGGCTCATAGGCGCCGGGCAGGTGGCTCGAGCCGCGAATGTAGACGGGCACTACCTTGGCGTCGGCCGAAACCGCGATCTTGGCGACCGCGCGATAGAGCCGGAAGCTCTTCACGTCGGGTTCGGCGTCGAATGGAAAATAGACGGCCAGACGGCCATTCGCCTTAAGGCGTCGGGTCAGGCGGCGATTGACGAAGACGTGCTGCGCCTTGAAGGCGATGGTGCGCGCAAGCTCGCGCCACGGCTCCAGCCACATGGCGCGCGAAGATGGCTCGTCAAGAATGTGCAGCGTGTCGCTCGGCAGGACGGACAGCATGAGCGCCGGATCGAGGCGCGACTGGTGCGAGATCGCGTAGATGACGGGACCAGGCGCCTGCGCCGCGCGCAGCGACGAATCGTCAATGCGGAACGCGAGTTTCAACGGCGCATAGAGCAGCGCCTGATGCATGGAAATGCCATGACGCTGCGCCAGCCAGAGCGCGAAGGCTCCCCATAGCGCCAGAAAACCGGCGATGATCAAAACGGTCTGGAGCATTGCCGCACCTCCAACCTCTCGAGGCCAAGCGGCTCTTTTTGGCCGTTGGCGCGGAGGGTAGACGAATGACGCCGCAGGTCAATCCAGATGCCGATGCGATGGTCCCACTGGCGGGATGACGAACCGGCAGCTAGCATTGGCGCTCTCTGGGGAGATAATCATGGAATTGACGGAACTGAAGGCTCTGCAGGCACCACTCAAGGCCCGCTACAAGGACGATGCCAAGGCTGCGATCGTCACGCTCAAGGCAAAGGGCACGCTCGACGATCAGTCGATTTCGTGCAAGGTCGAAACGGGCAGGGCGCTTGCGATGGCCGGTCTTCATCCGGCGACAGGCGGCTCGGGCGCCGAACTGTGCTCCGGCGACATGCTGCTCGAGGCGTTGGTCGCCTGTGCCGGCGTCACCTTGAAGGCGGTCGCGACGGCGCTCGAATTCCGCCTCGGCAATGCGCGCGTCGAGGCGGAGGGCGATCTCGATTTTCGAGGGACGCTCGGCGTGACAAAGGATGCGCCCGTGGGCTTCCAGTCGATCCGGCTCAAATTCCATCTCGACACGGACGAACCTCAGGAGCGCATCGACACACTCCTGAAGCTGACTGAGCGCTATTGCGTCGTCTTCCAGACCATCAACACGAAACCCGCACTGACGGTCACTGCGGATTAGTCGAGAAAGCGGTTCTCGCGAACAGAGAAGAGCCGTCCCGTTTCGCTGATCGTCGGGGAAATAGTCGCCGCGATCCGCGCGGCGGTCTCGGATGGGTGCGGAATGGTCTTGGGATCTTCGCCGGGCATGGCAAGCGCGCGGTGCGCCGTGCGCGTCGGGCCGGGATCCACGAGATTGACGCGCAGCGCAGAATTCTGCGTCTCCAGCGCCCAGCTTCGCACCATTGCCTCGACGGCCGCCTTCGACGCCGCGAACGGGCCCCAATAGGCGCGCGGATGCGCGGCGACGTCGGACGTCATGACGATGGCACGTCCCGCATCCGACTTTCTCAGGAGCGGGTCGACCGAGCGGATCAATCGCCACGTCCCGGTGACGTTCGTCGCCATTACCTTGTCGAACACCTTTGCCTCGACATGGCCGATCGGCGCGATGATGCCGAGAATGCCGGCATTGGCGACGAGGATGTCGAGCTTGCCCCAGCGCTCGAAGATCGCGCCGCCGAGCCGGTCGATGCCGGGCATGTCGATCAGATCGAGGGGGACGAGCGTCGCCTGTCCGCCGGCCGCCTGTATCTCGTCGTCGAGTTCTTCCAGTCCACCCACCGTGCGGGCGACGGCTATCACGTGCGCGCCGGCCGCCGCCAGTTCCTTGGCGACATGGTAGCCGATGCCGCGCGAAGCGCCGGTCACAAGCGCGACGCGCCCTTGAAGGTCGAGCTTTTCCGTCATCTTATCCGTCTGTTATTGCCCGTTGTTCGCAAGCAGGGAAAGCGTGCGAACATTGTCGACGCCATCGAGATCGGTCAGGCGCGTCGGGTATTGCGTGGTAAAGCAGGCATCGCAGAATTGCGGCTGCTCGTTGTCGCGTGCGGGCTCGCCCACCGCGCGGTAAAGTCCGTCGATCGAGAGGAAACCGAGCGAATCGACGCGGATGAACTCCGCCATCTCCTCAACCGACATGCGGCTGGCGAGAAGCTTGGCCGTTTCGGGCGTGTCGACGCCGTAAAAGCACGACGCGCGCGTCGGCGGCGAGGCGATGCGCATATGCACTTCCCGCGCGCCCGCATCGCGTACCATCTGCACGATCTTCTGGCTGGTCGTGCCGCGCACGATCGAATCATCGACCAGCACCACGCGCTTGCCCTCGATCATGCGGCGATTGGCATTGTGCTTGAGCTTGACGCCCATGTGCCGGATCGAATCGGACGGCTGAATGAAGGTGCGGCCGACATAGTGGTTGCGGATGATGCCGAGTTCGAAGGGAAGTTTCGCCTCCTGCGCGAAGCCGATCGCCGCCGGCGTGCCCGAATCGGGCACCGGCACGACGATGTCGGCCTCGACGGGGCTTTCGCGCGCAAGTTCCACGCCGATCTGCTTGCGCACGTCATAGACGTTGCGCCCTTCGACCGACGAATCCGGCCGGGCGAAATAGACATACTCGAACACGCAAAAGCGCGGCTTCACCTGTTCGAAGGGAAAGAAGCTTTCCAGACCTTTGGTGGTCACGACGACCATTTCGCCGGGCTTCAAATCGCGCACGAAACGCGCGCCCATGATATCGAGGGCGCAGGTCTCCGAGGCGAAGATGTAGGCACCGTCGAGATCGCCGAGCACGAGCGGACGGATGCCGAGCGGGTCGCGGCAGCCGATCATCTTCTTCGACGTCAGCGCAACGAGAGAGAATGCGCCCTCGAGTTGGCGCACGGCATCGATGAAGCGCGAATTCGTGTCGCGTTCCTTCGACGTCGCGATCAGATGCAGGATCGTCTCGGTGTCGGAGGTCGACGAGAAGATCGAGCCTTCCTTCTGCAGCCGGCGCTGCACCGTCATCGCGTTGGTGATGTTGCCGTTATGCGCGACAGCGAGACCGCCGTCGGCCAGTTCCGCGAAAAACGGCTGAACGTTGCGCAGGCCCGAGCCGCCGGTGGTGGCGTAGCGCGTATGGCCGATGGCGCGCGAGCCCTGCAATCGGTCCATGACCGACTTGTCGGTGAAACTGTCGCCGATCAGGCCGATATGACGTTCGACGTGGAACTGCGAGCCGTCATAGGAAACGATGCCGGCCGCCTCCTGCCCGCGGTGCTGGAGCGCGTGCAGTCCGAGCGTGACGATCGCTGCGGCATCCTGCCGGCCGAAAATACCGAAGACGCCGCATTCGTCATGAAAGCGGTCGTCACCCCCGGAGGAGAACGGGGTATCGTCTGCGTCTGCCATGGCATCTTGCCTTTCAGAACGAAGGGAAGCGGCGCCCGAGGGCGCCGCGTGATCATCTAGTTGCCGGCCGGCGGCGGTGTCTCGTCCTCGCTCGTGCCGAGCCGGTCGATGAGCGAGTTCTCGGGATCGTCCGGCAGGACGCCCTCGAGCCAGGTGCCGATGCCTTCGAGCAGCGGCCGCGACTTTGCCTCCGCGACCCATCCCGGCTGGTTGGAACCGACCAGCCACGAGAAGAACAGGAAGGCGACGGCGACGACCAGGATACCCCGCGCCGCGCCATAGACGAAGCCGAGTGTGCGATCGAGCGCGCCCACCCGGGAATCAATGATGAAATCCGCAAGCTTCATGGTGATCACGGTGACGATGATGAGCGCGATGAAGAAGACGATGGCCGCCGCCGCGAAAAGCGCAAGCTGCGCGCTGTCGATATAGGGCGTGACGTAAGGGACGAGGATCGGGTGGAAATAGAACGCCGCCGCTGCCGCCGCGACCCAGGACGCGATCGACAGGACTTCGCGCGAGAAGCCGCGAACCATGGCGAGCATCGCCGAAACGAGGGTGAAGCCGACGAGAATTCCGTCCAGCAGCGTAATCGGCATTGAAGCTCCGTTCACCTGCCGGCGGCTCTGCCAGCCGGCTCGTTCCAGTTCCTAGTCGTCGTCCTCCCGCGCCCTGCGGCCGGACGGGCCGGCGATGCGCACGACGAGATCGGCAAGCTCGGATAGCTGCGTCGACCGCGCGCCCGTACCCTTGCCTGGCTCCTCGCTCGTTTGCGGCATGACGGCCTGAGCAAAGCCCAGCTTTTCGGCTTCCTTGAGGCGCTGCTGCGCATGCGCGACAGGCCGGATTGCGCCCGAAAGGCTGATTTCGCCGAAATAGACGCAATCGGCAGGCAGGGCAAGTCCAGTGAGGGAGGAAACCAGTGCCGCCGCGACTGCCAGGTCGGCCGCTGGCTCCGAGATGCGATAGCCGCCGGCGACGTTGAGATAGACGTCATGCGTCGCGAACTTGACGCCGCAATGCGCTTCGAGCACGGCGAGGATCATCGACAGGCGCGAATTGTCCCACCCCACTACGGCTCTGCGCGGCGTGCCGAGCGGCGAGGGCGCCACCAGCGCCTGGATTTCCACCAGCACCGGCCGTGTGCCCTCGATGCCGGCGAAGACGGCGGCGCCCGGCGCCTTGGTCGAGCGCTCGCCAAGGAAGAGCTCGGAGGGGTTGGAGACTTCCCGCAGCCCTTTGTCGGACATCTCGAAGACGCCGATCTCGTCGGTCGGGCCAAAGCGGTTCTTCACGGTGCGCAGGATGCGGTAGTGGTGCCCGCCTTCGCCTTCGAAATAGAGAACGCCGTCGACCATGTGTTCGACGACGCGCGGTCCCGCTATCTGACCGTCCTTGGTGACATGGCCGACGAGGACGATCGCGCAGCCGGTCGACTTGGCATAGCGGATCATCGCCTGTGCCGATGCGCGCACCTGCGTCACCGTGCCGGGCGCCGAATCGGCGAGGTCGGTCCACAGCGTCTGTATCGAATCGAGAATGACGAGGTCCGGCCGCTTTCCTTCGGAAATAGTCGCGAGAATGTCCTCGACATTGGTTTCGGCCGCGAGTTCCACGCTGGTGTCGGCAGCGTACAACCGCTGCGCGCGCAGCCGGATCTGTGCCACCGCCTCCTCGCCTGAAACGTAGACGACCCGATGTCCGCGACGTGCCAGTGCAGCGGCTGCCTGCGTCAAGAGCGTGGACTTACCAATGCCCGGATCACCGCCGACGAGCAGCGCCGAGCCGCGCACGAACCCGCCGCCGGTCGCGCGATCGAGCTCGGCGATGCCCGTCGAGATGCGCGGCGCCTCCTCGATCTCGCCCGAAAGCGTCGTGAGAGCAACGATCCGGCCCTTGCGCGAAGAGCGCAGCGATCCCGGACCCGCGCCGATGCCGGAATTTGAGCCTTCCTCGACAAGCGTGTTCCACTCTCCGCACGCATCGCACTTGCCGGCCCATCGCGTGTGAACAGTGCCGCAATTCTGGCAGATGAACTGGGTGCGGGATTTAGCCATGTGCACGCATCCCGTGAACGGTCCGCCGCAAATACCGCCCCCCAAGCGAAGTCAGCAGCTCATAAGCAATCGTTCCTGAAGTCTCGGCCGCCTCATCGATGGAAATGTTCGGCCCGAAAAGCTCTATCCAGTCACCATGGCCGACAGCTCCGGGACCAAGATCGGTAACGTCGAACAGCGTCAGATCCATTGTCACCCGTCCGAGAATCGGCACGCGGCGACCGGCGACGAAGCCCTGCCCGCCTTGAGGCCGCGCTTCGCGCAGCGGTACGCCCGAGCCGGAGATTGCGCGATGCAGCCCGTCCGCATAGCCGATAGAGGCAATCGCGATGGTCGTGTCCCGCTTCAGCGTCACCGTGCCGCCATAACTGACGGTTTCGCCCGCCTTTGCCTCGCGCACCTGCACAATCCGCGCCTCGACGGTGGCGACGGGCCGCATCGGGTTCGCGAGGCCTGCCTGGGGCGCGCCCCCATAGAGCGCGATGCCCGGCCGAACGATATCGAATGCATAGTCGTTCGGCAGGAACGTGCCTGCGGAGTTCGCCAGGCTTGAGGCGACGCCTTTGAAAAGCCGTTCAATCGACTGAAATGATTCGAGCTGTCGCCGGTTCGCCGGCGAGGCGGCATCGTCGGCGCAGGCGAGATGGCTCATGACGAGGCGTGGCGTCAGCGCGCGCGTCAGCTTGTTCTCGTGGAAGAACCGCGTGACCTCGTTGCCGGTAAGCCCAAGCCTGTTCATGCCGGTGTCGACATGGAGTGCGCAGGGCCGCGGCCCATCCGATGCGTCCCAGCCATAGGCCTCCCAGAGCGAAATGTCGGCCTCGTCATTGAGAACCGGCATTAGGCGCGCCTCGCGGTAGGCCTGCGCCGCGTGCGGCTCGAACAGCCCTGCGAGCACATAGATGTCTGCTTCCGGCAGGAGCTTGCGCAGAGCCATGCCTTCCTGAGGCAGCGCGACGAAGAAAACGCGGCAACCCTCGGCCCAGAGCACCGGCGCGACAACGTCGATGCCGAGCCCGTAGGCGTTGGCCTTGACGACGCCCGCAACACGCGCAGGCCGCGCCTTGGCTGCCAGAAGCCTGTAATTCGCCGCCAGCGCCTCGACGTCGATCGACAGGCGCCCGCCGCAGATGCGCGGATCGATTTCCGCCGGGTTAGCTGAAAGAAACGCCAATTACTCGAACCGCTCGGGCAGATGATGCTCCTCGGCCAGATCGGCAAAGCGCGTGAATTCGCCCACGAAGGAAAGCGAGACGGTGCCGGTCGGCCCGTGACGCTGCTTGGCGATGATCACTTCGGCCTTGCCGCGCACCTCGTTCAGTTTCGTCTCCCACTCCTGATGCTCGAGCGTGTTTCGCTCGGGCTCCTTGTTCTTCAGGTAGTATTCGTCGCGATAGACGAACAGCACCACGTCCGCATCCTGCTCGATCGAGCCCGATTCGCGAAGGTCGGAAAGCTGCGGCCGCTTGTCGTCGCGGCTTTCGACCTGACGCGAAAGCTGGGAGAGCGCGATGATCGGGACGTTGAGTTCCTTGGCGAGCGATTTCAGGCCGGTCGTGATCTCGGTGATTTCCTGCACGCGGTTTTGCGCCGAGGCCTTCGAAGAGCCCTGCATGAGCTGGACGTAGTCGATGACGAGCACGTCGAGCCCCCGCTGGCGCTTGAGCCGCCGGGCGCGGGCGGAAAGCTGCGCGATCGAGATGCCGCCGGTCGCGTCGATGAAGAGCGGGATTTTCTGCAGCGTTTGCGTGCAGCCGACCAGTTTCTCGAAATCGGCCTCGGTCAGGTCGCCGCGCCGGATTTTGGAGGAAGGTACCTCGGCCTGCTCGGAGATGATACGGGTTGCAAGCTGCTCGGCCGACATTTCGAGCGAGAAGAAACCGATCACGCCGCCGTTCTTCGCCTTGAACGAGCCGTCCGCCTGCGGCTCGGGCTCATAGGCATGCGCGATGTTGAAGGCGATGTTGGTGGCAAGCGATGTCTTGCCCATGCCGGGACGGCCGGCAAGGATGATCAGGTCGGAAGGCTGCAGGCCGCCCATCTTGGCATCGAGGTCGCGCAGGCCCGACGAGACGCCGGAAAGGTGGCCGTCGCGCTGGTAGGCGGCGGCGGCCATGTCGATCGCGGTCTTCACCGCGTCCGAGAAGCTTTCGAACCCGCCATCGTAGCGGCCGGTCTCGGCCAGCTCAAAGAGGCGGCGCTCCGCATCCTCGATCTGCGCAGCCGGCGACATGTCGACCGGCGCGTCATAAGCAATGTTGACCATGTCCTCGCCGACGGTGATCAGCGCTCGGCGTGTGGCAAGATCATAGATCGCGCGGCCATAGTCGGCGGCGTTGATGACGTTGACGGCCTCGGCGGCCAGACGCGCGAGATAGTGCGAGACGGTCATCTCGCCCACCTTCTCCTCGGCCGGCAGGAAGGTCTTGAGGGTCACCGGATTGGCCATCTTGCCCATCCGGATCAGTTCGCCCGCGACCTCGAAGATCTTGCGGTGCAGCGGCTCGTGGAAATGCTGCGCCTTCAGGAAGTCCGAGACGCGGTAGAACGCGTCATTGTTGACGAGAATCGCGCCGAGCAGCGCCTGTTCGGCCTCGATGTTGTTCGGGGCCTCGCGATAGAGCGGAGTCTCGACGGGAGCGAGTTTGCGGGCGGCTTCGGCCATTCCATGTCCATCTGTCGGATGCGCCGGACGGGACGAGAAACGTGAATCGCGGCTGGATGATGAGTGTCTAGCGCGACTGCTCGAACGGACCAACGGCGAATCGCAAGATCAACATTACTTCACAGGCGTAACGGGAAAAAACGCGATCGCCGGTTGACATGTGCAAGCCGGCAACAGGCCGTTCAACGTTTAGGCTTTGCGGCGCTTGCGCTGCCTGGGAGGGGCTGGCTCATGAGCGAGATTCCGCTCGGTCTCGACCATGTAGTCGCGGGTCAGCGGCAGGATGTCGTTGCGCTTTGCGATCTGGATCTGGAACACCATCAGATCCTGCCAGCGAAACGCGCCCTCGGAGGCGGCGAGGTAGAATTCCCACATCCGGCAGAAGCGCTCGTCGTAGAGCGCTCTGGCGCGTTCCCGATTGGCGGCGAACCGCTCGCGCCAGTGCCGGATGGTCTCGGCATAGTGGAGCCGTAGGATTTCGACGTCGGTCACCATCAGCCCAGAGCGCTCGATCGAGGGCAGTACCTCCGAAAGGGCGGGAATATAGCCGCCCGGGAATATGTGCTTGCGGATGAACGGCGCCGTCGCGGCCGGCGGACCGGAGCGGCCGATCGCATGCAGCACCATGACGCCGTCGGGCTTCAAGAGCTTTGCGCAGGTGTCGAAGAAGGCCCGGTAGTGGTTGACGCCGACATGCTCGAACATTCCTACCGAGACAATCCGATCGAAGCGCTCCTGAAGATTGCGATAGTCGCGGATTTCAAAATGGACATGGCGCTCGAGCCCGAGACGATGCGCGCGGTCGGTCGCGACCTTGTGCTGCTCGTCCGACAGGGTGACGCCGAGAACGTCCGCGTCGAATTGCTGCGCGAGATAGATGCCTAGCCCACCCCAGCCAGAGCCGATGTCGAGAACGTTGAGGCCGGGCCGCATGCCGAGCTTGGCCGCAAGGTGCCGCTTCTTGGCAAGCTGCGCCTCGTCCAGCGTCATGTCCGGCCGCTCGAAATAGGCGCAGGAATACTGCATATCCGCGTCAAGGAAGAGCCGGTAGAGTTCGCCGGACAGGTCGTAGTGATGCCTGACATTGGCGCGCGAGCGCGATGCCGGGTTCCACTGATGGATGCGCTTGGCAAGCCTGCGTCCCGTTTCCGCGGCCTTCAGCGTTGCGAGCTTCGCATAGGCGATGTCGAGATTGGCGTAGGAGAAGCGCACGAAATCGAGGAGGTCGCCTTCGAGGAAGTCGAGGTCTCCGGCCATATAGGCTTCGGGCACACCCAGCGACGGGTTGAGCGAGATGGCGCGTTCCGCAAGACGCGTGCGGATTGCAATGTGAAGCGGCGTACCCGAGCCGTCACCGAACCGGTACTGCTCGCCACGCGAATCCGTCACGAGCAGGTTTCCGGTTCTGACGAGCCGGCGGCCGAGACGATTCAGCAACCAAAACATCGCAGGACCAAGAGGTTCGACACGATCCGTCTAACCTAAGGGAAGAAGATCGCGATTTGAAGACTGTCGATCGGTCCACAAATGCAAAACGCCCGAACCAGAGGTCCGGGCGTTCCTGGACATTAGCGATGATGTCGCGAACTTAGCGCTCCTCGCCCTCGTCGCCGCCAACTTCTTCGCCTTCCTCACCCTCGTCGCCGAACTCGGCGTCCGGATCGAAGAAAGCGTCGGGACGGGCGTTCTCGTTGATGTCGTCGCCATAGATGGCTTCGGCCGAATCGAGCGTCTCGCCGCGTGCCTGACGCTCGGCTTCATCGGCGGAGCGCGCGATGTTGAGCGTAATCGTCACTTCGACTTCCGGGTGGAGCGCGATGGCGACGTTGGTCAGGCCGATGGTCTTGATCGGCTGGTTCAGTTCGACCTGGTTGCGGCCGACCGAGAACCCTTCCTCGGTCACGATGTCGGAGATGTCGCGCGTGGAGACCGAGCCGTAGAGCTGTCCGGTTTCACCAGCCGAACGGACGACCACGAAGGTCTTGCCGTCGAGCTCGTCGGCGATCTTCTGGGCTTCGTTCTTGCGCTCGAGATTGCGAGCTTCGAGCTGGGCGCGCTGGCCCTCGAACTTCTTCTTGTTGGTTTCATTGGCGCGCAGCGCCTTGCCCTGCGGCAAAAGGAAGTTGCGGGCGAACCCGTCCTTGACCTTCACGGTCTCGCCCATCTGGCCGAGCTTCGAAATACGTTCAAGCAGAATGACTTGCATGTCGCTGTTCCTTTTTTCTCACCGGTTGTCCGGCGGGCAGGAACAGGAAAGAAGAAGCACAAAGCGGCGGCATCTTCAGGCGCTGTCCTGCCGGTTGGCAGTTAGGAGCGGTGCGCTCCAACTCGGAATTCTCGTCTCGCCGGCATGCCGATCACGCCGGGAGGGAAGGGGCGGTAACCCGCCCCTTCGAAGGTCTTACTTCACCACGTAGGGCAGCAGGCCCAAGAAGCGGGCGCGCTTGATCGCCTTGGCGAGTTCGCGCTGCTTCTTCTGGCTGACGGCCGTGATGCGGGACGGAACGATCTTGCCGCGCTCGGAAATGTAGCGCTGCAAGAGCTTGACGTCCTTGTAGTCGATCTTCGGCGCGTTGGCGCCGGAGAACGGGCAGGTCTTGCGGCGGCGGTGGAACGGCCGGCGGGTGGGGATCTGGTTGATGTCGACCATTATGCGCCAGCTCCTTCAGCCTGGGTTTCGCGCGGACGGCGCGGGCCGCGATCGTCGCGATCGCCACGGGGACCACGATCGTCGCGGTCGCCACGCGGGCCACGGTCGCGATCACCGCCGAAGCGGTCGCCGCGCGGGCCACGATCGCCGCGATCACCACGGTCGTCGCGCTTCTGCATCATTGCGGACGGGCCTTCCTCGTGCGCATCGACCTTGACCGTCATGAAGCGCAAGATGTCTTCCGACAGGCCCATCTGGCGTTCCATCTCCTGGATGGCGGCCGCGGGCGCGGTGATGTCCATCAAGGTATAGTAAGCCTTGCGGTTCTTGTTGATGCGGTAGGTGAGGGACTTGAGGCCCCAGTTCTCGACCCGGCCAACCGAACCTTCATGCGCTTCGATGACACCCTTGTACTGTTCGACGAGGGCATCGACCTGCTGCGCGGAGAGGTCCTGGCGGGCAAGAAACACGTGTTCGTAAAGTGCCATGTTCTTTGCCTTTCTTCGTTTCTCTGCACGGCGCCAGCGGCAAAAGCCTCATCAACTTCTCTCACCCGCGAGGCGGGAAGAAAGGCTGTGGTCGAGACGGTCGAGAGCGGAGACACGGGAGGCCGAAGGCACCTGGCCTTCATTCATGTGCAGATCTGTGGAGAAACGCTCATGGCCCTCCGTTCAGCCCCCAGCTAGGACCGGCAGAGTGCGGCTCATATACACCATCCGCGCCGCGATGCAATCCTCGGGCTCCGCCTGGAGGCCATCTGCCGCCAGCCTTGACTTTCCGGCTCCGCCTGCGCAACACGCTTTGCCACGAGAGCGGACAGGACGACCAGAGGAGACGCGCTGTGGCGATTGCATTTACCTTTCCGGGACAGGGCAGCCAGTCGGTCGGCATGGGCAAGGATCTTGCGGATGCCTTTCCCGAGGCGCGCGCGGTCTTCGACGAGGTCGACGCGGCGCTCGGCGAGAAGCTGTCCGCCATCATGTGGGAAGGGCCGGAGGAGAAGCTGACGCTGACCGCCAACGCGCAGCCTGCGCTCATGGCCGTCTCGATGGCCGCGATCCGCGCCATGGAAGCGCGCGGTTTCGACTTGAACTCGAAGGTCTCCTACGTTGCCGGCCATTCGCTCGGTGAGTATTCGGCGCTGTGCGCGGCGGGCATGTTCTCGGTCGCTGACACCGCCCGCCTTCTGCGCACGCGCGGCAACGCCATGCAGGCGGCCGTGCCGGTCGGCGAGGGCGCAATGGCCGCGATCATCGGACTGGAGCAGGATGTCGTGCAAGCGGCCTGTGAGGAAGCTTCTTCGAAAGGCGTCTGCCAGATCGCGAACGACAATGGCGGCGGCCAGCTCGTCATTTCCGGTTCGAAGGATGCGGTCACCGAGGCCGCGCGCATCGCCACCGAAAAGGGAGCCAAGCGCGCACTGATGCTTCCCGTCTCCGCGCCCTTTCATTCGGCGCTGATGTCCCCCGCGGCCGACGCCATGCGCGTCGCGCTCGGCGCGGTCGAAAAGAAGGCGCCCGTCGTGCCGGTCATCTCCAACGTCACTGTCTCGCCGCTCACCGATCCCGATGCGATCGTCGACAGCCTTGTTCAGCAGGTCACCGGCCAAGTGCGTTGGCGCGAGACGATCGAGTGGTTCGCTGCAAACGACGTGACGACGCTTTATGAAGTTGGGACTGGCAAGGTCCTTTCGGGGCTCGCCCGCCGCATCAACCG
This sequence comes from Aliihoeflea sp. 40Bstr573, assembly GCF_024105655.1. Taxonomy (GTDB): domain Bacteria; phylum Pseudomonadota; class Alphaproteobacteria; order Rhizobiales; family Rhizobiaceae; genus Aliihoeflea. The sequence goes on from NZ_JAAAMH010000009.1 coordinate 34,919, forward strand.
CGACCTGACGCCGGTGTCGATCACGACGCCGCAGGATGTCGAGACCGCGCTCGCCAATCTGGCCTGATTCATCCGAAAGGAACCCAAATGTTCGATTTGACTGGAAAGAAGGCGCTCGTCACGGGTGCGACCGGCGGCATCGGCGAAGCGGTCGCTCGCGCGTTGCACAAGGCCGGCGCGACCGTCGGCATTCACGGTACGCGCGTCGAGAAGCTTGAGGGGCTGGCGGCCGAGTTCGGCGAACGCGTCAAGATTTTCCCCGCCAACCTGTCGGACCGCGAAGCCGTCAAGGAGCTGGGAAAGAAGGCCGAGACGGAGCTCGAAGGCGTCGATATTCTCGTCAACAATGCCGGCATCACGCGTGACGGTCTCTTCGTGCGCATGTCGGACGATGACTGGGATTCCGTCCTCGACGTCAATCTCGGCGCCGTCTTCCGCCTGACCCGCGAACTGACGCATCCGATGATGCGCCGCCGTTCCGGACGCATCATCAACATCACCTCCGTCGTCGCCGTCACGGGCAATCCGGGCCAGGCGAACTATTGCGCCTCCAAAGCGGGCTTGATCGGCTTTTCCAAGTCGCTCGCGCAGGAGATCGCGACGCGCAACGTCACCGTCAACTGCGTTGCGCCCGGTTTCATCGAATCGGCCATGACCGACAAGCTGAACGACAAGCAGCGCGAGGCAATCATGGGCGCGATCCCGATGAAGAAGATGGGCAAGGGCGACGACATCGCGGCTGCCGTCATCTACCTTGCATCGGACGCTGGCGGCTACGTCACCGGGCAGACGCTGCACGTCAATGGCGGAATGGCAATGATCTGATCGTTCGCGCGCGAAACGACGCAACGGGGATCTTTTCAGTCGAAAAGCGTGCGCTTTCGCCTTGGAACCCGTCGAGAAGTCGTGTAATCGGGCCGCAACCGCCGCGAAATAGCGCGGTTTGAGAGGGACTTCTTCGCAGGTTTCGGAGCCATCTTTTGAGCTTGCCTAGCCGCAGTCGGACGGCTAACGAAGACCAAACACCTTTTACCCAACAACAAACTCGAGGGTTTTTCGAAATGAGCGATACCGCAGAACGGGTCAAGAAGATCGTCGTCGAGCACCTGGGCGTCGAAGCCGACAAGGTCACGGAAGGCGCGAGCTTCATCGACGATCTGGGCGCAGACAGCCTGGACACGGTCGAACTCGTCATGGCCTTCGAGGAAGAGTTCGGCGTCGAGATTCCGGACGATGCCGCCGAGACGATCCTGACGGTCGGAGACGCCGTCAAGTTCATCGAGAAGGCCACCGCCTGATCCGATCGGCCGCGCAACCGCTAGCTTTGATGTCTGGGGAGGACCGGCAATGAGACGCGTCGTCGTCACGGGCCTAGGCCTTCTGTCGCCATTCGGCGTCGGTGTTGAACATGGCTGGAAGGAACTCCTTTCCGGCAAAAGCGCTGCGCGGCCCATCGACCAATTCGAGACGAGCGATCTTCCCTGCAAGATCGCTATGCCGATCCCGCGCGACATGTCGCAGGAAGGCGCCTTCGATCCTGATGCGTTCATGGAACCGAAGGAACAGCGCAAGGTCGGCGACTTCATTTTGTACGGCGTCGCCGCAGCCGAGCTGGCGCTAGCCGATTCCGGCTGGAAGCCGACCAGCGCCGACGACCAGAACGCCACGGGCGTCATGATCGGTTCGGGCATCGGCGGCATCGAAGGCATCGCGGAAAACGCGCTGATCCTGCAAGAGCGCGGCCCGCGCCGCATCTCGCCATTTTTCATTCCTGGCAACATCATCAACCTGGTTTCCGGCCAGGTTTCGATCCGACATGGTCTCAAGGGGCCGAATCACGCGGTCGTCACCGCCTGTTCGACCGGCGCGCACGCCATCGGCGACGCGGCCCGGCTGATCGCCTTCGGCGACGCGGATGTGATGCTCGCCGGCGGCGCGGAATCGCCGATCACGCGGCTTTCCATCGCCGGTTTCTCAGCCTGCAAGGCCCTCTCCACCGATTTCAACGACACGCCGCAGAAGGCCTCGCGACCCTACGACAAGGACCGTGACGGCTTCGTCATGGGCGAGGGCGCCGGCGTCGTGGTTCTGGAAGAGCTCGAGCATGCCAAGGCGCGCGGCGCCAAGATCTATGCCGAAATCGTCGGCTACGGCCTGTCGGGCGACGCCTATCACATCACTGCGCCGTCAGAAGACGGCGACGGCGCTTTCCGCTGCATGACCATGGCGCTCAAGCGCGCCGGCCTGAAGCCGTCCGACGTCGACTACATCAACGCGCACGGCACCTCGACCATGGCCGACACGATTGAACTCGGCGCGGTAGAGCGTCTTGTGGGCGACGCAGCTTCGAAGATCTCGATGTCATCGACAAAGTCGTCGATCGGCCACCTGCTCGGCGCGGCCGGCGCGGCCGAGGCGATCTTCTCGATCCTCGCCATTCGCGACAATATCGCGCCCGCGACGCTGAACCTCGACAATCCGTCCAAGGAGACGGCGATCGACCTCGTTCCGCACAAGCCGCGTGAGCGGGAGATCAATGTCGCCCTGTCGAACTCGTTCGGCTTCGGTGGCACCAACGCATCGCTCGTTTTCCAGCGCTATAGCGGCTGATCCTCCCGTAGCCGTTCCGACCGCGCAAAGATTTTGCCATATTGGGCGCTACCTTGCGTGGCGATTCCATTGCATTTCGAAAGCTTGAGGCCAGATGACCACTGATCCTGCAGGCGGGCCACAGCAGTCCCAGCCGCCCATGCAAGCGCGCCCGATCGTCCCGAAATCGGGCAGCGAAGCGTTGCGCCCTCAGGCTGGCACGCCACCACCGGTCCGCCGCTCGCGCCGTTCGCGCAGTCAGTTCGTCATTTTCATGAATTTCGTCATGTCCTGCATCGTGTTCGCCACTCTGGCGGCTGGCGCGGCGGTCTACTATGGCAAGGTGCAGTTCGAGGGCGAGGGTCCGTCGACGACGACGCAGACTGTGCTCATCCGCCCCAACACAGGCACGTCCGAGATTGCCGCGACACTGGAGCGCCAAGGGCTGATCAGCGACGCCCGGCTGTTCCGCCTCGGCCTTCGCGCCTATGGCAGCGACGCCAATCTGCGCGCCGGCGAATATGAAGTCAAAGCAGGCGCTTCCATGTATGAGATCATGGAACTTCTCAAGAGCGGCCGCTCGGTTCTCCACGCACTGACGATCCCGGAAGGCTTCACAGTCCACCAGGCTTTGGCCCGCATCGCGGCGATGGAGGAACTTGAAGGCGAAATGCCCTCCGATCTGCCGCCGGAAGGCTCGCTCGCGGCGGATACGATCCGCTTCACCCGCGGAATGGACCGGCAGGAACTGATCGAACGCCTGACCGCCGACCAGCAGCGGATGATCGAGGAAATCTGGGCGCGCCGCGACGACGATCTGCCGATCGATACGATCGAGGAGTTCGTGACGCTGGCGTCGATCGTCGAGAAGGAGACCGGCCGCGCCGACGAGCGCCCGCACGTTGCCTCCGTCTTCATTAACCGGCTCAATCGGGGCATGCGCCTCCAGTCGGACCCGACCTTCCTCTATGGACTGTTCGGCGGCGAGGGGAAGCCATCCGACCGGCCGATCTACCGGTCCGACATCGAAAGCGATACGCCCTACAACACCTATCGCATCGCTGGCCTTCCGCCCGCGCCGATTGCCATCCCCGGCCGCGCGTCGCTTGAGGCGGTCGCCAACCCGTCTCAGACCGATGATCTCTATTTCGTGGCTGATGGGAGCGGCGGGCATGCGTTTGCCGAGACCCTCGAAGAGCACAATCGCAACGTCGCCCGCTGGCGCCAGATCGAACGCGAGCGACAGGCCGCGGGCGCTGCTCCGAGCGAGGAGGATGCGGTTCTGGCCGACGAGGTCCTCGAGGACGAATAGCCGGTTGCAAGCGGGGGCAGCATGACGATCGAGAGCATGACGGGCTTTGCCCGGGCATCGGGACAGGCCGGCGACGACCAGATCGTCTGGGAGCTCAAATCGGTCAACGGTAAGGGGCTGGACGCGCGCTTGCGCCTTCCGCCGGGCCATGAGGGCGTCGAGCAGCCGGCGCGCCAGGCCCTGCAAAAGACCTTCCAGCGCGGCAACATCTACGCCAACCTCTCCGTAGCCCGTGCGTCCGGCGCGGCGACTGCCGTCACCGTCAACGAAACGCTACTCGTCGAACTGGCGACGCTGGCACAGCGTCTAGAACAGGATTTCGGCCTTGCGCCCGCGCGTGCCGACGGCCTGCTCGGCTTGCGCGGCGTGATCGAGATCCAGGACAGCATCCTCGACGACGAAGAGCGCACCGCCCGCGAAGCCGCCATTCTTTCCGTCCTCGTCAGGGCTCTTGCCGGCCTGACCGAGGCGCGGCGGGCGGAAGGCCAGGCGCTTAAGGCCATCATGCTCGAGCAGATCGACCGGATCGAAAGTCTGACGGAACGGGCCGCCGCCGATCCATCGCGCGATCCCGCCGCGATCCGCGCGCGCCTTGGCGATCAGGTTCGGCTGCTGCTCGAGACCGGCGCGCCGCTGGACGAGGCGCGGCTGAACGCCGAGGCTGCCTTTCTTGCGACCAAGGCCGACATTCGCGAGGAAATCGACCGGCTGCGCACCCATATCGCGTCCGCGCGCGCGCTTCTGGCCGGCGGCGGCACGGTCGGGCGGCGGCTCGACTTTCTTTCGCAGGAATTTAACCGGGAATCGAATACGTTGTGCTCCAAATCGAACGCGGCGGCCATCACCGCGATCGGGCTGGAACTGAAGGCGGTCATCGACCAGTTCCGCGAACAGGTCCAGAATCTGGAGTAGGAATGCAAACTGAACTTCCCTCCGCGGCGATCCGCCGGCGCGGTCTCATGCTTGTTATTTCCTCGCCCTCGGGCGCAGGCAAGTCGACGATCGCGCGTACTCTCCTGGAAAGCGATCCAGCCTTTCAGCTTTCGGTCAGCGTCACCACGCGTCCGCGGCGCCCCAGCGAGATCGACGGCGTCCACTATCATTTCCGCACCAAGCGCGAGTTCGAGCTCCTGCGCGACAATGATGCGCTGCTCGAATGGGCCGAGGTGCACGGCAACTTCTACGCCACGCCCCGCGAACCGGCCGAAGAGGCCATGGCGAAAGGCCGCGACATGCTGTTCGACATCGACTGGCAGGGCGCGCAGCAGCTTCGCGACAAGATGCGCGGCGACATCGTCTCCATCTTCATCCTGCCGCCATCGATGCGCGAGCTCGCTTCACGCCTGACGCGACGCGCCGAGGACAATGCCGACGTGATCGAGGCGCGGCTTAAGAACGCGCGCGTCGAGATCGAGCACTGGCGGGAGTATGATTACGTCGTCGTCAATGACGACCTCGATCGCGCCTTCCATGCCGTGGAGGCGATCGTGAAGGCCGAGCGCTTGCGCCGCGACAGACGTCCCGGCCTGTTCGACTTCGTCAGCGGCCTGCTCGACGAGAAAATCTGAACATTCAGTCGCAATTGACCTGCCAGGAGACGCCGAAGCGGTCGTTCACCCAGGCGAAGCATTTCGAAAAGCCGTAATCACCGGCCGGCATCAGTTCCGCGCCGCCGTCCTTCAGCCGGTCCGCCAGCACCGTCACCTCGTCTTCCGTCCCGCACTGGACGAAGAAGGAGAAGGACGGCGTAAAGTCGAAGTCATGCCGCACGAAGCTGTCGGTCGCATGCACGGTTTGGCCGGCAATGGTGAATTCTGCGCGGTGGATCGTGTCTTCCGGCCCCGGCGCGCCGGGGCCGTAGCGATCGAGCCGCTCGACGGTCATGTCGGGAAAGATTTCGCGGTAGAATTCCAGCGCGGCAATGCCAGTCCCGTCCTGAAACATCAGGAATGGATGAATGGTCTTCACGGCCATGAGAACCTCCTTCCGGAAATGCTCAGATCGCCTGCGCGATCCGCACGAACTCAGCGACCGAAAGCGTCTCGGCGCGCCGCGTCGGCTCGATTGCGACGCGTTCGAGAAGCGTCTCCCCGCCGAGCGGCTTCAGGCTTTGCCGAAGCATCTTGCGGCGCTGACCGAAGGCGAATTCCGTAACCCTGGACAGCTTCGCCGCCTCGACCGGCAAGGGCACCGCACGCGGCACCAGGTGCACGACGGCCGACGTTACCTTGGGCGGCGGCGTGAAGGCCTGCGGCGGCAGGTCGAAGAGGATGTCAGCATGTGTGCGCCAGCCCGCGAGCACGGCAAGCCGGCCATAGGCGTCGTCGTCCGGCGTCGCGACGATGCGTTGGGCGACTTCCTTCTGGAACATCAGCGTCAACGAATTCCAGTAGGGCGGCCACGGCTCGACCGAGAGCCAGCGGATCAGCAGCTCTGTGCCGATATTGTAAGGCAGATTGGCGACGATCCGCACGTCGTCGGCGTCCTTGGCAAGCGCGGCGAAATCGGTTGTCAGCGCGTCTCCCGGGATAACGGTGAGGCGGCCTGGATAGTGTGCGGAGACTTCCTCCAGTGCCGCCATACAGCGCTCGTCGCGCTCGATGGCGATAACTTGCCTGGCGCCGTTGAGGAGCAGCGCGCGTGTCAGTCCCCCGGGCCCGGGGCCGACTTCGATGACCGTCGCGCCGGTCAGATCGCCGGCGCCGCGCGCGACTTTGGACGTGATGTTCAGGTCGAGAAGGAAATTCTGCCCGAGCGACTTCTTGGCGCGCAATTCGTGCCGCGCGATTACGTCGCGCAGCGGCGGCAGGCCATCGATGCTCATGCCGGGAGGCTCATGCGGTCGGCCATACGGATCGCGGCGATGAGGCTGTCGGGCCGCGCAATGCCCTTGGCCGCGATGTCGAAGGCGGTGCCGTGGTCGGGCGAAGTACGGACAAAAGGCAGGCCGAGCGTGACATTGACAGTCTCGTCGAAGGAAAGCGCCTTTGCCGGGATCAGCGCTTGGTCATGATACATGCAGATGGCCGCGTCATAGCTTTGCCGCGCACGGGCATGGAACATGGTGTCGGCGGGCAGGGGGCCGTACGCGTCTATGCCCTCTTCGTTGAGAGCTTCGATTGCGGGTCCGATCGTTTCGATTTCCTCGCGGCCCATGGCGCCGCCTTCGCCCGCATGTGGATTGAGACCTGTCACCGCAAGGCGCGGTCGCCCGATGCCGAAACGCGAAGCAAGGTCGGCAGCGACGATCCGGCATGTCGAGACGATCAGTTCGCGCGTGAGGGCCGCAGGAACGTCTGCGAGTGCGATGTGGATCGTTACCGGCACGGCGCGAAGCTCGGGTCCTGCTAGCATCATCACCGGTTGCATCGGGCGGCCGTAGCGTGCCGCGGCGAGGTGGCCGAGATACTCGGTGTGACCGGGGAAGCGGAAGCCGGCCTCGTAAAGCGGCTTCTTCGAAATCGGGGCCGTGACGATCGCCCGCGCATCGCCGTTGGAGACCAGCTCGGCGGCCCGCTCGATGGCTTCGATGACGCCAGCGGCGTTCTCGCGCAAGGGCGAGCCTGGGCGGTCCACGAAGCTGTTCGCAAGGGGGATCACGGGAAGCGCAGTGGCGAAGGTCTTGGCGTCGCCGATGCCCTCGATGGTGGGAACGTCGATGCCAAGCAGGCGGGATCGATCGCGAATGAGCTGCGGGTCGGCGAGGACCGCGAAGGGCGTGATCTGCGCTTCGCCGCGTGAAGCCCACGCCTTGAGGATGAGCTCCGGGCCAATTCCCGAGGGATCGCCGCAGGTGATGACAAGGGGTGCCGGCACGACGACCTTTCAGCGCCGCAAAGCGCCAGTGCTCTTCCTATCGCTGGACGATCTGGGCGCGTTCGCGCAGCTCGGCCGTGTACTTCTTGCTGAGCGCGTCGGAATCTTCGCTGTTGCCAAGGTTTTCGGCCTCGAACACCGCCTGCGCGACCGTGTCATCGGAGACTTCACGCGCGCTGCAGATTCCGATGAACTCGACGCCGCGGTCGGTCTCGCGCACCACGGTAGCGTTGCCCGCAGAGATCGACTTGATCGGGTCGGCCCATTCGGGCGGCAGCTGCGGTTCGAGCACGCGGCCGAGATCGCGCACCGTCACGTCCATCAGACCCTTGGCGAACTCACGAGTGGAATCACAGCCCTGGAAGCGTGCGCGCATGGCCTCGGCCTCGCGCTTGCGCGTTGCAAGACGTGCGCCGCGTTCGGCGGCCGGCACCACGAAGATCACCTGCTGCAGCATGTATTCGGTCGCGACGGGCTTTTCGCCGCCCTGTTGCAGCATACGCTGCACCGCGTCCTGCTCGCTGACGCGGCTGCCCTGATCGTGCCGGGCGCGGGCGCCCAGCGCCTGGCTCCAGCCCATCTGCGAGCGGATGAATTCAAGGAAATGCTGCTTCGTCACGCCGGTCTGCGACATGACCTGATCCATCTGTGCGGTCGACATGTTGTTCGAACTCGCAAAGCGCTGATAGGCCTGCGCGACGTCTTCCTCGGAGATGTTGATGTTGAGGCGCCGGATCTCGTTGCGGCGCAGCGTCTGCTCGATCAGTTCCTGGGCAGCCGCCTGCTGACCGCCGCCGCGGCGCTGCAGCTGCAAGAAAGCGGCGCGGCGCTGGATATCGTAGCTGGTGATCGGGGTGTTGTCGACGATGTAGCGCACTTCGCTCGCCTGCGCGAATGCCGCGTTGGGCAGAGCCGCAAAGCCGAGGGCGATGGCGAGGGCGATGCTGGCCGAAAGCAGCAATGTCTTCATTCGTCTAGCCTCCTGTCGGGGCGCAAGCCGCACTTGCGAATGGCAAGCCCCTGAAGTGCATCTTGGGCAAAACGATGTCAACGGCCCGTGGAGAGAACTGCGCGGCGTCAGAACGTGGTCGTGCCGTTGCTGGTCGAGCGGCCGAAATCACCCAGCGTCCGCAGCGAGATCGTCACGCCGAAGTCACGCGAGAGGACTTCGTTGTTGATGTTGCCGCGCGTTTCGGAAGCCGTGAAGTTGATGCCGAAGCAATCGTCGTCATAGGCGAAGCCAATGCCGCGTTGGACCATGTTGCTGGTGTTAAGGTCGAACGTCGCGTTTCCGAAGACGCGCCAGTATTCGTGGACCTGCGCCGACCCGCCGACCCGGATCTCCTGTCTCGTTCCCGTTGGATTCTCCGGTGTCGGGCTGAACCCATAGTTCGGCTGCGCGTCGATGAAGGAATATTGTGTCGAAATCGAAATGGCGGGTGTCGAATAGCTTGCTGCGAGATCGGTGCGCCGCATTTCGAGATCGTCCTTGTCGAGTCGCGCACCTGCGGCTAGCGACACGCCGACCGGCGTGCTGAGACCCAGCATGCCGACATAGTCCGAAACGTCGTCTTCGAGGCCGGAATGGGCGCCGGCATAGACGAGGTCCGGCGAGGCGTAGGGGTTGGTGCCGGCCAAGTGGTAGGACTGGCCGATGATTGCGTTCGCGCCCCAGCCGCCGCCGAAATCGCCGGTGTAGCGGATGCCCAGATTGGCGCGCGTGCCGCCCTCGATCCGGTCATAGCCGGAGAACTTGTCGCGCTCGAAGAGGTTCGTCGCATCGAACACGAGGCTTTGCGCGTCCTCGTTCGGAATGCCGAGCGTGTCGCCGTAGGGCTCATCCGGCCGCGCGAAGACCTGACCCATCGGCTCGAAGACATGCGTGGAACTCGAGGTCGAGAACAGGATGGGCCAACGCGTTTCGAGCCCTGCCGTGACCATCGAGCGGTAATAAGCCGAGCGGATGTCGGTGGAGACGCTCTGGTTGAGGTTGTTGCCATAGAAGTTTGCGACGTTTGCGACACCTTCGGCAGCCTGATCGCCGAAGTGGACGCCGATTGCGTCCTGGCGGGCGTGCAGCGATGGCGTGATCAGCAAACCGCCGCCGGTGATGAACGTCCGCTTCCATTCGGCTTCGGCCGTCAGACGTCCCGAGCCGCCATCGAGCCCGCGCCCAGTCGGCGATATCAGGTTTCCATCGTGATCGAACGATTGTCCAAGACGCCCACGGCCGTCGAAGCGGTCGCGCCACAACGCCTGGCTGTTGACGTCAATCGTCAGTTCTCCACCCGCGATCGGCGCATCGGGCGTCAGACTGTAATCGAACGAAGGTAGGACGAAGGGCTGAAGGGGGGATGCGGCGCCGGCGTTGGAGTCGAGAACGGCTTCCTGCTTCGTAAAGTGATAGGCGCGCAGATCGAAGAAATTGCGGCCGTCGAGCCCGGTCAGGTAGACCTGCGAGCGCTGATCGTAGGCGTTTGCCTGCTCGATATTGTAGGTATAGCCGAAATTCTTGTCGGTCTGGGCCAGGACGTCCCAGCCGAAGCTCCAGCGCGGATTGATCGTGAAGGCGCCGCGCGTGGCGATAAGCGCGCGACCGGTCTCCTGCGCATCGACGGTGTCGACCCCAAAAGCATCGGGGTCCCGTTGCGAGATCCCGGCAATCCTCAGATTGTACTGCCCATTGTCGAAGCGCTGGCGCCACTCGGCCTGGGCGAGAAAGCCCTGCTGCGTATATCCGCCGGCCGTCACCGTCAGGTCGTATGTCGGCGAGAGCGCAAAATAGTAAGGCACGTTCACGAACGTACCGATGTTCTCGGAACTCCCGAAGGAAGGGAACAGGAAGCCGCTCTTGCGCTTCACCGTGGGGTCGGCGATCTCGAATGCGGGAACCCATGCGAGCGGCACGCCGAGCAACTCGAACCGCGCGCGCTCGAAGCGGATGGTCTTCGTCTCGCCGTTCCAGATGATCTTCTGCGCCTTGATGTTCCAAACCGGCGGCTTGTCGGGATTTTCCTCGCAAGGTTCGCAAGCCGTGTAGACGCCGCGGTCGAACTCCGTCACAGCGCCGCCGCGCCGCTCCGCGCTGTCCGCGCCGAAATAGACGCGGTCAGGCGTCTCGACGCGCAGCGTGCGCACGAACGCGTCCGCGAAATCGTCGGTGACATCGATCTCGTCAGCCTGGAAGCGCGTGCCGTCCGGATCGATGATTTCGACGCCGCCGCTCGCGATCAGGCGTGAGGTCGCCCGGTCATAGGTGACGCGCTGAGCGACGAGGCGATTGCCGTCATAGTCGATCTGGACAGAGCCGACCGCGGTGATGCGGTTGCGGTCATTGTCGTAGACCAGCGTGTCCGCCTCGAGCAGCATGTCCGCATTGGGATCGGTCTGCGCGGACAGGTCGACGGACTGCGCATTGCCGGGATGCGTCGGGAAGATCAAGGCCGTTGCGGCGATCACGCCGACGAGTGCCGTGGCGCCCAGAAGGCGCTCGGCTCGAACCGCTCTGCTCAGGCCGGAAAGCACGCCCCTCACTAACCGTCCTCTCTGTACAACAAGAATGTCACCCCGAAGAAGCCCGCGACGATCACCGGAAACCAGGCGGCAGCGACAGGCGGCACGAATCCGGCGCTCCCGAACGCCTTCACCAAAACCGTCACGACATAAAGCAGAAAGCCCGCTAGGACGCCACCCAGAATCATGGTCGACGACTCCCCCATTCGGGCAAAACGCATCGACACTGTTGCAGCGATGAGCGTCATCGCGACGAGCAGCGCAGGCATCGCCAGTATCGAGTGCATGTGCATCGCGAAATTGTTCGCCGGCAGCCCGAACGAGCGTGCCGCTGCAATCTTGCGCGGCAGTTCGAAGATCGGAATCGTCTCCGGGCTGGCAAGCCGTTCCAGCACGAATTCGGGCGTCAGGTTCGTCGGTATGGAAACGGTTGCCATCAGTTCCGGCGGATTGCCGCGCGTGGTGCGCCGCGCATTGTCGAGCTGCCATTCGCCCTCTCTGAGAAAGGCGCGTTCGGCGTCGAACCGCGCGATTGCCTCGCTGTCTGGACCCACCGTGATGAATGTGGGGTTAACGAGCTGGAGCCCTTCGTCGAGCACGCCGGCGGCGCCGATATAGGTTTCGGTATCGCCGACGCGCTGCTTGATCCACGGCGCTTCTCCGCCGGCTGCAGGGGTGCTGTTGCCACCTCGTATGTCGGCTTCGAGGAACTGGGTGCGCTCATAGCCGAAGGAAGCCACGGGATTGAGCACGAGCACCGCGAGGAGGCCGAAGATCAGCGATCCGAGGCAGATCGGCAACAGGAATTGCCACGCCGAGATGCCGGCGGCCCGCGCCACGACGAGTTCGTACTTGCGGTTGAGCGAGATCAGCGTCGCGATGCCCGAGACGAGCGCGATGAACGGCACCGCCTGCTGCATGATGAAGGGTGTCTGGAGGGCGGCAAATGTCACGCCCCACCACAGCGAATAGTCGGGCAGGTCGCCCACCCGACGGGAGACTTCCGTGAAATTGACGATGAAGATCAGGCCGAAGACGCCGGTGAAGAACCAGAAGGTGATCACCAGATAGCGCCGCATGAAGTAGCTGCCGAGCGTGCGTCCGATCATGGTTCGCCCTCCGCACCAGATCGCCTGCGCAGGACCGGCTTCAGCGCGCGCTGCGCCCAGAAATCCTGAATGCGCTCGGTCCAGCGTGTCGGAATCTCGAGCCGCTTGTTGGCCGCGATCACCCAGACGCAGACGAGGATCGAGATCAGCGGGACCGCGTACATCGCCGGCACGAAGGCCAGGTTGTCGCCGGCCGCATTGCCGGCGATGAACCCCTCCCAGCGAATGAACAGGGCGATCAGCATGGTCGTGATGAGCGGGTGGATGCGCGATTCGCGAAACGACCGGGAATCACCCGCCACGGCAAGGCCGACGAGTGCGAAGACGAGCGGATACGTCCAGTCTGTCAGCCGCCGGTGCAGTTCGGCCGTGAAAGCGTCGGGCTTTTGCTTGTAGACCGGATCGGCGGGGTCGGGATCGAGAAGGAAGCCCAGCGTCCGATCCTTTGGCAGGTAGCTGATCGTCGTCGTCGCCGGCGCGAATTCGGCGAGGTCGAAAGCATAGGATTGGTATCGGATGACCGAGACGTTGCCTGCTGCGTTGCGGCGATGAACGACGCCGTCCTGCATGACGAGCACGTGCTCGCCATTGAGTTCGATCGTAGCGCCCGTCTCGGCATAGTAGATCAACTCGGTTCCTTCCTCGCGCGTGTCGGCAACGAAAATGCCTGCAAAGCGGCCGTCAGGCAGGCGCTCGCTGATCTGTATGACCAACCCGTCATCGATCGTCTGGAAGGTTCCTTCCGATACGACCGACGTGAGCAGGTCCGCGCGCGCCTCGGAGACGAGAATCCGCAGTCGCTCGCGCGCAAACGGCTCGACGCCGTTCTCGATCGCGAAGGAGGCGATGGACGCGGCGACGGCAATGAACAGGATCGGCCGAAGGATAGTGGTCTTCGGGCTGCCCGCCGCGGTGATCACGATCAGTTCCGAATCGGTGTTCATCGTGGCAAGCGTCTGCGCGACAGCGATGCCGACCGCGAAGGGGATTACGATCGGGATCACTGCGGGCAGGACGAGAGCTGCGATCTCGAAAAAGGTCGCGGCGGACTGGCCGCTGCTGGTCACGACATTGATGCGGGTCAGCACCTGTGTCGTCCACACGATGGCAAGAACCCAGAACAGCGTTACCGCGAAAATCGCGAAGGTACGCCGCATGATGTAGGTTTCGAGCACTCTCATGCGGGTTGATTGATCCGTTCTTTGGGGCAAGTGTAGGGCGATGGATGATGCCGTTGCGTCGCCGCGAGCGCTTGGCCTGATCGTGGAACATACAATCCGCCATCTTGGCAAACAAATGCCAAACACGCATGGTTAACGTTTGATTGACTGTCTCTTTTGGCGCTGGTCAGCCGTCTGTCCTTGAAATGCGGTGCCCGATTCTCTACCGCAAAAGCAACCATTCTCCATTCCGTTTTCTGCCATGAAAGATATCCAATGTCCCAGCGCCCCGTGATCAGCTTCGCCAAGCCGTCTGCCCAGTCCGAGGGGGTCGTGGTGCTCTTGGGCGGCGAGGAAACCGGATTGGCACCGTCGGCGGCGAGCCATGACCCCCAGGGCATCCTGTCGCGCGCCATCGAGGTTGCATCGTTCAAGGGCAAGCTCGGTTCTTCGGCAGATGTTCTCGCCCCGCACGGCACCACGCTCGACCGGCTGGTCGTGCTCGGCATCGGCAAGCCGTCGGCGCTCGACGAGCAGGTCTGGCTCAAGATCGGCGGGGGGGTGCAAGCCGCCGGCCGCAAGGCGAAGAAGGTGACCGTCATTCTCGACGTCGCCGGCATGGAGGCGAGCGCGGTGGAAGCCGCCCAGCTCGCCATGGGCATCCTCCTGCGCGCCTACAGTTTCGACAAGTACAAGACTCGCAAGGATGAGGCCGAGGCCGAGGGCGAGAAGGAAACCGCCTTTGTCATCGCCTGCGCCGATCCGCAAGCGGCCAAGAAAAAGTTCGCCGAGCTCGAAGGAATCGCCGGTGGCGTGCTTCTGGCCCGCGACCTCGTCAACGAGCCGGCCAACATTCTGGGCCCGGTCGAATTCGCCGCCAGGGCGAAGGAACTCGAGAGCCTCGGCGTCGAAGTTGAAATTCTCGATGACGCCGACATGGAAAAACTCGGCATGGGGGCGCTGCTCGGCGTCGCACAGGGTTCGGAACGCCCCGCGCGTCTCGTGATCATGAAGTGGAATGGCGGCAAGGCCAAGGACAAGCCAGTGGCGTTCGTCGGCAAGGGCGTGGTGTTCGATTCGGGCGGCATTTCCATCAAGCCGGCGGCCGGCATGGAGGACATGAAGGGCGACATGGGCGGAGCGGCAGCCGTTACCGGCCTCATGCATGCGCTCGCCGCCCGCAAGGCCAAGGTCAACGTCGTCGGCATTATCGGCCTCGTCGAGAACATGCTCGACGGCAAGGCGCAGCGCCCCGGCGACATCGTCACGTCCATGTCCGGCCAGACCATCGAGGTGCTGAACACCGACGCCGAAGGGCGCCTCGTGCTGGCCGACGCGCTCTGGTACTGCAACGACCGCTTCGAGCCGCGCTTCATGATCAATCTGGCGACGCTGACAGGCGCGATCCTGATCGCACTCGGCCAGCATCACGCAGGTCTCTTCTCCAACAACGACGACCTCGCCGGCCGTCTCTTCGCGGCCGGCCAGGCGACGGGCGAGAAGGTCTGGCGCATGCCGATGGGGCCCGATTACGACAAGCTGATCGATTCGAAGAACGCCGACATGAAGAATATCGGCGGCCGCCATGCCGGCGCGATCACCGCGGCGCAGTTCCTCCAGCGCTTCGTCAAGGATACGCCTTGGGCGCATCTCGACGTCGCGGGCACGGCCATGGGATCGCCCACCAACGAGATCAGCCAGACCTGGGCATCGGGCTATGGCGTACGGCTGCTCGACCGCCTCGTTCGCGACCACTACGAAGGCTGAAGCGCGCTTGACGGAAGTCCTGTTTTATCACCTGACCGAATCGACGCTGGAGGAAGCACTGCCTGCGCTTCTTGAGAAATCGGTCGAGCGGGGGTGGAACGCCGTTGTCCAGACGGGAAGCGCGGAGCGTCGTGACGCGCTTGACGCGGCCTTGTGGACGTTTCGCGACGAATCCTTTCTGGCGCATGCGGTCGACACCGAACCCCACGCGCCGGAGAACCCGGTCCTGCTCACCGTCACGACGGGCAACGCGAATGGCGCGCAGATCCGCTTCATGGTCGACGGCGCCGAGGCGCCCGACCTTACGGCCTATGAGAGAGCGGTCTTCATGTTCGACGGCCACGACGACGATCAGCTTCGCAAGGCGCGAGAGAGCTGGAAACGACTGAGGCAAGAAAGTCACACTGTCACCTATTGGCAGCAAACAGCGGACAGGCGCTGGGAACGCAAGGCTTGAGCAAGAGTTCTGGCGTCATGAATAGAAGTCTATCCGCTCTCGCTCTTCTCACCGCTATCGTTGGCCTTGCAGGCTGCGGCAGCGAAGCGCCGATTGCACAGACGGCCGAGGCGGCCGCTCCGGTCGTGGAAACGCAGCCGGGCGTGGGCCACATCTATGGCCGCTGGGCGCGTGACTCCGCCTTCTGCTCGGCCGATGGCACGAGCCGTGTCATCACGATCGGCGAACAGAAGCTGGAATCGCGCAACTACGCCTGCAGCATGACCACTCCTGAAGTGAACGGGGAAGGGTGGCTCGTGACGCTCGAATGCACCGGATCGAATGGTGCGGAGGACGTCACCGAACGCGTGCGTTTCGTCCCAGACGAAGAAAAGCTCGAACTCAACTATATCGACCGCACCGAACGCAATGACGAGCGGCTGGTCCGCTGCCCCTGACTTGACGCGTCAGATATCACCGAAATCGCCGCCGCGTCCCTTGCCGGACGCGAACCGGGCTGCGCCGGAAGCGCCTTCCGCGCGGAAGGTGCCGGCGCTCTTCCATTCGCCAGCAAGAGCGCGTGGCACGGACTGGGACCACTGGTTGATGACCGACCGCCGGTCGGCCCTCATGCAGCCCTGCGGAAACCGCGTCAGTGTATCGGCGAGTTCGAGCGCTGCATCGAGCGCGCCGCCATCCGGGCTGAGCCGCGTCGCAAGGCCGATGGCAAGGCACTCCTCGGCCTCGACCTTTCGGCCGGTCAGGATCAGGTCCATCGCGCGGCCGTGACCGACGATGCGCGGCAGACGAACCGTGCCGCCGTCGATGAGAGGAACGCCCCAGCGCCGGCAGTAGACGCCCATATAAGCGGACATTTCCATGACGCGCAGGTCGCACCACAGCGCCAGCTCCATGCCACCCGCCACTGCCGGGCCGCATATTGCGGCGATGACGGGCTTGGACAGGTCAAGCCGCGTCGGCCCCATCGGCCCCTTGCGTGGCCGGTCGTTCACGCCGTCGGAATCTGCGTCGAGCGCATGTTCTGCGAACCAGACGTCATCGACGCCTCCCGCCGCGTGCTTCAGGTCGAATCCCGCGCAGAATGCGCCGGGCACGCCATTCAGGATCGCGACGCTCTGACTGTCGTCGGCATCGAATTCAGTGAAGGCGGCGAACAGCGCCTCGGCCATCTGCGGATTGACGGCATTGCGCGCTTCGGGCCGGTCGATCGTGACGATGGTGACTGCGCCCCGTCGCTCGGTCCGGATGGTCATGCCGCCGTTCCGTCTTCATATTCGCTCGACAAGGTGAGCCACATTTCCTCGTGCCGGTCGAGCGCGGCGACATGGTCTGAGCGCTCCTTGGCCAGTTTTGCCGCCTTGCCCGGATCGCGCTCGTAAAGTGTCGGCACCGCGAGTTCGGCGTCAAGCGCCTCGATCCGCTTGCGCGTGCGCTCGATCAGCCCTTCCGTCGCCTTGATCTGCTTGGCAAGCGGCTCGAGCGCGGCGCGCCGTTGCGCGGCCTCGCGCCGCTTGTCGGCCTTCGACGCCTTGTCCGTTTCGCGCTTCTCGCGTCGGTCGGACGAGCCGCCCGTGACCACCTGGCGGTAATCGGCCATGTCGCCGTCGAAGGGGCCGACCCGGCCGTCCTTGACGAGCCACAGCCGATCCGCCGACGCCTCGATCAGGTGCCGGTCGTGGCTGATGACCATCACCGCGCCGGAATAGTCGTTCAGTGCGTGGATCAGCGCCTCGCGACTGTCGATGTCGAGATGGTTGGTGGGCTCGTCGAGGATGAGAAGGTTCGGGCCGTCGAAGGCGGCGATGCCCATCAGGAGCCGCGCTTTCTCGCCGCCGGACAAGTCCTTTGCGGGCGTCAGCATCTTCTCCGTCACCAGCCCCATCTGGGCGACCCGCGCCCGCACCTTGGCTTCGGGCGCATCCGGCATCAGCCGGCGCACATGTTCGATCGCGTTTTCCTCCGGCCGCAGATCGTCGAGCTGGTGCTGGGCGAAGATGGCGACCTTGAGGCCCGGCGCGATCGTCATCGTGCCCGATTCGAGCTGCAGGCGGCCCGAGAGCAGCTTGGCGAAGGTGGACTTGCCGTTGCCGTTCGCCCCCAGGAGGGCGATGCGGTCGTCGTCGTCGATCCGAAGCGACATGCGCGACAGAACGGGCTTTCCCGGCTTGTAGCCGACCGAACCGCCCGAGATCGCGATGATCGGTGCTGCGACGGTTTTTTCCGGTTCGGGGAAGGTAAAGGGCCGCACGCTCTCGCCCATGAAGCTGTCGATCGGCTTCAGCTTCTCCAGCGCCTTCAGGCGCGACTGCGCCTGCCGGGCCTTCGAGGCCTTGTAGCGGAAGCGCTCGACGAAGGCCTCCATGTGCTTGCGGTGGGCTTCCTGCTTGACGCGCGACTTTTCCTGCAACTCGGCCTGCTCGGCATACTGCCGCGCGAACTGGTCGTAGCCGCCGCGCCAGTAGGTCAGCTTCTTGTTCTCCAGATGCACGATCGAGGAGACTGCCCGGTTGAGCAGGTCGCGGTCGTGGCTGATCAGCAGGACGGTGTGCGGATAGCGCGACAGGTAGTTCTCGAGCCAGAGCGTGCCTTCGAGATCGAGATAGTTCGTCGGTTCGTCGAGGAGCAGCAGATCCGGTTCGGCGAAAAGCACCGAGGCGAGCGCGACGCGCATGCGCCACCCACCGGAAAAGGACGAGGCCGGCCGCTTCTGCGCGGCCTCGTCGAAGCCGAGGCCGGCCAGAATGGTCGCCGCGCGCGCTTCGGCCGAATGCGCGTCGATATCGGCAAGCCTCGTCTGGATTTCCGCGATCCGGTGCGGATCGTGCGCCATCTCTGCCTCGCGCAACAGCGCTGCACGTTCCTTGTCGGCCTTCAGCACGATCTCGATCAGCGCTTCTTCCGTTCCCGGCGCTTCCTGCGCCACATGGCCGATGCGCGTGTTCTTCGGCAGGTTGATCGACCCGCCTTCGGTGGGCAATTCGCCGGTAATCGCCTTGAAAAGCGTCGTCTTGCCGGTGCCGTTTCGGCCCACGAGTCCGGCCTTGGCGCCTGCGGGAAGGGAGAGCGTCGCGTGGTCGATCAAAAGCCGACCGGCGATGCGCAGCGAGATGTCGTCGAGAACCAGCATGATGGTGAGGTGTTTGGACTGCCATTGCATCGCGCGCAAGAGGGCGCCGCAAGCGAGCTAGATCATAGCAACCAAGGACGCCGTGGTCACGAATATGTTATGCTTGAGTGTCGTCAATACGAACGACAAGTCAAAGAGGGGTAAATTGCAATGCCACAGGTTTCGCAGCTCTTCTTCAAGGTGGCGATTCTGTTTCTTCTGATCGGCATCGGCATGGGACTGCAGATGTCGATTTCGGGCAATCACAATGTCATCGGCGCTCATGCGCATACCAACCTGCTCGGTTGGGTGACGAGCGCTCTGTTCGGCACCTATTACGCGCTCAACAAGGAGAAGGCGGCACAGCGGCTCGCCATGATCCAGTTTGGCGTCTACACGCTCGGCGTCGCGATCATGGTGCCGTCGCTCTACTTGTTGCTACAGGGCAATGCGGTAGCGGAGCCGTTTGTCGCTATATCGTCGCTGATCGCCTTCCTCGGCGTGGCGATCTTCGCTTTCATTGTTTTCGCCCTGGCGCGCGAGCGGCAAATGCCTCGCGGCCCGCTTGCGGTGAGTTGACAAACGAGGAGCGCCAGCACGCGCCGGCGCTCCTTTTGTCGGAGTCTGGTACTGGGTGCGCCGCAGAGGCGTGTCCGGCAGGCTAGCGCGTTGCTGTCTGAACCATGTTGCACAGATCGACCAGCGCCCGGTCGTAGACACCGGGCGAGGCCAGGACGTCAACGCAGCGGCGGCTGAGCCGCGCGATCTCCGCTGCGTTCATGCTGCCGAGTCCTGGAGAGACGCTCCCGGTTTCGGTGTCGTCGGTGCCGGGGCCAGTGCCAGGTCCCGCGCCGCCGCCATTGCCGCCCGGATCGCCCGGACCGCCCGGTCCTCCCGGCCCGCCGGGTCCACCGCCGGTGCTCCCGCCACCGATGCCGATGCCCCCAGCCCGACATCCACGCCGCCGGGTCCGCCGACATTCGCGCCAGCGCCGGCATTGACGCCTGAACCACCGCCGACGCTGGCGCCAACGCCAGCGTTGACTCCGCTGGAGCCGCCAATGCCGACACCCGCGCCTGCGTCGACGCCCGAACCGCCGCCGACGCTGGCGCCGACACCGGCACCAATGCCATCCGAACCGCCAACGCTGGCACCTGCGCCCGCATCGACGCCCGAGCCTCCGCCGATCCCGGCGCCTGCGCCAACGCCGACGCCATCCGCGCCGCCAACGGACGCCCCGGCACCGACACCCACGCCGTCACCGCCCACCGACGCGCCAACGCCCGCATCGACGCCGCCTATGCCCACACCGACGCCGGCGCCGACCTGCGCATGCGCGGCGCTCCCGAAGACGAGGGCGCTGCTGGCCGCAAGTGCCAAGGTGATCTGTCTGAATTCGAACTGCATTTGTCGTCTCCTCTTCCCGTTGTTTCGATCGGCGGGAACCGACCATGGAAATCATACGGATAACTCAGAGGAAGGTTGCAACATTCACAGTAAAATCAGATATCAAATATAGTATGTTACTTAGATATACTATACCAATATGGAAAATTTTGAATAACGATCAATAGTGTGCCAGTCAAAATGCCCGTTATACGGGCATTGAGCTCTCGCTATGCGGGTATTGCATGCAGCCTCAGCTTGCTCATGCAAAATTTCGACCGCCTTCCGAGCGCTGGAAATAGATGAGGTCGAGCGAGGGAGCCTTGCCCGTCAGCCGGGTAAGGGCCGCATGCGCCTGTCCGCGATGGTGCGTCTGGTGGTTGAAGAAATGCGCGAGTGCTGGTGCAAGGCGTTGCGAGATGGTGCGCATGTCGGTTGCGGTAATGTACGAGAAGCGCCCGGCGAGATCGTCGTCGGTCAGGTCGGCGACGTAGCGCACGATGCGCTCGTCATCAGTTTCGCGCGCGTCCCAAAGCGGGCCGATCTCGCGAAAGAGAATGGTGTCGAGCCGCTTGGTCGCCGCGCCTTCGCCGGTGAAGCGCTTCATCCAGATGCGGTCGGCGACCAGCACATGGTTGAGCGTGCCGCCGAGCGAGGTGAAGGCGAGGCCCAGATCGGTCCAAAGCGCGTCCTCGCTCAAATTGGCAGCAGCGTCGAAGATCAGTCGGTTGGCCCAGGCATTGTAGGCGGCGAACATGGAAAAATGCTGTTTCATCGGGTTGGCAACCGCTCTCGTCGCAGGCATAGATCGGCACGCTTATACGCCGGAGAGGTGCGACATCAATGACCGTTCTACTTTATGATCTCGTCGGGTCCGACCCCACCCGTCCGTTCAGCCCGCATTGCTGGAAGGTCGCCTTCGCACTGGCGCACAAGGGCCTTCCGTTCGAGCGCGTGCCGACACCTTTCACCGCCGTGGCCGGTGTCGAGGGCGGCAAGCACAAGACGGTGCCGGTCATTCGCGAGGACGGACGCACCGTCGGCGACTCCTTCGAGATCGCACTCGATCTCGAGCGCCGCTATCCCGACCGGCCCACGCTCTTCGACGGGCCCGGCGGCGAAGCTGCAGCGCGCTTCATCGAGCGGTGGGCGTTTCTCGGTCTCCACCCGTATCTGGCGCAGGCCGCGATCATGGACATCTACGACCGGCTCGATCCGGCCGACCAGGCGCATTTCCGCAAGAGCCGCGAGGCGCGCTTCGGCAAGAAGCTGGAGGAAATTCCCCTGACCCGCGACGAGCGGCGGCCCGCTTTCCGTGCCAGCCTCGAGCCGCTGCGCTCCACCTTGGCGATGCAGCCGTTCCTGGGTGGCGAAGGGCCGCTCTTCACGGACTACATCGTGGCGGGCGCGTTCCAGTGGGTCCGCGTCGTCTCCAACTACGAGTTCCTCGCGACGGACGATCCGATCCGCGACTGGCTCGACCGCTGCCTCGATCTCCACGGCGGTCTCGGACGCCAGGTTCCCGCCGCCGCGTAGCCCTCTTCACATCCCGGGGCGAGGTCGGTATAGACGCGCATCCAATCACTCCCCCAAAAAAATTGAGGAAGACCCGACATGGCGATCGAACGCACCTTTTCCATGATCAAGCCGGATGCGACCAAGCGCAACCTGACCGGCGCCATCACCAAGATGCTTGAGGACGCCGGCCTGCGCGTCGTTGCATCGCGCCGCGTTTGGATGAGCCGCCGTGAGGCCGAAGGCTTCTATGCCGTCCACAAGGATCGCCCCTTCTTCGGCGAGCTCGTCGACACCATGACCTCCGGGCCGACCGTCGTTCAGGTCCTTGAAGGTGAGAATGCGATTCTGAAGAATCGCGAAGTCATGGGCGCGACCAACCCGGCGAATGCCGACGAGGGCACGATCCGCAAGGTCCACGCCCTGTCGATCGGCGAGAACTCGGTTCACGGTTCGGACGCGCCGGAGACCGCTGCGCAGGAAATTACCTACTGGTTCTCCGACACCGAGATCGTTGGCTGATTCAGTTTCGGCGCGGGCGCGTTGAAGCTCTCGAATTCGAGAAAGCCGCGGCCAGCGCCGCGGCTTTTTTTATGCGCTGACAAGAAACGGCTGCGCGGCAGACAGCAACCGAACTAGCGGCGCGCTACCAGATGACTGGTGAATTGCCGCCGCGATCGCCGGGGTTAGGAGCGATTACCAGCGCGAGGCTGCATCGTCGTCGTCCGCCTTGGCCTCGACCCAAGCGCCGGACGAGCCGTCGGCCGGATGCTCTTTCTTCCAGAATGGGGCGTTGGTCTTCAAGAAGTCCATCAGGAAGGATGCGGCGTCAAATGCCGCCTGCCGATGTGCGGACGCGGCGACGACGAGGACGATGTCCTCGCCGGGAGAAAGCTTGCCGTGACGGTGGATCACGGTCAGGCTGGTGACGGGCCAGCGACCGGCGGCCTCGGTCGCGATCCGACCGATCTCGGCCTCGGCCATGCCTGGATAATGTTCGAGTTCGAGGGCGGCGAGACGGCCGCTTTCGTCGCGGCAGACACCGCTGAAGGTCACCACGGCGCCAACTTGCCTGCCAGCCGCCTTCGCAACTTCGATTTCGGCTGCCGTGTCAAAGGCTTCGGCCTGGACCTTTACATGGATGACACAGGCGTCGCTCACGCCTCATCCTCCCGTCATCGGCGGGAAAAGCGCGATCTCGCGCGCGCCGGCAATCGGCTCGCGATGGTCGATATGCTCTTGGTTGACCGCGACGCGGATGACCTTCGGGTCCTGCAACGCTTCAAGATAGCGGTCGCCGCGCGCGCGCAGCCAATTGAGGAGGTCGCCCGCTGTCTTTACTTCGGCCGGAAGTTCGACATCCTCTTCCGCGACGCCGATGCGTTCGCGCACCCAGGCGAAATAGATCAGTTTCATGCTCTTTCCTCTATGACGTGCTTCAGCCCGGCGCGGAAATAGTCGTAGCCAGTGTAGAGCGTCAGAATGGCGGCAACCCACAGCAGCGTCAAACCCATCTCGGTGGTGTAGGGCAGGACCTTGTCGCCAGCGGGCCCGGCAAGCAAAAAGCCTATAGCCACGAGTTGGATCGTGGTCTTCCACTTGGCAAGCTGGGTGACCGGCACGGAAACCTTGAGCGCGGCCAGATACTCGCGCAGGCCCGACACCAGGATTTCGCGGCACAGAATGATGATTGCCGCCCACAACGACCACTCGCCGATCGTACCCTCGGCTGCCAGGAGAAGAAGCGCGGCCGCAACGAGCAGCTTGTCCGCAATCGGGTCGAGCATTTTTCCGATATTCGACGTCTGGTCCCAGATGCGCGCGAGATATCCGTCGAGGAAATCCGTCAGGCTTGCCACTGCGAACAGCGTGAAAGCGGTCCAGCGCCAGAAATCCGTCGCCTGCGGCTGGTGGTCCGGGACGAAGCACAGGACGACGAGAGGCACCGCCGCAATGCGCGCATAGGTCAGGATGTTCGGAATATTGAATGCGCGACTGGACATGAAAGCCTGTTGTTTCTGCATCGAACTGCACCGTTCCAAGGCACGTTCGCGGGTGGTGCGGAGCAAGTCAAGCAGCCGGTTCGTATCGTGCGGATCGCGCGCCGTCACCCCTTCTCGTGAAAATGGTCGTAGATCGTCTTGGCGACCGCCGCCGAGATGCCCGAGACCGACATCAGATCATCCACTCCTGCTCGGCTGACCGCCTTGGCGGTGCCGAAATGGTGCAGCAGCGCGCGCTTGCGGCCAGGGCCTATGCCGGCGATCTCGTCGAGCGGATTGCGCACCATCTCCTTCTTGCGCCTTGCTCTGTGCGAGCCGATCGCGAAGCGATGCGCCTCGTCGCGCAGGCGCTGGACGAAATACAGCACCGGATCGCGCATCGGCAGCGAAAACGGCTCGCGGCCGGGTATGAAGAAGCGCTCGCGCCCGGCATCGCGATCGACACCCTTGGCGACACCGATCGTCGTCACCGCATTTGCGATGCCGAGATTTCCGAGGATCTTGCGCACCGCCGAAAGCTGCCCCTGTCCGCCATCGATCAGCAGAAGGTCCGGCCATGCTGGAAATTCGTCGCTGTCGGATTCGACCGTTCGGTCCGGGACGCCGTTCTCCTTGATCAGACGCGAGAATCGCCGCTCCATCACCTCGCGCATCATCCCGAAATCGTCGCCCGGCGTGATCTCCGTCGAACGGATGTTGAACTTGCGGTACTGGTTCTTCACGAAGCCTTCCGGCCCCGCCACGATCATCGCGCCGACGGCATTGGTGCCCATGATATGCGAATTGTCGAACACCTCGATGCGCCGGGGCGGAGCCGGCAGGGCAAACGCTTCGGCCAGCCCCTGCAGAAGCCGGGCCTGCGACGAAGTCTCTGCCAATCGCCGCCCGAGAGCCTGCCGTGCATTCTGCAACGCGTGGTCCGTCAGATCCTTCTTCTCGCCGCGTTGCGGCACCATCACGGTGATCTTGCGTCCCGCGCGCGTTGCCAAGGCCTCGGCCAGCAACTGCTGCTCTTCGACCCCTTGGGACAGGAGGATGGTGCGCGGGATCGGCTTGTCGTCATAGAACTGCGCCAGGAAAGCGCCCAGAACCTCGGGCGCCTCGATCGAGGGATCGGCCTTCGGGAAATAGGCGCGGTTGCCCCAGTTCTGGCCGGTGCGGAAGAAGAACACCTCGATGCAGCTCTGTCCGCCTTCCTGATGGATGGCAAAAACATCGGCCTCTTCGGTCGACTGGGTGTTGATGCCCTGATGGCTCTGGACGTGGGAGAGCGCCGACAGCCGGTCGCGGTAGATCGCCGCCCGCTCGAAATCGAGCTCGGCGGAGGCGTCCTGCATCGCCTTCGATATCTCCGCGACGATCTTGGACGACTTGCCTGACAGGAAGGCCTTCGCTTCGTCGACGAGCTCCTCATAGTCGGCCCTCGACACCTCGCCGGTGCAGGGGCCCGAGCAACGCTTGATCTGATAGAGAAGGCACGGCCGCGTGCGGCTCTCGAACACGGAATCCGTGCAGGTCCGCAAGAGGAAGGCCCGCTGGAGCGAGTTGATCGTGCGCCCGACCGCGCCCGCCGAGGCGAAGGGGCCGAAATAGTCGCCCTTCTTCGATCGCGCGCCGCGATGCTTGAAGATTCCGGGCGAGGGGTGGTCGCGGGTCAGGAGAATGTACGGAAAGGATTTGTCGTCCCGCATCAGGACATTAAAGCGCGGCCGCAAGCGCTTGATCAGATTCGCTTCGAGCAGAAGCGCCTCGATCTCGGTCCGGGTGACGACGAATTCCATGTGCGCCGTCTCGCGCACCATTCGGCCGATCCGATTGGTGTGACCGCGGCCCTGCGCATAGTTCGTCACGCGCTTCTTCAGGCTGCGCGCCTTGCCGACATAGAGCACGTCGCCAGCGGCGTTTATCATGCGGTAGACGCCCGGCGAATTTGGCAGACGCTTGACCAGCGTCTGGATCACGTCGATACCGGTCTTTCCCTCGGCGTCGCCCCGGTCGCTCTCCCACTCGATCCCGAGATCGACGACCGCCGCCTGGGGTTCGGCTTCGGTCTCCTCGCCTTCATCCTCGTCATCGCCATTGGGCATGTAGCCCGCGACGTCGCCGTTTGAGCGCTCGGCACGCTTCAACGCCGTCGTTCCTTTGTCTGGGACCGGTGGCTTCATTCGGCGACACCTGCAACGTCTGGCGTTTCCCAGGCGAGATGCTGCCCGCCATCGAGCGCAATCATCTGCCCGGTGACGGAGCGCGCGTCCCACAGCCAGCGGATCGTGCGGCCGAATTCGGCAAGGTCAGGCCCACGCTTCAAAAGCAGCGCGTCGACCTGGGCCTGGAAATCGCCTGCGTTCTGCCGTTCGTTGGCAAGCGTGGGGCCTGGGCCGATCGCATTGACCCGGACGTTCGGAGCAAGAGCCTGCGCCAGCGTGCGGGTCGCCGTCCAGAGCGCCGACTTCGACAGGGTGTAGGAAAAGAAGCGCGGCGTCAGACGCCAGACGCGCTGGTCGATCAAGTTCACCACCAGTCCCTCGCTTCCTGCAGGCAGGCGTTCGGCCAGTTTCCGAGCGAGCATGGTCGGCGCCTCGAGATGGACCGCGAAATGGCGGCCCCAAACAACCCATTCAAAATCGGTTGCGGCATCGTCCTCGAAGATCGACGCATTGTTGACGAGCAGGGTCACAGGCCCGAGTTTCATCTGCGCCGCTTCGATCAATCCGGCGACGGCACTCCGATCGGCGAGATCAGCCTGAACGACCGCGCAACGGGCGCCCTGGCGCGACAGGTCGTCCGCCAGCCGATCCGCGCTCTCGCGCGAGCCGTTGCAGTGGATCGCGACCGCAAAGTCGTGGGCGGCCAGATCTTCGACGATCGCTTTGCCGATACGCTGTGCGCCGCCCGTGACAAGCGCGACCTGGCGCGGGACGTGGGGTGTGGTCTGCATCATCCGTTCATGTTGCCGGGAAGGGAGCCCAACATATAGGCGGCGCAAGCTCAAAGCAGAAGACCGCTCACGCGGCTTTCCCGCCTCCATCCTGCTTGGCGTGTTTGATCGTGGCGGGCACCTTCCGCCTCGGGAAAATCGGGCATCAAGTTGAAGCCTGCTCGCGCCCGCTTGCGCCCCCGCTCTTGTGCGTCACGCACTTATCTTATAGTAAACAAAGGGTTACCAGAATGCCTGCTGGCCCACTGTGGCACGAATGCAACGTCACATTGCAGCCATATTGCAGCCAGGGAATGACCCATTTTCAGTTTGGGTTCAGCCGCAATTCGAAACGAAATTCGCCTCGGTCGACGCTTGGAACCATTTGCCTCCCGTAAGGGTTTCAGCGTCTGTCTCGAAGTCGGGAACCGAGTACTGGTTCTCGTGGCTAAGGAGTTATAAAAATGAATAATCGTTTCTACCGCCCCGCTGCTCTCGCGCTCGGCGTTGCCGTCCTCGCTTCGGCGCCCGCTCTCGCTGCTGACGTTGTTTACCAGGAGCCGCCGGCACCGGCTGCGCCGATGGAGATGGCCCCGGTCAACACCTGGTCCGGCCCCTATGCCGGTATCAGCCTCGGCTACGGCTTCAACGGTGAAACCCAGAACGAGTTCAACGGTGACACTGCCGAAACCGAAGGCTGGATGGGTGGTGCGTTCGGCGGCTTCAACGTGCAGAACGGCTCGTTCGTCTACGGTGCTGAAGCCGACATCAACTACTCGGACGTCGATGGCGACGCGGCGCTCTTCAACTCGCGCACGACGGTTGACGGCTCGCTCCGCGGCCGCGCCGGTGTGACGGTCACCGAAGACATCCTGCTCTACGGTACGGCTGGTCTGGCCGCCGAGCGTCAGCGCATCACGGACAACGCCGGCAACCGCGACACCAACGTCGCGCTCGGCTACACCGTGGGCGCCGGCGTCGACGCCAAGCTGACCGAACAGGTCTTCGGCCGCCTCGAGTACCGCTACACGGACTACGGCTCGAAGGACTACGCACTGCCGGGCGTCAACAACGCCGACTTCGACTCCAACAACCACCGCGTTTCGGTTGGTCTTGGTGTGAAGTTCTAATTCAGTCTCTGACGGGATGCAGGAAGGCCGGCGATTTCGCCGGCCTTTTTGTTTGTGCTATTTCGGCAGTTGAGCCGCAATGTCGGGAAATCGTTCGTCGAAACGCTTGGCCCAGCGGGTCAGCCTGGCCCGGCCGCGCTCCCACTGGCCGTCGAATCGCAGCGCCAGATAGCCGAGCGTGGCGCGCAACGCGATGTGCCCGCCGGTGATCTTCTTCGTCAGCTTCGGAGGGCTCTCATTGAGTTCGTCGAGCGCGCGCGTCGCCTTCGACCATTGCCGTTCGAGCCACGGCAGGTGAATCTTTTCCTCGGGTCGAAACCGGCGTTCGTAGACATGCGCGAGCAGACAGTCGCAAATGCCGTCCGCGATCGCTTCAAGCCGTTCTGCCTCCAGCCGCTTGGCAGAGTTGCGCGGATAGAGCGTGTTGCCGGTCTCACGGCCGATAAACTGCATGATGACGCGGCTGTCGTGAATGCCTTGGCCGTCGTCGGTGACGAGACATGGAATCTTGCCGAGCGGGTTCGCCTTCAACAGTATGTCGGGGTCGGCATTTGTATCGACTATTTCGGCGTCGAGCTTGTAGCCCGTATGGACGGCCGCCATGCGCACCTTGGCGCTATAAGGTGAAGCGGGCGAATAAAGCAGTCTCGGCATTCACGGAACCTCCAGGCGAATATGTTGCCGACAAGCTATGCGAGCAGCACCGTACGGGCAATGACATCTCGTTCAGGGCGCTGGCAGCCGCAGGTCGCGCTGGCGGCAGGAACGCTCCGCCACTTGCGGACAGGCGCGAAAGTCGAGTTCCGTCGTCATGCAGATGCGCACTTCGCGCAGAAGGCCGCTGTCGCAGGTCACCGCGAGCCCATCGGCAGGCAGGCCGTCGTTCGCCTCGATGAACGCGGCCCGCACGCTTTCAGCTGAAACGCGGCGCTTCTCCAACTCCGGCAAGCTCACCTTTTCGAATGCCGTGCGGGTCGTGTCGAAATAATCGTCAACGGAAAGACCGGAGCAGGTCCCGTGCTTGCGCCATTGATGGCGGATCAATCCGTCGGAGGGGATGATCTCGTCGATGGCATTGATCTGGGAGCGGGATGGATTGCGCGTGTTCTCGTCGCAAAATTCAGGCCAGCCATCCTCGAATTGCGGCCAAAGACCGTGGACGACGAAGGCGAGGTCGCGCTCCGCGCTGCATTGCTGCGGATCGGCATTGCCGCCCTCGCTCTCGCAATAGCTCGGGGACCAGGAGAGGGAGAGGACGTAGAAGTCGAAAGGCGCCGCATTATCGACGCGGCCTTCATTGCCGCAGCCCGCAAGCATCATGGCAGCGGCGAGAAGCCCGGTCAGGCGAACGCCCAAATGACGATCAGCGCAGGACGCGGCAATTGCCGCCATAGACCTTCCAGCGGTCGAAGCCGAGCACGCAGAACTCGACATTGCTTCCGATGGAGGCGAACCCCATAGGACGCTCTATCAGATACCAGACGTCGCGGGTATGACCGTTGGTCAGATGCACGTCGGCGATGCAGTAGCGGCGCTCGATCGGCCAGTCGGGACGCGAGGGCAGATAGCGGTTCTCGCGTATCTGTCGGAACTCGACAATGTCGACCATAGGAAGGTGGGGCACATGGCGCACCTGATAGGCGAATTTCCTGGTGATCGCGCCGAGCACCTTGTCGTTGGCGCAAACGCCCGGATCATTCACATAGACGCCGCGGACCATGTCCGCAGTCGCCGCCTGATGCGTCATACCGCCGGCGAGAATAGAAAGTGCCGTGAAGAATGCAGCGCCGGCCCGGCGAAGCGAAATGGCCATGGAAGTTCTCCCGAAGGCGGTCAATGAGTCGGCAATGTCCGTCACTGCCGCAATTCGGTCAAGATGGTGCGCGCTCGCCCGCAAGCCATTCGGTCCGCCATGTTGCCTGTTTGCCATCGCCCAGCAATTGCGCGAGCACCGGCAGAACCGTCTTCATCTCCGCTTCGAGCGGGTAGGACGGGTTGACGGCGATCAGCCCTGTCCCGTCGAGCCGTTCCGTCACGCCCGGTGCGCGAATGTCAAGCGACACGTCGAGGATCTTGGCGATGCCCGCGCCGCCAAGGGCATCGCGGAAGGCCGCGACCGCCTTGCGGTTCTTGACTGGATACCACAGGAGGTAGGTCCCGCCTGGCCAACGCTTGTGGGCTTTCATCAACCCCTCCACAAGCCGGTCGAACTCGCCTTCGCGCTCGAATGGCGGGTCGACGATGACCAGACCGCGCTTCTCCTTTGGCGGCAGATGCGCGCCCAGCGCCAGCCACCCGTCGAGTTCGATCACGCGCGTCTGGAAATCGCGCGCAAAGCGCGTCTTCAGCGTTTCGGCATCGGCTGGATGAAGCTCGATAGCCGTCAGCCTGTCCTGGCCTCGCAGCAGATGGCGCGCGATGGCAGGTGATCCGGGATAGCGGGTAAGGCCGCCGGCTGGATTGGTCGCATGGACGGCGTCGAGATAGGGCGCGATCAGTGCCGCTACTTCTTCCGGCAAGTCGGCGTCGAGCAGCCGGCCGATGCCATCTTTCCACTCGCCGGTTTTCTGCGCTTCTTCCGACGACAGATCGTAGACGCCGATGCCGGCATGGGTGTCGATCACGCGGAAGGCGCCGGGCTTGCGCTTCAGGTACTCGATGGAGCGGGCAAGGATGATGTGCTTGACCACGTCGGCGAAATTGCCGGCATGGTAGATGTGGCGGTAGTTCACGTTTCAGTCCGATCGATCGCGTCGACGCGCATGGTGGATCAATCCTTTTGTTGGGTCCACGGCCTACACGCTGGAAACGATTTCGGCTAGGTTCCGCGGCATGAACCAGCACGCTCCCGTTCGCATCGGCCATTCGGCCTGCCCGCATGATTGTCCGTCCACCTGCGCGCTCGACGTCGAAGTCGTCGACGGCAAGATCGGCCGTGTGCATGGCGCGAAAGAGAACAGCTACACGGCCGGCGTCATCTGCGCCAAGGTCGCGCGCTACGCCGAGCGCATTCACCACCCCGAACGTCTGTTAAAGCCGCTTGTGCGAGCCGGCGCAAAGGGTGATGGCAAGTGGAAGGAGGCGAGTTGGGAGGCCGCGCTCGACCTGATCGCCGAAAAGTTCGAGCTGGCGGAGGCAGGTCACGGCTCGGAATCCGTTTGGCCTTACTACTACGCTGGCACCATGGGCCTCGTTCAGCGCGACGGCATCCATCGCCTGCGGCACGCGAAGAAATATTCCGGCTTCTTCGATACGATCTGCACAAACCTTGCCTGGACCGGCTGGGTCATGGGGGCTGGCAGCCTGACCGGCGTCGATCCACGCGAGATGGCGAAGTCGGACTGCGTCGTGATCTGGGGCACCAATGCCGTCGTCACGCAGGTCAACGTGATGACGCACGCGGTTCGGGCACGCAAGGAGCGCGGCGCGAAGATCGTCGTCATCGACGTCTACGACAACGCGACCATGAAGCAGGCCGATCTGGCGCTGATCCTGAAGCCTGGCACCGACGGCGCACTCGCCTGCGCTGTCATGCACGTCGTCTTCCGCGACGGCTTTGCCGACCGAGCCTATCTGGACAAGTACACGGACGATCCGAAAGGGCTCGAAGCGCATCTGGCGACGAGAACGCCGGAATGGGCGGCCGCCATCACAGGCCTGTCGGTCGCCGAGATCGAAGCCTTCGCGCGCCTCGTCGGCGAGACGAAGCGCACCTTCTTCCGCTTAGGCTACGGCTTTACCCGCAGCCGCAACGGCGCGGCCAACATGCATGCCGCGCTTTCCATCCCGGCGGTCACTGGCGCCTGGCAGTACGAGGGCGGCGGCGCGTTCCACTCCAATTCGGACATCTTCAAGCTCGACAAGACCGAGCTCGAGGGCCGCCGCTTTCTCGACCCAAAAATCCGGCATCTCGACCAGTCCAGGATCGGCGCGATCCTGACCAACGATCCTTCCGCGCTCAACGGCGGCCCGCCTGTCACCGCTATGCTGATCCAGAACACCAACCCGGCCAATGTGGCGCCCGAGCAGCGGTTGGTGAAGAAGGGCTTCCTGCGCGACGACCTTTTCACCGCCGTCCACGAGCATTTCATGACCGATACGGCGATGCTCGCCGACGTCGTCATTCCCGCGACCATGTTTCTGGAACATGACGACATCTATCGGGGGGGCGGGCAGAGCCACATCGTGCTCGGCCCAAAGGTTGTCGACGCGCCGGAAGGCCCGAAGACGAACCATTTCGTCATCGAGGAATTGGCAAAGCGGCTCGGTATCGCCGACTTGCCCGGCTTCGGCCTCACCGAGCGCCAACACATCGACCGCATGCTCGAAAAGCGTGGCCTTGGAACCTTCGAAACTTTCTCCGAAGAGCGCTGGGCCGACATGCAGCCCGATTTCGAAGCGGGGCATTTCATTCGTGGATTCGGCCATTCGGGTGGCAAATTTCGCTTCAAGCCGGACTGGACGGGCACCGTCGCGCCGGCAAAACCGCCGAAATCGATCGGTCTCATGGGGCGCTACAATGATTTGCCGGTGTTCCCGGACCATGTCGACCTGATCGAGAGCGCCGATCCGGCCCATCGGTTCCGCATGGCGACCTCGCCGGCACGGTCCTTCCTGAACTCGTCCTTCACCGAAATGCCGACCTCGCGCAAGCGCGAGGGACGTCCCGAGCTGATGCTTCATCCGGATGACGCGGCGGCCCTTGGAATTGCCGACGGCGACCGCATCGAGATTGGCAATGAGCGCGGCGAAGTCGTTCTGAACGCGAAGCTTTTCGACGGCGTGAAACGCGGCGTGGTCATCGCCGAAGGCATCTGGCCGAACGCCTCGCACGAGCGCGGTGAGGGCATCAACGTCCTGACCGGTTCCGACGCCGCCGCCCCCTATGGCGGCGCCGCCTTCCACGACACCAAGGTCTGGTTGCGATCGGCACTACCCGCCGTGCCGCCTGCGACATCCTAGGGTTGAATTGACGTCCTTCCTATGCGGTAATGACTGCTCGGTCAGGAGGTGGCCGTGTATTGCCGGCGCCCGATTGATCGCCGCAACATCTGGGAGGATGACATGCAACGACGCTCGTTTTTGGGCGGTCTGGCGGCTGGCAGCGTGGCTGCCGGCGCGACCGCCTTGGCAACGCCCGCCATCGCTCAAAACACTCAGACATGGCGGATGGTCACGGCTTGGCCAAAGAACTTTCCGGGGCAAGGTGTCGGCGCGCAACGCCTGGCCGACCGCATCACGCAGGCTTCGGGCGGGCGGCTGACGATTCAGGTCTTTTCCGCGGGCGAACTCGTTCCGGCGCTTCAGTCGCTTGATGCCGTCATCGACGGCAACGCTGAAATGAGTCACGGTGCTTCGTACTACTGGCAGAACAAGAGCGCCGGCTTGTCGCTCTTTTCCGGGGTTCCCTATGGCATGACGTCGAGGGAGTTGTCGGCGTGGATCCGCCATATGGGCGGCCAGCAGCTTTGGGACGACATCTACGATCAGTTCGGAGTTCAGGGCTTCCTTGCCGGCGATACGGGAACGCAGGCCGGCGGCTGGTTTCGCAACGAGTTGACGAGCGTCGCGGACATTCAGGGCTTGCGCTTTCGAACGCCCGGCCTTGGCGGAAGGGTATGGCAGCAGCTAGGCGCTTCAGTGACGAACATGGCCGCGGGCGAGATTTTTCAGGCCCTTCAATCGGGTACGCTCGATGCGGCCGAATTTGTCGGGCCTTATAACGATCTTGCGTTGGGTTTTCACCAGATCGCCAAGAACTACTACTTCCCCAGTTTCATAGAGCCCGCGCTGACCGCCGAATTGGCGATCGACAAGTCCAAATATCTGGCGCTTCCCGAGGACTTGCAGGCGATCATCAGACTGGCGGCTCAGGCCGAGCATGACGAGATCGCATCGGATTTTGCAGCAAATGATCCGCGGGCGTTAGAGACGTTGGTCAGTGAGCATGGCGTGCAGGTCCGCCAGTTTCCGGAGGACATCCTCGAGGCGGGAGCGAAGGCGGCTGCGGAGGCGATCAATTCGCTGCGCGACGGTGACCAATTGACAGCTCGTGCCGTGGAGGGCTTCATCGGCGCTCTGGCGATCGTGCGGCGCAAGACGGAACTGACCGAAACGCCCTTCGTCCGGGCGCGGGAGCAATACTTCAAGCTCTGAGGCTTGGAGGGGTAGCGCCCGTCAAACGCGATCTCAGGGCGTGAAGCGGGCGAGCGATTCGAGGTCGGCTTCGCCGTCATGTCCCGTGGAAGGCGACAGGATGCGTTCGCGTCCGCTCGATGCGCCGAGATGATCGAAGGCGACGCGGTTGCCAACGAGTTGCGCGCGGCCGGTGGCCACGAGATCGAGCGCCAGCGGATAGAGCTGATGCTCCGCGGCGAGCACGCGGCGCGTCAGGCTGTCCTCATTGTCGTCGGGCGAGACGGGAACGGCCGCCTGCGCGATGATCGGCCCGCCATCCATTTCGGCGGTGACGAAGTGGACGGTGCAGCCATGGATGCGCAATCCGCCTTCGAGCGCGCGCCTGTGCGTGTCGAGACCCTTGAAGAGCGGCAGGAGGGAGGGGTGGATGTTGACCATCCGCCCCTTCCAGGTCTCGACGAAGTCGGCCGACAGGAGCCGCATGTAGCCGGCAAGCGCCACGATTTCGACGTTCCAACGCTTGAGCTGGGCGTCAATGGCGGCTTCGTGCGTCGTCTTGTCAGGAAAGTCCTTGCGCGAGATGGCGCGTGCCTCGATGTCGAGCGCGGCAGCGTGGTTGAGGCCGGTCGCCTCGGGCTTGTCGGAGATGACGCCGACAATCTCGTAGCTGGCGCGAGGGCCGCTTGCAGCCTCCGCCAGGGTCTTCATGTTCGAGCCGCGCCCGGAAATGAGGACGGCGACGCGCTTCTTCGTGATGCTCATAGGTCGAGATGCCCGCGATAGACGACGCCGGTTTCGCGACGGGGCACGATGCGGCCGATGGTCATGACGTGTTCGCCTTCCTTCTGGAGGACGGCGGCGACCTGTGCCGCCTGTCCCGAGGCGACGACGAGGATCATGCCGACGCCGCAATTGAAGGTGCGCTTCATCTCGACGGATGCAACGCCGCCGGTTTCAGCGAGCCACGAGAAGACAGGGGGAACGTCGATCGCGTTGAGGTCGAGTTCGGCCGCGAAATCCTTCGGCAGGACACGGGGAATGTTCTCCGGGAAACCGCCGCCGGTGATGTGGGCGAGCGCCTTGATGCCGTGGGTGGAACGGATCGCGGCGAGGATCGGCTTGACGTAGATGCGCGTGGGCTCGAGCAGCGCTTCGCCCAAGGAGCGACTCTTGTCGAACGGCGCCTTCGCATCCCAGTCGAGGCCGGAAAGCTCGACGATCTTGCGCACCAGCGAATAGCCGTTGGAATGGACGCCGGAGGAGGCGAGGCCGAGAATGACGTCGCCTTCGACGATGTCGTCGGTCGGCAGCAACTGGCCGCGCTCCGCCGCGCCGACCGCAAAGCCGGCGAGGTCATAGTCGCCGTCACGATACATGCCGGGCATTTCGGCCGTCTCCCCGCCGATCAGCGCGCAGCCTGCCTGGCGGCATCCCTCGGCTATGCCGGAGACAATGGCGGCGCCCTGGTCTGGATCGAGCTTGCCGGTCGCGAAGTAGTCGAGGAAGAACAGCGGCTCGGCGCCCTGCACGACGAGATCGTTGACGCACATGGCAACGAGGTCGATGCCGACCGTATCGTGGATGCCCGCATCGATGGCGACCTTGAGCTTGGTGCCGACGCCGTCATTCGCTGCGACGAGCACCGGGTCGGTGAAACCTGCGGCCTTCAGGTCGAACAAGCCGCCAAAACCGCCGATCTCGCCGTCCGCGCCCGGCCGCCGCGTCGAGCGCACCATCGGCTTGATCTTCTCCACCAGCGTATTGCCTGCATCGATGTCGACGCCTGCCTGCGCGTAGGTGAGCCCGTTTTTCTGGTCGCTCATCTGCGAAACTCCGCTCCGGACAGCCTGCGCGAACTGCGTTGAACGACGGCTGCCCAAATTTCGTATGCCAATGCCCGCTCTTGGCACGAAGCACGGCTCTCCCGCAAGGCGAAGGCGTGTCCTCCTGCCACTTGACCACCGCAACCGCGCGCGCCTATGTCGTGAGCCTGCCCGAACAGCGGATGACGAAGCGCATGACGACGCAAACGCCCACGCCTGCCGCCACGCCCGCACCGGCGCAGCCGCTGATGTCGCTGCGTCGCCAGGCCATGTTCTGGCTCGCAGCGGTCGTCGTCTTCGGCCTTTTTCTTTTCGTTTTCTCGTCCGTCCTGCTGCCCTTCTTCGCGGGCATGATCCTCGCCTATTTCCTCGATCCGGTAGCCGACTGGCTCGAGCGGCGCGGCCTGTCGCGCATCTGGGCAACCGTGCTGATCCTGATCTCGTTCGTGCTCCTGCTGGTGATCGGCCTTGCGGTCCTCGTCCCGATCCTAGCCAACCAGCTCGCCGAGTTCATCGAGCGCGTACCGGACTATTTCGCGCGGTTGCAGTCGCTCGTCACCTCGCTCGACTTCGAATGGCTCTCGTCGCGCATCGGCCTGGAGCCGGGCGGGCTGGAGGAGGGGATCAGTTCCATTTTCTCCGAAGGTTCGGGAATGGTCGCGACGCTGCTCGCGTCGATCTGGAGTGGTGGCCAGGCGCTGGTCGACGTCGTCGGGCTTCTGGTCGTCACGCCCGTCGTCGCCTTCTACATGCTTCTCGACTGGGACAAGATGGTCGCGCGCCTCGACCAGCTCGTGCCGCGCAACCATGTCGAGACCGTTCGCCAGATCGCTCGCGACATTGATGCGTCGGTGGCCGGGTTCGTACGCGGGCAGGGCACGCTGTGCCTGATCCTGGGGGCGATGTATGCGGTCGGCCTGACCCTCGTCGGCCTGAATTTCGGTCTCCTGATCGGCATGTTCGCGGGGCTGATTTCGTTCATCCCGTATGTCGGATCTATGATCGGCCTCGTGCTGTCGGTGGGCGTCGCCTTCGTCCAGTTCTGGCCCGAATGGCACATGGTGGCGATCGTGGCGGCGATCTTCTTCGGCGGTCAGTTCATCGAGGGCAACATCCTTCAGCCCAATCTCGTCGGCAAAAGCGTCGGGCTTCACCCTGTATGGCTGATGTTCGCGCTCTTCGCTTTCGGCTATCTGTTCGGCTTCGTGGGGCTTCTGATCGCGGTGCCGGCTTCGGCAGCGGTGGCCGTGCTGGTGCGCTTCGCCATCAGCCGCTACGAGGCTTCGCCGCTCTACAGCGGCGGGCAAAAGCCGCTCGACCGGGGCTGATCCCGTGACGCTCGCGCCAAGAAGACCGCAGCAGATCCCTCTCGATCTCGCGCATCGCCCGGCGACGAGCCGCGACGATCTCGTCCCCGGTGCGTCGATACTGCCTGCCTTGCACCTGATAGATACCTATCCCGACTGGCCTGCGCCGGTTGTGGTGGTCGTCGGGCCGCGCGGCGCTGGAAAGACGCATCTGGCGGCCGCCTGGCAGGAGGTGACCGGTGCTGCCTCGCTCTCGATCGGCGGCATCGGCGCCGAGGCGCTGGACTGGGCCGAGCGCGGTCCGATCCTGGTCGACGATGCAGACCGTGCACCGATCGACGAGACCGGCCTGTTCCATTTGATCAACGCGGTGCGCTCGTCCGGTACACACCTTCTGTTGACGGCCGCCATGCGCCCCGCCGTCTGGCCGGTCGGGTTGCCAGACCTCGTCTCGCGCCTGCGCGCGGCGGCAGTCGTGGAGATCGGCGCGCCGGACGACACGCTCCTCGCCGGTGTCCTGACCAAGCTCTTCGCGGACCGGCAGGTCGATGTCGATCCTGTCGTCATCCAGTACGTGGTCAAGCGAATGGAACGCTCGCTCGAAAGCGCGAATGCCGTTGTTGAGCGCCTAGATTCTGCGGCCCTTGCGCGCAAGTCTCGCATCACCCGCACGCTTGCCGCAGAAGTCCTTGGCGAGGGCTGACGTCCCAGCTCCCGCCCGCCTGACGGCGGTGCCACCGACAGGGGGCCGCCGGCAACTTGCCTAACCACCTGATCCTGTTGCGTATCGGCGATTTTCGACTACTGTTGTGCGAGCGTCATCATGGAGGGGGCCATGCCGCTGCGTCGAAAAGCGGAGGAAGCAGGGATCATGTCGCCTGCCGAACTGGCGCTCCTGTCCCGCGTATACGCGGCGACGAAACGGGCCGGCGAGAACGAGACCGAACGCGAAGCGCGTGCGTCGCGCATTCTCGGCTATTACCTGGCTGGCATCGACGACGAAGACGAGCTCAAGACACTCGCGCGCCAGCCTTTGCAACGATAATCCTCTTGAAGCGCGATCCGGACACGGCGAGCCAGCGCAGGATGTTCGAACTCGGACGGCCAGGCTCTCAAGGCTGGCGTAGAGGCGGTAAGAACATCTTTGAGGGCGTCGCGGTAGATTGGCGATCCCGGCAGGGCTCGAACCTGCGACCATCGGCTTAGAAGGCCGGTGCTCTATCCAACTGAGCTACGGGACCGGAGTAAGCCCTTGGGCTCAGTGCGTCCAAGGAATCTTGCGATCGTAGCGAAAATTCTCGGCATAGGAAATCTGCCGGCGTCGCGCGTCCTTCGGCTCCTGAACGCGGAAGGCGATGCCGTTGCGCTCCGCATAGGCCACAGCTTCCTCGCGTGTTTCGAAGGTGAGACGAATCTGGCTCTTCATGTCGCCCGACGAGGTATAGCCCATCAGGGGATCGATCTTGCGCGGCTGCTCGGGATCGAATTCGAGCACCCAGAAGCCGGTCTTGGCCTTGCCGGACTGCATCGCTGTCTTGGCGGGACTGAAGATACGTGCGGACATCGATCATACTCCATTCGGTCCGCGTGGTCGGAGCGGCAGGATTCGAACCTGCGACCCTCTGGTCCCAAACCAGATGCGCTACCAGGCTGCGCTACGCTCCGATGGTCACGGCGGACGCAGCCTGCCTAGTGGGTCGGCAGGCCGTTCGCAAGGGGAAATCCGCAACCGGGTCGAATTCTCAAGGTTTGAGCGCGTCGAGCCCGGCCTCGATATCGGCCTTGATGTCGGCGACATCCTCCAGGCCGATCTGCAGGCGCAGCACCGGGCCCGGATAGTCGACCTTCGACACGGTGCGGTCGGCAAGGTTGACGTGGACGGCCAGGCTCTCGTAGCCGCCCCAGGAATAGCCGAGGCCAAAGAGCTTCAGGGCGTCGAGAAAGGCGTGCGCCTCTCGCTCGCCGCCGGACGCAAGAACGATCGAGAAGATGCCGCTCGAGCCAGAGAAATCTCGGGCCCAGATCGCGTGATCGGGATGGCTTTCGAGAGCGGGATGGAGAACCCGCGCCACCTCGTCGCGCGTTTCCAGCCAGCGGGCCAGCTCGAGCGCGCTTTGTTGGTGACGATCGAGCCGTACGCCCATGGTGCGAAGGCCGCGCAGTACCTGGTAGACGTCATCCGGGGCCGCGCACACGCCCATCGTCAGGTACGTGTCCCAAACTTGCTCCCAGCAATCCTCGTTGGCCGAAACGGTGCCCAGGAGCACGTCCGAATGACCGGCCGGATATTTCGTTGCGGCATGAATCGAGACGTCGACGCCGTGGTCGAGCGGCTTGAAATAGAGGGGCGTCGCCCAGGTGTTGTCCATCATCACGATGGCGCCGCCGGCATGCGCGGCCTCCGCGATTGCGGGGATGTCCTGCATCTCGAACGTGTTGGAACCGGGCGCTTCGGTGAAGACGACCTTCGTATTCGCCTTCATCAGTGTGGCGATGCTGGCCCCAATTCGCGGGGCGTAGTACTCGACTTCGATCCCGAGCCGCTTCAATACCGTATCGGCAAAGCGGCGGGTGGGATTGTAGATCGAATCGACGATTAGCACATGATCGCCCGCCGAAAGGAAGGCGAGGAGCGGGACCGTGACGGCTGCCAGCCCGGATGGCACGAGGATCGTGCCTGCCGAACCTTCGAGTTCGTTGATCGCGTTGCACAGCGCGTCGGACGTTGGTGTTCCGCGGGTGCCGTAAGTATATTTCTGATTGCGCGATGCCATGGTGGCCGCATCGGGGAACAGCACGGTCGAGGCGTGGACGACCGGCGGATTGACGAAGCCGAAATAGTCGCGCGGGTTGTTGCCGCCATGGGCAAGGCGGGTGTTGATACCTGTGCGATCGACATCGTTCTTCATGCATATCCACCATTGTTTTCAGTCTGGGCACGATCAATACGCGGCTGCACGAACTGGTGCAATGCAACGAGCCTGCCCATCCTCTGGGCAAAGCGCGCGCCAGAGGCGGCATCGGGGAAGATGGCCGATCGATGACGGGCCGATAGGTCCAGTGGTGCTTTCAGGCTTGACCCAGCAAAATTTATGGCCTTCGATGGCCTTTGTGAATGGGAGACAGGGCAGGGGTGCCGGCGGCGCCGGACATCGATTACGGCGCATGTGGCCGCCTCGGCGGCTCCCATACAAGAGAAGACGGGGCATAAGGAACATGCTTCGAAAACAAGAGGGTAGTGGGAAATGAAGAAGTTTATGGTGGGAATTCTCGGCGGCGCCGCGCTGTCGCTCGGTGCGACGGCCGCTTCGGCTGCGACCCTCGACGACGTGAAGGCGAAGGGCTTCGTCCAGTGCGGTGTCCACACCGGCCTCGCCGGCTTTGCCGCCCCGGATGACGCTGGCGACTGGACCGGTTTCGACGTCGACATGTGTCGCGCCGTTGCCGCCGCCGTCTTCGGCGATGCCGATGCCGTGCAGTACACGCCGACCAACGCGACCGAGCGCTTCACCGCGCTGCAGTCGGGCGAAATCGACCTGCTTGCGCGCAACACGACCTGGACGTTGACGCGCGACACCACGCTCGGCCTGACCTTCGCAGGCGTCAACTACTATGACGGCCAGGGCTTCATGATCAACCAGACCAAGCTGCCGGACATCAACTCCGCCATGCAGCTTTCCGGGGCGGCAATCTGCGTCCAGTCCGGTACGACGACCGAACTCAACCTCGCCGACTACTTCGCGGCCAACAACATGGAATACAACCCGGTTGTCTTCCAGGGCTTCGACGAGACCAACGCGGCCTATGAAGCTGGCCGTTGCGACGCCTACACGACTGACGCCTCGGGCCTCTACGCGCTTCGCCTGACGCTCGCCAACCCGGACGAGCACGTCGTTCTGCCGGAGATCATCTCGAAGGAGCCGCTCGGACCTGCCGTCCGCCAGGGCGACGACCAGTGGTTCAACATCGTAAAGTGGACGCTTTACGCGATGATCCAGGCCGAAGAACTCGGAATCACGTCGGAAAACCTCGAAGAGATGATGACTTCGGAGAGCCCGGAGATCCGTCGCGTCCTCGGACTTGAGGATGAATCGACCATCGGCCAGGGCCTCGGCCTCGAAAACGACTGGGTTCAGGCGATCGTCCGCGAAGTCGGCAATTACGGCGAAGTGTTCGACCGCAACATCGGCAGCGGCAGCCCGCTTGCCATCGCGCGCGGTCTGAACGCGCTTTGGACCGATGGCGGCCTGCAGTACGCGATGCCGATCCGCTAAGCGAGATCGGACTGGCATCGGGAGGCGGTAATCCGCCTCCCGTTCTCTTTGGCGCGGAGGGAAAATGGCTTCGCAGATGAGTGTGCGCGCCGAAGAGCCCGCACAAGTTTCCTGGGTGAATGATCCCAAGACGCGCGGCATCGTCGTTCAGGTCGTCGTCGCGGTTGCGCTGATCGGTTTCATCTACTGGATCATCGGCAACACGGCTGAAAACCTGCGGCGCGCGAACATCGCGTCCGGCTTCGGCTTCCTGTCTGGACGTGCAGGCTTCGATCTGAGCCAGTCGATGATCCCCTATTCCTCGAACTCGACCTTCCTGCGGGCGATCACCGTTGGCCTTCTGAACACCATGCTCGTGGCGATCACAGGCATCATCACGGCGACGATCGTCGGTTTTCTCATCGGTCTCGGGCGTCTGTCGCGTAACTGGCTGATCGGACGCATTTGCACCGTTTATGTGGAGGTCTTCCGCAACATCCCGCCGCTGCTCGTTATTTTCTTCTGGTATGTCGGTGTTCTGGCCGTCCTGCCCGGACCGCGTCAGTCAGTCGATCTGCCCTTTGGCGGCATGATCAACAATCGCGGGTTCTATATGCCGCGCATCATCGCCGAACCGGGCTTCTGGCTTGTTCCGGCAGCGTTCGCACTGGCCGTGGTCGCGCTGATCGGGATCGTCGTTTGGGCGCGTCGCCGTCAGATGGCAACCGGTCAGACATTTCCGACCGTCAGGGTTGGCTTGGCACTCTTGATCGGACTGCCTGTCATTGCCTTTCTCATCACGGGTAGCCCGGCAACGATCGAATATCCTGAAATGGCAGGCTTCAGTCTGCAAGGCGGCTGGGTGGTGCGGCCGGAATTCCTGTCGCTGTATCTGGCGTTGTCGCTCTATACCGCCTCTTTCATTGCCGAGATCGCCCGCGCGGGCGT
This sequence comes from Aliihoeflea sp. 40Bstr573, assembly GCF_024105655.1. GTDB lineage: Bacteria > Pseudomonadota > Alphaproteobacteria > Rhizobiales > Rhizobiaceae > Aliihoeflea. The sequence goes on from NZ_JAAAMH010000009.1 coordinate 77,168, forward strand.
CCTCGGGGTTGCCAAGGGGCAGTCGGAAGCTTCGTATTCGCTCGGGATTTCGCCCCGTCGCACCCTGCGGCTGGTCGTCGTGCCGCAGGCGCTTCGGATCATCATCCCGCCATTGACGAGCCAGTATCTGAACCTGACCAAGAACTCGTCGCTCGCGATTGCCGTCGGTTATGCCGACTTGGTCGCGATCGGGCAGACGACCATGAACCAGACCGGTCAGGCGATCGAAGTCGTCGCCATCTGGATCGTCGTTTATCTCGGTCTCAGCCTGCTCACCTCGGCCTTCATGAACTGGTACAACGCCAAGATGGCGCTGGTGGAGAGGTAAGGACCATGCAGGAACACGACCTTTCCTACGTCCGCATGGAGATGGTGAATGCCCAGAACGCGCCCGAGCGCGAAAAGGGCGTCACCCGATGGCTGCGCAAGAACCTGTTCGCCACACCGATGGACGGCGTGCTGACCCTGATCGGCCTTTTGATCGTCGCCTATGCGCTGCCCAACATCATCCGCTGGGCTTTCATCGACGCGGCCTGGGTCGGGCCGGACCGTTCGGTCTGCTCGACGCAGTCGCAGGGCGGCATCCAGCCCGACGGCTGGTCCGGCGCCTGCTGGGCCTTCGTCAACGCCAAGTTCTCGCAGTTCATGTATGGCCGCTATCCGGTCTTCGAGCGCTGGCGGGTGAATCTGACAGCGGTGATGTTCGTCGCGCTTCTGGTGCCGCTCCTGATCCCGCGCGTTCCGTTCAAGGCGATCAATGCGATCGTGTTTTTCGGCGTGTTTCCGGTCGTCGCCTATTTCCTGCTCGTCGGCGGCTCGTTCGGATTGTCTACCGTCCAGACCTCGCTGTGGGGCGGTCTTCTCGTCACGATGGTGCTGTCCTTCGTCGCCATCTCGGTATCGCTGCCATTCGGCATCCTTCTGGCGCTCGGGAGACGCTCGAAACTGCCGGTCATCAAGATGATCTGCGTCGTCTTCATCGAGACGATTCGCGGCGTGCCGCTGATCAGCGTGCTGTTCATGGCAAGCGTCATGCTGCCGCTCTTCATGCCGGCCGGGACGACGTTCGACCGCTTCCTGCGCGCGGTGATCGGTCTGTCGATCTTCGCATCGGCCTATATGGCCGAAGTGGTCCGCGGCGGTCTGCAAGCCATTCCGAAGGGTCAGTACGAAGGCGCGTCATCGCTCGGTCTCGGATACTGGCAGTCGATGGGGCTGATCGTCCTCCCGCAGGCGCTGAAGCTGGTGATCCCGGGAATCGTGAACACCTTTATCGGCCTCTTCAAGGATACGAGCCTCGTCTACATCGTCGGAATGTTCGATCTGCTCGCGATCGTGCGCCAGAACTTCTCGGATTCGAACTGGGCATCGCCGCAGACCCCGAAATCCGGCCTGATCTTTGCCGGGCTGGTCTTCTGGGCCTTCTGCTTCGCGATGTCGCGCTATTCGATCTACATGGAACGCCGGCTCGATACCGGCCACAAGAATTAAGGCCAAGGGAACCGACATGGCTATTCAAGACGCCGCAACGGCAAGTGATCGTCCGCTCGACCGCTCGAAGATGCAGATTTCCGACACGGACGTGGCGATCGAGATCGTCGGCATGCACAAATGGTATGGCGACTTCCACGTGCTGCGCGACATCAATCTGAAGGTGATGCGGGGCGAACGAATCGTCGTGTGCGGGCCCTCCGGCTCGGGCAAGTCGACCATGATCCGCTGCATCAATCGGCTGGAAGAGCACCAGAAGGGCAAGATCGTCGTCGACGGGATCGAACTCACCAACGATCTGAAGAGGATCGACGAGGTGCGCCGCGAAGTCGGCATGGTGTTTCAGCACTTCAACCTCTTCCCGCATCTGACAATTCTCGAGAACTGTACACTGGCGCCGATCTGGGTGCGCAAGATGCCGAAGAAGCAGGCCGAAGAAGTCGCGATGCACTATCTGGAGCGTGTCAAAATCCCCGAGCAGGCGAGCAAATATCCAGGCCAGCTTTCGGGCGGCCAGCAGCAGCGTGTCGCCATCGCACGCTCCTTGTGCATGAATCCGCGCATCATGCTCTTCGACGAGCCGACTTCGGCGCTCGATCCCGAAATGATCAAGGAAGTGCTGGAAACGATGGTCGGCCTTGCCGAGGAAGGCATGACCATGATCGTCGTGACCCATGAAATGGGATTCGCGCGCCAGGTCGCCAACCGCGTCATCTTCATGGACCAGGGCCAGATCGTCGAGCAGAACGAGCCGAAGAAGTTCTTTGACAATCCGCAGCATGAGCGCACGAAGCTGTTCCTGAGCCAGATCCTGCACTGATCGTGGCCTAGCGAAGCCGCCGGTCGCGGCTGCTTCGCGGCCTCCTCGCGCTCGTTGTCGCGGCGGTTGCCGCATTTGTTCTCGGCGCGATCGTTCCGCGTCCGCTCTTTGCGACCGATGACACGGCGACAACGCGCCAGGTGCTGCTCGTCGCCAACGCGATCCATACCGACATCGCTTTTCCTGCCGATCCGGACATCCTCGCCCGGTTCGGATTCCTCGCCGAAGACGGCCTGCCGCTCGACGCGCCGGAGCTTGCCTGGCTCGTGGTCGGCTGGGGCGGACGCGCCTTCTATCTCGAAACGCCGACCTGGGCGGATTTGAAGCCGGGCCCGGCGGCCAAGGCGCTGACGCTTGATCGTGCCGTGATTCATGCCGCGCTTGGCGGCGAAATCGCACTGCCTGCCGAGGGTGTTGTCGTCCTCGAAGTGGGCGAACGGGAAATGACGGCGATGATCGACGAGGTGCTGGCGACGCTTGTGTCAGATGCGGCCGGACGGCCGGACGTGATCGAGGGTGCCGGATATGGCGAGTTCGATCGCTTCTACGAAGCGCGAGGCTGGTTCAACGTGCTGGTCGGCTGCAATTTGTGGACGAGCCGCGTGCTGCGCGAAGGCGGGTTTCGAACCGGCTGGTGGAACCCGCTACCGGTCAGCCTGCTATGGTCTGTCAGCACTCACAATGCGGCGGCATCGAATCCGTAGAGCCAGTCGAAATCGGCGGAGAGGCGTTCTGGAGAACGCGTCTTGAGAACGAGATTGCGCGCGAGCGCGACCGGTCCCGCCGCATGCCAGGTGAAGCGATTGAAGCGCGCACGGCCGGCGACGCGGGCAAGGCGCGGGCGGCGGACGGCTTCGTAGCGGGCGAGAGCCGCAGGGATGTCGGGCGAGGCGCGAAGGACGGCGGCGAGTGCCGCGCCATCTTCGATGGCCATGGCAGCCCCTTGCGCCGCATAGGGCGTCATCGCATGTGCCGCATCGCCCACCAGGAACCCGCTTGCATCGCCCCAATTTCCGGCAGGATCGACGTCGTGGACCGGCCAGCGCGTCCAACCGCGCACCTCCGCAAGAAGATCATGCAGCGTATGGGCGCGATGATTTGGCAAGGGCACGACATCGGCGACGGATTGCGACCAATCTTGCGAGCCCGCCGTGCCGGGTATGATCGCCACCAGATTGAGCGCCTTGCCCTGGCGGATCGGGTAGGCGACGAGGTGGAAGGAGGGGGCAAGGAGCGCGGTGACGCTGGTCGGCGACAGGTGAGCGGCGAGATCGGCGAAGGCGTCGTCATTGGCTTCCACGAGCGCGCGCCACGCGACATGGCCACTGAAGCGGGCACGAGATGCACCCGGGAGGCCGGCGCGCGTCGAGGACCAGACGCCATCCGCGCCGATGACCAGATCCGCTTGCGTCGCGGGATCGATTTCTGTTCCAAAACAGATGCTTATCTTTGATTCCTGCACGGCCGCAGCAAGCAATTTCTGCTGCAAGTCGCCGCGATGGATGACGAGATAGGGCGCGCCCCATCGTTTGGCGGCAAAATCGCCGAGTGCGACGGCAGCGAGTGGCTTCAGGCTGCGCGCGTCGCGAAGTTCGATCGCTTCGGGCGCGACGGAGGCGGTTTGAAGGGCAAACAGAAGATCCAGCCGGTCAAGAAGCCGGGTCGCGTTGGGGGACAGCTGCAGGCCCGCCCCGACGGGTTCGAGCCTCTGCGCGCGTTCGCGGATTTCGACTTCCCAGCCCGCGCGGGCAAGAAAAAGGGCGGTCGTCAGGCCCGCAATGCCGGCACCTGCGATCTGGACGCGCCCGTTCACCTCAGGCGGCGTTCTCGTGATAGGCGGCGCCCGCAGGCACCGTCTCGGCAGCCTTCAGGCTCGCATTGAAGCGGTAGAGGGTGGAACAATAAGGGCAGACCTTCTCGTCGTCGTCGCCCATGTCGAGGAAGACATGCGGATGGTCGTAGGGCGGATTGGCACCGACGCACATGAATTCCTTGACGCCGATCTCGATGACCGGATGGCCCTCGTCGTTCTGGAAATGGGGAATTGCGTGACCGGCCATGACGGACTCCGAAGATCGTACGAATAGGCCTTGAGCGTTTGCAGCATCGGCCTCACCATTGCAAGATGTGTGATATGAAACTGTCGCAAAAGGCTGGCAGGAACGGGCATTGGTCGCGACAGTCGCGCCGCGCGGGAGCCGGGTAATCAGATGAACGAGATGAAGCCAGTCGAACGCAGCTTTGCAAGCCCGGTGGCAAAGCTCGTCAAGTCGCCAGACGACAATCCGGACCGCTTCGTCAATCGCGAATTCTCCTGGCTGCAGTTTAATCGCCGCGTGCTGGATGAATCGCATAATCCCAGCCATCCGCTCCTGGAGCGGCTGCGCTTCCTGTCGATCTCGGCGACCAATCTCGACGAGTTCTTCATGGTCCGCGTCGCCGGCCTCGCCGGTCAGGTACGCGCCGGCATCGCCATTAAGAGCCCAGACGGGCGCACGCCCGAGGAACAGCTCGAACAGATCCTGATCGAGGTATCGAGCCTGCAGGAAGACCAGCAGCAGAGCTTTTCGCTGCTCGCCGAGCTTTTGCGCAAGGAAGGCGTCGAGATCGTTCGCACCGCGCCCTTGTCGAAGGAGGACAAGGCCTGGCTGGAGGATCATTTCCTCGAGGCGATCTATCCGGTCTTGACGCCGCTCTCGGTCGATCCCGCCCATCCGTTCCCCTTCATCCCCAATCTCGGCTTCTCGATGGCGCTGCAACTGCGCCACCGCAAGGACGGTGAGGAGATGTCGGCGCTCCTGCGGCTGCCGGTGGCGCTAAACCGCTTCATCCGCCTGCCGGACAAGCGCAAGCACACGCGGTTCATCGCGCTGGAAGACGTCGTCGAGCTTTTCATCGGCCGGCTCTTTCCGGGCTACGAGGTGAAGGGGTCGGGCACGTTCCGCATCATTCGCGACAGCGATATCGAAGTGGAAGAAGAGGCCGAGGATCTGGTCCGCCTGTTCGAAACGGCGCTGAAACGGCGCCGGCGCGGGCAGGTGATCCGCATCGAGTTCGACGACGAGATGCCGGCGGCCCTGCGCGAGTTCGTCGCCTCGCAGCTCAATGTCGGCCCGTCGCGCATCAGCGTCCTGTACGGACCGCTCGCAATCAGCCACATTTCCGAGATCGTGTCGCTGCCGCGGGACGACCTGAAGTTCCAACCCTTCAACCCGCGCTTTCCCGAACGCATACGCGAACATGGCGGCGATTGCTTCGCGGCGATCCGCGAGAAGGACATCGTCGTCCACCACCCTTACGAATCCTTTGATGTCGTGGTCCAGTTCCTGCGCCAGGCGGCGCTCGACCCTGACATCGTCGCCATCAAGCAGACGCTCTACCGCACCTCGAACGACAGCCCGATCGTGCGCGCGCTGATCGATGCCTCGGAGGCCGGCAAGTCCGTGACGGCACTGGTCGAACTCAAGGCGCGCTTCGACGAGGAGGCCAACATCCGCTGGGCGCGCGACCTCGAGCGTGCGGGGGTGCAGGTCGTCTTCGGTTTCCTCGAACTGAAAACTCACGCCAAGATGTCGCTTGTCGTGCGCCGCGAGGACGGCAAGTTGCGCAACTATGTGCACCTTGGCACCGGCAACTACCATCCGATCACCGCGCGCATCTACACGGACTTGTCCTATTTCACGTGCGAGCCGCAGATCGCGCGCGACGTGGCGCAGGTCTTCAATTTCATCACCGGCTACGCCGAGCCGACCGACCAGATGAAGCTCGCCATATCGCCGTTCACGCTGCGCCAGCGCCTCCTTGACCACATCCGCGCCGAGATCGATTTTGCCAACGCTGGCAAGCCGGCGCAGATCTGGCTGAAGATGAATTCGCTGGTCGACCCGGTCGTGATCGACACGCTTTACGAGGCGAGCCGCGCGGGCGTCGAAATCGACATCGTCGTGCGCGGCATCTGTTGCCTTCGCCCGCAGGTGCCTGGTCTTTCGGACAACATCCGCGCAAAGTCGATCGTCGGCCGCTTCCTAGAGCACAGCCGCATCTACTGCTTCGGCAACGGCTACGGCCTGCCCTCCGACGAGGCGATCGTCTACATTTCGTCTGCAGACATCATGCCGCGCAATCTGGACCGACGCGTCGAAACACTCGTTCCGATTACCAACCCGACCGTCCACGAGCAGGTTCTGGGCCAGATCATGCTCGGAAACCTGATGGACAACCGGCAAAGTTTCGAAGTATTGCCGGACGGCACCTCGCGGCGCATGGTGCCGGAGGAGGGGGAAGAGCCGTTCAACGCGCAGGAATATTTCATGACGAACCCGTCTTTGTCCGGCCGTGGAAATGCACTGAAATCCCATGCGCCGAAACGGATCGCGCGCCATCGCCGCAAGAAGCATGACTAAGGCCGTATGATCGCCACCTCCCAAGGCCGGTTGCAGGACCGGCGTCCGCTGTCGATCATCGACATCGGCTCGAACTCCATACGCCTCGTCATCTATGAAGGCATTGCGCGCTCGCCGACCGTGCTCTTCAACGAAAAGATGCTGGCGGGCCTTGGCCGCGGCATCGTGACCACCGGCAAGCTCGATCCAGATGGCGTGCGCCGCGCGGTCGAGGAATTCGGCCGCTTCCGCGCTCTTTCCGAACAGGCGGGCGCTGAAAGCCTGCACGTCATCGCGACCGCCGCAGCGCGCGAGGCCGAGAACGGACCGGACTTCATCTCGCGCGCCGAGAACATCCTGGACACGAAGATCAAGGTGCTGACGGGCAGACAGGAAGCGTACTATTCCGCGCTCGGCATCATTTCGGGCTTCCATCAAGCCGACGGGATCGCAGGCGATTTGGGCGGCGGCAGCCTTGAACTCGTCGACGTCAAGGGCGAGACGATAGGGGACGGCATCACGCTGCCGCTTGGAGGGCTTCGCCTGCAGGAAATGGCGCAGAACTCGCCGACGGCTGCAACCCGCATCGCGCGCACCGAACTGATCCGCGCTCAGCTTCTGCGCGGCGGGCAGGGGCGCACCTTCTATTGCGTCGGCGGCACATGGCGTAACCTTGCCCGGCTCCACATGATGGTGAACGGTTATCGGCTCAACGTCATGCACCACTACGAAATGCCGATGGATGGGCTGTCGGATTTCCTCAAGCAGGTCGCATCCGGCGAACTCGACAAGGTCAAGGGGATCGACCGGATTTCCAAGAACCGGCGAGGGCTCCTGCCTTACGGTGCGACGACGCTGCTCGAAGTTATGCGCTCGATGAAGCCGGAAAAGGTCGTCGTCTCGGCGCTTGGCGTGCGCGAGGGCTATCTTTATTCGCTGCTCTCGCAGGAGGAGCAGAAAAAGGACCCGCTGATTTCGGCCGCCGAGGAACTGGCGATCCTGCGTGCACGCTCGGTCACCCATTCGCGCGAACTGGCCGAATGGACGGGCGAAAGCTTCCGCGCCTTCGGCATCGAGGAAAGCGAGGCGGATGCGCGCTATCGGCAGGCGGCGTGCCTGCTGGCCGATATCGGCTGGCGCGCCCATCCCGAATACCGTGGCACACAGTCACTCAACATCATCGCGCACGCCTCGTTCATCGGCGTCGACCATCCCGGCCGAGCCTTCATCGCGCTGGCGAATCTGTTCCGCCACGAAGGCGTGTTCGAGGACGCGGTCTCGCCGGAAATGCGCTCCCTGGCGACGCCGCATTATGTCGAACGCGCGCGTGTTCTCGGCGCGCTCTTGCGGGTCGTCTATCTTCTCTCTGCGTCGATGCCGGGCACCATTCCGGAGCTGACCTGGCGCACGCGTCCGGACGGTACGCTCTGCCTCGTCATTCCCGCCGAACATGCCGGATTGATGGGCGAACGCCCGGCCGGGCGCATGGGGCAGCTATCCAAGGTGCTTGGCCGCCCGATGGAACTGGTGGTCGACGACCGGTAGCTAGCCGGCGGCGTCGATGTCGAACTCGACGATCCGGCGCTTTTCGAATTTGAGGCCGATTTCGCCGCGAACGAGCTGAAGCGCACGTTCTCCGAAGACTTCGCGGCGCCAGCCCGAGAGAGCCGGAACGGCCGCGTCTTCGCCTTCGCCTGCGATCTTCTCGAGATCGTCGCCTGACGCCAGCACCTTGGGCGCAACGCCTTCCTTCTCGGCGATGATCTTGAGAAGGACCTTCAGGAGTTCGACTGCGGCACCCGATCCTTCCGGCTGATGGACCTGCTTGGGCATCTTGGGAAGCTGTTCCTTGGGAAGGTCAAGCGCCTGGTTAACGACTTCGAGGAGAGCGGCTGCGGTCGACGAGCGCTCCCAGCCCTTCGGCGTCGAGCGCAGCCGCCCGAGCGCGTGGCTGTCGCGCGGCCCCTGCTGTGCGATCTCGTATATGGCGTCGTCCTTGACGACGCGCTGGCGCGGCACGTCGCGCTCACGGGCCTCGCGGTCGCGCCAGGCGGCGAGCGCCTGGACGATTGCCAGTTCCTGCGGCTTGCGCACGCGCATCTTGAGCCGCTTCCAGGCATCGTCCGGATGTGGATCGTAGGTCTCACGAGCGGTGAGGATGTCCATCTCCTCGGTCAGCCAGTGGGCGCGATCCTCGCGCTCGAGCTCGGCGCGCAGATATTCGTAGACCTCTATCAGGTAGGTCACGTCGGCAAGCGCGTATTCGAGCTGCTTGTCGGTAAGCGGGCGGTGGCGCCAGTCGGTGAAGCGCGACGATTTGTCGAGCCGCGTGCCGGTCACCTTCTGGACGAGCTGGTCATAGGACACGCTATCGCCGAAGCCACACACCATCGCCGCGACCTGCGTGTCGAAGACGGGGTGCGGAATCATGTCGCCGAGATGAAAGACGATCTCGATGTCCTGCCGCGCGGCATGGAAGACCTTGACGACCTTCTCGTTCGCCATCAGCCGGAAGAAGGGGGCGAGGTCGATGTTCTTGGAAAGCGGATCGACCAGCGCGGTGACGCCGGGCGCCGCCATCTGGATCAGGCACAGGATCGGCCAGAACGTCGTCTCGCGAATGAATTCGGTATCGACGGTAACGAAACTCGACTCTTCGAGCTTTGCGATGACGGCTTCGAGTTCGGCCTGATCCTGGATGAGATGCATATCTTGCTTGGCTATCCTGTCCTTTGCTTCTCATTCACAGCCGATCAACCGCGCGTCAACCGGATTCTCGCCACAAATCACTCCAGGCGGTCTGCGCTGCGCGGCTTGTGGGCCAACTTGGCGAAAAAAGGCGACGTGCGCAAAAGAGCGGTGAAGCGACCGCGCTCTGCGCGCGGCGGGGCGGCGCGCACGCGCATCCGGTAAAGCGTGACGCAGATGAAGAGCGCGTAGACGCCGACGAGATAGAAAAAGAGCGCCGAATTGCCGAACTGCGTGAGAAGCGCGGAGGAGGCAAGGGGGCCGATCACGGCGCCGATGGCATAGAAGAACATCAGCGCCGCAGCGACTTTCACGTAGCCGCCTTCGCCGGCATTGTCGTTGCCGTGAGCGGCAGCGAGCGAATAGACCGGCATGGCGAAGGCGGAAAATACCAGGATCAGGGCGAAATGGACGATGCTGCCGGAAGCAGTCGCCATGGCAAGCGCGAGTGCGGCAAGCATGGCTGCGGCCGACGTCAGCAGCAGCGTCTTGCGGCGGTCCCATTTGTCCGACAACGCACCGAGCGGATATTGCAGCACCACGCCGCCGATGACGCCGAGCGAGATGAAGGTCGCGATCTCGCCGACATTCATGCCGATCGACTGCGCATAAAGCGGGCCGACGAGGCGAAAGGCGCTGTTAGCCAGACCCGCGACCGCCGATCCGATGCAGGCAAGCGGCGAGATGAGCCACACGCTTCTCAGGTCGAGCTTCAGTTCCACCGGCGGTTTGGGGTTGGAGCGGTCGCCGAGCGAAACCGGCACCAGCGACAGCGTAATCATGATGGCCATGACGCCGAAGATCGTGAAGCCGTCGATGCCGAATAGCGGGATCATGAACTGCGACAAGGTGGTGCCGACGAGATCGATGACGCGGTAGACGGCGGTCGCCCGCCCGCGCGCCGCGTTGCCCACGCTTGAATTGATCCAGCTTTCCATCACCGTGAACAGGCCGGCGAAGCAGAAGCCGATGACGAAGCGCACGACGACCCACAGCAGGGGATCGAGAAAGAGGACGAGCGTCAGCGTGCCGCTGGCCGCAAGCGCCGCAAGCGCGGCGAAGGCGCGGATGTGCCCGACCGCGCGCAGCATCTGCGTAATCGTCATGCAGCCGAAGAAAAAGCCCGCGAAATATGCCGCCCCAATGACGCCGATGAGGCCTGTCGAAAAACCTTCCTCCTGCCCGCGCAGCGCGATCAAAGTGCCCTGCAGTCCATTGCCGGCAAGAAGTATGCCGGCAGCGAGAAGAAGGGGAAGGAGAGGGCGAATGGAGGTCATGACAATCCGGGACGGTGGCCAACTCTATAGTCTGCGGCGCATCCGCTGGCCATGATCCAACTTGACTCTAGGATCGCCCCACAGACGCGTCCGGACCCATCGATTAGGCCCGCTGGGGCATCCGTGTTAGTGTCTATTTGTTTCAGCTGGAAACAATCTGTAATCTGACGGAGGGATGATTCATGTCCCATACTGCCTCACTTTCGCAACGTTGGGCGGAATACCGGCCGACGAAGACAGCCTGGTTCTGGTCGGGCGCCGCGATTGCGGTTGGAACGATGGTGATCGGATTTACCGTAGGCGGCTGGACCACCGGCGGAACGGCGCAGGAGATGGCCGAGGATGCCGCGCGCGATGCGCGTGCCCAATTGGCGTCTGCCATCTGCGTTCATCGGTTTTCCGCGGCGCCGGATGCTTCGGCGAAGTGGGCAGAACTGAAGGATGCGTCGAGCTATGAGCGCGACAACATGATCGAGGATGCCGGCTGGACCACGTTCGCGGCGATGGAAGAGGCGGTGCCGGGGGCGGCCGACATGTGTGCCGACGAACTCGTCGCCATGGAGAGCCTGCCGACGACGAGAGCTATCGCGGCACCAGTCGCGACCGACGGATAACTCTTTGGGCCGTGCCCACGCCGGGCGCGGCCCTTGTGAATAAGGGAAAAGTGATGATGAAGCGGATATCGGGAAACGCATGGTGGGTCATGGCGACGCTGGTGGTCGCCGGCGGCATCGCGCCCGCCGCCTCCCAGTCGCGCATGTCGGTCACGGACGAAAACAACTTCCGCCGCACTTGCCCGTCGCTCGAATGCGGCTCAATCGGCCGGTTCTATGAGGGCGAATCCATCGTCGTTTACGAAACCATCAATGGCTGGTCGCGCGTGTCCGAATATTACACGGCAGGGTGCTTCGACGGCCGCTCCATCTATGTCGAAAGCGGCTCGGACGCCTGTACCGCCGAGAATGGCATCCGCCAGGGCGAACTTGCCGAGTGGATCAGAACGGATTTCCTCGCCAAGGCGGGAGACATAGCCGGCTGACGCTACGCGCCGTCTCGCCGACCATTGCGAAATCTTGACAAAGCCGGCCCCGCATGCGCTTTTCGCGCGAAATTTCGGGCCAGTCTGTTCGACGGCAAGCCCGGCGACCATCGAACCAGTCTGGAAGAACCTCCCATGCACGCCTACCGCAGCCACACTTGCGCGCAACTTCGAAAGAGCGACGTCGGCGCGAATGTGCGCCTGTCTGGCTGGGTGCACCGCGTCCGCGACCATGGCGGGCTGCTCTTCATCGACCTGCGCGACCATTACGGCCTGACGCAGATCGTCGCCGACCCCGATTCGCCTTGCTTCAAAGTCGCCGAGACGGTGCGTGGCGAGTGGGTTATCCGCGTCGACGGCGAGGTCAAGGCGCGCAAGGACGAGACTGTCAACGCGAACCTGCCGACCGGCGAGATCGAGATTTTTGCGCGCGGCATGGAAGTCCTGTCGAAGGCGAAGGAATTGCCGCTGCCGGTCTTCGGCGAGCCGGATTATCCCGAGGACATCCGCCTCAAATACCGCTTTCTAGACCTTCGCCGCGAAACGCTTCACCGCAACATCGTGCAGCGCACGAAGATCATTGCGGAAATGCGCAAGCGCATGGCCGATGTCGGCTTCACCGAATATTCGACGCCGATTCTGACGGCCTCGTCGCCGGAGGGCGCGCGCGACTTCCTCGTGCCCTCGCGCCTGCACGAAGGCAAGTTCTATGCACTGCCGCAGGCGCCGCAAATCTACAAGCAGTTGATCATGGTCTCGGGCTTCGACCGCTATTTCCAGATCGCGCCCTGCTTCCGCGACGAGGATCCCCGCGCCGACCGCCTGCCAGGCGAATTCTACCAGCTCGACCTTGAAATGAGCTTCGTCGAGCAGGAAGACGTGCTCTCGACCATGGAACCGGTGCTGCGGCAGGTCTTCGAGACCTTCGCGAACGGCAAGCCGGTGACCCAGAAATTCCCGCGCATCTCCTATGACGAAGCCATGCGCAAATACGGCTCCGACAAGCCGGACCTGCGCAACCCGATCGTCATGGAAGCAGTGTCGGAGCATTTTGCCGGCTCGGGCTTCAAGGTTTTCGCCAACATTCTGGCGACTGACGAAAAGGCCGAAGTCTGGGCGATCCCGGCCAAGACCGGCGGCTCCAGAGCTTTCTGCGACCGCATGAATTCATGGGCGCAGGGCGAAGGCCAGCCTGGTCTCGGCTATATCTTCTGGCGCAAGGAGGGCGACAAGCTCGAAGGTGCCGGACCGATCGCCAAGAACATCGGCGAGGAGCGTACGGCGGCAATTGCAGCTCAGCTCGGTCTCGGCGACGGCGACGCCTGCTTCTTTGTCGCGGGTGATCCCAAGAAGTTCGTGGCGTTTGCCGGCGCGGCTCGCACCCGTGCGGGCGAGGAACTGAACCTAGTCGACCGTGACCGGTTCGAACTGTGCTGGATCGTCGATTTCCCGTTCTTCGAGTGGAACGAGGACGAAAAGAAGATCGACTTCGCCCACAATCCGTTCTCGATGCCGCAGGGCGGCATGGAGGGCTTGCAGGGGGACGACCCGCTGGCGCTGAAGGCGTTCCAGTACGACATGGTCTGCAACGGCTTCGAGATCGCCTCGGGCGGCATCCGCAACCATCTGCCGGAGACGATGGTCAAGGCCTTCGAGATGGTCGGCCTTGGCCGTGAGACGGTCGAGGAGCGCTTCGGTGGCCTCTACCGCGCCTTCCAGTACGGCGCGCCGCCGCATGGCGGAATGGCGGCCGGCATCGACCGCATCGTCATGCTGCTCGTGGGCGCGAAGAATCTGCGCGAAGTGACCATGTTCCCGATGAATCAACAGGCGCAGGACCTCCTGATGAACGCACCTTCGGCGGCAACGCCGCAGCAATTGCGCGAACTGCACCTGCGGATCGCGCCGACGACGACGAAGGACGCCTGACAAATGCCGGCGGAGGGGATGGCTCGGCACCGCCCTCCGCGCATTCTCCTGACGGGATTTTCCGTCTTCCCCGGCGCCCCGGTCAATCCGACCGAGGCCCTGGTGCAAAGCCTGCGTGAAACGCCTCTCGCCATCGACGCCGATCTGAAGACTGCGGTACTTTCGGTCGAATATGACACGATCGCCGCCCAGCTTGCCGCGCTCTGTGCAGACTTCCAGCCGGACATCGCGCTTCATTTGGGGCTCGCGCGCGAGTGCAGGGGCTTCCGGCTCGAACGCATTGCGCGCAACACCAATGCCGGGGCGCGGCCGGACAATCTAGGCAATACGCCTCAGTCGACTTCGATCTGCGCGGGGCCTGCAACGCTGGCATCGACCCTCCCGCTCGAAGAGATCGAACGGCGCCTTGCTGGCGCGGGCCTGCCGGTCGAGTGGTCCGACGATGCGGGCGGCTATCTGTGCAATACCGTCTTCACGCTCTCAGCCGCGCATGCCTGCGACGGGCTGACGCCCGCCATGACGGGCTTCATCCACGTTCCGCCGCTTGATACGGACGCTTCTGCGACCGGCGCGACCATGTCGTTGGCCGACCTGCGTCAGGGTGCTGACATCATATTGCAGGCGACCGTCGGCGCATGGAGGCGGTCATGATGCGGCGGGCGTTTCTGGCGCTGGCCATGCTCGCCGCGGCCGCCCCCGGCGCCAAGGCGAATTGGGAGGCCGTCGAACGTGTGGAGCCCTATTCGATATCGGGCACGACGGGCATCGAGCTCTATCAGTCGATTGGCGCCAGAGGTCCAAAAATTGGGATCGGCCGAGCCATCGCCTACACGAATTTCGATCTGAAATGGTCGCGCGACTACCAGCCCCAGCCGGACGGCTCATGCGTCCTGGTCACCGCGCGCCCCAATTTGATCATCACCTACGCGCTGCCGAAGCCGTCAAGCACGCTGGCACCGGCCATGAAACTCGCCTGGGATCGGTTCATCGACGGCATCCGCGCCCACGAGAAGGTGCATGGCGAGGACATCAAGGAGATGGTCAGGGCCATCGAGGCCTATTCGGTCGGCCTAAGCGCGCCCGACGATGCCCGTTGCCAGAAGGTCCGGCAAAAGCTTCAGGCCCGGCTTGGCGAACTTTCGCAGGCGCAGCGCCAGAAGAGCCGCGACTTCGACCGGGTCGAGATGAGCAGTGGGGGCAACATCCACCAGCTCATCCTGACCCTCGTCAACGGCTGAGTTTTTTTCGCTAGTCGTTCGCCGTCACGCTCAAATTGAGTTGCTGCACGAGTGCGTCGGGCGAGGCCATGCCGGCTGCCAGCAACATCGAGAAGGGGACCGGGTTTTCCGGCGCGGCGCGGATTGTCAGCGATTGCGGGTTGTCGATGAACTGCGACAGCGCACCCGTCACCATCTGCGAAAGCTGCGGTGCGTTTATGCCGGCCATCATGAAGGGAAGGACGGCCTTCGTCTGGCTGGCGACATCGGCGGCGGAAACGCCCTGGTCCTGCGCTGCGTATTCCAGCACCTTCGTCGTCAGCGATGCGTCGTCGAACTTGATCTCAAGCCCATGCAGATTGAGCTGCTGCATCAGGCCGAGCATGGCAAGCCCGTGCCGCGACTGCTCCGCTTCCGAACTTGCGGCCATGCGCTCCGACGTCTCGCGCAGGGCCTTGATGAAATCGGGCGTGTAGCCGCTGACGTCGAAGCTGATGCCGAGCGTGCCGGCATCGTCGACGACGAAATCATACTGCGACAGCTTCAGCCTGCCGTCACCGGCGGCCCAGCTTCCGGCAAAATCCATTCGGCCGGAAACCTGATCGTAGCCGAGACGCGACAGGACTTCGGACTGCTTGGGGTCTTCCGTGGCGCTGAGATCTGCGGTGAACGCGTCGGCGCCGCCGGTGAATGCCAGTTCGCCGTCGCCCTCGGGCGGGCTGATCTCGACGTTCAGATTGGCGAGCGAGAAAATCTCGCGCCCTTCGGTTTCAAGCGTGGCTGAGCCGAGCGCCGCACGTTCGTAAAAGAATATTTCGGCTCCGGCGATGTCCACGCCCTCGTTCGGAAGGAAGACCTCGTCCATGACCAGGTCGGTCAAGGTGAGTGTGCCGCCGGCCTCGGTCGCCGAATAGGTCGGCATGGAAATGCGGCCGACGCGGTAGCCATTCTCGTCGTCAGCAATGCCGGTCAGCTCGATGTCGCCGATCGGCTCGGCAGTTCCCTCGGAGGTCACGGTGACGCCGGTGAGCGTCGCATTCGACCCTGAAACGTCTGCCTCGGACCAGTCGAGCACAACGCCCTGGGCCTCCATCAGGGCCTTCATGCGGGCGAGCGCAGCGTCGACGTCCTGCGCGAAGGCTCCCGAGAACGTGGTCACCGCCAGCGCGGCGCCGAGCGCCAGTGTCGTCATTTCAGTCGCAACGATCTGCATCGAATGTACCTTGATCTTGAATTTGCCGGAAGAATGCGCGCAGACGCGGTGAAAACGCAAATGATGTTTCTGTGGGGGAATATCGTGGGGCGGCGCTTTTCGGTGGATTGACAAGGGGTGCGACGGCCAGTGGCCTTGCTGCGAATCCCCCGTCTGGTTAAGCCATACCCATGGGAAAAAGCCTTTTGCCGCCTGGCGCCGGAGACGGTGACAACATCGAGCCGGTCGACCTGAAGAAGGCGCTCGAGGAGCGCTATCTGGCCTATGCACTCTCGACCATCATGCATCGCGCGCTGCCGGACGTGCGCGACGGGCTGAAGCCGGTCCATCGGCGCATCGTCCATGCGATGCGCCTTCTGCGGCTGAACCCCGAGCAAGGATTCGCCAAGTGCGCCCGCATCGTCGGCGAGGTGATGGGCAAGTTCCATCCGCATGGCGACCAGTCGATCTATGACGCGCTGGTGCGCCTGGCGCAGTCCTTTTCGGTGCGATATCCGCTCGTCGACGGGCAGGGCAATTTCGGCAATATCGACGGCGATAACGCGGCCGCGATGCGCTACACCGAGGCGCGCATGACCGAGGTGACGACCGAGCTTTTGGCCGGCATTACCGAAGACGCGGTCGATTTCCGCCCGACCTACAACGAGGAGGACGAAGAGCCGGTCGTTCTTCCCGGGGCCTTCCCGAATCTGCTGGCGAACGGCTCGTCCGGCATTGCCGTGGGCATGGCGACCTCTGTGCCGCCGCATAACCTTGCGGAGCTATGCAAGGCTGCGCTCCACCTGATCGACCATCCGGACGCCGAGGTCGAGGACCTCCTGACCCGCGAGCCGCACCCGACCGATCCGGACGAGAACATGGTGCGCGGGCCGGACTTCCCCACCGGCGGCATCATCGTCGACGATTTCGACATGATCGCGCAGGCCTACAAGACGGGACGCGGCTCATTTCGCGTGCGCGCGAAATGGATGCAGGAGGATCAGGGCAGGGGTACTTATCAGATCGTCGTCACCGAAATACCCTACGGCGTGCAGAAGGCGCGGCTGGTCGAAAAGATTGCCGAGCTGCTGCTTGCCCGCAAGCTGCCGCTGCTCGATGACGTGCGCGACGAAAGCGCGGAGGACATCCGCCTCGTCCTGGTGCCGAAGAGCCGGCTGGTCGACCCGGCGCTCCTGATGGAATCGGTCTTCAAGCTGACCGAGCTCGAAAGCCGCTTCCCGCTCAACATGAATGTGCTCACGCGCGGCAAGGTGCCGAACGTGCTCTCGCTCAAGGGTGTTCTGGTCGAGTGGCTGGAGCACCGCAAGGAAGTGCTGATCCGGCGCTCGCGCCACCGGCTGGCGGAGATCGAGAGGCGGCTGGAAATCCTCGGCGGCCTTCTGATCGCCTACCTCAACATCGACGAGGTGATCCGCATCATCCGCGAGGATGACGAGCCCAAGAAGGTGATGATCGCCCGTTGGGACCTGACCGACATCCAGGCGGAAGCCATCCTCAACATGCGCCTGCGCAATTTGCGCAAGCTGGAGGAGTTCGAGATCCGAAAGGAGCACGAGGCGCTATCGGCTGAGAAGACCCAGATCGAGGGCCTGCTCGCCTCCGAGACGAAACAGTGGAAGACGATCCGCTGGGAGGTGGAGAAGATTCGCGACAAGTTCGGCTCGCACACCGATCTGGGCAAACGCCGCACCCAGTTCGCCGACGCGCCCGAACATGATCTCGGTGATATTCACCACGCCATGATCGAGAAAGAGCCGGTGACAATCGTCGTCTCCGAAAAGGGCTGGCTGCGCGCAATGAAGGGCCACATGGCCGACTTCACGTCGCTGACCTTCAAGGAGGGCGACAAGCTCAAGCTCGCCTTCCACGCGCAGACCACTGACAAGATCATCGTCTTCACCACTGGCGGCAAATTCTACACGCTGGGCGCGGACCGCCTGCCGGGTGGGCGCGGGCATGGCGAGCCGATTCGCATCATGGTCGACATGGAGAACGATCAGGACATCCTGACCGCCTTCGTTCACGACGCCCAGCGCCGGCTGCTGCTCGTCAGTCGCGAGGGTTACGGCTTTACCGTTGCGGAAGCCGAAGTCGTCGCCAACACGCGCAAGGGCAAGCAGGTGATGAACGTGAAGTCGCCCGACGAGGCGCGGCTTTGCCTGACGGTTTCAGGCGACCATCTCGCAATTGTCGGCGAGAACCGAAAGCTGTTGGTCTTTCCGCTGGTGGAAGTGCCGGAAATGACGCGCGGCAAGGGCGTGCGCCTGCAGCGCTACAAGGATGGCGGCGTGTCGGACGCAAAGACCTTCGCGATGGAGGCGGGGCTGACCTGGACGGATTCGGCCGGGCGCGGGTTCACCCGCAGCCAGGCCGAGCTGATCGAGTGGATCGGCAACCGTGCCGGCGCCGGCCGTATGGTGCCGAAGGGCTTCCCGCGCTCCGGAAAGTTCAACTGAAGAAACGAAAAAGGGCGCCGACGGCGCCCTTTCGAACTCAGGCCTCGCGCTTCGGCTTCTTCTTCTTGAAGCCATCCGGGCGCTTCTCGAATTTCGGCTTTCCCGGCTTCTTCGACCAGCCCTTCTTCTCGAACTTCTGGTCCGGCTTCTGGCCGCGATGCGCCGGCTTGGCGTCGCGTGCGAATTCCGGCGTGCCTTCGACCCGGCGCACGCGGATGCCGCGTTCGAGGTCGCCCTTCTTGCCGATGAGTGCGGCGAAGCGGTCGGCGGAGCCCGCCGCGATCTCGACGAAGGTCTCCTCCGGCATCATCTTGATCGCGCCGATGTCTTTCTTGGTCAGGTTCCCGTTGCGGCAGAGCATCGGGATCAGCCAGCGCGGCTCGGCATTCTGCTTGCGCCCGATCGACAGCGAGAACCAGACGGCATCACCGAACGGTTCGCGTTCCTTCGCGGCTTTCCGCTCCTCGACGAAATTGACCTCCATCAGATCTTCGGGCGCAGAGCGGCCCGCGCGGTAGGCGCGGATATAGGCGGCGGCAACCTGTTCGGCGCCGTGCTTGTCAATGATCTGGCGAACGAACTCCTCGACGTCTTCGGTGATCGGCTCGCTCAAGGCGGGATCGGCAAGCAGGCGCTCGTCGTCACGCTGCACGACTTCCTCGGCTGTTGGCGGCTTGCCCCACTGGGCGTTGATGGAGGCACTTTGAAGAAGCCGGCTGGCGCGCTTGCCGGCCTTGTTCGGCACTATCAGGACGCTCATGCCCTTGCGACCGGCGCGGCCGGTGCGGCCCGAACGGTGAAGGAGCGTTTCACGATTGGTCGGCAGATCAGCGTGGATGACGAGTTCGAGGTTCGGCAGATCGATGCCGCGCGCGGCGACGTCGGTGGCGATGCACACTTGCGCGCGTCCGTCGCGCATGGCCTGCAGCGCATGCGTGCGCTCGTTCTGGCTGAGTTCGCCCGAAAGCGCGACCACTGAGAAGCCACGATTGTTGAAGCGCGCGGTCATGTGGTTGACCGCCGCGCGCGTCGAGCAGAAGACGAGCGCGTTGGTCGGCTCGTAATAGCGCAGGACGTTGATGATCGCGTTCTCGCGATCTGCCTCGGCGACGCTCAGCGCGCGGTATTCGATGTCGCCGTGCTGGCGCGCTTCGGCCGCGGTCGAGATGCGCACGGCGTTGCGCTGGTAGTTCTTGGCAAGTTCGGCGATCGGCTTCGACACCGTGGCCGAGAACATCAGCGTGCGGCGGTCGTCGGGCGCGGCTTCGAGAATGAACTCGAGGTCTTCGCGAAAGCCAAGGTCGAGCATCTCGTCAGCTTCGTCGAGCACGACGGCGCGGATATCGTCGAGCTGTAGCGAGCCGCGCGTGATGTGGTCGCGAAGGCGCCCCGGCGTGCCGACGACGATCTGCGCGCCACGCTCCAGGGTGCGGCGCTCCGAACGCATGTCCATGCCGCCGACACAGGAAGCCACGGTGGCGCCGGTCTCTGCATAGAGCCATTCGAGTTCGCGCTTGACCTGGAGTGCCAGTTCGCGCGTCGGCGCGATAGCGAGCGCCAGCGGCGCGGCAGCGGGGCCAAAACGCTCATCGTCGCCCAGAAGCGTCGGCGCGAGTGCGAGGCCGAAGGCTACGGTCTTGCCCGAGCCGGTTTGCGCCGAGACGAGCGCGTCGGCATCTCCGAGTTCGGATCCGGTGACGGCTTTCTGCACCGGGGTCAAAGAGGAATAGCCGCGCTTTTCAAGTGCGGCGGCAAGCGGAGGCAAGATGCCTTCGAATTCGTTCATCGGTCGTCTTTCGGGAGTGGACGCGCGGGCGCAACGGACGCGGCGCTGAATTTTGCGCCTTCCTAGCCGGCTTTGCCTCAAATGTATAGAAGCGACTACTCCGCCGCGAACAGCTGTGCGCGGGCGATCTGCACGAAGCCGCGGTCGCCTGCCTTTACAGCGACTTCCGGCGCGACGTCGAACTCGAGCGGGTCGCCACGGTCCGTCACGGCGATGACGCGCCGGGAGCCGGTACGGTCGAGGACGCCCTCGACCGACGCCGGAATACCCCCGCCGGTCGTCGACCATGTCAGGTCGTTCGGCCGCAGATAGGCGTCCGCCTTGCCATCGGCGAGAGCAGGCGCGGCGATGGAAGCGCCGCCGAGATCGGCCATGCCGTTTGCGACCGACGCGCTGAGGCGGTTGGTGTCGCCCAGGAAACGCACCACGAATGCCGATTTGGGCTGGCGGGTGACTTGCGCAGGGGTGCCCTCTTGCACGATCCGGCCCTCGTCGAGGATGACGACGCGGTCGGCAAGATCGAGCGCCTCTTCCTGGTCGTGTGTGACGAACAACGTCGTGATGCCGAGTTCGGAATGAATTTCGCGCAGCCAGCGGCGCAGTTCGCGGCGCACATTGGCGTCGAGCGCGCCGAACGGTTCGTCGAGGAGAAGCACTTTGGGATCGACCGCAAGTGCGCGGGCAAGCGCGACGCGCTGGCGCTGGCCGCCGGAAATCTGATTCGGGAAGCGATCCTGCAGCCCGTCCAGCTTGACGAGACGCAGGAGTTCGCCGACGCGCGCCTCGATGTCGGCCTTGGAGCGCTTCTTCTTGGAAACCTTCATGCCGAAGGCAACATTCTCGCCAACTGTCATGTGCGGAAAGAGCGCATAGTGCTGGAAGACAAAGCCGACGCCGCGTTCGCGCACGGGAATGTCGGTCGCGTCCTCGTCGCCGAAGAAGATCTGGCCTTCGTCGGCATATTCGAGCCCTGCGACCATGCGCAGGATCGTCGTCTTGCCGGAACCGGACGGGCCGAGGAGCGCGACGAGTTCGCCGCTTTCGATTTCGAGCGAGACGCCGCGCACCGCGCGAAAGGTCTGGAAGGTCTTGGCGACGTTCTTCAGGCTGATCTTCATGGCTTGGCCTCAACGATAGGGGCGGCGAGCGCTGGACGCGAGCGGCGGCCGGCGCCCTGGCGCTCGAGCAGCACCTTGGCAACGATGGTCACGACGGCGAGAAGCGCAAGGATGGAAGCAGCCGCGAATGCGCCCACGGCATTATAGTCGTGGTAGAGGAGTTCGATGTGCAGCGGCAGCGTGTTCGTCTGTCCGCGAATATTGCCCGAGACGACCGAAACCGCGCCGAACTCGCCCATGACACGGGCGTTGCAAAGAACGACGCCGTAGAGCAGCGCCCATTTGATGTTGGGCAGAGTGACCGAGAAAAAGGTGCGCCAGCCCGACGCACCGAGCGAAGTCGCGGCTTCCTCGAGATCTCTCCCCTGTGCCTGCATCAACGGGATGAGTTCGCGCGCGACAAAGGGCGCGGTAACGAACATCGAGGCGAGAACGATGCCGGGCAGGGCGAAGAGCACCCTGACCTCGGCCGATTGCAGCATCGGCCCGAACAGACCCTGGAGTCCGTAGACGAACAGATATGCTACGCCCGCGACGACCGGCGAAATCGAGAAGGGAATCTCGATGATGACGATCAGGAACCGGCGTCCCCAAAATTCGTACTTCGTGACGGCCCATGCCGCGGCGATACCGAAGATCGTATTGATCGGCACCGCGATCAGCGCAGTGGCAGCGGTAAGAAAGATCGCGTGGCGTGTGTCGGGATGCGCGATGGTCGCTCCAAAATAGCCGACGCCCAGGGAGAAGGCCTGGACAGCGATCACGACGAGCGGTGCCAGAACGAAAAACGCGCCTGTGACGAGCACGACGGCGATCAGCGTGCGACGGATCGCGGGACGGTCACCGACGCGCGGCGGCTTGCCTTTTGCATGGCGCATCGTCAGGTCCTCGCCGTATAGCGCAGGGCGCGGGCCTGCAGGATGTTGGTCACGGCAAGCATCACGAACGCGGCAATGAGCATGACGGACGCGATGGCGGCTGCGGCCGGGTAGTCATACTCCTCAAGCCGTATGAAGGCGAGAAGCGCGGTGATCTCCGTCGAGAAGGGCTGATTGCCGGCGATGAAGATGATCGCGCCGAATTCACCGAGGCTGCGCGCGAAGGCCAGCGACGTGCCGGCCAGAAGCGCCGGCCAAAGGAGCGGCAGGATCACCCTGGCGAAGATCGCGGCGTCGTTGCCGCCAAGTGACTGCGCAGCTTCCTCGAACGCCGGGTCGAGGTCTTCGAGAACGGGCTGCACTGTGCGCACGATGAAAGGCAGGCTGGTGAACGCCATCGCAATCATGATGCCGATCGGCGTGTAGGCGACGCGGATGCCGGCATCCATCAGCGGCGCGCCGAACCAGCCGTTGGGCGCAAAAAGCGTCGTGAGCGCGATGCCGGCCACGGCGGTCGGCAACGCAAAGGGCAGGTCGACGATGGCATCGACAAGCCTGCGGCCGGGAAACGAGTAGCGAACGAGAACCCACGCGAGTGCGAGACCGAAGACGAGGTTGAAGACGGTCGCGGCGAGTGCGGACAGCACCGTGACGCGATAGCTTGCCACCGCGCGTTCGGAGGAAATTATGTTCCAGTAGGCTTCCGGCCCGAGGCTCGCGGCCTTGAAGACCAGCGCCCCTAGCGGCAGGGCGATGATGAGGCCGACGTAGAAAAGCGTGATGCCGAGTGACAACGGCAGCCCGGGAATGACGCGGCGGCGGCTCATGTCGACATACCGAAAGGGGTTGAGAAGAACATCATGCGATCCCAAAGCCAAACCGGCGGGTTTTCACCCGCCGGTCAATACAGCAAGCCAAGGTGGCGTCAACGCTGGCCGTAGAGCTGGTCGAGGATCGCCCCGGAGGCGAAATGCTCTTCCTGGGCCTTGTCCCATCCGCCGAATACATCCTCGACCGTCACCAGCCGCACTTCGGGAAAGCCTTCCGCGAATTCGGGAGCGACCGTTTCGTTGTCGACGCGGTGGCCGTGTTCCGCTGCAATGCGCTGGCCTTCCTCGGTGTAGAGGAAATCGAGATAGGCTTTGGCGAGTTCGCCCGAACCGCGACGTTCGGCGACCCGGTCGACAATCGCCACCGGAAACTCCGCCAGAAGGCTGACGGACGGCGTGACGAGGTCATACTGATCCTCGCCGAATTCCTTGCCGATCGCCTTGGTCTCGGCTTCGAACGTGATCAGAACGTCGCCGATCTGGCGCTCGACGAAGGTCGTCGTCGCAGCGCGGCCGCCTGTGTCGAAGACGGGGACGTTGTCGAAAATCTTCTTCACGAATTCCTGCGCCTTGGTCTCATCGCCGTCGAAAGCTTCGAGCGCATAGGCGTAGGCGGCAAGATAGGTATAGCGGGCATTGCCGGAGGTCTTGGGGTTGGGGAAAATGACCTGCACGTCCTCGCGAACCAGATCGTCCCAGTCCTCGATACCCTTCGGATTGCCTTCACGCACGAGGAAGGATGGCAGGGAATAGAAAGGCGACGACTTGTTCGGGAATTCGTCTTGCCAATCCTCCGAAACGAAGCCGTTCTGGACGAGGAAGTCGATGTCGGTGACCTGGTTGAACGTCACGACGTCGGCTTCGAGACCTTCGACGATGGCGCGGGCCTGTCGGGAGGTTCCCGCATGCGACTGGTCAATCGTGACGTCCTGGCCGGTCTGCTCCTTATAGGCCGGGATAAAGGCCTCGTTGACCGCTGCGAAGAGTTCGCGGGCAATGTCGTAGGAAGCGTTGAGAAGCGAGGTCGGCTGTTGCGCGTGTGCAGGTGCACTGAAGAGAAGGGCGGCAGCGACGCCGGCAAGCAAGAGGCGCTTCATTGATGGGTCCTCGTTTGGAAGGCTGAATGATGAAGCCGGAATCTATCCGCGCAGCAGTGCCACATGAAGGTCGACGCCTTCGCAGTGACGCGAGAGTATGGGATGGAATTTCATTTCCATGGGCGATCAGGAAAAAAGATTCCGGATGCGGTTGCGCCCTCCGCAACTGTTGGAACATCTTACACCCTCTCGGGTTGATGACGTCCAATCATCATACGAGGAATGCTATGAGCGATGACAAGATCGACCATGTCTGGAAGCTGATGAAGAAGATCGGTTTTTGCATGCTTGCCACCAAGGACGGCAGGAAATCCGCGCGCGCCCGATGGCCGCGCATTTCGAGCGCGACGAACATGCGATCTATTTCCTGACCGATGCCGAAAGCCACAAGGATGAAGAGATCGAGCGCGACCCGCATGTCGGGTTGTTCTTTGCCGATGCCGGTGATCAGAAATATGTCTCCGTGGCAGGGCGCGCCGTCGTCTCCAACGACCGGGCGAAGATCAAGGAACTCTGGTCGACGCCGGCGAAGGCCTGGTGGGATGACCCCGAAGATCCTTCGATACGCATCATGAAGGTCACGCCCAACGACGCGCAGTAAAGATGCTGACGGCGGCCGTCTCAGACAGCCGCCCCGACATGGGCGACAATGAGAAGGTCAGGATCTAGGCTTCTCCTGACCCATTCGCGAAGGCCCGCTCCGGCGGGCCTTTTCCGTTTCAGGCAGATCGCGAGCAAGCCAGTTGTGGATTGCGTGGGCTTCGCGCCCGCAAGCGCGACACCGGATGCTAGAAGTCTCGCTGTGATCGGAGAATTGCATTGAAAGTCGGCATCGATATGGGCAAGGGCGCGCATGGCGCTCCAGCCGTGATGGACCTGGAGGAACTGCTTGCCACGCGCCTGCTCGTGCAGGGCAACTCGGGCTCGGGCAAGTCGCACCTGTTGCGCCGCCTGCTCGAGCAGAGCGCGCCCTGGGTCCAGCAATGCATCATCGATCCGGAAGGCGACTTCGTTACGCTCGCCGACAAATTCGGGCATGTCGTCGTCGACGCCGCGCGCACCGAAGCCGAACTCGTGCGGATTGCCGGCCGCATCCGCCAGCACCGCGTCTCGGTAGTGGTCAATCTGGAAGGGCTCGACGCCGACCAGCAGATGAAGGCCGCCGCCGCGTTTCTCAACGGCATGTTCGACGCCGAGCGCGAGCACTGGTATCCGGTTCTGGTGGTGGTCGACGAAGCGCAGCTCTTCGCACCAGCCGCCGCCGGCGAGGTTTCGGACGAGGCGCGGCGCGTCTCGCTCGGAGCGATGACCAATCTCATGTGCCGTGGCCGCAAACGCGGGCTTGCCGGTGTCATCGCCACGCAGCGCCTCGCCAAGCTTGCCAAGAACGTCGCGGCCGAAGCGTCGAACTTCCTGATGGGCCGTACTTTCCTCGACATCGACATGGCGCGCGCCGCCGACCTTCTTGGCATGGATCGGCGTCAGGCAGAGCAATTCCGCGATTTGCAGCGCGGCTCGTTCGTCGCGCTCGGACCCGCCGTATCGCGCCGGCCGATGCCCGTGACGATCGGCACGGTCGAGACATCGGCGCGATCGGTCAGTCCCAAGCTGATGCCGCTGCCCGAGGCGAGCGACGAGGCGCGCTACCTGATATTCCAGCCGGGGCCGGAAGTGGCGAGGGCCCCGGTACGTCGTGCGCCGCCGCCTCCGATGCCGACCACGGACATTCTCGAGCAATTGTCGCGCCCCCGCGAGGCGGCCGACGAGCCCGCTCAGGCGCTATTTCCGGAAATCGACAAGGTGGAACGCGAGCGTTTGCTCGACCTCGTCATGCGAGAGATCGCCGAGGATCCAGACCTGCCGTTCCGGACAGTGGCGGTGCTTTACCAGGATTTCCTCGTGCGCTGCCGCATCCGGCGCGTGCCGGGCAGTGCGGTCGACCTGCCCGAATTCAAGCGCCGCCTTGCGATTGCGCGCACCGGCATATGCGAGGAAACGGCTGCGACCGAAGCGTGGCGCATCGCGCTCGATCTGTCGAAGGATCTGGCGGAGGACATCCAGCCGATCTTCCTGATCATCGCACTCGCGGCAGTCGAGGGCCGGCCCTGTCCCAGCAATGCCGCGTTGGCGCGGGCCTATGGCAGCCACTCGTCCAATCGCGCACGGCGGCTTTTGACGTATTTTGAGGAGCGCGACCTGATCGTGGTTCGCACGGACCTGACAGGCAAGCGCATTGTCGTCTTTCCCGATCTTGGGTGCGAAACCGCGCCGGACCAGCCGGACCGGCCCGGCGAGGAAATCATTCCCCGTCAGGCGGCCGAATAGCCGATATTCCTCAGGCCGGCGCGCGCATGGCGACGAGCCGGCGCCGACGTCCCTGGTAAAGCTGCCAGCACGAGTGTGCGAGAAGAGCGGCGACGAGGATCGTCCCGCCGATCAGGGTGCGCGTCGTCGGCGTCTCTGAGAAGATGATCCAGACCCAGATCGGAGCGAGCACCGTTTCGAGCAGGTAGAACATCGCGACCTCCGGTCCTGACAGATAGCGCGGACCGGTTGCCAGGCAGAAGAACGAGATCGGCATCACGATCGCGCCGTTGAGAACGATCCACCACGGCGCTTCGATCGACAGCCCGTTCGGCAACACCATGACGAGCGCCACGGCGAAGGGCAGGACCACTGCGATGAGCGACGTAAAGCCCATCTCCTTGCCCGATCTGCGTGACACCGTGATCGCGCAGGCAAGGAAAAATGCCGCCATGAGCGCCAGAAAGTCGCCGAACAGCAGACCCGCCTCGATCCCGTCGCTGACGATGATGGCGATGCCGACCATCATGGCGGCCATGGCAAGAAGCGTCGCGTTGCGCGGCCGCTCCTTGAGGAACAGCCAGGACAGGATGCTGGCGAACACCGTCGAGAAGGCGACGATGAAGACCAGATTTGCCGTCGAAGTGTGGAAGACGGCCGAGATGAAGCACAGTGAGGTCAGCCCATAGAAGAACGCGACGGCAAGGCCGTAGCGGCCAGGAATTAGCGCGGGCGCCCGGCCGCAAATTGCGCGCCATGCCGACCAGATCAGGAAGGTTGCGGCAAGCGTCATGCCGGTGCGTACGAGCAGAATGCTCCACACGTCGCCGTCGGCCAGCTTGATCAAGGGGATGTCCACTGTCAGCGCCAGACCGCCGATTGCGGTCAGGAGCAGCCCCTTGGCGTGGTTCGAATCGTCGAGGGACATCGAAAGGCGCTCCCCTGGAGCGCTACTCGACGCGCTCCCACCCTTGCGGCCCCAGATGCTCCTGCGGCTTGAAGCGGACCTTATAGCCCATCTTGCGCGAGCCGTTGACCCAGTAGCCGAGATAGACGTGGGGCAGGCCAAGCGCCTTGGCTCGCTGGATGTGGTCGAGGATCATGAACGTGCCGAGAGAGCGATCTTCCATCTCGGGCTGGAAAAAGGAATAGACCATCGACAGCCCGTCACCCATCCGGTCGGAGAGCGCGACGGCGATGAGTTCGCCCTGGCCGCGCCCGGTGATGAAGCTGTCGGGTCCGCGTCGGCGATATTCGATCACGCGCGTATCGACATGAGTGTCCTCGACCATCATCGCATAGTCCAGCACCGTCATGTCCGACATGCCGCCCCGCTTGTGGCGGGCGTCGAGATAGGTGCGGAAAAGGGAATACTGCTCGCTGGAGGGCTCGGCCTTGTGCTCGGTGCCGATGAGGTCCGAATTGCGCGCCGTCACGCGTTTCATGTTCTTCGTAGGCTTGAACTCGCCGGCGAGGATGCGCACGGAGACGCATGCGCGGCATGTCTCGCAGGCCGGTCGGTAAGCGATGTTCTGCGAGCGGCGGAAGCCGCCCTGGGTAAGAAGGTCGTTCATCTCGGGGGCCTTGTCGCCGACGAGATGCGTGAACACCTTTCGTTCGAACTCGCCCTCGATATACGGGCAGGGCGAGGGCGCCGTCAGGAAGAATTGCGGTGACTGCGTAGGCTGGTGCGTCATTGACCGTCGAGTCGGAATGGATTGCCGCGATCCGGGTATGAAATCCCCAGTCGGGCCTGTTGGCAAGCCGTCAGCGATTCAATGACCATCAACGGTCCGTGCGCGCGACGACAGTGCCGAGCAGCAGATCATGGACGGCGCGCTTGCGGTCCAGGAACAGGGTCGCCAGCAAGATGAAAGGCGTCAAGATGACGTTGCCGGCCCAGAACAGAACGGAATGAAGAACAGCAAGGGGTCCGTCGACACGCGCACCGTCGAGACGTTCGAGCCGGATATTCATCATCCGCATGCCGACGGTTGCCTGCGTCGGGCTGCCCATCGTCCACCAGATGTAAGCGAGCGCCACGACGGGAAAGAGGATGCCGTAGAGCATCCAGCCAAGGCCGAGCGTCAGCACCCCGAGAAGCGCGATGAAGATTGCCGGAACGATCATGAGCAGACCCACGATCAGATAGTCGATGCAAAAGGCAAGGATCCGGCGCGTGCGAACGCCCTCATAGACCCGCGCGTCGTCCAGACGGTCGTTGATGATCTCGCCGTCATGGATGCGGTTCGTCGATGAGGTCGTGTTCATGCGCGTTGTCCTTGTCTGTCCGATCCAAGATGGGATCGCCCATCCGCGATCGCAAGCGTCGCGATTCATGCAAATTTTATCGATCCGGGCGAAGTAACGGAAAGCAACCAGCGCTATGCCTGGTTGCAGGAGAATGCCCGTGTCCTATGCCCCAAGCGAAATATTCCTCAGCCTGCTGCACAATGCGGGTTTGATGGCGCTCGTTGTGATGGCCTATTCGACCCTGCTGCGGCACGCGCCCAAGCTTGGCGGGCGCAGCGTGATGATAGGCTGCCTTTTCGGCCTTGCGGGCGTTCTGTCCATGGCCGACCCGATCCGCACGCCCGAAGACGTTCAACTCGATTCGCGTACCGTGATGGCAGCGCTCGCCGCGCCTTTTGGCGGCCTGGTCGCAACCTTGATCGCAGCCGGCATCATGGGCGTCTTCCGGATGGTCCAAGGAGGCGCGAGCGCCCTGGCGGGTCTGGCCGCGATCGCGATGGCTTCCGGTATCGGCTACGCGTTCCATCGGATCTGGAAAGGGCGCACGCCCAAAGCCAAGCAGTTGCTTGCGCTCTCGGTGGCCAGCTGTTCCGTCCTCGGCTGTTTTGCACTTCTGCCGAAGGATGTCGCAATCGCGGTGCTGCGCACCGCGGCGATTCCGCTGGTGACCAACGCGGTGCTCGGGATACTGCTTCTGGGCGTCTTCCTCGCTCGCGAAGATCGCAACTTTCGGCGCGAGCAGGAACTGCGCACTGAGGCGTCGACCGATGCCCTGACGGCGCTTGCCAATCGGCGCACTTTCGATCGCCTCGCCTATCGGATCAGCGAAAGTGCACGGCCGAAGAATTCGCCTTTCGCCATGTTGCTGGTCGACGTGGACCGTTTCAAGTCGATCAACGATCGCTTCGGCCATCTTGCGGGCGACCAAGTGCTGGCGGCCATTGCCGCCATCGTCAAATCCGAGACGCGCCAGTCAGACATCGTCGCGCGATATGGGGGCGAGGAGATCGCGGTCCTGATGCCGTCGACCTCGCTGCGTGTCGCAGAAAGGGTCGCCGAGCGAATTCGTCAAAGCGTGGCCGCGCAACCGCTCGCTGTCGACGGTGTGGGACTGGAAGTGACGGTCAGTATCGGCGTCAGCGGGAGCGAATTGAAACCCGTCGTCTTTCCGAGCGTCTTCAAGGCGGCGGACGACGCACTTTACGACGCGAAGAACAACGGCCGCAATCGGGTCGAATTGCGGCGCGCCGCTTGATCAACCTTTGAGGAGTTCGGCAACGCGCGGCGCAAAATAGGTCAAAATGCCGTCGCAGCCCGCGCGCTTGAAGGAAAGCATGCTCTCCATCATCGCCCGCTCGCCGTCGATCCAGCCATTGGCGGCGGCCGCCTCGATCATCGAATATTCGCCCGAGACCTGATAGGCGAAGGTCGGCAGTGCGAACTCATCCTTCAACTGGCGGATGATGTCGAGATAGGGCATGCCCGGCTTGACCATGATCATGTCCGCGCCTTCGATTACGTCCTGCTCGGTCTCGCGGATCGCCTCTGCGGCATTGGCCGGGTCCAGATAGTAGGTCTTCTTGTCGCCCTTCAGGAGCCCACTCGTGCCAATCGCCTCGCGGTAGGGACCATAAAAGGCCGAGGAGAACTTGGTCGCATAGGACATGATGGCAACGTCCTGGAAGCCGGCGGAGTCGAGCGCGTCGCGCACTGCGCCGATCCGGCCGTCCATCATGTCGGAGGGCGCGACAA
The DNA here is from genome assembly GCF_024105655.1 of Aliihoeflea sp. 40Bstr573. Taxonomy (GTDB): domain Bacteria; phylum Pseudomonadota; class Alphaproteobacteria; order Rhizobiales; family Rhizobiaceae; genus Aliihoeflea. The sequence goes on from NZ_JAAAMH010000009.1 coordinate 107,758, forward strand.
TGTCGGCGCCGGCCGCAGCCTGCAAAACGGACGCGGCGGCGACCTGCGCCACCGTCTCATCGTTGACGATGATGCCGTCGCGCAAAATGCCGTCATGCCCGTGGCTGGTGAACGGGTCGAGAGCGGCATCGGTGATGACGCCGATCTCCGGCACCGCCTCCTTGATCGCGCGCGTGACGCGGTTGATCAGGTTGTCGGGGTCGAGAATGTGGGAGCCGGTCTGGTCGCGAAGCGCGATGTCGACATTGGGGAAGATGGCAAGCGCCGGAATGCCGAGCTTGGCAGCGCGCTCCGCCTCCTTCACGGCGACGTCGATGGAGAATCGCTCGACGCGCGGCATGGAGGGGAGGGGATCGCGGCGCCTCTCGCCGTCGACAACAAAGATCGGCCAGATCAGGTCGTCCACGGTCAGCCGCGTTTCCTGCACCATGCGCCGCGACCAGTCCGCCCTGCGCATGCGCCGCAGCCGCCGACCGCCAGTGATTTCGTCGACCGTGCGTGCGCTGGTGGCGACCGGCCGGGTGATCTTGTTCATGATCGCGTCTCCTGATAGCGCGGGATGTATCATGCGGCGAATGCGGGTCCAACCCGTCTCGCCATGCCAGTTCCACCGTCCGGAGGTCGCCGATCCGTGATCCAGCCTTTTCATTCGGCCCTGCCGCGCCTTTCGGCCTCCGAAACGATGTTCGACACGTTCATGCGCGCCGTTGCAGCGCTGTGCGCAGGGCTCGGACTTCTCTACTGGATCAGGCTGATCGGCATCTATGACGGGCTGACCTGGCGCTTCGACCTGATGCCCGTCCACTGGCAGGTTGCGGCGGTGTGCCTTGCCGTCCTCTACCCTTTCGCAGCAAGCGGCCTATGGATGCTCGCCTCCTGGGGGCCGGTGATCTGGTTCGTCTGCGCGGCTTCGGAGACGATCATGTATGCCGGTTTCCCCGAGCTTTACGGACGCCGCGACCTGGTGCTCGTCGTCCATGCGCTGACCGCAGTCGTCTATGCCGGTTTCCGGGTGCACCGATGGCTGAAGCACCGCAGAGAGGAAAAATGAACCTTTCGGCCTAACCGCAGCTTAACCCTGAAATCCGGCAGTTCCCGGTAAGCTCATGTTAAGCCTGCGGTTTAAGTCGAATTTTAGATGCACTGGTTAGGGTCGTGCCCAAGGTGAGATCAAAAACAAAGTCACCGGCGTTTAACGAGAGGCACGACCATGATCAATTCGCGTACGACGTCGAAGAACGTCCAGATGAACGAAGACCGCGGCGACTCCATCCGCTCGCTTTACCTTGAATCTCTTCAGCTTGTGGAGCGTCTGCATCGCCGTCTTCTTGACGTTATCAAGGACGAGTTCGACCGCAACGGCCGCAGCGACATCAACGCCATCCAGGCGCTGCTGCTCTTCAACATCGGTTCCTCGGAACTGACCGCCGGCGAGCTGCGCTCGCGCGGTTACTATCTGGGCTCGAACGTCTCCTACAACTTGAAGAAGCTCGTCGACCTCGACTTCATCAACCACCAGCGCTCGCGCATCGACCGCCGCTCGGTCCGCATCAGCCTGACGCCGAAAGGCCGCGAAATTGCCGATCTGGTGGGCGCGCTCTACGACCGCCACATTGGCTCGATCGAAAAGGTCGGCGGCATCGGCCAGGACGAGTTCCAGCAGATGAACAAGGCCCTCCAGCGCCTCGACCGCTTCTGGAACGATACCATCGCCTACCGCATGTAAGGCGAGGCGACGCCTCTCGATCATCGCCGACGCCGACGCATCGAACCCGCCCGCGCATAGGGTGTGGCCGGTGCGCGGCCGGTGCCGGGCCGTTTGCGAACCCGCGCTGCCGGTGTCGTCATTCTGCAACAGATGGTCCCAGCACTGCCCCTTCGTCACGAAGCCGCCATATTGGAATGTGACCGGACGTCATCCGGTATTTTCGACCGAATCCATCGCGTCGGGATTGGTGGCGTTTCGTTAAGGTTAACGCGCTAGTCTCGTCGTTCGCACCTCGCGTGCATTCGCCGTCATGATTGAAGCGTCGGGACCAAAGATGAAAACCAGCCGCAGAACCTTTCTCACCGGTGCGTCCGCGCTTGCCGCCGCCGCAGTGTCGCAGAGCGCGCATGCGCAAAACGTGCTCGATTCGATCCTGAACTCGAACCGCCGCGGCTGGGGCGACCAGTTTGACGCGCAGGTTTCGAGCGGGGGACAGGTCGCGACGACCAAGCCGATCTACAGCCCCGACACGCTCGTCTATCTTCAGGACGCCATCGTCCGCTATCAGGACATCGCCGCGCGCGGCGGGTGGCCGATCGTACCCGATCAAAAGAAGCTCCAGCTCGGCGTCGTCGATCCGGACGTGGAAATCCTGCGCCAGCGCCTGATGATCTCGGGCGACCTTTCGGAGCAGGCGGGCATGTCGCCAGCCTTCGATTCCTATGTCGAGTCGGCGCTGAAGCGTTTCCAGTCCCGTCACGGCATCCCGGCCGACGGCGTCACCGGTCCTTACACCTACCGTTCGCTCAATGCGTCGGCGCAGGTTCGCCTCGGCCAACTCCAGACCAACCTCCAGCGCCTCAGCGAGAAGGTCGGCACGACGGCCAACCGCTACGTGATGGTCAACATTCCCGCCGCCGAGATCGAGGCCGTGGAGGGCAGCCGCGTGGTGACGCGCCACGTTGCGGTGGTCGGCAAGATCGACCGCCAGACACCGATTCTCGACTCGAAGATTCATGAGATCATCGTCAATCCGTACTGGAATGCGCCGGAATCGATCGTTCGCCGCGACATCATTCCGCTGATGCGCAAGAACCCGAACTACCTTACGGAAAACGGAATTCGCATTCTCGGACCGAATGGCGAGGTCGATCCGATGACCATCAACTGGCAGACGGAAGAAGCCGCCAAGCTTCGCTTCCGCCAGGACCCGGGCCGGATCAACGCCATGGCCTCGGTCAAGATCAACTTCCATAACCAGCATGCGGTCTACATGCACGACACGCCGCAGCAGAGCCTGTTTGCAAACCAGGAGCGCTTCCACTCCTCGGGTTGCGTGCGCGTCCAGAACGTGCGCGATCTCGTCACCTGGATTTTGAGCGAGACGCCGGGCTGGGACCGCAACCGCTTCGAGCAGACGATCGCAACGGACGCGGACGTGTCCGTGCCGGTGACCAATCCGGTGCCGGTGCATTTTGCATACGTCTCCGCCTGGTCGACAGGTGACGGCGTGGTGCAGTTCCGCGACGACATCTACGGGCTCGACGGTTCATCCGAGCTGCAGATTTCGACCGCGACCTGATCGCTCCTGTATCGGATATTCGATAGGCCGTCCCTTGGGGCGGCCTTTCCTTTTTGCCGCATTGCTCCGGTCGCGTCCGGACCCCTAATATTCGTGAACCGGACGTGGCCCGGCCTGCGATAGTGTGATATTCGCGCCGCTCCACAGGTTACCGCCAAACGCCAGAAGGGTCGATCTGCCATGGCCACCGCGACTGCTGCCTCCGCCCAGCCGAATGCTTTCTTCACTCAATCGCTCGCCGATCGCGATCCCGAAATCTTCGGCGCGATCGAAAAGGAGCTCGGTCGCCAGCGTCACGAGATCGAACTGATCGCTTCGGAAAACATCGTCAGCCGCGCTGTTCTCGAAGCGCAGGGCTCGATCATGACGAACAAATATGCCGAAGGCTATCCGGGCAAGCGCTACTATGGCGGCTGCCAGTTCGTCGACATTGCCGAGGAGCTGGCGATCGAACGCGCCAAGAAGCTGTTCGACTGTAATTTCGCGAACGTGCAGCCCAATTCCGGCTCGCAGATGAACCAGGCCGTGTTTCTGGCGCTCCTGCAGCCCGGTGACACCTTCATGGGTCTCGACCTGAATTCGGGTGGTCACCTGACCCATGGCTCACCGGTCAACATGTCCGGCAAGTGGTTCAACGTCGTCTCCTACGGCGTGCGCGAGGACGACCATCTCATCGATATGGACGAAGTCGAGCGCCTCGCGCATGAGACGAAGCCAAAGCTGATCGTTGCCGGCGGTACCGCCTATTCGCGCATCTGGGACTGGAAGCGATTCCGCGAGATCGCCGACGCCGTCGGCGCCTATCTGATGGTCGACATGGCGCATATCGCCGGTCTCGTTGCCGGCGGCGTGCACCCCACGCCGCTTCCTCACGCCCATGTCGTGACAACGACCACGCACAAGTCGCTGCGCGGCCCGCGTGGCGGCATGATCCTGTCGAATGACGAGGTGATCGCCAAGAAGATGAACTCGGCCGTCTTCCCGGGCCTTCAGGGCGGCCCGCTCATGCATGTCATCGCCGCAAAGGCCGTCGCGTTCGGCGAGGCGCTGCAGCCCGAATTCAAGACCTATGCCAAGGATGTCGTAGCGAATGCCAAGGCGCTCGCCGCCAGCCTCAAGGAAACGGGCCTCGACATCGTCTCCGGCGGCACCGACAACCACTCGATGCTGGTCGACCTGCGCCCGAAGAACGCGACCGGCAAGCGCGCGGAAGCTGCGCTCGGTCGCGCCAATATCACCTGCAACAAGAACGGCATCCCCTTCGATCCGGAAAAGCCGTTCGTGACCTCCGGCATCCGCCTCGGCACGCCAGCCGGCACAACGCGCGGCTTCGGGGTTGCCGAATTCGCTGAGATCGGCAGGCTGATCGCCGAGGTGATGGACGGTTTGAAGGCCGCCAATTCCGATGATGGCAACGCCGCGGTCGAGGCGGCGGTGAAGAAAAAGGTCGTTGCGCTGACCGAGCGCTTCCCGATCTATCCATATCTGGGCTAAACGCAGGGGCAGCACACCATCTGTTGAAAGAAAAGCATGCGCTGCCCCTACTGCCAGTCTGAAGACACCCAGGTGAAGGATTCCCGGCCTGCCGAAGACGGGCAGGCCATCCGGCGCCGGCGCGTCTGCCCGGTCTGCGGCGGACGCTTCACCACCTTTGAGCGGGTGCAACTGCGTGATCTCGTCGTCGTCAAGCGGTCGGGCCGCAAGGTGCCTTTCGACCGCGACAAGCTGATGCGCTCTGTCGAGATCGCGTTGCGCAAGCGCAATGTCGAGCCGGACCGCATCGAGCGCGCCGTCACCGGCATCGTACGCCAACTCGAAAGCTCGGGCGAAACCGAAGTTCCCTCCGACGAGATCGGCCGCCTGGTGATGGATGCGCTCAAGTCCATCGACGACGTCGCCTATGTGCGCTTTGCCTCCGTCTACCGCAATTTCCGCGAGGCGCGCGACTTCCAAGACCTGCTTGGCGAATTGAAGGGCGACGAGGACGCGGCGCGCGAATGACCGGCGGCAAGGCCGATCGTCGTTTCATGGCCGCTGCGATCCGCCTGTCGCGCCGCAATCTCGGCCTGACCTCGACGAACCCTTCGGTCGGAACGCTGATCGTGCGCGACGATGGTAACGGGCCGCGGATCGTCGGGCGGGGGATCACCGCCATCGGCGGCAGGCCCCATGCAGAGGCGGAGGCACTTGCCGAAGCGGGCGGTGATGCGCGCGGCGCCACGGCCTATGTCACTTTGGAGCCCTGTGCGCACCATGGCCGGACCCCGCCTTGCGCCGAGGCACTGGTGCGCGCGGGGATTGCCCGCGTCGTCGGCGCGGCGGCCGATCCAGATCCGCGCGTCTCCGGCAAGGGCTATGCGATCCTGGAAGCCAGCGGACTGGCCGTCGAGCCCGCAATCCTGTCCGACGAGGCAGCAAATCTGCTCAATGGATATCTGACCCGGTCTTTGAACAAGCGGCCGGAAGTGACTCTGAAACTTGCGGTTTCATCCGACGGGATGATCGGCCGCGCAGGCGAAGGTCAATTCGCGATTACCGGGCCCGTCTCGCGGCGACAGGTTCATCGCATCCGCGCCGAAAGCGACGCGATTCTCGTTGGCATCGGCACCGCTCTGGCGGACGACCCGGAACTCACCTGCCGCCTGCCGGGTCTGGAAAAGCGCTCGCCAATCCGGATCGTGCTCGACCGCGATGCGCGGCTTTCGCCCGGATCGAAGCTTGCATCGAGCGCGCGGGAGACGCCCGTACTGCTGGCGACGGCAATCGACGCCGATGCCGCCCGGCGCGCGGCGCTCGAACGGCTGGGCGTCGGCTTCATCGCCTGCGACGAGCACGAAGGCCGTATCGCCCTGCCGGAATTCCTGGAGGATCTGGCGGCGCGCGGCGTCCTTACCCTTCTCGTCGAGGGCGGCGCTGAGACCGCTCGGCAATTCCTGGCCGAAGGTCTGGTGGACCGGCTGGTTCTCTTCGTCGGCCCGCAGCCGATCGGGCAGGGCGGTATCGCATCGCCCGTCGATCCGGCTGCAATTCCGGCAGGTTTCCGCCTCTTGCGGCGCGATATCTCCGGCGCCGATATCTGCTTTGAGTATGTAAGGACCGACTGATGTTCACTGGAATCGTGACCGATATCGGCGAGATCGATACCATCGCGCCCCTCGACCAGGGTATCCGCCTTCGCATTCGCACGAACTACGATCCCGCGACCATCGCAATCGGCGCTTCGATCGCCTGCGCCGGCGTCTGCCTGACGGTCGTTTCCCTGCCGGAAACCGGCTTCAATGACCGTTGGTTCGAAGTCGAGGCGTGGGAGGAAGCGCTGCGCCTGACGACTGCCGGAAACTGGCAGACGGGCTCCCGGCTAAACCTCGAACGCGCACTGAAGATTGGGGACGAACTCGGCGGACATATCGTGTCCGGCCATGTCGATGGCACCGCCGAAATCGTCGAGCGGATGGACGAGGGCGATGCCGTGCGCTTTCGCCTGCGAGCGCCCGCCGCCTTGTCGAAGTTCATCGCCCCGAAGGGCTCCGTCGCGCTGGACGGCACGTCGCTCACCGTCAACGGTGTGGACGGCGACATCTTCGACGTGCTTCTCATTCACCATTCGCTCGGCGTGACGACCTGGGGTGCACGCCAGGTCGGCGACCGGGTCAATCTGGAAGTCGACACAATGGCCCGCTATGCCGCAAGGCTGATGGAAGCGCGCGACCAGTGAGCATCATCGGCGATAGCTGTGTTTTCAGGAGCGCGGCCTCCTGCGCCGACCGTCAGACTTCTTGCAAACCTTCGCTTGCGAACTCGACCGGATCGGCCTAAGTCACCGGGCCAATTCCGGAGACATTCATGCCCCAACAGGAACCCCTCAAAGTTCTGATCGTCGAAGCGCGCTTCTATGACGATCTGGCCGACGCGCTCCTCGATGGAGCCAAGGCAGCGCTCAGTGCCGGCGGCGCGAGCTATGACGTCGTGACAGTGCCCGGCGCGCTCGAGATTCCCGCTGTCATCTCGTTCGCGCTCGATGGTGCGGATGCGGGCGGCACTGATTACGACGCCTTTGTCGCGCTCGGCTGCGTCATTCGCGGCGAGACCTACCATTTCGATATCGTAGCGAACGAATCCTGCCGCGCGTTGATGGACCTTTCCGTCAATGAATCGCTGGCAATCGGAAACGGTATCCTGACCGTCGAGAACGACGACCAGGCGTGGTCCCGTGCGCGCCCCAACGAGGGCGACAAGGGCGGCTTCGCCGCGCGCGCAGCCCTGACGATGGTGGAGATGAAGAAGCGCCTTTCAGGGGCGGGCCGATGAGCGACACGGACGACCGCCCGGAAACGCCGCCCGTCCGCCAGGCCAACAAGCGCGGCGCCGCGCGGCTCGCGGCCGTGCAGGCGCTCTACCAGATGGATGTCGCGGGAACCGGCCTGCTGGAGATCTCGGCAGAGTACGAGGCCTATCGCCTCGGCAAGGAAGTTGACGGCGCGACCTATCGCGAAGCGGATCCCCAGTGGTTCCGCGCAATCCTGTCGGGCGTTGTGCAGGACCAGAAGACGATCGACCCGGTCATCCGGCAGGCCCTGACCGATGACTGGCCGCTGTCGCGATTGGACTCGACGCTGCGCGCAATCCTGCGTGCAGGTGTCTATGAGCTTATGAAGCGCGCCGACGTACCGGTCGCCGTGATTGTCACCGAATATGTCGACATCGCCAAGGCCTTTTACACCGAGGAAGAGCCCAAGCTCGTCAATGCGGTGCTCGACCGCGTTGCGCGCCGCCTTCGCAACGAAGGCAGGGGCGGAACGCCGAAGGCATGACGACGGCCCGCGACGCTCGGCGCACGGCGATCGTCCTCGCTGCCGCGCAGGCCATCGTCGGGTCGGCAGCGCCCATTGCTATCTCGGTCGGCGGCCTCGCCGGCTACTACCTTCTAGGTAGCGACAAGAGTCTCGCGACGGCACCCGTTACCGGCTTCACCATCGGTGTTGCGCTCGGCGCCATTCCTGCGGCAATGGTCCTCAGACGGCTCGGCCTTCGGCACGGTTTCATGACCGGCACCGGCATGACTGCCAGCGGCGGCGTCCTCGCGACCCTTGCCCTGTTCGCGCAGAACTTCTGGCTGTTTGCGGCCGGTCTTGCACTGATCGGCATCGGCAATGCCTTCGTCCAGCAGTTCCGCTTCGCCGCCGCCGAATCCGCACCCGCGCAGTTCAAGGCGCGTGCAATCTCGTTCGTTTTGGCAGGCGGGGTGCTCACTGCAATCATCGGCCCGCAAATTGTCATCTTCACCCGGGAGCTTCTCGCGCCCGTTATGTTCGCCGGTACGTTCGCGTCGGTGCTTGGCATCGCCGCCGTCGGTGCGCTCATCCTGTCGGCCCTGCCGCGCAACGAAGCGGGGCCTTTCGAAACGGCCGTTTCCGACGGTCCCGCGCGCTCCCTCGGCGAAATCGTGTGGCAGCCGAAGTATTGCATTGGGCTCTTGTGCGGCGTCGGCACCTATGCGCTGATGAGCTTCGTCATGACCGGCGCGCCCCTCGCCATGGTCGGATGCGGCTTTTCCACCGACCAGGCCATGCTTGGCATTTCCTGGCACGTGATGGCGATGTACGCGCCAAGCTTCTTTACCGGCAAGCTGATCGCCCGCTTCGGCAAGGAGAAGATCGTGGCGGCGGGACTGGTGTTGCTTCTCGGCTGTGCCGTCGTCGCGCTCTCCGGCATCGAGTTGTGGCAGTTCTGGACGGCGCTTGTCCTTCTCGGAATCGGCTGGAATTTCGGCTTCATCGGATCGACTGCGATGGTGGCCGAAACCTATCGCCCGTCCGAAAAGGGCAAGGCGCTCGGCTTCCACGATTTCATTTTGTTCTCGACGGTCGCCTTCGCCTCTTTCATGTCCGGCCTCGTCTACAACCTCGCCGGCTGGGAAATGCTGAACTGGATCGTTTTCCCGGTCAGCGCCATCTGCCTCGCATCGCTGGCCTTTCTGGCAGTGCATGGACGCCGCCACGCGGCCGGCGCCCGCTGACCCTGGGTAAGAATAACTCCTTGATGTGTCGGGAATCCTTCGCATAAGCTGGCCGCGAATGCTGGGAGACAATCGATTCCGGCTTCGTTCCCAATGCCCGGGGAGGGGTTCTGCCGGGCGATAATCAAGGAAGAATCGGCAATGACCATGCTTTTCGTCGTCATCGCCTGCGGCCTGCTGTCCATCGTCTACGCGATATGGGCAACCCAATCGGTCCTTGCGGCCGACCAGGGGAATGCACGCATGCAGGAGATTGCGGGCGCGATCCGGGAGGGCGCGCAGGCTTATCTCACTCGCCAGTACACAACGATCGCGCTCGTCGGCGTGGTCGTCTTCCTCATTGCTTGGTGGCTGCTGTCCGCCACGGCCGCAATCGGTTTCCTGATCGGCGCCGTCCTTTCGGGCGTCGCAGGTTTCATCGGTATGCACGTTTCGGTACGCGCCAATGTGCGCACCGCGCAGGCCGCGTCGAACAGCCTGTCGGCAGGTCTGGACATCGCTTTCAAGGCAGGGGCGATCACCGGCATGCTGGTGGCCGGTCTCGCGCTTCTCGCAGTCTCCGTCTACTACTGGGTGCTGATCGGCCCGATGGGCGCCGCGCCGTCGGATCGTATGGTAATCGACGCACTCGTCGCGCTCGGGTTCGGCGCGTCGCTAATCTCGATCTTCGCCCGCCTTGGCGGCGGCATATTCACCAAGGGTGCAGATGTCGGCGGCGATCTGGTCGGCAAGGTGGAAGCGGGCATTCCCGAGGACGATCCGCGCAATCCGGCGACGATCGCCGACAATGTCGGCGACAATGTCGGTGACTGCGCGGGCATGGCGGCTGATCTGTTCGAAACCTACGCCGTGACCGTGGTTGCGACGATGGTGCTCGCGGCGATCTTCTTCCTCGGCTCCGATCTTCTCGACTCGATCATGATCTACCCGCTGGCAATCTGCGGTGCATGCATCATCACCTCGATCATCGGCACGTTCTTCGTCAAGCTCGGCGCCAATGCGTCGATCATGGGCGCCCTTTATCGCGGGCTGATCGTTACCGGCCTTTTGACGATCGTGGGCATCGGCGCGGCAACCTCACTGACCATCGGCTGGGGCTCGATAGGGGTCGTCAACGGCATCGACATCACCGGCGCCAACCTCTTTTTCTGCGGCCTGATCGGGCTTGTGGTGACTGCGCTGATCGTGGTGATCACCGAATACTATACCGGCACCAACAAGCGTCCGGTGAACTCGATCGCGCAGGCGTCGGTGACCGGCCACGGCACCAATGTCATCCAGGGCCTTGCCGTCTCGCTGGAATCGACGGCGCTGCCGGCGATCGTCATCATCGGCGGCATCCTGGCGACGTTCCAGCTGGCCGGCCTCTTCGGCACCGCGATCGCGGTCACGACCATGCTCGGACTGGCCGGCATGATCGTTGCGCTCGACGCCTTCGGGCCGGTAACGGACAATGCCGGCGGCATCGCCGAAATGTCGGGCCTTCCGCCGGAGGTGCGCCAGTCGACCGACGCGCTCGACGCTGTCGGCAACACCACCAAGGCGGTCACCAAGGGCTATGCCATCGGCTCGGCCGGCCTTGGCGCCCTGGTGCTCTTTGCGGCCTATTCCTACGATCTGGAATATTTCATCGCCAACCCGGAGCAGTACCCGTATTTCGCCGGCATGGAGGACGTGTCCTTCTCGTTGTCGAACCCCTACGTGGTGGCGGGCCTGCTTTTTGGCGGCCTCATTCCCTACCTCTTCGGCGGAATCGCCATGACAGCCGTCGGCCGTGCGGCCGGCGCCATCGTGGAGGAGGTTCGTCGCCAGTTCCGCGACAATCCGGGGATCATGCAGGGCACGGTGAAGCCGGACTATGCCCGCGCGGTCGATCTTTTGACCAAGGCGGCGATCCGGGAAATGATCGTCCCGTCGCTCCTGCCGGTGCTGGCGCCGATCGTTGTCTATTTCGGCATCCTTCTGGTCTCCGGCTCGAAGGCCGCGGCGTTCGCGGCGCTCGGCGCAACGCTTCTGGGCGTGATCGTCAACGGCCTCTTCGTCGCGATCTCGATGACGTCGGGCGGGGGCGCTTGGGACAATGCGAAAAAGTCGTTCGAGGACGGCTTCATCGACAAGGACGGCACACGGCACTTGAAGGGTTCGGATGCGCACAAGGCTTCGGTGACGGGCGACACGGTGGGCGATCCCTACAAGGATACCGCCGGCCCGGCCGTCAATCCGGCGATCAAGATCACCAACATCATGGCGCTGCTACTGCTGGCAGTTCTCGCCCACGGCTGATCGTCGGGCAAAAGGAAAGGGCCGCGGTAGCGATACCGCGGCCCTTTGGCATGTCTGCTTGGATTCTAGAAGCTGGCGGAGCCGCGCCCGGCGCCCGTGCCGATCGGCGTGCCGCCCACGACGCCGGTGACGAGCTGCTGGATGAAGCCCGTGTCGCTGCCGGCTGTCGGCGTTGTCCGCGAAATGAAGTCGAAGACCCGGCCATCCTGAAGACCGTAATTGGCGATGTTCGACACGCGGCCGTCGTCGCCGAAATAGATTGCCAGAATCCTGCGGTCGACGACGCGCGGGTTCTGGAAGGCGACGTTGCGAACGGCGGTTTGGGAGATGTAGTAGAAGGTCTCGTTATCGAAGGTGGCCGTCGTCGTCGGCGTCCCGAGTGCCAGAAGAACCTGCTCGCGGCTCGACCCGACCGGCACAAGTTCGAGCATCTGCTCGTCGATGACATAGCCTTGCTGGAAGGTTTGGCGCGGGTTGAGATCGTCCGACACCGAGGAGCAGCCGGCAGCGCCGCCTGCAAGCATGGCAGCCAGACCCGATACGACCAGCCGTGCACGGCTCTTGAAATTCCGTCCTTGCAACGACAACTCCATGACTTGGTTAAGCGCGCCTTGCGCCTGCGGGCAAAAGCGGTAAACCAGCTTGCGCGCCGATGCAACACGATGCGTTGCCGTACGCACCGAAACCGCCAGAAGGAGCCCTTCGGGAATGTTCAAGCGACTGTTCGGCGGACGCCGGGATGAGAACGCGGCCATCGTCGATAGGATTTATGGACAGATCGTGGCGGCGGCGCGCCAGCCGGTGTTCTATGCCGAATGGAATGTGCCCGACACGCCGCTTGGCCGCTACGAGATGATGGCGCTGCACATGTTCCTTTTTCTCCACCGTACCCGCCGCGAGGACGGCGCCATTCAAGACGTCGCGCAGGACGTGACAGACGAGTTCTTCAAGGATGTCGACCATTCGCTGCGGGAACTCGGCATCGGCGATGTCGGCGTGCCGAAGCGCATGAAGAAGCTTGCTAAGATGTTCTACGGCCGGGCCGATTCCTACGGCAAGGCGGTCGAGGCAGAGGATCGCGAGGCGCTGGCGCAGGCACTCTATCGCAACGTCTTCCCGGGTGGCACAAATTGGCACGAAGCCCAGGCGATGGCCGATTATGTACTCGCCTCTGCGCGCGATCTTGCCGCGCAGCCGGTGGCGGGCTTGACGGCCGGCGAGGTCTCCTTCCTCGTGGCGGAGCGCACCCGGTCGATCGGGGGAGCGGCAGCATGAGCGTGGAAAAGAGCCCCGTTACTTTCGATGCCAGCATTTTGCGTCTGCCCTCCAAGGGCATGCCGGTGCGTATCGAGGCAGACGAGACGCAGCGCCGGCAACTGGCCGACGCACATCATCTCGTGGAAGTCAGATCGTTCCGGGCGGACCTGATGGTTGAAAACTGGAAGCGCGATGGCGTGAAGGTTACAGGGCAGGTCAGGGCGTCGATCGTTCAGTCCTGCATCGCTTCGCTTGAACCGATCGACGCCGAAGTCGACGAGGAAATTCACGCGCTGTTCGTACCCGAAGGCTCGAAGCTGATCCGGCCGGACTCGTTCGAGGGCGGCGAGATGATTCTCGACGCCGAGGGAGAGGACGGACCGGAGCCGTTTTCCGGCGAGACGATCGATGTCGGCCAACTCGCCGAGGAGTTCTTTGCGCTGGGCATCGACCCCTATCCGCGCAAGGTCGAAGCCGCCCCTGTCACCGCGCCCGACAATGACGCCGCCGAGCGGGGACCGCTCTACGAGCAGTTGAAGGCGCTGAAGCGCGACGGCTGACGATGCCGCGCCTCCACATCACCGGGCCGGCCGGCGCGGGAACGACGACGCTGGGAGCAGCCCTTGGCGCGGCGTTGAGCATCCGGCACCTGGACACGGACACCTTCTTCTGGCTGCCGACCGATCCGCCTTTCACCGATATCCGGCCGATCGCGATCAGACAGGAACTGCTCGCGGGTGCTATGGCGGATGCCGGTTCGTGGGTTCTGTCCGGATCGGCAATGGGGTGGGGAGACGGGCTCCTGCTTGACCTCGATGTGGTGATCTATCTCTACGTGCCGCCCGAAATCCGCCTTCCCCGGCTGATCGCACGCGAACGTGCCCGCTACGGCGAAGCGATCGCGCCGGGCGGAAGGATGCACGGGCAGCACGTCGAATTCATCTCGTGGGCCCGCGGCTACGATAACGAAACGCATGCGGGACGCAGTCGCCGCAAGCATGAAGCCTGGATTGCCACGCTGGGCTGTCCCGTCCTCCGGTTGGAAGGCACCAAGCCGTGGCCGCCCTTGTTGAAGACGTGCGTGCAACCGTGACACTCGGGGGCTAGCCGTGCATAAGGCAGTTGTTTGCCGGGATGAAACCGCTATTTTCGCCGCACTTTGCTGAAATGCCGCCCCTGAAGGGCCAACGAAAGACGATTGCCGCGTGATACGCATTTCCATCGACGCCATGGGGGGAGACCATGGTCCTTCGACGACGCTGCCGGGTCTGGCACGCGTAGCCGAGCGACGCCCCGATGCACGGTTCCTGATATTTGGCCGCGAGGACGAGGTACGTCCGATCCTCGCCAGATTGCCAAAGCTGGAGGCCGTTTCCGAGTTTCACCATTGCGAGATTTCGGTCCGCATGGACGACAAGCCTAGCCAGGCGCTGCGCCAGGGCCGCTGGAAGTCTTCGATGTGGAAATCGATCGAGGCCGTGAAGAACGGCGACGCGGACGTGTGCATCTCGGCCGGCAATACCGGCGCGCTGATGGCGATGTCGAAGTTCTGCCTGCGCACCATGGCGAGCATCGAGCGCCCGGCCATCGCCGCCATCTGGCCGACGGTGCGCGGCGAAAGTGTCGTGCTCGATGTCGGCGCCACGATCGGAGCAGACGCGCACCAGTTGATCGACTTCGCGATCCTGGGTTCTGCGATGGCGCGCGCGCTGTTCGACATCGAGCGCCCCTCCGTCGGCCTCCTCAATGTCGGCGTTGAGGAGGTGAAGGGCCAGGAAGAGGTCAAGGAGGCTGGCCGCATCCTGCGCGAGGTCGGGCTGAAGTCGATCGACTATCATGGCTTCGTGGAAGGCGACGATCTCGGCAAGGGCACGGTCGACGTGGTGGTGACGGAAGGCTTTGCGGGCAACATTGCGCTGAAGACGGCGGAAGGCACCGCCAAACAGATCGCGCAGTATCTGCGGGAGGCGATGTCGCGCAGCTTCCTGTCGAAGATGGGCTATGTGCTCGCCAAAGGCGCGTTCGATTTCCTGCGCGAGAAGATGGACGTGCGCAAGATCAATGGGGGCGTGTTCCTCGGGCTGAACGGCATCGTGGTGAAAAGCCATGGCGGGACGGATGACGAGGGCTTCGCGGCCGCCGTCGAACTCGGCTACGACATGGCCAAGGGCAAGCTTCGCGAACGCATCGAAGCCGAGCTCCAGCAATTCCATGGGCGCCTGCGCCCACGCGGCGGCGACGACGACATGGTCGTGGCGGCAGGAAAGTGAGATAAAGAGAATGATCAGATCGGTCGTGCGCTCGGTCGGCAAATCCCTGCCGCGCCGCGTAATGAAGAATACGGATTTCGAGGGCGTGCTGGAAACGTCCGACGCCTGGATCGTCCAACGGACGGGCATCACGCAGCGCTACATCGCGGGTGAGGACGAGACAACGGCCTCGCTCGGCGAGGCGGCGGCGCGCGCGGCGCTCGATGCGGCAGGCCTAACGGTCGAAGATATCGATCTGATCGTGCTCGCGACGTCCACCCCGAACAATACCTTCCCGGCGACGGCGGTCGAGATCCAGGAACGGCTCGGCATGCGCCACGGCTTTGCCTTCGACATGCAAGCTGTGTGCTCGGGCTTCGTCTATGCCGTCAACACGGCCGACTTGCATATCCGCGGCGGCATGGCTAAGCGCGTCATCGTCATCGGCTCCGAAACCTTTTCGCGCATCCTCGACTGGCAGGACCGCACGACCTGCGTTCTCTTCGGCGACGGCGCGGGTGCGGTGATCCTCGAGGCGGCGGAAGGCGAGGGGACCATCGCCGATCGCGGCATCCTCGCCGCGAGCCTGCGCTCGGACGGCTCGCATCGCGAGAAGCTCTATGTCGACGGCGGCCCGTCCACGACCGGCACCGTCGGGTATCTGCGCATGGAAGGCCGTGAGGTCTTCAAGCACGCGGTCGGCATGATCACTGACGTGGTCGAGTCGGTCTTCGCGCAGGCCGGCATTACGGCCGACGACCTCGACTGGTTCGTCCCGCATCAGGCAAACAAGCGCATCATCGACGCATCGGCGAAGAAGCTCGGCATCGCTGAGGATAAGGTGATCATCACCGTAGACCGGCACGGCAACACATCGGCCGCCTCGGTGCCGCTGGCGCTTTGCGAAGGCGTCGATACGGGCCGCATCAAGAAGGGCGACCTCGTCCTTCTGGAAGCCATGGGCGGCGGGTTCACCTGGGGCGCGGTGCTCGTGCGCTGGTAGGATCACACTTGCCCCGAGATAAACCAAGCGAGGTCAATGGGTTCTTGACCTCGACACCCCAATTTCCTAACGTCGCCACTGCTTGAAAATTCTCCTGCATTTTTGAGAGTGGTTGGACGGCCGATGGGGGGAAAGACTTTAACGCGTGCCGATCTCGCTGAGACTGTCTATCGGCAGGTCGGGCTTTCGCGAACTGAATCTGCGCAACTCGTCGAGATGGTGCTCGACGAAATCTGCGACGCCATCGTGCGGGGGGAAATGGTGAAGCTCTCCTCCTTCGCGACCTTCCAGGTCCGTTCGAAGAACGAGCGCGTCGGCCGCAATCCCAAGACCGGCGAGGAAGTGCCGATCCTCCCGCGTCGGGTGATGACGTTCAAGGCGTCGAACGTCCTCAAGCAGCGCATCCTCGACAATCACCGCGCCGCTTCGGACCCCGTCAAGGAAGCCAAGCTCGCCAAGGGCTGAACTCGGCAACCCAGCAAGGTCAAATTCGGGGGGGCAAGACCTCCGCGCACTTGAATATGTGTGACTAAGGGATTGTAATACTGGCGAATCGCGAGGCCTGAAAGCGAGCAAGCCATGGAAAAGTCTCCCGACGCATTCCGCACCATCAGCGAGGTCGCCGACGATCTCGATCTGCCGCAGCACGTTCTGCGCTTTTGGGAAACGCGCTTTTCACAGATCAAACCGATGAAGCGCGGCGGCGGCCGCCGTTACTACCGTCCACAGGACGTGGAACTGATCAAGGGCATCCGCCACATGCTCTACGACCAGGGCTACACGATCAAGGGCGTGCAGAAACTCCTGCGCGACAACGGCAATCAGTTCGTCATCGCCATCGGCAACGGCGATCTTGCCGCCGTCGAGGCGATTGCGCAGCGCAAGCAGCAGGAGGCGGAAGCCGCCAATACGAGCCCGGATGCCGACGGCGACGAGGAAATCATTCTCGGCCAGCCAAAGGCCAAGCCTGCCAGGCGCTTCTTCGGCTTGGCGCGCGGCGAGGAGGACGGTCCTGTAGCCCCGGACGACGAGCGCCTGTCGCGTGATAACCGCGCTTTGCTTCAGGAGGCGCTGTTCGACCTTCTGGAATGCAAGCGCCTGCTCGACCAGGTGCGCTGAAGCTCGCAGGCTGAGTGGAACCAAGCCCTTGCGCCACCGTTTGAAGAGCAAACACGTGGCGAATGGAAGGGACCACCCATGTCATATTCGATCTTCGGCGGCCGTCGTTCTTGGGATGACGATCTCGAACGACGCATCGCCCATCTAAACAAGGAACTATCCTTGCTTACGCGCCAGGCCCGCCGTCGCGGCTCGCACTTCTACGATGACACGCTCGAAACCGCTTCGCACGCCTATGACGATATCGCCGAGCGCATTCACGACTGGATGCCGGTGGTGCGCAAGCAAGCGCGATATGCCGAGCAGACCGCGCGCGACCATCCCGCGCTCGTTCTCGCCGGCCTTGCTGTCGTCGGACTGGCAGCCGCAGCGCTCCTGCGGCGGTAAACGGGTCCGGAAAGAAACTGCATAAAGGGCTGGCTTCGCCGGCCCTTTTTCGTGTGAGATATTCGTCAATGGGGCGGAAATGGCGGACGCTGATTTTCGAGATCGGCCGGAAATACCTTCCCGCGCCTGCGGTCACGCAATCACGCGCCGAAGGAATATGAGAATCTGAGGGGAAGGGAAAATGGTCGGAGCGGCGGGATTCGAACCCACGACCCCTTGACCCCCAGATTGAGAAATCTGCTTTGAACAAGCCGCCTCTTCTTTCATTGAGCGGATAACCGCTTGAATTCACTGTATGCCAGCCTTAACGTCTTTCACGTAAGCGCCAGCTTCTTTCCGATTTGGTGCTTATTATGTGCTTATTTTCCTGCGCGAAGCGGGAATGGCAGGAAGGCCGGGGGTTGGCGACGACATGGCGATGATCACGAAGAAGGCGGTCGAGACCGCGCCCATAACGGGGTCGAGCTACTTCCTATGGGATGCCGGCGACGGGGCGGTTAAGGGCTTCGGATGCAACATCACCGCGCAGGGGAAGCGCACCTTTGTCGCGCAATTCCGCATCGGCTCCGGCCGCAGCGCGAAATCTAAGCGCGTCACCATCGGCCCCTTTGGAACGTGGACCGTGGACAAGGCGCGTGATCGTGCCAGATCGCTAATCCGCGAGGGTCAGACGGGCGTTGATCGCAAGGCGGACGAGGATGCGGCTCGTCGGGCCGCAACAGCGGCCCGCGCGGCCGAGGCACAAGAACGGCGACTTGCTCGCGATCTGCGCATCGATCGGCTCGCCGCCCGCTTCTTGCGGGACCATGTGCGGATCAAGAGGAAAGCGAGCACCGACGATTTCTATCGCCACATCATCGTCAGATACATATTCCCCACTTTCAAAAAGCGAGACGCGCGGGAGATCAAGCGCGCCGAGGTCGCGCGGCTTCATGTCTCGCTAGCTGATCGTCCTGCTACAGCAAATCGCGTCCTGTCGGTCCTTTCCGCGATATACGGCTATGCAGAAAGCATCGATCTCTTGCCGGAGAACATCCGCCGGCCGACCTATAAGGTTGAGAAATACGCGGAGCAGGGGAAAGATCGCTTCCTGTCTGTTGCGGAGCTTGAGCGCCTTGGCGCGGCCATCAGGCAGGCCGAGACGGTCGGCATCGCTTGGGAGCCAAACCCCACCGGGAAGACCAAACACGCGCCCAAAGCGGAAAACCGGGTCACCCGGATCGATCCCGATGCCGCGGCCGCGCTTCGGCTGCTGATCTTCACAGGAGCGCGGCTCCGCGAAATTCTCAATCTAGAATGGGCCTTCGTTGATCTTGAGCGGGGGCTTCTGCGCCTGCGGGACAGCAAGACCGGCCCCAAGACGATCATCCTCAACGCGCCGGCTCGCGCCGTCCTCGCCGGTCTGCATAGGCGGAGCAAGTTCGTATTTCCCGGCGAAAGCCGGGACGGATCGGCGCAGCCGCGCACCGACCTGAAACGGCCGTGGAAGCTCGTCTGCAAAGCCGCCGGCCTTGAAGGGGTCCGCATCCACGACCTTCGCCACTCCTTCGCAAGCGTGGGGGCAGGCGAGGGCCACGGCCTCATCATTGTCGGCAAGCTGCTGGGCCATACGCAGGCATCTACCACCGAGCGCTATGCGCATCTGGACGCCGATCCGCTGCGCAAGGCGTCCGACGCCATCGCGACCAAGATCGCGCAGGCAATGGGCGAGGAAGCAGCACAGGAAAGCGCAGCAATTATTCCTTTCCGGCAGGGGGCGTAGATGCCGACGAAAGAACGTGCTGCCCGCAAAACCCGATCGGAACAGATGCCATCCCCTTCGGTGGCGCTGCGTGCGCCGCGTTCAGACTACGAAAGTGCTGCGGGGGCATGGGAGATCGATACGATCATAGACCGGATGTTGGAGCGCGGCATCTATCGTTACGTGGCTCCGCCGAAAGCTGTTCGATGGCATGTGCGAAACGCAGTGCTCAACGCCGACATCGCGGCACGTTCTGTCTACAGGCACCGAGACACAAGCGCAGAACGCGAGCAAGAAGTCGCCGCGTGGCGCGAGGCGATCGCGGCTCTCGAAAAGTATGCTGTCAACCTCAATGCCGAGGATGCTCAAGTCAATCAAATGCGGACGGCTATCCGCGATCGGCTCGATGGTCTCGCAGCACGACCTCCGACGCAGACACGCGATTTCTTTGCGGATCATTTCATCGGCGAAATGGCGCTCCTGTGGGACACGATCGCATCAGTAGGGATTGAACGGCCGTATGGAGTTCTCTTTGAAGAGCTTGTTACAGCCGCATGGATCGACGGTCGCTGCCCTGGATGGGATGATGACGATCGGTCACGCCTGCAAGCCCGATTGTCGAAACGCATTGCCGCAAAAAGGAAGGTTTGGTCATCCGATCATAGGGGCAAGTAGGAATTCCGGAAGGGGAAAGAAATCGCCAATCTCCGGGCCATGCTGAAAGACCAGCAAGGCAAGGAGAAGGCTCATGGCGACCACGAAATCGAAGCCCGTTGACCTTGAGGCGATTAAGAGCCTCGACAACCTGACCACCGAGGAAGCCGCCGCCTATTGTCGGCAGTCCCGTTCGACCTTTGAGAAGCTTCGGCACTTCGGAGGCGGACCTTGCTTCATCCGCCTCTCGGCGCGGGCGATCATCTACCGTCGCACGGACCTCGACGCATGGCTCGCGGCGAAGGCCCGCAATTCTACGAGTGACTACGCAGGGCAGGCCGCGTAGTGCGGCCCGCCTTTCACCACATCGGTCGCGTCTTGGCCGCGCTCATCGTCATCGGCGCAATCGCTTGGCTCTCGGGCCTCGACGGGCGCGACAGCGACTTTCTTCTTTTGGGAGGCGCGCCGTGAGCAATTCGAACGCGCCATGGTTTCGCCTTCGCGGCGATCGGTGGAAGGCCGATACCCGCGGGCTGAATTCAGCGGAGAAGGGCATTTACATCGACCTGCTGGTCGAAATGCACGATCGGGAAGAGCCTCTTTCGGACGTTTGGCTTGAGCAGGTCCGCAGCCTGACGCGGGTGCGGGCGAAGACCTTCTACGACGCGATCGATCGGATCGTCGTCCTCGGGCTTTTCGCTCGGATCGATGGCGGCCTTTGGTGCGATTTCATGGCCGGGGAGATCGAGCAGCGCGGCAAGCGATCGGCACATGCGCGTCAAAACTCGGAGAAATCTCGTCAAAAGTCAGTACAAAGTTTGGAAATTCAGCGGAAAAAAACGCAAGAAAATCAAACAGGGGCGTCTGCTATAGAGACCGAGACGAAGACGTATAAGGGAGCGCCTACAGGCGCTCCCAAAGATACGGACACGCTCGGCATAAAGGAAGCAGACGCAGGTACCGAGCAGGCCTCGGCTTACGCCGGCCTGCCCGGCCTGTCGGACGACTTCGAGCCTGATCACGTTCCTTCCGAACCCGATATTTCCAGTATGCCTTCGCGCTTGTCGGTCATCCCTGCGGCCGTCGAAACCGATGATCTCTTGGATGACGATCACGACGACCTTCTCGAAGACTTGGAAAGGAGGGCGCGATATGTCGCGTGACGATCAGCTTGAGCTTTTCGCCGATCGGCCGGAACTGACGGTCGTTCCGCAGGCGGCACGTCCCAAGCGGCAGTCCGCCGCGCGCGGCGAGCGGTCGACAAAGTCGGCTTCGGTCTTCATCTTCCCCCTGGCCGCGCACGAAAACGTGGAGAAAGTTGCAGCTTTGATGCGCGGCTCGCGAAACACGACAGATCGGGACGCGATCCTCAAACAGCACCTGCGGCGCGTGTCCGATATGCGTGTCAACGCAGGCCTGGCCCCGCATCTTGTGAAGGCAGACGTAGCATCGTATCGCGCCGCGATCTGGCGCGCCTACTGGTCGCCGCCTTTGGAGGGCGCGCGATGAAAGTCCTCATCCCCACCATCCCCGCGCGCGGCGTTTGCCGCAGCGCCGCAGTCGCGCCGCAGAGCGCGTCAGGAGCCTGACGTGGCAACCCTTACTTCAACACTGATTGTCCGCCTGCTCGACAAAGTGACGGGGCCGGCAACGAAAGTCGCTGGCTCGATCGCCGGCATCAACACCGCCGCAAACCAGAGTGGTGGCGCGCAGGCTCGCATACAGTCGGCATTGGCCCGCAATGACGCGGCGCTTGATCAGACGCGCATGAAGCTGATTGACGCCGCGGCCGGGTTCTATCTTCTGGATCGCACTGTCGGCCGCGCGATCCGCGCCTCGATCGCCTTTGAGGAAGCCTTCGCAGACGTGGCGAAGGTGGTCGATCTCGACCCGGCCGGGCTGGAAGCTCTCGAAAAGGCGATCCTCGACATTTCTGCGCGGACGCCGATGGCGGCGGAAGAGATCGCCGCCCTCATGGCGGCGGCTGCGCAATCCGGCGTCGCCTCCGAAAACCTCGCCGGGTTCACCGAACAGGTCGTCAAGATGGGCGTCGCCTGGGACGTGGCCGGCGGCACGGCTGGCGAGGCTCTGGCAAAAATCCAGACCGCAACCGGAATGTCGCAGGAAGAGCTTTTCGCCTTCGGTGACGCGATCAACCACGTCAGCAACAACATGGCGGCGACGGCTCCCGATCTTGTCGACTATAGCCGGCGGACGCTCGCGCTCGGCAAGGTCGCAGGCTTCACGGAAGAGGAAACTCTTGCGCTTGGCGCTGCGATGATCGCTTCGGGCGCGCAGTCGGACGTTGCGGCGACCAGCTTCAATGCGGTGTCCCGCGCGCTTACGCGCGGCGCGTCGGCCACCAAGCGGCAGTCGGCGGCGATGGCGAAGCTGGGCCTCGATGCCGAGGACGTTGCCAAGCGGATGCAAATGGATGCCCTCGGCACGGTGACCGATGTGCTTGCGCGCATCCGCGAACTGCCGGCCGAAATGCGGTCGTCGCTGACGTCCGACTTGTTCGGCGACGAAGCGCGGGCCATTGGCCCGCTGCTCGCCAATCTGGACCTCCTGGCATCGTCGTATGCCCTTGTCGGCGACGAAGCGGCCTATGCGGGATCAGTGCAGAAGGAATTCGACGCCCGATCCGCGACCACCAAGGGCGCGCTCGATCGCCTGCGGAACGCGCTGAACGCCGTGTCGATCTCGATCGGCGACGCCCTCACGCCCGCCCTTGCTCGGGTCGCAGAGACGCTTGATCCCATTGCGGGAAAGATGGCAAAGCTCGCCGGGGAGTTTCCCGGCGTCACCCAGGCAGTCGTCGGCGCGACGGCGGGGCTGATCGCCTTCCGTGTCGCGGCGATCGGGTTGCAGTTCGTCGGGCTCAATCTTCGCGGGGCGATGCTTTCGGTCTCGCTCGCGATCGCCAAGGTCGGCGGCGCGGCCTTCGGGGCCGCTCGAAACGCTGTCGCCCTGCAATCGAGCCTCGCGGCCATGGCAGGTCTCCCGTTCGGCAATCTGGCGAAAGCCCGCGTGGCGATCGGCGGCATCGCCCGCGCGGTTCCCGGCATTGCCCTTCTTTCGGGGGCCGCGCAGGGCATCGCTGTCGCAGTGGGTGCGCTTACGGCCCCCGCGTGGGGCGCGGTGGCCCTCGGCATCGGAGCGGTTGCGTTGGCCGGCGCGGCCATCTGGAAGTATTGGGACCGGCTGTCCTCGATCTTCTCGGGCGTCGGCCGCGCAATCTCGGAGAACTTCGCGCCGGCGATCGAGGCGATCCGGCCGGCGCTTGATGCCCTGGCTCCGGTCGCACAGTCGATCGGGACCGCCTTTGGCACCATTCGCGACACGATCGCCTCGGCGA
The DNA here is from genome assembly GCF_024105655.1 of Aliihoeflea sp. 40Bstr573. Classification (GTDB taxonomy): domain Bacteria; phylum Pseudomonadota; class Alphaproteobacteria; order Rhizobiales; family Rhizobiaceae; genus Aliihoeflea. The sequence continues at coordinate 131,115 of NZ_JAAAMH010000009.1, forward strand.
TCGGCTCGATCTCGGGATTGTTCGAACGCGAAATCCTGACGGCCGAGGGGAAGGCCTCCTTCGAGAACGCCGGCTATCAGGCCATGAACGCCTTGCTTGCCGGATTGAAGGCCGCGGCCGGGGCCGTCCTCGAATACGTCTCTTCCCTCGGCGCGCAGATCGCCGCGAAGATCAAGAGCGCAGTCACCGGCGCGCTTGGCCGGGTCGGGTCATTGTTCGGGCTTGGCGGGGGCGACACGAAGGGGACTGTGATCGACGGTGCGCGGGCGCGTGGCGGGCTGGTGCGCAGCGGTGGCACCTATCTCGTCGGCGAGGAAGGCCCCGAGCTTCGAACGGACCTCGGCAACGGCCGGATCATCCCGCACCGGCAGACGATGGACCTCTTGCGGGGCGGCGGGTCGGTCGGGTCGGGTGGCGGCGCTTCGGGCAGCGGCGCAGTCGGCGTTCGGGACATCACCATCCACGTCCACGGCACCATCGATGCGAACGCGGTTGCCGATTTGGTAATGCGCAGGATCGATGAAGAAATGAAGTCGGACCTGCGCGAAGTTCACGCAAGTTGGTGAGGGGGGCGACGATGCAGCGTTTCGATCTCAATTCCACCATCGACCGCAACGGCGTTCAAATTCGCACCGTCTTCTTGCGGGAGCCAAAGGCGAAGGATCGCAAAGCGCTGGCTCGGGCGTTCGCCGGCATCCAGCCGGCGGACGATGCTGCGCAGGGCCGCGACATGGCCGTGACGATGGTCGCGCGGCTCTGCGATCTGCCGCCCGCCGCAGTCCGCTCCATGGCGATCGGAGACTTCCGGCGTATCACGGAAGCTGCGATCGCCGCCCTGAACGCGGGGAGGCCGTAGGTGGAAGCTCGGAAGACGCCTTGCACCACGGCTGACCTGCTTCGTATCGCGCTTCGCGTGGATGAGTTGCAGCGCGAACTCGCCGCTCTGCTGGGCAAAGCCGAGGCGAGCGCCGAGCCTTGGCCTCCGCACCCGTCGCAGATTGATTTGAAAGATGGGTCGTGGCTGCGCATCAAAGAGGCTGCGGATGAGACGGGGATGAGCGAAAGCACCATCCGCCGCCTCCGATACGCCAAGGGCGTCCGCGTCGGATCGACATGGTTCATCAATCGCGATCGGCTGCTCGCAAGCTGACGAATTTGCCCAGTTTTGCGTAATCGGCCGCGCGTCATGCGGCCGATACGGTGCTTCAAAATCGGAGCGCCGCATGGACATCAATCCCACCCTTCTTCGAAGCCTTCCCGCCGAGAGCCGGCTCAAGATCGAGCGGCTTGCCCACGACCGCGAAGCAGCGCACGGCGCGGTACTTGCCGCTGAAGAGCGCTATCGCGCCCAGGCGACCCACGCCGAGGCGCTTCGCGGCCACATCAACGTGCGGATGCGCGATCATCCGGAAGAGCATCCGCAGAGTGAAAACCGGCTCGACATGCTGGCCCAGTTGAAAGCGGTGGAGGGCGATACTGCCCGCCACAGGCTCGCTTACGACCGGGCGCGCGCCAATTTTGCAAACTTTGCCTTTCTCGATCATTCGATCGAATGGCTCCGGTCAGCCGTTGGCACGAAGCGCAAGCTTTCCCGCGTGAAGGTCGAACAGATCGGCAGCGATGTGAATTTGCGCGCGGCACTCGATGCTGCGCGGCAGCGCATCAGCGAGATCGCTTTGCAGGTCGATGCGATCCGCAACGCGCCGCGCGATCCAAAGGAGGCGGGCAAGGATATGGTCGCCGCCCTGCGCTCTATCGCCCAGGCTGGCGCGCCGCGGATCGACCTGCGTCGCGATGGTGATCCCGCCCGGCTGCACGAAGCGGTCTTCTCCGGCACGACCGGAGGCACCGAGGGCGCTATCGCCTTCCTGGTGTGGTGTTTCGCTTCCGAAATTGAAGCGAAGCTCCTTGCCGCCATGCCTTCTGACGCAGTGGCCGAGCGCAAGTTCGGCTTCGCCGCGCTTGATCAGGCGAGGGCAGCGCTTCTCGCTGCCGAGCGGGCCGAAGAAGCCATCCTCTGCGCGATGGAAGCCGAGGGGGTGTCGGTATTCCGGCGGATCGATGTCGATCCGCGCGCGGTCTTGGAGCTGGTCTGATGGAGCGCGCGTCATTGGTGCGTCCGTTGGCCGATTACCTGTCTTGGTCCGACCTTACCCAATCCGATCAGGAGCGTTTGATTGAGCGGTTCGCATCCGGTCAGTCAGTAACCCTTCCCGATATCTCGCATTCGGCGGATCAGAAGGAGCGCTACATGGCGCTCCTTCAGCGCGCGCATTTGACGGCTTCGATGCCCGAGGCTTTCGGGGCGGCTGTCCCGACAAGGATCGAGCCGGTAGCGCAGCCTAGCGCAAGACAAGAGGCGTCAGCTTCGGATCGGATCATGTCTCATCCGCTCGCGAAGCGCTTTCCCGAAACGGCTCACACGCTCGCAACCACCGTCGTTTCCTTCGATCAGGCAGCGCGCATCCTTGAGCAGATGGCCGCGGCCGCTCCGGCAGCGACGGCGGCTCTTTTCTCCAAGGGCTACCAGACGATCGAACAGCGCTCGGCCGAACTCGAAGAATTTGGCGGCAGCGCTTTCGACGGCGGGCACAAACCCCACGCAAACACCAATCCCGTCGCTGAAATCATGCGGCAGCAAGCACAAGGAAAATAGCGATGAAGCTCCTTTTCGAACATTCCAGCTTCACGGCTGTCGCTCTGACTGACGCCGTCAACGAGATTGCCCATCAGCCCGGCCGGCTGTCGGAAATGGGGCTCTTCCGCGCAACCTCCGTTTCGACCACGGAGGTCGCTATTGAGCGTATCGGCAATCGCCTTCAGCTTGTCAGGCAGACGCCGCGCGGCGCGCCGGGCGAGGTGCGCGACATGCCGAAGCGTTCCCTCAACAAGCTCGCAATCCCTCACTTCCAGCGGGATTGGCACGTCTATGCGGACGAGGTTGAGGGCGTGCGGGACTTCGGCAGCGAGGGCAATTTGAAGACGTTTCAGACGCTCGTCGCGGAGAAAATGGGAACGCACATCGCGGACTTCGAAGTCACGGAAGAACACCAGCGCCTCGGAGCCGTTCAAGGCAAGGTCGTCTATAAGGGCGGCTTCGAACTCGACCTGTTCGCGACGTTCGGTGCAAGCGAGCCGGCACCCATCAATTTCGATCTTGCCGCCGCCGACCCGGTGGACGGAGCGCTTCGTAGAAAGTGTGTTTCCGTCATCCGCAAGATGCGCGCCGCGCTCGGCGGCGCGCCCTTCGACCATGTCCATGCCTTCGTCGGTGACGACTTCTTCGATGATCTGCTCATGCACCGCGAGGTCCGCGAGACTTACAAGGGCTGGTCGGCAGCGACCATCCTCCGCGACAGCTACGCGGGTAAGAGCCGCGCGTCGAACCCGATCTTCGAGTACGGCGGCATCGTTTGGGAGAACTACGGCGCGGTGAACACTGACGGCGACGCAGCCTTGATCGGCATCGACACTGACAAGGCCCGCTTCTTTCCGGTCGGCACCAACGTATTCCGCACCTACTACGCGCCGGCAGACTACATCGAGAGTGTCAACATGCTCGGCAAGCGCCTCTACGCGAAGCAATGGAAGATGTCGAACGATAAAGGCATGAACGGCGAGGTCCAGATGAACGCGCTGCAAATTTGCACCCGCCCGGCCGTCCTCATGAGCGGCATCCGCACCGCTGCATAATGGTTCTCCTGCCTGTCCCCTCCTTGTGGCGGGGGCAGGCCAAGCCGGGGCGGTTCTCCCATAGCTGTCCCGGTCGGCTTCGGGGGCCGGCGCAAGCCGGTCCCCACCACGCCCGCCGGCGGGCTAACGATAACGAGGAAAGATCATGGATTGGAAGACGCAAACCCACACGCTCGCCCACCCGGTCAAGGCCGGGGAGCGCGAGATCAAGACCGTCACCATGCGCGAGCCCGACATCGATGCGCTCGAAGCGATCGAGGAACTCGATATCGAGCAGGGCAAGCCGCTCAAGGTGAAGCACATGCGCGGCATTATCGTCGCGCTGTCGGACCTGACCCATGAAGAGGCGGGCAAGCTGCACCGCGACGACCTTGCCGGCCTCGGGGAGTTCATCGCCCCTTTGTTGGGGGATCAGGACGAGGAAGCCGAGCAGTCCTGATCGAAATGCTCGCCTGGCGGCGGGAGCGGGGCGACGAGGTTGTCGCCGATGTCGCGCACTTCCTTTCGACGCCCTACCCGGCCGTGCGGCGAACGCCGCTCGGCGTCCTACTCCGCTACCACGCCCAAGCCATAAGGCTCTCGCGGCGCACCGCACCGAGGGGGCGATAGATGCAAGCCCCCCGGCTAGGGGCCGCATCCCAACCCTGGCCTGGGCGGAGCCGCTGCCCCCCAAAATCTGCATGTTTTTCCATTTCTCGATTTCGCTGTTTGGTTGTGATCGGAGGGGCCTATGCCCGAGACCCGCGAATGCGATGCCTGCGGCGCGCACTTCGACTTGATCCGCAGTTCGGATCGCGAATTTTGCTATTCCTGCCAGCCGATCGGCTCCAGACCCCCGCGGGTTCGGCCGTGCGGCGGCTGTGGGAAGCGCGTCTTGGGAAAACGGCAGTTCTGCGAGCCCTGCGCGCAGGAACGGGAGCGCGCCAGGCTCCGCGATCGGGAGCCAAACCGGCAGCGCCTTCGCCGGCCGATGACGACCGCTGCCGAGAAGCAGTGCAGCCGCTGCCGGCAGGTGAAGCCGGCCTCCGCCTTCTACGCGCATCGTGGGCGGTCAGACGGCCTCGCGTCGGACTGCGGCGAGTGCAGCCGCGCTGATCGGAAGGAAGCGCGCAGGCAGAGCCGTGGAGCCTGACGGCGGCGACCAGGCGGCTCTTGAGGCTGCTCGGCTCCTTGATCGTGCCGATTGGCTCAATCGCGGCCGGATCGATCCTTCGGTCACATCCTCGGCGTTTCGGGTCGCCGCGGCTATAGCGGCGACGACAGGCGCGGGCGATCTGCTTCGGATTAATCCGATCAAGCTCGCATTCGCGAGCGCCACGTCGAAGCCCACGCTTAACCTCTCGCTCGATCGCTTGGCGGCAGGGCGGCTGATCTCGCTCAAAAGGCGCGGCCCCGGCGGCTCGATCGAAATCCGCATCCTCGGCGAGCGATCGCGGGCAACGTTGCGGCGCTAGGATTTTAGTCTTGCCGCGCCGGCCGGCGATGCTATGGTGAATGCGAGCCGTTCGCGATCCATTCGGGTGGCTTCTCCGAAAGGCCGGTGCCCCGCAGCGCCGGCCTTTTTCGTTGCCGGGAGGGCGGATCGGGGTTGGGCTCGAAGCCCAACCCCTTGAACCTGCCGGCAGGCGGCGTGGTCTGTCCAGGCCCGTGGACCGCGTAGGCCCGGATTGTGCAAGAAAAGTGGCGCGAGCCGATCACGTCGAGTTGCAACCTCGAAGTCTCGGAATAGGTGTGGACCCACCGCCTGGGGAGCCACCTATGCCGCGCAAGCCTGATCCAATCGACCCCGCCATCATCGCGCGCGCCGTGCGCTTCGATGCGACGATATTCCTTGGGACGGGCCGCTATCACACCGGCAGCTTCGACAATCTCGAAGACGCCCGCGATGCGGCCCGGCAATTCGGCGAGGTCGTCAGGAATGGGCGGAAGGGAATGGTCTATGCGGTGAGCCCGGAGGGTCGATCGATCTTCGTGCCGGCCGATTATCGATGCGGCGCTTAGGCTGGCAACGCGCTGACGAACTGTAGCACTGACCCCAAGATGATGACGGCGAAACCGATGCCGAAGATCGTCCGCCGCCGATTAAGGCGATCAACCGTGTCCAAGATCAGGATGTTGCGCATGAAGGCATCGAACCGATCCTGATCGGATGCGATCGCTGCCCAGTCCACGTTTTTCAAGACCCTCATTGCCATTGGCGACAACTCCAATTCGCGATGTGGTTCGTGCCCGTTCGACACGGCCAAGAGCGACTGCTCCATCTCTGCGCGGCTTAGCCCGTCATACAGGGACACCCGCCATTCCAGGGCGACTATTGCCACACCCAAAACATTGAGCGCGATCCCGACAGCGGGAAGCCACGGCAGCATTGCTCCCCAAAGATCACCCATGCCTATCTCCCGTCGCTGGGGGCGCGGCGTCAGCCGCGCGACGCCAGCACATTCGTGAGAGAAGCGCGTTCTGCGAGACGCATAGCGACCGGCCCGATGCGTTCGATTGCTTGCTGGTGAAAAGACCCCGACCGGATGGCTTCGACCGCCGCCATGCGGTCTTTCGGATCGACGCCGGCCGCGAAGATCGCGCGGACCATCCGCTCGCAAATGCGCCTGCGCATTGCGCGGTACTCTGGCCTGGACGGATCGCGGATAATGACCTCATAGGGCGATCGATCGATGCGCTTGTTGTTTGCATTCGTGTCCATGAAATTGTCCTTTTTGCTGTCCGCTTCTTGAGTGAACCGGAACGCGTCAAGGTTCGCGTGGTTTGTGACGTAAAGCAAATTGGAAATGACGCGATTTACTCCAACTGTGACCGTTGGATTATAGTTGGATTTTAACTAGTATCGTTCTCGAATGGCCTCTAGATCATTGTTGATTGCGATCTCATCATACCGCTCGGCGTAGAACAGCTTCATTGCCAAAAGCACCCACAAGCCGACTTGCGCGGCTGTCTTCAGCGCAAGGTCCATCGGCAGGCCTTCGCCCTGCACAAGAACGGTATCGAGCCGCATCTTTCCATCCGTTCTGTCAATTCGGGAGTTTGTGGAAAATCCCATCTGGTTGGGGTGGGCTCCAAAGTCGATGCAGCGCTCATAAAGCTCTTCAAACGCCTTGGCATTTTCCGGCAGCACGTCGCGAATACCGCGTCGGATTTTGGCGTAAGTGAATGCGTCGCGCACTTTTCTCTTGCTGATGTCTCCCTCGTCATGCCGTCGCATCCATCGTTCCCAAAGTGCAACATTGTCGCCGATGAATACGCCATAAGCTCCGTGCTCAAGGCAGAGCCGAAGTAGCGCATACGTTTCGAAGGTCTGCCCCGCCATGGCCGCGCCCACGGAAGCGCGGAAAGCCGAGAACGCTCGCATAAGGAAGGTCATCGGCAATAGCGGCTTAGGATCGGTTAGATCGGCCGTCAGCCTCACAAAGATGGCGTCAATCGCGATTAGATCGCTAACTTCCAGCGGCTTATTCCAGAAGGTGGCGAAGTGATTGCCGTGGCAGTCTTCCAAGAACGCTGTCAAAGCATCCTCGCCCCATCCTGGCGGGGCTTGCGTATTTCGGTTGCTCATCGTCGCATGTCCCCGACATCCCCGTAACAGCCTTTGCGAGATGCCGCCGGCCCCAAGTCGTGCTTACGATGTGCTTACGAGGGGCTGGAAAACCGTCAATCTAGCAGGCGGGATCGAAGTCGATCCCGCTAACTGTCCGGCTTGTTTGGGGAATTTTGGTCGGAGCGGCCGGATTTGAACCGACGACCCCTTGACCCCCAGTCAAGTGCGCTACCGGGCTGCGCTACGCTCCGAGCCGGGGCAAGCTCTAATTGTTCGGTCTGTGCAAGGCAAGCGCATAATTGCGCGGGGCGACGGTTTCGCGCGCTGACGCTTCGGAATGGCGCGCCTGATGGCGTGCCTCGAGGCCTACGCAGCCCCAGATGATGCCCATCAGGAGATAGAAGTGGCGCCAGTGATCCATGTCGATCACCGTGCCGAGCGCGATATGGCCGACGAAGACGACCCAGGCACAAAGCAGGAAGGGCTGCCATTTCCGGTTTCGAAGCAGGATGCGAAAGCCCGCGGCAACTGTCAGGACGAGCAGCGTGGCGTAGGCGGCAAAGCCGAGCCAACCATAATCCATCAGCGCCTTCAACCAAATGTTGTGAGTGTCCTCGCCGAAGATCTGTCCGAACACGAGCGGGCCGATGCCCAGCGGACGTTCCATCGCGAGCGCGAAACCGATGCCGTAGCGCGCGAAGCGGCCCAGCCGAGCGCCATCATAGTCCTGAACGAGCTGCGCGCGCGTCTCGAAGAGCGTCGCGACTTGCGGAATCTGGAGGGCGATCATCACGGCGAGCGCGATGAGGCCAATTCCGATCAGCGCCATGACGAGGATGCGGAGCCGCAGCCGATTGCTCGACGAGTTGAGGAATACGATGGCGCAGACCGTGATGGCGGAGAGGCCGTAGAGCCCCCATGCTCCGCGCGAGAAGGAAAGGAAGATCGCGAAGGAAAGGATGAGGAGTCCGGCGGCCTGGACCGGCATCTTCATGAGACGCCCGGTGATGATGCCGTATAGCAGCCAAATGGCGGGCAGGACCAGGAAGGGACCGAAGACGTTAGGATCCTTGAACGCGCCCGCAGCGCGATCGTAGAGCGTGAACCGGTCAGCACCGGGGAAGGCCCCGAAGTAGCCCAGAATGCCCAGAATGCCCGTCAGGCACGCGGCCAGCGTCCAGCCGATGAAGATCGGCTGCAGCAGTCCCTCGCGCTTCTCGATGATGGCGGCGAAGAAAACGGCAGTCAGCGCCAGGAAGGCTGTCACGGCGAGATAGAGCGGCGTGTCTTGTAGATCGCTCATCTGCGTCATCGAAACCATCCCGCCGATCAGGTAGATGATCCAGAGCACGAGAAGCGGCACGGTAGCGCGCGAGATGGTGATGCCAAACAACGCCCAGATGCCGATCAAAGCGACCATGTAGAGTTCATATGGTGCCGGTTCGTTCTGGACGAAGCCCGCGAGAGCGACCCCGACGCCAACCGCGGTCGCGCTCGCCATCGCGACGAGCTTGGCGTCGATTGCGGCGCGGGGCAGGGTGCTGGTTGCAGCGCTCAATATGCATTCTCCGTGTTCAGGAGGCGCAGCGGCGTCAGGAAAAGGATTTTGAGGTCGAGGCCAAGCGACCAGTTCTCGATGTAGTCGAGATCGAACTCGGTGCGCCGGCGAATCTTGTCGTCATGGTCGATCTCTCCGCGCAGGCCATTGATCTGCGCCCAGCCGGTGACGCCCGGCTTGACGCGGTGGCGCGCGAAATAGCCGTCGACCACCTCCTCGAAGAGGCGGTTCTGCGAGTGACCCTTGATAGCGTGCGGACGCGGGCCGACGAGCGAGAGCGAGCCGAGGAGCGCGTTGAAGAATTGCGGCAGTTCGTCGATCGAGGTCTTGCGGATGAAGCGCCCGACGCGGGTGACGCGGGGATCGCCCTTTGTCACTGCGTGGCGCGCGAGCGGGTCGCACTGGTCGGTATACATCGAGCGGAACTTGAAGACCTCGATGACCTCGTTGTTGAAGCCGTGCCGCTTCTGTTTGAAGAAGACCGGCCCTTTGCTGTCGAGCTTGATGGCGATGGCGGTCGCGAGCATGATCGGCGAGAAGACGACCAGACCGGCAATGCTGAAAGCGATGTCGAAAAGCCGCTTGGCGACCGAATCCCAGTCGTTGATCGGCTTGTCGAAGATATCGAGCATCGGCACGGAGCCGACGTAAGAATACGCGCGCGGCCGGAACCGAAGCTGGCTCGAATGGGCCGAGAGGCGGATGTCGACCGGCAGCACCCACAGCCGCTTCAGGAGCGACAAGACGCGCGATTGTGCGCTGAGCGGCAGCGACACGATCAGCATGTCGATGCGCGCGATGCGCGCAAACTCGACGAGTTCAGCGACCGAACCCAGCTTGGGATAGCCCGCGACGATCGCCGGCGACCGCGAATCGTCGCGGTCGTCGAAGATGCCGCAGATGCGAATGTCGTTGTCGGGATCCTGCTCGATCGTCCGGATCAGGACTTCGGCAGGCTTGCCGCCGCCGACGATCAGCGCGCGCCGTTCCATCGTGCCGTTGCGGGCCCACCGGCGGATCATCACCGACAGCATGACCCGGCACGACAGGAGGAGAACCAGAGCACTGACCAGCCAGCCCGCGAACCAGACGCGCGAGAACTCGTCGGAAATCTTGAGAAAGAAGCCTGCCATGGCGAGCAGCGCGAAGTTTGCCGTCACGACCAGCACAATGCGTGGCAGATAGACGAAAGGCCGCCGCATGACGCCGAGCTGGTATAGATTGGCGATCTCCATCAGGAGGATGCCGAGCGCAGACCCTGCGAGGATGACGAGCGGATAGCCATATGTCACGCCCGTCGTGCCGCCCGTATAGGCGAAGACGATCGATAGGCCCGTCAGGGCAAGAACAAGGAATTCTGCAAGTCGCAGGAGCCCGCTGACCATGACCGGTGACATGGTGTCGGCCCGGTACTGCGAGGCGACCATTCGTGCGATTTCGCTCAGTTCGCCATTGCCGACCGGCGCCGACTGGTCGGCGAAGTCGCGAACGGCTTGTGCCGTGAACTGATGGTCCGGTTGGCTGCGGCTCATGACGTCCTACTCGCATTCGGCGAGAAAGGCTTAGGACGGCCGGACTAAGAAAGCCTTGAAGGAATGCCGCGCGCCCGCATCAAGCGCAGTTACGGTAAACGCTTTCGATACGCCCGGCCATCGTTGCGGCACTGAATTCGGCCTGCAGCGCTGCGCGGTTCGGCATCGCCGAGGCCAGCCATTGCCGATCCTCCATTGCTCGGATCATCTGTGCTGCGAGGTTGTCGATGGTCGGCTGGGCAAGGGCGGGCGAGCCTGCGCCGAGAATTTCGGGAATGCCGCCAACGGCGGTGGCAATCATCGGTCGGCCCGCTGCAAGCGCTTCGAGAACGATGTATGGCATCGCCTCGGCGCGGGATGGCACGACGATGACATGCGCCATCGCAAAGGCCTGCCGCGCGGGCATGGCGGGATGGAGCGTCGCGGCAAGGCCGAGTTCGTCGACGCGTGCGCGATAGCGGGGGAGGTCGTCTCCATCCCCCACCATGCGCGCGCTGACCGACGGAAAGCGCTCGCGCGTCTTCGCAAGTGCTTCGATGAATAGATCAGGACCCTTCAGGTCGCGCATCATGCCGATATAGAGAAAATCGGCCGCCCCGGCCTGCGGCTCGACCGGCTCGAATTCTGCCGCCTGGAGGCCGTTATAGACCAAACTGTGCGGTGCGCGGAGCATCCCGATCTTGGCCACATAGGTGCTTCGTTCGAAGTCGGAAACGAAGAGGATGTGATCGCTGAAGCGCTCGAGTTGACGTTCCACCATGAAGTAGCTGCGCCCGGTGGTGGAACGCTGATCGTAGTGCAGGACGCCGCCGTGGGGCGAATAGATCCGCACCGGCGACCTTCGACGTCGCTTGAGCAAGGTGCCGAAGAAGCGAGCGTAGAACCCGCCCTTGGCTCCGTGTCCGTGCAGGACGTCGGGACGCAGGCTGCCGATCAGCCTGAAGGCGCGTGTGGCCGTGGCAAGGTCGCCGATGCCGATATGGCGCTGCATGGCGATGCGATGGATGCCGAGCGAGACGAACGGCTCCACCGACTTGAACAGCCGATCCTCGTGATCGCCGCCGGTTGTCGAATCGCACACGATCGCAACCTCGTGGCCTGCCGCATGCTGGGCCGAAGCGAGATCGCGAACATGGCGGAAAATGCCGCCGACCGGAGATCTGAACGTATGGACGATCCGCATACGCCCCTTATACGTGCAAAACCCTAAAAGAAGCGTTCGCGCACATAGAGCGTATCGCCGGGCAGGACCGGATCGCTTGTGAGAACGCGCCCGGTCATGACCTCGCCGTTGATCTGCCGCGTGACGTCGACATCGCGCTGCTGCGCACGGGGCGTGTAGCCGCCGGCCGCCGCAATGGCTTTCTGGACAGTCATTCCGGGAACGTAGGAGTACTGACCGGCCGCGCCGACTTCGCCCATGATGAAGACGGGACGATACCGGTCGATCTCGGCGGTGACGTCGGGATTGCGGATGTAGCCGTCGCGAAGCTTGGTCGCGATCTGGCCTTCTATCTGCTGCAATGTATAGCCGCGTGCAGCGACTGCGCCGATCAACGGGAAGGCGATATAGCCGGACTGGTCGACTGAATAGCTGTTGGTGAGCGACGCCTGCTCGAAGACCGAAATGCGCACGCGGTCTCCGGCATCGAGAACATAGGGCTGGTTGATTGCCGCATGGAAGGCGGGCGGAGCAGGCTCGTAGCTGGTGCAACCCGCCAGGAGCGCGACAGCAAGAAGACCAGGGAGGGCGTGGCGTATCATGACCTGCGAGCGTCCATCCGTTCAGCCGCGCGAAGCAGCCCCGATTGAAGATGTCCCCTTATCGTCTCGTTAAGGTTAATGGCCGGTAAAGCATGATCGCGAGACGTGTTGATCGTGCCTCAATCGTTAACTTCGTGGTTACCATGTGCATTTACTTCTGAGCCATCTTGGCGGGAGTGGATTCGCAATGAGCGGAATGCATATGGGTGGCAACGACGTCGACATCGACCTTCGCCGTCTCGCCTTGAGCGTGCGCGAGAAGTGGAAGACGATCCTGTCGGTGGTGCTGATCGCAACCATTGCGGCGTTTTTCTTCGCCTATTTCGCCACACCGCTCTATCGTGCCGAGACGCGCATTCTGATCGAGACGCGCGAATCCGCGTATACGCGCATGTCGGGGGCAGGCGAGGTCGAGCGCCCGGTTCTCGACGATGAAGGCGTGGCCAGCCAGGTCGAAGTGATCGCCTCCAGTGATATCCTGCGCCGGGTGGCCGGCGAATTGCAGCTTTCCGACCGCAGCGAATTCCAAAGTGGCGGGCTGCTCGCATCCTTCGGGATGGGCAGTTCGGACGAGCTCCTGCGTGCTCAGACGACCATCGACATCATGCGCGAGAAGCTCTCGGTCTACCGCGTCGAGAATTCCCGGGTCATCGTCATCCGGTTCTCGTCGGAGGATCGCGACCTCGCCGCAGCCGTTCCGAATGCAATCGCCGATGCGTATCTCGACGAGCAGCGCGCGGCCAAGCTTTTGTCCAACGAGGATGCGACAGGCTGGCTTGCGCCTGAAATCGCTGATCTGCGCGAGCGCGTTCGCGAGGCTGAGGCGAAGGTTGCCGCGTTCCGCGCACGTTCGGGACTGCTTGTCGGGCAGAACAACTCGACACTGGCAAGCCAGCAGCTTTCGGAACTCTCCTCCGAACTGTCGCGCGTGCGTGCCAGCCGCTCTGCCGCCGAAGCGAGGGCAGAAGGTGTTCGCCAGGCTTTGGAGAGCGGGCGCTCCCTCGATTCAGTGCCCGAGGTGCTGTCCTCGCCGGTCGTCCAGCGTCTGCGCGAAAGCGAGGCGCAGTTGAATGCACAGATTGCGGAACTGTCGACGACGCTCCTCGAGAATCACCCGCGCCTGCGCAGCCTGCGGTCTCAACTGGCGGACCTTTCGACTCGCATTCGTGCCGAGGCGCGCACGGTTCTGGAAAGCCTGGAAAACGAATCCCGCGCCGCGCAGCGCAGCGAAGCACGCTTGCAGGAGGACCTCGAGGCGTTGAAGACGACCTCGGCCGCTGCCGGTACGCAGGAAGTCGAACTGCGCGCGCTGGAGCGCGAGGCGACGGCGCAGCGCGAACTCCTTGAATCCTACCTGACCCGCTTCCGCGAGGCGAGCGCACGCGGCGACCGCAATTATCTGCCCGTAGATGCCCGCATCTTCGCTCGGGCCACGCCGCCGGTCGATTCGTACTACCCGAAATACGGCCCGATCGTTGGCGCTGCCTTCGCGGGCTCTCTCTTGCTGATGATTGTCGGTACGCTTCTGGGCGAACTCTTCAGCGGCCGGGCTATGCGCCCGGCGGCGGGCGGCCCGCGCATCCAGCCGGTGCCGCACCTTGTCATGCCGGCAGCCGTAGCAGCCGAGGCAGCCGAAGAAGGACCGCTCTCGCTCGACGTGCCGGTCGAAGTCGCAGCCGAAAGGTTGATTGCCGCCGGCGCCTCACGTGCCGTCTTCCTCTCGCCCGAAGGCGAGGAGGCGTCGACCGCGTCCGTCATGGTCGCGCGTGAACTGGCTGATGCGGGCCTGCGCGTTCTCTATCTCGACCTGACCTTCACCGGGACGCCGTCGAGCCATATGCTGGAAAGCCGCACCTATACCGGCATCACTAACCTTCTGGCCGCAGAGGCGCAGTTCACCGACACGATCCACGGCGACCTTTATTCGGACGCCCATGTCATCCCCGTCGGCACTGCCGAGGCGCGCCGGGCCATGCGCGCGGCCGATCGCCTGCCGATCATTCTCACATCGCTGACCACAGCCTATGACATCGTCATTGTGGAATGCGGACCAGCGGAAAGCGACAGTCTGCGCCGCGTCGTCGGGGAAGCCAGCGAAGTGCTGATTGGTGTGCTCGACGCATCCGACGAGCGGGTCGCCAAGGCTTCAGAGAGCCTGTTCGGAGCCGGATATGGCGAGGCGCTGCGCGTCGTCGCGACGTCGCCGCTGGCCCAGGACGAAAAGCGCACGGTGGCCTGACTACCGCAGACGCCGTATCGCTTTCGCCATGGACCAGAGCCGCGGGTTCGACTTGACCGTCTGCTTGGCGCGCGTGACCATGTTGGAGCCGAGTACGGCAAGGCGCGCGCTGGGTGATATTGGAATCACCACGTCGAAATGCTGGATCTCCACCTCGCACCACGTGCGCTTGTAGGCCTCGTCCCCGACGCTGAAATCGTAGAGTGGCAGCCCCTTTGCGCAGGCTTCCTCCAGATTCGAATAAGCGAGATATTCGCCAGGACTGGTCGACGTCAGCTCATCGTCCTCGATCGCGCCGAACTCGCACACCGTCCGATCGAAGAGATGCGATGAGCCGGTGATCGCGCGAACCTTGTCGCCAACGACCAATGCTTCGAGCGTGAAAGGGCGGTCGGGCTCGTGCTGGCTTGCTTCGAGGAGCGCGCGCCAGAAGTTGCGGATGTTCGGCGCCGCGAAGGCATCGGCAATGCCGGCCCGCTCGAAGCGCGCGGATTTGAGGCGGAAGAAGGCGCTGAGCACGTCGGCGATTTCTTCGGCGCTCGCTGGTTTGCGCAGCACGCTTCCACCGGCTTCTTCGAAGCGGCGAGCTTGCACCCGGCGCTTCTTGGCCCGCTTCTTGCCGTTTGCCCGTTCGAGGACGCCGATGAAGCCGCCTGCAAGACTGGCCGCAAGAGCGAGATTGGGGCTCGTTCGAGTTGCGAGATCGGCGAGGATGTTGTCCTGGCCGCCAAGGACAGGATGCTGGCGTTCGAGCGAGATGAGCGCAACTTGCGGCAGCGATTGCCGGACGGCATTGGTGAGCATCGCTCCTGAAATCTTTGCATCAGGCTCGGCCGACGGACAGAAATTGCCGTTCGCATGCGTCCCGCCGGCAAATGCCAGCGCCGGCAATCCGTTGATCCGCGTCTCGACCAACGGCAGCGCTGCGATTGGTTCGCCGTTACGTTTTTCCCAGACGATGTGCCCGGCTTCGCCGCTCTCTCCAAGCCAGGTTTCGAACCAGAGCGGGTGCTGAGGCGCGCCCTTGGCACGGTGGGTGGCGAAATCGCGATAGCGCGCGAGCGCGCCCGGTCCAGCGGGCTCGATCTCGATCTTGAGCCCGGCCTTCGCCGTTCTCGCCATTGCCAAAGCGTCAACCATGCCTCAACTCTTCGCTTTTATGGTCGGCGAAGCCTAAGGCACAAAGGTTTCGAAATGACCGACAACCGCGAGCGACTTCGCAGATTCGTGCTGGCCGCATCACGCTGGTCAGGGGTCGCGCGCATGGCTGGCCCGCACCTTGCCGGACTCGGCTCCATCCTGATGCTCCACAGTGTCACGGCGAGGCCGTCGAACGGATTGGGACTGAACGATCATCTCTCGGTGACGCCCGACTTTCTCGACAGCGCCATTGCGGACATGAAGCGTAACGGTTTCAGCTTCATCTCGCTCGACGAGATGATCGAGCACCTTGGCGCGGCGCGCCGCTGCAAGGTGGCGACCATCACCCTCGACGACGCCTATCTGGACAATTTCGTAGAGGCGCTGCCCGTCTTCGAAAGCCACGCGGCGCCCTTCGCGATCTTCGTCGCGCCCGGCCTGATCGACGGCAGTGTCCAGCCTTGGTGGGAAGTGATCGAGCAACTCGTCATGGTGCGCGATGAACTCGCTTTGCCCCTCATCGTGGCAGGCGGAGCGCGGGCCAGCGCATCGCCTGCCGAAAAACTTGCCACGGCACGACACCTTTGCGAATTAATGACGTCGCGCGTGCCCGAAACCTATCGTCAGGCGGTTCTCGACGAGATGGGCGGAAGACAGGTCGCCACGAGCCCGTTCATGTCTTGGGAGCAGATTGCTGCCGTCGCGCACCACCCGCTCGGGACCATCGGCGCGCACACGATCCATCATTACAATCTCGCCCGGCTCGACGAGGAACTGGCGCTGATCGAGATGCGCGGCTCGGCCGATCTCATCGCCGAGACGACTGGCGTGCGCCCGCGCCATTTCGCCTATCCCTACGGTCATGTGCAGGCCGTGGGCGAGCGCGAAATCCGTCTGGCCGGGGAGGCGGGCTTCGTTTCCGCCGTGACCACGCGTCACGGCACGCTTCACCCGGAGCATCGCGACCATCTCCATGCACTGCCGCGCATATCGCTCAACGGGCGTTATCAGCAGATAGGCCATCTGCGCACGATGCTGACCGGCATCACGACCTTCGCCAACTCACGGCGACGCGTTGTCACCCTATAGGTTGCGGGCGAGGTCGCGCTTGGACGGCTTTGCCATCCAGGAGATGATGAACATTGCGGGGACGACCCAAAGGAACCCCGTCAGGAAGAAATAAGCAAGGTGGACCCAGACGCCGGATTCGGCCAGCTGCGCCACGGCGATGATCGTCGCCACGATCGCGTAGACGGCAACGAGCAGGACCAGAAGCACGGTTCCGATGAGTTTCTTGACGCGAACGGGCATGGGCTTTCCTTCTGCGCATCGTTTAATCCAGACCCGCATGCAAGGCAAACGCGACGGCATGTCGCGCGCCGGCCCCGCTTGTAAAGGCGGGCGCGATGCGGCACTTCTCCGCCACGCCAATCTTCAAAGGACCATGCGATGGCCGCGTCGGCAGCAATCGACAGCCTTCCACTCGACGCCCGCTCCAGCGAGGCGCGCAATAGGCGCCTGGTCCGCACGTGGCTTTACCTCGTTCTCCTCGTTCTCTTCGCACTCTTCGTCGTCGGCGGCGCGACACGTCTGACCGGTTCCGGCCTGTCGATCACCGAATGGAAGCCGATCCATGGCGTCATCCCGCCCATCGGCGAGGCGCAGTGGCAGGAGGAACTGGAGAAGTATCGTCAGATTCCGCAGTATCAGGAAATCAACCGGGGCATGAGCCTCGACGAGTTCAAGACCATCTTCTGGTGGGAATGGGCGCATCGCCTGCTTGCGCGGGGCGTTGGTTTTCTCGTCGCGCTGCCGCTCGCTTTCTTCTGGCTCACCGGCCGGCTGGAACGGCACCTGAAGCCGAAGCTGCTCGGCCTGCTGGCGCTTGGAGGCCTGCAAGGCTTCATCGGCTGGTGGATGGTCGCGTCTGGGCTGAGCGAGCGTGTCAGCGTCAGCCAGTATCGCCTCGCAACGCATCTCATGCTCGCGTGTCTGATCTTCACCGCGACGATGCTGATCGCGCGCGGTCTCGCGCCGCATTCCGCCGGGCCCGCGCCTGACCGGACGCGTAGCCAGGCCGGGTGGCTTGTGATCCTGGTCCTGTTCCAGGTCTATCTGGGCGCGCTTGTCGCCGGCCTCCACGCCGGATTGACGTTCAACACATGGCCGCTGATGGATGGCGAATTCTGGCCGGGAGGGCTCATCGTCGCCGAGCCGGTCTGGCGCAACTTCTTCGAAAACCCAAAGACAGTGCAGTTCGTCCACCGCATGGGCGCCTACGTCCTGCTTGCCGCAGCGATCTGGCACGTCGTTTCCGCATGGCGCATCGCGCCGGGGACCACGCATGCGCGTCGATCAACCGTTCTGCTGGCGATGATCCTCGCGCAGGCGCTGATCGGGATCACGACGCTGGTCCTGGTCGTCCCTCTCGGCTGGGCGCTGACGCACCATGCCTTCGCGATCATCGTGCTGGGGTTCGCCGCCGCGCACTGGCGTGGAACGAAGGGGGCGTATCCCTCCCAGGAAGCGGCCGAATACGCCCGGTGACGAGCGCGCTAGGCGGCGCGCTTCGACAGCATCAGATCCATGTTCTGCACGGCTGCCCCCGATGCACCCTTGCCCAGATTGTCGAGCACGGCGACAAGATTGACCTGGCCGGTGGCGTCGTTGCCGAAGACGAAGAGCTTCATCCGGTTGGTGTCGTTGAGCTCGGTAGGGTCGATCCGGGCGAGCTTCGAACTCACCCCGAGCGGCACGACTTCGACGACATCCCGACCGCCATAATGCGCAGCAAGCGCGGCGCGAACCTCGCCGACACCCGGCGCACCGTTAAGATCCGCCGTGTGTAGCGGTACCTGGACAATCATGCCCTGGGCGAACCGCCCGACGCTCGGCGAGAAGATCGGCCGTCGGTCGAGCAGACCGTGCTGCATCATCTCGGGAACGTGCTTGTGCGCAAGCGTCAGGCCGTAGAGGAAGTGCGGCGCGGCGATGTGGTCGGGAGCGTCCGTGTTCTCCATCTGCGCGATCATCTGCTTGCCGCCGCCGGTATAGCCGGAGATCGCATTGACGGTGACGGGATAGTCCTTCGGCAGGATGCCGGCCTTCACGAGTGGACGGATGAGAGCGATCGCGCCGGTCGGATAGCAGCCCGGATTGGCGACAAGCCGCGCTGTAGCGATCTTCTCGGTCTGGTCCTCGTCGAGTTCGGCGAAACCATAGGCCCAGTCGGGATGGATGCGGTGCGCGGTCGACGTGTCGATGATGCGCGTCGAGTTCGTCCCCTCGAGCATGGATACGGCCTGTTTGGCGGCATCATCGGGCAGACACAGGATTGCCACGTCGGCCGCCTTCAGCATCTCCTCGCGCAGGTCGTCATTGCGCCGCTGGGCCTCGGGGATGGACAGCATGTCGAGATCGTCGCGTCCGGCCAGCCGCGTGCGGATCTGCAAGCCGGTCGTGCCGTGTTCGCCGTCGATGAAGATTTTCGGTTTCATGCGCGTCACTTCGAATTCGTTTGAAAACAATCGCCTGGGGCAGCTTTCGGATTCGGTCCGTCAGCTACTTGAATCACTTCGCGAGCCGCGATCGTCGTTCTGCCAGGAGCCCGATATAATGCATCGCGACGGACGCGCCCGCAATCGCTGTGACGTCGGCATGGTCGTAGGCCGGCGCGACCTCCACGATGTCGGCTCCGACGATGTCGAGCGAGCCGAGCTTGCGCAGCACCGACAGCATCTTAGCCGATGAGGGGCCGCCGGCGACCGGCGTACCCGTTCCAGGCGCATAGGCCGGGTCGAGGCAGTCGATGTCGAAGGTGATGTAGGCCTTGGCATCGCCGACCCGTGCCTTGATCGCGGCGACGATCTCGTCGGCCCGCATTTCCTCGACGTCGTAGCCGTAGAGCATCTGGATGCCGCAATCGTCCGGCGCATGGGTGCGGATACCGACCTGGATCGAGCGCGACGCGTCGATCACGCCGTCGCGAACCGCGCGGCCGACGAAGGAGCCGTGATCGATCCGCCTGCCGTCGTCGAACCAGGTGTCCTGATGCGCGTCAAACTGGATCATGGCCAGCGGGCCGTGCCTTGCTGCATGAGCCTTCAGGAGAGGCCACGTGACGAAGTGGTCTCCGCCCATCGAAACGACGAACGCACCGGAGTCGACCAACTTGGCCGCCTCACGTTCGATCGTCGCCGGGGTCTCCTGATGATTGCCGTAGTCGAGCAGGCAGTCGCCATAGTCGATGACGGCGAGGTCCTCGAACAGGTCGGCGTCGAACGGGTATTGCGGATCATTGTCGAAGATCGCCGACGCGCGGCGGATCGCCTGCGGCCCGAACCGCGCGCCCGGCCGGTTCGAGACGGCGGCATCGAACGGAATCCCCCATACGACGACATCGACGCCTTCGAGCGACTTCGTATATTTGCGCCTCATGAAGGAGAGAGCGCCGGCATGCGTCGGATCGGTCGCAGCTCCGAAAAGCTGGCGCGCGGTGAATGCGTTGTCGATCGTCTTTGCGGGCATGCAGGGCTCCTTCACGACCATGGCACATAGCACAGATGTGAAACGAAAAAAGCGGACCCGAGGGCCCGCTTTTCGAAGTTCCGAATAGAAGCGCTTAGCGCTTCGAGAACTGGAACGAACGACGGGCCTTGGCCTTGCCGTACTTCTTGCGCTCGACGGTACGCGAATCGCGGGTCAGGAAGCCGCCCTTCTTGAGCACGGCGCGAAGGCCCGGCTCGTAGTAGGTCAGCGCCTTGGAGATTCCGTGACGAACGGCACCGGCCTGCCCGGAAAGACCGCCGCCGGAAACGGTGGCAATGATGTCGTACTGGCCGTTGCGGTCAGCGGCGACGATCGGCTGCTGGAGCACCATCTGCAGGACCGGACGCGCGAAATAGGCGCCGAATTCCTTGTTGTTGACGATGATCTTGCCCGAGCCCGGCTTGACCCATACGCGTGCGATCGCGTCCTTGCGCTTGCCGGTAGCATAGGCGCGGCCCTGCTTGTCCAGCTTCTGGACGTGAACCGGAGCGGCCTGCTCGGTCGTGCCCGTCGCCTGGCCGAGATCCTGAAGAGAATTGAGTTCAGCCATTACTTGAAGACCCTCGTGTTCTTCTTGTTCAGGCCGGCGACGTCGAGCGTCTCCGGCGTCTGAGCGGTGTGGGGATGTTCGGTGCCCGCATAGACGCGCAGGTTCTTCATCTGGCGGCGGCCGAGCGGGCCGCGCGGGATCATGCGCTCGACAGCCTTCTCGATGACGCGCTCTGGGAAGCGTCCTTCGAGAATCTGGCGCGCGGTGCGCTCCTTGATGCCGCCCGGGTGGCCGGTGTGCCAGTAGTACACCTTGTCGGTGAACTTCTTGCCGGTGAACACGGCCTTGTCGGCATTGATGATGATGACGTTGTCGCCATCATCGACATGCGGTGTGAAAGTCGGCTTGTGCTTGCCGCGCAGGCGATTGGCGACGATGGAGGCCAGACGGCCGACGACGAGGTTCTCGGCGTCGATTACGACCCACTTCTTCACCACGTCCGCAGGCTTCTGCGAAAAGGTCTTCATGGTTTCGGTCTTTCTTGTCGAACCTTCACGAAGGAAGGCATTTCTTGTTGCTTGTGTTGGCGCCCTTGGATGCCAACAAAATACGGCCTCCGGGACCGAAGGCGCGTTCGGATCGGCTTATACGGATGGCTTTCCCCGCCGTCAAGCAGCGGAAGCGGCGTCACGCTAAAAAATAACAATCAAAATCAACGGGTTAATAAAGAGGTATTATTTTACCGCATGCTTTGAACGCTTAGGCGGGATCGAATAGGTACCCGTGGCATGCGCGACGACGTGCCGGTCGGCGCCGCTGACCATCTCGATGTCGAAGACCATGAGCCTGTTACCCAGCTTGAGGATACGGCAATGCCCGTCGATGGGGCCCTTCTCGGCCTTGCGCATGAAATTGATGTTGAGATTGGTGGTCACGGAAAGCGCATCCGGCCCGGCATGGGAAAGCACGCAGACATAGCCGCCGATATCGGCCAGTGTGAAGAGGGAGGGGCCGGAGACCGTGTTGCCCGGCCGCAGATGCCGATGATCGGCGTCCAGTCGCACCGTGCAGCCGCCAGGAAAGACGTCCGTTGCGAAATAGCAGGCCAAATCTTCGTTGAGTTGCGGATAGACCGCCTTGAGCAGCGAATTGACCTCGTCCGCGGTCATAACGGGCTTTGGAACGCTCGATCCCTTCGATCCATGCACGATCTGTTCTCCTCCGCGGCGGTACCTTGGGCCAAGGAACATGCAAGCCGCCGGAAACGCAATCCCGAATGGTGTCGATGGATGCGCAAGGGGCATGAAACCCGCTTGGTTTGCTGATAAGGGCTTGGGAAGACGTCAGGGAGATTGGCAATGAACGTGACTGCCCTTGCATCGGTCAGGACCGATCCGGCAACAGCTAAGCGCGAAGGTCCGGTGATGCGGATCGTGCTCGATGCGCCGCCAGCGAACGCACTGTCGATGGAGATGATCAAGACCCTTCGCCGTCATCTGGCCGAGGCGAAGGACGACACGTCCGTGCGATTGGTTGTCATCTCTGCCGCGGGCAAGGTCTTTTCCGCCGGGCACGACCTGAAGGAGATCACCGCTCACCGCGCTGATCCAGATCGCGGCCGCGCCTATTTCGAGGAACTGATGGGGGCTTGTGGCGCGCTGATGCAGGAGATCGTGCGTCATCCCAAGCCCATCATTGCTGCCGTGGCGGGCGTGGCGTCGGCTGCAGGTTGCCAGATCGTCGCAAGCTGCGACCTCGCCATCGCGACGACCGAGGCGACCTTCGCCACGCCCGGCGTCAACATCGGCCTGTTCTGTTCAACGCCCATGGTCGCGTTGTCGCGCAACATCTCGCACAAGCACGCGATGGAGATGCTTCTGACCGGCGAGATGATCGAGGCGACGACGGCGCGCGAGTTCGGCCTCGTCAACCGCGTCGTGCCGCCCGAATATCTGGACCAGATCGTCGGCAAGTACGCGCAGACCATTGCATCCAAATCTGCACTGACGCTGAAGATCGGAAAGGAGGCCTTCTACGCGCAGGCCGAGATGGGACTTTCTGAAGCCTATGATTATGCCGGCCGCGTGATGGTCGAGAACATGCTCGCGCGCGACGCGGCCGAAGGCATCGGCGCGTTCGTGGAGAAGCGCAAACCGGAGTGGAGCGACGAATGATGGAGCCGCGCATCTCCATCGTCACGCTCGGCGTCGACGACCTCGACCGTGCGGTTCGCTTCTACGAGGGCATGGGCCTCGAGGCCGGCATGAAGGTGCCTCGTGATGTCGCCTTCTTCCAGATGGGCGGGACCTTGCTGGCGCTGTGGCCGCGCGAAAAGCTGGCAGCGGACGCCGGGGTGGAAAACAGCCGACCGGGTTTTTCCGGCGCCGCTCTTGCCTACAACACCCGCGCGGACGCCGAAGTCTCGGAGGTGCTGTCGGCGGCTGAACAGGCTGGTGGACGAATCGTCAAGCCCGCGCAGCGCGCTTTCTGGGGTGGCTGGTACGGCTATTTCGCCGACACAGAGGGGCATTTGTGGGAGGTCGCACACAATCCGGCCTTCCCGATCGACGGGGAGGGGCGCATCGCGCTGCCGCAATGAACCACGATTCCTACGACAATTCCTACATTTCGGGCATCCTGAACAAGGTGAAGACGGTCGCCATCGTGGGGGCATCGGCCAACGACGTGCGCCCGTCCTTCTTCGTCGCAAAATACCTTATCGATAAGGGCTATGCCGTCTTTCCGGTCAATCCAGGCCATGCGGGCAAGGAAATTCTCGGCCGGATGACCTATGCCAGGCTCGCCGATATCCCTGAGGCGATCGACATGGTCGACGTCTTCCGTGCATCGAGCGCCGTTCCGGGCGTCGCAGATGAGGTGCTGGCGCTCGCTCCGCTGCCGAAAGTCGTCTGGATGCAGCTTGGCGTGCGCGACGACGTCTCGGCAACGAGGCTTGAAACCGCCGGCATCGAGGTCGTCATGAATCGGTGTCCCAAGATCGAATATGCGCGGCTGGCCGGCGAGATCGGCTGGAACGGCGTCAACAGCGGCGTCATCTCGTCGAAAAAGCCGATCATGCGGTCGGGCTTCCAGAGCTTCGGCATCCGGCAGAAATAGTTGCCAGCCAGCCGCGCCTGCGCGCAACATTCGTCTTTGCTTTTGGTCCGGCGCTTTGCGATGACTGTGCCCGCCCGAGAAATTTGCATTCATCTGGAGGATAAAACGATGGCGCAGCGAGCACCCGGCTTCAACACTTTGGCGGTTCACGCGGGCGCGCAGCCCGATCCGGCAACCGGCGCCCGCGCGACGCCGATCTACCAGACGACTTCCTTCGTTTTCGATGACGCGGACCATGCCGCCTCGCTCTTCGGGTTGAAGGCGTTCGGCAACATCTACACCCGCATCATGAACCCCACGCAGGCCGTGCTCGAAGAGCGCCTGGCGGCGCTGGAGGGCGGCACCGCGGCGCTGGCCACGGCATCGGGCCATGCGGCCCAGCTTCTGATCTTCCACACGATCATGCGCCCGGGCGACAATTTCGTCGCCGCGCGCCGGCTCTATGGCGGGTCGATCAACCAGTTCGGCCACGCCTTCAAGAATTTCGGCTGGGAAGTCCGCTGGGGCGACACGAACGACCTGTCGACCTTCGAAAACCAGATCGATGAGAAGACGCGCGGTATCTTCATCGAGAGCCTCGCCAATCCGGGCGGCACCTTCGTTGACATCGCGGCAATCGCCGAGATTGCACATCGTCACGGCCTGCCGCTCATCGTCGACAACACCATGGCCTCGCCCTATCTCCTGCGGCCGATCGAGCACGGCGCCGACATCGTCGTTCACTCCTTGACCAAATTCATCGGCGGCCATGGCAATTCCATGGGCGGCGTCATCGTCGACGGCGGAACGTTCGACTGGTCGAAATCCGGCAACTACCCGATGCTGTCGGAGCCTCGCCCCGAATATGGCGGCATCGTCCTGCACGAGACTTTCGGCAATTTTGCCTTCGCCATCGCCTGCCGCGTCCTCGGACTGCGGGATTTCGGCCCGTCCATTTCGCCCTTCAACGCCTTCATGATTCTGACCGGCCTCGAGACCCTGCCGCTTCGCATGCAGCGCCATTGCGACAATGCGCTCAAGGTCGCCGAATGGCTGAAGACGCATGACAAGGTCGAGTGGGTGTCCTATCCGGGGCTCGCCGACGACCCGAACAACGCGCTGCAGAAGAAATACGCCCCGCAGGGCGCCGGCGCGGTCTTCACATTCGGCCTCAAGGGCGGCTACGAGGCCGGCGTCAAGGTCGTTGAAGGCGTCGAGCTCTTCTCGCACCTTGCCAATATCGGCGACACCAAGTCGCTCATCATCCACCCGGCCTCCACCACGCACCGCCAGTTGTCCGACGAGCAGCAGACGGCGGCCGGCGCGGGACCGGACGTGATCCGCCTGTCGGTCGGTATCGAGGACGTCGCCGACATCATCGCAGACCTCGAACAGGCACTGGCGAAGGCCTGATCATCCGGGAGAGGACACCATGTATGTCAGCCACATCGTCGGTCTCGGCATTGCGGGCATCGACGAGGAAGCCGGCCAGCCGGCCGATGGCCGGGTGATCGAAGGCAGCCCACAGTTTCGCACATGGAACGTCGAGGAGGCCGGTAGCGGCCTCTTTGCCGGCGTCTGGGAATCGACTCCCGGAAAGTGGCGCGTCGAGTATGACGAGTGGGAATATTGCCGCATCCTCTCCGGTGTTTCCGTCATCACGGAGGACGGCGGCGCCGCCCGCACGGTGAAGGCCGGCGATAGCTTCGTCCTTCGCCCCGGCTTTAAGGGGACCTGGGAAGTCGTCGAGACCACGCGCAAGGAATATGTGGTGCGGACATAGGCGAGGCCGCCTCTCGTCACCATTCGACCGCGAGGCGCTCCAGCCCATGAAAATGATAGGTGTCGCGATAGCGCGGCTCTTCGGCTAGGCGCAGCCCCGGCAGCCTCTCGAACAATACCTTGAGCGACGCCTGCATTTCCAGCCGTGCCAAAGGCGCGCCGATGCAGAAGTGGATGCCCGCGCCGAAGGAAACGTTCTTCTGGTCCGCACGACCCGGGCGAAAGGCGAGCGGATCGGCGAAGGCGGCAGCATCCGTGTTGGCCGCGCCCAGCATCAGCCAGATGCGCTCGCCGGCCTTGACCGGGACGCCTGGCGCGATCTCGCAATCCGTCGCGGCGAAGCGGTTGAACATGTGCAGCGGCGCATCGAAGCGCAGGCATTCTTCTACGGTCGCCGCGGTCGCATCGGCATCGGTGAAGAGCCGGCGCGGATCGCCGCCCTGCTTCAGGATGGCGCGAACGGCGTTGCCGGTCTGATGGACGGTCGCCTCGTGTCCCGCGTTGAGAAGCAGGATCGCGGAGGCGACGAGTTCGTCCTCGGTCAGCTTTTCGCCGTTCTCGTGAGCGGAATTCAACAGGCTGAGAAGATCGTCCGCAGGCGCGGCCCGTTTCTTGCGCGCGTGTTCGCGGATGAAGGCGGAGAACTCGGCCGTGGCGCGGTTTGCGTCGGCCTCGATCTCGCGCGTCAGCCCGTGCATATACATTGCGACCATGCGGTGCGACCAATCGAGAAGCTGCGGCCCGGCCTCGACCGGAACGCCCAGCATCTCGCAGATGACAACGATCGGCACCGGCGTCGCGAAGGCGGGGATGAGGTCGACCGACCCTTTCGCCTCGAAACCGTCGATCAGCTCGTGCGCCAGTTGCTCGACGCGTGGTCGCAGCCGCTCGACCTGGCGCGAGACGAAGGCGCGATTGACCAGCGTGCGCAGCCGCGTGTGGACGGGCGGCTCCAGCTCCAGCATCGAGCGCGCCTCGATGGCGTCGAAATCGGTCAGATGCGATCTGTCGCCCGTCCGCGAGACATAGGCGACATAGCCGCCCGGCTTCTCGCGACCGAAATTTCGGTCGCGCAATATACGGTTGACCCCTTCGTAAGAGGCGATGCACCACGCACCGAATTCTTCCCAGTAGAAGACCGGCGTGCGCTCCTGCAGCCATGCATAGGTCCGATACGGATCCTGGAAAAAGGCCGCATCGTGCGGGTCGAGGTTGAGCCGAAGCGTGGCGGGATCGAATTGGAGGGTCGCGGGCTGTGTCATGCTCAGGCGTCTAGCGCGACTTGTCTGTCGGATTCCAGTCCTTATGGTAGGCCAGCGGACAGGGTACGAGGGATACAGGGACGATGAAGATCATCGTGGTCGGCGCCGGCATTGCCGGCCTTTCGACGGCGTGGGCGCTGACGAAGCGTGGGCATGACGTGACACTGCTCGAGCAGGGCCCGATCCCAAATCCGCTCGCGGCATCAGGCGATCATCACCGCATCATCCGCCGTGCTTATGGGGCGCATCTGGGCTACGCGGCGCAAATCGACGAGGCGTTCTCGGCCTGGGAAGAGTTGTGGCAGGATCTGGGACAGAGGCATTACGATCATCGTGGCTGCCTGTGCCTTTCCTATGCGAGGGGCGACGCTGCGGACGTCCATCGCGCGGGTCTGGCCGCGGGCGGCCATACATTCGAGATTGTCGAGACGGGCGAGGCCATCGCGCGCTGGCCGTTCATCGAGGGCAGGGGCCTGCGCTACACGCTTTACTCAGAAGAGGGCGGCGCGCTCCATTGCCGCCGTATTGCGATTGGCATCGCTGAGCTGCTTCGCGCCAACGGCGCCGATGTGCGCGAGCACACGAAAGTTGTCGGCGTCGATGTCGATGGCGCCACAGTGACCCTTGCCGACGGCACGGTGCTTTCCGCCGACAGTCTGGTGGTGACCGCGGGTGGATGGGTGCTCGGTCTGTTCCCGGACCTTGCCGTCGACCTCCAGCCCTACCGAACTGCCGTCGCCTATCTCGAACCGCCGGCCGATCTGCGTGAGGCCTGGGCTGCGGCGCCCACCCTCCTCGACGTCGGTGCCGACGACGAGGGCTACATCATCCCGCCCTCAGGCGATGGCGGGCTCAAGTTCGGCACCGGCCTGCACCGCACACTGACGGTGGATGCGGATATCGGTCGCGAGATGGCGTCGCAGGAGGGCGACCAGATCGTCCGGCATTTCGCCCCGGCAATAGCCCGGCTCGACGAGTATCGCATCGCGTCGACGTCAAGCTGCGTCTACACATTCACCCATGACGAAACCTTCTACAGCGCGCATATCGGCCACGCGCTCGTCCTCTCGGCCTGTTCGGGCCACGGCTACAAGTTCGGCGCTGCCGTTGGGCGGCGCGTTGCCGACGCCGTGGAGACCGGCGATCTGGCGACGTTACGTCATTGGATGCGCGCCGATCAGACCGCCGAATCGGCGTGACGCGGCAGCTACTGGCCGCTCTTGCGCAGGCCGAACCGGCCATCCTATTTAAGGGTCACCAGCGACCATTCAGATTCGGCCCGACGTGGCCGACAATCCTTGAAGGAAGAGACATGAGAGATCCCGTCGAAACCTATATGAGCCTCGTGCCGATGGTGGTCGAGCAGACCAATCGCGGCGAGCGCGCCTACGACATCTTCTCGCGCCTCCTCAAGGAGCGGATCATCTTCATCACCGGTCCGGTCGAGGATGGCATGGCGACGCTCGTCTGCGCGCAGCTTCTCTTCCTCGAGGCCGAGAACCCGCAGAAGGAAATCAACCTCTATATCAACTCGCCGGGTGGCGTGGTCACGTCGGGCATGGCGATTTACGACACGATGCAGTTCATCAAGCCGGCGGTCTCGACGCTGTGCATCGGTCAGGCAGCCTCGATGGGCTCGCTTCTGCTTTGCGCCGGCCACAAGGACATGCGCTTTGCCACGCCGAACGCGCGCATCATGGTGCATCAGCCTTCCGGCGGTTTCTCCGGCCAGGCATCCGACATCGAGCGCCATGCCCAGGACATCATCAAGCTGAAGCGCCGCTTGAACGAGGTCTACGTCAAGCATACGGGCCAGGACTACGAGACCATCGAAAAGACGCTTGACCGCGATCACTTCATGACGGCGGAAGAGGCGAAAGCCTGGGGGCTGATCGATCGCGTCATATCCGAGCGGGAGCCCAGCGAAGGCGACAAGTCAGCCGCTTGATATGGGCGCGAACGGCCGATGACGCGGTTTTGACGCCGAAGCGGCAATTCCGTCACAATCGGCTGTTCCCTCGAGGGCTTTGCGCTCCTAGGTTAAGCTGATGTTCAACGATAGCAGGCTTAGCTTTTTGCTGGGGATTCGCAGGGAGAACACCGATTCGCATTTTGCATCTCGGGGCGAATTGGGTTCACTGATGCGACATTCTTGGCAGGGCGGTTCGCCCGCCTTAGAATTCAGGTTTGGCACCGTGTTGGGGCGGTGCCGACGAGCGGTGCCGAAAGGACGTACCAAATGAGCAAGATCAGCAACAGCGGTGGCGATTCCAAGAATACGCTCTACTGCTCGTTTTGCGGCAAGAGCCAGCACGAGGTGCGCAAGCTGATCGCAGGCCCGACGGTCTTCATCTGCGACGAATGCGTGGAATTGTGCATGGACATCATCCGCGAGGAAAACAAATCCTCGATGGTGAAGTCGCGCGAGGGCGTGCCCACGCCGCAGGAAATCCTCAAGGTTCTGGACGATTACGTCATCGGCCAGCCCTATGCCAAGCGCGTCCTGTCGGTCGCCGTCCACAATCACTACAAGCGTCTTGCCCACGCTTCGAAGTCGAACGACGTCGAACTGGCGAAGTCCAACATCCTTCTGATTGGACCAACGGGCTGCGGCAAGACGCTGCTCGCGCAGACGCTGGCCCGTATCATCGACGTGCCCTTCACAATGGCCGATGCGACGACGCTGACCGAAGCGGGCTATGTCGGCGAGGACGTCGAGAATATCATCCTCAAGCTGCTCCAGTCGGCCGACTACAATGTCGAGCGGGCGCAGCGCGGCATCGTCTATATCGACGAGATCGACAAGATTTCGCGCAAGTCCGACAACCCGTCGATCACCCGCGACGTTTCGGGCGAGGGCGTCCAGCAGGCGCTCCTGAAGATCATGGAAGGCACCGTCGCCTCCGTGCCGCCGCAGGGCGGCCGCAAGCATCCGCAGCAGGAATTCCTGCAGGTGGACACGGCCAACATCCTCTTCATCTGCGGCGGTGCCTTTGCAGGCCTCGACCGGATCATCTCCGACCGCGGTCGCAAGACCTCGATCGGCTTCGGCGCCAACGTCGCGTCGCCGGAAGATCGTCGCACCGGCGATCTCTTCCGTCAGGTCGAGCCCGAGGATCTTTTGAAGTTCGGCCTGATCCCCGAATTCGTCGGCCGTCTACCGGTTCTGGCAACGCTCGAGGATCTGGATGAGCCGGCGCTGATCCAGATCCTGACCGAGCCCAAGAACGCGCTCGTCAAGCAGTACCAGCGCCTGTTCGAGATGGAAAATGTCGAACTGACCTTCCACGAGAGCGCGCTTTCGGCGATTGCCAAGAAGGCGATCGAGCGCAAGACCGGCGCGCGCGGCCTGCGTTCAATCATGGAAGCGATCCTGCTCGACACCATGTTCGAACTGCCGGCGCTCGAAGGCGTCCAGGAAGTCGTCATCTCCGACGATGTCGTGCAGGGCTCGGCGCGTCCGCTGTACATCTATTCGGAACGAGAGCACGAAAAAGGTTCGGCAAGCGCCTGATCCTTGACACGAGTCCGGTGCGGCCAAGGTGCCGCGCCGGCTATGCGCCCACGGCATGGCGACGTTGCGTCAGAGTGTATCTTGATCTCCGCCGGCCTGAACGCCACCTAAGGGTTATTCCAGGCGCAAGTCTTCCGTGCTGCGCAATCCAGTGCCTCTTCTTCTGGGGCAATAGGCGGAAGGCTTTGACGCCGCTAATATGAGATTCGCGGCTGGCCGCTTCATGGCGGTCGCGGATAGAAAGGTTGCAATATGACCAAGCTTTCCAGCGCCCCAGACCAGACCACATACGCAGTCCTCCCGCTGCGTGACATCGTGGTCTTCCCGCACATGATTGTGCCGCTGTTCGTGGGTCGCGAGAAGTCGATCCGCGCGCTCGAAGAAGTGATGGGCTCGGACAAGCAGATTCTTCTTGCCACGCAGAAGAACGCTGCCGAGGACGATCCTCACGCCGATGGCATCTACGAGATCGGCACCGTCGCCAGCGTGCTGCAATTGCTGAAGCTGCCCGACGGCACCGTCAAGGTGCTGGTCGAAGGCTCGTCGCGTGCCCGCATCACCGCGTTCACCGAGCGCGAGGAATATCACGAGGCGGCCGCCGAACTGATGGCGGAACCCGAGGATGAGGAGGTCGAGATCGAGGCGCTTGCCCGCTCCGTCGTCTCGGACTTCGAAAACTATGTGAAGCTCAACAAGAAGATTTCGCCCGAAGTCGTCGGTGCCGCGAGCCAAATCGAGGATTATTCGAAGCTCGCCGACACGATTGCCTCCCATCTCGCGATCAAGATCCCCGAGAAGCAGGAAATGCTCGCCACACTCTCCGTGCGCGAGCGGCTGGAAAAGGCCATGGGCTTCATGGAAGCCGAGATTTCCGTGCTGCAGGTGGAAAAGCGCATCCGCTCGCGCGTCAAGCGCCAGATGGAGAAGACGCAGCGCGAATATTATCTCAACGAGCAGATGAAGGCGATCCAGAAGGAACTCGGTGAGGGCGAGGACGGCCGCGACGAGGCGGCCGAGCTGGAAGAACGCATCAAGAAGACCAAGCTGACCAAGGAAGCGCGCGAGAAGGCAGATGCGGAGCTGAAGAAGCTGCGCACCATGTCGCCGATGTCGGCCGAGGCCACCGTCGTGCGCAACTATCTCGACTGGATGCTCTCCATTCCGTGGGGCAAGCCCTCCAAGGTCAAGAAGGACCTGGAGTTCGCCCAGGACGTGCTCGACACCGACCACTTCGGTCTCGACAAGGTCAAGGAGCGCATCGTCGAGTATCTGGCTGTCCAGAGCCGTCAGAAGAAGCTCAAGGGTCCGATCCTGTGCCTCGTCGGTCCTCCCGGCGTCGGCAAGACCTCGCTTGGCAAGTCGATCGCCAAGGCGACCGGCCGCGAGTTTATCCGCATGGCGCTCGGCGGCGTTCGTGACGAGGCCGAGATCCGCGGTCACCGCCGCACCTATATCGGCTCGATGCCCGGCAAGGTCATCCAGTCGATGAAGAAGGCGAAGAAGTCCAATCCGCTGTTCCTGCTCGACGAGATCGACAAGATGGGCATGGATTTCCGCGGAGATCCGTCCTCGGCGCTTCTCGAAGTGCTCGATCCGGAGCAGAACTCGTCCTTCATGGATCACTACCTTGAGGTCGAGTACGACCTTTCGAGCGTGATGTTCGTGACGACGGCGAATACGTTGAACATCCCGCCGGCCCTGATGGACCGCATGGAGATCATACGCATCGCCGGTTACACCGAGGACGAGAAGGTCGAGATCGCCCGCCGGCATTTGCTGCCCAAGGCCATCCGCGACCACGCGCTCAACAAGGGCGAGTTTTCGGTCACGGACGAGGCGTTGCGCGAGACGATCCGCACCTACACGCGGGAAGCAGGTGTCCGCAACCTCGAGCGCGAGCTGATGAAGCTTGCCCGCAAGGCGGTGACGGAAATTCTGCGCACCAAGGTGAAGTCGGTTGAGGTGACCGAAGACAATCTCGCTGATTACCTTGGTGTGCCGCGCTTCCGCTTCGGCCAGGCCGAGGGCGAGGATCAGGTCGGCGTCGTCACGGGGCTCGCCTGGACGGAAGTCGGAGGCGAGTTGCTGACGATCGAAGGCGTGATGATGCCTGGCAAGGGCAAGATGACGGTGACGGGCAACCTGAAGGACGTCATGAAGGAGTCGATCTCGGCCGCTGCGTCCTATGTCCGCTCCAGGGCTATCGATTTCGGCATTGAGCCGCCCCTCTTCGACAAGCGCGACATCCACGTGCACGTGCCCGAGGGTGCGACGCCGAAGGACGGCCCGTCCGCAGGCATCGCCATGGTCACGGCCATCGTCTCGGTGCTGACTGGCATTCCGGTTCGCAAGGACATCGCCATGACCGGCGAGGTCACGCTGCGCGGCCGCGTCCTGCCAATCGGTGGCTTGAAGGAAAAGCTCCTTGCCGCCCTTCGCGGTGGCATCAAGAAGGTGCTGATCCCCGAGGAGAACGCCAAGGATCTGGCCGACATTCCGGAGAACGTAAAGAACGCTCTGGAGATCGTGCCGGTGAGCCGTGTCGGCGAAGTGTTACAGCACGCCCTCGTGCGTCAGCCCGAGCCGATCGAGTGGGTGGAGCCGACGACGACGCCGGTTGCCGCTGACGATTCGGCCTCAGCAAGCCTCGCGCACTGACACGGTTGCAATATACCGTCTGATAATTCGGAAAGCCGGGCTCAAAGCCCGGCTTTTTGATTGAAAAACCGCAGAAAAGCTGGGAGTTTGAGCGCCCAAGGCCAGCTTTCGCTTGGTTGCAGAGGAGGGTATGCCTACACTCCGCCCGCTGCCGGCAGAACCCAGTTTTCCGGCCTTTCAACTGAAAGGAAGTATTTATGAACAAGAACGAGCTTATCGCCGCTGTTGCCGAGGAAGCTAGCCTCTCCAAGGCTGACGCGCAGTCCGCAGTTGATGCGGTGTTTTCCGCAATTTCCGGCGAACTGAAGAAGGGCGGCGATGTGCGCCTGGTCGGTTTCGGCAATTTCTCGGTTTCGCGCCGCGAAGCCTCGACCGGCCGCAACCCGCAGACGGGCGCCGAAGTGCAGATCCCAGCCCGCAACGTGCCGAAGTTCTCTGCCGGCAAGGGCCTCAAGGACGCTGTGAACTAAGGTTCACCGTGCCTGGAGCAGTGATAAAAAAAAGAGCCGGCAAAAGCCGGCTCTTTTTTGTGTCCGGGATGAAGCAAGATATTAGCTTCCGGCCGAGTCCACTGACGTCGAGATTTCGTTGAACTTCGCATTGAGCGACGAACCGACGGCGCTTGCGCCTGCGATGATCACGACGCCGATGAGGGCGGCGATCAGGCCGTATTCGATGGCGGTTGCGCCGGACTCGTCATTCTTGAAACGCTTCAGAAGGTTCTTCATCGGATTGTGGGCTCCTTGTCCCCGCTTTGTGACAGGACCCAATCTACAAATTTCGCGTTGCAATCTGCTTAAGCGGCAAGGTTAATCAACCGCTACGTCTTTTGTAGTTAAGGCCAAATGAAACTTAAATTTTGAATGACTTTGGGCCTGCGCAAGTGGAGCCGACCAATCGCCACTCGTCAAAAGCTGGACGCCCCGCGAATGCGGGGCGTCGTCCAACGGTACGGAGACGTCTACGTTCCGCGCGGTCGGTCGGTCAGTTGAAGCATCGCCTGGACGGCGACGCCATACCCGCGCGGGCCGAGGCCGGCGATGACCGCCGTCGCGATCTTGGAAACCAGCGAATGGCGGTAGATGTCCTCGCGGCGGTGAATGTTCGAGATGTGGAGCTCGAGGATCGGGCGCGGAAACATCTTCAACGCGTCGAGGACTGCGATCGAGGTGAAGGTGAACGCGGCCGGATTGATGATGATGCCAGCTGCAGGCCGGTCGATCGCCTCATGCACCCAGTCCACGATCTCGTATTCGCGGTTCGACTGTCGGAACTCGAGCGGCACGGCACCGGCGCTGGCATGACACAGTGCCTCGACCTCGGCCAGCGTGGTCGAGCCGTAGATATCCGGCTCGCGTGTGCCGAGGCGGTTGAGATTGGGTCCGTTGAGAACATAGATCGGAGAGGTCATCAGGATCAGCCTTGGTAACCGAACATGCGCGGGAGGAAGAGAACGACGTCGGGCACGAAGGTGAAGAGGGCGAGCGCCGCGAGCATCGCGATCAGGAACGGCATCACGTCGCGCACCAGCGCCCGCATCGAGACTTGCGCGATGTTGGTCATGATGAAGAGCAGCAGCCCGTAGGGCGGGGTGATCAGTCCGATCATGATGTTGACGACGACCACGATTCCGAAATGCACCATGTCGATGCCGAGTGCTTGCGCGGTCGGTATGAGAACCGGAATGACGATCAGCAGGATCGTCGTGCCTTCAAGCAGACACCCGAGAACCAGCAGGATCAGGTTGACGATGATGAGGAACATCAGCGGCGTCAGTTCGTAGCCCTGCAGGAAGGCTGCGAGTGCACGCGGGATGTTTTCGACCGTGACAACATAGTTGAAGACGAGCGCGCCGGCGATCAGCATGCCGATCGACGCGGTCGTGCGCGCACTGCGGAGCAGTGAGCTGTAGGTGTCAGCCCAGCTTATCGAGCGATAGACGATGGCGGAAATGATGAACGCATAGGCGGCGGCGACCGCGGCCGCTTCGGTCGGCGTCATGACGCCCGAATAGATGCCGCCCAGAAGCACGACCGGCAGCATCAAGGCAGGGAACGCGTTCCAGGTGATGCGCGGAATTTCGCGCAGCGGCACCGGCTTTTCGACAGGAAAGTTCTGCCGTCGTGCCATCCAGGCGACGATGCTCATCTGGGCAAGGCCCATGATGAGACCGGGAACCATCCCGGCGAGAAACAGGTAGCCGATCGATGCGTCCGAAACGAGCGCATAGAGCACCATGGGAATCGACGGCGGGATGATCGGGCCGATGACGGCGGTCGCGGCGGTCAGTGCGCCAGCGAAGCTTGCCGGGTACTTGTTGCCGGACGTCATCATGGTCTGCATCATCTTTCCGGTACCGGCCGCATCGGCGATCGCCGAACCGGACATGCCCGCGAAGATGATCGACTGGACGACGTTGACCTGTGCGAGCCCACCGCGGAAACGACCGACGATCGCGTTGCAGAACGTGAGGAGGCGCTGTGTCATCGAGCCGGAGTTCATCAGCTCGGCGGCCAGGATGAAGAGCGGCACGGCGAGCAGGATGTAGCTCGTATACATGCCGTTCAGGAGCTGCTCGGCCGCTGTGCCCATGTCGAGACCGGCCGCATAGAGGTAGAGGATAGAGGCTGCGATCATGGCATGACCGATGGGCAGGCCCAGGAGGCTCAGCGTGACGATCGCGGCGATGCACAGCGTGAACGGATCGGTGAGGCTCATACGCCCGAACTCGCCTTGGTGGGATCGAAATCCTGCACGTTGCGGCCGAAGAGCGCATTTCGCAGGATGAACGCGTAGCGGATGATCACGGCGATCGCGAAGATGACGTAGATGGAAAACAGCCAGTCGAAGCGGATCTTCAGGTAGGCCGTCGACTGCACCTTCATGAACGTGACGTAGTCCCAGACCGCGGGCAGGGAGAAGAGATAAAGCGCCAGCAACGCGACTGACGTGATGACCGCGAGAACGCGCCGCGTGCCGGGGCTGACGCTGCCATAGATCAGGTCGAAGCGGAT
The DNA here is from genome assembly GCF_024105655.1 of Aliihoeflea sp. 40Bstr573. Taxonomy (GTDB): domain Bacteria; phylum Pseudomonadota; class Alphaproteobacteria; order Rhizobiales; family Rhizobiaceae; genus Aliihoeflea. Next base: position 166,955 of record NZ_JAAAMH010000009.1, read on the forward strand.
TTCCTCTTCTTCCCGAACGACGAAGGCCGCGCCCCAAAGGACCAGCCACAGCCACATGATGACGGTCAGTTCCGACGTCCAGCCGATTGGGAAGTTTAGCAGATAGCGAAAGACGATCTGCAAGAGGAAGGCGATGAACATCACGGCCAGCATGAGCGCCAGAATGTTCTCGGCGCGCCTGTAGAGCCATTGCCCGATGCGCGTCAGACGCATGTCGACCTCCCTGAGGGTGCGGCTGCGGAAGGTGGAAGGATGCGGCAGCAGATCATGCGGCCGCATCCTGAACGATCAGATCAAAGACCGTTGATGGTCTCGACCATGCCTTCCGGCCAGTTCTCGGCGAGGGCAGATTCAAGATACATCTTCTGCGCGTGTTCGCGGAAGGCGTCGAGATCCGGCTCGTAGATCTCAAGCCCCTTTTCCTTGAAGGAGGCGATCAGTTCTTCTTCCTGCTTCAGGTGCTCCGCGGTGCTCCACGCAATCGCGCTGTCGGCCGCCGACTGCACCTTCTCCTGCTGCTCAGGCGACAGCTTGTTCCAGGCGTCGAGCGAGATCGTCAGGAGATCAAACCCGACCAGATGCGAGGTCAGAACGATCTGCGACATCACCTCGTCGAACTTCATGTTCTGAACGTTTGGCAGCGGATTGTCCTGCCCGTCGATGGCTCCGGTCTGAAGCCCGGTATAGACCTCCGCATAGGCCATCGGCGTCGGATTGGCGCCAAGCGCCTGGCCGAGAAACTGCCAGGCATCGCCGCCGGGCATGCGCAGCTTGATGCCGGCCATGTCGTCGGGGGTGTTGATCTTCTTGTCTGTTTTGAGGCCGACTTGGCGTGCGCCGAAATAGGTCGGGCCGAGGATTTTCACCTGAAGCTGGTCCTCGACCATCTTCTTCATCTCCTCGCCGGCTTCAGACGCGAAGAATGTCTTCAGGTGGTCGGCATCACGGAACAGATAGGCGGAAGTCAGGATCGACCACGCCGGAATCTGGTTGGAAATATCCTGCGGCGCGATGTTACCCATTTCCAGGTTGCCGCGCTGGAGCGCGACGAGCTCAGTGCCCTGCTTGAACAGGTTTCCGCCGTAGTAGCCCTGGAAGTCGAACTCGTCGCCGATCTCCTCTTGGAATTTCTTCATCATCTCGGCGCGGATGTCCTGCTCGGAGAAGACCGCCGAAAAACGAAGCGGGACCTTGTCCTGCGCGAAGGCCGGGGCAGCGGTTGCCAGCATCACGGCTGCACTGGCGGCCAGAAGCGCGCGGCGGGTAAACGATAGCGACATGGTGATCCTCCCTGATCCGATGGCGATGGCGGCTGACGCCGTGGCATCATGCCCCGACTCATTGCACGACACAAAGCTTCGATCAATAGGTGATACGCAAAACATCAGAGATTTCAATTTCCATCATGCGGTTTGCGCAATGCTTGCTTGTCGGGAAGCATTTGCGCTAGGAACAGCGTAGATCGGAATTGAAAGATGCAGACTGCCACTTTGAGCGAGACGGCCGGCGAGGGCGCTTACAAACGCATCCGTCACGACATTCTGTTTGGCCATCTGCGGCCCGGCGAGCGCTTGCGGCTCGAGAAGCTCAAGAACCCGTACAGCGCGAGCGTCAGCACCCTACGCGAAATCCTCTATCGGCTTTGCTCGGAAGGGCTGGTCCTGGCGGAGGGCCAGAAAGGCTTCGAAGTCGCACCCGTCTCGGGCCGCAACTTCCGCGAGGTCGCTGCCATGCGCGAACTCCTGGAGGGCCATGCGCTCATGGAATCCTTCAACCGGGGCGGTGTCGATTGGGAAGCGGACGTTCTGGCTGCCCATCACAAGCTCGTTCGACTTGAAAGCGAAATGCTGGCCGGAGACCGGACCCGCACCGAAATCTGGAAGCGATACGACTGGGAGTTTCACCATGCGCTCGTCTCCGCGTGTGGCTCGGCCGCACTGATGGAGGCGCACCAGCGCATCTACGATCTTTATCTGCGTTACCAGATCATTGCCGTCATCTTCCGCGGCGAACCTGCGGCCGAAGAGCATCGCGAGCTTCTTCGCTTGGCGCTCGCGCGCGACCATGCGGGGGCAATTTCGGTTCTGCGGCGCCACATCGATTCCTGCGTCGAACACACGATCCGCAATGGCCTCCTGCCCGAATGACGGATAGCATCGGTTTCGATACAATATCTGAGATAGTCGTCATCATATGAAGCACGTCGATATCGAAGCGGAAGTACCGGGCCTCCTCACCATCGGGGAGAACGCATATCGTCGGATACGCGGCGACATCCTGTTCGGTCACCTCAAGCCGAACCAGAAACTGAAGCTCGACCGGCTTCGTGACCACTACGGCGCCAGCGTCAGCACGCTGCGCGAAATCCTGAACCGCTTGTCCTCGGAAGGGTTGGTCGTTGCCGAAGGCCAACGCGGTTTCGAAGTCGCGCCCGTGTCGGTCGAGAATCTGCGCGAGATCGCAGCGCTGCGCCTTCTTCTGGAGGTTCACGCGCTCGAGCAGTCCTTTGCCGTGGGCGATGTCGAGTGGGAAGGCCGTGTCGTTTCGGCCCACCACAAGCTTTCCTCGATGGAGCGGCGCATGCAGGAAGGCGACCGGTCGCAAACGGAAGTGTGGAAGCGCTATGACTGGGAGTTTCACCAGGCCTTGATTTCCGCCTGCGGATCGAGCGTCCTGATGGAAACGCACGCCGCGATCTTCGACAAATATCTGCGCTATCAGATGATCGCGCTTTCGTTTCGGGGCGACATCGCCGCTAACGAGCACCGCACGCTTCTCGATTGCGCGCTGAAGCGCGATGCAAGAACCGCACGGGCGACGCTGGAGCTTCACGTCAAGGGTGGCGTCGAACACGCTCTGGCAACCGGGACGATCAGGTGATCCGGTCCGCGACTTTCAATAATCTATGAGATAATTTGTTTTGCCATTTGAAATGGCGATCTTGCTGTGTATCTTGACGCGGCAGGCGGCAGTGGCTTGATGGAACTTTCCTTGGGAGGAAGCGGTGATCCAACTCGGTTTGATCGGGGACAACATTCGTCGCTCGAAATCGCCTCTTCTTCATCGACTGGCGGGCGAACTCTGCGGCCTCGACGTGCGCTACGAACCGCTGATACCAGCGGACCTTGGTCTCGACTTCGACGCCGTCTTCGACCGCTGCGCGCGCGAGGGTTACCGCGGCATCAACGTCACTTATCCCTACAAGGAGCGGGTCTTTCCGCGTCTTGTCATGGGTGACGACGAGACTCGCGCCGTCGGCGCATGCAACACGGTGATCTTCGGGGCCGGCACACCGCAAGGTTTCAACACAGACTGTTCGGGTTTTGCCGCGGCGTTTCGCGCGAGCTTCAAGGGTGAGGCACCCGGCCGTGTCGCCATGGCGGGCGCGGGCGGTGTGGGCAAGGCTATCGGCTTTGCGCTTTCCTCGCTCGGCGCGGCCGAACTTGCGATCTTCGATCCTGACGGCGCAAAGGCAGGCGCGCTTGCAGGAGCCTTGCGCCAGTCTTCAAATCTGTCCGTCCGGCTCGTGGGGTCGATCGAAGAGGCGATGGCGGGGGCGGACGGCCTCATCAATTCGACGCCGCTTGGGATGGTGGGCCACCCTGGCAGCGCGTTTCCCGCCGAAAGGCTGAGGCGCGCGCGCTGGGCGTTCGATGCGGTCTATACCCCCGTCGAAACGGAGTTCTTGGCCGCTGCCCGGGCCGCCGGGTTGGCGATCCTCTCGGGCTACGAACTCTTTTTCCATCAGGGCGTCGACGCGTTCCGGCTGTTCACGGGCGTCGACGTCGATCAGGCGGCTTTGCGCGCGGCGCTGCTGCGACCCCAGCCAGCCATGGCGCATTCGGCATGAAAACCTCGATCGCAACCGTATCGATCAGCGGCGATCTGAAGGAAAAGCTCGCCGCCATCGCCGCAGCCGGTTTCGACGGCGTCGAGATATTCGAGAATGATTTCCTCGCTTTCGACGCATCACCAGCCGAGGTTGGACAAATGGTGCGCGACCACGGCCTGACCATCACGCTTTTTCAGCCGTTTCGCGATTTCGAAGGCATGCCCGAGCCGCAGCGCAGGCGAGGCTTCGACAGGGCGGAGCGCAAGTTCGACCTGATGGGCGAACTTGGCACCGATCTGATGCTTGTCTGCTCCAACGTCTCTCCGATCGCGCTCGGCGGCATCGACCGCGCCGCGGATGATTTTCGCGAGCTTGGCGATCGCGCCGCCAGGCGCGGCATCCGCGTCGGCTATGAGGCACTCGCCTGGGGCCGGCACATCAGCGACCATCGTGACGCATGGGAGATCGTGCGCCGCGCAGACCATCCCGCCATCGGACTGATCCTCGATTCGTTCCACACGCTGGCCCGCAAAATCGACGTCGAGACGATCCGATCGATCCCGGGAGACCGCATCTTCATCGTCCAGCTTGCCGATGCGCCGAAGATCGACATGGATCTTCTCTACTGGAGCCGCCACTTCCGCAACATGCCGGGCGAGGGGGATCTGGCGGTCAAGGATTTTATGCGCGCCGTGGCCGCCACCGGCTATGATGGGCCACTGTCGCTCGAGATATTCAACGACCAGTTCCGCGGCGGCTCGCCGAAATCGATCGCCGTTGACGGCCACCGCTCCCTTGTCCACCTGATGGACCAGGTCGCGCGGGCAGAGCCCGGCATCGCAATCAGCGTGCCGAAGATGCCCGACCGGATCGCGGTCAAGGGCGTGGAATTCGTCGAGTTCGCCGCAGGGGCAAAGGAAGCCGAGGAACTCGGCACGCTCCTGTCGACCATCGGCTTCGCGCAGACGGCAAGGCACAAGTCGAAGGATGTTGCGCTCTGGCGCCAGGGTGGCATCAACATCGTCGTCAACACCGACAAGGGCGGGTTCGCGCACTCATCCTATCTCGTTCATGGCGTTTCGGCCTACGCGATCGGGCTCAAGGTCGAAGATGCGTCGGCGACTGTCGCGCGGGCAAAAGCGCTCGGCGCAGAAATCTTCGAGCAGCGCCCGGGTCCAGGTGAGCTTGCCATTCCCGCCATTCGCGGCGTCGGTGGCGGCGTCATCTATTTCCTCGACGAGCAGTCGGAGCTTGCCCGCGTTTGGGACGCCGAGTTCGATGCGACGGGCCGGGATCGCCCGGATGCAGGGCTGACGCGCATCGATCATGTCGCGCAGACAATGGCACATGAGGAGATGCTGACCTGGCTTCTCTTCTACACGTCGATCCTCAAGACTCAAAAGCTGCCGATGGTTGACGTCGTCGATCCGGCCGGCCTCGTGCGCAGCCAGGTGGTCGAGAGCGCGGACGGCGCGTTGCGGCTGACGTTGAACGGCGCAGAAAACCGGCGCACGCTTGCCGGCCACTTCATCGCCGAGCGGTTTGGCTCGAGCGTCCAGCATCTTGCCTTCGAGACTGGCAACATCTTCGCCACCGCTGCAAGCCTCGTGACGCGCGGTTTCGCCACGCTCCAGATTTCGCCGAACTACTATGACGACCTCGAAGCCCGCTTCGGCCTCGATCCCGATTTCGCCGACCGCCTGCGCGAGGCAAACATCCTCTACGACCAGGACGGCGAGGGCGAGTATTTCCAGCTCTACAGCGCCACGTTCGGCGAAGGCTTCTTCTTCGAGATCGTGGAGCGGCGCGGAGGCTATAGGGGCTATGGCGCGCCAAATGCGCCATTCCGCATCGCCGCGCAGAAACGACTCATGCGCCCCGCCGGCATGCCGCGCATCTGATCGGTCGGATATCCGGTGACGTGCTGCTTCCCGTCGCCCTGGATGGCACGCCCGTTACGGACCTCCATTCCCGGCAGGTGTCCCGATGACCGCTCCGGCGCGCAAGGCGCATTCCTTCACATCATAACCGGCAATGGAGCCAGCGCCGCCATGATCGACAGCACCACAAACGCGACAGAAGCTGGATACGGCCCGACCTCCCTGTCGCCCGACCTGCAACTTCTGCGTCCGCTGACGCGGAGCCTTACCGGGCGCTCGGATGCCGATGTCGAACGGAACGTCCGCGAGGCGCGCCAGGCGACGCGCAGGGCAGGGCGGTTCTGATCTGGGCCGACCTCACAATGTGACAGCACGTCCATTTGGCCGGGGCGCGTGGAGGTGAGGTCGCGATTCGAACGGCGCTGCGCTGCCCATTAGAATCGCGTTCTCATACCTACCTTGGCCCCAATCGATTTTTCGCCTTCGCCCTCGATATTGAACAGCAATCCGGCATCGATCGTCCAGTCGTTGACGGTCTGCAACGACATGCCGGTCGAAAACGAACCGAACGCGCCGGAACCGTCGAGACCCGAGAAACCGCCGTTGACCCCGAATTTGGGTGTCACGAGCGTTCCATTCTCGAGCTCGAACGTCCGCGCGATCTCGGCTCCCAAGCTCACGCGCAATTGCTCCTGCGTAAACCCATCGAGTTCGATCAAATCGCCGGCAGCGTTCCGGACCGCGTAGTCCTTTGCTTCTTCCGACAGGTATACAGCCCGTAGTCTCGGCGTCAGCACCGTGATGTCATCGAGCTGCCACTGTCCTTCGAGCGAGCTGTCGAACAGCCAGCGCCGGGTGTCGAACGAACCGCCCCAGAAGTGCGTTTCGATGTCGTTGGAGGAGCCGCCATAAAGCAGGCTGGTGTCCCAAAACAGATTCTTGCCGATCTCGAACGAAGCATACGGCCCGGTCAGCCAGCCATTTCCCGTCAGCGTCGCGTCCTCATCCGTTGGGTCGACCATCCGGTCGGAATGGAAGGACAGGCCGAGCAATGCCCTTTCCGAGAGGAGATAGTCCGCGCCCAGCGACACCATGGCGAAGCTGCCCCACTTTCCGCCGTTCTCCTCGTTGTGGTGGGCAAGAAGCGCGCCGTCGACCCAGATGTTGAAGAGCGAGGACCCCGCGTTCGTTGCGCCGTCAACACTGTTGCGGGCCGCTTTCATCTGGGCCAGGCTGGAGGCGAAGCCAAGCGCGAGGCCGTCCGCCGAGGGCGACATGCGCGTGGTGACGGGATTATTGGCGCTGGCCATGCGGCGACGCTCCAATAGGACCGGCACCTCGATCGCCGAGGAGATCATGCTCTGGCGCCTCTGCACGAAACCTTGCACCTGAGAGTCGATCTCCTGCGCTACATCGGCGGCACTGTAGCCAAGGTTGTAGATGACCGTGCCGGTGTTTGAGACACCCAGCGCACTGGTCAGTCGAAAGCCCACGCGCACCTGGCCGGAATAGGCTGGGTTCGGCTCGAACTCCAGATACCAGCCAGTTGGCGTCACGACAGGGTCGGCCTGTGCCAGTTGACCGCGAGTAATCGTGGCGGTGCCCGCATTGGCCGGTTCCACGAAGGTGAGATCGGCCGAGGTAAAGGGGCCGCCCGTCGCGCCGCCATTCAGATAGACATTGTTTGGCGTCGCTCCGGCCGGAACATCAACGACCTTGTCGGTCACCGTGACGGCCCGCGGGTTTACCTTCAGGGTAAAGCTCGCCGTTCCGGTCGCACCGTTGCCGTCGCGGACTTCGATGGTGAAGCTGTATTCGCCTTCGGCATCCGCTGCCAGCGGGCCGGTCAGTTCGCCCGTCGAGATGTTGAGAACCAAGCCTCGCGGCAATGTTCGCGACGCGAGGCTATAGATCAACGCGCCGCTTCCGCCGCTGGCTGAGATCTGCTGGGTGTAATCCTCACCCGCCATGGCCTCGGCAAGGGCACCGCTCGAAGGCGCGAAAGCAAAGACGGTTGGCGGCGCTGAGACCGCTACCGAGTAGCTTACCGAACCTGTTGCGGCATAGGCTTCGCTGGCGGTGACGGTGAAACTGTAATTGCCGGCAGTTGTGGGAGCACCTGCGATGACACCGGTAGTGGTATCCAGCGAAAGGCCAGCCGGAAAGGAGCCTGCGGTGACAGCATAGCTGTAGGGAGCGGTGCCTCCTGAGGCCGAAACCGGCTGGCTGTAGGCCGTGCCGACCGCTCCGGCCGGCAAGCCGCCAGCCGCGGGCGAGAGGGCCAGCGTCGGCGGCTCGACGGTGATCGTCACTGTCGCGGCCGCCGAGGAGCCGGTCGCGTTGCTGGCGGTGTAGGTGAAGCTGTCCGGGCCGGAATAGCCCGCCATCGGCGCGTAGGTGATGGTCGTGCCCGATGCGGTCGCCGATCCATGGGCGGGAGCGGAGGCGATGGCAACAGAGGTCGCCGTCCCGCCACCGAGGCTGAGTGCAATCGGGTTCGCCGACGAGTTCGCCGCCACCGTCGCGGTGCCGTTGTTGGCAACCGGCGCCATATCCCCGACAGCAAGCGAATAGGCCGCCACCCCGGTTGCTCCGTAGGCGTCGGTGGCGGTGACGGTGAAGTTGAAGTCGCCGTGCTCTGTCGGGGTGCCGGAGATCGCGCCGGTCGTGCCGTCCAATGTCAGGCCGACCGGGAGCGTGCCTGCGGTGACAGCATAGCTGTAGGGCGCGGTGCCGCCGGAGGCAACAGCCGTCTGGCTGTAGGCCGTGCCAACCGTTCCAGCCGGCAAGGCGCCAGCCTCGGGGGTAAGGGCCAGCGTCGGGGGCGTGACGGTGATCGTCACCGTCGCGGCCGCAGACGTGCCGGTCGCGTTGCTGGCGGTGTAGGTGAAGCTGTCCGAGCCGGAATAGCCGGCTGCCGGCGTGTAGGTGATGGTCGTACCCGACGCGGTCGCCGTGCCGTGGCCCGGAGCGGATGAGACGGCAACGGATACGGTGGAGCCGCCGCTCAGGCCTAGGGTGATTGCGTTGCCGGTGGAATTTGCCGCCACCGTCGCGGTCCCGTCGTTGGCGACGGGGGCTGGCAAGGCGATCGACAGCGAATAGCTGGCCGATCCGCTTGCGCTGTTGGTGTCGGTCGCGGTCACGGTGAAGTCGTAGGCCCCCGCCGTGTCGGGCGCGCCCGAGATCGCACCGGTTGCCGGATCAATTGTCATGCCGGCCGGGAGGGCACCCGCCGTGACCGTATAGGCGTAAGGGGCAGTTCCGCCGGAAGCCGCCAAAGTCGCCCCGCCATAGACCGTGCCGGCCGTGCCGCCCGCGAGCGCGCCAGCGGGCGGGGACAACGAGATCGTCACCACGCCCGGAGTGACCGAATTGCTCGGCTCGCTCGGACCGCTGAGCGTCGTCGCGTTGATCTTCGAGACAACGGTGAAGGTATAAGACGTTCCGTTGGTGAGGCCGGGCACAGTGATCGGGCCGGTTGCGCCTTGCACCTCGATGTCACCGGGGCTCGACTTGACGATGTAGCCGACAGGGCTTGGTCCCGACGAGGGAGGGTTGAAGCTGACAACGGCTTCCCCATTCCCGCCTGTTGCGGACACGTTTTCGGCAGGCTTGGGCGCTCCGGGATTGTCCTGGCTGAATCGCCCCGGGTTTGCCGGAGGCCGTTTGAATTAAGTTACGCTGCCATGTCTGGCTGCTCCAGCATGGCGTAGTAGCGTTCCTCGGCTTCGGCCGGCGGGATGTTGCCGATAGGCTCCAGCAGC